>NZ_BOPA01000040.1 GCF_016863515.1 Micromonospora gifhornensis
CAACCTGGGCAGTTCACGCGTACCTACCTGAGCATCCGAACCCGTACGCCGACAGATGGGCGCGGAAGGCGGCGCTGTTGCCGTATGCCTCGTCCGCGGCGACCCAGCCTGCCGGCACCCCGGCGTCGAGGGCCGCGGTGATCATGTCCGCCGCCAACTCTGACCTGGTGGCGAACTCGATCTCGTCGGGCACGCCGGCGGCGTGGCAGCGGTCCCGGTCGTCGGTCCACGACGCTGGTAGATACACCCGTCGGTCGATCAGAGTGTGTCCGTCCCGGCCGGCGTAGCCCAGGAACACCCCGACCTGGCTGTTCTCGATTCGCCCGGCGGTGCCGGTGTACTGGCGCTGCACCCCAACCGTGTGGGTGCCCTTCTTCAGGTCGCCGGTCTCGTCGACGACCAGGACCGCGTCCGGACCGCCGAACCGGTCGGTGATCAGTTGCCGCAGGTCGTCGCGGACAGCCTCGGCGTCCCACACCGCCCGGTACAGCAGCCGCTGCATCGCAACCGGCCGGGCGTGCCCGGCCTGCTCGGCCAACTGCCAACACGTCTTGACCTCAAGATCGGACAGCAGCCCCGTCACAAACTCTCCCGCCACACGACGCGGCTCCACTCGCCCGAACCGGCCCGCGAAGCACCCCAGCACCCCGGCCAGCACCCGCTCCCACCGACCAACAGCTACGCTGTGGCACGCGGCCACCGCAAGATCTGATGTTGTGTCCACAACGCACAGACGATCACGCGGTGGCCGCCTCGCGTCCACCCCGGTTCACCAGCAAGATCTCAAACGGCGGCTGCCGTAGCTAGGAGCCCACCCGGCCCAACCAACGAGACTCCGTCGGCCTTGGCCCGCTCGACCAACTGCTGCGCGAACTCCACCTCCACCGACGTCGGTCCAGGAAGCTGAGCAACGTTCTTCTTGTCTGTCATGACGTGGTCCTTCCTGGACAGGATCAACGTCCTGTCCAACGGACCACACCCAGGTCAAACACGGAAATCTACGCAGTCCCGTTCCGGCGTCGCCCGGCGTTCGACCGCGCTCTGCCTGGGTGCTGCCGGGCGATGCGCACGCGCCGATGAAGGCGGCGAGGCGACGGCGGGATGCGGGGCAGCGGTGGTTTGAGCCGATGTGGTTGCCACGCCTCGTGACATGTCGGGTGGGAGCAAACCCTCCGGCTCGTCGTCCTTGCTCTGGACGCCTTTCGTTGCCTGTAGCGCAGCTTGGAGGTCGATGGCGTGCTTGCCGACGAAACGGATCATCGCGGCCTCGCCGGCGAGCATCAAACCGATGGTGATGCTGCTGTGTCCGCCGACGTGGTGGGCGAGCAGTGCTGCCCGCAGGTCTTCGAGCGGCGTGTCCCGGGCGTGGCGGTACATGGCCGCGCACGTTGGGCACAGCGCGAGGCGGTTTTCGCGTAGGTCGCGGGTGCTGTCCTTGACGAACTGGACTGCCTCGAAGTAGTAGTCGCCGCCGACCTTAAAGGGCATGGCGGAGGTGCACACTTGGCAGACCATGACGCCTTCGTCATTGGTGTACATCTGGGTCAGGTAGGCCCTTGCGGCGCTTTGAAGGCCCGGCACCTGGGTCTGGACGGTGCGCATGCGCTTTTCAGACCGGCGCTCAGGTGCATCCGCTGCCTTCGCGCCCGCGCGTCGGGCCCGCTGTTCCGGGTCGTCCGAGGCATCTTCCGGAAGTGTCAGGTTCTTTCGCTCGCGTAGCCAGGCCCGCATGCTTTCCGGGTCCGCCTGGTACGCCTCGGCGATCTCCAGCAGAACGTCGACGGATTCGAAGCCGAGTGCCTTGGCTTGCAGTTCGCGTTCGCGGCGTTCCTCAACGGCGATGGCCGCGTTCCTGCCGAAGCCGGCGTGTTGCAGCATCGGTGAGGCGTCGGGAACGACAAGGCCTTCCGCCAGCTCGTCGGCCGTGATGTCGGTAGGGAGCCGAAGGTTGCCATCGCTGTCGAGGACCCACGGTGTGTGGCGCAGGCTTTGCAGCAGTTGCGATTCGAGAGCGTAGCGAGGGCTGGTCATGTTCGCCTGGAACTCGGCCTCAGCGAAGGATGCCTTGGCGAGAACGACTGTCCGCCAAAGCGAGCGCAACAGGTTTTCGTCCTCGGTCGCGACGATTAGTTCGAAGTTGGGAATCTGCCAGTCCCGCGCGACCCGGCTATACGCCCGCTGCCTGCCTCGCGACCACGACTTCTGAAATTTCGGGTTGTCTGAGATGTCTGCGGGCCTGACCGAGAGCCCTCGCGTGACATCGAGGGAATCGGCGAGGCCTGTGACATCGAAGTTCTCAGACGCATACGCCGGGTCGAGCCGGCCGGGTGGGGTGCCCCGGTACTGATGCGATTGATAGAGGGCGGCGAGGCCGGTCGCGAGGAACGGCTGGTCAAGGTAGACGTCGCGGGGTGGTGCCCAGTAGCGTTCGCCGTCGCGCCCTACGGCGACGAGGAAGGCAAGGCCTTCGAATGCCTTCGCCTCGACGACGTCGTCGTCGAGCAGCCGCTTCAGCTGACGCAGGTCGTCGACGTGTCGTACGGTCACGGATGCGGGATGGAGGTCGTAGGTCTCGAACCGGGCCCGCAATTGGGCTCCGGCATCCCATGGCTGGACGTCGGCATGTTCATAGAAGTCGCGCAGGGCTCGCCGCGCACCCTTGGTCACGTCCTTCGTCGCCTCGTCGCCGCCATCGTCTGGAACCAGCAGCGAGTCCGGCACGAGGCCGTCAACGTGCAGGCCCGGCGCCGTCGGGAGGTAGGCTTCTTTGCCTGGCACGTGCCGGGTCGTGGCGCCGTCCCGAATGCGCAGTAGGGGTGCCTTGGCCAGCGTGAGGTTGTAGGGATGGCTCGCCTTGAGCCTGGCGGCGAGGGTGCCCAACGCGGTGTAGAACGCCCGGAGCCGCTCATCGGGCTTGGGTTCGATCCACTTCGTCCACCCCTGCCACGTCTCGTACTGCTTCTCGACGTACCAGGGCACCTTGCCAAGATCGAATTCGTATCGAGCGACGTTCTCGTATGCGCGAGCTGCTCGACCCAGCACGTGTGAAAGTTCGTAGGGGCCGAAGTCGATCGCATCGAGTGAGTCAAGGAACGCCCGTGCCCTACCCTCCCGGACCGGCATCCAGCCCTTGATGGCCTCGCGGTCATCAAGGTCGGCGAGACCGAGAAGGAAACGCACGTCCTTGACCGTGAGAGCTTCGCGAAGGCTGCGGTCCGACCTGAGTAGTTGCTTTCCCCGGGCATGTCCGCCGCCGGCGACCGGAGTGAGCGGTCCGTTGTCGAACGCCTCGATGATTCGCTCGCGCAGGACCTCGTACCGTGCCGGCAAATCATCGTCAGCGTTCGGGAGCGCACCGAGCAGGCCGTCGGTGAGCATGCCGGCATTTCGCATGACCGGCAGTGCTTGTGCGATGAGGGTGCCGATCCCGTCGATGAGAGCGTCGTTACCCGGATCGTCGCGGACACTGTCACGGGCGACGGTCGAGGCGAACGGGGCGTGGATGTGGAACCTCAGCCCCGACGTCTCCTTGACAGCGGGAAAGTAGATCGATACCTGGCCGTCGACCGGCGCCACCACATAGCCCTTGGACCGCTTCTTTGGCTTCTCCGCGGCCGGCACTTCGAGAGCGAACGCCGCCGCCACCGGGAAGGGGCGTCCGTCGATCTCGACGGCGCCGGCGATTCGGTACCATCGCGCTGGCCCAGCCATGTCGTGGGCGCTGGCGATCTCGATCACGTTGCCATCGATCGCATGCCGAGCAAGCCGCAGTGGTTCATCGCCGAACACGGAGCTGGTGATCGACATGATGTTGTTCAGGAACAGCAGTGTCGCCCCCGACAGCTCTCGCAGCGCGTGCGCGACTTCGGCCGCCGCTCGGTCCGCCGGCTTGTCGGGACGGTCGAACGGGAACCAGAACGTGGTCCACCCCGGCCGCCCGCTACCGGCTACGACGACGGGCACGAATAGATCGCGAATGGCGAACGAGTGCCTACCCGAGTGGATGACGGGTGTCTGTGTGTAGGCGAAGACAGCCTTGAATCCGACGCCGAACTTGCCGATGCTCGTCGCGTCGTCCGCTTTTGTCGATTGCCCGATGCTGGTGATCGACTCGATGTCACGAAGGTCGAACAGGCGGGCACCGTCGTGCTCGACAAGCAGGCCGTCACCCCGTAGTTCGAAAACCACCTGGCGGGCGCCGGCGTCCTCCGCGTTCTGCAGCAGCTCGTAAATGAAGTGGGCGTTGTCCGGGTAGAGGTCGGCGAGAAGCCGGCGCAGCCCTTCCTCGAAGCCGTTCTCACGCGCCGCCAACACATAGGCGCTGCGCCGCGCGGACAGTGCGTCGAACGTGGTCACGGTGCTTCGACCTCCAAGGCCACGGTTACCAGATGACGGGTGATGAGGTCGGCGCCGCTGACCGCACGTTCGTGCTTTGCGATGAGCCGGTCGAACCTGTCCCTGGCTGAGATCAGCTCGCTCTGGCGCATCTTCACGATTTTGGGTTCGCTCACCTTGTCGGCGTTTTCCTGAATGGCGCGAAGCTGCCGGTCTCGCTGCGCCCGTAGTGATGCCACCCGCTGGGCACCTGCGGCTCTCGCCCTAGTGACATGCTGCTCGCGGGCCACCTTCCATTCCCGCTGGTGCCGCTGCTCGAGCGCGTCCACGTCCAGCTCATGAGGGGCCATGCTCCCGTCACCGTCGACGGCAAGCGCCAGGAGGCTGTCCGCGGCGGCCTCGACAGCCGGATCCGTGCTGATGTAGCGGAGCGTGAGGCTGTCACGAGCGTCGAGTCTCGTCCAGGCGTGGACCGCGATCGGGTACCTGCCGGGTGGCACGACGTCGGAGCGAACCCGCAACGACGCCATCGGTGCGCCCGGCAGCGCCGCGTGTTGGGCGGCAAGTAGCACCAGTGGGTGAGTCGCGTTGAGCAGCTCCACGTCAGGCTCGTCGGCGGCCAGCTCGGGATCTGTGGTGACCCGTAGGACCGCCGGCTTGCGGCGCAGCTGCCTCTCCAGTCGGAGGTCGCCGCCGACTGCGGCATGGAGGTCGCCGCTCACGCGGGCTGCGGCGTCCTCGTCGAGGCGCACCACTGCGACCTTGCCGGGTCTCAGTGCCAGCCGGCGGCCCGGTAGGACGGCCTCAAGGTAGGCCCGGACGAGGTCGCCGATCTTCTCGTCGGAGAGCCACTCGCTGCTCGCCTCCGCGACCCGCGATTCGAACGACTCGGTGGTCAGCCCGAGCAGCACTCCCTGTTGGTCCTCGAGCCGCTCCAGCTCCTGGATGCGCGCCACCTCGTTGTCCGCGATCTGGCGTAGCCGTTCCTCCCGGTCGGCGTCGGAGAGAGACAGATCGTCCGCGATCCTGCGCAGCTCGGTTGTCAGGTCACCGAGGATCCTCTCGCTGCCTCCGAGTGCGCGGTGGAAGACGCCGATACGCAGTAGGCAACGGTCGTAGATCTCCGCCTCGACGGTCCCCTCGGTGAGGATGTTGATGATTGCGACGGACTCGCTCTGCTGCCCACGTCGGTCGATGCGGCCGATGCGCTGCTCGATGCGCATCGGATTCCACGGGATGTCGTAGTTCACCAGGGTGTTGCAGAACTGGTAGTCCAGGCCCTCGGTGCCGACCTCCGAGCAGAGCATCAAGTCGATCGCGTCAGGATTGCTGTTCGGCAGCTTGAAGCGCCGGCGCAGTGAATGCCGGTCCTCGTCCGGGACGGCCCCGTGGACCACACCTACTCGCACGCCCCACGCGCTTGCCTTTTCTTGGAGGTAGCGCAGCGTGTGACGGAAGGTGCTGAAGACCAGGACCTTGTTGTTCTCCTCCGCCTGCTTGTCGGTGACGAGTTGCCGGAGGACGTCGACCTTGGGGTCGGGAAGACCGTTGAGACCCTCGGCCAGCTGCCCGATGGCGCGGATCTCCGCCCGGAACTCACTCAGCGACGAGGGGACATCGTCCGGCGCGTCGTCACCGATCTCAGAGAACTCGACCTTGTCGAGCCGGTTCTCCAATACCTGCTCCACTAGCGGCGCCAGACCACTGATCGAGCTGGCCGCCTGACGCCGGAGCATGGACAACAGGAAGGCCACCGGCATGCCCGGCGTCTGGAGCTCGACGATGCGCCGTCCCAGATCGATGACCGCGTTGTAGACGACCTCCTGCTCGGGGGTGAAGGAGACGACTGGCGCGCTGGGCTTGCGCGTGGTGAACGTTCCGATGTCGCGCCGACGGGTTCGGCTGACGATGGAGGAGAAGGTGTTGAGCTCCTCAAGCGTGCGCACGACGCGCACACGTGCCCGCGCGTCCCCCGGGTCTTCGGTCAGCAATTCACGGACCAGTTCCACTCCCAGGTCCACCGCCGTCACGGCGCGTCCCCAGGTTGTGGAGAGCGCGCCGTCGAGGGCCCGCTGGGCCTCGTCCTGCCATCCGTCCTGCCCGCCGCGGGCGGCCTCGATGGCTTCGTAGAGGTAGTGGTTCGGCTCAAGCATCTGGGCGAAGTCACGCTCGGTCGGGACAAGGTCGTCGCGCAGCAGGTTTACCAGCGTGAACAGGTCCCGGCTCTGCGTCTGCAGCGGTGTAGCGGAGAGAAGCACGACCGCCTCGGCCGACCCGGTCAGGCGCTTCACGTTCTGGTAGGCGAAGGTGGCGCGGTTGCGGACATGGTGCGCCTCATCGACGATCACCAGGTCGAATCGCGGACCGGGGGTAAGATCAACAAGCCCGGCCTGCCGCAGTCGACCGTTGGCGTCATTGCCCACGAGCAGGCGCTCGTCGAGCAGTGAGTAGGGAACGATCGCCTTCGCGAACCGAGCCGGCCACTCCCCTTCGCGCAGGGCCTCCTCGATACAGAAGCGTAGGTCCGAGCCGTCAAGGTGCACGAAGTCCTCGTCAAACCGCTTGAGCTCGTTACGCCACTTCTCATCGACCACCAGCGGCTTCGGACAGATGATCAGAACCGAACGGACGCGGTGGCGTGCTTGAAGCTCCTTGAGAATGAGGCAAGCCTCGATCGTCTTGCCCACGCCGACGTCATCGGCGATGAGGATGCGTGGGCGGTCCGCCTGCACGATCTTCAGAACCGGTCGGAACTGGTAGGGCTCGTAGTCGATGCGCCCGACGTTGCGGGCGTGCAAGTAGCCGGTGTTTTTGTCCCGGATCAGTTCAGACGTCAGGCCGGCCCGCAGAACAACCGCGGAGATCATCTGTTCCTTCGAGTCCGGCAGCACCACCTCGATCTGGGAGCCGAAATAGCCATGCATCCGGTTGTCGTGAAACACGTCGTACCGAAGCACACCGCCGATCTCCCGGGAACCGGTGATCACGCCCATCACATCCCGCCGCGCAACGAGTCGCACCGTGGCTCCTGGGGCGAACTCCGTTGTCATGCAACTGATCCCTCCGCCAAATCGGACTCGGAGCCGTCGGCGTCGCCGTGGCGCACGGCTACGGGCGGGCCGGCGCCACCGCGACATCGTAGACCTGCTGAACCGACAGTTCGGCGTTGCCGCCTGTCTCGATGTACAGGTCGTGCTCGTTGGTCTCGCCCCCTTGGCGCAGGAGCAGGCGCGTGCCGGCGCCGATCGGGCGGACGGCGTCTGCGACGACTTGGTCGACTTGGGTCCACCGGTCGCCGTCGAGCCGCCACAGAGTGGGCGGTGCGGTGAATTCGTCGTCGTTCTCGTCGGTGCAGCGATGCGAGGTCAGGCTGGCGTGCAGGGCACCGTCCTGGTTCCACCACCAGTCGGAGACGGTCATCCACGCCTGTTCGCCCGGCGCGCTCTGCACGAACTTCGGAAGGCTGACTGTGGTGCCAGTCGATCCGTTCCAGAGCCAGTAGGTGAAGCTGACGCACCGCCCATCGTCGTCGGAAACCGTGACCACGAAACGGGCGCTGCCGTCCGGTCCAGAGCCGCCGACCGCCGACGATCCCACGATGAAGTGGTTCTCGGAGACCTTGCGCGGTGTGGGGTCGCCGAGTTTGACGGCGTAGAGCATATCCGGGCTGCTGTATTCGGGTGTGTCCTGGCCGGCCGGGATCAGCTGGGTGCGGACAAGCACGCTATCTCCGCCGCCCGCCATTACCTGTGTCACGCGCCGGCCGTCCGGCAGGGTCACGTCGAACGGCTGCGTTTCGTCGCCGGCCGCGACGTCGATGACGAGCGGCTCGTCGGTCTCGTCATCGAGGTAGGCGACCCGGTCTCCGCCGGCCGGCGCCGCGCTCGAGCAGCCGCATTCCACCCGTCGGAAGGCGCCGGTCCGGACGTCGACAATAGTGAGGAACCCGTCGTCGGTGGTGCTCAGGGAGAGCGCGACGACGAAGTCGCCGGTGCCCGTCCAGAAGATCGGGCCTGTGGAGAAATCGCCCGGTACCTTGACCGATTCACCGTCCTTGCGGTTGATGACCAGCCCGGAACTGGAGGTGTAGGCGTACGCGAGCGTTCCGGTGGGCGTGGGCGAAGCGGACATGGGGGTGCCCGGCTGCGCGACGGCTGGCGGGTCCGCGCTGTCCGTGCGCAGGGTGACGTACAGGACGACCCCGACGAGTACCAGCAGCACGGAGGCAGCGGCGACGACGGTCCAGCGCCAGCGGTTGATGGTCATGCCAGGCCCTCCAGTCCTTGGACAACGGCGGAACGTACGGGGTCTCCGAGCAGGCGGACCCGTGCGATCTGTCGCCACAGTTCACGCACTTCCGGGCCTGCGGCGGCCACGGAACGCACCACGGTCGATGTGTTGCTGCGATCGAGGTCGGCGGGGTCCGAGATGTCGGCGACGGTCACGGTGGTCATTTTCGTCGAGCCGATCGACCGGAGCGTGCCGGATCCGTCATCGCCGAGCGGGACCATGAGGTTCCGGCGATCGGACGACGGTCCAAAGTGAATGTGAAGAAGAAAGCCGGCGAGCCGGGGTGACGCTTTTAGGCGTATCCACGCCCCGGCCAGCACCTCAGTGTCGAGCAGGTCACCGAGAGCCGTGGGCCCACCCACCGGGTCCAACGTCTGCGGCAGCATGTCGCGCAAGTCGTGGGCTAGGTCGAGGTCGTCCGGCGCACGGCGGGGTGGGTCGTCGGGAGTGAAGAGGGTGTCGGATTCGGCGCCGAGCACGTCGCCGTCGAGCAGTCCGGCGACATCCGGTCCGGCGAGTCGGAGAACGGTACGCCAGGCGAGTCGGGTCTGCCGGTCCGCCGCAGCGGCGGTGGCCTCCCGGAGGGCGGTCGCGTCCCACACATCGACACGGTCGACGGGAATCGGTTCAGCGACGCGGATCGGGGTGCCGCGATCTGCGCCCAGAAGCACCGCGCGTACCTCGGGGGTTTCATCTCCGGGGAGCGGAAGCCGGCACGTCCGTAGCCGCCCCGCCGAGGTGTAGGTGACCGTGACAATGGCTGGCCCGGCCGTCGCCGGGTCAACGAGAACCTCGTGCCGGCGTCGAACCGGGTGGTAGGCCGTGCCGAAACGTAGGTCGCCGACTGTCGTCCAGGTCCACGACATGTCCGGAGTCGCCGTTTCGGCTGCGAGTGTGGCTCGGATCGGCGGAGGGCGTAGGTCTGTAGTGGACATGTCAGCGGCTGGTTCCAGCGAGATGAACGCGTCGTCGGGTATCCCGGTGACCGGGATCGCCACCGGTGCCGCGGGACCGGTGGCAGGGTACGTGACGGTCGGCATGGTGAGGTCGGCGGTGGCGGCGAACCCGGAGACCCGTTGCCAGGCCGCTTCCAGTTCGTCGTCGAATCGGGGCGTCACCGCCCGCACCGTCCGGACAGAATCGGCGAGCAGCCGCAGTCCTGCCGTCCACAGCGGAGGTGACTCCTCGCATGCCTGGATGAGCAGGCGACGCGCCGACGGGTCTTCCGGGTCCGCCAGGATGAGCGCCGCTGCCCGGACGATCAGCCAGTCCACGTCCTTGCCGAAGCCAGCCGATGAAGGCGCGGTCCGGCGGCCGAGCACATCCCAGTACGCCAGTGCGAGCCGGTCGGCCGGATCCACGCTGTCGGCCAGATGCTCGGCAATCAGCGCCGCGGCCTCGAGCCGGCCGAGTGTCAGGTACGTCATCAGGGCGTCGGCGCCGGGACTAGGGCCGGTGACCGCGACGGCCAGCGGCGAGAACCCGTCCTGCCGGCGCCGGACGACCGCATGTGCCGCGCCGTGCTCCGGAAGCACGGCGACCTGCCAGACGGTTTCCGGGCCACCGAACTGGACGGCGCGGGCGCCCCGGCTGCGAACGCGAATGTTGGTGCCGTCGCCGCTGGTCAGTACCGGCTGACGGATCGTCCGCCAAAGACCGCGTGGCCCGATGCGGGTCCACTGCCGTAGCCAGATCGCGTCTGCCGACGATGGTCGCAGCGGGCTGACCGGTCCGGTGAGCCCGGCCCGCACGAAATCGGCGGGATACCCCAGCAGACCCACGTCGATCCGGACATCGGCAGACGGTGTCAGCCGAGAGCTAAGGGTGTCGCCGCACGGGGTGTGGACCACCACGCCTGCATGGCCGGACGTCGGCCCATTCACGAACTGCCGGCGGCCTACGGCGACCGCAGTCGCGCTGATCCGGCGTAAGCTCCCGTCGAGAATCTCTACGACGACCGGAACCCCCTCGGCTGCGCGAACCGCCGAGGTTAGCGTCAGGCCGAATGCGGCCGACCCCGAAGCGGCGTACGTCATGGCAGCACCCGCAGGCGGATAGGTGACCCGGGGGGCAACACTTCGACCAGTCGCAGGGTGTCGGGATATTCCTTGCGTCCGAAGGTCGCCTCTAGACGATGGCTGCCGGCGGCGGACCGCACCGTCCACGGCGCGCCGTCAGACGGTGAGGACCCGAGGCGGTGAACATCAGCGTCCTCGAGCCGTTGGTAGGTGAGTTCAGCCGTGCGGTGCGCATCGGTCGGTGCGCAGGCGACGGTGAACTCCACCGGCGGCGCGCCGGCCAACCGCCACAGTTCGGCCTTGCCCCGCATGTCGTCCTGCCGGGTCGGCTGGTTATCGTCGCCGCGGAAGTCACGAACGAGGGTGTCGATCGCCGGTCCCAAGTCGGTCGTGTGCACCGCCCAGTCCTGGTAGACATTGCGGCTGGCGGCGCGTCCGGAGAACGCAGCCAGCAGGGCCCGGGTGAAGTACGAGACTTCGTTGCGCCGGCCTTCGGCCGTGATGCCGGGCGCGCTCGCCAAAACAGTGACGGTGCTGGAAGCGCCGCCGCCGACCGTGTTTACCGCCGCCGTCTCGAGCCCCTGTACCACCACGCGGTGCGACATCAGATACGGAGCCGTGCCCGCACACGAGTCGACGAAAAAACACTGTGTGCGGGGAAGGCCCTGCGTGCTGGCGTTGCGGGTCGACTCGAACTCGAACGCACCGGTCAACGGCGAGAACTCGTTGGCGCGGAAGTCGCTGGCGAGCAGAAGTCGCTGCGTGTCGAACTGCAGGCCGTGGCCGCAAAAGTAGAAGAGCGCGACGTTATCCGGATGAGTGGAGGCCCGCTGGCGCCAACGGGCGTATGCCTCGACGATATTGGCGATCGTCGGCTCCGTCGTGGCCGGAACCGCATCAGTGACATCCGGGTGGGGCGAGACGAGCAAGTCGACGCTGGCCAGCGGCACGGTCCACAGGTCAGGGTCGGCGGTGGTGCGCAGCCACTCCGCGACGGCCACTGCCGACACCGGAGCCGACGTCAACTGGCCCAGGCCGTAGAACTGGGTCGGATCGGGAATCTGCGGCCCGGTGCCGCCCGGCAGGTGCCGGTAGCCGCCGACTCCGATCACCAGCGCGTGCACGCCGGGTGTCGACGCCGGGTCCTCGACGTACATCAGGCGCCGCCTTCCAGACGGGCGCCGAGGCGCCGGAAAAAGCTCGGCCGGACGAAGTACGACGAATGCGCCTTGAGTAGCCCGTAGCCGGTGGAGTAGGCAAAGTCGTCGACGCCGCTGAACACGCCGGAAGCGGCGAAACTGAGGACGTCACACTCGTCGAACACGTTGAGCCAGCGACCGATCGAGGCGGGGCGCGGGCTGCGGTCCCGCGCGGCGACCGCCGGCGCGGCCACTGCCGGAAGTAGGTCGAGTTCGGCGAACAAGCCGACCTGCGAGCCGACGGTCACCAGTACGTCGCAGGACAGGTCCGGCCGAAGGTGAGACAGCAGGTCGAACACAATGTTGCCGCCCATGCTGTGCGCGACCACCACCACGTGCGGGTCGGCGTCTGTACGCGCGTCATGGGCCTGTCGCAGGTCGGCCGTGACTGTCGACGCGATCGGCCCGTCGGCGCCGCTTTGTTCCCGCTGCCGAAGGTAGGCCAGCACGTCACCCATGAACGTGGCGACGCCCGTGTGGACCCGGCGCCGCAGCACCGAGCCCGCGACCGCGGAGGTGAACCGTGGTCCGGCGGTCCGGATGCGGTCCAGCGCCTCGCGAAGCACTACGGTCGCCTCGCGAACGCCGAACGACTCTGTGTCGCCGGCCGCGGCATCGGCTCGCTCGACCGCCTCGACGATCCGGCCGAACAGCGCCGGATCGTTGCCCACATCGATCAAGTCGGTTGCCCTGACACCGTCGGCCCACCGCGATGCTTCGTAGGCGAAACCGGCCAGGGAATCGACGTCGGCTGAGTCGATCCACTCGACCTCGCTGGCAACCGTCCACAGAAGATCCACCGCGGCGGGCGCCGACATGCGCGCCGTAGCCAGCAGGGTGCGATCGGGAGGTGGGGGCTCCTCCCACGCGGTGAGCGCTGCCTCGGCGAGGACACCGTCACTGGACGTCGGATCGTCCGGCGCGCCGAAGGCCTCGACGTCCGGACCGGGAAGCGACGCGTGATCCCACCGGAACGTGGCTGCCTCGCTGCCCCAGTACGGGTTGAAGACCCGGGTCGACTTCGGGTCCAGTCCGAGCGTCGGCCCCAGGAAGCGGCGAAGCAGCGCGGTCCGTGCGGCGACCCGACGATCGTACGCCTTGCCTGTTCCGCGTCGGGTGCCAACCCCGTGGACGAAGACAATGGGCATCGAGGTGCCTCCGGGTCGTAGCGGTGGTCAACGGATCGGGGGGATCTGGTCGGCGGTGGTCGCCTTCCGGTCGTGCTCGCTCCATGTGCCGTCGGCGTTACGACGCAGAACGTAGGTCACCCAGTTGCTGGGGCAGCAGTTGGCGTCTGTCGCGTTGTACACTCCGGCCCAGATGTGCAGACCGTCGTCGTAGGGTTCGGCGCGCACATCGCTGAGGCTCAACTCGATGCGCCCCTCGGTGACGAGATTAAGCGCGATCCGCTCGCTCCAGCCGACCCGGTGATGCTCGATGGCCAAGGTCCGTTCGCCTCCACGGTCGCTCATCCCCCGGATCAGGATCCGCACGCCCGCCCACGTGTCGCTGGTTTGCAGCACGGGCACCCAACTCTTTCCGTCCGGAGCGCCACGGAAGAGCACCATGCGGTGCTTGTAGTTCTCCGGATCGGAGGGATCGGGCGTCCCGAAGGTCTTCGTCCACGCGTAGTCGTTCTCGCCGCCGAACAGGACGCCGCATTCACCGCTGCCGGTGATCAGCGGTCGGCACTCGTCGCTGACCCGGGGCACCGCCGCGCCGGTGGCGGTGACGAGCACACCGCCCGGCGTCGTGCCGTCCGGGCCGGCGGTTTGCGGCCCGGAGGCCGACGGCACCGGACGCGGCGGCAGTCCCGTGCACTGCTTCCTGTACTCGGCGGCGGGCTCGCCGCTGTACCGGCGTACCTCCGCCACGGTCAGTTCCCGTGCGCCGAGATCGCACGCCACACCGATCAGCGTCGCCTTGTCGACGGGCCAGGTCAGCGCCATAGATTCCCCTTCGGCACGATTGCCTCCTGCGATTGCGTACTGCGTTAGTGCCGGTTGCAGCGTCCCGGCCAGTATCCGGCCGGCCGGGTCCACGGCGATCCGGCTCACCGGCTGCCCTGCCGGCACCGTCGCAGTCACGGTCAGCGCGTCCGCGTCCAGCAGAGCCAACCCGTGGTCGACGGCCACCACCACGCGGCCGTGCACCGTCGCGGCCGCGATGTCACGGACCGTACCGCCGACCGTCACGGGATCGGTCAGCGGTTCCAGGTCCGCCGAGTACGCCCGCACCACGCCGTCGGCACCGCCAGCCACCACCCGGCCGGCGATAACGACGACCGCGGTGACACCGCCGCGGTTGGCCGGCGTGGTCGACATGCGGGACAGGTCGGCGAGCGGCGCCCGGACCAACGTCCCTACGTCGTCCCCAAAGTTCCGCCCACGGGTGCCGACGATCAACGTTTCCCCGCTGACGGCGAATGCGCTCGCAGCCCCTTGCCACAACCGGCTGGAGGTGAGAAACCGCCAACTGACCGGGTCCCAAAGTTGCACCATGCCCGATCCGCAGCCGACCGCGAACCGTGGCGGCCGTACAGGAAGGAAAGCGACGGCGGTCACCCCGCGGCAGCCGGACAGGAGATGCTCCTGATCCGGCACGTCGATCCGGCTGAAGTCTCCGCGGTCGAGGACGACGAGCGGTTCGACGGCTTCTTCCTCGGTGTTTCCAACCACGATCGTAGGAAGGTCGTCGGCCGGCGGCACCGCGAGGAGGTTTGGGACAGGCGAACGGATCGAGGTGTTCGGGGCACTGGTGGTGAGGCCGAGCGACGCCGACCGCTGTCCGTCCGGGTATCTGGTCAGGGAGTCGAACTGTAGGGTGAATACCGAACCGGCGGCGTCGATACCGACGTCGTCGACCTGGGACACACCCAGAGATGGTTCGGCGAGTGGACGGCGTTTGTCTTCCCAGACGTGGATCCGCCCACCCAGCGCGGGGGTCAGCAGACCCGCATCGTACAGCGACGCACCGGGGAGGGTTCCGTCCCTGATCGAGCGGATCCCAAACGAGTGGTGGTCGGCTTTGTCCTCCGACACGGTCGCGTGTTCCATCATTATCGTCCGTCGTTCCTGCCCGACGGCTAGCCGCGAGCCGTGGACCGTCAGGCTCCGGACCGACCCGAAGATTCCCGCTGTGGGAAAGGTGTCGGCCTCGTGACCGGCGTCGAGATCCCATGATTGCAGGCCCTGGTCGGTGCCGATGAGCAGAGCGCCTGCGGGTTGATGGTGCTTCGCGTACGCGCTGGCGTCCGGAACCAGAGCGAGAGCGCGGATAGGTCCCCGGTCAGGGACGTCGACAACCTTCGTCGTCGGCGTTCCGCGGGGCGTCGCGGCGAGCGGCCGGTAGTCGACAGCCAGCAGCCGGTTCGCGGCCGTTCCCGCGTAGAGGATGCCGCTACCTGGCGGACCGAAGGCCACCGCCGTGACGGCTGCAGGCCGCACCGGAAGCTTGGTGTGTGGACGGAGTTCAGTCAGCAGCGCGCCGGTCGACGCGTCAAGCAGGGTGATCCACCCCTCGTTGTCCCCGGCCGCGACAACGGTGCCGTCCGGGCTGTACGCCACCGACCACACCGTGCCGATATTGCGGTTCGTGCGTTGCACGACCGGTCCCGCGGTGATCCGTCCGTCGGCGATCGTCCAGAAGCCCGGTGCCTCGTCACCAGCAGTGATGAACGATGTCGGGATGACCGGACTGACCGCGATCTGGTTCACCGGGCCGTCGTGGGCCCGACCCTGACGGGTATGAACCGTCCGAGCTGACCGGTACGCACCGAACAGTCGCCCGTCTGCGGTCCCGCCGATCACAAGGTCCTGCCCGGCGGCAGAGGCGACGGCGGTGGCGGTGACGGTGACGGTGCGGTCGTTGCCGGTGACTTCGCCAGCGTAGCTGCCGTTGTACGCGACCTGCCCGAGAAGCGCCTGCAGGGCACCGGCCCGGGAGGAGTCGTTGGGCGCCTGCGCCACCGCCTGCGCGGCCAGCAGGCCCGCGAGCCCGGGTTCGACGTCGCCCTTCTCCCGTGCGGCGGCGATCAGGTTGGTGGTGACCTTTTCCTGCCGCTCGATGTCTCTCTGGTGATCGACGACCACAAAGACCGACGCGGCGGCGAACACGGCAACGACTGTCGTGACACCGGCGCCGATCGCAATTCGGCGGTGCTTTCGCGGCAACTCCGTGGCACGCCGGTGCGCCTCGGCGACGGTGGCGACCCGGTGCGGCTCGACCGCAGTCGGCGCGGTTCCGTCAAAATCACGGTTGGCCGCCGGCACGATCGGCGTCAACGCCTGCTGCCCGGCGACCGTCAGCTTCGCAGCCAGGCCGCCCACCGGGCCAATGCCACCGTGCGCATCAACGGCACCCGTCAACGCGACGCGTCCGCGCAGCCCGCGCACCCGGGTCACCCACTCCACGGGGCTGCGCGGAGGGTTCAGTCGCAGCCGTTGTGCGGTCAGAAGCACAGCGAACGCCGCGCCGGCGGAGTCGCCGGACATCTCGGCCACCGGCCGCCCGTCCGAGGGGTCGGTGGCAGTCAGTGTCCAGAGCAGGCACGGCATCACATCGGTCGGCCGGAACGTCGAGTGCCACGCGTGTGTCAGTGCGTCCCGGAACGCGGGATCCGCATGGAAGAAGCCCATCAACCGGGGATCGGGGAACAGGCCTGGTGGTCCGTCCGGGAGACAGGTGACTTCCAGCCGTCCGACCGCACCGGAAACCGTGGATCCACCAGGGTCGGCGTCGAAGAGAACGTGAGTGGCCACGGAGTATTCGGCCCGGTCAGGATCGTAGCCCCAACGACCAGCGATCAGCGCCACGAGAAGCGCCACCATCGTGCGTGCCGGGCCTGGCCGAAGCATAGCGAGTTGGCGCAGCGCGGCCGTCAGACCTGGATCGTTGTCGCGTTCCAACCGTTCCAGTCCGCCGTCGGGCGGCATATCGCGGGGGAGCGAACCGGCCTCGCGCCAGCGTCGGTACGCCATGCGCAGATCGTCCGTCACCCGGTCGGGGGCGATGCCGGACGCCGCGCGTACTGCGGCCAACTGCGCCGCCGCATCGTCGGCGAGCCTTCGCCCGTCGGACCTAAGCCGTGCTGTATTGATGAGTGCGGTTGCTTCCTCCGACGCCAGCCAGCCCCGGTCCTCGCGAAGGGCACCCGCACACACCTTCCACCACAACCGCCGGGAATCCGCGAACACCGCCGTCGGATCCGCATGTTGGTCCAGCAATAGCTGCCGCAGTTCGTGGCGAGGCTGAAACGGCTCAGCACCGATGGTGTCGGACATCGCTGCGAATGCTTCCAGCGTCGTCGAGGCGCGGACAAGAGCGCCGGACGAAGTCCGGCCGGTTGGTGGAAGCGGAAAGACGATCAGTCACCGAAGGGGGATGAATTTTCCGGCCTGCCGGTGGGTGTGCCTGAGTCGTGCGGGTACGCGCGGTTACGATTTCGACAGGGTGGCACACCCGAACGGATGACAAAGTTCGATGCGAGGGTGTTCATACAGCGGCGCGTTGTCGACGATCACCAGGTAGCCGTCCGCCGGCAGCCAGTGCAGGTCTCGGAGGCGATCGGACAGCGCGTTCCAGTTCCAGCCGAAGTAGCTGGGGAAAAGCAAGGCGTCCGAAAAGCCGTAGAAGACGTGGCCGGCATTCGCCATCCTCGTGCCGTCAAGGCGGGCGACCACGAATCTGCCGGACACGGGTAGCACCGCGGCCATCTCCACCAGAAGCCACGCGAGCAAACCACCAGCGGATCACTGGAGCAGTGCACGCTTCGCCCGTCATCCGGTCCACTTCGATCGACCTCATCCGCGGCAATCGCGGCCTCGTGCGCTCGCCCGCTCGACCTTTCCAGTCTTTCGGGAACGCAGAGAAGCAGGACAGGTGAACTGCTCGACAACCGGCTGAGGCCGGAGGCCTCTCGCTGGCACACTCTCTAGAGCATCCTAGGACGTGGAATTCTCGTGCACGCATAGGCAGGACCGACTCACGGCCATCGCGACTGCCAAACAGGCATCCAACTTCCGAGCGTCAGCGATCAAGCCGTCGACCGGCCGAAGCCACATCCCACTCCCCCGTTACCGCGGGATGAGCATCAACACCGCTCCGTCGTCGGAGACAGCGGTGACATCGTCGCCGGGCTCACGGCTCGCCACATCACGCTCCTGTGCGCGCTGGCCGGCTACTCGCCTCTGGGCCTCGATGACCCTGTCCGCGTCGCGGTCGGCAAGCGCTTCGTCCACCTCCGCGGCCAAGCCGAACACCACCTCCAACTCTCCGCCCGGCAGCGTGATCAGATTGCGGACGCCCACAACGTCCAGACCGCCACGGGTCTGGCGCTCGACCCGCTGCGGTCGTGCCCGCACATCCCGATCCAGGTTGGCCCGAAACACCGGAGGTGCCCACCGCCGAAACGCATAGTCGTTACCGGCGAAATCGGCGAGGCTGGCCCACGAAGCTTGCATCCCCGCCCCCACCAGGTCCTCCGCCGACAACGGCGCTCCCTCATCCATGTCGACGTGAACAATCCGCTCGAACGCCTCACGCTCAACGTGGACCTCCGCCGCGTCCCCGAACGGCTCCGGCAGCTTCACCGGATCAGTCGCCGACTCGTGGTGCCCACGGCGTCCGGGAGACAGCTCCAGCGCCCTGCAATACACCCAGTCGTCCGCCAAGACCGTACCGACGGCAAGCCCGGGAGGTTGGCGACTCTCGACAGCTACACCGCGCAACTGCACACAAGCCGACGCCAACTGGTCCAGGCCATACCTCCAGCCCTTGGTGCCTTTGCATTCGACCACCGCGTAGTGGTACCGGTCTTCGCTACCCGGGCTCTCCGCGATCAGGAGATAGTCCGGACGCCGTCGCCCCCGCTGCACGACGGATGAGGTAACCCCGCCGACCCTGATGACGCCACTGGACAGCGCAACGTCGATGTCGATGACACCGGTAGTCGTGGCGCCGGGCCAACGAGCGGCCATCCATTCCTGCGCCCGGTGCACGGCAAACCCGATGCCCAGTTCCTCGGAGGTGACCCTCCGCTGGTTCCCGACGATCCGCCGGCCCGCGGACGACAGACACAGATACCCGTCCGAGTCCGAATCGAACAAACCCAGGTACCGCAGCAGTGACCAGTGCCGGTGCGCCTCATACAGATCTGTCTGATATTGCGGCTTCGTCGCCACCGCCAGCCGAAGCAGTACATCCAACGGCCGCACCGCCGCCTCGCCATCGAGTGCGGGCACGTCCCGCACACCAAGGTCGTCATCGGCGTACGCCTGCACGTCAGCGCAGAGTTGGGCATCGCTAACGCCGAAGTACGTCCAAGGCTGGGCAACGATGTCGAGTGCTCGCCGTAGATCCACCCTTGGCATTCTGCCCATCGCCGACAACCGCCGGTGTTCCCCGCCGGCCCGGACGGCTCCGCGCCCCGCATCGGTGGATCGAGGCTGAGGTTTGCTCTGGCCGGTTGGGCAACCCAGAGGCGTCGTTTCGCTATGGTCGTCGGCGGCTTGACAATTCTATTGTGCTGGCATGTGGGTGAGTGCCAAGTCTGCGGGCTCGCGATTGGTCGTCTTGGTCGCGGCGACGAGCCTGGTGGCGACGCTCGCCGTCGGTTGCACCGGCCGAGAGGCTCCGAAGGCCGTCGGTGAGCACACGGCTCAGGCGCACGCTGGGTCCCCGACCGTGCTCTCGGTGGCGGGGGTGACGGTGAGGTTGCCCGAGGGTGCGGTGGTCGAGGGCACGGCCGCCAAGCTCACCGTCAGTGACGCCGATGGCCTGCCCGAGGTTCCGGACGGTATCAGCGTCATTGGCCACAGCGTCTCGGTGGAGGTGCCTGGCGGTATCGCCAAGCCTGCGACTGTCACCTTCCCGGCGTCTGCCGAGATCGCGGACCAATCCTTGCACCCGGTCGTCGTCTGGCAGGACAGCGCCGGCGGGTGGCGATGGGCGCCCACAACGTACGACGTGGACCAGCGCACCGTATCTGCAGAGGTGGACCACTTCTCGCTCGGGTTCCTCGGCGGCATCGACGTCAAGAAATGGGCAAGTGACCGCTGGAACTCGTTCCGCAACTACATCACTGGCCGAGCGGGGGTGGCCCAGCCGCGGTGTGGTGATGAAGCCGCAGCTCGCACCGGAGGCATCGAGGTCACCAGCGGCAGCGGAGATCGGGTCAAATGGTGTTTCGGCATCCACAGCGGACGCCGCGTGCTCAAGATCGCGAACAACACCCGGACGTACCTGCAGATGACCTATCCGGCGAGCTGGAAGGTCATAGACGGCGCGTCGGTGAGCTTCGATGCCGGCACGGCCGCCCGGGCGATCGGCGCGGCGGTGTCGATACCCCGGGGGACAGCGGCCCGCATCGTGGACGGCGGCGACACGTTGACCCTCGCCGTTCCCGCTGGCGCGTCGGGCCGGGTGACGACGGAGACGTCGGTCGTCGCGTGGCTGGTCTCCGGCATCGCCTTCGGTATTGAGACCTACGCAGCCGTCGCTAAGGCGGCCGGAAGCACCCTCGAAAAGGAAGCCAAGAGCGCCGTCGACCGGTTCGCCGTGCTGCTCGGCGCCACCGGTCAAGCTGCCTCCGAACTCGACGTACTCAAAAGCTGCCTTAAGGGCGGAAAGGGCCTCCTCAAACTCGATAGCGCCAAGGTGGCGTGGGACGTTCTCGAGCTCGCTTGGGGCTGTGTGCCGGCCTACATGAAGTCTCAGCTCGAAGACGTCAAGATTTTCGCCGTCGGCGTAATCTTGTCGATGGTCGGTTCGCTCGTCGGTGCCATCCTGACCGCCGTGCATCTTCTGGTCACTGGCGCCCGCGATCTCTGGGACCACATCGCGAGTCTCGGTGGGAAGAGCGACGCCATCTACAACATCACAATCGCCGATCCGTCTGTCTCCGAGCCAATGACGTCGGCGGCACTCGTCGCCTACATCAAGGCAGGCAAAAAGGCCAACACTTCGGCCTACGCCGAGGGTGCCTACGGACCGGATCAACCGTACTACCCCAGCCCCGGGAGGCTCCTCTTCACGACGCCGAGCGGCAACATGATGTGCGTACTCTCCGGGAGCAACAAGACAGACGCGGGCATCTCATGCTACATCGAAGACTTTTCGTTTAAGCTGCCGCCTAGGAATTGTGGAAACATCGCGTATGTGCCCAATATCATTGGCGTAAGTCGCAAGGATGGCCCGTCTCAAGGAATTTGCACTGGCGGGGTGCCGTTCCAATTCTACAGCAATAAAATTCCCTACGGCAGCTCAATCATTGACGGCCCTGTCGGGTGTCGGAGCGGACAGCCGTTTCTTGCGTGCGCCGATCTCACAACAGGTCAAGGATTTGTTGTCAACAGAAAAATGTTCCGCATGTACGGCAGATGATGAAAGGTGCGGCGTCGGCAGAACCAGGTACGCCGGCGCGGCCTCGTTGCCTCGTTAACCTCGATCCGTCAGAGGGTTCTTGCTCCCTGCCTGACTGTTTCGGCTTCGCTGTTCTGTCCGCCTTTTGGCGGGTGTGGGATCACCACGTGTCGCTGTGGACGCGTGAGGTCGCCGGGCCTCGGGGCGTTCTGCTGGTTGGTGCGGGGTGCTGCGGGTCAGGTGGTCAGTGGTAGCCGGCCGAGGCGTTCCTCCTCGGTGTCTCGACTCGGCACAGTGGAGAAGCCTCACCTCAGCCCTCGGAATTGCGCATAGATTGGTCCTAGCATCCGATCGTCGCTCGCGAATCTCTGCCGCGCCGCGTCAGTCAGAGGTAGCTGACTGGAAAGTAGCCGGCGCAGGGTGTCGTGGAGGCCAACGATGCTCCGTTCTACAAGGCTGAAGTCGCTATACGCGGCCTTACCGCGGTGCGAGAGGTTACTTCGGACCCGGTACCAGGCATCGAATGACCTCCGGCCGGGAGCACGCTGTCGCTGCCTCGGGTCTCGGCTATCGCTGACCTCGATCGATGGCGGTTTCGCCGTCTCGACGGCCTCAACGGCGGCACGGACGTCTCGAAGTCTGCGCAACCGATCGCCCGGGTCAATAGTCGGGCCGAAGACGAGGGCGGTGTACCTTTCGAGCACTGTGCACAGCGTGAGGTACGTGCCCTGGATCGGGAGAAACGCGTCCCAGAAGCCTTCCATGTCGGCGGGCATGGGCCTGACGCTCTCGAAGTGACGTTTGGCGATAGCAAAGATGCCGTCCAGTCCACCACGGAACAAGGGATCATCGGCAGATGACCATTGCTGCTCGTGTGGCTGCGGCTTCCCCCTCCTTGGACCACGGCCAACGTACACCCAGGCGTCGACCTCATCCCCCGTCTCGGTCCTTGCCCTTACCCCCCGCTCGATGTACAGGGCGTCACCCTCGTACGCCCGAACCTTGTGTCGGAGGACGTCTGCGCCCTCGATCGTTGACGCGCTGAGCAGGTCGCCTCGGACGCAGCCACCGCGGACCTCGGTGATGAACGGGAGCCCGTCGCGCACGTAGAGGCCAAATCCCGTGACCTCCGCACGATCAATCCGCGACACCAAAGGCGCTACCTGCCGGTGGGCCAGTTCGCTAGGGCGAAGACTGCCGTAGACGAAAATCGCTTTCGGGGTGTCGGACACGAGCCGAAGTTTGCCACGGCCGAAGGATCGGTCATGATGGGTGTGCCCCCGCACACCCAATTTGCCGCCGGCACTCGCTCCACTTGCGCTGCTTCAGGATCCCCCCAGGGCAGGAGGACGTGGCGCAACCGCTCCTCGCCGGTCTCGTCTACCCCCGTCACCATGGCCACCCGGGTCATGGCGGCCATCGCCCCGGGTCCGGGCGCTCGTCAGGCGGAGTGGCATGACTGCAGCGCACCCGCGCGGGGCGCTTCGTCAGAACCTGTAGTAGCCGCCGTCTCGGTGCCAGCCCCAGTCGTGCTCGGTCACATCGGGGAACAGGACCAGCTCGATCTCGCGGAACCGCCCGCGCCAGGCCGGGTCACCGACCAGTTCCGCGAAGTCCGGGCCGTGGTGCAGGGCGTCCAGCGTCTCCCGAACGCTGGACCTGGCTGCGTCATTGTCAGCGACGCGGGCCAACTGGTCGATGGCCGCCTCGAAGTCCCCCCGCAACGCGTGCACGCAGGGCGAGGTTGAAGTACCCGATGAAGTGATCTGGCTTCATCAGCACCGGAACCTGCGTGTACAGCGGCAGTGCCCCGTCCGAGTCGCCAACGCTGCCGTAGTAGAAGCCGAGCTGGTTGATCGACATGAACCATGTCGGTGCCAGGTACAGCAGGCGAGACAGGCCCAGCCAGAGCCGAGCGTACGCGCCATCGACGCTGGAATACGGACGGCGACGCAAGCGGGAGTGTCCCGTGCAAGCTGCTGCCCGTTCGCGCGGGGGTAATGCAATCAGCTCTTCCGGGTGCTCCCCTGGCCTCGGTCCTTTCTTGCTGCTGCTGATCGCTCTGCCAGTTGCAGCATGTACGCCTTCCGCGCGTGTTGCGCCATGACGCTGCGGACTTCGGCGGGAAGAGTGCCGTCGGGATCGACTTGGCGTTCGAACCGGTCAAGGAAGGCCTTGGTGCCGGCTGCGGTTCGGGCGGCGCGATCGGCCGTGTTGGCCCAGGAGACGTGCGCGGCGATGCGTGCTCGACGGCGACGTTGCTCTGGTGTCAGGCCAGCAGGCCGCCGGTCTCCCCCGCCTTCGGGTTTCTGGTGGACGTCATCGAGGTCAGACACGTTCACCGATCCCCATCCGCGCCTGCACGTGCTGGGCCCGTTCGGCGGCGGCGCTGGCCCCGTAGTGGCGGGGCATGTCGTCGGAGGTCCAGCCGAGCAGCAGCATCAGGTCGCCGGTGTCTCCCCCGGCCAGCTTCCACTCGTGTGCGTAGGTGTGCCGCCACCGGTGAGCGTGCACACCTTTGACTCCGGCGCGTTGGCCGCGGCGTTTGAGCATGAGTTTGATGCCGTTGGCGGCCAAGGGCTGCGCGCCGCGTACGGCGAGCCATAGGTCGGGCAGGCTGACGGCGCGGTGGCTGCTGCGGGCGCGGAGGTAGCGGCTGACCGAGCGGGCGGTCTTGGGTCCCAGTCGGACTCGTCGGTCTTTGGCGCCCTTGCCGTGGTAGTGCACGGTGTCGAGCGACAGGTCGACGTCGGCGAGTTGCAGGTTCGCTACCTCGGACAGGCGTGCGCCGGTGTTGGCCAGTATCCGGATGATCGCTTCGTCGCGAATCTGGACGAAGTCTCGTCCCTTGCAGCTGTCGAGCAGCTTCTTGGTGTCCTCGTCGCGGATGATCGGGATTAGCTTGACCGTTGTCTTTGGTTGCCGCACTCGCAGCATCGGGGATTGGTCGATTTCCTCCTCGTCCAGCGCCAACCATTTGAAGAACGGGAGTTGCCCCCTGGTCCTGGACACTTGAGCCTTGGATCGTGATGGTCTGGGGAGATCAGGAGTCCCTGACAGATGGTGATGAAGCATTACCCCGCTGAGTTCAAGGCCGATGCGGTCGTGTTGTACCGGTCTCGGCCGGGGGCGACGATCGCGCAGATCGCTGACGATCTCGGGGTCAACCGGGAGACGCTGCGGAGTTGGGTCCGCGCTGATGATCAGTGTCGGGGCGCTGCTGGGTCGGCCGCGTCGGCGGCGGGGCCGCAGGCGGGCGGCTCGGTCGAGGATGAGAACGCCGCGTTGCGCCGGCGGATCCGGGAGTTGGAGGAAGAGCGGGACATTCTGCGGAAGGCGGCCCGGTATTTCGCCGGGGAGACGCGCTGGTGAACCGCTTCCAGTTCGTCGCCGACCATCAGCAGCGCTACGGCGTGAAGCGGTTGTGTCAGATCATCGGGGTGTCCCGCTCGAGCTACTACTACTGGCGGTCGGCCGCTGCGGCGCGGGCCGCCCGCGACGCTGCGGACGCGGCTCTCGCGGGCCGGATCCGGGCGGTGCACACGGCTCACGACGGCACCTACGGGGCGCCGAGGATCACTGCTGAACTGCACGATGCCGGACTGCGGATCAACCGCAAGCGGGTCGCGCGGGTGATGCGCCGCTTCGGCGTGCAGGGCCTGCGGCTACGCCGCAGGGTGCGCACGACGGTGCCGGACCCGGCCGCGGCGAAGGCCCCGGACCTGATCGGCCGTGACTTCACCGCCGGGCAGCCGAACCAGCGCTACGTCGGCAACATCACGTATCTGCCGGTCGGCGACCGGGGCTTCCTCTACCTGGCCACCGTCATCGACATGCACTCCCGCCGTCTCGCCGGCTGGGCGATCGCCGACCACATGCGCACCGACCTGGTCATCGACGCCCTCCACGCCGCCCAGCGCACCCGGGGCAGCCTGCACGGGGCGATCATGCACACGGACCACGGAGCCCAATACACCTCCCGAGCGTTCGCGGAGGCCTGCACCACGGCCGGGGTCCGGCAATCGATGAGCGCGGTCGGTAGCTCCGCCGACAACGCGGCCGCGGAATCGTTCAACGCCACCTTCAAACGCGAAACCCTGCAAGGCCGCCGCGCCTTCACCGACGAACGCGAAGCACGACTCACCGCGTTCCGCTGGCTACACCGCTACAACACCATCCGCCGCCACTCCCGGCTCGGACAACAGCCACCGATCACCTACGAGAAGAACACCCTGCCAGCGCCAGCTACGCTGGCCCCCGCCGCATAAACCCCGTGTCCAGGATCAGGGGTCAAGCCCCAACTGTTGCAGGGACTTGTGCTTGTTGAGCGCGGTCGACGCCGACCGGGTCTGCACCATCCACGCCTGGAACTCCTCGACATGGCGTCGGGTGACTGCTGTGGGTGTGGCTACCGCTTCCCTGCCACCGGGTTGAGAGGTGTGGTCGGTGAGGTATCGGCACAGTTGAGCGGCGGCCAGCAGGTAGTTGTACCGGGTGGTCGGCGGGTAGTTTCCGGACCTCAGCGAGCGATCCCAGTCGGTGAGGAAGGCAGCCCATGTCGGTGACAGGCCGGCTACCAGCTTGGCAAGGTCCATTTTCATGATGGGGGCACCCGGTACTCTGCGGACTCGGGAGGATTCAGTGCGGCGGGTTGCTGTCTGAAGGAGAGTTCAGGCCAGGCCGCCACGTGGCCGGCGAGTCCTGCCGCTCACTCATTGCATGCTCGTCAGCGTCTGTAGCGGCTGCCCTTGCTGAACTGCATCGGCCCGAACGGTGCCCAGCGCCTATTAGTTCGGAGAGATGCAGCGCAGGCCATCTATTGGGCGCGTCGCCGCACTGGCGTCCGAGGGGCCGGCTTGCTGCCGACTTCGTGAAGCGCGTCGTCGAACTCTCCATCGGGCGGAGGAGTCCACGATCATGGCGGCAGTGACGCTGGAGCCGACTCACGGTGCTTCGTGCCTGCGGCCGCGGCACGGGGTGCCGCGTCGCGACGTGGGATCTTGTGCCGCGCTGCACGTCGCGGTCAGTCATTGCGACTCTCGTTGATGAATATCAGGAGGTCGACGATGCTGCCTGGATCGGTGTCGCTGTCTGAGCAGCTTCGCCGTGCCGCCTCGGCTTCGGCGCAGGTGGCGTAGTAGAGGAACTCGTCGCTGTCGCCGGGGGCGGTGACAGCGACGATATGACCGACGTGGTTCAGGCGGGCGGCGCGGGCGGCTGGTAGGAGGCCGTCGAGGTGGTTGGCGTAGGTCGTGTCGGATGCGCAGGTCGCTGCGGAGCTGATGGTGATGATGGCGCAGGTGTCGGCGGTCATGATCGACCGGCATGCGGTGAGCAGGTCGGTGATGGTGTCCGGTGTCTGGGCGGTGTGGCGTGGTGGCCAGCGCAGGACGATGAGGCTGACGGGTGTGTAGAGGGTGCCGGGGTCGGCGATCATGCTGATGTCGGTGATGGGCAGGTACGTGCGGTGCGTCAGGGCGGTCGCGTGTTTCAGGTGCGGGTCGCTGTCGAGGTCGACGACCGCGTCACCGGGTCGGGTGTACACGAGGATGAGTCGCTGCGACACGCGTGACGCGAGCCGGTGGTCCGTGGGGAGTGCGGGTTCGGGGCCGTCGCGGTCGTCGAGGCGCCAGATGGCTATTGGGATATCGCTGCCGACGAGGACTGCGTCGTCGTGATGTTGCCGTGGGCTGTGGACGGGCGGGTTGGTCGGCGCCGCGCCGTTGGGGGTGGAGTCAGGTGCAGCAGTCATGTGGGGATGGCTCCCACGCTGACTGGCCGTGTTCGCATTAACGAATGGCCTCGCCGGCCCGGCGCGGAGCACCCGCTTACGGTGTCGGTGACCCAACGGCGCCCAACAGGGCTCGGAGTGGTGGGGCGTCGTCACCCAACATGATCGTGACGGCTGGTCGACTTCTGCTCGCCGTGGCCGAACAGATGTGGGGTGTTGGGTGAGGTGTCTGTTGTTGGCCCGGTAGCCGGGCCTGCGGTCCTGGCCGGGTTCCTGATGCCGGCATGGTGACGCCTGTGTGCCGACACGGTCCGGCAGGTTCTCCGGCCAACAGCACCCAACTGGGTCGTGATCTGCGTTGTTGGTGCCCGTACTCGGCGATGCCGGTCTGGGCACTCGTGTTGCCCGGGGTATGACGGTGGCGCTGAGCAGGTCCAACAGGTTCCCGCCTGTGTGTGGGTCGGGTCGGACTGTTCGGTGGCCGTGCGCGGATGGGGGTCTCGCACCGCCGCCGGGATGCGGTGCCCGAACTCGCAAGGGGATGTCATGTCTTCTCGATCGTGGCCTTCGTCGCCGCTGTCTGCGGCTGGCCGCGCCTTCACTCTTCTGGTCCAGCCACCCACCCCTATTGGTTTCGACGGTCGCGGATTTGAGGGCCTTCCGGACGAGATTTTGCCGTTGGAGCGGCTGCGTGCGCTGCTGCTGGCACCGCAGACGGGCGTCGAGGTTCGTGATGCGGTGTGGCGTGAGCTGGTTGTCCGTGCTCGCCGGGATGGTCCGGCGTGGGTGGTGGCCGCTGTCGGTATTGCTCTGCCGGGTCTGCGGCATGTCGCCGGGCTGTTGGCGGCCGGGTGGCGTGGGGATACCCGTGATCTGGATGCCGAGTTGCTGACCGGGTTCGTGGCCCGGTTGAGGAGCATTGACGTGGAGCCGCCTCGGGTGGTGGGCCGGCTCATCGACGCCGGCCTGCGAGCGGCCCGCAAGGCGCGCGATGCGGACTCCGATGCTCAACTCATTCATACGGACGCGGTCGATCCGATCGCGCCGGTGGCGCCGTGGGATCATCCGGACCTGGTGCTGGCGCGGGCGGTCATCGCCGGTGTCCTCGACGCCGACGAGGCGAATCTGATCGGCGCGACGCGGTTGGAGAACGTCACGCTTGTCGAGGCGGGGGCCCGTTTGGGTATCACTGCGAGCCTGGCTTCGTCGTGGCGGCAGAAGGCGGAACGTCGATTGTTGGACGCCATCCGCGAGGGTGATCTCGCATTCGTGTCACTGCGGCCTCGCCCCCAGCGGCGCAGCACTGGCGCGACCCGGCAACGGGTCGCCGCGACTCAGCAGCGCGTCGCCGGCGGCAGCCGGCACCTGGGCACCACCCACCAGCGAGTGGCTGTTGCCGGTGGCGTCAACCGATAGCACGTTCCCTGTTGGGTGCGACCCCACAGCAGTGGCCGTTGGGCTCTGTTGGGTGGCAAGGCGGCGTCGGACGTCGTGTTGGCCACCCAACCGCCGGCTTTGGTGGGCAAGACATCGGATCGAGAAACGGCCGGTGTCGGCGCCCCCTGGGATCGGGGCGCGGCCGGTCTGAGTGGCCGTGTTCGCACCCGATCACCTCAAGGCTGGAAGGAGCGATGCTCCCACGGCCCCGCCCCGGTCCCTGGGGGCGCACCTGGATCCCTGTCGAGCCCCGCACGCCGGGGTGGGAGGTGCGTGTCATGTTCCGCCGCAACGTCTACCGCATCATCACGGTCACGCTCGGGTTCCTGGCGATCGTGGCCGGCTCGGCTCCGGCGTACGCGTCCGGGCCGCAGGTTCTGGCCGCATATCCGCTGCCGGTGATCATCAACAACATCACGACGTGGATCGTCGGGCTGCTGGTCGGGGTCGCGACGCTGTTTCTGACCATCGGTGGTCTGCGTCGTCTGGCCGCCGGCGGCGACCCGACGGAGATCGAGAAGTCGAACTCGGCGTTGAAGAACGCGCTGCTCGGTTACGCGCTGGCGGTGCTCGCGCCGATCCTGCTCGCGGTCGTGCGGAGCTGGATCGGGGGCTGAGATGGGCGACTGGGTCATCGGTCCCATTCTGCGATGGTTCGCCGAGACGGTGATCGGCGTGTTGAACGCCTTGTGGGATCTGCTGTCTATCACCGCGTTCGTCAGCCCCGATGTGACCGCGTTGCCGCAGGTCACGGCGTTTGCCAACACGTCGTTGGGGGTGGTGAACGTGTGCTACGTGTTGGCGTTTCTGTGGGTGGCGATCCTGGTGATGGGCCGCGACACCATCCAGTCGCAGGTCGGGCCGGGTGAGCTGATTCCTCGCCTGGTCATCGGTCTGATCGGCGCCAATGTCGCTCTGCCGTTGTGTTCTACGGTGATCGGGTTGGCCAATGCGTTGACGGCCGCGTTGACCAGTCAGGACATCACCGCGCCCGGGTCGATGCAGCATCTGCGCGACACCACGGTCAGTGCGCTCACCGGCCAGGGCGGGGCGACGGCGGTCAGTTTCCTGCTGCTGCTCATCGGCCTGCTGATCGCGATACTCACCGGCACCCTGCTCGTGCAGTGGATCATTCGGCTCGGGGTCCTCGTCGTCGCCGTCGGCATCGCGCCGATCGCGTTGGCGTTGCACGGCACACCGCAGACCGAGGGTGCCGCCAAGTTGTGGTGGCGCACGATTCTGGGCGCGCTCGGCATCGTCGTGATCCAGGCGGTCGCCCTGCACACCACGCTGCGGGTTTTTCTGAATCCGGACAGCAATCTGCGGGTGCTCGGGTTGCCGATACCCGGCGGTGACCCGGCCGCGATCATGAACTTGCTGATCGTGGTGTGTCTGCTGTGGGGTGTCGTGAAGATCCCCGGACTGATGGGCCGCTACATCACGCAGACCCGGCCGAACCGGATGGGCACGGTCCTGCGCGTCGTACTCGTGCAGCATCTGACCCGCGGCTTTCCCCGCACGTTCGCCGGCAGCCGCGTCGCGGCGCGGGCCACCCGTCGTGCTGGCGGCGCGGGCGGGGCCGGCCGGCCGTGACCGGGCCGGGCGGTGGAGGCGTACTCGCCGGATCGTGCCCGCCGGGCTGTCTCCGACGCCTCGCTCTGCCTGTCTCGCGCCTCGCGCGTTGCCGTGCCCGGCAGGTGTGGGCCCGGGACGTCGGCATCACCTGTCCGACTGGTCGCGTCGTACGCCCCTGCACCCGCGGCGAACTCGCCGGCGGTGTCGGCCTCTACACCCGCGCCGTAAAGCCTCCCCCACTCGAAAGGCACCCTGATGACGACCATGCGCTGTCCCTCGTGCGCGAACGCCGAGGCTTCCGTCCTGTCTTCTGCTGTCCCGGATCCATTCACCATCGTCGGCGTGGCCTGGCCCACCGGCCGGCCGATCTACCGCTACACCCCGGCGGAGATCGCCGACGGTGTGGACCTCTACACCCGGGCGTTGAAGGCCCGCGCGAGGCGGGGAGGCCACGATGCGCCCGAGTAATGACCTCACCCCCCACGCCCGCATTCCCGCTGACGTCGACACCCCGGACAAGATCGCCTACAACTTGACGGCGCGGCAGTTGGCCATCCTTTCGGTGGCCGGTGTGATCGGCTACGGCATCGTCCGCGCGGTCGGTGACCTGCTGCCGCCCCCGGTCCTGGTCGCGATCCTCATCCCTGTTGCCGGGGCGGCGATCGTGCTGGCCTTGGGGCGTCGTGACGGCTTGTCCATGGACGCCTGGCTGCTCGCGGCGGTGCGGCACACCCGCAGCCCTCGACGGTTGGCGCCCGCGCCGACCGGCACACCTGCCGCGGGCCCGGGGTGGGCTCCGGCGTGTGAGCCGCCCGTCGTTGCGGTGCCGGTGTTGCGGCTGCCGGCTACCGCGATCAGCGACAGCGGCGTCATCGACGCCGGCTCCCACACTGCGGTTCTGGTCGCGTGCACGACGGTGAACATCGGGCTGCGGACCGGCGACGAGCAGGCGGCGCTGATCGGCAGCTACGGGCGGTGGTTGAACTCGCTGTCCGGGCCGGTGCAGATCGTGGTCTCCGCGCAGCGGGTCGACTTGTCCAGCCACGCGCACCGCATCGCCGCCGGCGCGCAGTCCATCGGTAACAGCGCCTTGGCCCATGCCGCCCGCGATTACGCCGATTTCCTCGACGATCTCGCCGCGCGGCGGGATCCGCTGTGGCGCACCGTGACCGTTGCGGTCACCGCCACCGGCGACACCGGCCGCGACAGAGAGGTGCTGCGCCGGGCCGAGCACGCCGCGGCCGCATTGTCGGCGCTCGGGGCGCAGACCGCCGTGTTGGACGGCGGTCGGGCGGCTGCGGTGTTGACCTGCGCCACCGACCCGTACACCCCGGCCGATGTGACCTGGGCCCGTGCCCTTCCCGACGCGGCCGTCACCGGAACAGGAGACTGACATGCCTTTCCTCAGATGGCGGCAGCGTGCCGCCGCTGATGCGGGCCCAGCCGATGGGGCGGGGCTGGCGGCTGTGGTGGGGCCGGCCGCGATCGAACACACCCCCCGCTACCTGCGGGTCGGCGACGGCTACGCGGCCACGCTGATCGTGACCGGCTACCCGGCTGAGGTGGGGCCCGCCTGGTTGGATCCGCTGCTGGCCTGGCCGGGTCGGCTCGACGTGGCCGTTCACATCGAGCCTGTGGCGCCGCAGGTCGCCGCTGCCCGGCTGCGTAGGCAGCGGGCCCGGTTGGAGTCCAACCGGCGCACCGACGCCGACAAGGGCCGTCTCGCCGACCCGGTCACCGAGGCTGCCGCGGACGACGCCGCCGACCTGGCTGACCGGATCGCCCGCGGTCACAGCAAACTGTTCCGCGTCGGCCTGTATCTGTGTGTGCACGCGCCCAGCCTTGATGAGCTCGACGAGTCGGTCGCGCACGTGCGGGCCACCGCCGCGTCGGTGCTGCTGGACACCCAACCGGCGACGTGGCGGCAGCTGCAGGGCTGGACGAGTACCCTGCCTCTCGGCGTCGACGGGCTCGGCATGCGGCGGGTGATGGACACCGACGCGATCGCCTCGGCGTTCCCGCTCGCCTCGTCGGATCTGCCGGCGCCGCTGCCCGGTGAGCCCGGCGCCACCGGCGGCATGCTCTACGGCCTCAATCCCGACTCCAACGGCGTCGTGTGGTGGGACCGGTGGGCGCAACACAACGCCAACAGTGTGGTCCTGGCCCGGTCGGGGGCCGGCAAGTCGTACTTCGTCAAACTCGAAGTGCTCCGCTCCCTGGCCGACAGTGTGCAGGTGGCGGTTGTCGACCCGGACAACGAGTACGTCCGCCTGGCCGATGCGGTCGGCGGCGTCACCATCGCCCTCGGCGCCGGCGGGGTGCGGCTCAACCCCCTCGACATTCCGCCGGGGGATCGTCGCCCGCAGGCGCGCACCTACCGGGCGTTGTTCCTGCACACCCTGATCGCGGTGTTGTTGGGTGAACAGCCGCCGCCGTCGGAGCGGGCCGCGTTGGACAAGGCCATCAACGACGCCTACGACCGGGCCGGTATCTCCAACGACCCCGCCACATGGCGGCGGCAGGCGCCACTGCTGCGTGACGTGACGGCCGCCCTCACCGCGCAGCACACCGACGCCGCCGGCACCTTGGCGGCCCGGTTGACGCCGTGGACCAGCGGGTCGTTTCGGGATCTGTTCGACGGGCCCACCACCACCGTCCCGTCAGGGCAGCTGGTGTGCTGGTCGACGCGGCACCTCGCCGACGAGCTGCGCGCCCCCGGCATGCTGCTGGCGTTGGACGCGATCTGGCGCGACGTCGACACGCCTGCGATCCGGTCCGCGCACACCCCGCGGCGGCTCGTGGTCGTGGATGAGGCGTGGACGTTGCTGCGAGACGGTGAGGGCGCCAAGTTCCTGTCCCGCCTGGCAAAGGCGGCCCGTAAGCGGCGGGCCGGCCTGTCGGTCATCACCCAGGACGTCGGGGATCTGCTCGGCTCCGACCTCGGGCAGGTGGTCATCGCCAACGCCGCCACCCAGATCCTGCTGCGGCAGGCGCCGCAGGCGATCGATGTGGTCGCCGACGTGTTCGCCCTGACCGGTGGGGAGTCGCGGCTGCTGCTCGCCGCCCGCCGCGGTGAGGGCCTGCTCATGTCCGGCACCCACCGCGTCGGCTTCCACGCCGTGGCCTCCCGGCAGGAGCACCGGCTGTGTATCGGCGACCTGGAGCTACCCGACGACGAGTAGCTCCCTTCGCACCGTCTGCGGCCGCAACTGAAGCTCACCGTCGCGCCGGTTCCGCAGGGTCGTGGGCCGCCTAACGATCGCGGCCCACGACCCCCCTTTTTCGTACTTCGGAAGGGCTTGATCCCGTGAACACCAGTCCCGCCTTCGCCCTCACCGTGACGGCCAGTGCCCCTGCCCCGCCTGCGCCGTCGCCCACTCCCCCACTATTGCCGGGACCGTCGCAGTGGCTGCTCGACACCGCCACCACGGCGGTCGGCTGGTGCCGGGACCGGCCGTGGCTCGCGCTCGTCGCCGCGGTGGCCGTCGCCGGCGGGTACGCCGTCCACACCGCGGTGGCTCACCGCCGGCACACCCGAATGACCCGCCACGCGTGCCTGGTCACCATCAGCCCACCGCCGCAGGTCGACCCGCACGGCGCCGCCACCGTGTGGGCCACCCTCGCCGAGATCCTGCGCACCAGCTGGCGTCTCCGCCTCCGCAGCGGCCGCCCCCACATCGCCGTCGAGTACCGGTGGCGGGGTCGGGAACTGACCATCGCGCTCTGGGTGCCGGCCACCATCGCCCGCGGCCCGATCCAGGCCGCGATCCGCGGCGCCTGGCCCGGCGCGACATGCACCGTCACCGACGCCGACCCGCCGCTGCCCCGCGACGGCCTCACCGTCGGCGGCGCACTCACCCCCACCCTGCCCGCCTGGTATGCCCTGCACACTGATCACGCCAACGATCCGATGCGGACCCTGATCGCCGCCGCCTCCGGGCTACGCGCCGACGAGTCGGCCTGCGTGCAGGTCCTGGCCCGACCCGCCACGCACCGGCAGGTACGCCGGCTGCGTCGCGGCGTCCAAGGGCTGCGCACCGGGCGGGCGCCACGCGATGTGCTCGACCCGGCCACCTGGCTACGTGCCGCCCTCGACCTCGTCACGGAACTGGCCGGCGCCGGCCGGCGCACCCACTCGACCGCCCGGTACACGCCGCTGGCGGGTGGGGATCCGCAGCGTGAGCGTGACGGCCGCGCCGGGGTGGACAAACTCACCGGCACCGCGTGGGAGGTGGCGCTGCGTTTCGGCGTCACCCTCACCGACACCCGCGGCAGCACCCCCGACACCCTCCGGCCCCGGCTGGGCACCCTCGCCGCAGGTATCGCCACAGCGTACGGCGTGTGGACCGGACGCAACCGGCTACGCCGGCTGCCCCTGCGGCATCCCGCCCAGGTGCTGGCCACCCGCCGGCTACGCCGCGGGTTCCTGCTGTCCACCGCCGAACTGGCCACGATCGCGGCACTGCCCCAGGACATCGCCGTACCCGGTCTGGACCGGGCCCGCGCCACACCGATGCCCGCCCCAGTCGCCGTCGCCTCCGGCGGACGCGGCACGAAAGTCCTCGGCCGCGCCGACGTCGGCGGCCACTCCGTCGCCCTGCACCTCACCGACGCCCGCCAGCACCTGCACGTCCTCGGCTCCACCGGCTCCGGCAAATCCACCCTGCTGATGAACATGATCCTCGACGACATCCACGCCCGCCGCGGTGTCATCGTCATCGACCCCAAAGGCGACCTGATCCTCGACCTGCTCGACCGCATCCCGACCCGACACGCCAACCGGCTGACGATCATCGACCCGGACCAGCCGGCCGGCACCACCCTCAACCCGCTGCAGGGCGACGACCACGACCTGGTCGTGGACAACATCGTGTCCATCTTCGGGCGGATCTTCGCCAAACACTGGGGGCCGCGCATCGACGACACCCTGCGGGTGGCGTGCCTGACGCTGCTCCGCAAGGCCAACGCCACCCTGACGCTGATCCCGCCGCTGCTCAACGACAAGAAATTCCGCTACACCTTCACCCAGGAACTCGACGACCCCGAAGGACTGCGCGGCTACTGGGAATGGTTCGAATCCACCCCACCGCCGCTGCGCGCACAGGTGATCGGCCCGGTGCTGTCACGACTGCGGGCCTTCCTGCTGCGCGACTTCGTCCGCCGCACCCTCGGCGCCCCGCGATCAAGTTTCGACATGCGTCGCGTTCTCGACGGCGGCATCCTGCTGGCCCGACTACCCAAGGGCCAGATCGGCGAAGAGACCGCCCGGCTGATGGGCAGCTTCGTCCTCGCCTCCGCCTGGCAGACCGCCACCGGCCGCGCCCGACTCCCCGAACCACAACGGCGCGACTCGTTCGCCTACATCGACGAAGCCCACAACTTCCTGAACCTGCCCGGCTCAGTCGGCGACATGCTCGCCGAAGCCCGCGGCTACCACTTCGGTCTCGTCCTGGCCCACCAGAACCTGACACAGATGCCCCGGGAAACCCAGCTGGCCATCTCCGCCAACGCCCGCAACAAGGTCTTCTTCTCATGCGCCCCCGAAGACGCCCACCAACTGGCCCGACACACCATGCCGGAGCTCACCGAACACGACCTGTCGCACCTGGACGCCTACCGGGCGGCATGCCGCCTCGTCGTCGGAAACCGGGAAACTGCGGCGTTCACGCTACGCACCAACCCACCACGACCCGTCGTCGGTGAAACCACCGCCCTGCGCCAGGCCGCCGCCAACACGAGGGCCGGTACCGGCGGGAACCGGTCGGCGATCGCCCAACTCGCCGGCGTAGCCGACCGCGACGGCGACGCCCCCGACCCGGGCAACCCCACAGCCGGCCCATCGCACACCGCCTGACCCAGCCGGCGCATCCCGACAGCGCTCGCCGTCATTCCCGTCTCCGCACCGCCCTCGGCGCTGCGGACACGCCCAGCAGCAGGAACCGGGCGTACCCCAGCAGTCCCGGGTCAAGCCGTCCAGAGACACCGACCGCCATCGACCGATCACCAGGCCGACATGCCACGACGGCACCGCGACGATCCCGTCAGCCCGCGCCGGTCCAGCCCAGACCCGGCCACCGCACCAGACAGTGACCCGGCCGACGCCCGGCGCCGTACTGCCGAGGCCCGGCCGACCCCCTGCACCCAACACCCCAGCTAGGAGCCGTCATGACCGCCAACCCTCAATCCCGACACTTCCCCCACGGGGAACCCTCGTCGGGGGACACGCCACTGGTCGTGCTCCGCCCGATCACCCCCCGCCACGCCACCCACACCCTCATCGCCGTCTCCCACCGCCTACGGCCCCGCGACTACACCATCGCCTCACTCCTCGACGAACACACCACCCTCACCACCGAACACCTCACCTCCCTGCTGTTCACCAACCCCACCACCTGCCGACACCGCCTCCACCTACTACGCCGCCTCCACTTCATCGACCGATTCATCCGCAACCGACCCGGCGCCCCCAACCCCGTGTGCTGGCTACCCGGCCTCCTCTCCGCCCGCTACACCGCCCTCGCGCGCGGCGAGAACCCACCCACCGCCCGAGCACTGCGCGAACGACAAGACCGCATCTACTCCAGCCCCACCCTCAACCACCTCCTCGCCGTCAACACCCTGTTCGTCTCCCTGCTCACCCACGCCCGCCACCACCCGGGCACCGCACTGACCCGCTGGTGGTCCGAACGCACCACCACCGCCGCGTTCGGCCACCGCATCAAACCCGACGGCCACGGCGTCTGGACCGACGGCAACCAGGAAACCGGGTTCTTCCTCGAACTCGACCGCGGCACCGAACCCATCCGACGCCTCGTCGACAAACTCGCCTCCCACCGCAAGCTGCGCGCCGAAGGCGGCCCGCACTACCCCATCCTGTTCGTCCTGCCCAGCCGGCTACGCGAACAGAACCTGCACCGCAAACTCGCCGAACGCCCCGAACCCACCCTCACCATCGCCACCACCTCAGCCGCATCCGGACCCCACCCGGCCGGACCGGTATGGCGACTCGCCGGCAACGGACGCCACCGACTCACCCTCGCCGACCTCCCCAGCAACCACGGCCACCCCGGCCCCCTCACCCCCGGACCACCCCACCCAGACGATCACCCCCTCCGCCTGGCCCTCGACGCCGTCGGCTGACACCCGTCCACATCGCGCATGGGAGAGCACGACCAAGACGAAGCCGTTCAGGACGGTGACACCGCCGGCATCGTCATCCGATGGAAGCAAACGGAGCCGCTGCGTCCGGCTCGACAACTGCGGCTGCCATCACTGCCGAGGCCACCAGCAGCGCCGTGCGGCCAACCCCACCACCCGAGCAGCCCCGCGTGTGACGGGCTGCTTCGGGGGTCGGTCGATCACCTCCGCACGCCCGCACCGCTGTTGGTCATTCCATGCCGGAGAGGTGACACCACCGTCGAAAACTGATGGTGGTCAGGAAATCATCCCACCAAGACGGCGGAGGCGGATCAGCTCAAGCGTGGCCGGATCGCCTGCGAACAGTGCCCACGCTGACCAATCCCAGCCCTGCATGTAGAGGCCTTTGCGGGCCTCGGCGAGGCATGCCTCTAGTGGGTAACCATCCATGAATGCCTGGTAAAACTCCTGAGCAAAGCGCAGGGCTGCGTTGTCCAGGACGCCGCGGGTCGTGGCGACGACGGCCGGAACGCCCTGCCGGATGATGCTCTGACACATCCCGAAAGTTGCCCGGTCGGCGGAGCCCGGGTTGACGCCTGTATTGCAGCCGTTCAACACAGCGAGGACCACGCCGGAATCCCACAGTTGGACGGCGAGTTTGTCGGCCGTCAGCAGGAAGGGTTCGCCGGTGCCGTCGTTGAGGATCAGCGCGGCAAGGCCCTCGGTTTGATCGGCCATGCTGTGGCCGGTGTAATGAAGGACGTGCGGGCGGACACGAAGCAAGCTCTCCCGCAGGTCACGTTCGGTGGCGTCCTCGATAGTCGTAATCGATGCCCAGCCCTGTTGCTCGGCCTCGGCAAAGCTCTCGCGCAGTAGACGCAACTCCTGCCGGGCACCGGGCAACGGCGCCACGCCAGGCGGCTGCGCATGCACCGCTAGAACCCGCAGAGTCGTGCCGACCGGGCGTGGCGCAATGTTGATCGTGTCGTTCACTCGGCGGACGACGGAGAGCTTCAGGGTGAGACCGGCCATGATCCGAAGGGCGGGAATTCGCAGGCACTCCCACGGCAGGTCGGTCAGTTCGGCGATATCGGAGGAGATGGTGAGCCGCAGGCGTTTGCTGCCAGTCAGGGCGTCGAGGAACCGCGACGTCGCACCGGCATCCGAGCCTATGGTCTGCTGCCACAGGGCCTCACCGATGTGCTCCACCGTCGCGGTCGCGTCCAGCAGGCGCGCCGAATCCCGGATTGTCGTGCTCGGGCGCAGGAGGATAGCTGGCGCAGACGCATACGCGCCGAGCAGGGTGGCGACCGCGCGCCGGAACTCCTGGACGTCAATTTCTACCGGCCAGGCATGATCGTCCGAATCTGTGATCAGCCGCGCAATGCCCTGCCAGCGCGGCCGGTCGTGTTGTTGCGCGGCGCGAGTTTCGTCAGATGGGTCCAGGCGCAGTTCGATGTTGGCGTATGGGTCCCACTCCACTCTCGGCCGGGCCGGCGGCGAGCCGCCCTCCTTGGTGCCCACCACACGGGACAGCTGGTCGTCATAGATCGTGCGGAAGTGCGGACGGATGCGTAGGAACTCGCTGAGCCGCTCGTCACTCTCGTAGGCGAGCCAGGCATCTGACGGTGCTTCCACGTCGGTGTCGCCGAGGATTCTTGCTTCGAGTTGGCGCAGCCGCCGGATGCCACCGGGTGTGCGGACGCGTTCCATCAGGTCTGGCCAACCGAGTTCGAGCATGCGGACCTTGGCGAAACGGCGGCGCCGGACGAGGTCGAGGGCGACGTCGAGGCGCGCCTTCACGTACACATCGAAGTCCTCATCGCGGGCTCTGGCAGCATCTAGCATAGTTTGCGCAGCTTTGTGATATGAGTCCGGATCCTCGCTGTAAGCCGGAAAGGTGGCGGGGTGTGGGGACAGCACGGCGATGTCGGCGCGGAGGTACTCCAGGGGCACCTGGGAGATGCGGGGCGAGCCGGACAGCAGCAGCCGCCACCGGTCACTGCCGAGAGATCCGCTCGGATCACGATCGCGGACCAGCGCTGGTCGCTCGTCAAGGTCGTGGGGTGCCTGCTGAGCGTCGAGCCACTTGTCGATGGCTTCGATCTGCGTCAAGTAGTCGTCCCGGTGGGTGGCCTGCCGCACGATCTCCGCGAGATGCTGGTCGTCGTGCCATAGTTGGAGCACCCGGCCGAAGAAGTGGAGGTGAAGCCAGCCGGCGGAGGTGGTTCCTATCTGGTCGCCGACGGTCTGCACGATGTAGGTGAACGGTCCATCCCTGCTGACGATTGAGCCTGCGACGGCGTGCGCGTCGGCGAAGCGCAGCAGGATTTCCACGACCCGTCCGGTCATATTGCTCGTCGTTAGCCGACCGACGAGTGCCGTCGGATCCTCCTCAAGAGCGGGGTCGGTCGCGATCATCTGCACGATGTGGTGCCAGAGTTGGACGGATGCGACCGGCGTTGTGGTCATGCGCTCTCGCCGTCTTTCCCCGTCTGCTCGCGTCCGAAGCCGAACGCAAGAAGGTCGCACTGCTGCTTGAGGCGGCGCGGGTTGCCGCGGGTCGCGATGTCAATGAGATCGGCAGCGCCTACCCACTCCGGGAACTGGGCTGCGATGAACCGGCCGGACGAGGGCTCACGCACGGCGGAAACGGCCACTCCCAGCTGGATCACTTTTTCGAGATACATCCGGGCGTCCACCTGCTGCATGTCGGTGGGCCCGCCGACTCGGGAGCTGAGGCCTCGGTAGAGGACGACTTGATCGACGGCCACTATGAACAGGCAGTTGGCTTCGACGTCTGCGCTCTCGGAGAGGAAGATCTTGAGGGTCTCAAGGACGTCGAAGGCGACCTCGGGCAGGCACCGGTCGAGATCGTCGATCAGCACGACGGTCCGGGGGTTGCTCGCCATCCGGAAGAGCTCCCGGATACCCTGCCGCAACTCCTCCACTGTGGCGACGCTGCGGTCTGCGGCGCTCTCCGCGGTCGGGTCCGGGCCCTTGCCAAGCAAGCCGCGTAGTGGCCCCAGCGGGCTCGCTGCGGATGCCGCGAGATCCAGGACGACACTGGCCAAGGTGGACAAACGCCGGGCGGAGTCGGCGTCCGCGGCTGCTCGGTTGGCGACCGCAGTTGCTCGGCCGAGCGTGGCCATCAGCCGCTCGAAGTCCTCGCCGCGCTGTTCCTTTTGGCTCTTGCTGCTGGTATCGGGAAAGACTTCGCCGAGTAGGAAGCTGCGCAGCCGGGCCGGCAGGGATCGTGCTGAATCACGGGTGGCATCGGCATCGACTGGGACGTCGTAGACAGATCGGGCGATCGTCTCTAGCAGCGCGCGCCAGACGGCGTCCGCCGAGACGTACGGCCAGGCCGAGAACTCGATGAACCGACTGTCCTGCCAGCCGTCCTGCTGCTCGAGGTAGTGGCCGACAAGCTTGGCCAGCGTGGTCTTGCCCTCACCCCAGGCGCCGTAGATGCCGAGTGTAAAGGGCAACGGCCGTCGGGCCACGCGCTGGGCGAGCCGTTTCGCGTCGCCGGACATCGCGAGGAGATCCTCGCGCGGATCGGAGATCGGCGTGTCGCTGGCGTCAGGCACGAGACCTCCCCGCGACGATCACCCAACCGAGCAGGAGCAGTGCCACGAAGGCTGCTGCGAGAATCCAACCCACTGTCACGGCCAGCATGAACGCAATGAGCATTAGTGCGCTGGTGCCCAGCACGATCCACGTGTGAACTAACCGCGGCCGGTTCCGCGACATCAGCCGCACCAGTCCAACGATGATGAGCATGAGACTGGTTAGCGTGGCCCACGCCACCACGGAGGCGGCCGCGCGGGTGAGTTTTTCGAGATACCGCAGGCGGTCGGCGGCGCTCTTCTCGCTCTTTCTTACCTTTTCCGTTGCGATCCGCACCTCGCGCTCGGCTATCGACTGGGCGGTGACCGCTGCATCGATTTCTGTCCGCAGCGCATGCAGCAGCGCTTCGCGGTCCGCGATGCCTTTGTGGAGCTTCACGGCCTCCTGCTTGCTCGCGGTGCCCAACGCGACCCGGTCAGCCACCTGCGCGACGCGTTGTTGTGCCACTTTGGATTCCAGCGCTCTGCGGAACGATCTCACCGCGTCGACGTCTTGCTGCGCGCTCAGGAGCCTGTGACCGGTCGCGGTGGTGGCCATAGCCGGACCTTCCTGGCCCCACGGCGGGTCGAGCCGCGGGGCCACCGCCGCCCCGGCCACGTAGGCCAGCACTGCAAGGGTCACGGCCAGTCCCGCATCGAGCCGGCTCATTGCGCTCGGACGACCGTCCGGCAGGGCTGCCTGTGACACGGAAACAGGCTACTGGCACCCCGCGCAATAACCCGCACTCCGAACGGATGCTGCAGATGACCGCTTCGCCCTATTGGCGAGCACTCCAGAGGGGTTGGTCGAGGACACCAAGCTAGACCGGTCTGTACACGCGGCGTGCCCAACAACGCCGCCCGGCAGGATGGCTCGCGCTCGGGCGGATCCACAGGCCGGTGGCCTGTTGGGTGGTCGGGCTACGGTGAGGGCTCAATTTCATTGAACCCCTTTATGCACCACCTTCCGGGCCTTGCCGCCCACGACCGCGATCGCTTCCGCCCACCCGCCTCTTGGCCGGTCGGCCTGCGTCGCCCGTAGGCGCCTCGCTCATTCAACACCACCACATCGCGCCCTCCCGCCGCTCGCCGCAGGCATGTCCTGTGTGCCGCTGACCGTCTCGCGGTCGCCTCACCTCTCCATCTCCACTGTGCCGCTATCGGCATGCCGTCTCTCGCTACGCCTTCGTGAGGAGGAACTGTGCCCAACACGTCCCTGACCATCGTGTGCCTGCCGCAGAGCACCCCTACCGACCAAATGGCCGCCAAGGCCGCAACCCGTGTCGCGGCCACGTCGCTGACCAGTCTCGGCGGCGCCGGGCATTTCATCACCGCCACCCGGCTACGGCGCGGCCGTCTGCTGCAGCCGTGGAAGGGCACCGCTGCCGGGGGTCCCGTCCGTTTCCTGGACCTTGATGCGATGCGTGTGGCCGCGCACCGGGCTTTCTGGTACCGCTGGCGGGTCTGGAACTGGGTCGTCGCTGGCACACGGCCTGCCCAGCCGTACTGGACTTTCCTGGACCGGCACCGCGCCGATCCAGGCCGGTATCCGATCGTCAAGGCGCAGCAGCACTATCTGGCGCAGCCTCGGATCGCCGCGATGCTCACCTACAACGCGCTGCCGTCCAGGTCGACGTTCCTGCCCACCGGGCATGTGGAGGCATTGCAGGCCGGCGCGACCAGTTACGCCCACTACGGGTGGCTGTGCGCGGTGCCGGGGCAGCGCCTCATCGGTCTCAACGGCACCCACCTGGTGGCTGCCGGCGACCGCTACGCCACTCACCTGGCCTATCTGTCGCAGGCCAACGAGCGCATCGCGGCGCTGCATTCCCGCGACATTCTCGTCGCGCTCTGCACCCGCTGAACCCGCCGCACTTTCCCGCGCAGGCGAACCGGTCGACCCCGGTTCGCCTGCCGTCGTTTGCGACCCCATCCGTTCAGGAAGGAGAACTCTTCATGCGCGTCACATTGTGGGCGGCTGTCCTGCGCTGGAACTCGATCGCGGTCACGGCGCTGTTTTCGTCCGTCCTGCTGTTTCTGTTTTTCACCGATCGGGCCGCGTCGCCGGGTGTCCTCGCCACGACGGGCGTCGTGGTCTACTCGCTTCTGCTGGCCTCGTACCACCGTTGTCTTGTCCATGCCGGTTACCGCATCTGCGCCCTGGAGACCGATCTTGCGGTGGCGCACACCGATCCGGTGACCGGGCTCGCGGTCCGGCGGATCGCCGAGCAGCACCTGATCGATGCCGCTGGGCGTGAGGTGACCGTGGCGGTGATCGACGTCGACGGCATGCATGACATCAACACCGCTCACACGCATGACGGCGGTGACCGGTATCTGGCCTCACTCGCCGAGCGGCTCGTTGCCGCCGGTGAGCCCGGTGATCTCGTGGCTCGTCTCGGCGGTGACGAGTTCGTCGTCGTCACCTCTCGTGATCCTGGTTCGCTGGCGGGGTCGTTGGTGGCGGTGTTGGCCGCGCCGGTCACGATCGGCTCGACGACGCGGTCGTTGGGTGTCAGCATCGGCATCTGCCGGACCCTGGGTGGGGATCCGCGCGTCGCGTTGGGTCGCGCTGACCGGGCCATGTACACGGCGAAGCGGACCGGCAGTGGTGTCGCGCACTACGACCCTGCCCGTGATGGGGCGCCGCCGCCGTCCGGGGTGCGTCCGGCTGTTCGGCATCGTGATCGCCGCCCTGCCCGGCCTGCCGAGATGATCGTCGAGCAGGTTCGTGACGGTGACTTTGTCGATGAGGCCGGGCCGCCGGTGCGGGGCGAGACAGGCCGGTGCGCGGGCGGCACGTCGCGTGGTGAGGGTGGCGATGGCTGAGCCCGTCAGTCTCGCCGAGCGCGAGTTCCGGCAGCGGGCGGCCGACAATCGTCGGCGGATCGCCCTGAGCGCCGACCTGGTGGGTCAGGCCAGTGCGGCCGTGCAGGACCGGCTGCCGGAGGGTTGGCGTGCGGTGGCCCGTCAGCCCGTCGCTGGCGCCTTGTACAGCCTCGAGGTCGAGCCGGCTGCGGTGGGTATCGACGTGATCGCCTACCTGATTCCACCGACGACCGTGGCCTGCTCCGGCTGGCTGGTCCGCGTGCACCACCGCACGCTGCGGGTCTGTTTTCCGCTGTACTGCGACGGCGGCGCGCGGGCGGCTGAGTTTGCCACCGCCTGCGATGCGTTCGACGCCGCGGTCGGGGCGCTGCGGGTCGAGATCGCCGCCGCCCCGCGCTGACCGGCCGGCTCGCCGGTCCTCCGCTTTGCCTGTAGGCCGTTGCCCGGCCTGTTCCCGCGCATGTCTGCGCCTTCTTCGGGCACGGCCGCGTCGCCGTGCCCGGATTCCATCCCTTTCGACGATTGGAGTCTGGCATGACGGAGTTATTCAGATCCCGCGTCACCGTCGTCGCGCCCGCCGATGTGCATCCCGGGCAGGCGGTGCACGTCAACGCGGGCTGCGTGTGGGTGGCGGCGACTGTCACGTCGGTCACGCACACCCGTGTCGGCGTCGACTACGACACCCACCTTTCGGCCGCTGGTTGGCTGGCGGGCAGCGTGTCCCGGTGGCTGGTTCGGCCCGCCGACGGGGTGCGTCTGCGACCCGTTCATGCGCTGTGTGCCGGCGACGACGTGCTGGCTTTCGACGGCACACCGTTGGCGGTCGCCGGGGCGTGGCAGGGCCGCGACCGGTGGTGGGTCATCGACTACCGCTTCGGTGAGCGCGCCAGGGTGCCGCCGGCTGCGGTGCTGCGGCTGGTCGATCCGACGCCGACGGTCACCGTCAACGGTCACCTCCTGTGAGTCCGTCGCGCCGGCCCGAGCGGGCCGGCCTTCTTTCTCTGGCCGGTGCGTCAGCGCCGTCGGCGCCATACGGCGCACGTTTCCTCCCCCTGTCCCGGTCGTCAGCCGGGCTCTTGTGATGAAAGGCAGATGCCATGACCGACACCCTGCACCAGCCTGTCTCGCCCGCCAGCGGTTCCGGGACGCTTCGTGCGCTCACCGCCTACCCGCACCCGCAGCCCCAGCCGCTGGCGCAGCTGTCCGCGGCACCCGGCCAGGCCGTCACCGTCCTGCATCCGGACTACCGGGAGAACGCCGTCGTGTTGAGCCAGGTCGACGGGTCGGGCCTGGTTCGTGTCCTGGTCGACGGGCAGGTCCGCAACCTGCACGCCGACGTCGACGCGATGCCGGTCACCGATACGGCGATTGCGCTGGACCTGACGCGGCAGGCCGTGGCGTGGGCGCTGACCGCCCAGCAGGATGCTGTCGATGAGGCCCATGCGCTGGTAGTGCAGTGCGATGAGCTGCGGCAGCGGCACATCGGTGAGTTGGCGGAGATCCGCGCGTACGCCATCGACCGGCACCGCGACGGTGACATCTGCCGCGACGGTCTCAACGCGTTCCTCACACGCTTCGGCTTGGTGCCGTATCAGCCGCGCCACCGGGTGCGGTTCACGATCAGCGGCAGCTGCGACGTGATCCCGGATGTCGGCGTCAGTGTCGGCGACACCGGGTACGACGTCCGCGAGTATCTGCGTCTGGACACCGACCAGGTCGACGGTGTCGATGAGGCGACGGTGACGTTCGACGTCACCGCCCAGGTCGAATCCCACGACGCATGACGGCCAGCGGTCACCGATCCGGATCTGACGACAGCCATCGGCCTTCTCTGGTGTCGTCTGCAGAGGATCCGGGCACGCGGGGCGTTGTCACCATCTTCGAACAGTCGGGGGCTGCCCGGGTGTTCCGGTCGGAGTGGGCCAGCCCTGAGTATCTGATCCCGGTCGTGGCGCAGTTGCTGGCCTGGGTCGACGAGGGTGGTCACCGGCTCTGCACGCAGGCGTGGCTGGCCTACGCCGACGCGTTCCCCGGCACTCTGCCGCGCGACGAGGTCACCGCTGCCGACACCGTCGATGTCGACTACCGCTATGAGCTGTATCTGTACGAAGACTCGGCGGGTTTGCTGCTGCGGGTGTACCGGGTGGGTGATCCGCGACGCCGGGCGGGGCTGCGGTTGGTGGTCGAGTTGACGCGGGCGAACCTGTTCGCGCAGGCGGCGGCGGTGTGTGACGACATGGCCGACCGCGTGCAGCGGCGGGCCGCCCGGCACGGCGGTGACGCGGGCGCCGACCTGCAGGTGTGGCGGCGCCACGCGTCCTGGTTTCGCCGCGTGCAGGCGTCCATGCCGGTGACCGCGGTCGGGGCGAATCTGGCGGCCCGGCTGGTGCCGGCGACGTGTGACGTGCCGTATCCGGCGATCCGGGTCGCCGGGGTGCGGGTTGTCGTCTACGTCGACCGGCACGGCACGGTGCGGATCTGCGCTGACCTCGACCAGTCCGAGCCGTGGCTGCGGCGACGCGACCGCACGGTGCCGGTGCAGGTCACCGTCGACGGCCGCGTCGTGTTCCAGGGCTGATCGGAAGCCCTTGTCCCTGCTGCCCGGCGCCGTGCGGCCCGGGCAGTCGGGTGTTCCTGGCCGATGCCCGGCCACTCACCTCGCCGGGCATGGCCACACGGTCATGCCCGGCGACTCCAGAAAGGAGTCTGCATGACCGACACGCCGTTCGTGTTCCTCGTGGTCGTCGAGGACGGCACGAGCCATGAGCACCGTGTCCGGCTGCGCCGCGGCGACGTCACCGCGGTCCTGCGCCGCGCTGTCGGCGGCCGGCCGGCACTGATCCCGACCTGCCGGCGTGACCTCGCGCTGTGGTGTGACGAGGACGCCGCGGCGACGCCGGGGCGTCCGAATCCGGTCGCCGGGCTGCTCGCCGCGGGCCTCGGCGCCGGCAGGAGGCCGCTGGTCGGACCCGTGGCCGTCACCGGTCGCCGCGGCGACCGGCCCGTCAGCCTCACCGCCGCTCAGATCGACGCGGTGCTGTCCGCGCTCGCCCCGCTCCGTTGACCCCACTCGGCGGCTCGGGCCGCCGACCCTGTGAAGGAGGACCATCCTGTGGATACCCCTGCCACGCTTCGCCTGACCAGCGGCGATGATCTTGTTGCCGTGGTGCCGTACCTGATCGGGTTCACGCCGACCGACAGCATGGTCGTCGTGGTCCTGGACGACACGCGGGTCCGCTTCGCCGCCCGCCTGGACCTGCCGCCGCCGGCCGAGGTTGCCCACCTGGCGGCGCCGGCGGCACAGCACGCCACGATGATCGCCCGGTACGGGTCGTCGGCGATCCTCGTCGGCTACGGCCCTGCCGAGCGCGTCGAGCCGGCCGCTGCCCTGCTGACTGCGGCGCTGGAGGCTGCGGCCGTGCAGGTGCGTGAGATCCTGCGGGTCGACGACGGCCGTTACTGGTGTCTGTGTGGTGACGTCGACTGCGCCGACGGTGTGCCGTACGACCCGGACCGCAGCACGGTTCCGGCGGAGGCCGCCTATCTCGGCATCGCCCCGCTGCCGGACCGGGCCGCGTTGGAACGTCTCATCACGCCGGTGACGGGGCCGCCGCGTGAGCGGATGTTCGCGGCGACCGAGACCGCGCTGCGTCGGCTGGCGGGCATGCTGGCCATCACCACCGTGAGGGCCGCCGGCGAGGGCCGGTCGGCGCCACCGGAGCAGGTGATGCGGGACGGCATCGCGGCGATCGAGCAGGCATATCAGTGTGCGGCCCGCGGCGAGACGCTGTCCGACGAGGACGTGGCGTGGCTGACCGCGGTGCTCGTGGTTCCCGAGGTGCGGGACCACGCGTGGAGCACCTGTGACGGCAGCGACGCCCAGCGGCAGTTGTGGATCGATGTGACCCGGCGTGCCATGCCACCGACGGTTCCCGCTCCGGCGTGCCTGCTGGCGATCACCGTCTATCTCGCCGGTGACGGCGCGTTGGCGAACATCGCCGTCGATCGGGCGCTGCGCGCCGACCCGGACTACCGGCTGGCGCATCTGCTCGGCCAGGCCCTGCAGGCCGGTGTGCCGCCGCAGCTGTGGCGGGCCGCCACCACCGGCACCACCACCGACGAGTAACACCGCTGTTCCTCCGGTGCCCGCCCCGGGCGCCGCCGGCACCGCCTGCGCATCTTTCGCGTTCGCAGATGCGCACACCGTTCGAGGTGAGGGCAGCCGGTGGCATCCGGCTGCCCTCACCTCTTCCCCGATTCTGGGATTGGAGGTGTGGGCACCAGTGTCCACTTCTGTGCAGCTCACCGTGCTCCTGGCGGCTGTGGTGATCACCGCCGCCGTCACCTGGCACCTGGCCTGGTGGCGTGCCGCTGCCCGTTGGCGGGCGGCGGTCACCGCGGCCCGGCACGCTGCGGGCCGCGACCATCTGACCGGTCTGGGTAACCGGGCCGCGTTTCACGCCGCGTTGGCGGTCGCCGGACGACCGGTCGCCGTGGTGGTGATCAACGTCGACGGTATGCGGGCTTTCGTGGGGCGGTTCGGCGACCGTGCGTTCGACCAACTGCTCGTGTTGACCGCCGGGCGTCTTGCGCACGAGACGGCCGGCGGGCAGGTGTTCCGGTTGCGTCGTGACGAGTTCGCCGTCATCGTCGATGCGCGGGCCGACCCGGCCGGCCAGGCCGCGCGGCTGGTCGCGGCCGTCGCCGCACCCACCGACATTGACCTCGGCGTGTATCCGGTCACCGTCACGGTCACCGCCTGCGCCGGTGTCGCCGCCGTCACGCCCCACACCGAGGCCGAACGGCGGCGGGCGCTCGTGCACGCCGACCGGGCGCTGCGCGCGGCGAAGCAGGCCGGCCGCGGATTGTGCGTGGTCTTCGACCCTGCTGCGATGCGCGGTGCCGTCGACGGTGGGCAGGCGTGATGAGGGCCCGCCGACTGGTGCGCTGCCGGGCGTCGGTGCGGGGCGCGGCGGCACCGGGCGGCGACGTGTATGGGCTGATCGTCTGGGACGATGCGCCGATTCTGATCGTCGGCGCCACGGCGGAGGCGGTCACCCGGGAAGCGATCCGGATCTTCGCGGCCACGCTGGCCACCAGGGGCAGCCTCGCCGAGGACGATCCCGGTTTCACCGACCGGCATCCGCTGCCCGACGCCGACGGGCCGTTGCCGGCCATCGGCGGGTGGCTGGCGCAGCTGCGTCGGGTGACGGCCGTTCCGTGGTTCGCCATCCTCGACGACGAGGTGGTGATCGCCCGGTGACCGCCTCTCACCACGCCTGCTTCCGTCTGGCGCCGCTGCCGCCGTTGACGGATCAGCCGATCCGGGTGGGGGATCTGCGGTGCGGTGTGCGGCGGGTCGCCGTGTGGGCGGACCGGCCGGCCCGCGGGCTGACCAGGGTCATGTTGGTCGATTCGGCAGGTGGTGCCTGCGGCGACGCCGTGGCGCGTGGCGACACCCTGACCGTCAGTCTGCCCGGCGAGTGGACGGCCGGAGACCGTCACGCCGTGACGTGTCTGATCGCCGCACTGGTCCACCAGGGCAGCCCTGACGTGGGCGTCGACGACGCTCGGGGGATCGAGTTCGTCGCCGACGCCGGCGCCGACTAGCTCGACGTGTGCTGACCCCCTACCCGGGGTGGCGGCCTCATCTCGTGCCTACGGGCAGGTTGGGGCCGTCGGGTCCCAACCTGTCCGCCGCCACGAGGCGGGGATAGGAGGGCCACACTCTGATGGCCACGAACAGTCCACAGGCCACCCAGGCCACCGCGGCGACGCCTGCGGGTGGGAGGAAACGTCGGGCCGGTGTGCCGGCCGGGGGCGACGGCGAGCGCGCCGACCTGCTGGCGAAGATCAAAGCGGACTTCGACGCCCGGCTGGCCGCGATGGCGGCCGAGCCGGCCCGGTGGGTCGAGTTCATCGACCACGTCGCGGCGTTCGGCGCCCGTTACAGCCTGGGCAACCAGATCCTGCTGCTGGTGCAGGCCGAGGAACGCGGCATCGCCCCGCGCTACTTCCTGCCCTACGGGCGCAAGGACGGCTCGACCGGCTGGAGGGCCCACCGGCGGTATGTGCGCGCCGGGGAGACCGCGTTCAAGATCTGGGCGCCGGTCAGGCGGCGGCCGACCGAGGAGCAGGCCGCCGAGTGGGAGGCCGCCGGCCGTGCCGTGCGGCGCGAGCCGTCCGGGCGCCCGGCCGTGCAGGTGGTCGGTTTCCGGTTGGGTAACACCTTCGAACTGAGTCAGACCGACGGGGAACCGTTCACGCCGCCGACGGTGGTGCAGCGGCGGCGGCTGCACCAGCGCGGCGACGGCCCCCAGTTGCTCGTCGGCGACGACCCGACCGGTGTCTTCGACGACCTGGTCAGGCTGATCACCGACCAGGGGTACCGCTTCGACCTGGTCGCCCCGTACACCGGGCGGCTCAGCGACGCCAACGGCGTCACGGTCCGCGACCGGGGTGTGCAGGTGGTGCAGGTGCGCGACGACGTCGACGCGGCGCAGCGCACCAAGACCACCCTGCACGAGTTGGCGCACATCCGCTGCGGGCACCTGGACGCCACCGGGGGCGCCGCCACGGTGCATCGGGGGCGGGCGGAGACCGAGGCCGAAAGCGTCGCGCACATCGTGTTGCGGGCTCTCGGGATGGACACGGCGGCCTACTCCGATGCCTACGTCCTCGGGTGGGCCGACGGTGACCTGGACCTAATCAAGGAGTGCGCGGAGACGGTGTTGCGGGTGGCCCGGCAGATCCTGACCGACCTCACCGACGAGTCCGACCCTGTGCTGCGCGGACCCGACGAACCGGCACCCGCGGCGAACGCGGGGTGCGGGCCGGAGGCGGCGTGATGGGCGGCGACGCCGACGAGCGGGCCGCGCGGGCCGCGTTGGCCTGGGTGTGCGAACCCGGCGACCCCCTGGTGTGGCAGCTTGTGGCCGCGCACCACCCGGTCGAGGTGCGCGACATGCTGTCGCGCCCGGGGGCATCGTTTGCGGCCCGGGCGGAGATTCGGCATCTGCGCCCGGAGCAGATGTGGGCTACGGCGGCCGCCGCCGTCGACCAGGCCCGCCAGGACGGCGGCCGGGTGCTGATCCCGACCGACCCGGACTGGCCGGCCGGGCTGGCTGATCTGGACGTCGACGAGCCGGTGTGTCTGTGGGCGCGTGGACCGGCCACGGTCGCGGCGCCGGCCGGTGCGGTGAGCATCGTCGGCTCCCGGGCCAGCAGCCCCTACGGCAACCATGTGGCAGGTTATTTCGCCGCCCAACTGGCCGGTCGCGGCGTCACGGTGGTGTCCTGCGGTGGGCTCGGTATCGGTGGTGCCGCGCTGCGCTCGGCGCTGGTCGCCGACGGCGGCGGTGCCGCGGTCGCGGTGCTGCCCTGCGGTCTCGACCAGCGGCATCCGTACCAGCATCGTGCCCTGTTCGACCGCCTCGCCGCCGATGGTCTGCTGCTCAGCGCCTGGCCGCCCGACGCCGCGCCGAGCATGCGGCGGGCGGTGGCCAACCAGCGGCTGCTGGCCGCGGTGACGGCCGGCACGGTCTGCGTCGAGGCGTCGACACGCAGCCGTGCGCTGTCGGCGGTGCGGCACGCGGTCGAGTTGGGGCGCGTCGGGATGGTGGTGCCCGGCCCGGTCACCTCCGCGACGTCGGCCGGCTGCCATGAGCTGCTGCGCGCCGATGCGCGGGTGCGGGCGGTCGCCGACGTCGACCAGGTGCTGGCCGACGTCACGGCTGGGCATGGCGTGCAGGGTGGTGGTGGCTGGTGACGGCGACACCTGACATTCCGGTGCAGTTGGCCGGGCGGCCCCGCTCCGGTGGGCTGGTCGTGCCGTGGATCACCCCGGCCACGTCCGGCGGGCTGCACCTGTTCGGCACGATCACCGCCCGGGTGCAGTACCAGTGCCTGACCCGCGGCCTGTGTCAGGTCTGCGCCCAGCCGCTGGGCAGGCGGGCGGTGCTGTTCGCCCGCGAGTCCGACCTGCTGCGCCACTGCACGGCGGAACCGGCGGTGTGTGCGCCGTGCGCGGCCTACAGCCGCAGGGCCTGCCCGATGCTCGCCGGCCGCCGGTCGCGGTACCGGGCCGGCGGGCATCCCGCCCTGGCGGGGATCCCGGCCGCCGCGGATCGGCTGCTGCGGCAGGCGGCGCCGGCCGAGCCCTGGTACGCGGTGTGGATCCGCGACTACGACGTGATCGCGCACCCGGCGCAGCCGGGCACCCTCGCCGCGTCGTGGCAGCGGATCCCGCCGCTGCGCATCCGGCCCCTCACCGGGGCCGCCTGACGGCAGCATCGCCCGCCGACGTCAGCGCGCGCTCCCCTGTCCGCACCACCTTCCGGCCGATGCCCGGCCGCCTCTGTGCGAACCCGCACATCCCGGGCACGGCCACCAGGGCCGTGCCCGGGTCCCCCACTGCCCTCTCACCGGCGCCGTCGCCCAGACGGCGAGGCCCGGGGGACGTACGCCGCCGACCAGATCGGCGACGCACCCCCACCAGGACCGGGTGACCGCCCGATCCCACCACCTACCCACATGCCCCTTTCCGGGGAATCGCGCCGGCCGCGTGCCGCAACCCCGGAGGTTCGGGGTGTGGGCGCGGCCCGGCGCGGTGTCCCCGGTGACCGAGAAAGGACACCCATGTTCACGCCATCGGCACAGATCGACGCTCTGCTCACCGCCGTCGCGGTGAAGGACTCCGCCGCTGCCGGAATGCGGGCGATGATGCAACGGGAATCGGAGTTCCCGAGCCCGACGCAGGCCCGGCTCACCGGCATCGCCCTGGACCCTGACGGCCGCGCCTACGCCGACCAGCTTCTCGACGCATACTGGTCCGACGAGCAGCGGCAGCGGGACCTGCTCGCCGCCGACAACAGCGACCGTGAGGTCATCATCGGCAGCGGTGTCCACGCGGCCGTCTACGCGGCGGTCCGTGTCCTGCGCGGCTACCCGAAGCCGCTGGTGCTGGAACGCGCCGACCGCGTCGGTGGCAGCTTCGCCATGACCGCCCGGCCCACCTTCTACCTCAACTCCCGCAACCGGGCCGGCGCCGGTGGTGTGGCCGGCGACCTGGGCGCCAGCGTGAACTATCTGCCGGGAGCACCGATCCAGCCGGCGAACGTGTCCATGTGCGAATACCCCACGAACACGGACCTGGCGTTCGTGGTGCGTCTGACGTTGGCGCAGTACGCCGACGTGCTGACCGACGCCACCGTGTTGACCGTCAGCCAGGACTATCCCGGGCTGGACATCGAGATCGACGGCCGAGCCTCCCTGCGCGCCGGGCGGATCATCGACGCCCGGGGCGTGGGCGACCCCACCAATCAGGACGTCACCGACGGGCTGCACATCCTCACCTTCCCGCAGTTCCTGCAACGCATGGCGGGTGTGTGGCCGCTGCGGGGAGTGCGTCGGGTCGCCGTGATCGGCGGCGGCGATTCCGGCAAGTGCGCGGTCGAAGCCTGCTTGGGTCTCGGCCCGCAGCCGTTCATGGCCGCCGTCGCGCTCGACCAAGTGGACCGGGTCGACTGGTACGCCGACCTACCGCTCACGTGTGACGAATGGCAGCAGGAGATCCGCGGCAGGTATCAGGCCATCGGCCGCTACCTGCGGCCGGACCGGTTCGGTGTCCAGCGCCTCACCGTGCTGCCGCGCCGCGTCCTGCCGATCGCGTTGCCCGGTGCGGGACTCATCGAGGGCCGCACCTACGACCTCGTCGTCGTCTGCACCGGCAACCAGGAAACAGACGTCGACGGACTCGAAAACGACTGTTTCGGCGACTACGAAACCGCCGACGGGATGATCGTCGCGCGTCAGCATGCCGACCTGCCTGTGTTCCGCGTCGGTCCCCACGCGCGGCTGCCCTTCACCACGTTGGAACGCATCGACGGTGTCGCCGACATCGACGCCAACGCCGTGTCGATCTTCCGGACGGCACCGCGGACCGCCGCGCTGGCGGCAACCCTTCTACCCGCGTAGAAGGAGGAGCCGGAAGCCGTCGGACGGCAAGCAGCACCACGGCGTCCCACCGCGCGCTGCACCGAGAGTCCAGGGCATCCACCTCGTGCGAGATCCGGTAGGGCGGCGCCATGCGCCGCCCTACCGACGCACCACACCTGCGACAGGACCGCCCGGCAGCTGCCGGCGCTCGCGGAACCGTCTGCACCTGTGGCGTCAGGCCTGCGCCCGGCCATCGGCACCACGGCGGGCACGGCCAGATGGTCGTGCCCGCACCCGCCAATCATGAGAACGGAGTCCTGCCATGGCAGCCCCACGACACTGCCGTCCGCACCACCACAGCACCGGTCCCGCCGTCACCGCCGGGCTGCCTCGCCAGGCGGAAGACGGCACCCGTGACCCGTCCAACCGCCTGCACGCTGGCGACCGTCACCTCGCCGTGCGGTCATCGCAGTGTGCCGGTACGACCGCGACGCCGCCGCCTCGGCGGGAGTCCAGGAACCGATCGCGGCCAGTGCGGCCCCTCCCGACCCGCTGGAGGGCGTGATGCTGCGTGTGCTGTACGTGTCGATCCGTGGCGACAGATCCCTGGTGGGCGGGCCGACGCTCGCCGCCGACGCCGACGTTCCGGCCGACGTCGGCACCCGATTCGGCACCGTCGAGGACATCGAACGGTACGTTGCGCGCGAACTGCGCGGTCTGAGCGTGTACTGGCAGGTGCAGGTCGTCGACGATGCCGGTGAGGTGGTGTGCCGCGGGTTCCGCAGCGGCTACAACGGCACCGGCGAACACTGGACCTGGCGGCCCGAGTCCTGACCGGCGGCACGCGCGCGGACACCCCCTCGCCTCCGGTCCCGCCACATCCCACGCCACTGATCACCGGCGAGGGACGTCACCAGGCGCCACCATCCCCCCGTCCGACATCACCGTCGACACGTATCGGCGACGCGGGGCGCCTCCACGACACCGGTCGTGGCGTTCCTGCCGTCGGCGGCGACTGCACCGCCGCCGACCGCCGCTGGCGCCTCACCACCTGAGGTCACACCGGTCGGCGGGCCTCGGCCTGGGCTGCTGGTCCCGGCCGGACGACTGCACCCTCTGCGCCCGGCGTCCCCGAACTGGGGGACGCCGGGCCCTCCACATGAAGGAGACACCATGAACCACGATGAGCGTCACCTGCGGCAGCGGGTGGATCACCAATGAACGGCAACCGGACGCGGCAGCCACGCCGCGCGGCGGTCGAACACGCCGCCTGGGTCTTCTACGCCATCGCCGCTCTCGGCTCCACCATCGGCCAGATCTGGGTCGGTGTGCAGACCCCGCCGTGGCCCGCCAACCTGGACTGGTGGTGGCGGGCCCTGTTCGTCGCACCGTTCGCGGTCGTCATCGACCTCGGTGGCGCGGTCACCGCGGCCTTCGCCGACTGGCGGCAACGCCTCGGCGAAGCCGCCTACGGGTGGCGCATCCTGTCCGCCGCCACAGTCACCATCGGCGTCGCGATCAACATCATCGGTCACGCCGACGTGATGTACCTGGCGGTCGTCTTCGGCGGCCTCGGAGTCTTCGCCTACGCGATCTGGCTGATGCACAGCGCCGCCCGACGCCGCGACGCGCTGCGCGCGGCCGGGAAACTCGCCGACACCGCCCCGGTCTTCGGCATCGTCCAGTGGTGGCGCGAGCCCGCCGTCACCCGCCGCGCCCGTTCCCTCGCCGTCGCGCAGCGGCTCCCCCTGCATCAAGCCCTCGACCTCGCCCGCCGGCAGCTGCGTGACGAAAAGCGTCGCGCCGCCCTCGCCACCCACGTGGAGACGCTGATCCGGTCCCGGCACGACGACCCCGTCCGGGCCGACATCGCCGCCACCACCCTCGACCTCGACGCCGTCGCCGCCGCGCTCACCACCCAGGCCGACGTGCCCGGCTGGGCCCGTGTCATCGGCGCCGACCTGACACCCCCGGCGGCGCCGATCCTCGACAGCGACCCGGACGCCGCGCAGACCCCCACCGCCGGGTTGCCCGCCGGGCCGATGCCGCCGGCCGACGTGCTGCGCAGGGTGCCGCAGGACCAGGCGTCCTACGACCGGTGGCGGCAGTTGTGGGCCGAGCTGAAGGCGAACCCCGACGTCGAACTGGCCGAGTTCGCCGTCCGGCACGACATCTCTCTGCGGCAGGTGCAGTGGATCCGCCGCACCGGAGCCAGTGGTCTTCTCGACTCGCCGCTGACGTTGATCGACCGGATCGCGCAGTTGGCTGCCCGCAACGGCCATGGCCCTCGCCCGGCCAGCTGACCATCGCAGCCGACCAGCGCCGCGGTCGGGCGGCGGCAGGCAGGAGCGCCGCCCAGCATCAACGGGTCGACAGGGCGGCGATCAGGGTCTCGGGTGCGATGGGTGGTGGACCGGTCGCTGACCTGCCCGTCGCCGAGTTCGACGACCCTCCACACACCGTCGGCGCGCAACGCCAGGTCCACGGTGACGAAGGGCAGACCGAGCCCGGCGATCTACGGCGTGATCGCGTCGGGGTCGACGTCGACCGCGCAGAACCCCAACAGCCCCGAGGTGGTTGCCACAGGCGGAGTCATGGCCGCACTGAATAGAGAGCGAACTTTCTCGGCGGTGTACGCCGACAGCGCCATGCCCTACCCGGCGCAGCGAGCCTTCGCGCCACAAACCACTAGAGACATCCGCCGTTGGCACGACAGATCACCCGCCAACACATCCATCTCGAGAGGAAACATCATGCCCGCACTCATCAGGATCCTCGCATGACCAGCCGGATCATCGCCCTGGTCGGCTCGGTCGTCGTCGGCGTCGCGTTCCTGTGCGTCGCCGGTCTGATCGCACTCACCGGGGCGGTGTCGGCCTGTTCGGTGGCCGCCGTCCCAGGCGGCGCGATCGGCCGCTACGACGTCGAGCAAAGGCACTTCGCGCAGGTCATCGTTACTGTCGGCGTCCAGCAAGGGATCCCACTGCGAGGTCAGGTGATCGCAGTGGCCACCGCACTACAGGAATCCGGGTTGCGCAATCTCGGCCATCTCGGTGACCGCAACGACCACGATTCCCTCGGCCTGTTTCAGCAACGGCCGAGCCAGGGTTGGGGCACACCGGTGCAGATCATGGATCCCGAGTACGCGGCGGCGGCGTTCTACCGCAAGCTCGTCACCATCGCCGGTTGGGAGCTGATGCCGCTGACCGTCGCCGCGCAGGCCGTGCAGCAGTCGGCCTTTCCGGACGCCTACGCACCGTGGGAGAACGACGCGGCACTCCTCGTCGGGCTCGTCGCCGGCGGGCCGGTCGACTCGGGCGATTCCGGTGCGCCGTGCGTCAGCGTCGGCGGCTGGACGAAGCCAGTCCAGGGAGGCTTGGGGTCCGGGTTCCGCACCGAAGGCCGGCCCGGCCACGACGGCGTCGACATCGCCGCACCCAAGGGCAGCCCGATCCACGCCGCCGCCACCGGGCTGGTCATCCGCGTGGTCTGCGACGCCCACCTGCGTAACGGCAGCCCTTACTCCTGTGACGTGGACGGGCATCCGGTCAACGTCGCAGGCTGCGGCTGGTTCGTCGAGCTGGAGCACTCCGACTCGACGGTCACCCGGTACTGCCACATGCTGCGCCGCCCACCGGTCGAGGTAGGCCAGCAGGTCACCGTCGGTCAGGTCATCGGCCAGGTCGGCAGCAGCGGCCACTCCTCCGGACCCCACCTGCATCTGGAAACCCACACCGGCCAGCCCGCGATCGATGCCAACGCCGTTGACCCCGTCGACTTCTTCGCTATCCGTGGCATCGACCTGACCGCACCGACGCCAGCGACGACGGGCCCGTGAGGCGCGGCAGTCCCTTTTTGCACCCAAGCAAACTACTCACAGTAAATGAATCAGCACGGAAGGAGTCATGGGGCTGTTGATGGATGGGCAGAACCTGGCCGCGTGTCACCGCATGCGGCTGCAGGACGTCGGATGCTATCTACTCGTTGCCATGGGTGGAACAGCGTTAAGCATCCTGGCTCCTCACGACACCGAGCGGATCGAGTCGATCGTGATTGAGGAGATGATCGCTGAGGGGCTGCATCGGTACGAGCCCGATCCGCGCTACTGGTACTCCGCCGATGGTGTGCCTTACGGGTACGTCATCGGCGCGCCGGGCGCCGATGTTGATGCCGAGGAGCTGCGGCTCGTCGAGCAAGCGGCGGGGATGGCGATGGGCTGCGTCGTCGAGCTGCACATCTTCGTCAGCGATCGTGCTGGACGACTCGCTCTGGCCCAGATAGCTCAACGAGTAGCGGGCCGAATCGAGGGCTGGGTGTTCGTCGAGCTTGACGGCCTACCCTGCCCCGACCTGCTTGACCACCTCGACGGCGGGGGCCGCTGCGTCCGTGTCGATGGTGCCGGGTACCTCGACGCAGAGGCGACGGCCAGGTGGATCAATCACCCCGACTTTCACGTCGTCAAGTAGGCTCCCCCGGCCCTGGTGCTCGCCCTCACCCCGCCCTCGCGCCCGATTATTCTCAGACGCTGGTCGGGTCACTCGTTGATGGCGACGCTGTGGAATCAGGTCCGGTAGTGCGGGCGCGTTCGTCGTGGCGGATCTCCGCCCTTTGGTGGTGGTGCTCCTGGGGGCTGGTGCCGGTTCGGTGGGGTGCTGCTGCCGGTCGGGGAAAGGGGGCGACGGCCCGTGGCGGCGGTATGTCTTGGTCGCGTCCACCAGGCGCACGATGGGGATGCTCACGAGTTGGGCAGGTCGCGCAGCAGTGTGGCGGCCAGTTCCTCGGTGGCCGGGTCTATGGCGATTCCGGCGTCGTCGAGGTCTCGGCGCAGGACGGCGAGACGTTCCCGTACGCCGGTGGTGTCGCCGAGGCGGGCGGCGGTGCGCATGGCGCGGCGGGCCAGTTCCTCGGAGAGCGGGTCGAGTGCGCAGGCGGCGTCGTAGAGGGCGAGCGCGGCGGCGGGGTCGCGGTCGGCGTGCAGTCCGGCGGCGTGGGCGTACATTTTGACCAGCCGGCGTCGGGTGTGCTCGCGGTCGGTGTCGATCCATTCGTAGTCGCTGCCGTCGGCCAGGCCACCGCTGGTGACGGCGATCGCGGTCTGTAGGAGGGCCAGGCGGCTGGCGTCGTCGGCTGCGGTGGCGAGTCGGGTGTATGCGTCCTCGACGGTCCACCAGTCGACCTGCAGCAGGGCCGGGTTGAGGTGGTACCGGCCACCGGTGTTGATCACTGGTTCGATTTTGGCAGCGGTGGCGGTGGGTGGGGTGTTGGTGTGGGCGATGGAGCGGATGACGCTGCGCAGGTTGGCCACGCAGGTGGAGAGGCGTTCGGCGGCGCGGGAGACGGTCACGTCGGGCCAGATGGCTTCCATGATGTCGTCGAGGGCGGCGCCGTCGCGGTGGACGACGAGGTAGACGAATAGTTCCAGGCTCTTGGCGCGTAGGCCGCGGACGGGATCGCCGTCGGGGCCGAGGATTGCGGGTGTGCCGAGGACTCGGGCGTGGACTCGCCGTACGGAGGTGCTCTCGGTGGGCCGGGTGGCGTCGGACGGGTCGGTGGCGGCTTCGTTGTGCGGGGCGGGAGGGTCAGGCGCGGGGTTGCGGGTTTCGGGTTCGTCGGCCGCGTGGACGTCGGTGGCTGGTGTGGCGGGCTGTGGCTGGGGACGGACGGCGGGCGTGGACCGGTCGGTGGAGGGTGCGGCGTCGCCGTGGGCTTGCGCGAGCGTGGTCAGGATGGTGGTCGTCGCGGTCGGGTCGAGCACGGCGAGGCGTTCGCCGTCGCCGCCTTCGGTGGTGCCGTCTGCGGAGACGGTGAGGGTGGTGCCGGCGGGCCAGGCGCCGATCAGGGCGACACCGATGTCGACGTTCCTGCCGAGGCGGACGGCGGTGGCCAGCCGGGTGTGCCAAGGCTGGTCGGGCACGTCAGTGATGAGCAGTAGTTGCGGTAGCGGTTCGCTGAGGAGTTCTCCCTCGCGCAGCGCGTCGACGGTGGCGGCCTGCTGGTCGGCGACGATGCGGCTGCGGCGGATGATTTCCTCTTCGAGGAGCGTGAGCGCGACGGCGAACGTCGGGGCGACGGTGAGTCGCGGCATCGGGTGGAGGTCGGCTGCGGCGGCGCCGAGCAGTGTGGTCAGGGTCGAGGCGGGGATGATGACGCGGCCTTGCCCGTCCGGCATGTCGTCACCGGCGGTGAGGGTGGCGATCAGGAGGGCACGGGCGGCGTCCGGGGCGGCAGGTCCGTCCAGGCCGAGGCCCACGGTGACCGGGAGGGAGCCGGCACCTGCCAGGTCCGCGCCGCTGGGTTTGCGGGGCGACGCCGAGGGTGTCGCGTCTGCGCAGGTGTCCGTGCTGGCGGCCGAGCGGTGCGCGTGTGGGTCATCCTGCGGTTGCGGTACGGCGTGCCGCATACCTTGCCGGAGGCGGGTCGACGCGGCCAGGGGTGACGCCAGGCGGGTGTCTCGTGGAGGCGGGCTGGTGGCTGGCGGGCGCTGGTGTTGGTGGCCGCCGCGCTGGCGTGCTCTCGTGACGGCGTAGATGACGGCGGCGGCCAGGCCGGCTCCCATCGCGCCCCCGGTGATCCGAATCCAGCCAGTCGAGGGGGCCGAAAAGTTGTCGTCCGGTGGCGGGGTGGTGGACGGATCGTCGGCAGCTGCCGACGACGCTGGACTGGGCGTGTGGTGCGGAGGTGTCGTGGGCGAGGGTGATGGCGCGGCGCAGGTGTCGGACGGTGTGTCCGAGGTGGAGGGACTGGTGGGAGTCTGCTTGTCTGGCGTCTCGGGTGGGGTGGTGTGTACGGCGGGCAGGTCGAGGGTCCAGCCAGGGCGGATCAGGTTCGGGTCTTTGAGGCTGCCGCCGATGTGGGGATATTGGGTGCCGCGGTTGAGGGCGTAGATCTCCCGCCACCGGTCGGGGTCGTCGAGGAAGCGGTCGGCGATGGCGGACAGGGTGTCGCCACGTCGCACCGTGTAGGTCGGCGTCGCCGGCTCGCGTGTTCCCTGTTCTTTGACTGCTTCGTCGACGGTTGGCGGCGCCGGGTCGAGTGGGACGGCGCCTGTAGCGGAGGTGGCGTGCGCGATAGCGGGGACCGCGGCGGTGGTCACGGCGGTGGCGCCGAAGAACGCTGCCGCGAGACCCTGCAGAGGGGTGGGCAGCCGAAGCGCGATGCGCCACCGGATCCGACGGGCGAAGGTGTGATACACGCGGCGGGACACGGTGGCGGCGAGCAATGTCCAGAGCAGCCATGCGCTGATCTGCAGAAGTGCGGCCACGAAGCCGGTGGTGAGGGGTTGCTGCAGCCACGCCCGTAGCTGCTCCGGTGACGGCGCCGTGAGGGAGACCACGCCGGTCAGGAACAGCGTGACCGGCGGTGCCACCGCGATCAGGACAGTGCCGCACGTGGCGACAACGGTTGCGCAAGCAGCAGATCGTGGCATGCCCGGTCTCCTCGCCGTACGGATCCTCTGTGGTGGGACCGACGGTAAGAGCGGCACGGGGCAGATGTGCTGGTGTCGATGCTTACAAGACCTCACACGTTCTTACACAACCTTACAACCGCAGGTCACGGCCGTGTTGGGCGTTGGTGATGGCGCCAGTGGAGCATGCTCGGGTGCAGCCACGTCTCCGGTGTCAACGCCGGCTGAACTTTCAGGCGGAGCCCGACACCCGGGTTGCAAGTCCACAAGCTTCGATGATCTGTCTTTCACGCGGGATTCCGTGAGCGTGCCCCGGGAATCCGCGTGGGCAACACCGGACGACTTCCGCCTGCTGTAACGCGCCGACCTGCCTGTCGTATTGGCCGCCCCGGTACGGGCGACGATGTGCGGCGGTGAGGCTTCCCGAATGAGCGGGGATGTCGCCGCTGGCCTCCGATGCCCGGACGGCTGGTTGCGACCACAGCAGCCGCCGCAGCGACCGGCCAACGTGGGAAGATGCGGAACTTTGCAGGTCGTCTGCCTGCGGCCACGGGCAGAGGAGGAAACCGAGGCTGTGCGTCGTGAGTGGCGTGGGCGCGGAGGCGTTCAGGCTGCCGTCGGCGGACGAGCCCGCTTCGCCAACGGACGTCTCCCGTTCGCCGGGCAGCCAGCGCGCAGGGGCGGGGCTCAGCTGTGCTGGATCTGTTTGTCAGGGGGCTGTGTGGGTGTCGGTTGTGCAGGCTCGGATTGCGATGGTGACCTGGTTGCCCACGGACGGGTCTGTGGTGCAGTGCAGTCCGAGGTTCGTTATTCGGTCGTCGCGTGTGTCCCATTCGCGGGCGCCGGGGTCTCGCCCGAGGATTGGGCCGAGTGAGTCGATCGTGGCCTTCCAGAGGTTGGGCCAGGCGCGGCGGGGACCGATTACGAACGCGAGTTGCAGGGCGATGCCGCCGTCGGGAAGTGGTGGGGCGGTGCTGATCTGGTCGTGGATCTGCCGCTTGTAGGTGGTGGTAGTTGCCGATGCGGTGGTGTGCACCTGTAGCGAGTACATCCCGCCGGGGTCGGGGGTGGGCCGGGTCTGGCACACCGCGACTGAGGATGTCGCTGCGTGCTGCTTGGTCGCCCATACCGAGGCGAACTGCCGCAGGGTGCCCTTGGTCAGCGTCGGGACGAGCGTGAACAGGTAGTTGTCGAGGTCGTTGTGCAAGAGCAGGGGCACCGTGTCCGGCAGCCCGATATCCAGTCGCAGTGCGAGTGGATCCGGTACGACAGCCATTGTCGGGGCGATGGCCGCCAAGACGTCGGCGGTGAACGCGGCGGAGCGGACCTGGCCGAGTGACCCGGCCGTGTCCCAGCTGGCCGGGGCGGGCACGACGTTGAGGGTGCTGCCCACGAGTTCCGGCCGTGCGTAGAAGACAGGCAGGGCCATGGACGAACTGTACCGCCGGGCCAGAGGCGGGACTCCCTCTGCGCAGGCGGCCTTTCTCTCCTGCGCTCGCGTTCGTGCCGGCGTTTGGCAGCGTCGCCTGGCCGGTGGCGCTCGGCTGCTGCTACACACGGCGCGTGGGGATGGATGATGATGATCAGTACGAGCGGGATGCCGACCAGCACTTGGCGGCCTACGGGTTGCGCGTCGCCCCCGACCAGGTTCCGATCGTTCGGGATGTCCTCATCCGTGAGACCCGGTACGAGACGGATACCTACGCTGGCAGGGGCACCATCTCCGGTAATACGCAGCTGATGCGGATCTGCGCCGTTCAGCTCTGGTATGCCGGTGATGTCGAGGACGCGTTGCTGGTTCATCGCGCCCGCCGCACCAGCATGGACGCGACCGGTGCCATCGATGCGGAACTCATGTTGGGAGCGGGTGTGGCCAGGACGAAGGAGTACCTCGCAAGCCTGTGCACCGATGAGGCTCGACAGATCCTCGACGAGATTGCTTGGGTGGAGGATTCGTACGACGCCGATCGGTACGCGGCGTTTCTCGACATGTACTACCGGACTACATGAACCACCGTTCGCTGGCGAGCCTGGTGGCATTCGTCTACGACCCGGGCGATACGGGTTCGGCCGGGCTGTCCCGCGCGGCAGCAAGCTGCGGCCAGCGGGTACTCAGTGATATTCAGAACGTCGGGCGTGACGGTGAGTTGATCGTGTGGTGCTCCGATGGTGCTCGGATGTTCGGCACCTTGTCAGCACAGTCGCGACTGTTTCAGCACGGAAGCAGTTCCGCCGCCTGCTGACTGTGGCGGCCCGCTGGGCGCAACGCCTGGACCAGCAGAAACAAAACGCCCTCTAGACGGCGGAGGCTGGGGCGAGGGAGACGCGGGAGGTGCGCCGCAGCGCGCCGCCGCTTTCGACGCTGAGTGCGCCGTGGGCCATGAGGGGCTTCAGTGCCCTGATCACGTGCTCGGGTCGGTACACCGTTTCTAGCAGGGTGAACTGACGCAGGTCTTCGACGCGGGCGGGTCCGCTGTCTCGGAGTCGTTGGGTGAGTAGTCGGGTCAGCGGTCCGAGTTGTGGCTCGTCGATGTCGAACAGCGTCTCGGCCTGCTCGTCGCGGGGATCGCGGAAGCCGACGCCTTGGGTGCGGTCGACTTCCCAGAGGCTGTCCTTCATCTTCTGCACGCCGAGGCGATGGCCGGTGCCGAAGATCAGGTAGAGCGGTTGTCCCTTCCTCGGGATCAGCTCGAAGTCCAGCAGGTAGGGAAAGCCTGCCGCGCGCAGAGCTTGTCGGTAGCAGGTGAGGATGTGCCGGCTTTTCGCTGCTGGCGGCAGGTCTGCCACGGTTCGCCAAGTCGGGTCGCCGCCGAAGACTGCGTCGCCGGCTTCGCCGAGGTCGCTGACGAAGCGCACGAAGTGCTGCGGAAACAGGGTGACGATGACCTCGCTGGAGACGTTCGCGGCCAGGCGTCGCAGGAGGCGATACGGCACTGGCGCGTTACCCCAGGAGTCGAGGTTGGCGAAGATCGGTTGCCCCCAAGCGCGCATCTCGTCGAGTGTGGCCTCCAGACGCGTGACGCAAGTGCCCTTAACGATCTTCACGGGCATGGCGGCGTCGGTGCGTGGCCGTTCAGGGAACGCCTTCGTCAGGGTCTCCCGGAGCATGTCGACGCAGCGCTGGTCGTCGTCGACGAAGGCGAAGCGGGCGATGCCCTTGGTTCTGGGCACCTTGGAGACCAGCGCGCGCATCGCGATAACTGGCGAACCATCCTCGCCGCCCTTGTAGATCCCAGGGCCCGAGAAGCCTTCGGCGTAGGTGACCGAGGGGTAAGCGTTAGAGCCGGCGAGGAGGATGGGAAACCATCGCTCGAGGTAGCGCTGGTAGATGTCGTGCTTGGCGCCCGTGTGTGGCGCGCATTCCCACGGCACCTCACCATTGACCGGCATCCCCACCCCCTGGCTACCGAGTGTCAGGGGTCAGTGTCTCATCGCAACCTCGTCGGTGGAAACCCGTCGACCGTGGCCAGCTTGCGCGAAGCGAGTACGGCGGTCATGGCTTTGGCGAAACGCCAGCGAACATGCGCGCGGGCATGGCCGAGTGTTCGCGTCCGTCCAGCTCGCGGCCGCCAGCCTTCGGCGTGCGGCCTCCCCACTGTTTGAAGAAGAAGGCCGTCCCCGCCTCACCGCACCGGTCCCGCAACTGCCGGACCCACAGCGGGTCCACTGGTCGGTGGGCCGGTCCGGACTCGCCCCCCGCGATGAGCCAGTCGATACCGTCCAGGTTCAAGTCGGTCAACGGGCCGAGCAGGGGTTCTGCGGAGATGAATCGAACAGCGGCGGGAACCTGCCGCAAGTCGTCCACGCGGGAGAGTTCTGTGGTGTCCTCCACGCTGACGCCCATCCAGATGTTTGGGGCCCAGTCCAGCTGCGGGGCCACCTTCGCCAGCCTGGCGGCTCGTTTGGTGAGCAGTTGGTAGGTATGTTGCGGCGTCTCGCGCATCACCTCGAATACCCGCTGCACGAACGGCAGCGGTACTCGAGCGTGGAAGAGATCCGACATCGAGTTCACGAACACGATCCGGGGATCGCGCCAGCGTCGGGGGACGTTCAGGGTGTCTTCGTGTACCGCGACTCCGAAGCCGGGGCCGGAGGTTCGCGGATCACCGTCGGTCTGGTACTTGGCTGAGCCCATGGCCTTCAGCCGCTTAGACAGGGTGAGGGCGTAGCAGTTGTCGCAGCCCCGGGAGATGCGATCGCATCCAGTGGTGGGGTTCCACGTCGCCTCTGTCCACTCGATGGGACTGTGGTCCGCCACCACATCACCTCCCGACAAGCCTATCCTGTCGAACGTCCGTACGATATGGAAGGGGATCGTTGAACATCGCCGCTTCCTGGTCGCCGTCGGTGTCGCGTCACCGCGTACAACGGGCTTGGTAAGCGGATAGACGCTGGCAGTCCCGGAAGTCACCCGTACAGCTTGCCGGGGCAGCGCTCGGCGTCGTATCCGAACTCGTCGCCCGCCGTGACGATCGGTTCGCCGCCGGCCAGGGGCACCCCCACGAAGAAGGCCCAGCAGTTGGAATCGCCGACCTTACGCAGGTCACGAGACCGGTAGTCGGCATCAGTGCCGAACACCTTGCAGAAGGCTGCCGTCTGCTGGCGTAGGAAGGCT
>NZ_BOPA01000041.1 GCF_016863515.1 Micromonospora gifhornensis
TCACCGTCTGGCCCGTGTCAACCGGTGTGTCCCGGTGTGTCACGCTTCATGCGGTTCGGCACCCGCGATCCGGCGCAGCGGAGATCCGCTTCGCCAGTTCATCGGATTTGGCAGGCCGGCCGCTGCGGTCTCCCGCAAGCTCGCCCGGTGCCCTGCCGGTCGTGAACCTTACCCGGTCGGTTTCGCTCCGCCAAATCCGCCTCGCGGCGAACCAGAAGAGCACCACCCGGACCGAGCTCACCGAGGAGATCCTCAGTAGAACCCGGTGCCATCGTCGGAGCGGGGTTACCGGGTCTTTCGTCCCGTTTCGCCCGTTCCGCGCTGGCAGAGAGAAACTTACGCGGCGGGTGGATTGATCGTCAAATCGATCGGGAACGGTCCCCCTCACGGTGTAGAACCCCGCGCGGTTCCCCGTGCCGCCCAGACATCGAACCCGCTCAGGGCGTACGACGGCGTGCTGCTCGCCAGGCGCGGACGCCGAGCAGGCCGACGGCCGTGCCGATGGCCAGCGAGGCGCCGATCAGCAAGGCGTGCACCCAGAAGAAGCCGGTCGCCGGCCAGTCCCCGACCACCCCGCGGCTCCACGACCTGGGGTCGTTCCAGATGGCCAGCGCGAAGCGCGGCCAGATCACCCAGGTCCAGACCCCGACCCCGGTGAGGAAGACCGCCCAGCCTCGCGACAACACCATGGTCGGCGAGTATGCCAGCGGCGCTACCGGGGGCGGTGCAGAAGCTCTTGCATCGGTACGGTTGAGCGTATGAATCCGCCGCTCAGCCGTACCAGCGCGGAGGCGCACCTCTACATGGACCTGCACGCCTGTTCGTGCGGGTCGACCCGCTTCCCCCGGCACAGTGCCGTCGTCGCGTTGGTCGACGGTGACCTGGCCAGCCGTTACACCGGCACCTGCGAAGGCTGCGGCGCGGAACGGGAGTTCGTCTTCCGGCTACCGGCCACACCGGGGAGCACTGGCGGCGGGTTCCGCTACGGCGGCGACGAACCGTCTCAGCTGCTCGACCCCGGCGAGTGGCTCCTGGTCGCCGACGCGTACGCGGGATCGGTGTCGGCGGAATCCGCCGGCGAGGCCGGCCAGCGGGCCCGCGCCGCGCTCACCCGGGCCGTCGCCGCACTGGACGAGGTGGGCAAGTTCGCCTCGGACGGCGGCGACGAGATCCCCGCGAACGCCTTCGCCAGCGACCGGGGCCGGCAGCTGCACCAGCGCGAGCCGGGCCGGTTCCGCCGCGACCGACTCGCTGCGGTCCGCGGCGCCTACGCCGAAATGCTGGCACGGCTCAGCTGAGCGACTCGGCACCGCCGGTCGACTCGGCTGAGCCGGTCGGGGCGTAGGACTTCTGCTCGCCTACACGTGATCGAGCGGAGTCAGCCGGCCGACGAGTTCGGGCATGGACCCGGCCACCGGTCGCAGCTTGCTCGCCCGGTTGACTGAGGCCGGACCGACCATGTCCTGCTCGGGCAGGAAGTAGACCCTGCTGTCCTGCGGCTGCGCGGTCGAGACCAGCAGCAGACCCCCGGACGGCCGCGCAATGACCAGCCAGTCCGGCGACAACCACGGATCACGGTGTACGCGCTGCGCCGCCACCAGGTCGGTGGGCGGGTGCTGCGGGTGCACCCCGAACAGCGGACGCTCCGGCATGAGGGTGAACGTAACGCCCGGAACATGGTGGTCCACCTCGGGCTGCGCCCCGTTGTTCCGGCGCAGCCAGTCGCGGTAGTCGGGCGGAAGCGGCTGCCCGAGGGCCGCCTCGACAGCCTGGAGTTGCGCCTCGTCGAGTTGGCCGTACGGGCTGAGTCGGGCCCGTTCCCACGGCCTGCCGGTGGGTGGTTCCGGCACCTCGCCGTGGTCCACCCGGCGGACGGTGACCTCCCACTCGTCCAGGCTGGGCATGACGAGGTCGGCGAAGCGCCAGGTCTCCTCCCCGACGGGAAACGTCCCGCCGAGCGTGACGTCGTGCGAGGAGTCCTCGCCGGAGGAGGGCATGACGATGATCTCGGCGCGTACGGGTGGCCCGATGTCGACCCAGCGAACTCCGAGCCGAGCCGGTCCCAGGATCGCCGTGGCGTTGTTCGCGATGGCGGCGACATCAGTGAACGAGCGCAACGCTTGTCTCCCGGTTCTCCCGGCTGGGCGCGACGGCGGACCTGGTCAGAACGGCCCGTCCTGGTAGTTGCGGGGGTCGGTGAAGGTGCCGGGCGGCAACATCTGGACCGGCGGCTGGTCGTCCAGTTCCTTCGGGGTCAACCGTCCGAGGAACTCGCCCATCGACCAGGCCACCGCGCGCAGCTTCTGCTCCCGTAGGGCTGAGCCGGCCGGGCCGGGCGGACCCAGCAGATCCATTTCATGTACGAAATAGACCCTTGGGATGTCCGTCAGTGCGGGGACCACCAGCAGCCCACCGAACGGATTCGCGATCACCAACCAGTCGCGCGACAACCACGGATCCCGATGTACGCGTTGCGCGTGCACCAGGTCGAAGGGCGGGTACTGGGGGTGCACCCCGAACAGCGGACGCTCGGGCAGCAGCGAGAACGGTTTACCGGGAATGTGGTGCTCGACCTCGGGTTGCGCGCCATTGTTCTGGCGTAGCCAGTTGCCGTAGTCCGCCGGGAGCGGGTGCCCCAGAGCCGCCTCCACCGACTGGACCTGTGCCTCGTCGAGCTCTCCGTACGGGCGCAACCGTGCCGGCTTCCAGAGGTGACCGGTGGGCGGCTCCATCACCTCGTCCTCGTCGACCCGACGGATCGTGATCTGCCACGCGTCTTCGCTGGTCATGTCGAGATCCGCGAAGCGCCAGGTCTCCTCGCCCACCGGGAAGGTCTCGCCGAGTGTCACCTCGTACCGTGAGACGTCTCCGTCCCACTCCGGCATGACCACGATCTCGGCACGCACTGGTGGCCCGACGTCCACCCAGCGCGCCCCGAGGCGAGCCGGGCCGATGTCGGTGGGAATGTTGTTACGGATGGCGGTCTTCGCGGTGAAGGATCGCAACGGCTGTCCCCCTGTCCCTGCGGCCGGCATCTTCAGCCGTCGATCATCTCGTACAACGCGGACTCCTCCGGCAGCCTAAACCCGAGCACCTCACGGGCGATCCGCTCGGCCTCTGCCCGACCGACGGGCACCGACCCGCCGATGCCCGACTCTCCGCTTGTCGTCCAGCGAGCCTCCCGCTGGCCGCTTCCGGATGACAGCAGGACGCTCAAGCCGATCACGGTACCGCTGCCGTCGAGCAGCGCGAGGTAGCTGATGTCGGCCCGCTCGTCTTCCAGGTCGGTACGGCCGAGGGTGTGCCGGCGCGGCCTGTCGCTCGCGGCCCTGGCCGCGGGCTCCGCCGACCGGGGTACCGGGACCGACGGCGTCAGCGGCACCGTCGGCGGGGTCGGCGGGGTCGGCGGGGTCGGCGGGACATCCTGGCTCGTCACCGAGACGGTCTGCGAGGCGCTGCTCGTGCCACCCATGTCCAGGTGGGCGTGGTGCGGCGACATCAGGTTCAGGAAGTCCCGCACCGGCATTGGCGCGGGATGCTCACTCCCCCACGGGTTGCGCAGTTGCACCAGGCCGTTGGTCACGGACACCACCTCGTAGGCGTGCTCGGCGTAGAGCCCGAACGGCAGGTTGGTGAGTCCCGGTGGGTAGCTCTTCTGAGGCAAGCTGCCGACGATCACCGGGCTTCCAGCGGCCAGGAGGGCGGCAAGTCGAGCAGCGACGGCGGCTTCCTGCCCTGGCCTGATGTCGAAGCGCGACGTCCGGCTCGGTGCACCCGTCAGCTGTGTCATCAGCTCGGCTTGGAAATCACTCGTGCTGCCGACATGCAGCCGGGCATAGCCGAGCGGAGCCGCCCGATGCGGGTCGTCCTTGGAGTGCCAGGAAGTCCAGTCCTGCTGCCAGGCGACACGACGCTGCATGCTCCACGTCCGGTCGACCGCCGCCAGCGCCTTCTCCAGCACCGACGCCCATCCCGAGCCGTTCCGCGACTGGTCCGCGTAGGCGGACTTGCCGGGAGGGTCGGTCCGCAGCGGCACGTCCGGCCGTACGGTGATCCGGAGGCGCCGTCCGGTGGGAGTGGACGTACCGCCGTGCAGCACGCTCTCGTGCAGCAGCACGTCGACGGTGCCGTCCGGGTTCGGCTGGAAGAGCTGGGCCAGCGCATCCGGGCGGTGACCGGCGACAGCGGCCATGGTGGCGAGCATTCCGCAGTCGCCGAGCGCGCCCTGGCGCACCTGCTCCCGCTGCGGCGGGCCGTCGAAGAGTGGTGCCGGTTGCCCGGTCCGCAGATCCAGTGCCTGGCCGTATCCGACCGGGGAGTTCGGGTCGGGGTCGGGCAGGGTGACCCGGTCGGCGACCACGGCCACCTCGGTGCCGCTGACCGTCGGTTCGACTTCGATCTCGACATCGACGATGGTGCTGGGATCGGGGGGCAGCATCGCCCGCAGCGCGTCGGTAAGCGCGTTCGGGACCAGTGCCATCAGCCGCGCGTCGGTCACGTAGTGGAAGCCATGGGTGCTGAGCACCGCCGTCGCTGCGGGGTTGGACCCGTACGCGGCACGGAAGGCGGCGGCGACCCGACTGCGGTCCTCGGCCAGCAGTGACCTGCGACCGCTCTCGGTGGTCAGGTCGAACGCGGGCGCCGACACGTCGAGTGGGAACTCCGGGGCACCGTCGAGGGTGTAGGGGCGCAGGTCGAAGCGGCCGGTCAGGTCGACGTAGACGCCTTCGGCGGCGAGCCGGTCGGCCAGCTGCGGATCGGTCTGCCGGATCGCGTCCAGCGCTGCCGGTGGCAGCGCGACGACCTGCCCGGCCAAAGCCGGCATCCGGGGCAGCGAGGACTGGCTCTGCTCCCCGTGCACGGCCAGCTCGCGCAGCTTGTTGGTGATCTCGGCGGCCGAGGGCGGCTGGAGGTCGGGTGCCAGCCGGGCGCGGTAGTCGATCGCCCGGAACCGCTCGACCCGGTTCGGGTCCGGGTTGGCGGCGAGCGCTCCGGCCACCGCCTCCGGCGTGATCGTCGGCACGCTCAGCCGGATGACGTGGTGCCACGCGTCGGCGGGGAGCAGTGCCAGGCGGGCTGAGGCTTCCGGCGTACCCCAGTGCAGGCCGAGTTGGTCGACAAGCGCGTCGATCTCGCGGCGCAGGACCAGACGGGTGCTCGGGTCGGTCTTCGGGTACCCGGCTGCCAGCACGCGCAGCTCGGCCAGCCGGCCACGGTCGCGGGCGGTGAGGCCGGCCGGGTCGATGGGCGTTTCCGGGGTGCCCTGGTCGAAGAGCCCGACCTGGGCCTGGCCGCTCTCGTGTCGGGCCAGCAACTCGGCGAACTCGTGGGCCACCGCGCGATCCACCACGGCGTCGACGGCCCGGTCGGAGACGGTGAGGGTGAAGGTGCCGTCGAGGTTGCGGGTCGTCTGCGCCACCGTCGTGCCGGTGAGCGCGCCGGTGGTGACCTGGATCCGCAGCGGTGCCAGGCCACCCGCCCGGATTTCGAAGACGTTCGGGTCGACGGCGGCGATCTGGTCCGCGCCGATCGTGTCGGCCAGGGTGGGCAGCACCAGTCGCGCCCGGTCGAGCACCGCCGTCGGATCGCCGGCCGGTCGGCCCTGCCCGTGGAAGTCGGAATCCGGCAGCGCCGCCACGCTGCTCTGCGCCACCTCGACGTGCCCGTACCAGGGGCTCATCAGGTCCAGGAAGGCGCGTACCGGCATCGGGGTGGGGTGGCTGGCGTTCCACGGGTTACGCAGCTGCACCTCACCGTTCGTCACCGACACGACCTCGTACGCGTGGCCAGGGATGAGTCCGTACGGCGGTTTGCCGGGGTACTGGGCGGCCGGCAGGGTTCCGGTGATCACCGGGCTGTCCGCGGAGAGCAGGGTGGCCAACCGGGCTTCCGCCTCGGCCTCCCGGCCGGGCGTCGGATCGAGTCGACTGACGCTGCTGGGCAGGCCGGTGAGTTGGGTGAGCAGTTCCGCCTGCACCAGCCGACTGCTGCCGTTGCCGAGTCGGGCGTAGCCCAGCGGTGCGGCCTGGTGCGGGTCGGCGCCGGGCCGGGCGCTCCACTGCTGCTGCCACTGGTCGTGGCGCTGCTGGGTCCAGGTGCGGTCGACCGCCGCGATCGCCTTCTCCAGCAGCGACGCCCAGGAACTGCCGACCGTCGACTGGTCGGCGTAGGCGCTGCGACCGTTCGAGTTGGCGTGCAACGGCACGTCCGGCCAGACCGTGACCCGCAGTTGGCGTCCGGTCGGGGTGACCGACTGCCCCGGACCGCTCGCCTCGTGCAGCAGCACGTCGACCGAGCCGTCCGGGTTGGGGTGGAACATCTGCGTGATGGTGTCCGGCAGGTGCCCGGCGACCGCCCCGATCACGGCGATCATGCCGCAGTCACCGAGCGCGCCCTGCTGCACGTCCTCGCGCCGGGGCGGACCGTCGAACAGCGGTGCCGACTGCCCGGTCCGGGCGTCCAGCGCCGGCCCGTACGCCGGGCCGGGTGTGGTCGGTGAATCCGGTGGCAGGCTCACCCGGTCGGCCACGACCTGGGTGTCGCCGGACGGCCCGTTTGTCGACGCGCTCTCCGCCGGGGTGGCCGGGGTCGGCGGTACGGGGGTGATGCCGCGCAGCACGTCGGTCAGGACATCCGGCACCAGCCCCATCCAGCGGGCGGTGCCCTGGTAGTGGAAGTCGTGGTCGGCGAGCAGGGTCGCGGCCTGACCGCCGCGCAGGGCACGCAGTGCCGCCCGGGACCGCTGCCGGTCCTCGTGCAGTTGGGCCTGCCGACCGGCTTCGGTGCTCAGGTCGTACGCCGGCCGCGCCGCACCGAGGTCGATCGCCGGCACGTCCGCCATGTACGGGCGCAGGTCGTAGCGGCCGGTCAGGTCGACGTAGACGCCTTCGCGGGCGAGCCGGTCGGCGAGCTGCGGGTCCACCGCGCGGACGCGGTCGAGCTGTGCCGGCGGGATGCCGATGATCTGCCCTGCGAAGGCGGGCATCCGCGGCATGCCGGACTGGGTGTGTTCCGCCTCGGCGGCCAGTTCCCGCAGCCGGGCGGTCAGTTCCGTCGACTGCGGCACCTGGAAGTCGGGGGCCAGCCGGGACCGGTAGTCGATCAGCCGGACCCGCTCTACCTCGGTGAGGGTGGGGGCACCGGCGAGCACCGCCGACACCGCTTCCGGGTTGAGGGCGGGAACGCTGAGCTGCATCAGGTGGGCCAGCACGTCGCGCGGGAGCAGCGCCCACCGGGCCCGGACTCCCTGGTCGCCCACGCGGAGGCCGAGGTGGTCGGCGAGGGCGTCGATCTCGGCGCGTACGGCCAGCCGGCCCGGGGCGTCGGTGGTGGCGTACCCGGCGGCGAGCAGCCGGATCTCGGCGAGCCGGCCCTGATCGTGGGCGGTGAGCCCGGACGCGTCGATCGGGCCGCGTACGTTGCCCGGGTCCAGCGGGCCGACAAGCGCCCGGCCGGACTCGTTAAGTGCCACCAACTCGGCGACCTCATGCGCCAGCGCCCGCACGACCGCCTGGTCCCCGGCCCGCTCCGACACGGTGACCGTGAAGGTCCCGTCGGGGTTGCGGACCGACTGGGCCACCACACCGTCGGCCAACGGCCCCGCGGTGAGCCGCACGGTCAGCGGGTGCTGCCCGGCCGGACGGATCTCGAACCGGTCCGGGCCGACCGGCACCACGGCGTCGACCTGCGCGTACGGTGCGACCTGCGGCAGTGCGACCCGCGCGGCGTCCAGGACCGCGTCGGCGTCGGCGTCCGGTCGACCCAGGCCGTGGAAGGTCGAGCCGGGCACGGCACTGGCGGTGAGCGAGCCGGCCGTCGATACGCTGCCGTCATGGCCACGCCCGCCGAGCTGTACGCCGCCATCCTGGCCGACCCCGACGACCTCGACCTGCGCCGGCGCTACGCCGACGCCATCGAGGCCACCGACCCCGACCACGCCGAGGTGATCCGCATCGACCTGGCGGGCACCCGGCCCGACCGGGCCGCCGCCCTGCGGTACCGACGAGTCGTCCCGCGGCTCGCCGCGCCGGTCGCCGACCTGCTCGTCGACTGGAAGGTCCGCAACGGACTCGTCGAGCTGGTCACGATGACCGCCCGCACCTTCGTCGACCGCGGTGCCGAGGTCTTCGCCCACCTGCCCGTCCGCCACCTGACCCTTGTCGACGCGGCCGGGCTGATGCCGGACGTCGCCGGTGTCGCCGGCCTGGGGCGTCTGGTCGCCCTCGACCTGAGTGACAACCCGATCGGTGACGACGGCGTCGCCGCGCTGGCCGGCTCCCCGCACCTGGGTCGGTTGCGGTGGCTGGGCCTGGCCAACTGTGGCGTCGGGCCCGCCGGTGCCGAGGCCCTCGCCGCCAGCCGGAAGCTGCCCGCCCTGCGTTACGTCGAGCTGTGGGGCAACCCCGTCGAGGTCGTCGCCAAGGGCGTCGGGCAGGACATCGACGGCAGGCCCGTCGCTGTCGAGATGCCGCCGCTCGGCCGGGAACTCGACGAGCGGTACGGTCCCCTGCCCTGGCTCGACATCCAGTGGGGTTGGCGACTGCTCGGTGTCGCCCGCTGGGACGAGGTCTGACGGCACACCTGAGGTGTCCGGGCCCGTGCCGTCGGCTGGCTGTGCGCCGGGTGGCACGGGTGGTGCGCCGAGGTTCGCTTCGGCGATCCGCTGGGCGTGGAACCGGATGCTGGGCGGGATGCCCCGCGAATCGTCCGGCAACGCGGCGGCCTGGTCCACGATCGTCTGCCGTAGCGCCGGGCCGACCCTGGCCAGCAGCGGACCGGCCACGCTGGCCCCACCGAGGACCCGCAGCTGGCCGCTGGTGTCCCGTAGACCCAACACGTCGGCTGGGCCGTCGTGTGCGGTGGCCGGACCGTGCAGCGGCGACAGATCCACCTCGGACAGCAGGTCGGCGACGCCCCCCGGATATTCGGGTGCCTGCCCGATCGAGAAGACCACCCGGTCGTACGCCTGCCGGCTGCCGTCGGTGAACTCCACAAGGAACTCGCCGTCGACCGTGTGCCGCAGGCTGACGATCTCCCGCAGCGACTGCTCCACCTGGCCGTGTACGGATTCAGCGTAGGCACCGACCTCCGGCAGGGTGTTGCGCCGGTTGTAGCCACCACCGAAGCTGAACCGCAGCCGCGCCTCGGCGTCGTGGCCGGGGTCGCCGGTCAGCTGGTCGGGCGGCGGCGGCATGGCCCGGGCCGACCAGTCGACGTTGCCGGCTTGGGAGGCCACCGCCTGCTCGATGTCCCACGCGCCGGAGGCACCCGCGCCGAAGACGAGCACCCGGTCACCGGGGCGGTACGCGTCGGCCAGGTTCTGCCCGCCGAAGTCGACGGCGGGCGCGGCCGGGCGGGGATCAGCGAACGAGCCGTCCGACGCGTAACCGAGCCGGGCGCGTACCTCGTCGGAGAGGGTGTCGGGGTCGACCGACGCGCCGTCGGGGTCGAAGACCTGCCCGGTCGTGGGGTCCACGGCGTAGCCGGAGGTCGGATCGACCACCAGGGGATCCGTCGGCCGTCCGTCGAAGTCGGCCAGCAGCGGTGCGTTGGAGACGCCGGCACCGAGGACGGTTCGTACCGTCGCCGGGAGGGTGTCCGGGTCCACCACGGTGCCGTCGGGGGCGCGGAACACCAGGGTCGGTCCGGACCGGTCGACCCGGTAGCCGGTCGTCGGGTCGACGTACTGGCCGCCTGCGGTGGCCGGCGCGTTCGGCACCCGAGAAGGTCCGGGCCCGGACGCGACATCGACGGAGGCGGTGAAGAACTGTCGCCCACCCACGGTCACCCGGAAGTTCGCGCCGTCCGGCCAGCCCACGGCGTCGGCCGGGCGGGGTGTGATCGCGGTCGCCGTGCCCTGGTAGGTCGGCATTCCGCTGAGCGCCCGCGCCGCGCCCACCGCGTCGGCGAAGACGTCGGACGGCGTGAACTGGGTTCCCGCCTCGGCCAGGTCGGCCGGCTGGAACGGCATCCCCGGAAGCTCCAGCTCCGACGGGATCTGGCCCATCAGCAGGGCCTGTCGCTCCGCCCAGGGGTCGTGGCCCTGCGACACGCAGAGCACCGGCGGCAGGCCGATGCCGGTGTCGGCAGCGCCGCCCATGGTGACGAAGTCGGCGGTGGCGGCCCAACCGCCACCGATCACCAGCCGGCCGAAGACGTGCTCGGGCGCGATGTCCAGGGTGGCGTCGACCCTGGTGGTCAGGGCGAGGTCGGCGGCGTTGCGCGACGCGGTGGCCTGCTGCGCCCAGGTACGGGCCTCGGCGCGGATCGCCGACTGCGCGGCCCGCAGGTCCGCGACGAGTTGCTGCCCGGTCGCCTGGCCGATCAGGTTCTCGATCGCCGGGGCGGCCGGACCCAGGTGGCTGCGGATCAGGTCGAGTCGGGCCTGCGCCGCCTCCGCTCCGACCACCGGGACGTTGGCACCGAGCCCGTGCACGGCATGCGACGGGTCCTGTTCCAGCAGGCCGGAGGCGACGAGCAGGCTCAACGCCTCGGCCTGCAGCTGGCCGGCGCGGGCCGGGTCGGTGGTCGCGGTGCTGTCGGCGAGGACGACCCGCAGTTCGGCGAGGCGGCCGATGTCCCGCGCGGTGAGGACGCGGGTGCCGTCGTACTCGGGTCGGGCACCCTCGGCGAGCGCGGTGGTGGCGTCGGTACGCAGGTCGACGGCGCGTTCCTGGGCGACCGTGTCCACCTCGGCGAGCATCGCGGAGACGGCCCGCCGGACGTGGTCCGGATGCGCGCCGGTGGACACCTGCACCACGGCACCGTCGGCGGTGTACCCGACGGTGGCGACCGGCACGGCCGGTACGCCCGCCGGAGGGTCGGCCAGCACGATCCGTACCTGGTAGGGGCCGTCGGCCGTGTCCAGGGTGACGGTGGCGGCGGCCGGGTCCACGCTCGCCTGCTCGGGCAGCGGGCCGGCGGTCAGCGCTTCCTGCACGGCCTGCGCGGTCCGGGCCGCATCGGCGTCGAGCAGCGCACCGCCGAAGGTCGTACCGGCGGCGGCCTGCCGCAGGTCGGGCCCGTCGGCAGGGGTCGGTTCGGAGTCGGGCCCCGGCGGCGCGGGCGGCCCGTCGGGGTCGGCGGCGTCGGTCCGGCCGTCCGCGGCTGTGGAGCCGGCGTCGGTCCGGCCGTCCGGGTCGGTCAGGCCGTCGGTTCCGGTTGGGGCCAGACCTGCCGACCCTTGATCCGGCCCTCGCGTCGCGCCTGGGTGTACTCCTCCATGATCCGCCTCGGGGGCAGGCTGGAGTGAGCCGTGATCACTCCCGTCCGGTCGATGATGTAGCTGCCCTGCCCCACTGCCATCCCCGCGGACCGTTCCTGTTCCGAGAGCCTCTCCCGGGCCAGCCAGCCGAACTCGAACTCCCGAAGCACTATCGGATTCCCGGTCCCCAGCAGCTGGCTGATCAGCGTCAACGCCTCGTCCTCGGTCAACTCGCCCCTCTCCGTCAGGCACCATCATCGTCCAGAGGGCATGGGTGTCCCGCACCTCGCCGGCCGGCATGTCCACCGACGCCGTGCCCGTCTGGGGATCCCACCACACTGGCGCATCGGCGTCGGCCGGGAAGACGATCACGAAGGCGTGCGAGCCGTCGACCTCCGGTTGGCCGTTGTCGTCGAGGACGACGTTGCCGGCGTCGTCGAGAAGCAGCCAGTCGGCGACCACGAGCGCCGACGCCCCCGGCCCGGCGTCGGCCACCTGCTGGTAGAGGTCGGCGTACTGGGCGGCCACCGCCTCGGTACGGGCCGACAGGTCGGTGGGCAGACCGTCCGGGCCGCCGATCCACTGCCCACCGATCCACGCCTCGGCCCGCTCCAGGCCGCCCCGCTCACCGGAAAGCCTGTCGATCGAGCCGTCGGGAAGGCGATCCGGCCACCGTGGGCGCGACACCTGCGGGTCACCGTGGAAGCTGGCAAGCGCCGACAGCGAACTGTCCAGGCAGTTGTTGCCCCGGCCCGGCTGATCCGGCCCACCGTCGTTGACCAGCCCTCCGTACGGGTGGGTGGACGGGTCGGCGAAGACGGCGTACCCGTGCGGGGTGGCCAGGCTGGCGGCCAGGTCGTCGTGGAAGCGGGGGTCCTCCAGCGGCGCCAGTTCGCCCGGCCCGAACCGTCGACCCTCGTCGAGCGACGGCGCGGTCGCGGTCAGTCGGTCGGTGTCACCGTCGGCCAGACCTGACGACCCGTCATCCGGCCCGCCCGGCGCGCCTGGGTGTACTCCATGATCAGCAGCGGCACCGGCAGACTCATCTGCGCTGTGATCACCCCGCTCCGGTCGATGATGTAGCTCCCGTGGCCCAGTTGCCGACCCTCCGCCCGTTCCTGCGGAGACAGCTGTTCCTTCGCCAGCCAACCGAACTCGAACGGATGCAGCTCGATCTCGTTCGGCGTACCCAGTAGGCGCTTGATCAGCGTCAGCGCCTCTTCCTCCGTCATCGGGAATCCCTTCCACCGCGGGCGTCATCGACCACAGCGCGTACGTCTGCGCCACGTACGCGGTCGGGGGCTGTGGCCAGGTCATCCCCCGCTGTGGATCCCACCAGACCGGCCCCTCGGCACCCTGCGGATATACCAGAACCAGGGCGTGTGAATCCTCGACCTGAACGTTGCCGTTGTCGAGGAGGAGGTCTCCGGTGCGGCGATCCCGCTTGACCCATTCGGCCACGACCAAGGCCGCTGAGCCGGGGCCGGCCTCGGCGATGTGCTGATGCAGTCGGACGTACTGTGCGCTGACCGCCGCAGCGCGCTCAGCGGGCGTGGTGGGAAGTCCGGCCGGGCCGCCGGCCCAGGTGCCGCCGAGCCAGGACTCTGCCCGGTCGAGACCACTCGCCTCACCCGTGACGGTGTCGATCGAGCCGTCCGGTCGCACGTCCGACCAGCGGGGGAAGGACACCTGCGGGTCGCCGTAGAAGCTGGACAACGCCGAGAGTGAGCAGTCCAGACAGTTGTTGCCGCGGCCGGGCCGACCCGGTCCGCCATCGTTGATCAGTCCACCGTACGGGTTGGTGGACGGGTCGGCGAAGAGAGCGTGGCCTTGCGGCGTTCGCAGGGCCTGCTCGACGTCCCAGTGGAAGCTCGGATCCTCCAGCGGCGCGAGCTCACCCGGCCCGATCCGTCTCGTCTGTGACAACCCGCGATCGGTACCGAGCGGCACCGCATGCCGACCTGCGTCGGTGGCGCCGGCGGTCGTGTCGCTCCCCGGAGGCACCGGCGGGGTCTCGGACGCGACAGGGGTGGTGCTCAGGTCGCCTGGCGGCAGATCTCCGTCAACTCGGTCTCCGTCGGCAGCGGCACCGTCGTGAAGTGCGCCGTCTGGCGTTCCGCCGTCGCCCGGTCGACCCGTTCGATCTCGTGACGCTCCGGATTCGCCCACAGGATCGCCGCCGCCACGTCCGGGCGGAACGTCCACGCGCCCGTCGGACGGTCCCAGATCACCGCCTGGGTCGGCCCCGAACTCTCCGCCTCCGCGATCAGGTTGACCGGCGGGCCCGTCGGGTCGTCCGGTCTCCGCAGGAGGAAGTAGCCGAACGTCAGCGCCGTCATGCGGGCCCCCCATCAGGTCAGGATCCAGACCGGGCAGGTCGGACGCCGTCAATCCTCGCGCGGCGAGCACGTCGGCGAACGTCTGGCCCTGCTGCCCGAGCCAGTCGAGGTACGACTGACGGATACTCTCCTGCCGGGCCGAGGACATCCACTTCGCGAAGCTCGTGTTCTTCGGGGTGTCGAACCGCCCGGAGTCCATCCCGCCCGGCATGTGTGCCGCGATGCCGTTCGCCTTGTTGATCGTGAGGATGTCGAGGAAGGCGTGCACCCGGGCGCTGGGTGTCTGCGCCGGGTCACGCATCACCTCGTACGGCACATGGGTCTGCTTGCCGATCGCGTAGCTTGTCGCGGTCGGGAACTGCAACTCGAAGGTGCGCCCGGTCGGCGAGGTCAGCGTGCAGTTCAACCCGAAGAACCGGTTACCCGGGTGCCAGAAGTTCTTCAGGTCGGTGACCTGGTAGCCCTGTGCCTCCAACGACGACAGGACCGCGTCCACCGCCGGCCCGTACGCCTCGGTCTCCGGCCCCTGCACCGAGAACCGCACCACGTCGTTGACGGTGTCCAGCGCGGAACCGAGGTCGTAGCCGAGCGGCTCCAGCTCGGTGCGGAACTTGCGGGCCAGCGACTCGGCGCCCTTGACGCGATGCTGCTCGCCGAGCGTGCTCAGCGCGTCCGCCCCGGTCAGCCCGAGCCGGGCGTTCACCTCGGCGTTCACGCCGTGCAGGTCGGCCAGGATCTGGTCGGCGTCGCGCTGCGCGTCGGCGAGCGCCTCGTGCAGGGTCGCCTGATCCGGCTCCGCGAGGCCGTCCAGGTAAAGGCTCGCCGCCGGATCGCCCTCGGGCGTCGCGGCGTCGGCGTCGCTCAGCCCGTCGAATCCGGTACCGGCCAGACCTGCCGGGCTTCCTCCCTGCTCATCGACATGGCCGGGCTGCACCTCCATCGGCGAGCCCGGCATGTCGGGCCTACTGGGGTCGGGGGTGGTGGCGGAAGTGTCGTCGGGTGCTGTCGAGTCCGGTGGGGCTGGTGGCCGGATGTCGGTGTCCGTCGCTGCGGGGCGGTGCGGGTCACCCTCGGCGTCGAGGACGATTGACCAGACGTTGCCGGGATCGCCGTGCACCGGGTCGGTGTCGGAGATCAGCTGATTCTGGGCGTCGAGCCAGATGATGGTGCCGTCGTGGTTTACCGCGTTCCAGGTGTGTGCACCGTTGCCGTCCGGACGGGTGGTGATGATCAGGGCCGCCGAGCCGGGGCCGGCCGCACGCAGCGCGTCGGCGACGGCGTCCAGGCCGGCGGTGCCGGTGCCCTGGTGGGCGAATTCCGTGCGTAGTGCCTGCTCCTGCCGCGCCGTGCTGCCCGCCTCCACCTCGGCCGAGGTGGCGGTCGGGGCGGCCACCTCCGGCCGACCGAACCAGGTGTCCAGGACGGAGAGCCCGACGTCGGCACAGTTGTTGTCGCGTCCGGGGACGGTCGGACCGCCGTCGTTGACCAGGCCCGCCCACGATCCGACACGCGGATCCGGGTGCACAAGCGGTCGACCGGTCGCCGCATCGCGCGGCACGGCCGCGTCGAGCGTCTGCTGGTCGGCCTGCACCGGGGGGACCAGGCCGTTCGGGTCGCCGTACGGTCGGTTGTCGCTCAGCGGAGGGCCGTTGCCCACCACGCCAGGGACCGACGGCTGGTAGGTCCGGGCGTCCCGCTCCGGGTCCACGATCGGCTCGATGCCGAACTGTGGCAGGAAGTGTGCGCACGAGCGGCAGGGCGGCCGGTGGTGCCCCAGCTTGTAGACGGTGTCGTTCTGCTGAGCCGGTTTGACCTGATGAGTCAGGATCTTGGCACCGTTGAAGGCGTCACGTGCGTACTGTTCGAAGGAGCCTGGCTCACCGGCGTCGCGCCACTGCGTTTCGAGCCGGTAGAGCTGATCCGAGACCAGGGCCACCTCGGCACACTTACCGTGCCCGCTGCCGGTTCCGTCCGGCAACGCCGCCTTCGTGCGATCCAGCGCGGCCTGCGCAAGCGGGTGCACGGACGGCTGGGTCGGCGGCTTGGTGCCCTTGTCCGCGGTCATGCTGGTGTGCGTGGTGATGCCACCGTCGGACATCATCAGGGCACCTGACGTGCCGGGCTGCTTGGCCCGGGAGATCGTGCCGTCCTTCACCGCCTGCCGGGTGGCCTCGGCGAGGGTCCGGGACGCCTCGATCAGGGCCTGCTCCGCGTCCGGGCCGGTGGGGTCGCCGTCCACAGCGGTGGGAGACAACTGCCAGCTGTGGGTGCCGTTGCCGGTCGGCCCTTCGGACCGCCGGAGGGTGTCCGGGTTCACCGGACCCCGGCCGGTGTCCGGCGCGGTCGGGCCACCAGGCTGGAGCGTCCCCGTGCTGCCCGGCACCGCGACGACGACCGGCCCGCCGGTGGCCGACTGGTCGGCCTGGTCCGCCCGGCGCGCCGCAGGATCCGTGGCACCGTCCGGGGAGGCGGGCGTGACCGTCGGGTCGGTGGTCGCGGCTGTGGGCGTGACCGTCGGGTCGGTGGTCGCGGTGGTGGTCGCCGAATCGGTGCCTGCCGTCTCGGCCGGCACCGTCGGCCGCACCGCCGGACCGGTGTCGGGCTGGGCCACGGAAACACCGTCGGACTGCGGCGCCGAAGCAGTGTCAGGCGGCGTCACCGAAGCAACGTCGGGCTGCGCCACGGAAGCGGCATCGGGCTGGGTCACCGGGGCGGCGCTGGGTGGCGGGGTCAGCGAGACCGATCCCGCCGAGTTCGGGGCCGTGGTGATGGCCGGTGCCCTCGGGGTCGGCTGCGTACCGGTGTTGCCGGTGGCGGGCGTGGTCGACGTGGGCGAGGTCGACGTTGTGGGGGTGGTCGACGTGCCGGCGGTCGGCGTGCCAGGTGCGGAGGTCGGGGTGGTGGGCGCGGGGGCCGTCGGGGTGGCGGCTGGGGTGGTCGCGGACGGTACGGCGGTGGTCTGCGCCGGGTTCAGCGTGGTGGCGGGAGTGACGTTGCCCGGGGTGGCTCCCGCCACCGGGCTCGCGGGTGGTGCACCCGGCACCACAGCGGGAGCGATCTCCGCGGCCAGGGGATCAACCCCGGAGACGGCCGGGCCACCGGGACCATCGACGCTCGCGCCGACCCCGGAGTCCGGAACCGGACCAACACCGACGGTACGACCGGCACCAGCCGAGGCGTCGACCGGCACAGTTCCGGCATTACCCGCCGACGTGTCGACAGGAGCGGTCTGAACCCGATCGCCGGTGCCGTCGACAGGCGCGCTCTGAGCCCGGTCACCTGTGGTGTCGACAGAATTAGGTGCCTGGTCGCCCGTGGTGTCAGCGGCGGAACTCGGCGCCCGGTCGCCACGGCTGTCGACAGGGGAATTCTGTGCCCGGTCGCCGGTGGTGTCGGTGGCCGTGTCCGGGGCTCCGGCGGCGGCCTGGTCGGTCGGCGGTCCGCTGTCGGCGCGCTCCGCCGGGCCGGCCTGCTCGGTCGAGTCGGAGGTGGCGCGGTCGGCGGGTGTGTCGGCGACCGGTGTCGCGGGGTCGCCCGGGGTGCTGTCCCGGTTGGTGTCTCCGACGGGCTCGGCAGTCGCCGGGGTGCCGTCGGTGGGCACCCGACCGCCGGTGGTGGCCGCGTCGTCGCGTCCAGCCGTGCCGGACTCGTCACCGCGCGACACGACATCTGTGGAGGTCGGGTCGCTGGCAACGCTGGCCAGGTCCACACCCTCGGTCGTGGTGGCGGGGCCACTGGACGAGGTGGCACCGTCGGCCGGCGCGGCGACGACCGGGTCCGCCGACGGCGCGAGGCTGATGGAACCCGCCCCGCTCTGCGGCACGGTGCCGCCGCCGTGCTGACCCGTACCGATGTCGGTGTCGGTGGTGCCGCGGCCGGCAGCGCCGGTGGCACCCCCGTCCGTGCTGGTCGCACCGTTGGCGCCGGTGGCACCCCCGTCGGTGCTGGTCGCACCGTTGGCGCCGGTGGTGCTGCCGAGGTTGCCGAGGTCCACCCCGCCGACGCCGGGGGACGGGTTGAGGCCCGCGCCCAGGCCGGCACCGGGGGTGGTGGTCCCACTCAGCCGGTCGAGACCAAGGTTGGTGACCTTGGCACCCAGGTTTCCGGTGGCACCACCGGCGAGGGTCGCGCCGGTGCGGCCGGCACCACTGGCGAATCCGCCGAGGAAGGCGTCCGCGCCGGGGAGCACGAGCTGCTGGTTGACGCTGGCGTTGGCGAGCACGCTCGCGGCCGGTGAGATGAGCGCGTTCTGGGCACCCGAGGCGATGCTGGTGCCGCCCCAGCGCACCAGCCCGCTGCCCGGGAAGGACAACCGGGACGGGCTGAACGAGACAGGCATCTTGGGCGCCACCCGCCGGCCGGCCCAGTTCATGCCGGAACCGAGCACGGCGCCGTACGCGCCACCCACGCCCGCCGTGAGCGTCCGGTTCCCGTCCCACTGCCGCCGCTCGCCGCTGCGCATCTGGTACGCCTGGGCACCGACGTCGATGATCAGCTCTTCGCCGATCTCCTCCATCAGCTCCAGACCGAGCCGGTTGAGGCCCTGCCGGAAGCCCTGACTGGTGACGATCTGCCCGACCCGACCGCCGGCGGTCCGCAGCGCCGCCTGAAGTCCCGCCCGGGTGAGCAGCTGCCGCCCCATCTGGGCGATGAGCCGCCGGAAGGCGACAGTGACCGCCTGCCGCCCGGCCGCCAGGATGCCCGGGATCGCACCGGCCGAGACACCGCCCAGCCAGGCCATAAGCAACGCGACGAAGACCGCGATGACGGTGATGATGACGGCGATCAGCACCGTCAGTTTGGCGTACTCGATCTCCAGGGCCGCCTGGTCGCAGCCGGACGCGTACGCGGCGGCGATCTCCTGGATCAGTGGCAGGCCGGTGTTCGGGTCGACGCCGACCTGGTTCCACAGCGCACCGAACGCCTCGCCGGCCCCGCCACCCCAGCTCTGCAGGATCTTCATGACCGCCGGGTCGGCCTCGGTAAGCACCTCACCGACCAGGTCGGCCAGGGACTGCCAGGCATCGGCCAGCTCGCGCATCCGGTCCTCGTCGCCGCTGGGCCACGCCTCACCGGCGCTGACCCAGCAGATAGCATCCCAGACCCAGCCGTACTCGCCCAGCGAGTGCTTGGGATTGGGTACCGCCACCGGCGCGCGCCCCTCTATCCGATCTCGACCGTCGCCTACCGGCGGTTACTTACCTTCGCCCCCGAACAGCGTCTTGACCATGTCGTCGACGTCGACGGTGCCCTCCACGGCGCCCTTCACCGTCGGGCCCATCTGCTCGACCACGGGCACGACACCGGCGGCCAGGTCGAGCACCTTCTGCGCCGGCTGCTCACCGCCGAGGTAGTCCTTGTTGAACGCCTGACCCGGCTCGTCGTCGCCCCAGGGGCAGGGGCGAGCACCGTTGAGCGTGTTGATCGTGCCGGCCAGGCCCCGCCAGCGGGCGGCCAGCCGGGCACCGGCGGCGCTGAGGGTGCTGGCCCCTTCCAGGGCGGCATCCGGCTTGACGAACGTTTCACGGAGCTCGGTCATCGCTTGTCCTCCCCGGGCAGGTCACTGTCCAGCTGACGGAAGATGCCGTCGAGGTCGTGGTCGATGTAGGCCTGGAACTGGCTGTCCGGCACGTACGGCCGCAAGAGCTGCTCGACGGCGGCCATCGCTTTCGCGGTGGCGCGGTGGATGGTCTCGGTGACCGTGGCGGACAGTTCCTTGGAGTTCGGTCGGCGGTAGATGCGCGGATCGAACTCGACCTTCGTCACCTGACCACGCGGCCCGACGGTGACCGTGACCAGACCGTCCTCGGAGGTGACCGTCGCCTGCACGGCCTTGAGCTGCTGCTGGAGGTCTCCGACCCCGGAACGCATCCGCTCGAACTGAGCCATCAGTTCGTCGGCGCGGGCACGCAGCGCCTGCACGTCCATGGCGGTGTCCCTCCCCCGTTCGCGCCCATGACGACTCGACCATACTGAATGCGCGCCCCATCAGGGGATGGGCGAGGGGTCGTTAGGATTCACCGGCACCGGCGCACCGGAGGTGAGCAGCATGGCCCGTGGCCGTCCTATCACGACGTTCGCCCTGGTGGGGGCGCTGCTGACCACGGCGCTGACGCTTCCCGCACCGGCGTACGCCGCTCCGGAGATCTGTCAGAATCCCAGCGATCCCGGCGAGGTCAACACCGAGACGCCCTGGCACCAGCGGTGGCTCGCGCCGCAGCGGGTGTGGCCGTTCAGCACCGGCGCCGGAGTACGGATCGCGGTGATCGACTCCGGTACCGACAGCAGCCATCCGCAGTTGGCGGGACGGGTCGACAGCGGGTTCGACGCGCTGCGTAATGCACCCGGCGGTGACGTGGACTGCGTCTCGCACGGTACGGCGGTCGCCAGCATCATCGTCGCCGCCCGGCAGGAGGGCGTCGGCTTCCACGGCCTGGCGCCGGACGCCACGATCGTGCCGATCCGGGTCAGCGAACGCAACGCCAACGAGAGCACGGACACCGCTGGCGCCACCGTCGGCGGCGCGGTCTTCGCGCAGGCCATCATGCGCGCGGTCGACGACGGCGCTGACGTGATCAACATGTCGGTGACGCTCTACCGCCCCGACCCGGACGTGCAGCGGGCGATCAAGTACGCGGTGGACAACGACGTCGTGCTGGTCGCCGCCGCCGGCAACCGGCATCAGGACGGTGCCCGACCCGACCCGGTGCCCTACCCCGCGAGCTACGACGGGGTCATCGGGGTCGGTGCCGTGGACCAGAACGGTGCCCGGATCCGCCAGTCCCAGATCGGGCCGTACGTGGACATCGTCGCTCCGGGTGGGGCGGTGGTCGCCGCGACCAGGTTGACCGGGCACGCCGCCTACGACGGCACCAGCTTCGCCACCCCGATGGTCAGCGCGACAGCCGCCCTGATCCGTGCCGCCGAGCCGAACCTGTCGGCGAAGGAGGTGACGCGGCGGATCCTGGCCACCGCCGACCCGGCCCGGGGTGACGCGGCACGCGGCTACGGCAGCGGAGTGGTCAACCCGTACCGGGCGGTCACCGAACGGTTGACAAGCGCGAAGCCGGTGGAGCAGCCGCCGCTGCCCGAGGTGCCCCTGGACGCGGCGGCACAGGCCCGCGAGCAACGGTGGGCGCTGTTCGGCCGGCTGGCCCTCTGGATCGGTCTGGGCCTGGCCACGGTAGCGGTCGGCGTAGCGGTGCTGGCGGCCCTGCTGCCGCGCGGGCGGCGTACCCGGTGGCGGCCCACCCGGCCCGCCGCGTCACCGGACGACCGGCCGGAGATCGACGAGCCGGAGGAGGTCTTCTTCCGGGTGCCCACCTCGACCTCACGGGAATGACCGCACCACCGGCGCGATCTGCGGTGCGGACGATGATGGCCCGGCGCTCGGCCGGGCCATCGGGTGCAGCGTTCGGGTGACTCAGCCGCCGAACTTGGCGCGGTTGGCCGCCTCGCGGGCCTGCATCTTGCCCGCCGACTCGCGCAGCGCCCGCTCGATCCTGCCCAGCAGGTCACGCAGGTCGTTGGCGGCCGACTCCCATTCGCGCTGACGCTGGAAGTACGCCTCGCGGGCGTCGCCGTCCCAGGTGGCCAGCAGCGGGGCGATGCCCGACTTGAGGCCCTCCAGCTCGCTCGTCATGTTCCGGACCGAACTGCCGCAGCTGTCGGCAGCCGCGTTCAGACCGGCGAAGTTGTACCGGATTTCCATCGTGATTCCCCCCGTCAGAGCTTCAGAGCCGCAGTGATCTGACCGGCGGTGGCACCGGCGCTGTCCATGTCGGCCCGGATCTCCTCGTCACTGACGTCGTAGTCCTTACCGGCGGAGCCGACAGCCTCGGCGATCGCGCGCAGCGCGACGTTGAGCCGGGCCATGTCCTGGTCGAACCGCTCACGAACCTGCTGGAACGAACCCGCACCAGCACCCTTCCACTGGTCGTAGAGCGGTGCGAGCTGGTCCATCAGCCCGTTCAGGTTGCTGGTGAGCCGATCGGCGACGGCATCGACGTCACCCTCGGTCTTCAGCATCAAGCCGGTGTCGGTACGCATCGACATGGCGGAAGTCACCCCCGTCCTCGTTGGATCGCCCCGCGACACCGGGGGCGGTCTGTCAGTCAGCGCTTACGCACCATCGTCACTGAAAAGGTATCGGGTTGCGTCGAGCCCGCGCTAGACCGCGGACCAGGGTGCCACTCCAATGTGGCTGGTTTTCGTCACTCCGGGTCGATGACCTGTTTCGCCGTGGTCGGATCGAGCGCCGGCCCGGCAGGTAGGCGAACCACCAGGCTGGCGGGCAGGCGGATCGGCCGCAACCCCGAGTAACCGAGCATCGCCGGCACCCCCTCGGAGGCCAGCGGATAGCGGTAGCCCAGATCGGTGACCAGGTTCAGGGTGCCGCCGTCCTGGTCGGGCGACGAGAGCGCGGCGACAAGCACACCGTAGCCGGGCTCGATGACCACCCGGTCGGCAAGCGGTATGCCGCTGCCGGTCTGCTCCCGGGTGCGCACCGGTTCGCGTACCGGCTCGACCTGGGCGTCGAGCAGCACCGTCGGCTCGTCCTGATCCGGCTGGTAGGCGGCGCAGATCGCCGGGTCGCTCCCGCTCAGTCGGGCGATGTCGGGTCGCTGCTCCGGCGCGCGGTGCCGCCCCTGCTGCGGTGCCGACGCCTTCGGTGCGGCTGCGGCCGTACCGGCGGCGAGGTCGATCGGCGCCGGCTTCGTCCCGTCCGGGTACGCGGCCTGCGTCTCGCCGTCGGCAAGCAGGACGTCCGCCTCGACGGGGGTGATCGGGACCAGCCGCTCCCGTTCGACGACGTAGTACTGGCGGCTGTCGTTCTGGCTCCTGACCACGTAGACCTGACCGACTCGGGCGTCCGGCAGCGCCGTCGAGGCAGCGCCACGGTCGGTGACCCGTCGCGGGGTGATGGGCTCACCGGCAGGCAACGCGTTCAGCCACGCCCCACCGACCTCCACCACCGGCTCGGCGGTCATCACGAGACCCTCCAGCACGACCTTGTCGTTGCGGATCTCGTAGCGGTGGTCGCGCCACACCAGATGCAGGCGCTTGGTCTTACGGTCGCGGACCAGCAGGGCGGCGTCGCCCGGTTCCCGGCCACCGACGGGTGCCCGGCCGACAGTGAGCACTGTGGTGGCGACGATCCCGCCGGCCGGGTCCCGGGCCGGCTGGGTGCACAGCGTCCAGGGTCCGTCCAGGATCCGGCTCGGCGCCGGCAACGCGTCCGGTGCGTCCGGGATGCCGATGCGCGGTCCGCGAGGCGTACCGACCAACGAGTTGCGGGACACCGAGACCGTCGGGGCGGCCGACTCCAGGGCCAGCAGGGCGGACGCGTAGTTGACCACCGGATGCAGTCGGCCCTCCCGGTACAGGTACCGGGTGCCGGTCTCCTTTTCCAGGATGACCCCGGCACCGTCCTTCCACTTTGTCGCCCCACCCGGACGCAGCAGCCCGTACACGCCCACCGCCGCGAGGCAGAGCACCGCCACCATGACGCTGGCGAAGCCGGCACCACCCAGCCGGCGGAACGGCGCCGCCTCCGGGTCCGGCTCCCGCGCCACCAGGGCAGAGGTCATCCGCTGCACGAAGAACTGGTACGACTGGACCTGATCCCGCCGCGACGGCATGGCACCCTCCCCCTGGCGTACGCCGTGCGGTCACGACCGCCGGACCGCGGTGCCTACCATAGGCACGATGTCGAGCCAGCCGGTCTCCGCACTCGACGCCGACCGTCGACGTCGACCACGGCAGCCCGAGGAGCGCAACGATGATCAGTCGCGACGAGGCCCTGGAGATCGCCCGCCAGTGGGCCGGTGCCGGCCGCACCGAGCCCGCCCCCGAGGTCTTCCTGCACGAGTTCGACCTGGGCTATGTCGCCTGGCGAGCCGAACCTGCGCCTGCCGCCACCGACGGGCCGCCGGCTCCGCCGCCCGCCACCGGCTACCCCCGGGCGGTCATCGACCGGGAGACCGGCGAGGTGTCCCAGTGGCCGTCCCTGCCCGAGCAGACCATCGCCGAGCGGTACGCGAGTCGCCGCGCCGCCGAAGGCCGGTTCCCGCCGGACGTACGCCATGTGCTGGAGTCCGCCGGCTGGTTTCCCGGCCGTGACGTCACCTCGGCGGTCGAGCACTGGATGGTCCGGTTCGCCGACGACCTGGCCGGCCTGGACTGCCCGCCGGCCGCGCGGGCGGCGCTTGTCGAGTTCGGTGGCCTGACGCTGCCGCAGTTCGGCAGGACCGGCCGAGCCGGTGCCGGCTTCACCAGCTACCTCCATCCCACCCGGGGCGGGGTGGTGACCGAGGGGGCGCGGGGCTTCGCCGAGGAGTACGGCACCCCGGTCTACCCGATCGGCAACAACGAGGACGGCCCCTCCGAGCTGGTGATGGACGCCCGGGGGCGGGTCTTCCTGCTGCACTGGGCCGACGAGTTCCTCGTCGGGCCGGATCTCGACTCGGCCGTCGTCAACCTGATCCGGGGCGGCGAGATGACCGAGGCGAGCGACCTCGACTGGTGACCCTGCCGGTCAGCCGTTGATCGCCCGCATGAACGCGTACAGACCCAGCACGCTGCAGGCCACCGGCACCACGGCGAGTTGGAGCAGGATGTCGAGCACGTCGCCGAGCCGGGCCAGCCGGGGCGACGGGGCACGGCGGCTGTAGGCGAGCCCGGCAGCAGCCGAGATGCCGGCCGCGACAAGCGCCACCGGCAGCACCGCCAGGACCCGGGTGGCGGTGGACGCGTCGGCGGCACCGACCAGAGGCAGCAGGCCGAGGCCCACCAGGCCGACCGCCAGCAGCGGAACCCGGTGCCGGACGGTCGTCACCAGCCGTGCACGCAGCAGGTAGCCGAGCGAGATCACGGCGGCGAGCAGTAGCGCGGCGACCGTGCCGGTCGCGGTGAGCACCACCAGGCAGCCGATGGTGACCAGGAACGCGCCGAAGATCATGCCGGTGAGCACCTCGTCGGCTCGGGCGGTGGCCTGGTAGATCACCTCCCGCTTCGGTTGCGGCTCGTCGCGCAGCAGGTCGTCGGCGGTACGCGGCAACGCCGGCATCGGCATCTTGCCCAGTCGTACGGACAGCAGCGGCATGGCCGGCAGCAGCAGGACGACCGCGCTGATCACCACGGCGCTGCCCTGCGCGGCATCCATCGAGCCGAGGGCGAGCAGCCCGCCCACCATGCCCCAGAACCCGACGAAGACCGCCGCCACGAAGACCCGGGTCGCGTCCCCCACGCCGAGCAGGCCGAGCAGCCCGGACAGCAGCAGCACCGCCGAACCGAGCAGGATGTGCGGTGCGCCCAACGCCCACACCGACTCGCCGGTGCCGATCACCAGCACCCCACCGACGAAGGCGTAGGGCAGGCCGGCGGCGGCGAGCACCGCACCGGCAAGGGAGTCGGCCATCGCCCGGGACAGCACGATCCCGCCGATCAGCAACAGCGTGGCCGCGCCGAGGGCCACCGCACCGCCGAGCCAACCGGGTTGCTCAGAGGTCACGATCACGGCCAGCCCGAGCAGCAGCAGCACGCCGGCCACGATCAGGCCGGTCAACCGGGTGGCGAACGGGGTCCAGGCCACGCCACGGCGGCGGGCACCGTCGGCCACGGCCTCCATCAGGTCGTCGTACGCCAACTCGGGCCACTCGGTGCGGCGCGGCACCAGGTGCAGCGTCTCGCCGTCGCGGACGTTCTGGGCGGCCAGCGTACGCGTCAGATCGACGGCGCTGCCGTCGCTTCGACGCAGTGCCCAGCCACCGTGGGAGGTGCCGTCCGAGGGTTCCTCGTCGGCTTGACGCAGCACCGCCGGCAGCAGCCCGACGAGCGGCAGATGCTCGGGCAGAGCTAGATCCAGTCGCCGCTTGGGGGCGGCGACGGCGATACGCGCGAGTCCGGTTCCGGCCTGGGTGACCACTGACGACCCCTCGATACGAGGAGCGGGCCGATGCGGCCCGCGGCTGTCCTGACGGGAGAAGGCTACCTACCATGTGCCGGTGACGCGGGGTGCCGGTTCGCGGCGGTGGCCGAGCGTGCGGGGGTGCCGGGCGTGACCACCACGCCCAGGAGAGGCAACGGAGGTCTGTCACGTGAGCACGGTCGTCGTCAAACGACCCGCCCGACAGCCGGAACCGGAGTATCCCTCCGGCGAGGTGCTCCTGGAAGCACCACCGGAGGTGCCTGCACCCAGCGGTAAGGCGTGGGGGCAGATGATGATGCTGCTGCCGATGCTCGCGGGTTCCTTCGCGATGGCCCTGATGTTCGCCGGTCGCGGCGGCTCGACCCTCGGCTATGTCACAGGTGGCCTGTTCGGACTCTCTGCCATCGGCATGCTCGGCGCGCAGCTGACGAACAACTCCGGCGGCCCGAGTAAGCAGGAGATGCTGCAGAAGCGCCGGGAGTACATGGCGCACCTGTCGCGGCAGCGCCGACGCGTCCTCAAGACGGTCCGTCGGCAGCGTGAGGCCGCCTTTTACCGGCACCCGGATCCGGACACGCTCTGGTCCCTGCCGCTGGGGCCCCGGCTGTGGGAACGGCGACGCGGCGACGTGGACTTCGCCACCGTCCGGATCGGACTCGGGCCGCAGGAACTGGCCACTCCGCTGGTGCCGCCACCGGCCACGTCGCTGGAGAAGCTGGAGCCGATGTGCGCGCTGGCGCTGCGCCGGTTCCTCACCACGTACGGCGAGGTGCCGGACCTGCCGGTGACCATGGCGTTGAACGGGTTCGCCCGGGTACACCTGCGCGGCGACATCGACGCGGCCCGGGGCCTGGTGCGGTCCCTGCTCGCCCAGACGACGGCCTTCCACGCCCCAGACGACATGCTCGTCGCGGTCTGCGTCTCCGCGGAGCGCCGGGCCGACTGGGAGTGGACGAAGTGGTTGCCGCACGCGCTGCACCCGTCGCGTACGGACGCGCTCGGTCAACTGCGGTTGGTGTCGTCCTCGGTGACCGGCCTGGAGGCGATGCTCGACGACGTGCTGGCCAGCCGGCCCCGGTTCAACGCCAGCGGCGGATCGTCCCAGGTCGGCGGGCCGCACGTACTTGTGATCATCGACGGGGGCGACACCGCGGGCTCGGATCACCTGATGACCGACGGCGGCGTCGAGGGCGTGACCCTGCTCGACCTGTCCAGCCCGGCACCCCGGATGTTCGACCGGGCGCGCCTGGTGCTGGACGTGGCGGCGGATCGTCAGCTGCACGGTGTCACCGTCGACGGTTCGGCGCAGATCGGTCGGGCCGACGACTGCCAGGTGGCGGAGATCGAGGCGTTGGCCATGCAGTTGGCCCCGCTGCGGCTGTCGGCTGCCTCCCGTGGCGGTGGCGACACCCCGTTGACCGGTGAGTTGGGCCTGGCCGATCTGCTCGACATCGGCGACCCGTACGAGTTCGACGTCGATCGGGCCTGGCAGCCGCGACCCAATCGGGACCGGCTGCGGGTGCCGATCGGGGTGGGTGCCGACGGTGGGCCGGTGGAGCTGGACCTGAAGGAGTCGGCGCAGGACGGCATGGGCCCGCACGGGCTGCTCATCGGCGCCACCGGCTCCGGCAAGTCCGAGCTGCTGCGCACCCTGGTGCTGGCGTTGGCCGCGACGCACTCGTCGGAGAACCTCAACTTCGTCCTTGTCGACTTCAAGGGTGGCGCCACCTTCACCCGGCTGGACGGGTTGCCGCACACCAGCGCGGTGATCACCAACCTGGCCGACGAGCTGCCGCTGGTGGACCGGATGACCGACGCCATCAACGGCGAGCTGGTCCGCCGGCAGGAGTTGCTGCGGTCGGCGGGCAACTACGCCTCCCAGCGCGACTACGAGAAGGCGCGGGCGGCGGGCGCTCCGCTGTCGCCGCTGCCGAGCCTGCTGATCATCTGCGACGAGTTCTCCGAGCTGCTCACCGCGAAGCCCGACTTCATCGACATGTTCGTGCAGATCGGTCGGGTGGGTCGGTCGCTCGGCGTGCACCTGCTGCTGGCCTCGCAGCGGCTGGAGGAGGGGCGGCTGCGCGGGCTGGACACCCACCTGTCGTACCGGATCGGTCTGCGGACCTTCTCGGCGATGGAGTCGCGGGTGGTGCTCGGCGCGACCGACGCGTACGAACTGCCCCGCTCTCCCGGGCACGGGTACCTGCGCTTCGGCACCGAGCCGCTGGTCCGGTTCAAGGCCGCGTACGTTTCCGGCGCCTACCGCAGCAAGACCGCCGCGGCGGTGGCGGCCGGTGACGGCGAGGACCGGGTACGCGAGTACACCACCAGCTACGTCGCCCCGCCGGTGACCCGTACGCCGAAGGAGGAGCAGCCGCCCGAGCCGGCCGACGGGGTCGGTGAGAGCGTGCTGGACATCCTGGTCGGGCGGCTCGCCGGCCGGGGCAAGCCGGCCCACCAGGTGTGGCTTCCGCCGCTGGCCGAGCCGCCGACGCTTGATCAGTTGCTGCCGCCGCTGACCGCCGACCCGGCCCGTGGGGTGACCGTGGCGCACGCCGGTCTGCTCGGCGAGTTGCAGGTGGCCGTCGGCATCGTCGACAAGCCCTTCGAGCAGCGCCGGGACGTGCTCTGGTTCGACCTGGCCGGCGCGGCCGGCCACGCGGTGATCGTCGGCGGGCCGCAGAGCGGCCGGAGCACCCTGCTGCGCACCATGGTCACCTCGTTGGCGCTGACCCACACTCCCCGGGAAGCCCAGGTGTACTGCCTCGACCTGGGCAGCAGCGCACTGTCGTCGCTGCGGGACCTGCCCCATGTCGGTTCGGTGGCGACCCGGCTGGACGCGGGCCTGGTCCGGCGTACGGTCGCCGAGCTGCAACTGCTGATGGGTGAGCGGGAGCGGCGTTTCGCCGAGCGGGGTGTCGACTCGATGGCCGAGTACCGGCGGGCCCGTCGGCACGGACAGCACGGCGACGACCCGTTCGGCGACGTCTTCCTGATCATCGACGGCTGGGCGACGTTGCGCGCGGAGTTCGAGGACCTGGAACCGACGATCAACGACATCGCCAACCGGGGGCTGTCCTTCGGCATCCACCTGATCGTCACCGCCGGCCGCTGGATGGACCTCCGCCCGGCCGTACGGGACGTCTTCGGCACCCGCCTGGAGCTGCGGCTGGCCGACGCCAGTGACTCCAACCTGGACCGTCGGGCGGCGCTCAACGTGCCGGACAAGGCACCGGGGCGCGGCATCACGCCGGACGGGCAGCAGTTCCTCGCGGCGCTGCCGCGCATCGACGGCGCGCAGGAAACGGAGACACTGCCCGAGGGGGCCCGCAAGCTGGCCACCGACCTGGCTGCCGCCTGGCAGGGCCCGGGTGCCCCACCGATCCGGCTGCTCCCGCCGAACGTCCCGTACGGCAGCCTGCCGCACACCGGGCAGGCCGGGATCCCGATCGGCATCGCCGAGGTCGACCTCGCGCCGGTGCACCTGGACTTCACCGCCGACCCGCACTTCATCCTCTTCGGCGACGGCGAGTCGGGTAAGAGCACCTTCCTGCGGGCGCTGGCGCAGACCATCGTCGACAGCCACGAGTTGACCGAGGCGCGGCTGGTCATCGTCGACTACCGGCGTAGCCTGCTGGGCGACATCGAGACCCCGCACGTCATCGGGTACGGCTCGACGGCGCAGATCACCGAGAGCATCGTCACCGAGGTCGCCGCCGTGATGCGGGACCGGCTGCCGCCGGCGGACATCAACGCCGAACGGCTGCGGGCCCGGGACTGGTGGAAGGGCCCCGACCTGTACGTGCTTGTCGACGACTACGACCTGGTCGCCGGCGCGGGCAGCAACCCACTGACACCCCTGCTGGAGTTCCTGCCCCAGGCCCGGGACATCGGTCTGCACCTCATCATCGCCCGCCGCACCGGCGGCGCGAGCCGGGCGCTCTACGAGCCGGTGCTGATGCGGTTGCGGGAGATCAGCACCCCCGGCATCGTGATGTCCGGCAACCGCGACGAGGGTGTGCTGCTCGGCACGGTACGGCCCGGACCGCTGCCGCCGGGTCGCGGCTGGCTGGTGTCCCGACGGGGTGGCACCCGACTGGTGCAGTTGGTGAATCTTCCGCCTCGTGCATAGGCGGCGTACGGGGTTGCCCGACCGGACTACCGTCGGCCAGAGTGGACCTACGGTACGCGGTCGGGTCGCTCCGGTAGCCGGAGTTCGGGTCGGCCGCGCCAGCACCGTGTGAGCGGGACGGGGGAGGGACCATGGGCGGCGAGTGGCTCGTCAACGAGAACATCGACGTCGACGTCAACCAGTTGCAGGACTTCGCCAGGGCCATTCAGAAGGAGCTGGACACCAACTTCCAGCCCAGCTTCGAGAACGGTCTGCAACCGATGCTCACCGTGCAGGCGCCCTTCGGCGGCGGCGGGATGAAAGAGGCCGCGTTCTTCCGGGGCCGGCACGACGAGAGCCGGATGGCCGTGTCGCACCTGATGGGCGATGTGATCAAGGGTCTGACCGCGCTCAGCGCGGCGGCCACCTCCATCTCCGGCGAATACCTGCTGGGCGACGCAATGGCCGAGGCCACGAACGACGACGTGTACAACGCCTTCAACGCGGTGGACGGCCAGAACACCCTCAGCGGCAAGTGGCAGCAGGAGGGTGACCCGATGGAGAAGATCCCCGAGCAGGCGAGAAATCCGGAGGTCGTCGGGCCGTACCACGGGATGGACTCCTGCCCCACCGAGGACACCCGTGAGCAGGCACCCAAGTGGGCCGCGGGAGACACCGTGGGTGAGGGTCCGGGCGCGTACCAGATCGAGGCCGAGGACCAGCGCATGCACGGCGAGGAATTCCGACTGGACCAGTCCAACCTGCGATGACGGCTGCCAGGAGCGGGGGACCTGAGGAGCGGGGATGACCGACGACTACTACGGCTACAGGCCGATCAGCTACCCGGCGTACGGGGGCATGCGCGATGACTACGCAGCCGACCGCGCGGCCCAGGCGACGCCGTACCAGCCCACCGACTGGGACGGCGTCACCATCGAGCAGATGTGGGAGTACGTCCGCAAGGAGAGTGACGAGCGCACCGTGGCGCTCGCCGAGATGTGGCGGCGGGCGGCGAGTCTGCTGGAGTCGACCAGGGACAACCTCAAGCGGCACGCCGACGCGCTCGGCGCCAGGTGGAACTCTCCCGCCTCCCGGGTCTTCATGTCGAAGGTGGGTGCCACCCTGCACTCGCTCGACGAGTGGAAGAACGTGGCCAGCAGCAACGCCACAGGTCTGGACCAGTTGGCGCGCAAGATCTCGACCACGCAGCGGGAGATGACTCAGCTCTGGCTGGAGTACAAGGCCGAGCAGCAGCATCAGCAGGACGTCTACGAGAAGGACAAGGCCAAGATCACCTTCAGCGACATCTTCGGCGACAAGCACAAGTCGTACGAGGAGGTCCAGAAGGAGTTCCACAAGCGCGCCAAGAACATCACCAAGCCGCTCGCCGACATGTACATCGACGTGTACATCTCGAACATCTCGCGGGGCGGCAAGTTCAAGGGCCCGACCGAGGCGGCCCTCTTCGACGGCAGGACCGCACCCGGCGGCCCGGGGCGAACCGGCGGCCCGACCCGGCCGGGTGCCGTCCCGCCGGGTGCGCGGGGCACGCGGCCGGACCGGCCGGAGATGCCGAACCGGCCGGAGCAACCGACCCAGCCGGAGGTGGGTGCTCGGCCGCCGCAGCCCGGTGCGCCGACGCTGCCCGACGGCGTCGACCTCGCCGGTGGCACCGCAACCGTGGCTCCGCCGGGACCCGCGCCCACCCCGCCGCCGGTCACCGCCGCGCCGAACGCGCCCGGAACACCCGGCCCGCCGGTACCGCCGGTGGTGCCGCCGGGACAACGGCCTGGCGGCGGCAGTCCGGGCACGCCGAACCCGGGTGGCCGGCCGAACGCACCTCGGGCCACCCTGCCGGGCTCGGGTGGCGCTTCCGGGCCGGGTGGTGGTCGCGGCCCCGCACCGAACCGTCCGACGCTGCCCGGTGCGGGCGGCGGCTCCGGCGCGCCGGCCAGCGGCCGGCGTGGGCCCGCACCGAACCGTCCGACGTTGCCGGGCAACACGGGTGCCCCCGGGCGTCCTGGCACCGGTGCGCTTCGCCCGAAGCCGTCGGCCAGCCCGCCACCGTCCAGCCCGCGTCTACCGGGCTCCACGGCACCGTCCGGCCAGCGGGGCGCAGCCTCGGGTCGGCCCGCCGTGCCACCGCCGAGCCTCGGTGGTCAACGCGGTGCGACCCCCGGCACCCCGTCCAAGGCGGGCGGGCCGCTCGGCAGCCGCCCCGCCACCCCGCCGGGTGGTCGGGCCAGCGGTCCGGGTGCGCCGGGCAGTGCCGGTCGGCCCGCTCTGAGTGGTCGTACCGGTGCCCCACGGCCGGCACCGACCACCGGGCCGGGTCCGTCGCTCAGCGGCCGGCGCGGCGCTGCGGCCGCACCTGGCCCGCGCAAGGGCGCCCAGCACGACCTGGAGCAGGAGACCTGGGAGTACGGCGACGGCGACGACGAACTGTGGGTCACCGAGTCCTCCGCCGTCGGGGTCGTCGAGGCACCGGCGGAGCACCGGCCTCGGGAGCAGGGCAGGACGCTCGGCCAGAGTTGAACACGGACGGGCCAGTCACCGCAGCATCGGTGACTGGCCCGTACCATGCGGTGAACGCCCGTTTTCGGCCGTCCCGCGACGAACGAACCACAAAGGAAGGTAGGACGGGCATGCGTGTCCTCACCCGACCGACTGCCGTCCTGGCGCTCAGCACCGTGAGTGCCCTGGCGGTGCTGACCCTGCCCGCGGCACCGGCCCTGGCGGATTCCACCCGCGACAACTCGTGGCACGTCAAGGCCCTGGAGTTGCCCGAGCTGCACAAGATCACCCAGGGCGAGGGTGTCGTGGTGGCGGTGGTGGACACCGGGGTCGACGCGAAACACCGGGACCTGAAGAACAACCTGCTGCCCGGCGCGGATCTCTACGACGACGACACCAAGGGTGGCGTCGACCGGGTGGGCCACGGCACCGGGATGGCGTCGCTGATCGCCGGGCACGGACATGGGCCGGGCGGCGGCGACGGGGTGCTCGGCGTCGCGCCGAAGGCCAAGATCCTGCCGGTGACGATCAAGAGTGAGCGGAGCCCGCTGATCGCACCCACGGCGCTCGCCGCCGGGATCAACTGGGCGGTCGACAACGGCGCGGACATCATCAACGTGTCGCTGGGCAGCAGCTTCAACGAGGAACTGGACCGCGCGGTCGCTCGGGCGTACCAGCGCAACGTGGTGGTGGTCGCCGCCGTGGGCAACCGCGAGGACATGATCATCAGCAACCCGGCCCGGCACCCGGCCACGATCGCCGTCAACGGCACCGACCGCAAGGGCGTCATCAGCAAGGAGGCCGCCCTGCCGGCCGAAGAGGTGAGCATCGCCGCGCCGGGTGAAGACATCGTCCAGGCCGCACCTGGCGACAAGTACGTCACCTCGCTCGGCAGCAGCAGCAGCGCCGCGCTCGTCTCGGGTGCCATGGCCCTGGTCAAGTCCAAGTACCCGGACCTGAACGCGTACGAGCTGTTCGAGCGGCTGCTGGAGACCGCCCGGGACGCCGGTGACCCCGGCCGGGACCTGGACTACGGGTGGGGCGTGCTCGACCTGCGCACGGCACTGACCGGTGAGCCCGACGGCCGGGCCAGCCCACGGGCCAGTGCCCCACCGTCGGCCCAACTCGAACCGTGGCAGGTCAACCCTCGCGAACGCGAGGACGGCATCCTGATCTTCGTGTGGGCCGCCATCCTCGTCGTGCTCGTCGGCGGGGGCGTCGCCACCGTCTGGATGCTGCGCGACCGGTCGCGGCGTCGACAGGCCGCACTCGCCGACGACCACGACCACGAGCCCGTGCCGGTGGGAACCGCTCTCGGCGATGGGCCGCCGAACGACCCGGGCCAGCCTGCGGAGACCACGGACGACGTCTGGCGGCGGCCTCCCGGCTGAGCCATCGGACCTCAGGAGGTCACACCCATGTCGACCACCCCGACCGGAGCGTCTCCGCCGCCGCCCGGTCGACGGCCGATCGTCGTCACGCTTGCCGTCGTCCTGATGGTGCCGTCGATCGTGACCTGGCTGATCGCCGGCATCGCCTTCTTCCGGGCGATGCTTGCCGCCGAGGGCACCGGGCTGGGTCGCGTCCTGGTGGTCGGCATCGGCGCGGGGGTGCTCGCGATCGCGCTGCTGATGGTGCTGCTCGCCGCGCTCGGGATACTCATGGCGTGGACCGGTGACAGCGCACAGGGGCTGGCCGTGCCGGCAGGCTTCACCTTCGGGTTGTTCGTCGTCGTCATCGTCGTACTGCTGGTGCAGGGCAAACTGACCTTCGAGCCGACGATGGTCACCCCACTTGTCGTGGGCGGGCTGGCCGGCGTGGCACTGGCCCTGGTCAAGAGCCCGCCGGCACGCGCCTGGTTCGCCGGCCGACGGCGCTGACCCCGACGTCCAGGCCGGTCAGGCGGATGACCAGCGGCGGGCGGTGGCGTCGAAGCGGGCCAGGAACTCGTCCCGGCCGTCCTGGTGCAGGCAGCGCAGTTCGGTACCGTCCGGGACGGCCAACGACTCCATGCGCGGCTGCCCCTGGCCCCACTCCGGCGGCGTGCTCTCGTCGGGCGGCCAGCGCAGCACGGCCACCCACTCGTCCGACTCCTCGAAGGGCGAGCCCGGGCCGAGCAGTCCCAGCCGCCGGTAGAGCCGGACCGGGGTGTCCCGCCCGGGGCCGTACCAGGCGTGCACCAGGCCGGCCGCGCGGTCGTACCCGTCGTCGAGATAGGACGCGAGGTAGCGGTGCGGGATGACCAGTTGCAGCCGCAGCGGGACGTCCGGATCGGGGCCCTCGTCGACGTTGTCGACCGTCGGCTCCGCCGCTGGGCGGGGCGCAGGTACGCCCACCGTCGAGGGGTCGGCGTACGCGGCGCTCACCCGCCGGGTCCGCTCCTGCTCGGCGGCGTCGTCGAGGACGTGACGCAGCTCGCCGAGCCAGTCACGTAGGGTCAGCACCGCCTCGCCGGGCAGCGCCGCGGCCAGCGGTGTCTCCGGGTTGAGCGACAACTGCCAGGAGGCGTCCGGCCAGTGTTCGGTGAGCTGGAGACTGCTGACCGCCACCAGGTCGTGATCGCCGAGCGCCTGCCGCAGCCGGGCCTCCGAGGTGAACACCGGCAGGCTCGGCCGGCCCTGCTCGTCCGGCAGACACCACCAGGGGAAATCGGGATCCCCGAGGTCACGGGTCGCCGGCCCGTCGGGCCGCAGGGGGAGCAGGAGTTCGGTCCGCAGCAGCGCGGACATCAGGGCGTCCGGATCCTGTTGGCGGACCGCCTCCCGCAGCGGCCGTTCCGCCTCGACCAGGGCGGCGGCGAGGCTGGTGAGTTCGTCGGCGGTCAGCCGTACGGCGATGGGCAGGCCGGCGTTCACGGCCAGCATCCAGCGCTCGTCGGGCCAGTCGACGGCGAGGTCGGTCAGCACCGACACCCGGTAGGTGACGTCCTGGCCGGGCAGCCCGGCGGCGATCGCCGCCGGAGACGTGTAAGCCATCACGTGGGTGACGCCCTCGTGGTGCCCCGTCGGCCAGGGCACCGGCGTTCCGGCGGTCGCCGCCGCCGGCACCGGCAGCAGTAACGGCCCGGAGGCGAGCGCGGCGAGGAATGCCGTGTCGTCCTCCTGCTCGGCGGCGGCCAGCAGCTCGCGTTCGGTGACGGTGGTCGGTTGCCAGCCGGTGGCGGTGATCGGTTGCGGGTCGGTCACCAGCTGCCGTCCTCGCGTACCCGGGACGGTTGGCGGCCGAGCAGCAGCGTGCCGAGCGCCTCGTCGACACTCTCCCCGAGGAACCAGTCACCCGTGTGATCAAGCACGAACACCCGGCCCTGCTCGTCGATGGCGAGGATGCCGGTGCCGTCACCCTCCTCACCGAGCGGACTGAGCGGTGCCCCGGTCACCGAGGCCAACTCCGCAAGCGTTTCCACGCAATGGCGGACCCGGAACGGGTCGAGGTGGATGTCGCTCGGCGCGATCTGCTCACCCTCACCCTGCGGGTGCAGCCGCAACCCACCGAACTCGGCGTACGCCTGCACCGCGGCAGTCGTCATGACGTGCTGGCGGCCGTCGGGGGTGGCGTCGGCGGCGATGCGCAGCGCCCACTCGCGGGCCCGCTCCTCGTCGCGCCGTCCGGGTGACCAGCCGGCAGCGGCGAGGATCTCGGCCACCTGGGGCGGAAAGCGCTCGGTCATGTCAACGCCTCCATACCGCACCAGTCCAGCAGGGCGGCGCACGATCGGCAGGGCGGCTGGACCTCGCCGTGCCGCGGGTCGCCCTCCTCCCGTACCCGGGTCAGTCGCACCTTCGCCCCCCACAGCAGCGCGCGGGCCCGGGCGGCGTCGACCGGCGGCCCGTCCGCCTCGGCGGCGTACAGCCGGTCGGATATCAGCACCGGCTCGGCGCACCAGCCGGTGAACCGCTCCCGTTGCCCGACCGGCAGCCCGTGCAGGAACCGCCGGACGATCGGATGCAACTCCGGTGCCGTCCGGCCGCGTACGGAGGTGTGCGTGTGGATGGTCCCGTCGACCAGCAGTGCACCCGCCACCAGCGGCAGCGTCCGCAGCTCGGTCATCCGTCCCCCCGCAGTCGAGAGTGTCCCGGCACCAGAAGTCGACCAGGGCGCCCGACGCAGCCTAGCGAGCGGGGCTCCATGGCATGGACCGGCTGGGATATCGTCGGCCCAACCCCTCATCGCCGTACGAAGCCCGGAGTCATGACGCGCACCCTTCTCGTCGCCCCGGATCAGCCCGGCGCCTACCCCTCCATCGGGGAGGCTCTGGCGGTGGCCGGCGACGACACAGTCGTCTCGGTCAGCCCTGGCACCTACTACGAGGCGCTGTTCGTCAACGACCGTGCGGTCACCGTCGTCGCCGCGCAGGGCGTCGGAACGGTCACCATCGACGCCTCCTCCGGGGCGTACCCGACGGTTTCCTGCAACTCGGGTCGGCTGGAGTTGCGCGACCTCGTGCTCAAGGCGGGCGACGCGCCGGTGGTGGTGGGCGACCGGGCCACGCTCACCATGAGCGGCTGCGAACTGAGCGCCGGCTTCGGTGCGGCCATCCAGGTGGCCGGCCGCTCCGAGTTCACCCTGACCCGCTGCCGGGTCACCGGCGGGCGGTACGGCCTGGTCGTCGAGGACTCCGACGGCACCGTCGAGGGCTGCGAGTTCGCCGACCTCAGCGAGGACGGCATCATCGTGCGCATCGGGGCCGCCCCGACGATCCGCACCAGCACGGTGACCCGCTGCGGCAACCGAGGCATCTACATCTACCAGTACGGTCGGCCGACGATCGAGGCCTGCGACATCTCCCAGACCGGGCACGCCGGGGTGGCGGTGGTGCACCAGAGCGTCCCCGTGCTGCGGCGCTGCCGGATCCGGGACACGCGTGGGCCGGCGATCTCCTTCGCCCGTGGCTGCCAGGGCACGGTAGAGGAGTGCACCACCGAGAACACCGCCCAGCCGGCGATCGAGGTCGCCGAGGGGGCCGCGCCGACCATCGTGGAGGGTACGGCGAGCCGGAAGGCGACCTACGGTGCGGACGCCGCGCGGGCCGCCACCCCGCAGGACACCGCCCGGGTGGACAAGCTGCTGGCCGAGTTGGAACAGATGGTCGGCCTGGAGTCGGTGAAGGACGAGGTCCGCGCCCTCATCGACGAGATCCAGGTCAACGAGTGGCGACGCAGCGCCGGGCTGCCGGTCGGTGCGGTCAGCCATCACCTCATCTTCGCGGGTGCGCCCGGTACGGGTAAGACCACCGTGGCCCGCATCTACGGTGACCTGCTCGCCGCGTTGGGTGCGCTGCCCGGCGGCCCGTTCCGCGAGGTGTCGCGGCGGGACCTGGTCGGTCAGTACATCGGCCACACCGCCGAGAAGACCGCCGCCGCGTTCGAGCAGGCGCGCGGTGGCGTGCTCTTCGTCGACGAGGCGTACACCCTGTCCCGGTCCTCCGGCAGTGGCGGTGACTTCGGGCAGGAGGCGATCGACACGCTTGTCAAGCTGATGGAGGATCACCGCGACGAGATCGCGGTGATCGCCGCCGGCTACACCGGCGAGATGCTCCAGTTCCTCGACGCCAACCCCGGCCTGGCCTCCCGTTTCGCCAAGACGATCGAGTTCGGCAACTACAGTCCCGACCAGCTCGTCGTCATCGTGGAGCGGATGGCCGGTGGCGACGAGTACCTGCTCGCCGAGGGCGTGACCGACGTGCTCCGGGAGCACTTCGGCACGATCGAGCGGGACCAGAACTTCGGCAACGCCCGCGAGGCCCGCAAGCTGTTCGAGGGCGTACGCAAGGCGCAGGCGCAGCGGCTGCGCCAGTCCGGCCAGCGACCCAGTCTCGACGAGTTGCGTACCGTGACCGTAGCCGACGTGCGTACCGCGATCGGCCGTTGATCATGTCGGGCCGGTCAGGGAGGGGCGCGCGGTGACTCATCCGGGCGCGGCGCGACCGGGGGATCCGGGTTGGCAGCATCAGCCGGAGGACACGGCACCGCCGGCACAGCGCGCTGTCCCTCCACAGCAGACCGGCGTTCCGGCACAGCGAGCGGTCCCTGCGCAGCAGACCGGCGTTCCGGCACCCACGGTCGGTGGGACCGCGGGACAGGCCTGGGCCACCCAGCGGGGACAGGGCCGGGCGACGGTCGGCACCGCGTACCGAAGCCAGGCCGCCACCCCGACGTCGGCCGCCGTGTCGACGGCCCAGGCCGCCCAAGCGGCCCAGGCGGCCCAAGCAGCGCAGGCGGCCCAAGCAGCGCAGGCGGCGCAGGTCGCCCCGGCCGCTCGGACTGCGGCGACCGACGCCGCGCCGCCGGCAGATCAGGCACAGCCCACGGCAGCGACCGCCCCGGTGGTACGCCCCTACCGGCGACCGTTGCGCATCGCCGGCATCCACGTCGCTCAGCTGGTCGCCTGGCAGGCCGGCGCGGCGGGGGTGCTGGCCGCGGCCGGGCACGGCACCCTGCTGACCGTCGGGGTCGGCGCTGCGGTGCTGCTGCTGCTCGCCCCGACCGTGCTGCGCTACCGCGGTCGGTGGATGTACCAGTGGTTGATCCTCTGGTGGGGTTATCGGCGTCGCCGCCGGCAGCTCGCCGCGACGGGGCCGGACACCCGGTGGCAGTTGCTCACCCATCTTGAGAACAGCGTCGAGCTCGAACAGGTCGAGATCGACGACCAACCCGCCGTGCTGCTGACCCACCGGGGTGGGCTCAGCGCCGTGCTGGAGGTCGACCCGACCGAGGGTGCCCTGCTGGTGGGCTCTCCGCAGTCCCTGCCACCCCCGGTGTCACTGCTTCCGGCGACCGATCCCCAGGCGCCACCGGTGACGGTGCAGGTGTTGATCCAGGTCACCCCGGCACCCCGGGTGCGCGCGGCGGCGGTGGAGCGGGCGTACCGCGAGCTGACCGAGGGCAGTGTGCCCGCCAGCCGGCAGGCGTGGGTGGTGCTGCAGGCACCCCGTACCCCCGATTTTCATGCCGACCGTGACCTGCGGCCGGCGCTGACCGCGGCGATCCGCCGGACCCGACGCCAGCTTCGCCAGGATCGGGTGACCGCCCGTCTGCTCAACCGCGACGAGGTGCTGGCCGCCGTCGCCAACCTGACCCATCTGACCGGTGAGCCGGTGGTCGGTGACCGCCCGTTGGCCCGGGAAGGGTGGCGCAGTTGGTCGGCGCAGGGCACTCCGCAGAGCTGCCACCGGCTGCTCGACTGGCCCGACCGGGTCTGGAACGTGGACCCGCTGCTGCGTGGGCTGCCCGCCGCGGCGGCCGTGGTGTCGATCGCGGTGGCCCGGGAACCGGATCGTGGGGGTGCCGACGACGCCGTGGTGGAGGTGGCCTTCCGGTTGATCGGTGCGGACGCCGCCGCCCTGACCGCCGCCGACGCCGCGCTGCACGAGGCGATCCGTGGTCACGGTGGTCGCCTGCAACGACTCGACGGCGAGCATGCCCGGGGCGTCGCCGCCACCCTGCCGCTCGGAGGTTTCCTGCGGTGAACACCGTCTCCTTCCCGGGCAGCCGGATCGGCCTGCACGTCACCGACGGGCCCACGGTGGCCGGCCTGCGCCTGGTTGCCGGCGGGGGCGGGCTGGTGGTGGGCCGCAATCGCCAGCAGGAGCCGGTCGGCCTGCGGCTGTTCCGGGCCGAGCCCACCCGGCTGATGTTGACCGGCGGGGTACGCGCCGCGGAACTGCTCGCCTTCCGGGCCCTGGCGCTCGGTGCCCGGCTGTTCATCCAGACCGCTCGCGAGCAGGAGTGGGACGCCTTCCTGCGCCGCTGCGTCATCGGCCGGGAGATCGCCTCGTTCCTTCCGCCCGGGGTGCCGCCACCGCTGCCGGCGACGCCGACCGAGCCTCAGCTCGTCGTGATCGACACCGGCCCGGTGACCGGGCCGGACACCAACCTGAGCGCGCCGTGGCGGGCGACCCTCGTGGTCCGCGACGACCTGGCCGGCTGGGATGTCGAGGTGCTGGTACGCAGCGACATCGTGGTGCTCCAGCGACTCACCGCGCCCGAGGCGGCCACCGCGGCGAACGCCCTCGGCCTGGTCAGCGTGCAGAGCTGGTTCACCCAGCTCCATCCGGAAATGGTCGGCCTGATCACGAAGGGAAAGGTGCAGTGGGTCATGCTCAGCATGACCGGCACCGAACGGCAACTGATCGGGCCGGTCGCCCGCGGGGGTTGAGCCGCCGGACGGCTCCGGAATTCACTGTCAATATCGCGATTCGCGCACGATCACGCAGGCCAATGCCGTGACGGCTACCGCCTCGTTTCGCGAATAAGTACATCTGGTGGCTCCCGCGCGGACACTTGTGCCGCTTATCCTCCACCGGTCTAACACCCTCGGAGGCCCCGCGGAGGCCCAGCAGATGCAGCTACGAAAAAGCAGGCGGCAACTCACAATCTCGGGCGTACTGGTCACCGCCACCGCGCTCTTATTGGGCAGTGGCACCACCGCTTTCGCCGCGCCCGCGTCAGCTACACCGTTCCTCAGCGAGATCCACTATGACAACGCCGGCACCGACGTCGGCGAGGCGATCGAGATCGAGGCGCCGGTCGGCTTCGACCTGAGCGGCTGGCAGATCGTCCTCTACAACGGCGGAAACGGGGCGGCGTACAACACCCGGACGCTCACCGGCACGGTGCCGGAGTCCGGTGTGGTCGTCGCCGAGTACCCGGTCAACGGCATCCAGAACGGTGATCCCGACGGTGTCGCGCTGGTCTCGCCCAGCAACTCGGTGAGCGAGTTCATCACCTACGGTGGCACCTTCACCGCTGTCGGCGGACCGGCGAACGGCATGGCCGGCACCGACATCGGGGTCAAGGAGTCGAGCAGCACCCCCGTCGGGCACTCGCTCCAGAAGATCGACGGGGTCTGGAAGGCACCGGCTCCGAACAGCTTCGGCGTCCGCAACACCGCTGGCGGCGACCCGGGACCGGGCGACCCGGACGTCGGCTGTGACGTCGCGGTCAGCCACACCATCGCCCAGGTCCAGGGCTCCGGCACCACCACGCCGGTGGCCGGCAGCCGGGTCACCGTCGAGGGCGTCGTCACCGCCGACCACCGCACCGGTGGCTACAACGGCGTGTACGTGCAGACGGCGGGCAGCGGCGGGGAGCGTACGGTCGCCGCCGGCACCGCCTCGGACGGCATCTTCGTCTACCTGACCACGAACACCGCCAACCACCCGGCGGTCACGATCGGTGACCGGGTCCGGGTCAGCGGTACGGCGAGCGAGTTCAACGGGCTCACCCAGCTCAGCACCGCCACCCGTGGCGACGTGCAGGTGTGCGAGCAGGGTGCGCCGCTGCCCGCTCCGGTCCCGGTGGAGCTTCCGCTCACCGACGACGCGCGCGAGTCGGTCGAGTCGATGCTCGTCGCCCCGGTCGGCGCGTACGCCGTCTCCGAGGTCTACAACACCAACCGCTACGGCGAGGTGGCCCTCGCCGCCGGTGACAAGCCGGCGCTGACCCCGACCGATGTGGCTCGGCCCGGCTCGGCGGAGGCCCGCCAGATCGCCGCCGACAACAAGGCCCGCCGCATCCTGCTCGACGACGGCAGGACGACGAACCTGTCCACCGCCGGGCTGCTGCCGCCGTACGTGTCGAAGGACAGCCCGCTGCGGGTCGGCGACTCGGTCGAGGCGTTCGGGCCGTCGGTGCTGTCGTACGCCTTCGAAGAGTGGCGTCTTCAGCCCACCCGCCCGGTCGACGCGGACACCCGTCCGGGCGACCGGACCACCTTCAAGGTCACCAACCCGCGTACCGCCGCCCCGGTCAACGTCGGCGGCGACCTGCGGGTGGCCAGCTTCAACGTGTTGAACTACTTCGTGCACTTCGGTGGCGACGCGCGTGGCGCGGCCAACGAGGCCGCGTTGGCCAAGCAGGAGGCGAAGATCGTTTCGGCGATCAGCGCGCTGGACGCCGACGTGGTCGCACTGGAGGAGATCGAGAACTCGGTCCGGTTCAGCTCCTCGGACCCGCAGCGGGCGCTCAAGCGCCTGGTCGCCGCCCTGAACACGGCGGACGGCGCGGGCACCTGGGACTACGTTCGCACCCCGACCGAGCTGCCGGGCGCCGCCCAGCAGGACTTCATCACCACCGCGATCATCTTCAAGCCGGCCAAGGCGCAGCCCAAGGGCGCGTCGCGGTCGGTGAACGACGAGAGCGTCTGGTTCAACGCCCGCGAGCCGATCGCGCAGACCTTCACCGCCGGGCCGCTCGACTTCGTGGTGGTGGCCAACCACTTCAAGTCCAAGAGCGGTGCCGGTTCCGGCGACAACGCCGACACCGGTGACGGTCAGGGTGGTTGGAACGGTGACCGGGTCCGGCAGGCCACCGCGCTTGCCACCTTCGTGGACCAGGTGAAGGCCGACAGCGACACCGACAACGTGCTGCTGCTGGGTGACTTCAACGCGTACACCCAGGAGGACCCGATGCAGGTCCTCTACGGCAGGGACTACCGCAACCTCAACAACACCGGGAAGACCAGCTACGTCTTCAACGGTGAGTCCGGCTCGCTCGACCACGCGCTGGCCTCGCCGTCGCTTGCCGATCGGGTCACCGGCGTGGACGTGTGGCAGATCAACGCGGTCGAGTCGTACGCCTTCCAGTACGACGGGCTGGCCGCCTTCTACTCACCGGACCCGTACCGGGCCAGCGACCACAACCCGCTTGTCGTCGGGATCAACACCGGGGCCAGCCCGGTCGACCTGCAACTGCTGAGCATCAACGACTTCCACGGCCGACTGGAGTCACCGGCCACCGTGGGTGGTCAGCCGGCCGGTGGGGCGGCTCAGCTCGCCGGGCTGGTGAACCAGTTGCGGGCGCAGAACCCGAACACCGCGTTCGTGTCGGCGGGCGACAACATCGGCGCGTCCACCTTCATCTCGGCGATCGACGACGACAACCCGACGATCGACGCGTTGAACGCGGCCGGCCTGATCGCCTCGGCGGTCGGTAACCACGAGTTCGACAAGGGCATGACCGACCTGACCGGTCGGGTCACCGACCGGGCGGACTTCCCGCTGCTGGGTGCCAACGTGTACCGGGACGACACCCGGGCGCTGCCGGCGTACTCGGTCAGCAGCATCGGTGGTGTCCAGGTCGGCTTCGTCGGTGTGGTCACCGAGCAGACCGGCTCGCTGGTCAGCCCGGACGGCATCGCCGGCATCACCTTCCGCGACCCGGTGGCCGAGGCCAACCTCGTCGCCGGTCAGCTCAAGGACGGCAACCCCGCCAACGGTGAGGCCGACGTGGTGGTGCTGCTCGCCCACGAGGGGGCCGCCACGGAGAACATCGACTCGGCCGAGGCGCTGGCGAACGACCCGGTCTTCGGCAAGTTCACCCGGGTCGACGCCACCATCGACGCCATCTTCAGCGGCCACACCCACCAGCCGTACGCCTTCGAGGTCCCGGTTCCGGGTACCGACAAGCTGCGTCCGGTGGTGCAGGCCGAGGACTACGGCAAGCGGCTGGGCAAGGTCACCCTGACCTTCGACCCGGAGTCGAACTCGGTCACCGCCGCCGACGCCTCGCTCGTCGACGTGGTCGGTGCGCCGCAGGACCCGACGGTGGCCGACATCGTGGCCACCGCCAAGGTGCGGGCGCAGGAGCTGGGCCAGCGGCAGCTGGGCGAGATCACCGCCGACATCCGTCGGGCCTACACCGACGGCAACGAGGACCGGGGCAGGGAGTCGGCGCTCGGCAACTTCATCGCCGACGTGCAGCTCGCCGGCACCTCCGCCCCCGGTCGGGGTGGGGCCCAGATCGCCTTCATGAACCCGGGTGGTCTGCGGGCCGACCTGCTGTACCGCACCGACGGCACGGTGACCTACGCCGACGCCTTCTCCGTCCAGCCGTTCTCCAACGACGTGGTCACCAAGTCCTACACGGGTGCGGAGATCAAGCAGGTGTTGGAGCAGCAGTGGCAGCCGACCGGCGCGTCCCGGCCGGTGCTGTGGCTGGGTGTGTCGAAGGGCTTCAGCTACACCTACGACCCGCAGGCCGAGCGCGGCTCGCGGATCACCTCGATGCAGCTCAACGGTGGACCGATCGACCCGGCGGCCACGTACCGGGTGACGGTGAACTCGTTCCTCGCCTCCGGTGGGGACAACTTCACCACGCTCGGCGGCGGCACCAACCCGGCGACGACCGGCGACAACGACCTCACCATGCTTGTCGACTACCTCGCCGCCAACTCGCCGGTCACCGCCGACACCACGCCCCGCTCCACCATCGGGCAGGGCGGCCCGGCGTGGGAGGTCGAGGTGCAGGCCCGCACCCAGTGCGTCGGCAGCAACGCGTACGTCTCGGTCAGCGCCCGCAACGCCGACGACGTGGCGCTGAGCATCGAACTGGTCACGCCGTACGGGTCGCGCGTCGTCGCCGACGTCGCCCCGGGCAAGACGGCGTACCAGGCGTTCAACAGCCGCGCGAAGACGGTCGCGGCCGGTACCTCGACGGTGAAGATCACCGGTACCGTCAACGGCCAGCCGGCGACGATCCAGGTGGAGTCGGCGTACGCCGCGATCACCTGCGGCTAGTTCTCGTAGGGGTGGCGGCGATCCTGCCGCCACCCCACCCCCCATCGAGCAGATACGCACAACGGAGCAACGCATGCACAGAAGGAACCACCGGCGACTGTTCGCGGCCGCCGCGGCCAGCGCCGTTCTCGCCGGGTCGGTGGCGCTCGCCGCGCCGGCCTCGGCCGAGCCGGTCGACAGCAGCGACGTACGGGTGACCGTCGACATCGAGGAGATCCGCGAGCCGGGTGTCCTCGCCATGACGGTCGCCGCCGACTCGGTCGCGCTTGCCGAGGACGGGTCGACGCTGCTGGTCCGTCAGTTCGTCGGCACCCTGCCGACGGTGACGGTCACCGACACCCGGACCACCGACGAGGTGCCCGAGGGTGCCGCGTGGGCGGTGCTGGGCAGCGCCACCGACTTCGTCGGCGACGCGAATCAGGCGCCGATCGGCGCCGGTCACCTGGGCTGGAAGCCGGAGCTGATCGACGGTGGGGACACCGGTCTGGTCAGCGAGGGTGAAGAGGTCGTCACCGTACTTGACGAGCCGACCCAGCCGGGCAACAACGTGGGTCTGGTCGACCAGGAACTGCTGGTCTCGACCTTCGACTCCGGAGCGGTCGCCGGTGGCGAGTACACCGTCAACGCGAACCTGTTCCTGCGCACCCCGGCGGACGTCGCCGCCGGCAAGTACACCTCGACGCTGACCCTGTCGCTGTTCGAGTAGATCCATCGGGGGGAGCCACCTGGGCGTGGCTCCCCCACCCGCTCCTCCCGCAAAGGAAAACCGCCATGATCCGAACCCCGCTGCGAGCACTGACCCGGATGCTCGCCGTGCTGGCTGTGGTGCTTGCCGTCGTGCCGATCTCGTCGACCGGCGCGATGGCGGAACCGACGAGTCCCGCGGTCACCTGGGCGGTTCAGCCGGCCGACCGCAACGGCCCGGACGGCCGCCGGTTCATCGAACGGACCCTCGACCCCGGCCAGGTGGTGACCGAGCACCTCGCGGTACGGAACTTCAGCGACTCGGCGGTGGTCTTCTCCCTCAAGGCGGCCGACGGATACCTCACCGACAAGGGCCGCTTCAACATGCTGCCCTCGAACGAGAAGTCGGTGGACGGTGGCACCTGGATCACCGTCCAGGAGAAGGTGACAGTCGAGGCCAAGGGTACGAAGGTGGTGCCGTTCACCATCACCGTGCCCGAAGACGCCACCCCCGGCGACCACCCGGCGGGCATCGCGGCGACCGTCACCAGCACCGGCGGCACCGTCGCCGTGGAGAGCCGGGTCGGTTTCCGGGTCATGCTGCGGGCCAGCGGCACGGTCACCGCCAGTGTGGCGATCAGTGACCTCAGCACCACCTACACGCCCTCGTGGAACCCGTTCTCCGCCGGCACTCTCAAGGTCGGCTACACCGCGAAGAACGACGGCAACGTCGCGCTTACCGGCAGCGGAACGGTGTCCGTCGGTGAACTGTTCGGCCTGGTCACGCAGGAAGGCCCGACCCAGGTCACCGAGACGCTGCCCGGCGGCGTACAGGTGGTGGACACCCAGGTCGACGGGGTCTGGGGGCTCGGCCGACTCAAGACCACCGTCTCCGTCACGCCCGCCGTTCAGGGCGGCGACCCGACGGACGCCGAGATCCGACCCGGCACCGCGACCGTCACCACCTGGATCGTGCCCTGGCCGCAACTGGCGCTGCTGCTCCTGCTCGGCCTGCTCGTGCTCGCCTACCGGGTCATCACCCGGCGCCGTCGGCGGCGGCTGGCACAGTTGCTCGCCAGCGCGCGGGAAGAGGGCCGGGCCGAGGGCCGCCGGACCACCCCGGTCGGCTGAGCTGAGCCTCAGCCGGCGCGGAACACGATGGTGTAGCTGAACGACGTGCCGTCGACCTGGTACGCGTAGCAGCCTGGACCGTCGACAGTGGTGGTGCCCGGCAGGTCGGTGTCCGGCCTGGTCAGCACGGCATGGTGGCCGTCGTGGCGGGGTTCGCCGAGGTAGGAGAACTGGGCCGAGGCGGCACCCGGTGCGTCGATGCGTCCCGCGCGTACCAGCACCGGGCCGGTGTAGTCGGCGGCCAGCCAGCGCACCTTCACCGTGTAGCTGCCGTCGGCCTGCCGGTCGCTGGGGCGCAGCGGCAGTGCTCCGCCGCTGAAGTAGTCGGCGATCGGGTGGACCGGGCCGGGCCCCAGCACCCGCTGTGCCTGGCCCGGTTTGCTCCAGCGCTGCGGTTCGGCGGCCGGGCAGGTGCCGTCGGGGGCCACGCTGGGCAGTCGCAGTGGTGGGACGGCGAGGTCGCCGGGGGATGCCGACGGGGAGGGTGCCGTCGGTGACGCTGTCGGGGTGTCCACCGGCGCGCGGTCACAGGCGACCAACGCCGACCCGAGCGCCACGAGAGTCAGCATCCGAACCAGCCGCGTCATCTCCTCAGTATCGACCGCCGTCGGCGTTTCAGCTGTCCCGTGGCGTACGGCCCGATCGACGGTGGCCGCGTACCGGTGCATCTGTTCGCGCCATCGACGCCGCCCCGGCGAAGGTCAGCGCAGGCCGCGCATCAGGTTGTCGACAAGTGTGGCGGCGAACTCCTCGGTGAGTGGCTGGTCCGGAATCAGCAGCCGGTGGTAGCAGGCGCCCCAGAGTTGGTCGACGACGGACTCGGCGTCGATGTCCGGACGCAGCTGTCCTCGGGCCACCGCCCGGGTGAGGGCCTCGACGCCTATCGCGCGACGGGGGACCGAATAGCGCTCGCGGTAGACGGCGGCGAGGTCCGGATCGATCTGCGCCTGCGCGATGAGCTGGCTGACCACCCGACCGGCGGAGGTGTCGGTCATCAGGTGGACGAACGCGGTGAGCTGGCTGGTCAGGTCGGCGACGATGTCACCGGTGTCGGGGAACGCCAGCACCGGGCCGACCACCGCGAAGTAGCCGTCGAGGGCCAACGCACCCTTGGAGGGCCACCATTTGTAGATCGTCATGCGGCTGGCGCCGGCCTGGGCGGCGACCTTCTCGATCGTGAAGCCCGCCATGCCCTCGGCCAGCAGCAGGTTGCCGGCGGCGGTGAGGATCTCGGCGCGTACCTGGTCAGCAGGGCGGCGACCGCGCCCACGCCGACGGGGAGCCTCGTAGTCTGGGGTGAGCTGCGCCACTTTTCCTCCGCTATATGGACGCTGTGTCTACGTGACGAGTTATATGGACACAGCGTACACAAATCAGCTTCAGGAGGCAGCATGACCACCACTTTCAGCACGACCGGCCGCGTCGCGGTCGTGACCGGCGGCTCCCGGGGCATCGGACGCCGCGTGGTCGAACGGCTGGCCGCCGAGGGGTACGCGGTCGTGGTCAACTACCGCGGCCGGCAGGAAGCGGCGGAGGAAGCCGTGACGGCCGCCCGTGCCGCCGGTGGGACGGCGATCGCGGTCCCCGCCGACGTCGCCGACCCCGCTGCGGTGGCGGCCCTCTTCGACACCGCGGAACGTGAGTTCGGCGGCGTCGACGTGGTGGTGCACGCCGCGGGGATGATGACCCTGGCCCCGCTGGCGGATCTCGACCTCGACCAGCTCGACGAGATGCTGCGGATCAACGTACGAGGCACCTTCGTGGTCGACCAGCAGGCCGCGCGGCGGGTGCGCCCGGGCGGGGCCATCGTCAACTTCTCCAGTTCGTTGACCCGGTTCGCCCGCCCCGGCTACAGCGCCTACGCGGCGAGCAAGGGCGCCGTCTCGACGATGACCCTGATCCTCGCCCGCGAGCTGCGCGGACGGGACGTGACGGTGAACGCGGTGGCGCCCGGCCCGACCGCGACCGAACTCTTCCTCGACGGCAAGGACGAGCAGACGCTGGCCCGGATAGCCGCCGAACCGCCGATGGAGCGCATCGGGACGCCCGACGACATCGCCGAGCTGGTCGTCTTCCTCGCCGGCCCCGGACGCTGGGTGAACGGCCAGGTGCTCTACGCCAACGGCGGCGCAATCTGACCGACGAGCAGGGCCGAGGTCACGCGGTGAGCGTCGAGACCGCGGCGGCCACGTAGAGGCAGCCGCCCAGGCAGACCGCCACCCCGGCGATCGCCGGAGTCCAGGCCGACACGCTGGACAGCAGGGCCCACCTGCTGCTTCGGCCCGCCAACAGGGCGTGCCCCCGGATGGTCAGCACCCCGACCCCAGTCAGGGTCAACGCCATCCCGGCCCCGAAGGCCAGCACGATCACGACCGCGCCGACGGCGCGACCGGTCAGCAGTCCGCTGACCAGGATGAGAAAGGCCGACGGTGAGGGCAGCAGCCCACCCGACAGCCCGAGCGCGACCAGGCCCCGACGGGACCACGGATCGACCGTCTCGTCGTGATGGTGGTGATCGTGGCCGTGGTCATGGTCGTGGCCGTGGTGATGGTCGTGGGTGTGGGCGTGGGCGTGGCGACGCCGCAGGTGGCGGCGGATCAGGTGCGCGCCGACGCCGATCACCACGAGCCCGGCCAGCACCTGAAGCCCGGCCGTGATCGTCGTGGTGCCGAGGCTGGCCGCGCCGCTGAACGCGGTCCAGACCAGCGCCAGCACCAGGACGGAGAAGGTGTGCATCACCGCGACGATGACGCCCAGCCGCAGCGCGTCCCGATACCGGCCATGCGTGCCGACCAGGTACGCGGCGGTGATGCTCTTGCCGTGCCCCGGTGCCACGGCGTGGGCGGCGCCGACGCCCACCGCCACGACCAGGGCCAACCAGAACAGGGCCGAGTTGTCGAAGAGTGCCAGCAGTCGTTGGTCGAGGTTGTTGAGGCCGTTCATGCCGTGCTCCGGGTACGTCGTCGGGAAAGGAGTACGAGCAGCACACCGAGCACGGCGGCAGCGCCGACGCCGAAGGCCAGCGCGGTGGCCGGTCCGAGCCCGCCGCCGGACTGGGTGAAGTCGACCTGGTGGGTGTCGGCCGCGGCGGTGTACAGCGTCTCGGCCGGGCTCGCCGACTCGGCGCGCAGGATCGTGCGGTACGCCTGGTTGAGGTCGGTCAACGCGGTCAACGTGATGTCGAGCGTGCGGACCGGGGCGGGACAGTCGAAGGTCAGTCGGGCACCCTGCGCGAGCAGCCCGTCCAGCGGCTTGAGTTCGCCGCGACAGGGCTGGCCGTGCTGGCTGACGGTGATCCGTTCGCGCAGGTAGTCGCGCACCGCGGCGGACTGCTGGAGCTTCTGTTCGCCGGTGAGCTGGGTGGCCACCGGACCGGCGCTGGGGTCCTCGAAGGCACCGAGTGACTGGCCGAGCGCCACCCAGTCGTCCTCGGCGGGCTGCCAGGAGATGTCGACCCGGGAGCCGTCGACGACGACCCGAGCGGTAGTCGGCGGGCCGAAGGGATGCGCGGCGGCCGGCGCGCCGCCCCCGACAGCCGCCGCCAGGGCCGTACCGCCGGCGAGCAGAGCGCCGATCATCTTGCTGCGGTGATTCATCGTCGTCTCCGGCAGACCACGGGTGTGGGGGTTCGCCGCCTGCGGACCCCCACACCCGCGATGTTCACTCGAACAGGGACAGGGTCAGCGTCGAGGTGTACGCACCCGCCGCCACGTCCGCGGGCGTCCGCAGGAACAGATCGGCGTTGACGGTGTACGCGCCGCCGGCCACCGCACCCGAGTCGAAGGTGGAGACCAGCAGTTCCTGGTCCACCAGACCCACGTTGTTGCCCGGCTGAGTCGGCTCGTCCACCACGGTCACGACCTCTTCACCCTCGCTGACCAGGCCGCTGTCGCCACCGTCGATCAGCTTCGGCTTCCAGCCCAGGTGCCCCGCGCCGATCGGCGCCTGACCCGCGCCGCCGACGAAGTCGGTGGCGCTGCCGAGCACGGCCCACGCGGCACCGGCCGGTACCTCGTCGGGCGTACGGGTGTCGGTGACCGTCACCGTCGGCAGGGTGCCGACGAACTGACGTACCAGCAACGTCGACCCGTCCTCGGCCAACGTCACCGAGTCACCGGCGATGGACATCGCCAGCACCCCCGGCTCCTTGATCTCCTCGATGTCCACGGTCACCGACACGTCGGCGCTGTCACCCGGTGCGGCGAACGCGGGTGATCCCGCCGCCACCGATCCGGCCAGCAGGGCACCAGCGGCGCCCACCGCGAAAAGCCGCCTACGACTTGATGTGTTCATCTCGATGCTCCATCGCCACTCAGGGCAGTTGAGGGAAGTTCAGCCGGAGGAACGCGTGTCCACCGGCGGGAGGGCGGCGGCGATGCCGTTCAGGCACCGCCACCGCACCCGGACTACTCGCAGCTGGCCGCCTCGTACGCAGCCTCGACCCGCATGGTGACCGGGTCACCGTCGACGATCCCGGTGACGTCGACGGTCGCGACGCCGGCCGGCACCGCCGTGGCCCGGCTGTTGAACGCCTGGCTGGCGGACTTGCCACCGGCCACGCCGGAGACCGTCCGCGACCCGTACGGGGTCACCATCTCGACGCTCAGCGGCTCGCCCTCGCCGTTGCGGACGGTGACCGAGACGTACGCGGTGGCACCGACGCAGTGCGCGCGGGCCTGGACGTCGGCACGCCACCCGTTGAGCGTGATCGCCGGGCTGGTGATCTGCTGGTTGGCACTGGACAGGAAGACCTCGTAGGTGCCGCCGGCCTTGGCCGAGGCGGGGATCGCCAGCTGGTAGCTGATCCGGCCCAGCTGGTCCGCGGTCAGGTTGGCCACGGGGATCTCGGCCTGGCCGGGGGTGTTGCCGAGCTTGCGCAGGGAGACCGCGACCTTCTCGGCCGGGTCGTAGCCGTACGCGGAGACCTTGACCTCGCCCTTGACCGCGACGCTGGTCCGGTCGACAGTGACCTGCCGGCCCGTCGTGTTCGACGGAGTACGCAGCTCGTTGACGGTCCGCTCGCCCTCGTTGTTCTTGCGGATCAGGAACCCGTCGTGGTGCTCACCGTTGGCGTACCGGGCCTCGTAGCGCAGAGTGCCCTGCGAGACGTCGATGAGCTGGTACAGCTGAGTGTTCTCACTGGTGCTGGTCACCTCGGCACCGTTGCCGGTCCAGTTCTGACCGTTGTTGAGGGCGTACATCTTGCCGCCGGAGACCGACACCGCGTAGACCGTGCCCTCGTGCACGGCGGCCGAGCGACGGTTGGTGGCCACGTTGCCCCGGCCGTACGAGTGGTCGTGGCCCTGCAGCACCAGGTCCACGCCGTACTGCTCGAACAGCGGGCCCCACTGGGCCCGGACCTGCGGGTTGTTGCGGGTGCCAGTGGTCGAGTAGACCGGGTGGTGGAAGGTGACCACCGTCCACTTGTTGGGGTTGTCCCGGAGCACGCCCTCCAGCCAGGTGGTCTGGGCGGCCATCAGCGCGCTGTTGCTCTGGTGGTTGGAGTCCAGGGCGATGAAGCGTACGCCCTGGTAGTCGACGTAGTAGACGGTCTGCTTCAGCTCCGGGTTGCCCGGACCGTTGTCCGGGTACGGGAACTGCGGCCGCCAGAACTGCGACAGCCCGCCGCTGTACTCGTGGTTGCCCGGCACCGAGATGTTGTTGATCTGACCGTCGATGAAGCCGCTGGCCTTGTACCACTGGCCCCACTGCTCTTCACTGTTGGCGTTGTCGATGAGGTCACCGGCGTTGATGATCATCTTGGCCTCGGGCCGCTCGGCGAACGCCTGCCGGAACACCCGGGGCACCGCCGAGTCGAGGTTGTTCTGCGCGTCGCCGTAGTAGATGAACGAGAACGGCTCGAAGTCGCTGGCCGCGGTGGTGAAGTCGATCCACTCGCTCCAGTTGGTGCCGTCGCCGACCCGGTACGTGTACCGGGTGTCCGGCTTCAGGCCGGTGAACTCGACGGTGTGGTAGGTCGAGGCGTACCCCAGAGAAGTGTTGACCGGGGTGCTGGAGAGGGCGGCGAGGCGGGTCACCGTACTTCCGGACGCCGGCACACCACCGACGAGCGCCCGGGGTGCCTCAAGGAGCTCGGCACGCGCCCACTCCGCCGTGGCCTCGGCACGCCAGGTCACCCGCTGCGAGGTGGACGGGGTGGCGGTGGGGGTCAACATGATCCGGTCCGGCACCGGCGACGGCTTGTGGATCTCGGCGGCGGGGAACTTGGCTGGCGTTGCATCACCGAAGGCGGCGGGGCTGAGGGCCACGCCCCCGGCGAGCAGTGCCGCGGCACCGATCGCCACGATCTTCGCCCGACGGGCCCCGATGCTCCAGGGGAGCTTCTGGTCGGTCACGACTCTGGTCACCCTTCAAATGAGGAGGTGGGTGGCGCCCGACCACCGGTTGTGCGGGCGGCGCGCCGTCGTCATTGGCCCAGTCCCGCTCAACCGGACAGCCACAAGATCCTTTCCAGCAGATGAACACTCGCCGCGTCGCCTGCCCCACCAGTCGGTGTTGGCCGTCGCGTCACCTCGCCGACACCTGCGAGTAGCTCGCCGGCAGGGATCGCGTTCCTACCATCGACGCGCTATGACCAACCAGGACACTGTCACCGGTCGCCTTTCGCGCCGTCCGCTGCGGGGCGTCGTCGCCCTGCTCTGCACGGCGGGACTGCTCGCCACCATGGCCGGCAGCGCCATGTCGGCCCAGGCCGTCGTCAAGGACGAGACCTTCGTCGACGCGCAGACGCCGGGCCTCCTCCACATCGAGGGCGGCGAGTGCTTCGATGACCCGACCCACCTGCCGGAGGCGGGCGGCGTCGTCGTCCGCTACCGGCCCTGCGCACTGGGTGCCGACAACCAGGCGTACGGCTTCGTGCACGCCGACGACACGGACTGGGATCCGGTGGCGCTACGGGAGTTCGCCTGGTCGGCCTGCCGAGCGCTGTTCACCAGCACCTGGCCCGACGACACCGGCCAGGCACTGCGCTTCTACCCGGCGATGCCCACGATGGAGACCTGGGCCGACGGCGACCGGGACGTGATGTGTGTGGTCTACCGCTTCGGTGGCCGGCTAACCGGTTCGGTGCTCCCGCGCTGGTGACGCTCCGCTCGGCGGCGCCACCGACGCGAGCACCGCGTCCAACGGGCGCGGCACGCGCTCCAGGTCGAGCGCCTGCACGAGCAGTCGGGCGTACGCCTCCTTGCGGCCGGACCGGGTGCCGATGAACCGGCGCAGCTGAGCCGGCAGTTCGCGGCCCTGCTGCGCAGGCTGCCGCTGAAAGAGCCGGAACGAGCGCAGATCCCCCTCGGCCGCCAGCACCTCCTGCATCCCGTCGGTGCCGAGCGCCCGGATCAGTTCGTCCTCCAGATCACGCACACAGACGTGGAAGCCCAGCTCAGCGAGCGGGGCCACACCGAGACCCGCCCGTTCCAGCCCACGCCGGACGAAGCCCTCCTCAGCGACGTCGTAGAGGCCGGCCAGGCGCAGGTCACTGCCACGTGGGCCGAGTTGCTCCAGGTAGTGCCCGATGTTTGTGGCCCCGCCCATGGCCAGCACCCGTACGCCCTCGCCGGCCAGGTCCCGTCCCCGGCGTTGCGCCAGCGTCTGCACGGCGACCAGGTCGCTGGCCCCTTCGACAAGCAGCACCGCTCGGGCGTCCCGCAGGGTGGCGACCTCGATCCGCACCTCCACCTCCCCGACCTCAGACCCATCATGCCGACCCGCCCCCGGATAGCCGAGCGAATTGGGGTCCGGTTCGCCGGCGCGCGGTTTCGGCGAAATGGCGGGGTTCGCGACGGCGGGATACCGCCGTTTCGGCGAAACGGAGTCGATCACCGAGAGGGACCGGCCGGGTCGCCCTATCGCAGGCCTGATTCGTATACGGCGATCACCGCCTGTACGCGGTCGCGGCAGCCGAGCTTGCGCAGCACCTCGGAGACGTGGGTCTTGACGGTCTCGTCTCCGATGCCGAGGTCCGCGGCCACCTCGGCGTTGGATCGGCCCCGGGCGACGGCCAGCAACACCTCCCGCTCCCGGGCAGTGAGTGTCGCGATCCGTTCAGCCCACGGCCCGGTCAACACCTGCGCTCCGGCCCCGACGGCCGCCGACCCAACAGGCGTCGCCTGCGGTCCGACCTCGGCCACCTCCGATCCGACCGGTCCCACCGACGACTCAGCCTCGACCACCCCCGGCCCGGTCACCTCGGGCGACTCGACCGCAGGTGGCATGGGCGCTGCTGCCGCTGCGGGAGTGGCGGCGATCGATCTGAGGCGAGCGGCGCGACGTCGGCGCAGTACAGCGGCGAGCAGCACGACGACGCCGACCGCGCCCAGATAGAACGCAAGGTAGATCAGGCGCGTCTCGTCGAGCCACCGATCCGGCTCACGGGAGAAGAGGTTGACCGGCCCGACGATCGGCACATGCCAGTACATCCCGGTGGTGCAGTACACCACCGCGAGCGTGACGGCCAGGGCCGCCATGGCGAGGGAGAGCCGGCGCGCACCGTCGAGGACAGCGATCCCGAGCACGGCCAGCACGGCCGACCACCAGGCCCAGGCGACTGCACCCAGCAACGGCGAGAGAACCCACGGGACGGTCGCCACCACGCAGGCCGCCCCGAGCCGGTACCGGGACAACGCGACCGCCGCGACCGCCGCGAAATTCGCGAGCCCGAGCACCAGCCGTTCCAGATCCACGAACCATGGACTGGAGGTCTCGTCGAGACCGTTCACTCCCCACCACGGGGTCGCCACGAGCAGCATTCCGACCGCCGCCGCGAGCACCAGCGGCGCACCCCACCTGGCCGGCCCGCCACGGGGGTCAGCGTCGGCCGGATCGGTCGTCTTCAGGTCCGGGATCGCCATACCCGCGAGCATGCCAGCGGGCCGCCCGCCGGCGCCTCCCCGATCGTCGGGAAATCACGACTCGAACCTCTCCCCCATCCGGGGGAGACAGGGCTTCACCGGCTGGTCACCGGCTGTTCGGCTGCCGTGCGTAACCGGACCGTACAGTCCCGACGCTGGTTGCCGTTACGGGGTGAGGACGGGTCTCGGGTGTGGCTCAGAGCTGACAAGAAGGCGTTCGACGGGTTCCTCGACGCCGCCTCGGTGTACTGGCGCAAGAACCTGGGATCGACGTCGTCCCAGCGGTACCTGGTCGTCGAGGTGTTCCACCAGGACATCCGGGTGGCGCTGCGGAACCTGGCGGTGGCAAACGCGATCCGCCGGATCGTCCCCGCGCAGCTCGTCGTCGTCACCGGGGTCGAGCAGATGTGGCACGACGCGCTCTGGACCGAGTTCGACGTGCAGCTGGTCCGGCGGCTCGCCGAAGCGTACGGCGCGAGCGAGGTCATCGACCTGTACCGCCTGGTCGACGGGCCGGCCCGGTCCGCCACGCCGAGCGAGGTACGGCTGGAGCTGTTCGGCAGGCCGCTGCGCCCCGGACCGGCGATCAGCGAGCAGACGCTTGCGGAGTTCGTCAGCGCCACCTACTGCCGGGTGACGAAGCGTCCCCGCCCGCCCGAGGATCCCACCGCCGATCCGCGCTACCAGCGGCGGCAGGCGCTGGCCCGGGCCATCTCGTCGGCGTACGACGCGCTGCTGGGGGACGAGTCGGTGGTGGCGCTGGTGACCAGCCACGTCGACTACGACCACTGGGGCCTGGCGGTGGACTCCGCCCGGCGCGCCGGGGTGCCGGTCGTGCACACCCAGCAGACCGGGTGCCTGAAGGCGTACGCCCTGTTTCCCGAGACCGACACCGGTAAGCACACCTTCCGGGGCGAGCTCACCCAGCAGATCGGTGCCTTCTTCGCCGAGCGGGTCTGGTCCCGACGCGAACAGGTACGCCGCAACGCGGAGCTGGTGGCCTGGCGTTCGAAGGTCAACCTGGGCCGCCCGAGCTGGTGGCGGGGTGGGGCCAGCGCCTCGGTCGACATCAACAACAGCGCGGAGCGGGCACGGCTGCGTACCCATTTCGCGGCGCGCCTGGGCTTCGACCCGGCGCGTCCGATGGTGGCGGTGTTCAACCACGCCGTCTCCGACGCCCCCGGCACCAATCACCAGTCCTTCCCCACGTTGGCCGACTGGTTCGAGGAGACGGCCCGGTTCGCGAGCGGCGCGTCGCAGGTGCAGTGGCTGTTCCAGGACCATCCGAGCCAGTTCCGGTACGACAGCACCGGCTTCTTCGAGTCGGTGGCCGCCCGGTACGCCCGGCACCGGCACATGGTGTTCCAGCCCAGCAGGGATCTCAGCAAGAACGGACTGTGGAGCCTCGTCGACCTCGGCGTCACGGTGCGCGGGAGCGTGAGCAACGAGCTTCCCGCGTACGGCATTCCGGTGATCCAGGCGGGTTGGTCCGAGTGGAGCGAGTGCGGTCTGTCCACGGTCGTGCACGACCCGGAGACGTACTGGAAGGCCCTGGATTCGGCGATCGGCGCGCTCGGCAGCGGCGAGGAGCTGATCTCCGCTGAGCAGGTCGAGCGGGCCCGGCTGTGGTTGTGGTTCTACCGCAGCGCCACCGACCTGTTCACCCCACAGGTGCCGCAGTGGGAGGTCTGGCCCGCCGACCATCTGCTCAAATCCGTACAGGTCGCGCTCCGGCACATCGAGAGCGACGCCGATCCGCTGTTCGAGGCGGTGGAGCGGATGTGGAACCGCCGCGAGCCGGTGCTGACCCGCACCGACCTGCACCGGCCCGGAGGGCAGCGGTGACGGCCACGGGTGCCCGGTTCGCCACCGACTTCGACGAGCCGGCTGCGCCGCGCGAGCTGCCCGCCGTGTTCACCAGCGGCGGCGACCCCGAGGTGCTGGTCGCCGACCGGTTCACCCGGGGCGCGGCCATCGTCGGGCGGGTCCAGGGCGACTGCGGCGCGGTCATGCTCAAGGTACGCGGCGGCGGGCGGCCGATCCGGGTACGCGTCGATCTGCACGTGGACGGTGCCACGCAGGCGGCCTGGTCCCGCGCCGTCGTACCCGGCCGCGGCATGCGGGAGCTGCCCCGGTTGATCATGGTCCGGGCCCAGGGTGTGGCCCGGGCCGCCGCGCTGATCTGCCGTAGGCGTGGGCGGCTGCGGATGGTGGAGGCCCACGCCTGGGTCGAGTTCGACCTGGGCGCTCAGGAGATGGGCGTCGACGATCTGCTGATCATCGAGCTGGCGGACCCCAACGTGCCGCCGTGGGCGGCCCCGGCGCTCAGCCCGCTGGCAGCGGTCGGGGTACGGATCAACCAGGTCGAGGTGACAGCGATCGAGGGCGGCGGCGACAGCCCGGGCGGGCCGCCGCTGACCGGGGCGTCGGCGCAGCTCGCCGGCCTGGTCAGCGCCGGCGGTCTGGTGGGGGCGAAAGGACGCACCGAGGGGCCCGCCCGGTCCAGGTTCGTCGTGGTCAACGCGCCGGACCCGACCGTACGCTGCCGGCTGCGCACCACCGTCGCCTCGGTGCCGCCTGCGGCGTTCCGCCATCCCACCCGACCATGGCTGCTTCGTCAGCAGGGCCAGACCGTGCTGAAGGCGGTCCGGGTGGCCAGGCGGGGAGCGGGGTACGCCCTGTTCGAGGCGTCACCGTTCACCCGGGCACCGGAGACCGACCGCCTGGTCGTACGCGCCACGCATCTCCTCGACGGCACCGACTGCCCGGTGCGTACGACGACTCTCGCGCCGGACCTGCTCGACGTGCTGGTCGAGCGGACCACTGCGGGGCCGGTGCTGCTCGGGCTGACCGACCCGGCGGCCGAGACGGTACGGCCACGAGTGTCGGAGATCGCCTGCCAGGTCACCGAACTGGAGTGCTGACATGACCGCGACGGACCGTCACGACGTGCCGCTGGGTGCCGATCCGGCGGCCAATCGGCACGCGATCGAACGCCTCCTGGCCGACGAGTCGGGCGGGACGCTGCACCTGCCGGCCGGCACCTTCCCGCTCGACGGCGGGATCGTCGTCGGTGCGGGCTGGACCCTGGCCGGCGCGCAGCAGCACGACGGGCAGGTACGAACCTGGTTGACCTCGTCCGCCTCGGACGGCCAGCCGATCGTCCAGGTGCTCGGTTCCCAGGTGGCGATCCAGGACATCGGGTTCCGGCCGCCACCAGCCTCCCCCGGCGAACACGGCGGGGACCGGGGCACCGCCATCACCGTCGGCAGCTACCTCTACCCCGCCGAGACGGAGTGGATCGAGGACATCCAGCTGCGCCGGGTGCGGGTGGAGCGCCCGGGCACCCGGGCCGCCAACTGCATCGCGCTCGTCGGGGCGGTACGCCACCTCACCCTCGCCGACGTGTCGATCGTGGGTGGCTGCACCGGCATCGCGGTGCACTGGGGTGCGGTCGGCGACAGTGTCAGCTCGATCAGTGGGCCGTCGTACCACCCCCACCACATCGACATCCAGGATCTGGTGGTCAGCGACGCCTTCGAGGGTTTCTATCTCAGCTCCGTGCACGACGTGTCGGTGCAGCGGGCCCGCCTGTCGGACGTCGAGATCGGCTTCCGGCTGCTGCCGGGTGACAACACCGACCGCTTCCACGTCGGCGACGACAACGTCATCGGGCAACGGATCCGGGTGTCGGATGCCCAGGTGTCCTGGAACGGCCCGTTGTACGCGATCCGGATCGCGGGCTGGGGCCGCAGCGAGGTCGACCGTTCGGTACGGGTGCTGGAGTACCGCGACGTGGTGGTGACGGACTGCACCCTGGTGCCCCTGCCCGTCATCGGCGCGAAGGAGCCGCTCCGCTCGCGGACCCCCGTCGTCGTCGAGCAGGCGTCCGGGGTGCTCCTCGACAACATCCGCGTCGACCTGCGGGGCGAAGCGTGATGGACGCTCGATATTCCTCCTCACCGATCTAAGCTCGATCGCCCCTCCGGGCCGCATACGGTCAAGGTCAAGCCGCTGCTCCAAGCGCGTGTTCGCTGACCTATGGCTAGGGGGAGGCATGTGCGGGATCAGTGGAGAGGCGAGGTTCGACGGTACGACCCCGGACGCTGCCGCGGTGACGCGGATGACCGAGGCGATGCGGTCCCGGGGACCGGACGGTACGGGCCGGTGGAGTGCCGACTGGGTGACCCTCGGGCATCGACGGTTGACCATCATCGACCTGTCCGAGGCCGGCAGCCAACCGATGGTGCGGGAAGACCTCGGGTTGGCCCTGGTGTTCAACGGCTGCATCTACAACTACCCGCAGCTACGCGAGGAGTTGCGGGCCGCCGGGCACACCTTCCACTCCACCAGCGACACCGAGGTGATCCTGGTGGCGTACGCCCAGTGGGGTGAGAATTTCGTCGACCACCTGGTGGGCATGTTCGCCGTCGGCCTGGTCGACCGGGCACGGCGGCGGCTGGTGCTGGCCCGCGACCGGCTCGGCATCAAACCCCTCTACCTGGCCGAGACGGCGGGCCGGCTGCGCTTCGCGTCGACCCTTCCGGCGCTGCTCGCCGCCGGTGAGGTGGACACCGACGTCGATCCGGTGGCCCTGCACCACTACCTGTCCTGGCATTCGATCGTGCCCGCGCCCCGGACCATCCTGCGCGGGGTGCGGAAGCTGCCACCGGCGACCGTGCGGGTGGTCGAGGCCGACGGGCACAGCCGGGAACGGATCTACTGGCGGCCCGACTACGTCCGGCAACCCGCCCACCGCGGCTGGGACGCCCGGGACTGGCAGGACGCGATCGGCGACGCGCTGCGTACGGCCGTGGCCCGGCGACTGGTCGCCGACGTGCCGGTCGGTGTGCTGCTCTCCGGCGGGCTCGACTCCAGTCTCATCGTGGCGCTGCTGGCCGAGGCGGGGCAGGAGCACCTGCGCACCTTCAGCATTGGCTTCGACAGCCGGGATGGCGAGGCCGGCGACGAGTTCCACTACTCCGACCTGGTGGCCCGCGCCTTCGACACCGACCATCAACGCATCCAGCTCGCCAACGACGACCTGGTGCCGGCCGTTCGCCGGACGATCGGGGCGATGACCGAGCCGATGGGCAGCCACGACGTGGTCGCCTTCCACCTGCTCTCCGAGCAGGTCGCGCGGCACGTCAAGGTGGCACAGTCCGGGCAGGGCGCGGACGAGGTGTTCGCCGGGTACGGCTATCACCAGCCGTTCGCCGGGGTGCCCCGGCACCAGGCCGCCGGGGCGTTCGCGGAGGCGTTCTTCGACCACGAGCACGCGGAACTGGCGGGGGTCGTCGGCCCCGCGTACGCCCTCGTCGACGACGCCAGCGGTGACCTGGTCGACGCGGATCTCGCCGCCTCCGGCGCGGACACCGCGTTGGACGCCGTCCTACGGCTGGACACCCATCGGATGCTGCCCGACGACCCGGTGAAGCGGGTCGACAGCATGAGCATGGCCTGGGGGCTGGAGGTGCGTACGCCCTTCCTCGACCAGGACCTGGTCGCGCTCGCCGCCGCCTGCCCTCCGGAGCACAAGGTCGCACAGGGCGGCAAGGGCGTCCTCAAGGAGGTCGCCCGGCAGGTCCTGCCGGCGGAGGTGATCGACCGGCCCAAGGGCTACTTCCCGGTGCCGGCGCTGCGCAACGTCGACGGGCCGGTCCGCGAACTGGTCGTCGAGGCGCTGCGGGCGCCGGCCGCCCGGCAACGCGCACTGTTCCGGCCGGAGTACGTCGAACATTTGCTCGCCGATCCGCAGGCGGCCCAGGCGGCGGCCGGCAGCAACAAGTTGTGGCAGCTCGGCCTGCTCGAACTCTGGCTGCAGACCCATGGCGTCGAGTAGCCGCGAGCAGGACCGCCTCACCCTCGGAGTGGAGGAGGAGTTCCTGCTGCTGGACCCGGAGACCGGGGAGAGTCTGCCGGTCGCCGAGCAGGTGCTCGACGCCCTGTCCGGCACCGCTCGCACGCAGAGTCGGCAGGAGTTCCGGCACAGCATGCTGGAGATGGTCACCCCGGTCTGTACCGACCTGGCGCAGTTGCGCGAGCACCTGATCACCCTGCGCCGGGCGGCCGCCGAGGCGGCGTCGGCGGCCGGAGCACGGCTGGTGGCGGTGGGTGCCACGCCGGTCTGCGAGGCCCATCTCACGGTGCCGGACGAGCAGCGGTACCACGCCATGTCCCGCCGTTTCGGGCCGGTCGCGCACGACCCGGCGGTGTGTGGCTGCCACGTGCACGTCGGGGTGCCGGACCGGGAACTGGCCGTGCAGGTCTGCAACCATCTGCGTCCCTGGCTGCCGGTGGTGCAGGCGCTCACCGCCAACTCGCCGCTGTACGACGGTCGGGACACCGGCCACAACAGTTGGCGGTCCATGCAACTGGAACGCTGGCCGAGCATCGGACCCACCCCGCACTTCGAGTCGGTCGCCGACTACGACGCCACCGTGCAGGAGTTGATCACCGCCGGGATCATGCTCGATGCCGCGATGGTCTACTGGTACGCCCGGCCGTCGACCAGGTACCCCACCGTCGAGGTCCGGGTCGGCGACGTCTGCCCGTCCGTGGAGGACACCGTCCTGGTCGCCGCACTGGTGCGGGCGCTCGTCGTCACGATGATCGACCGGGTACGCGACGGCGTGCCACCCGTACGGATCAGGGACTGCCTGGTCGCGGCCGCGCACTGGCGGGCCGCCCACGACGGGATCGACGGGGTCCTCGTCGACCTGCTCGGCGGCGGTGCCCGGCCCGCCTGGGAACTCGTCGACGAACTGCTCGACACGGTCACGCCCGCCCTGGCCCGCTACGACGATCTCGACCTGGTGCTGCGGCAGGTCGACCGGCTGCGCCGGGAGGGCACCGGAGCGACCCGACAACGTCGGGTCATGGCCGGCACCGACGGCGACGTCCAGGCGGTGCTGCAACATCTGATCGCCCAGACGGTCGCAGGCTGACCCATTCCCACCTGGAGGTTGGCCCCGACGGGCCACCGGATGGCCCACGGATGCCACCGGGGCGGGAAGGCACCTCGACAGCGTTTCTATGACGAGGAGGCCGCGTGTTCAGCCACATCAAGAACCTTCAGTTCGAGGCCAAACCGGACGGGCCGGACGCCGCTTTCGCCCGCCGGTTGCAGGAGATCCTGGGCGGCAAGTGGGGCGAGATGACAGTCGCCAACCAGTACCTCTACCAGGGCTGGAACTGTCGGCTTCCCGGTAAGTACAAGGATCTGCTGCTCGACGTCGGTACCGAGGAGATGGGCCACGTCGAGATGATCGCCACGATGATCACCCGACTGTTGGAACACGCGCCGTTGTCCCTGGCGGAGGCCGCCGAGGGCAATCCGATGGTGGGGGCGATCTACGGCGGCTCGAACCCGGCGCACTTCATCCACGGCGGCGGGGGAGCGATGCCTGTCGACAGCGTGGGCATGCCGTGGAACGGCAGCTACGTCACCGCGAGCGGCAACCTGATGGCCGATTTCCAACTCAACGTCACCGCCGAGGCCCAGGGCCGGCTCCAGGTCTCCCGCCTGTTCAACATGACCGACGATCCCGGCGTCAAGCAGATGCTGCGGTTCCTGCTGGCCCGCGACACGATGCACCAGAACATGTGGATGGCAGCCATCGAGCAACTCAAGGAGGACGGCCTGGAGGCCATGCCGGTGCCGGAGGCCTTCCCCGACTCCCCCGATTTCACCGAGGAGTTCAGCTACACCTATCTCGACTTCTCCCCGGACGGCGACGCCGGCCAGGGTCGCTGGGCGTCCGGACCGGCACCGGACGGCAAGGGAGAGTTCCGGTACGACCACAGCCCTCGCGCGCACGCACCGGAACCCGTCCTGCCTCCGGGCGATCCACGCCTGTACGGGACCGACCCGGGGATGGTGCAGGGCGTGATGAACAAGGTCAAGAGCAAGGTCACCTGACGTGTCGGGCGGGCTCGACTGTTGCCGAGCCCGCCCGGTCCTACGTCATCGGTGGGACTGTGTCACCTGGTCAGCGTTGCAGGGTGAGCAGGCCCGGACGGTAGGGCAGCAGGCCGTAGTCGCCGCCCGAGTTCGGGGCACGACCCTGGTACAGCAGCTGCAGGTTGCACGGGTCAACGGTCATGGTCTGGTCGGCGTTGGAGCGGATCAACTCGCCGTGGCTGATGTCGTTGGTCCAGGTCGCGTTGCTGTTGGCCTTG
>NZ_BOPA01000042.1 GCF_016863515.1 Micromonospora gifhornensis
CTGACTGGACGTTTAATCCACGCTCGTGGCGAGAGTGGCGGATTCATATATCGATTCTGATGACCGGGCGGGTCCTCTGAGCGTCGCGCCTACCCGTCCGACCTATCCGACGCCCGCTGGGCCCTGATCGCACCCCGACTGACCGCCTGGCGACAAGCCCGCACCGACGCCGGAGTCGGCGGCCGCACCGCCACCCACGACCTGCGCGAGATCCTCAACGCCATCCTCTACGTCAATCGCACCGGCATCGCCTGGCGACACCTGCCCCACGACCTGCCGCCCTACCAGACCGTCTACGCCTACTTCGCCGCCTGGAGCAAGGAAGGCATCTTCTCCGAACTGAACTACCACCTCACCGGCCTGGTCCGTGACCACCACGGGCGGACCACCACCCCGACCGCCTCCATAATGGACATCCAGAGCGTCAAGACATCCACCAACGTTCCGACCACCACCCAGGGCATCGACCCGAACAAGAAGATCGTCGGCCGCAAACGCGGCATCATCACCGACACCCTCGGCCTCCTACGCACCGTGATCGTCACCGCCGCCAGCGTCAGCGACTACACCATCGGCATGGACCTGCTCGACCAGGCCACCACCGCCCATCCCACCCTGGCCAAGACCTGGGTCGACGCCGGCTTCAAAAACCGCGTCGTCGAACACCACCGCGGCTGCCCGACCACGCCTGGATCAACCAGCCAACCCACCAGGAACCGTCTCCGTTTGACTTGACAACTACCGCGCGGCCTGTGCATCGGCTACCTCGCGCAGTTCCCCGCCGAGCAGCCGCCACCTTTGGCCGTGGCACCACAAGGCATCAGAGAGGGCGCCAGTCATCCTCGAACGTCGAGGGATACGCGCCCGCAGGCAAGACCGGACGTAGCGCCTCGAAGACCCGCGCGGCCCGCTCCGGCGTGTAGTCGGCGACACCGGCAGACGCACGCAGCAACCACCCCCCGGCAGGCAGTCGCTCCACCCCGATGAAGGCACCGTCATCCGCCACCTTCCGCACCCCACCGAGCCGGTCAACCACGGCGTCCGACACCACGGTCACCCAGGAATACCCCCGCAGCACCTCATCGACCTGCCAAATCGTCCGCCACGGATCAAATACAGCGCATACTCCAGCCCGGTCATGTACTCGATGCCGTAATCAAAGCCGATGAGCCCGAACAGCGGCCCAGCCTGCTCCGCAGCATCCCGGAAAAACCGATACAGGCCGTCCTCACGGCCACTGTCGGCCAACAGAAAATCACGCGGCGCCGACACACCGAGCAACGCCAGCGTACGCCCGTCGACCTCGTAACGGTCGACACTGATGCTCAACTGACGGACGATCCAGTCACCACCGGCGACCGCAGTGTTGAACTCGTCGACCCACTCCCGCTCACTGGCATTGAGACTGTAGGCCTTGAACACGCCGCTATTCAGGTCACCCAGAAACCGCTGCCACTCCTGCGGGGTGTACGCGTCGCTCTCACTGTCATCGCCACCACCCTCCGTCACCCGCTCCAGACACACCTCCACCCCGAACGGACAAAGCACCTCCGGCAGCGACGCGCCCACCGCCTGAGCATCAGCCGTCTCCCTCAGCTCATGGCCAAGCCGACGCCACCCGGACTCAAACCAGTCCCGGATCACGCGGTCACTCCGCCCACCATCACCGGACACATCAATGACGAGCTGCGCATGCACCAACTGCGGCCGCCGACGATCCCCCATCTGGCCCTCCCTCGTCGGGCGATCCTACGACTACCCCGACAACTGACGGGCGGACTGACACTCCACGTCCTCATCGCCCCTACCAGGGATCGCAACATCGCGACGGCGCTCTTGAGCGCGGCCCGGTCTGGTCCTCATCGCCCCTACCAGGGATCGCATGTTGGTGGCCAGTTGAGATTCCCCAGTGGCGGCCACTTGGCGGGGATGGGGTTGACCCGGTTTGACGGACAGGGTCGATAATTTGATCTCACGCTACCCTGCGGGTTGGCCTGCGGGAATAGGCGGTCTCCTCGTACTCGCTGGGGCTGAGATAGCCGAGGGTGGAATGCCTGCGGCGGGTGTTGTACCAACCCTAATGGCAACCGAGGACGCCCGTACCAGCCGATGGCCGTCGAGCCGGGGAATCGAGAGCGGCGCCTCGTTGAGGATCGTGGCCGTTGCTGACGCCTGTAGAAGTGGCGGGGCGTTGACCCTGGATATCGAGAGGGGCGCGCGGCGGCCGCGACGATCGACGGGGATGATCGTTTGGTGGTTCGCCGGCGGGCTGAGCCTTGGTCAGTCGTAGGCCTGGAGCCTTGCGCTCCGGCGTCTGGTCCCCTCGACCTGAAGGAGCAGAGTGATGATCGCCAGCACGCTCAGCCGGGACGAGCTACTCCAACTACCCGCCATGATCGATCTCGCGACCGCCGCTCGGGCGCTCGGCATCGGCCGGACCAAGGCGTACGAATTGGCGAAGATCGGCGAATTCCCCTGCCCGGTGCTGCGGATCGGAACGTCCTACCGGGTACGCACGGCAGACCTGCTAAAGCTCATCGGCATCGAGCGAGACCAGCCCGGCCGCGAAAACCGTCCAGCCCGGACGGACAGCTGAACGACAGCTATCGGGGTGGGTCTGCCTCGTCCGGCGCCGGGGCAGCCCACACCGGCCGGTATCGGCCGGCGAGCACGTCATCGACGAGCAACGCGACGACCCCCGACGGCGTGAGATCAGGCCGCAGCACCGCCAGCCGTTCGATCTCCGAAGGCGTGAGCCGGATCTTGACCTGCTGATCGCGCTTCTCGCGGGCAGGCAACGGCGGCAGGTTCTCGGCAGCAGAACGCCGTCGCGGCATTCCTCAACTCCTCGGCGAGCAGCTCGAACGGTGGGGATGACGAGTCGAGGTTCCCACATCCCACACCGCCCACCACCAGCCACCACCACACGAGCCAATTCGGTACCATTAATAGGTACCGCTTTACGGTGCCGCGATATCGGCTCACCGCTCTGGCCTCAGAACCCTGAGGCCAGAGCGCCAGCCCTCCCCCTTCGCGAAAGGACAGGTCCCACGTGAGCAGCTCAGACCCGATCAAGAAGATCACTCTTCGCAACGGCAAAACCCGCTACCGGTTCGTCCTCGACGTCGGACGCAAACCGGACGGCCGCCGGGATCAGTGGACGTACACCTTCGACACCAAGAAAGAAGTCCGGGCCGAGTACGCCCGGATCAAACACGAGACCGACCGCGGCACGTACGTCCGGTCCGGCAAGGTCACGGTCGACGAGTTCCTCGACGAGTGGTTGGCATCCGCCACCCGCGACGTGGAGGAGGCCACGGCTTCGAACTACCGGGACGCGCTCCTACCGGTCCGGGCTCGACTCGGTGGAAAGCCGCTCCAGGACGTCAACGAGGCAGACTGAGGTTCCCCCCGGGATGTGGACACCGGGTTATGCCGCGATCTGGTGCAGCGTAGTCGGTGTAAGGGTTTGTTCGTAGTCGGCGGGGCTGAGGTAGCCGAGTGCGGAGTGGCGGCGTCGGTGGTTGTAGAAGGCGATCCACCGGAACACGTCGCGGCGGGCGTCGGCTTCGCTGGTCCAGGTGCGGCGGTCGACGTCGAGTTCGCGTTTGAGGGTGGCGAAGAACGACTCGGCCAGGGCGTTGTCGTACGACGATCCGACGCGTCCCATGGAACGGCGGACACCGTGGCGGCGACAGGCGTCGGCGAAGCCACCGCCGCTGTTCGAGCCCCTGTCCGAGTGGAAGATCACGTCCTGGACGTGGCCGCCGCGGGCGGCGACCGCAGCGTCGAGGGCGTCGATGACCAGTTCCGCGCGCATGTGGGTGTTGATCGACCAGCCGATCAGGCGGCGGGTGGCGATGTCGATGACGGTGGCCAGGTAGAGCCAGCTCTCGCCGACGCGTAGGTAGGTGATGTCGCCGCACCACCGCCGGTCCGGTGCGGCGGCGGTGAAGTCGCGGCCGATCAGGTCCGGCACCGGCGGGGCGGCCGGATCCGCGATGGTGGTGCGTTTACGGCGGCGCAGGTGCCGGCCCACCACGTCGCGTTGCCGCATGATCCGCTCCACCCGCTTGCGGTTGACCCGCACGCCCTGGTGGTGCAGCTCGACGGTCACCCGTGGGGAGCCGTAGGTGCCGCCGGAGTCGGCGTGAATCCTGGTGATCTGCTCAGCGAGGGCGTCTTCGCCAGCAGCGCGTTCCTGCCGGGTCGGCTCGCTGGCGACCCACCGGTAGAACCCGGAGCGGGATACCGCCAGGATCCGGCACAGCCGCTTGACGCTCCAGATGGCGCGGTGGGTGGAGATGAACCGGAAGCGGCTGGTCACCGATCCATCTCCTTCGCGAAATAGGCAGCTGCCTTACGCAGGATCTCCTTCTCCTGCCGCAACTCAGCCACCTCACGCCGCAGCCGGGCGATCTCCGCGTCCTTGTCCGCCACCGACAGCCCGTCCCCACCCGATGCCGAGCCCGTCCCGGTCTGCCGCTCCTGCTTACGAACCCAGTTCCGCAGCGTCTCGTGACTCATCCCCAACTCACGGGCGACCTGGTTGATCGGCCGCCCCGACGAACGGACCAGGTCAACCGCGTCACGCTGAAACTCTTCCGTGTACTTCGATGGACGCCCCAACGGGGACACCCCTTCCTCTGGACCAACATCCAGTCTCAGGGTGTCCACATCTCAGGGGGAAGCCCAACCCTGGAATTTTGATCGATCCTGTCAGTTAGGCGATTACACGTTCAGGTCAGATGCTCGGCGAGGCTACTTGAAAGCTGCACACGGGACCTGGCACTCGCGCACGCCCAAGCCCAATCGTGGAAGCCCGGCTCCGCGCCCGTAGTCAGCAGGCCATCGCCACGTTAAGACCAAAGATCCTGATCACGCCGCGCTGCGGACCCCACACGGTGCCCGTGGTCGTACGGGCCACCCTGGTCCCATTTCTCGCCGTGACCAGCCGCTACTCAGGATGGACGGCGCCCTGCATGCTCCGCGTCGCTATGGGCGACCCTGCGTAGCTAGGATCAGACCGCTTAGCGCAGCATCACGGATCTCGAGACGAGGCTCCATGGCCCACGTGGACGATGAGTTCCCGCAGCACCTTCTCGGCTACCGACGTGACCCGAAATGGCGGGATATGTCGGACTATCTAGTTCACTTCACCGAGAACGAAGTCAATCTCGTTTCGATCCTTCAGGAGGGTGAGATCCGGCCGGGAGGACCGTTCGGCTCGGCCGCAAATCTGGAGGACCGGCTGGGCTCCCAGAAGTCGGTCTGCCTCAGCGAGGTTCCTCTGGACCAACTCAACAGGCTGATGGCGCGTCACGGACGGTATGGGCTGGGATTCACCCGTGACTTTATACGCCAGCGAGGAGGTGCGAGAGTCTGGTATCTCGATCGAGATGCGCCAGCACAAATCGCATTCAACGAAATGGTTCGCCAGGCGATGATAGGCGGCGTCAATCCTGCTGCAGAAATCTGGAGGTTGACACCCTTCATCGATCGCGTAACGCCGGGAAAGTACGAATTCGAATGGGAGAGGGAGTGGCGGGTTGTTGGAGGACTCAGTTTCGAGCATTCCGATCTCGCATTTGTGCTTCTCCCGAACGGCGACCGACAGAAAGTGGAACAAGATTTTGCACTCGAGGCCCCCTACATTCACCACGACGGTAGCGCAACCGGCTGGAGTGCGATCCCGGAAGCCCTGGGAAGCAAGCTCGATGAAATGACAGCCAAATTCCTCGAAGAATTCGGCGACCCGAACAATCATTTACCCTGGGATGAAGGAGAGTACGTCTGGCTCGTGCCCGAGTGGAGCACAGAAGGTGCGGTTGAATACCTTTTCTCGGAACTAGGAGACAGTGTCCGCGAGCAGCTCGTTGGCCACTTGGATAGCATTAGCTTTCAGTGGCTACGGATCCGCGACATGAGGGAGCTCGCCGAGGGCGCCCGCTAACTTGATCTTTAACCTGCTGGGTGGCGGCATCGACCCTATCATGGGAACAGCCCTTGATCGATCATTCCTCTTGTCTAGGGAAAAAGATCGCAAACCAAGGGCTGTCTGGTGATCAGTGTGCACGATGCCGGGGCGACCGATGAGGTCGGGCGGTTGGCCGCGTTTCGGTGGAGTTCCACGCCTGTCTGACCGCTCGCGGGGACGCGTTGTTCGAGCTGGCCGACGCGCTGTTATGTGGTGACGCGCCGGTGCGGTCCCTGGCGGAGTTGTCGTTGGTGGACTACACAGGGCGCACGAGGCCGACCTGGCGGGTTACGCTACTCGGCATAGGTGGGTCCGCTACTTGATCGCTCATTATCGATGTCGTGGGCTAACCCTGATCAGCAAGCATCGAGAGGGCGCTGATTAGCGGTCCAAATGAGCGCCTTTGCCACGAGGACTCATCTGTCAAGTTTATCAGCGCGGTCATCTCGCGAATGGCGTGTTGGTGAGCGCCAGTCTGAAGGAGACGGATAGCTGAAATCATCCTGTACTCAAGTGAAGCGTCGCGCGCCATCAGAACTTCACGCCAGAGTTGCTGTGCCCCCCGCAGGTCTCCAGCAGCGGCGAGATGGTCCGCCACTGCGGCGCGGTCGCCAATGGGCAGATGTCGATTCATGATCGCATCGAGAATGTCCTCCGAACTGGCAAGCCCAGCGGCTGTAATCCACGCTTTGGCGGCGGTAATGATACAGAAGGGCTGCTCCGTGCTGGTAGCTATCGCCCGGGCTGCTAGCCACGTCGCCATCTCGACCAGGCCGTGTTGGGCACATGACTCAGCCACGATGGCGCATTCCCACCCGCCCAGGGCCTTGCGTTGCTCCAGGATCAGGCGCAGCTCGTCGGCGACGGTCGGGCCAGTAATCTCAAGCCATGCCTCAACGGCGCCCTCCAGGTCCAATCCGTCGATCCGCGGCGCGGCGACGAGATCCTTGGCAATTGCAACGGCTTGATCTCGACCCCCTGCCTCCGCTAACGCGGACAGGATCCTGCCCGGCCCGGATATCGGCTCGGTTGCACGCCGCTGCAAGTGGCTGGACAGGGTTTCTCGGATCGAGTCGCCAGCTGTCATCAGCCAGGCGTTGACCGCATTGCGGATGTCGTAGCCGTCCGACTCAGGGTCGAGCACGACCTCGCTAGCCAACGACGCGGCCTCGCTGAGATGACCTGCTTTAGCCAGCCCTTGCGCGACCGATGCCCGGTCCTCCGGTGCCCGCCGCTCTTGTAAAGCGGTGAGGACGAATGTGGGATCGGGATTGTCTGCGGTGGACAAATAGGCGGCGACGGCCTCGTCGAGTCGCCATGACGGACACGCTGGATCGGTCAGTGCCAGCCTCGCCAGTTCATGAGCCTCGGCTCGTAGGCCAGCTTCTGCGAACGCCTCGCTGATCTCGATACAGTGATGTGGGGACTGGCTTGCCTGTTGACGCACGGCGTCGGCGATTCGGCCAAGGTCGCGGTCGTCAGCGATTCGCAGCCATGCCTGGACCGCCGTCCGTAGCGCGGACGGGTCTAGTGAGGCGTTGCTGACGACGATCTCGCTGATGGTGCCTGCCGCATCGCTATCCGAGTTGGCTAGTTCGTTGGCGGCGTCTGCGCGGCTGGTCGGGTGGGCGTGAGGATCGTGTGCCAGTCGGACTAGCAGCGTTTCGGCGAGCGGGTCTTGCGGGTCGAGGTCGCGTAGGGCACGTGCGATGCGCACGGTGTCGTCGTCCTGGGCCAGCGAGACGATTCGCTTAAGAATCGGCAATGCGACTGCGGGGTCAGCCGCTCGCCCGAGTGCTGTCGCGGCCTCGATGCGTAGCAGTAACGGCAGCTGAGGGTGCTCCGCCAGGTAGGTTAGGCGCTGGGCGACGGTCGGGTTTTCGGCGAGAGCGCCGAGGACGTCCATGATCGAGAAGACTGGGGTGCGCGAAAGGCTTGCTCGCCCAGCGACATCTGCGACGCGGCCACTTTGCTCCAGGACGGCGTTGCCGATGGCGAGGTCCACTAGCCGGTCGACGACGAGTTGGGCGTCCTCCGGCGGCGTGACGGGCATCTCTGCCATCACACGTCCAGCCAGCATCGCGCGTTCAGGGTTTCGGGCGAGCAGTCGGCGCAGGATCAGCGATACGTTGTTGCCAGGGCGTCGGCTCCACATGACGAACAGGAACAGTACGAAGCTGCGGTCGGCGGGCTTGAGTCCGCGGGCTATCCAGGAATCCAGGTCGGGGAAGGTCGCGTCGATCCTCTCGGCATGCGCCTCGGCGGCCAGGTACTCGGCGAACGAGTGGTGCAGAAACCGCGGCCCGTCGCCTTCGTAGACGAACAACCCGCTACCGATGAGCAACAGTTGAAGGTCTTCCTCCCATCCAGGCGCACGGTTCACGTCGTTGGGTGTGTGGCTACTCACCCACTCTTCAGCCACGCGAGCAAGTGACTGCTCGCTCTCCAGTCGCGTGAGCGCCAGGTGCTGAATCAGCTGGAGACGGTGCTGGTGAATCCACTTGGCAAGGGGGTACCGGGTTGGATGGCCAGCCTCCAGCCTCCGAAGCTCTGCCGATGTTCCGCGCCCGCTTGCCTCCTCGTCGATTAGGTAAGCGAAGAAGCGCTCATATAGTTCGAGCCGTCCCGAGGGCAAGGGGCGGTTGGGTTCCAGCGTGTATGAGATGGCGGCGATGGTTGCCAGCAACGGGTTCCGTACGAGATCACGCAGTCGGCTGTCCCCGGTCTGGCGTAGGAACCGATCCGCCGACTCCTCCGCGTTCGTCACGTCCTGAGCGGTGAACCACTGTCTGGCGAACGTCTCAAGTTGTTCGCGTCCGAACGGCTCGATGCTGTAGTGGCCGACTTGCCGCGCGCGGAGCGGCGCGAACTCGGTGTCGGGAAGTTTGCGGGTGGTGACGACGACGCGGTAAGGCCCGGCTGGCCGGCAGTGGGTCGCGATGGCTTGGATTACATCTCCCCGCGCCGTGCGGTCGACGATTTCGTCGAGACCGTCTACGATGATCAGCCAACGGGTGCCCTGCAGGGGCCGCTCGAAGATTGCAGGCAATGGGCTCGTCACGAGTCGCATGCCCAGGGTTTGACCAGTCGCCTTTGCTAGGGCTTCGCTCCACGTCGCTGAGCCGGCAAGTGCACGGGCTGGCACACGAAGCGGTATCACCGGCTCGCGCAGAGGTGCGTCAGCACCGCTGCTCAGGCGAAGCCAGATTCGCGACAGCCGCAATGCAAGGTACTGCCCGAACGTCGACTTGCCCGCGCCGGGTTCGCCAGTCACGACTAGATGTTCGTGGCGGTCGAGCGCCTCCGCGACTTCTATGACCGAATCGGTGGCGCTTGCGTCGGGTCGGTCCTTGTCGTCCGTCTGGTCGCTGTGGCCGTCAGGCCGCTCCGGTTTGGCTCCGGCCTGCAGTCGAGCCTGCTGACGGACGTAGACCGTCGATAGCGGTGGCGCCTCAACGCCGAGCAGCCGATAGGGCAAATGATCTACGGCTCTGCTCTGGGCCTCCAGGATGTCGTGCAAGGCGAGTTCCGGCCACGGCAGCTCGGCCCACGACTTGAGTCGCCGGCTTACCTGGTCCCGCTGTGCCAGCGCTGAGCGTTCCATCGCCTCCTTGGCTCGCCACCAAAGAGGCTCGACTTCTTCGGCCTTCCGACGTAGCGCAACGGCGACCGCCTGCGTCGACTCCAGCGACAGGAACCGGGTTCCCTTGAACAGTCCATAGATCTGGTTCTTGTCGAACGGATGCCGTTGAACGAAGGCGTTAATGCTGGTAAAGCCCGCATCGGCTAACGCCTGCCGCAGCCACGTCGACAGCTCGGCGAGTTCGGCGTGGACCTGCTGCTTGCCCTGCTCAGGTCGGCCACCTGGCATCGCGTCCTCCGGCTAGGGGTTTCCTGAAGTTTCTCCACGGTAGAGGGAAACCGAACCGAGCCGCGACAGTCGGTGACAAGCAGATAGGCGACTGCTCGACGGAGGAGACAAGATGCCCGACCTTCAACTCGTGATCGCGCTGGCCACGCCCCTTTCTGCCGTACTTGTGGCCTTGCTGAACTATCGCAGCGTAGCGATGGCCGAGCGATGGCGGACACGACGCCTGTTGATCAAGCTTTGCAGCGAGGGAACTGCCGGACGTAACCCGCTCGCGGCCGCCGAGGACGAGACGACGGAGCCGCTGGAATGAAGTAAAGTTCCCCTTTCTCGTGCGGCAACACGGGTCCATTGACCTGCGCATCGTATTGCTACGTAACGTCACACACTGAACTCCGGTGTGGAGCCGGCCTTTCGGTCCGCCAGGTAGGGCGCCCAGTCCCGGCGGGCGTGGCCGGCCCACCGGATGGCGGTGACGCCGATGCAGAGCAGGTCAGCGAGTACGACCGGAGAAGGTCTGCGGCGAGGCCGGCGAGCGCGGTACTTCGGCCGGCCCGAGGTCGAATGCCGTGGCGTTTGAGGGTGTTCTGTACCGCGCTGGGTTGGCGGGTCGTCGATGCAGTCCAGGAATCAGGGGCCCGTCATCGTTTTGGTGGTGCCGATGGTCCACCGGCGGCATGTTTCGTTGCCAGAGCAGGACCCGGGTGAGTACGGGTGGGTCGAGCAGGCGATGGCGGGCCACCACGAGGGGGTTTTGTTGCCATGCTGCTCGATCTGCCCGAGGGTGATGCTGGTCAGCCGGGTGACGGACGGCCCGAACAGCAGGACCAGGGCGCCAGCGATACGAAGGTTAATACTCCAACGTCATTTGGCCCGGCCGTTGGGCGTGGCGCGGGCATGAAGACGGCCACCGCGTGATCATCGATGGTTTGTGAAGACAACCGAAGATCGTGCGGTGGCCGCGTGCCACAGCGTAGACCCCGGCCGGTGGCGGGTCGTCCTGGACGAGGCGGTGACGCGTGTCGCGGGCCGGTTCGTGCGGGCCGAGCCACGGGCGACGGCCGGACGGTTCGTGGAAGGGCTGCTGTCGGATGCGGAACGCAAGACCTGCTGGTCGCTTGCGGAGCGGGCGGGTCACGCTGATCCGCAGGCGATGCAGCGGCTGCTGCGTACGGCGGTGTGGGATGCCGACGCCGTCCGCGATGATGTGCGTTCCTGGCTGATCGAGCAGTTCGGGCATCCCGACGCGGTGCTGGTGACCGATGAGACCGGCTTCTTGAAGAAGGGCTGGTGTTCGGTCGGGGTGCAGCGGCAGTACACCGGTACCGCCGGACGTGTGGAGAACAGCCAGGTCGGGGTGTTCCTGGCCTATGTCACCCCGCATGGGCGGGCGCTGATCGATCGTCGGCTCTACCTACCGGAGACGACCTGGTGCGACCAGCCCGATCGCATCGCCGCCGCCGGCGTCTCCGACCAGATCGAGTTCGCTACCAAGCCGGCCCTGGCCCGGCAGATGATCACCGACGCCCTGGACGCCGGTGTCCCGGTCGGATGGGTGACCGGTGACGAGGTCTACGGCGCAGACCCTGGCCTACGCGGCGACCTCGAACTCCGCGAGATCGGCTACGTCCTGGCGGTCGGCTGCGACCGACGCGTGGCGGTCAACGACGGCCGCACCCTCGTACGCGTCGACGACCTCGCCGAGCGGATCCCCACCCGCCGAGTGGCAACTGCACAGCTGCGGACCCGGGGCGAAAGGTCTACGCGAGTACCTGTGGGCCTGGATCACCACCGCCACCCAGCCAGGTGAGCACCGGTGGCTGCTCATCCGCCGCAACCGCACCACCTCAGAGCTGGCCTTCTACCTGTGCTGGTCACACCGCCCAGTGCCGCTGCACACCCTCGTCACCGTCGCCGGCTCCCGCTGGAGCATCGAAGAGCTGTTCCAGACCGGCAAAGGCCAAGTCGGCCTGGACCACTACCAGGTCCGCGGCTGGACCGGCTGGCACCGATTCATCACCCTGGCCATGCTCGCCCTCGCCGTCCTGACCAGCCTCACCGCCCAACAGCCCGACACCGACCCGAAGACCATCGCGCTGACCGTCGCCGAGGTCCGCCGACTCCTCAACGCCTTCGTCCTCACCGCTGCCTTACCGCCGGAACACATCCTGCACTGGTCAATCTGGCGACGAACAACCCAAGCCCGAGCCCGCCGATCCCACTACCAGCGCAGACAGGCCAAGTGACGTTGGAGTACTAACCAGCGTGCTCGATATCGATGGTTCGTCACAAGGGGAAGGCGGCATCGAGACGGTAGCCTGCATCGGTGGCAACCCAGGCTCAGGTACGCGGCTACCTCCTAGAGGAGGTCCTGGCCTGGCTGTTGCGCAACAACGGTTACGTGCTGCTGACCGAACCGGCGTCCGGGGACCCGGCACTGGAGATGAACGGTGCCGGGCTCACAGTGCGCGGACGAGGCGCCCGCCACCAGGCCGACGTGCTGGGCGAGTTCCCGTTCACACCGCCATTTTCCCTGCCGATCCGGATGTTCGTCGAGGCAAAGAGCTATCAGCCCACGGACCCGGTAGGGCTGGGCGTCGTACGCAACGCTTGGGCCACCGTGGCCGACGTGAACGAGTTCGACGTGGGGTCGAGCCTGAGTCGGTACCGGTACGTGTACTCCCTGTTCTCCACGTCTGGGTTTACCGATGACGCGGTCGAGTTTGCACTGAAGCATCAGATCAGCCTCGTTGACCTGACGTTGCCGATGTACGACGCGCTTCGCACCGGGGTCGAGCAGGCCGCGTCGACGGTGCACCCCTATGTCATAGGGGCCGGCAGCGTCGAGCGGTTGCGCCAGCTCGTCCGCCATGTCCTCGGCACGGCGGACGTGCAGCTGCCTCGGCAGATCCCTGGACGGCAGACTCAGCTCGACACGATCCGGCAATTCCAGTCCGACCTGGAAGACAGCTTCGGAGGCGAGTTCCTGCTCGCCTTCCCGCCCGCGCCGTTCGTGCTCGCGCTCACCGGGGACATCGGTCGGTTCCTGCGCCACGCCGAGCTAGGGCACGATCATCGGATCAACATCCTCCGTGACACCGAGGATCCCACCGCCACCGGGTGGATCATCCGGCCCGCTAACGACAGTGGTCCTGCCGACAGTAACGATTTCTCCTACACCCTGCGGTTCAGCCTGCCGCCCTACGTCGAAGAGTGGCTCATGATCCACCGGCGGAACGCCCGACAGCTCAAGCAGACCAACCTCGCCACTATCATAATCTACCGGTTGTATGGCGGTATCCCGCAGGCGTACCAGCTGCGCTACGTACCTCGGCCGCCTCCTATCCAGGCCGTCCGATGACCTCACCAACCACCTTCGACCTCGGCGCATGGCTACTCAAGTGCAACCCAGCCATGTGGGACCTACCGAGATTCATTGGCGATGGCAACCACACCATCCGCAGCTGGACAGTAAGCCGGTACCGCGAGCGGTTCACGGCCGGACAGCCGGTGCTGTTTTGGGTCACCGGGCCGACCGGAGCATTCCCAACACCGGGTCTCTGGGGCGCCGGGGTCGTCACGGCCCACCTCAGGCCGCTGGAGATCACCACGGTTACTGGCTGACCTCGCCACCCGAACCCGGCTTCGTGCGGTGGCTACCAGTCGACATCACGCTGTTCTCCGCACCCGTGCCAAGGTCCGTGCTAGCCGACGACCCCCGACTGCACAGTCTGGAGGTCGTCAAGAATCCGAAGGCCGGTAACCCCCAGCGGGTAACGACCGACCAGTTGACGACGATCGGGCGGTATCTCAGCGACCGAGACACCGCCAGCTACGGATCGATCGCACAAGCTCGCGCTATTGTGACTCACGCCTACCGCAGCAGAGGCTGGCAGGTCGAACGCGCAACCACAGCCGGCTCAGACCTAACGTGCCGGCACGGTGCGCAGGTGCTCCAGATCGTCACCCGCCCGGTCGGCGAGGTCATCATCGGACGCGCTGAAGTCGCTGCCGCGGCCGCCCCGGACTGGCGGCTCATCGTCGTCGACGGACTGGACCTCATCGAGTTCGACGGACCCGGTGCCCTTAACCGTGCCGAACCGATCGCCTACTGGATACCACCGCTATAGGCGAACCGCGTTCCTGTGAGTTGTCCAGCGAGCCACCCGCCTGTATCGACACCGACAAGCTTTGCCCGCTACCCCCGCGAGCCACAACGGCAACGAGCTATCCGGCAGGGTTCGCCTCCCGACACGAACTGTGGAAGTACGCCATGGTCGGTCCACACAGCCGTCCGTGATCGACAAGAGCTGCCCTTGTCGGAACAGCATGCTGAGCCACGACTCAGCAATGGCCAACATCTCCGGCTGGAGTACCGATCATCGACACGCTCGGCGACGAGTGGGTTCTTGCCCTCGGCTCGGTGCCAGCGACCGCCCTCCCTGCTCGGCTGTGCAGACCTTCGTGCACGGCGGCCGCTGGTAGCGATTACCTCTTCATCCCCCAGCGATTTAGCTACGAATGCCGATCTTGAGCGGGTCATCACCGGTGCCAGCCCGGTAATGGAGGAATCTCGCCATCTTGCCCGTCGTCGGTGAGCCAGCATGCCATCGCCCAGACCACGATAGAGACCATCCGTCGGCGGTGCTGAGCCAGCCGGCAAGGGCTGCGGTTCGTGCCGTGGAGAGTCGTATGAGACGTTCACTTAGACGAGGCATCCGGGGTGTCAGTCCTCGAACCACTCAACGTGAGCGGCCCCTATCGGGTTTACGACTCCGTTCGGCACCGGCGCTCCGAGGCGTCGCAACAGATCTTCGACGCCATCTGCGAAGCCGCCGGGGTGGTCGTCACGGAGGAGTTCGACACCGACGTGGACGCCGTCATCGTACGACGAGCGGATTCGGAGACGCGAGCATGTCGCACAGCCCGAGATCGCGGCATTCCGCTCTTCCGCAGCGACGAGTTCACCGGCCGGATCGCGGAGGCGATGCTGTCTCGGTTCGTCGGAGCCGCCACAGGCGCGGCAGAATGCGGCACGCTCGGTCAACGTCGGAAGTGCAGCCGGTTCCTCGACGCCGGCGTGAGGAGGTGCCCGGAGAGTCCTGCTCGGTCCGGGCCTCGCCAATCCTCATCACGGCGCCGCTGCAGGCTGCTCGACCGGACCTTGATCTGGAACCAGCGGCACCTACTCCACGCCCTGCGCGAGTTCGAACAGTTCTACAGCGGACACTGACCACACCAGGGCATCGCGAACGCACGCCCGCTGTACTCGTTACCCGCACCGATCGCCGATCCGGACAAGCTGACCCGCCTCAAGTACGAAGACGTCAGCGCGCCGGCTACATCCTCCACGAGTACGAGCATGCCGCATGACCTGCGCGGACGAGGTTTTCGGCAACTGCATCGCCAGCGCCGCTGCCGGACCATGGCGTGCTGGCGTCCGGGGCACCGAACGCTTTCACCCGATACGCGCGGTCGGGGTTCCTCGGCCTCGTGTCAGAGGCCGGTCGAGGCAAAGGCAACGTCAGGTCCGGATGGCGTCCAGCGCCGGTTCGGGGGGCGTAGCGGCGTGCCGCGTGAGTAGGCGGCGATGCCGGTCATCAGGTGCGACCAGATCTCGGCCCGCCAGCCGGCACCCGTCCGGGTGACCAGGAGTAGACGGCGCCCGTTCCACCAGCCGTGCACCGCCGGCTCGTCGTCAGACACCACCTGGACGTCGGGAAAGTCACGCAGAGCGTCGAGGGCGGCGATCACCGCTTGGCGGGTGGTCCGGCCGCGTGCGACGTGGACGACGGAACCGTCGAGCCGGGCGCCGTCGAGCCGGTCCACCGCGTCGTGTAGCGCCGAGCGTCGCAGAATCCAGTCGAGTTCGGTCACGAAGTTGGTCTGCCCGAACAGCACCCCGAAGGTGTGCCCGCTCAGGCCGGCGGCATACCGTCGGACCGTCTCTTCCGGCACCGCGGCGCGCCAGTCGGTCCACTCCGCGTATGCCTGCCGTAGTTCCTCGAACTGTGCGACGAGATCGCTGTCCGGCTCGGTTCGTCGGTCGATGCCGGTGCGCAGCGCCACGAGTCCGATGGTGGCGAGGGCTGCGTGCTCGTCATCCAGGCTCTCTTCCTGGTCGGTCATCCAAAGTTGCAGCGCCACCCAGTAGAGAAGGTCGGACCAGTCGGCTGCATCCACCCAGAGTCCGCCGGCGACCAGGGTCAGCGCCAGCCGGCTGACCGCCAGCTTCGCCGGCAGCGGCCATTCCTCCGATGCATTGACCAGTTCTTGGATCTCGCGTCGTAGGCGGGTGCGTTGGCCTCCAGTGAGAGCGTCCAGCACGGTCGTGACGGTTTCCGGTCGCGCCGGTGGGACGGCGCCTGCCGTCCCGGTCTCACCCTGCGGTGTGGGCCGCGAAGCGTCGTTCTCGTCATCCGAGCCGTCGAAGATCTCGTCGTCGGGCGGCACGAGCGTGCTTCGACCGTCCATGCCGAGGGCGAAACGCAGTAGGGCTGGCCCGACGGTTGCGGTGATCCGACTTTCCACCTGACGGCGCCGGTCGACACCTGGCGAGGCGACGATGCGGTCCGGGCGGACCGAAGCGAGATGGGCGAGCGCCTCGAAGAGCGCGGCCAGGTGCGCCTGGTCGGCGATGACGAGCGGCAACGACGCATGTTCCAGCGGAGACGGGTGATCAATCCGTGACAGCGCTGCGGGCACGTCGGTCACCACGACGTCGCGGATCTGCGCGCCCGTGTCCGTCTCAACATGGGTGGTGGCACGTCCATCGGACGCGATGGACCAGCCGGGAGGCGGGACCCCGATATAGAGGTGGAGTTGGCCGTCACTGCGCTTGTGGTCGAGTCGCAGCCCTTCCACCGTGAGCCATGCCGGGACCCGGTGTCCGTCGGTGAGGACCGTTGCCTCCACGCTCTCTGCACCTACCCGGACGCCGAGGACACGCAGGGCGCACCGGGAGGAGACACCTTCGGCGGGTTTCCGCACGTGCAGGCCCGCAGGTTGTGCCAGGTCCACTTCGTGTGCGGGTACGGCGGAGATCAATGGGTCCGGGGTGCCGGTTAGCAGGCCCAGTTCACAGTTGCCACCCGTGGCCATGGTCTTGATCAGCGCAGCTTTACTGCAGTTGGCGCTGCCGGTCAGCGCCCATGACCGGCTATCCGTTGTCCATTCGACGACCTTCGCGTGGTGGTAGCGGCTGCTTTGTGGGGTGGCTACCACGCTCGTGCGGGCTCGTTTGACCACTTGGGCGACGGCGTCCGGGTCGCACTGGACGTCCCGGGTGAGCAGGAGCTGCAGTTTGGCGGGTCCGAAGCGGTCGACCAGCCGGCCCAGCGCCTCCGCCTGTGGGTCGAAGAACGGGGCGGCGACCGCCAGCGAGGTGGTGGGCGTCTTCGGCACCGGGAGCTGCTCGATGATCGGACGTGCTGACGTCGTCACGAGCACGGGCTGGCCGGGCGTCTGGTCTGCCGGGCGGGAGGTGAGCAGCTCTGCGACGCGGTCGAGGCATTCCCGGCCGAGGTTCTCCATCCAGACGGCGGCGGGCAGTCGACGTAGCCAGGCAGCGAGGTCATGGAAAAGCTGAGGCACTGTCGGGCCGGAGCCGCGCAGCACTGCCCAGACTTCGGCGTTGTGGTGCCAGCCCGACGGGGTGGCGTTGCCGGATCCGATGGCCACCACCCCGTCCGTCTCGGAAGCGATCACCACGAGCTTCGGATGGAAGGCCCCGCCTGCCTTGCAGACGACCGGAAGAGCCAGGTAATCGGACCGGCGGGGTCCCTGGGTCAGCTGGTCGGCGTCGTACAGAATCGTCGTGCGAGCGCGGACGGCCTGAGCCTCCCGCAGGCAGACGTCCTCGAAGAAGGACAAGTCGCAGGTGTAGGTGAGGACGAGGACCTCCTCCGCATCGGCGAGCGGCCGACCACGCAATAGCGTGGGTGGTGCGGCTCCCTGTAGTTCCTCCCAGGCCATCACGGCGTCACCTCAGCGGCATGCCGGCCGGGGCGCCAGGTGTCGCCGTCGTGGGACAGTACATTCAGTTGCTGCATGACGTTCGTAAAGGTCGGCAGCCGCAGAGAGACCGCCGCTCGGCCTTCCCGGCCCTCCAGGCGCCATCGGTCTCCGACGCGCCGCAGCCGTGTGGGAAGCCGCAGCCCGTACCGGGTCCACTGCATTTTTTGCCGGCTCACCGCCTCGGCCCGATGGAACAGCGCGCCCGTGAGATCCGAGACAGCATCGGCCAGCGGCCGGTGACCGTCGCGGGCCAGCCACGCTGCGACGAACCCGGGCCCCAAGTCGTCGGAGAACGCGCCGACAAAGGCATCCCGGGCGGCCGGGTCCAGGTGGTCCATGCGTCGGGCGCCTACAGCGAGCAGCCGCAGCATGCCGAACACAGTCCAGTCGTCGCTGTTCAACGCTTCGTCGTACAGGTCATGCTCGACCGGCAGTGGGGTGCCGACGCCGTCGACCACCGGAGGGAGACCGTCGACGAGCGCCTCGCGAACGGTCGCGTCCGGAAGATCGCGGACGAACTCGGCGGTCGCCTGCTCCAGGGTGCCGGTGCCGGACAGCGGCGACACCAACCGCGCCCAGATGAGCCGCCACGCCCAAACCGACCAGTTGCGCAGCAGCGCGCCACGCCAAACAAGGGCATGACGGTAGAGGTCCTCCCCCACCACCTCCCGCAGGCCCGGCCGGAAGCAGCACCACCGGTCCATGGACATGTCGATCGACTCACCATCGACGTGCTCGCCGGCGAGCGCCTCCACGAGTATCGCCGCGCTGCTCCGATGGGTTTGGGCGTAACCAGGACGCTCCGGGCCGGCGAAGTAGGCATTTCGGACGCACTCACCGTCGGACGCGTCGCCCATGGCGCACACGCACAGGTGGCGCAGGGCGTCGAGGTCCGCCAGGGAGAGCGGCTTCTCCCGTTGCGCCACGCTCAGTATCTCGTCGAGGGCGGCGAGCTGGTCGGTACCCGCCGCCGGCCCAGGCAGGGGGATTCGTCCCCCGTCGGTGAGGCCGAGCACCGCCTCGATTCCCGCATACGTCTGCAAATAGCCGCCCCGGACCCGGCTGTACGCGTCGGCTACCCGGCCGACATCGACGGCACGATGGCGCTGCAGTTCAGGCCTGATTGTGTTCACGCCGTGCGGCCCGAAAGACCCCGCCCGTAGGTGGTGATCGTCCTCTGCCTCACCGTGAGCGATGGACACCGCGCCCAGGACGACCTCGCTGCGTCGGACCAGCGCACGGAACGCTTTCAAGTCCTTGTCATCGGTCCAGCCACACCGCTGTGCCTCGATCGCGAGGCGGGCGTGCAGAGCCAAATAACGGGCATGAGGGGTGGTGGTGATGACACCGGGAATCAACGCCGCAGCATGCGCCCCAATCACGGTTTCGACGGCAAGCGGCTGACGGCCGGTGTCCTCGGGAGTATCCGGCTTGAGCGTCCAAGCCGGACCCAGCATGACGGTCACGAGCACTCCCCCACACTCGCCCGCTGGACGGAGAGATCCACCGCGCTACCGAACCAGACAGAAAGAGCAGCACCAGCGAAGTGACAGATAGCCGACATGCACACGGGAGAAGGACGGAGGACGAGCCCCCATGTGAGCCCCGAAGCGTCTCGGAGGAGCGGCTGGTGCCAATCGGCGAGGAGGGCATCGCTCGGTGCTGAACGGTGAAGCGCACCGCCCCAGGTTCGGCGGGCGGCCCGAGGAACGGGCCGGTCGAAGACCGGACCGCGCCCCGGACCGACCCAACCGGGCCGCAGGCAAGACCCCAAAGAAGCTAAGCGCTGCCTGAAGCAGCGTCTCGCGGACGTCGGCTTACCGCACCATGATCCAAAGCACGGGAACCTCGCGTTGCCGGACGCAGTGCGGCAACGGTGGCGCGGTGTCGAGGTCGATTTCCTCCACTGCGGCGGGCTGCTCGTGAACATGCCGCTCTAGGTTGCTGGACTGGCCCTATTGCAGTGAAGTCTTCATTCGACTTCTATGGAGCTATGCCATCTCCCCTGCGCACGATTGACCCCGCACGGCTGGTGGCTCGGCGTGTCGAGGCTGGGCTGACGCGTGAAGTGCTGGCCTCGCGAGTTGGCGTGTCACGTCGGATGATCTTCTTCTACGAGCAAGGCGCTCACACACCGACGCCGGCACGTCTAGAACGGCTGGCCAAGGCGCTCGGATGCGAGGTCGGCGCGTTAACGGGGGGCCCGCGGGGGCAGGAAACGCTCATCGACCTGAGATATGCCGCCGGGCTGACGTTGGAGGGCACTACTGAGATCCTCCGTGGTTCTGAGGCAGGCAGGGACCTTCACGTGTCCGCCTCGAAACTCTCTGCCCTGGAGAGCGGTCGGCCGGTGCGTGGACGGCGCTGGCTGGATCCCGATGCGACGGGTCGGCTGCTCCCTCAGTTGGCTAAGGCGTACGGGATGCCGGTTCGGATGGTGCTGGACGCGTGGATGCGTACCCGGGTTGGCGAGCCTGTCCCGGCGCTTCGAGGGAAGCGCGACAGAGCGCCCTCACGGGCGGCCCTGGCGGTGTGGGAGTCGCTGAACGAACGCCAGCAGGTCTATCTGGGGGAGATCATGCGGGACGATCGCATGACCGAGACCGAGATGTGGATGCGGCGTGTACAGCGACTCTCCGTGCCGCGAGCGGCCGAGTGGCGGCGGCTGCCGCTGGCGCTTAAGGCGCCGACGTCATTGACCGGGTACACCCGACTGCAGGAGCGGCTCCGCCGGCGAGGCGTGCACGATCCCGGTGCCGGGCAGACCGTGCACGCTCTCGCGCGGCGCGGACTGCTGATTATCACCGAGGACGTCGTGGAGCATCCCGTTGTCGGCGAGGTCGGCCGGGTGCTGGTGGAGATCACCCGCCGGGGCAGGGCGGCGGCCCGGGCAGGATTGGACGAGCTTGGCGAGCCGGAGCAGCCGACCCACCTGCTCTCGGAGTGGTTATGGGGGGTCTTGGCCCGCGTCGCCGCAGCCGAACCGGTCGGCTTGGAAGACGATCGACTGGCAGGCCGGTCGCTTTTCTACATCGGTGTGGGCTACAGCGGTAGGGCCGGCGGGCGGCCGAGCCGGGGCTTCGTGGACTCCGTCGCTGTGATGGCGCCAGACGACACCCACGTCGACGAGTACCGGTGGCGGCTGACAAGCCTCGGCAGGGCCCATGTGGTGGAGTACTTGGACGTCTACCGGGAGCTGTATCCGCGTGTGGATGCGACGGGGCTCGAGTCTCTTGTGTCCGGCTGCCGATAGGAACTCGTCACCTCGTTCTGGGAGTCTTGTCGGTGGTGGGGGCTACCATCCGGTCCGTGACGGGTCCCATGGATGAGGATGCGCGTACGCTGGGCGAGAACCGGATCCGCTATCTGGTGACCCGGGCCGCCTTGCATGCCGCGAAGGCGATGACCACACCTGGGCTTGCGCCGCAGCAACGCCTGACGACTTTGATGGAGTGCCATGGCACCGTTCTAGCTGCCCGGGGCCCGGCCAGCCCCTTGTCGTTCGGGGAGTTCCGGCGCGCGGTCAGGGGCGACTTGGCGCTCTTGCTTCCAAGCGGTGTGGATCCCTTGGACCTTGGCGGGCTGCGGGTCGTGGATCAGGACGGCCAGGTCACCGAAGATGCTTTCGATCTTGACCTTGAACAGAGGATGCTGCTGCACACCCTCCGGAAGCTCGACAAGACGGCAGGGGCGGTCAGCGGCAGGGACCTGCAGTCGGAGATCGAACAAGAAACGGTTTTCATGCTGCTTAGCAAGCAAGGCGATCAGCTTGCTTATGAGGAAGGTCGAAGTGATCTGATCCGGCACCCGTCCGGACCGGTCAGCGCACTGTCGGAGCTGAAACTGCCGCCGTTGGTCGTGGACTTCTACGAGGACATCCCCTACAGCTCGGTCTATCGAGGCTGGTGGTTTCCATGCCCAATATGCAGGTGGCCTATGCGCTTGGCGCTCAGAAAGGACGCTGGTGTCTTGGTGGGGTCGGCCCGCTGCTGGCATGCTCCCCATGCCGAGATAGGGGCGGCCTACCTGTTTCGTCCACCGACGGATGCCAGCGCGCCTGAGCTGCTGCCCGAGCCTTCCCCCGCCCGTCCCAACGGCCGCGAATCCGTGCTCTACCCGGACGTCGAGGCGCTTCCGGAAGCCCTGCCGGCGGCTGCTCATAAGGCTCTGGCCCGCGGCATTTGGCGGTACACGACGGTGCCGGGGCTGCCCGAGCTGGCGCTGCGTGACCGTCTGGCCGAGCGCGGACTCAAGGTGCAGCTATGGCCAGGGCTGGACGCCTATGACCTGCTGGTCGAGGTCGGCCCCAAGCGGGCGAAGAAGAAAGCCTTCAGGGTCGACATCAAGGACTACACCTCGGCGGCGATGCTCGCCAAGCTCGTTCACGCTCAGGAAGGGGACAAGGGCGGCGCCGAATGGCTGGTCGTGCCGGACTACCGCTGCGGCCAGGTTCCGCTGCTGTCTGGAGTGTGCGCGAGGTACGGAATGAAGGTGGCCACCGCCTCGGCGTTCGGTGAACTGGTCTGTGAGCAGTCAGGGGTGAGCTGGACATGAACGAGGCACCTATCAGGGAGACGGCGGTTCTCGCGGCGTTGGCTCTGGCCGCGCACTACTTCCCCCAAAAAGTCGAGGGAGATCCCCGGGCCGCTGCACCCTTCGCGGAAGCGGCCTTCCTCGTCTCCGGCAAGTACCAGGCGTGGAACCGCTGGAAGGGCCTCCCGCACAGTGAGAAGCAGCGGATCTCGATGGTTTGCTCGATCGCGCCCGGCGAGCTGTCCGAGCATCGGGCCTTCTCGATCGCCGCCCGCGCCATCCTTGCACCGATGAGCACGGGCCAGGCGGACGAGACATCTACCATGGCCGCGTTCGAACTCGTCGGCAAGAACCCATTCACCGCCGACGCCGCCCTACCCCGAGTGGGAGGCGACCTGCTGGAGTACGTCGACCGCCAGATTGCCCGATTCCGCCGGCCCAGCGCCCGGCCCAAGCCCCTGGACTTCGCCGGCCCCGGCACCTGGAGCACGGGAGAGATCTTCGTCAAGGAGGTAGGGCAGGTCCACGGACGGCTCACGATCCCCGCCTATCCACAGTTCACCGAGCCACTTGGCCACGACCGCCTGCCGCACGTCTCGACGGTTCCCTACCTGCCGAACGTTCCGATCCCCACCCGTGAACTTCTGCACCTAGCCGAGAAGATTGATCTCAGATACCCGCCGGATAAGCGGTACCTGCACCGGACTCTGTCGCAACTGTTCGCCGTGTTGCAAACCACCGACACCGTGTCAGCTCGGGAGGCGCTGACGCTGGCCGCAGGTGGCCTGGAGATCTTCCATGCTCCCACCGGCACCGGCAAGAGCGTCCTGGTTCGCGTCATGGCCGCCTGGTTCGCCGTGAACGATCGTCGAGTCGCCATCATTCTTCCGGACATCAAGGCGTGCCTGGCGGCGACGTGGAACGTGCGCGGGGACCTGGCGCATCTACACCGATCTGGCATCACAACCCGCGAGCCCACCTGCGCCCACTTGATGTCGTCATCAGGCATGCACGACCGAGCACTGAAGCTTGCCTCCTTGATCGACGAGGAGCCCGACGCCCCCGGAGAGTGGGGCGAGCGCGGCGAGCGCGACCTGGATCCGCTGGCATACGGGTGCGCGCAGAAGACGTTCCTGGAGGCCACCGGCGACTATCCGCCGGGCCGCGAGCCATGCCTGTCGCTCCACAGGCAAGGTGTGGGCTCAGCGGCGTGCCCATGGATCCCCACATGCGGGAAGTTCGCCCCGGTCTACGAGGCGTGCGCGGCAAACGTTGTCATCATGAACCACTACGTGTTCATGCAAGGCACCCTGCGAATCGGCGTGAACCTGGACAGCCGGCCCGTGCGGAGTATGACGGCGGCCGAGTTCGCGCTGCGAACCTGCCACGCGGTGCTTCTCGACGAGGTCGATCAGTTCCAGTCCCGGGCCATCGACAAGTGCGCCAGTGAAGTCGTCCTGCACTCCAGGCGGCACTGGTCAGCGGCCCCGCAGGAGATGGACACCGACGCGAAGCGGCTGCGCATCGACGACGAGCACAGCCTGCTGCCCGCCATCAGCCACGTCCGGCTGATGGCGGAGTTCCTTCTGCTGAATATCTGCAAGAACGCCCTGAGTCTCCACGCCACGGAGGACGACCGTGCCCAGGCCCGCATTCCGGATCAGACCAGCAGCCGATGGCATCTCGCCCGTGGCCGAGACCGTACGCTGATCCGCCTGCTCTGGCCTGATGCCGACCTCGCCGACGCGGACATTCCAGCTGAGATGTTCCAGCGCCTCAACGCGCTCATGCCCGCCCGATACCAACGCGATGACCCTCTGGGCGCACAGGTCAGCCTTCTCGAGCCCGACTGGGACGATGTGCGGCGTGCGCTGAGTGTGCTGGTAGCGCCACGTGGTGAGCACCTTCTCGACATGGTGAAGCTGGAGCTGCACGAGCTCCTCAAGGATTGCGTGGAGGACCCGCACCGCCGTGCCCAGACGATCAACCTGCTAGTGACGCGCGCCACCATGATCGAGCTGGACGAGGCGCTGTCGGAACTGCAGGACAGGGCCCGGGACTTTCGTTCCTCCGGGTTGCGATCGGCGCAAAAGATCTTGGATGACCTGCAGACGACAGCGATCACGTCGGTGCTGCCGCTGGGCATGCTCGGCCGCTCCATCACCGGCTACCGCGTCACCGGACTCGACGACAAGGAGAAGAACGCCGCCCTGGTCGCGCAGACCATCGCCGGAGACCCGCACACCTTCACTGCCGAGCTCGGTGGCATCGTCTCGCTCACTCTTGCGGGAATGGAGCGACCGGTGATGGGCCTGTCGGCCACCGCCTACTTCCCTCAAGCCGTGCGTGAGCACCTGCATGCCCCCGTGCGCTGGTGGATGACCGACGCGCAGGCCAAGTCGATCCGGGCCCGCAAACATCGGATCGACTACGGTGAAGGGCATCCGCTCTTCGGGGAGCCGATCAAGATCTCGGGGTTGCACCCCAGTCGCAAGAAGGACGCGCTCATCGAGCTGGGCAGCAACCTGTACGACCAGTACATCCACCGCGAACTCGAACGCACGGCGGCCAAAGACCCCGACCGGGCCCATGTCCTGGTCGTCGCCAACTCCTACGAACAATGCGCCCTGCTCGCCCGGGGCATCGCACAAGCCGGGCGGTACAACGGTGGACTGTGCGTGGCAGTGCGGGCGCAAGACCGCCACAGCATTGACCCCGACCTGCCCCGGGACAACATCGCCGTGCGCCTGACCTCGGAGGAGTTCGAGGACTTCCCGAAGCACGGAAAGATTCTGGTCGTGCCGCTGTCACTCATCGCCAGGGGCCTCAACATCGTGGTGGGCACCCGCTCCGCGGTCCGTTCGGTCTACCTGTGTGTGCGCCCCCTGGCGCTGCTCAGCGAGCCGGCGGAGATGTACGGCAGCATCAACGCTGCCGGCCTGCGGGCTCTGCCCGCCGATGGTAGTCCTGTTCCCTCACAGGCGTTGGCGCGCGCCCGCGACTCCGCCTGGGAGCGCCTCGCATTGCTCCTACGCACGGCAGCCCAGTTCACCTCCATACACAAGTCTCTGCAGGAGGAGATCGTCGCAGGCATGATCGTCGACCTGATCCAGCTCGCCGGACGGGCCCGCCGCGGCGGCACGGAAGCCGTCCTGCACATGGTCGACTACGCCTTCCACGAGGACACCTGGAGCGCAGACCTGGAGACCGTGCTGCGCCGCGTCCACTCCCAGTGGACGCCGCAGGTGCGCACTCAGATGAACAACCTGTACGGAGAGGCGCTCAACGCCTTCCTGTCCTACGCCGGCATCGAGACCCACGAACCCGGACAGCCGGGCGACTGAAGAGAAGAGGACGCGTGACCCAGCACGGCCGTGAGCCAGGTGTCTACCTCAACACGCTCGCCTTCCGATGCACCCCCACCCTGGTCGGGGACGACTCGGTGTATGTGCGCCACCTGGACCCGGAGACCCTGAAACTCTGGAGCGACTTCGACCGGCAATGCAAACAGCGGTATGGCGACGAGGCGGCACAGGCCCCCTACTCGATCGCCACCACCGTGCTCAGCGTCCTCAGCAATGGCTACGTCTACTTCGACCCCGACTACAAGGGACCGTTCCTCGCCTCGTTGGAGCCGCTAGCCGACGATCTGATCCGAAGGGTCTTCACCCTGACCTATTGGCTCGCCCTCGGAGAGCGGATCGACGCCATCGACCTCAAAGCGCCCCCCGAACTGGCCAAACGGATCGCCGGCACCACCGAACACCGATACTCTCTCGCCGAATTTCTCACCCCCCAGATCAACACGCAGCCGACAGCTCCCAACTGGGTCTTCCGGACCGTCGCCTGGGGCCTGTCCCAACGAATGGCAGGGCCCTGGGCGATCTCCGGCAGCAAGAAGATCAGGCTGCGTCCCGACACCACAGGCGGCCTGGTCGCGATCGACGATCCCTGGGAGAACGAGCAGCGCGGCCGGTTCGCCGTCTCGCGAACGGCACTGCGCCTGAAGACACTGCCCAACATCACCTCTCCCATCCTGATGGTGACCTCACGGGTCACCCGCATCTCCTCCTCGCTGGTTTTCTCCAGGACAGCGCTTGCCGTGCAGCCCGGAGAAGATCGCCCGGTGCTTGAGGTGCCGCTCAACGGCCGTGGCGGCGCCCGCACGGTTAACCGCCTGGCTCTGGAGGCCCTGGGCCGCCTCGAGATGGACTACTCCATCCTCAGCGCGATCGCGAAGCGGTCACAAGCCGAGCAGAAACTCCTCGCCGAGGCCAAAGAACAACGCCGCAAAGCGCTTTTCGCACGCGAACACCCGGGCCAGGTATGGCCCATCCTCGGAAAGAACTACACCTTTCCCATCGGCACCGGCACTGGTATGCAGCACCTACGCGAGCTGCACAAGCACTTCCGCGACGTGTTCGGAGGCACGGCTGAGCCTCTCGTGATCCGAGAAACGGACATGACGCTCCCGCACCGGCCCACTGACCCAGAGCGGGTGACAGCCAAGGAACTCGAGCGCCGCAAACAAGAGCGCGCCAACAGCGACAGCAAGGAACCGCTACGGGCCCGAGGCAGCGCCTTCCCTCAGCCTGAGTCCATCGTGGCTGCTGTCGAAGCTGCCGGCTTCACCAAACTGCGCATCGCATGCCTGTGGTATCGCGACGAGACACGCCTGCGGATGCTCGACACTCTCTGCAAGACCTACGGACTGGACACCGCGGGTCTTGATCCGCATGACGGACAGGAATTCAGCCTCCACGGCACTCAGATCACCGCGGTGTTCCACCTGGCCTCCGACTTCCTCAAGCCCGGCGGCCCCGACGGTAGGCAGCAAGCCCTGAACGAGACAGGCGCATCGCTTGTCTCTCGCGACGGCGTACTCGTCGGCGCATGGTGCGAGACAGAGATCCCCACGGCCGACGACGCGCCCGACGGCGCAAAGGGAGATCTCGAAGGCCTCGACGCGAAGCACCAGACCAGGACCATCCTGGCAGCGCTCGGTGCACCCACCCAGTACATCCTGGGCAGGAACGCACACGGCGTCATCCACCCCAAGGCAAAAGACCACCCAGCCGAGATGGCACTCCTCGACCTCTACCGCTCCCTCGGCATCATCGACGACCGGATCGCCAACGCGCTGCAGCCGCAAACCACGCACTCGGCCTACGCCGTCAGCCGCATCGCCCACGTCGGCTTCCACGTGCGGCAGCAGAACAAGCGCAAGGGCGAGGGCGGCTCTCCCAAGGTAGTCATCACGGCGTCGGCGCTCGTACCACCACTGCGGCCCGGTGGCACCTGGACCATGCTGGGCTGGAGCTCCACCAAGCCCCAGTGGCAGCCCTACCGCCTGGCCCAGACCGACTTCCACACCACCGCCTATCCGCAGGAGAACGGCACCAGGAAGACCCACCGCCAGCGATGGGACGACGCGGCGGAGACCATCGAGCTGGCTCTGAGCGACCTGGCCGAAGAACTAGACGGGGTCCCCTACGTCGTGACCATCGACGGGCTCGCCGGGCGGCGCATGTGGGACGGGTTGCACAACGTGAGGCAGGGAGCATCCCCGCAGGACCGCACGAGCCGATACTGGCTCCCCGGCAGCTCCCTGAACCCTGCCGAACGACCAGACGCTGTCATCCGGATTAACGTCGAAGACGACGAAGTCCCACCCCCGGTCAGCACCACCCGCTTTCTGAAGAGCAGAGCCGACGCCGTCAGGGAGGGCGAGACCACCCGAACGCTCTACCAGGTCGTCCAAGACTTCAGCACGCCCGTGTGGATCCTCTGCAACGTTCCCCGCGCCTACGACGGCGACGGGGCAGGCCGCTTGGGCTCGAAATACACCCGATGGGATGCCAAGCGATCCATCCAATCCGACAAGAAGGATGAGCGCCGCAAAGGCGAGATGCCTCAGAACTGGTACTCCATGACAGCCACCGAGATCTACCCCATTGCCTGCAACCCAGGCGTCTCGGGAGAAGCGCTGGCCTTCGCAACCGCGCAGCTGTGCCACCAAACCCTCTTCTGGTCTGACCGCTCCCGCTTCCCCGTGCCGCTGCACGCCGCCAAGCAGATGGACCTCAACCACCCGCAGTACCGACGCACCGCCCCGCCAGAGGAACAGCAGACAACCGAACCGGGCACAGACGAACCCGATACGGTCCCCGAAGAGTAGACAGGGTCTGCCGAACGGGACTCGTCGTGGCAGGCGGCACGACGAGCCACTTGCCGGCAACAGCCGGCGGCATGACTCGCTCACACCGACCCGGCAGTCGATTAGTACAAACGATCGAGTCGTCCGGTATCGTCGTGAGGGTGACGGCCCCCCGACGCACTCCCCGGCGCGCCTTGGCTGACGTCTCGGCAGCGGCAGATCCTCGCGGTAATCCGTGAGTGGGTCGAACGGCATGGTTACCCGCCGACGGTGCGGGAGATCGGCGCGGCCGTCGGCCTCGGCTCCCCCTCGTCGGTGGCCCACCATCTCAAGACGCTCGAGCGGCACGGCCTGCTCCGCCGGACTCCTGGCGGACCGCGGGCTGTCGATGCCCGCCCACCAGTCGGTAACACACCAACCGGGCTGGTCGGCCGGGGCACGCTGTTCGCGCTCCGCGTCCGAGGCGACTCCATGGTCGACGCGGGCATCGCCAACGGAGACGTCATCGTCGTACGCCAGCAGGCGGTAGCCGACAACGGCGACATCGTCGCTGCCATGATCGACCACGAGGCGACCGTCAAGCAGTACCGGACCCGCGATGGCAAGGTCGAACTCGTTCCCCACAACCCGCACTACCCCGTGATCCCGGGCGACCGGGCCACCATCCTAGGCAAGATCGTCTGCGTGCTCCACCGCCCGTGAATCACTCCGGTCCGCGCACCAGTCACAAGTCCTGGGCATTCAGCCGCGCCCGACCTCGCAGGCCGCAGCCCCTGCTGCCCGACTTGGCTCACGGTTGGCTGATTCTGGGGTCTGCGGTGCTGTGACCTGGGCTGTTGTGTTGGGAGGCACGCACTAAACGGGTCGGGTTCTATCGTGTCGGCTGTGGTGTACGTGCGGACGGTGAAGACGGCGTCCGTAGCGCGGGCGGTGCAGATCGTGCACTCCCAGCGGCGGGGCTCGCGGGACATCGAGCACATCGGGTCCGCGCACACCGACGCGGACCTGGAACTGCTCAAGGCGGTGGCCCGGCAGCGGATGACTGCGGGGCAGGGCGAGTTGGATCTGCGTCTGCCGAACAGCCCGGCCAACGGGGGTGCTCCGTTGCCGATCACGTCCACGAGGGCCGGGCACCTGCTGGATGCTTTGGGCCGTGGGTACGACGTCCTGGGGTTCGCCGCGGCGGCCGAGCAGGACGAGGTGTTCAAGGCGATGGTCCTGGCCAGGATCATTGAACCGACCAGCAAACTCGACTCGGTGCGGGTGTTGGACGAGGCCGGCGCGTGGGCGCCGTCGTACGCGACGATCAAGCGGCGGCTGCGGCTGTATGCCACGGGAGGCACAGCTTCCGCCGCCGGCGAGAAAGCCGAGGGCGTGCCGGTCCAGGACGGCGCTGAGCCGACGTTTGATCCGGCCGGTGGCCCGTGGCGGGCGCGGCTGGCCCGCGCCTGCGCCGAGCATGTGCGCCTCGGGCCGGCGACGTTCCTGCTCTACGACGTCACGACGTTGTACTTCGAGGCCGACGAAGGTGACGGGTTCCGCGAGCCCGGCTTCAGCAAGGAGAGGCGTCTGGAACCGCAGATCACCGTCGGTCTGCTCACCGACGGGTCGGGGTTCCCGCTGATGGTGCACGCGTTCGAGGGCAACCGGGCCGAGACCACCACCATGATGCCGGTCCTACGGGCCTTCCTCGACGCACACCGCCTGTCGGATGTCACCGTCATCGCCGACGCGGGGATGGTGTCCGAGGCAAACAAACGCGCGATCGAACAGGCTGGGCTGTCGTTCATCCTCGGCGCCCGCGTCCCCGACGTGCCCTACGTCGTCACCGAATGGCGCGACGCCCACCCCGACGCCGAGATCCCCGACGGGCACGTGTTCGTCCAGCCCTGGCCGGCCGGCCCCGGCGACAAACGCCGCGACCACACCATCTTCTACCAGTACCGAGCCGACCGGGCCCGACGCACCCTTCGGGGCATCGACACCCAGGTCGCCAAAGCCGAGACCGCCGTCGCCGGCAAAACAGCGGTCAAGCGGAACCGGTACGTACGCCTGACCGGAGCGACCAAGAGCGTGAACCGGGCCCTGGAGGCCAAGAACCGGGCACTGGCCGGCATCAAGGGCTACGTCACCAACCTCCCGAACCCGGACCCGCAGCAGGTGATCGGCGCCTACAGCCAGCTGCTCCAGGTCGAGAAGTCCTTCCGGATGTCCAAGACAGACCTGGCCGCCCGACCCGTCTACCACCACACCCGCGAATCGATCGAAGCCCACCTGACCATCGTGTTCGCCGCCCTGGCCGTGTCCCGCTGGATCGAGAACACCACCGGCTGGACCGTCAAACGGTTCGTCACCACCGCCCGCCGCTACCGAACGATCACGATCCAAGCCGGCGACCACACGATCACCGCAGCCGACCCACTACCCGCCGAACTCCAAGCCGCCCTCGACCTCATCCATGGCACGCACTGAGCCTTTTTCATCCTGCGTAGCGGTCGGTCTCGACGTGGTGCAGGACGAGGATGGCCTGCACGATCGGGGTCGCTCGGCGTGGGCAGCAGCGCAGCTTGGTCAGGATCTTCCAGGTCTTGAGGGTGGCGATCGCGCGTTCGCCGCGAGCGCGGATCTTCGCGTGGGCACGGTTCACGGCTTTCTGCCGGCGTGACAGCTTTGGGCGGAAGCGGCGCCGCTTGAATGGCGTGCGCACGCTGCCGCGGGCTCCTTGGTAGCCCTTATCAGCGAAGGTCATCACGTCTGCCCTGCTCAGCGCGTCGATGATGCCGTGAGTCCGGGCTGCGGTCAGGTCATGGACCGAACCGGGCAGCGCCGGTGATGCCCAGACGAGCCGGCCAGCGGCATCGGCGATGACCTGCACGTTCACGCCGTGGTGCTTGTGTTTCCCGGAGTAGTGCGGCTTCTGGTCGGCGACCCGGTCGATCGGTATCAGGGTGCCGTCCAGGATCGCGTACGCCAGCCGACGGATCCGTTCCATGGCGGTGTCCAGGTCGTCGGCTGCCGAGCTGAGCAGGGCTATCGCCTCCTGCACGTAGCGCCAGGCGGTGGCGACGCCGATCTCGAAGCCGGCCGCGAGTCGGGTGTAGGTGTCGCCGTTACGCAGATGGGCCAGAGCCAGCAGCGCCTGCCGGCCGGGTTCGAGACGCCGCCACCGTGAGCGACGCTGCTTGCGGTGGCCGCGGATGCGTTCGGCGAGGTGGTTCAGGGTGCGGCTGGACAACGGAATCGTGGCGGGGTAGGACAGCATGGCGAGGCTCCCGGTCGGGGCTTCGAGTCTTGGTCGACAGCTGTCCTACCTGGAGCCTCGCACCCATCGATCACCGGGCCTGCCGCACCCACCCTGACCTGCAAGATCAGCTTGGAAAAGGCTCACTAAATGAGCCAAGTCGGGATTCAGCCGCGCCCGACCTCGCAGGCCGCAGCCCCTGCTGGTCTGGCTGCCTGTCTTAACGGGTTGCCTGAGCATGCCAGCGACCGGCACGCCGTCACCGGCGAGGGCCAAGCCGCGTCCGGGCTGGCCGCCCCGGTGCGCCAGTCAGCGAGCCATCCGACATCTTCGTAAGCGCGGGCCGGCTCCTGCAGCACTGAGAGGACCCAGCCCGCTCCGAGCCCTGACCACCACCGCGCTGCAGGCAGCTCCACGCTGAACACGGTCCGACCGGCGCCGCGACCACCACCGCGACCGCCACAGCCACTATGAGCGACCACTCGCCATCGACCTCAGCACAGGATCACGAACTGCTACTGCCGTATGGCCCCTCCGCCGACCGACTACCTGCACGTTTCTTTTTCATTTCCACGCCTACCGGCCTCAGCGGCAATTGCTGTGATCGATGGCCAACGATCAGCAGCCTGCCGCAATGCCTGTTTGACCCACCTCTGCACCCGATGCGTCAATTTAGGGACGAAAATTCCTGCTGGGCCAGCATCAGAAGAACGTCTCCTGCGGGCGAGCCTCCACCCTCCTAAGCCGTGCGTAATCAAGGAGATCGCTAGCGCGGGCATTCTTCGCCTTCCAGTCACGCACGATGGATTCGCCCAGCAGCACGTAGTGCCAGCTAAGGTCCCCTCGGAGGTACTCAGGCAGCTGGTTGATTTGCTCGCACCAGGCGAGCGCCGCCCGCTGCTTGCGCTTGACGTTCTCGTCGCTGAGCGCGGACTGCGCCTTGGTCTCGACGACGTACAGATCGGTGTCGGTGCGCACGAGGAAGTCCGGCGAGTACTGGGCTGGCATGCCGTCGGCCTTCAGGTACGGCCGCCGGAGGAAGCCGTGGCGGTACTCGTGCACCTTGATGATGGCTTCGACACGGGTGTCCTGATCGGCCCACTCGATGAAGGCCCGCTCCAGGCCGCCACCCTTGATCGGCACGGGCAGCTTGGGATATATGCACTTCTTGACATCGACGGCCGAGCTCGAACGGACCGGGATGGTCTTGACCTCGGAGAGCAGTCGGTGCTGGACGAGGGCCTCTGCAACCGATTGCGTCTCCTGAGCTTCGGTCAGCTTGGTGGCGAACACGCCGGCGATCTCGTGCGCGACATCATCGAGCAGTAGGACGCGCCAGTTCTCACCCTCGAGCGGATCGAAGTCCTGTTTAAACATGCGGCGCCGGACGTAGGTGTCGAGCCAGCCGGTGAGCAGCGGCTTGTACGCCTGCAGGATCGGGTATTGGCTGATCTCCTTGTACTTGCCGGCGCTGCTGGTCAGGTTCCGGCCGAGCGCCTCGGTAATGCGCGTGGTCATGCGCGAGAGGTAGTCGTTATAGCCCGTCGCAGTTAGGATGCCGCCGTCGACACGGTAGTCGCCGTACTGCGTGCCGGTCTGGGCGTCGTGGGAGACGAACTGGTCACCCTTGCCGATCTGCTTGATCAGCCAATCCACCTGATATTTGCTCGTCGGCAATGCCGTTGGGTCGACACTGGGCTTCTTCAGCTCCTCATCGGCGTCACGGATGATGATCGGCACCTCAAAGTCGTAGGCCTGGTAGCCCTCGCGCAGGTCGACGTGCGCCAGATCGCCGGTCGCATCCGTCGAGTCGGAATCGTCCCCGACCTCGACGGCGAGGCCGCCGCTCAGGAGCTCGTCGTAGAACTGCGAAAACGCTGGGTGCTCGACGATGAACAGAACATCGAAGTAGTTGGTCGGCTCGAGTCGCTGAGCAATGCGGTCGCGCGTCTCGCGCTTGAGCTCGTCGATCTGCTCGTTACCGCGCCACATAAGGCGCAGACCGCGACCGACCGTCTGCTCGAGCAAGATGGGGGCCACCGAGGAGCGCAGCGGCACGATCACGCAGATGTTGTTTACGTCAAAGCCCTCGCGGAGCATCAAGACAGAGACGATGACCTTGGGCTGCTTATGGCGGTCGACATCGAACAGGCGCTCACGGATAGGCTCCCAGTCCTTGGCCCCCAACTCCTGCTTACGGCCAGAGTCGACGCGCAGGATGTCGTCCTCGGACAGGCCCGTGCTCTGCAAAAAATCGACAACGTGAGGCGTGACGTTGGTGTCCTCACAGATCACCAGCAACTTGGGATGCTTATCCGGGTCGGTCACGGTGAACTGCTGCTCCAGAATCTGCAGCTTCTTAAGGCCGGCGCGCAGCATGACGCGCTGGCCTTCGGAGAGACCGGTCACCCGCTTCTGCTCGTCGCGCTCGGCCTTGAAGTCAAGTGGCAGCGCGGCGACATCCTTGCGCTTGTCGAGTGCCAGCGCCTTAACCAGGCCCGCCCGCATCGCGGCGTTCAGGTCGAAATCGACCACGATATGCGGAAAGTATTGACGGTTCTTTTTCTTCCCCGACCCGACCTCGTTGTACGGGGTGGCCGAGAAGTCGACCTGGATGAAGCGCGACCCCTTGGTCGACGCGATTTCGAGCAGGCTCTTCTGCCACTCAACGTCGGTAACCTCTTCGGACTTGCGCACCTCGTGGATGTGGTGGGCCTCGTCGTTGAAGACCATAAGGTCGGGCAGGTCCTTCAGCGCCTCAAGAGGCCCACCGCGGGAGAATCGGCGGTCTAGCACGGCGAGCGAGTTGCCCGCAGCGGTGCCAGGCGTCAGCGGGAAGAAACTCTCCACCGCCGCCTTGGCGTCAATCTCCCGGCCCGGCGCCTCAACGTCCTCCTCGGCGAGAAAGTCAGGATCCTCCTGCCCGGCGAGCAGGTGCCAATTGGTGATCGCGACCATGCCCGATCCTGTCACCTTCCGCCCAATATCGTCCTTTGTGACGATCGAGGACTGCAGGAAACCGAAAACCTGCGTACGGTAGTTCTCCGGGATGAAGAGATCGCGCTGCTTGTAGATATCGCTGGTGGTGAAGTCACGCTCGCCGTCGATGGTCTTGCCTTGGAACGAGTCGAGCAGCCGATCGTAGACGATAAGTCCCGGCGCGACGAGCAGGAAATTGCTCGTGAAGCGCTCATCGCTGGGGGTAGCAATCTTGTTCAAGTACTGCCACACAAGCAACGCGTTGAGCACCCAAGTCTTGCCGGTACCTGTAGCCATCTTCGCGGCGTACTTTGGGTGATTGTGGCGGTCGCGTGTGACCTCGCTCAGCACTCCACCATCGAGCACGGCATCGCCCGCCACCGCCTCGTATAACTCGCGCAGGCTCTTAACTCCGAGTACCTCGTGGGCGAAAATCACGTGCAGGATCGCGACACGTTGCCCCTCATGGAAGTTGAGCGGACGGATGTCACAGAAGTCGTGCTGGAACCAGAACTTGAGAAGCTCCGCAGTCGTCGGCGTAACCTGGCGCAGCAACTCCGGCTGCAGTCCCGCGACGATATCGGGGATCTGCGAGTCGACGAGCTTCGAGATGCCGGTCGCCAGCGGGAAGAGATCGCGTTGCTGAATCATCGCGTTACCTCGACGTCGTCGACCACAACCTCGGATTCGAAGCCGAATACATCGACTGCGCGGACGCATACACGCCGAGCACCATCCTTGACCGGAAGCTCAAGATGCGCAGTGGTGACGACACGCAGCGGGTCGTCGTCGTTCTCCGTGTTGCCTCGGTAGTCCTGCCAGACGGATCGGAAGACCTCACCGTCATAGTCCGGATCAACCGCCCAGTACTCGATGAGTGCCAGCGGCTGCTCATTCATGACTTTCTGTAGTGCATCCCGATTCTTGTCATCGAGGTTGATGGCCTCCGGGGAGAGCAGCACGTAGTTGCGAAGATCCACAGCCAACTCCTCGCCGTCGCTCACCTGCTTACGATGAAGAACGCCTGCGTCGAGGTACTGGAGACTCGAGAAGCGCACCTCGCGGGAAAGCTTGTCAGCACCCTTCTTCTTCAGCCGATCCAGCAGGTCAGGCGGGATAACGAGCACTTCGAGTCGGTCGTCGTTGAGCGCAGCGATGTCCTGACCGATGCCGGCCGAGAAGTTCCAGCCAAGCACGATGACCTTGTCGAAGCCGCCGAGTTTGCTATCCCGGTAGCCCTGCGCACGACGGAGGGTCGACACCGTCGTGAGCCGGGACGGACTGTCCGCCATGACCAGCGTGCGAGTGTTCGGCAGACGGCCGAGACTGCCGTTGACGTTGTCCTCTGGGGGCAGCGGCAGCGCGCCGAAGAGGTCGAGAACAACCTTGGCGAGATCACCGACCCGGAAAGAGCGGCCGAGCGTCGAGCGCGCCTGCTCCACCTGATAGTCGCCGATGGCCTGGTAGAGGAAGGGCTTGGCGTCCTGGTCGATGAGGCGCTTGCGGGTAACCATGGCCGCGGGCTTGCCGAGATCGGAGGCCACCCACTTGCGGCCAAGGCGCTCGGCGACGGCAGCGGTCGTTCCAGATCCGATGAAGAAGTCGGCCACGAGGTCGCCCTCGTTGGTGGTTGCACTGATGATGCGTTCGAGCAGCGTCTCCGGTTTCTGGGTGTTGAAGCGCAGGTTCTCGGTCTTGTCGGCGGGCTGAAGCATCGAGAGGCGCCAGACATCGTCGACGGTCCGGTGGGTCGAATCGACGTAGATGACCTTCCCGTTCTCGTCTTTAGCATTGACGATTGCTTTCTTTTCAGAAGACCATACTCGCTTGATCTGCCGAATCGGCTTGTCTCGCTTTTCCTTTTGAGGATTAAACGTAAACTTTTTCGACTTTCGGTAGAACATGATAAAATCGTGATTGCGAGGGAATGTATTGATATTCCCCTGCATCTTGTTGTAATACCACCAGATGATGTCGTTCGAGAAGTTATCCCGGCCGAAGATCTCGTCCAGAACGATCTTTACGTAGTGCCCGACGTGCCAGTCGAGGTGCACAAATATTGAGCCCGTGTCCGCGAGCAGCTCCCGCATGAGCACAAGTCGCGGCGTAATCATGGCAAGGTAGGACGCGGTGCCATCCGCCCAGGTATCGGAGTACGCGAACTGCTCGAGCACGGTCGGCTTCTGATCGATGGTCGTTCCGGGCAGCGTGATCTGCGAACGATAGTCCGCTTTGGAGTCGAACGGCGGGTCGATGTAGATGAGATCAATCTTGCCGCGAAGGCTCGGGGTGTCCTCGTCGCCCGCGAGAAGCGCAGCCATCGCCAGTAGGTTGTCGCCGTAGATGAGTCGACTTGGCTGATCCACATCGGCGGCGATGTCGCCTCCCGCCTGCAGTGGTTGCCGGAAGAGATCGCGCGCCGACGTGTCTTTGGAGGGGACGACCAGCTCTCGTGTCTGGAGCGTGACCCGGTTCCGCCCCTCAAGCTGCTCCAAAATATGCGCCGCCTGCCGTTTCCCGGCAGCAACGATCCCAGGCAGCTCCTCCAGCAGCGACTTGCCCACGTTCTTCCTCTCGCTCACGCCTTGCCTCCGCGAAAGCGCAGCCCCACGCTGTGCTCCGCCCCTTTCGCGGCGACCCCATCGAGCCGGGCCGACAGAAGTCCCCAGGGTGCGCCGAGTCGATAGATCCCCGAGCCGCCATCGATGCCTGACAGGCCCGGTCCAACTGTCGGGCTTCCGCGATCACAATATGAGGTGCTCTGATATTTGACTCTGGCAAGTCCTCGCCCTTGTCCGTCACGTACTACACGAACGGCACCGTCAGGATGTAATATCTGCATCGACTGGCGTCCATACCACCACGCAGTTCGCCGCAGCTCCCCCACAGTGGGGTGTACAGGTCCGGCTTCCTCAGAGCTACTAACACGCCGACAGTTGGCCACGTCGAGCTCAAAGCCTGACGACAACCCCATGGCGAGGCGCCCGTGTGATCTATCCATCCCCTGGTGACCATCCTTAGCGTGCCATTGCGTAACAGCAACGTCACGAACGGTTATGCCGAATCTGAGCGCCCCTAACAATAGCGTCCGGCACCAGCAGAGCAGTCCCTCGACGCGCGGCACTCGGCGGTGTAACGGCCACCAGTGGGCCGGCATCCAGCTCGGCGGTGTATCAGTAATTGACACTACGAGCCTGCCCGGTCCGCAGTGTCGCCCCGGGCGCTGCTCTCGCGGCTGCGCCCCGGGGACCCCGCGCGGGGGTCCTGTTCGCGCCACTGGCCTGCCGTATCGACGCACAGAAGACGTTCAACCATGTGCAAGCTTCCGGCTCCTTGCCAAACTCCCACCGCAGCACCTTCCCGGTCTCGCTGTCCCCAGCGCGGGCGATCAGCTTCCATCCGCCTTCGGCGCCTCGGCCGTACGGCTCACCACAGTCCGGCCGGTGCCGGTACGAAGATCGCGGCCATGGCGGTGGCCGTACTCGGTATGATCTCCTACAAGCAGGCCTGCCACACATCCCCGCCGCCGGGCACCACCTGGCCGTCACCCGGCCCGCCGCGCAGCAGCACGTCCAGCCTCCGACAGCACGTGCGCGATGAGCGCCGGGATGCGGCGTACGAGACTCTGCCGCCCGACCAGCGGGGCGTAGGCCCGTCCCCGCAACCGAACCCCTGCGGGGACCGGCCGACGGCAATCTGCGGCCATAGCTGTTCCACCGCCGTCTCTACCGTGCCGGCCAGCACCGTGCGGGCCGCCGGCACCTCTTTGGGTACGACGACCACGGCGCCACCCGCACATGGCCCTAGCCAGCAGCCGAGCGGTGACCTCGCCGACGTACAGGGCCGCCGCCGACTAGCGGGCGGACATGCTGCAGCCCTGGTTGGCGCATTCGATGTCGCGGATATCCGGCCGAGGCCAGCCACGTCTCTCCCACGATGGGCCCAGGCGCAGCGGCAGGTGGTCCGCGGCAGGTGCCAGGACGGCGTCCGCGGCCCCTGGGGGCGGAAGATGAGCGGCACTGACGGCCGGCGTGGTGGAGACTGGACGTGATTCCAGCCCGCGGGCGGGCGAGCACCGGGGCGGAACCGGTGCTGCGGCGGCCGGTCGCGCCGATGCTGGCGGCGCCGGTCGGCGTGGTGCCGGAGGGCCCGAGCCTGGTGCATGAGCCGAAGTGGGACGGTGCATCGCCTTCCGCGAGGCCGGCGGGGTGTACCTGCAATCGCGGGCCGGCCGGAACCTCACCGGCGGCATCAGCCGCGCGGTGACCGTGCTGCTGGGCCGACTCGACCGGCGGAGGCGGCTACGGTACACCGCTCCCACCCGTTGACCGCCGACCAGCGTGCGGCGCTGGCCGAGCGGCTCTCGCTGCCACGCATGCCGCGCCCTGGCACGGTGGCTCATCCGTGGCCGCAGCCGCTGCCCGCGTCCTGGACCTGCCAGTTGGACCGGCCGGAACCGCTGCCGTACGTGCAGGTGGAGCCCAGCGTGGTGGCAGAGATCGACGCCGACGTGGCGTTCGAACACGGACGCTGGCGCCATCGGGTGCGGTACGCACGCCCTCGAGCGGACTTGCCGATCTATGACGTGCCGCTGCTGCTCGGCGAGGAGGAGGGCTACTTCGGCGACCTGGGGTGAGCACCACCAGGCCCGCTGATGAGCAGCTGGTGCTTCCGGAGCCGCTGCAGGCGCACGGGCCCGTCTTGCTGGCAACGCCGAAGACGGAGTCCCTTCCCGGTGGCGAGGTATACAGGCACTACCGGTAGCGACGCCATGTGACCTGGAGATCATCGAAGAGAAGCGATCGAAGTCGGTGCGCGAGTTCACGGGCTACATCTGGGCGGCCAGCAAGGGTGTCGATGGTACTAGTGACCAGCTGGAGCTCTCGAACCCGGCGCAAGACCGGCCAGCCCGTCCACTCCGTGATGTCGATTCCGTAGGCACCGACGAATTCCTGGTAGTCGGCAGGTGAGCGACCGAACCGGGTAGCCCCATGGGCGGTCGGTACGAGATCCCACTCCCGCGGTCCGATGCACAACCCGTCCAAGTCGCAGAGCAGCGGCTCCGAGCGGGCAACCGCAAAATGACCTGCTGCCGGGAGGAGAATGTTCCCGGTGTGTGCGTCCCCGTGAATGACACCCCATGGCAACCGCCACACCACCCGATCGAGATCCTCCTCCGCCTCGTCGCAGCGCACACGGAGATCCTGCAGGAGGTCGGCCGCCCCGATCCCCATCTCCGTTCTCGACCACTGCTCCAGTTCAACGGCTTCCTCGGGCGGTAGCACTGCGGCAGCGTCGAGACGCCGACGAAACTTCTCGATAGGCGACCAGTGCGGCAGCGCTACATCGAGCCGGTCAAGGCTGTGGAGGGCGCGTAGCGGCGCGGCCAGGTCGATCGGCTTGGGCTCGTCGCTGACAGTTGGTACGTATTGCCATACCGTGGCGACCCAGTCCCCACTAAAGATCGGCTGAGACGCGACATCCGAGGCGAGCCGCACGACCGGCATGCTGGCCTCCTCAAGGCACGCCGCGACCGACACCACCCGGCGGGCGAGCATCGCAGCGTGGGGACCGGCAGCCAGTCTGATCACGAATGGCGGCGCCACGAACACGGCGTTCATCGTGTACTTAACGAGGCTGGCGCCATCCGGGTCGATGCCGATCTGGGCGCAGATGTCGTTTAGGTGGCTCCGAAGTTCTAAAGCGACAGCATCGCTGAGTGCGGTGGTCATCAGACCGCCTGTAGCTCCGCGATCCGGCTGCCGAGGGCAGCGAGCACCGGCTCCCGCTCGGCCTGGGGGGCGGCGAGCTCCCATAGAGCGTTCAGACGATCGTTGGCGCGCGCCGATCGCATCCCGTCCGCCATCAGCCCCACCGCTTTCATCCCGTACTCGCCAGCGGTAGCGAGATCATCGGCCAGGATACTCGCCGTTGCGACGGAGATCGTGTCGAAGATGAAGGACCGACGATCTTCAGGCCGGCGTAGCCGCACCGCTTGGTGCGAGTACTCGGCGGCGCGGTCGACGTAGCGCACATGCTCCGGATGGCGAGCGAGGGCCGAGTAGACGACGGCGGAAATTCCGTGCACGTCTGCCTCGGTCAGCGCGAAGTGGGTCCAGGTCGGCGCGGTGTTCGGGTCTGCCTGATCGAGCTCGCCTTGCGCGCGGGTCAAGCTGTCGACGACCTGGATGTCGGCACCGAGGAGCGCGTATGCCCAGGCGGTGTTGGCGTGCAGGATGGCGACGCTCGCGTGACAGCCGGCTTGCTGCGCCGCGAGTTGCCCAAGACCGAACAGTTGCAGTGCGTCGGCGGGCTGTTCCTGGTGCAGGCTGACCCGCCCGAGGCGATAAAGCGTGTTTGCCAGCAGCGGTAGCGAGTTGGTCTGCCGCGCCAGGACGAGGCTCTGGGTGAGATGCCGGCGGGCCATGTCGTGGTCGTCGAGATCGTGCGCGACCCAGCCGACGAGGTTGTGCAGTTCAGCGAGGGCAGCCCGCAGGTCGGCAGCAACCGCGTCGGCGCATTTCATCTGTAGGAGCTGTGTCGCCCACGCCACGTATCCGCGTGCGGATTGCAGGCACCGGCCGCCTCCGGCAGCTGCGTCGAGACGCCGGTGGAAGGCGGTCACAGCACGAACGGTGGCCACCTCGTCCGGACCGACGATGGCCGGGACGGCGATCTCCTGGGAGCTGGGCAGCCACCGCTGCACGTCGGCGGGTATTGCACCGACCGCGATGCTTGCGACGACGCCGAGCAGCTCTCGGTGGTCGATCGGCGCGAGGGATCTGGCCTGGTCGGACGGCGAGCCCTGTCGGTGGTGGCTAGCCTGTTCGTCAAGGGCGAGCCCCATGTAGTGGCGCGGGATGTTCAGCCCTTCCGCGATTCGCTCCAGCACCGCATAGTCGGTGACGATGCGACGACCGGAAGCGATTTCCGAGACCCGGCTCGCGCCCAGCCCGGTTGCGGTCGCGATCGCCGACCAGCTGAAGCCGCGTTCCTTAAGAAAGCCGAAAACCGCTCCGATGTCGTGGCGAGCAAGGTGTACGCGCACGGCAACGCCCCGGTAAACGCCGTCGTGCCACCACTGCGGCCTGACGATCCGCTGCATGGATGCCACTCCCTCCGACCGCGGATACTGCGCAGAGTAGTCGGCCACGTGCAGGATGTCCGCCCTGCCGCAGGGCTTTCGGCCCGCCATCTCACGGTGAGAGACCCACCGTGGGGCGCTCACCGCTGGCTAGCTGGCGGTAACGGCATCGGCCAAGGTCGTTGGCATGCCAGTCAGAAGCCATCACCGCCTCCGGGTCCTGCAACAGGGTTCGGCGGCCGAAGCTGAGCAAGCTCCGAGGCTGACTCTCGTAGAGGGTGGCGACGGCCGCCAACAGGCTGGCCTGAACGGGTTCGGGGTGGGTGCTGTGCAGGAGGCCCGCTCGCCTCGGACCAATGCGCGGCTGGAGCTGGCGTTGACCCGAGACGTCGGTAGCGCTCCCGCCCGCGCTTGCCGGAGGTCCGTGTCACTCGGGATCGTCGTCCCCCGCGCTTTCCCGAGCCGGACCGCCGGTGCCGTGGTGGCGTGCCGGTGCCGGAAGTCGCCGGCACGCCATCGCGGACAGTCCCGCCAGCGTCCGCCCCTACGCCGAACAGTTCAATGGCGCTGCGCACCGCCCCGCTACGGGAGCAGCTCATGATCGGACAACACCTGGCCGTTCCGCGCCGGTTCGCCCTCGCCAGGTACGCCGACGGCGATGACAGCCCAGCAGTGATTGCCTGGGGTATCGAGCTGCCCAACGGATCCGCCGTCTCCGTCGGGATCGACGGTGAGGCGGTCGCTGTCTGCAGCAGAGCGACCCATTGCGAACTCATCTACGACGCCGAGCTGGTCTGGATCGATGGCAAGGTCAGCGACTCCGAGAAGGAGACCTTGCCATGAAGGCCGCCGGCATGAACGAAAGCCAGTACGCCCAGGCTCCGCAGGCCCACCCGGACAGCGACTTCCTCGCGACCGCGCGCGTGGTCCTGGACATCCATCGGGACGACGACGGCTTCTGCCTGGGCTGCCACGTCTACTTTCGCCAGCTCAAGCCTTTCCCCTGCGAGTACCACTCCTGGGCCGCGCGGGTCATCGCCACCTACCCGAGGGCGGCTCCCTCAGCTGGCCGAGCATCCGCTCGCAATCGTCGACCCGCGCCCCTTCGGCTGGTGCAACCGGCAACCACCTCCGCCTGCGACGACACGGTGGTCCTCCGCATGCGGTAGCGGGCAGCCCGCCGAGCCATCGATACCTCGATCTCCGCCTGAGTCGGCGGTAGCGGCGGCCGCCCCAGAGCGGCGGACGCCGAGCTTCGCCGCGGGCCAGGACGGCCCGCGGAACTCTGAGAAGGAGGCCCCCATGGCAAACGGAACTCTCGAGTTGAACGCGACGGGCAGCGACGACGAGTTCGATCTCGACGTCAGCCTGCTGGAGGTGGCGGACGTCGCTGGTCTGGTCAACCTGACCGACGACGGCTGTGGCAGCACCTGCACCGCCTGCACCACCAACGTCGCCTGATCTACGGGCTCCGCAAGGCCGGCCGGCGCCGTGGCAAGCGCCGGCGCCGGCCGGTACCCCCCTGTCTCGCTGAGGTGATCACGTGAGCCGTTCCGGGGATTCCCCCGCCTATCGGTCGATGGACACGGCGCTTGTCCGGGCCGTCGCCCATCCGGGGATCAAGCTGCCCCCGTGGCCAGATCTGACCGAACCCCGCTCCGACCTCGTGCCGTCCTGGGTCACCTGGCTGCGGCAGGTCTGGGCCATCGGGGCCGTGGCCGAGGCAGTCGCCCTTTCCAGCCCGGTGCTCGCGCAGCAGGTCGGCAGGCTCTGCGCGGGTGAACCCTGTTCCGTACGCGAGGCGCGGCGAACGGTCCTCGCCACCGCCCGGTACGCCCAGCGCATGTTGGGCCGCCCCACGCCATTCGGGCTCCTCGCCGGCGTGGCACCCGCCGTATTCGGATCCCGAGCACCCACCCGTTGGAGCTCGTCCCATCGGGCCGTCGCCCGGGCCGGCGCCGCCTGGCTCACCGACGTGATCGCCCATCTCGAAGGCTGCCCGGACCTGCTGTCCCGCCTACCGGTGGTCGCGAACAGCACGATGATGGTTCGCGACGACCGGCTGATCGTCCCCTACCAGCAGCAACCCGGACCCGACGGGCAGCTGGGAGCGGTGGAGGAAAGTAGGGGTACCACCACAGGTCCCGGACCTCGTCGGCGTCCGGGAGGTCGGTTGGCTCTTCTCGGAAGCGGACCCGCAACCGGTCCTGGCCGGTGACCTCGAGCCAGGGCATCCCGCCCCTACGTTCCCGCATGACGGTCGCGTTGCGCTGCGCCAGCACCCGGACCAGAGCCGGGTAGTCGCCCTCTACCAACGCGGCGGCGATGTCCCGCCACTGCTGCTCCGGCAGCAGCACCGCCCCCTCGGGCCGGACCGAGCCGAGCCGCTCACCCCATTGACTGCGCAGGTCCGTCACCACCTCGTCGAGATGCGCGTCGTGCCGGCTCAGCAGGTGGCTGAACAGCACGGTCGCCGGGGCCAACACCGATTCGCAGACCGCCACGCGGTGCAACCGCTCCGCCAGGTCGGGCCACCCGTGTCGCTCGGCATCGGCGATGAGCTGAGCCACGTACGCCCCGAACAACTGCCCGTCCTGACGGCGGCGAAGTCTGATGAGGGTGGCGAGCCGGCGTTGCCGGCTTTCCGTCTGGTCGTGCGGGCCGCCGTCGGCGAGGTGACGGCGGTAGAAGTCCCGTTCGTTGTCGGTGAGCGGCGTGCCGAACACCGCCGCCACGGCGTCCCGTCGGCTGTTGGGCCGGAGGTTGAAGGAGACCGTATCCGCGGCGAGGGCCTTCGTCAGGTCCTTGGCCGCGCGACCCCATGCCATGGCGACACGGGGAAGGTAGGTGGCGTCCACGAAGGCCGCGGCCTCGGGGGTAAGCCGCGCCGGTGCGCCGGGAGCGACCAGGGCCGAGGCCCGCGCCGGGGCGATGTAGTTGCCGAGCAGCCCGTCGGTCTTCTGGTTGCTCAGGATCTGCCGATCCGGCGCGGCCGAGAGCGCTACCTTGCCGCCAGTGCCGCTGGCGCCTGCGGCGCGGGCCGCCACCCGCTGCCGCCCGAAGAAGCCCCGGTGGTTGTGGACCTCGTGCCGGACGTACCCGGCCATCTGCTCCCACACCAGGAACGCGGCCTGCCGCCCGGCATCATCCTGAGCAGGACCCAACTCCGCCAGCCGGAGCCCGACCAGCAACGTGATGAACCCGGCGAGATCCCTGGTGACGGTGGTCAGGTTACCGATCAGCGGTCGGCCCATCGCCGACCACACCGGCCGCGCCCCGAGCCCGTCCCGCGACCCCTTGATCCGCGCACGGGGGTCCAACTCGGTGAGAAAGACAACCACCGTGCGATCCTCGCCAGCCGCGGCGGGTCGGGGACATCCCCCTTCAGGGCAAAGGATGAGGAAACCTGCCGAACGATCTCGAATTCGGCGGCCAGACGGGCGAGGGTGTCGCCGTTGCGTAGATGAGCCAGCACGAGCAGGGCTTGGCGGCCGGGGTCGAGGCTGCGCCACCGGGATCGTCGCTGGTAACGAGGGGTATGGATCAGGCCAGCGACATGTTCAACGATCGAATGGACAACGGGATCAAGGCAGAGTGAGACAGCAACGAGGCTCCCGGGAGGGGCACCTCTCTTGGTCGACTGCTGTCCTACCGGGAGCCTCGTCCTATGTCGACACACGCCACGCCGCACCCACCGTGACCAGGACCATCACGATGAAAAAGGCTGTGAAGGTAGGTGTTGGCTGGCCTGGGGCTGGCTGGCAGGGTCGGCGTCATGATCGCGGCTGGGTGTGGCTCATGAAAATGGTGGCCCCACAGGGTGCTCTCAGTGAGATCTGCCCATCCGGCCCGTGGTCGGGCGCCGGCCCTGCCCCTCTCGGTGGCTTGATCAGAAGCTTGCCCGGTCCGTTGCAGCGGATCGTGGCTCATCACAGTCCTGCCTCGAGAGCACACATCTCCCGGGCCGACGCCGTCACGACGTCTCCCGGGAAGGCAGTACGCCGCAATGGCCATTGTCGCAGACCAGTACGACTTCGTCATCGGCGTGGACACCCACGCCGCCTCCCACACGCTCGCTTTGATCACCGCTGGCACCGGCGCACTCGGGCAGCAGGCTCAGTTCCCGACCAGCCCGTCAGGGCTGCGCCGTGCCGTCGACTGGATCCAACGCCACACCCACCAGGCGCCGACGCTGATCGTCATCGACGGCGCCGGTTCCTACGGCGCCACCTTCACCGAGCAGCTAACTGCAGCCGGCTTAACCGTCGCCGAGGCCCCCGACGTCGCGGCCACCACCCGGCGTCGCCGTGGCAAGAGCGACGTCGTGGACGCCGTCGCGATGGCCCAAGCAGCTCGCAGCCTCGACATCGACGAATTGTGCTGGCCACGGGCCGGCGGCGATCGCACAGCCCTGCGCGTCCTGACAGCGGCTCGCGAACAGATGAACGGCGAACGCACCCGCGCGGTCAACGCGCTGACCGCGCTGCTACGCACCGTCGACCTCGGCATCGACGCCCGCCGCGCCCTGACTACCACGACGATCGCCGCCATCGCGGCCTGGCGCACCCGCAACGACAACGCCACCGTGGCCGTCTGCCGCGCCGAGGCGACCCGGTTAGCGCGTCGCATCCGTGCCCTCGACGCAGAACTCGCCGCCAACCACACCGCGCTACACGAAACTGTCACCGCCCAAGCACCACAACTGCTCGCCCTGCCAGGCGTCGGCGCCGTCGTCGCCACCACCGTCCTACTGGCCTGGTCCCACCCTGGCCGCGTCCGCTCCGAAGCCGCGTTCGCAGCCCTGGCCGGCGCGTCACCACTACCGGCCTCATCAGGCAACACCACCCGCTACCGGCTCAACCGCGGCGGCGACCGACGCCTCAACCGAGCGCTCTACACCGTCGCGCTGGTCCGCATGGGCCACGACCCCCGCACCCGCGACTACGTGACCCGCCGCACACGCGAAGGACGCACCAAACGCGAGATCATGCGCAGCCTCAAGCGCTACATCAGCCGGCAACTCTTCCGGACCCTGAACAGCGCCCACCCAGCCACCAGCACCACTTGACAGCCATAGAAGCATCTCACTGGAACGTCGATCTGCGAGCCGCCTTCGAGTTGAGGGACGACCCTGCACCGGGTATCGACGTCAGGCAGAGCAGCGACGACTTCGCGGAGCTGCGGGTGCCCCCCCCCCCCCCCCCCCCCCCCCCCCCCCCCCCCCCCCCCCCCCCCCCCCC
>NZ_BOPA01000043.1 GCF_016863515.1 Micromonospora gifhornensis
CCCCCCCCCCCCCCCCCCGCCCGGCGGGCGACGTGCCGGTGCTCTGGTTCGGACAATGGTCCGGCCACACGACAAGGCCACCACCAAGGTCCAGTTAGCGCTATCACACAACCGCAGCCAGTGTTGCCCCCCATGCTTACTGTCGGCCAAGCCGGGCTATCCGACACGGAGGTGTCAAATGACAGGGGTTGACTGGCCAGAAGTACTGGTCGGCTTTCTGCTTGGTCTTGTGCCTTTGATCTCACGTCAGCTCTACATCTTGATCAAGTACACCCGGGCACCAGGACGCCGGAAGTATCTTGGTGTCTGGTGGACTTATCACCGTAGTACAACAGGTTCGGGAAAAATCATCGAGAGGCGCGTAAGCGTCCGGTATTCACTCATCTTCGACAGGCTTACCTTGCGCGAAGAAAACGCTCAAGAGGTGGGCGGAAACGCCGTTCCCCTCGTCTACTCCGGTCACATCTCTTCGCGTCAAGGCATGGTGAGGTATGTCGAAACCGCCCATGAGGCATCACATGAGCGGAATGTGTGGTTCCTCTTCGATCCGTTCCTTGATCCCATCGAACGGACGGTCGGGATCTATCTATCCCTTGACCTGAGAGGTCTTCCCAGTGCGGGGGCCCTGATGCTCTCCAGGGAGAGGGTGCCAAGCGAGGAGATGGACTCCATGCTGGACAGCCATGTGCTGAGAGTTGCTGAACTGTTGCCGGCAATCAATCACTAGCGTGTGTCGAAGTCGGTCACAGCCACTCGTTGATGGCGGCGAGGTGGATGGTGGCCTCGTACCGGACGGCCAGCTTGTCGAAGCGGGTGGCCACGGCTCGGTTGCGCTTGAGCCGGTTGACCCCGCACTCCACGGCGTGACGTTGTTGGTAGAGGTGCGGGTCGAAGGCCGGCGGTCGGCCGCCCTTGGATCCCTTTGCCCGCCGGTTCGCGTCCTGGTCGGCCTTGCTCGGGATAGTCGCGGCGATTCCGCGTCGGCGCAGGTAGGCCCGGTTCGCTTTCGAGGTGTAGGCCTTGTCGGCCAGGACCCGGTCTGGGCGGGTTCTCGGTCGGCCAGTCACCAGGCGGGGAACGCGGATGGCGGCCAGGACGGGGATGAACTGCGGGCTGTCGCCGCGCTGCCCGGCGGTCAGCACCATGGCGAGGGGCTTCTGCCCTTGCTCGCAGCCCAGGTGCAGCTTCGTGGTCAGCCCACCGCGGGAGCGGCCGAGCGCGTGGTCGGCCGGTTCGACGCTGACGCCGCCGGGTGGTTCGGCCTGCAGATCCCCCTTTTCCTCGCCCCGGCCGCGTGCTGGTGAGCGCGGGCGCTGGTCGAGTCCACGGACACGTCCCAGGTGATCCTGCCGGCCGCGTCGGCGAGGGCCTGCAACGCCGTCAGGAGCTGCTGCCAGGTGCCGTCGCGCTGCCAGCGGCGGAACAGGGCATACACCGCCGACCAGGACCCGTACTGCGGTGGCACGTCCCGCCACGGGGCACCCACCCGGATCCGCCACCGGATCCCATCGATCAACTGCCGCCTACTCCATGACGACGGTCGACCTGGCCGCTTACCCGCAGGCAGCAACGGCTCCAGCACCGCCCACTGCACGTCGGTCAGGTCGAACCGCCTCGTCACCGCTAGGGTGTCCACGAGGTCTCCGGTTTTCAGGTTCTGCTTAATCGCTGAACCATCTACCGGAGACCTCACTCGTTTTCGACCTCCGACACGTGTCGGCGTACGAGTTGGCGTGGCCAGTCAGGTACGACCAAACGTGCTCAGCCCCGCCGTACCTAGCGGGGACCTTCATGTTCGCGCCGACGCTGTCGCTCTCGACAAAACATCGATTGTCGTTGCAGCGTCCACAGACGCGGCCGAAGCGGGATCACCGAGCAGTTGAGGGCTGTTTGTGGTGCACGAGCGCTGCGAGTAGTGCCTCGGGACCAAGCCGACCCGCACCGCAGCCGCGCAGCGGCGAGGAGCGGAAGCGGCGCGGTAGGAATGTGAGCTTGACTTCCCGTCGGTGCCCACGACCATTTACCCCTCGATCCATAGGCACGAGACTGGTCCCGTCCATCCGTACCTACCTGGGCACGTTCACCCGTACGCCGACAACACGCGAAGATCTTCAAGCCACCTCAAGCCCTGGCACCGACTTCGACACACGCCCTAGGCGACGTGTGCCCACAGCCCGGACGTAGACCTCGTCCTCATCGTCCCTACCAGGGATCGCAACCGTGTGCCCGGCGGCGCGGCCTCATTCCGCCACCGTGTCCTCATCGCCCCTACCAGGGATTGCAATAAAGCACCGGCGGACGCTGGCGGCACGGCACCGGGCACAGGGCGGCGACGTCCAGCGGGGCAGGTGACGGACCTTCGCCCGCCACGTCGGCCGCTTCGGATCGGCCTCCGCACCACGGACGATCCTCGCCAAGGCACCGGGCTGCGGGAAGGCAAAGACCCGCCGCGCCCGGGCCTGCGGGTCGTAGCCGTTGATAAAGTGGGTCTCCGAGCCGCTGGCCTCGAACACGAACGGGCAGCCGCCCGTCGCGGGTCGGCGTCTTCAGCCGCACCGCGGGCGGCAGGCCCTCGGTGTACATGGTCGACTGCCACTCCACCCCGACAACGGTGTCCCTTCCAAGGCCCGGGCGCGCTGCTTCGCCTGGAGCCGAAGATCATCGGCCATTGCCCTCACAGTCAGTCGAGGTTAGTCGATCACGCGCACTATCCGCATCCTGCTGGTGACCGACCGACCATCATCTCAATCTTCCGACAGCCCGCCTCTGAGGAGCTGTCCAATCGGTGGGCCGGCCGGCTGGTCGAGCGCCCACGAAAGCCCGCCATGATCGATTCGGCGATGTCGAGCGCGCGGAGCAGCGTGTTGGACCAGTTCGACGGCGATCTGCTCGGCGGCTGGATGATCTTGGCCGAGGGCGTCCAACAAGGTGAGACCGCCCCGGGTGTGGAAGACGGTACGTCCGGGCTTGGCGGTTCCGAGGGCATGGTCGGCGGTCAGCGCCTTGACCTCCTGGTCGTCGGCGGGGTTGGAGTCCGGCATCAGCAGCCGAGCAGCCGCCACCACTGGGGGCGTCTCTGCCGAGTTGGTCTCGGCGATCCGGCGACGCTCCCAGGGCCAGCTCGCCGGTTGTTGGAGACTGACGAGGGGCTAGTCATCGAGCCGCGGCGGATGAAGATGGGTCCGGGTGACGTCGAATAGCTGTTCCACGCCGACAGAGACATGAGCCGGGTCTGGGTCACGCGGCCCGCGAAGCGGTGGTCGCCGTCGGGTGTTCACCACAGCTCAGCGCTTCCGGGCCACCATCAGCACATGTTCGGTCACTCCCGCCGGGACTCGCCCTGCAGCGCGTTCGGCTTGCCAGGACGAGTATCGGCGCCTCGGGCCACCCCGCCGTTCGCCCGAATTTGGCGTCAGCTTGTACGGGGCAAGTTGGTTGCCCAGCTCGTCCCCGCGGTGGGTGCAACCGTTCCCGATTCCATCCAGGTGGCCAAGGACTCCAGTACGTCGTGGACGTCACCGATGCCCATCTTGTATTGCACCGCCTTGCCGCCCTGCTCGGTGAATGCGGCGCAGTTGTCAGCACGGTCGTCGATCAGTGCAGCGTCCGCGAAGGTAAGGCCGTGTTCCGCAAGCCAGGGCCCGAAGAAGCGTTGGGGGTCTTCGGCCTTTAATGCTGCGACTTCGCTGGAGCAGATGATGTCGTCGAGAATGACGGCCCAGTCCGTTAGCGTCTCGGATTGCGGGGTAGGGCGACGCCTCTTGGCCCGCGCTCGGTCGAACGTCCGCAGGAAGCAGTCCATATTGTCGGTCGCCAAGACAACGAGGACATGTGATTTGATTTTACGGAGGGCTTCGAATAACTCGGCGTTGACTCGCATCTTTGCGCAGTCGACGTATAGTCGTCGCGTAAGGAAGTCTTCGCGGAATCGGCCATCAAGCTCGATATCCATAGACTTGATGATCTCTTCCGAGGAAAGTAGTCCTTTCATCCACTCGTTGGCTCTGCTCTTGAATACCTCGGCGAGGTTCGCTTCGAGTTGCGCTTTCAGTGGATGAGTGGCGCTCTCGCGTATTGACATCCAGAAGGGGTCGCGTGACAGGACGCTGTGCCAGTCCACGAAGACGACCTTGCCGGCTAGCGGCACCTGTTTCACGCGGGCGGCCCTCCTAGTTCGCAGCGGCTGTCGTCAGTAGGCCGCGGACCTGGGCTTGGGCGAGTTCGACCAGCTCGCTGGGGTCGAGTGTCGCGTCAAGCCACATGATCTTCTGATCTCCGGTGATCTCGGTGTAGTACGACCGAATCCCTGCGTTGAACTGCGCGTCGATGAAGATGCTGTCGTCGGGGAACTTCCCCCGGTTGCGCTCGTGCACCGTGGCCTGCGGCACGTCTAGGTATAGTACGAGATCGGGCCAGGATGGAAGGCGTGCCTCGGCCACGGCGCGCTGGGCGGGACCGAAGCATTGCAGCCCGGTGACCTGTTCGATGGCGTGGCGATGTGCGAGGAAGGTGTTCGGCCCCCGGTCTAGCAAGATCAGGTCGCTCTCGGCGTGCAACGCCGCCTCGGTTCGCGCCCGCTCGATGTGGATCAGCTCCTTGAGCCCGGCGGCGTCTTCGTCGAGGGTTCGGGGTACGGGGTTGGGAAGAAATCGGCCACCGCCGACAAAGTCGGCATAGCACCTCACGTGTGCGATGGTCAGCTGCGACAGCGCCTTCAGCAATCCTCGGCTGAGGGTGGTTTTGCCAGCGCAGCATGGGCCCTCGACGGCAACGATCACGGTTTGTGAGTTCATGGTCTACCGGCGCTCGGTTTTCCCGATGCCGGAGCCTCCTTTCACAAGGTTGGTGGCGCCGATGAGTCCGCCGATGCCGAACAGCACGGTGGCGAGGGGGCAGGTCAGGACACGGATCACGCGCCGCCGTAGGTTGTCTGGCGCGCCGAGGGTGCGGTCGGTGGCCACGAGTTGGGCGAGGTAGATCACGGTGACCGCGGCAGCCATGAGTTGGAGGGGCCCGGAGGCGAGGCACAGCGTGGCGAGGATTGCCGGGGCCGTGATGGCGCAGCCGAGCCATTCGCCGGCCGAGCCGAGTGCGGAGGCTGCTTGGAGCTGTGCGCGTGTGCCGGGTTTGGTCGACGGTTGGCGGAGGTAGCGCAGGGCGCGGGCCGGTCCGAAGAACCAGCGCGACGCCTGTTCGACCTGGGCTGTGATGGTGTCGGGGACGGCAGCGTGGTCGAGGCTGGCGACTGGCACCATCTCGGTGTTGTGCGATCCCAGGTGGAAGCTGTACTGCATGTCCTCCATGGGCGAGCCGGCCGGCAGCGGGTGGTCCAGCAGGAACGACAGTCGGACGCACAGTCCGTGTCCAGTGACGTGGGCGTAGACGTACGAGCAGACTGCGCGCTTGAGCCGTCCTACGCTGCTGGATCGGTTGATCAGTCGGGGTATCTCGAATCCGAGGACGAAGCGGTTGGCACGCAGTGCGCCGCCGTCGCACACCGCCCGAGTCAGCCCCCGTAGCGCTCCGTCCTCGCGGCGGATGGGCGCGCGTAGTTCGAACCGTGACGACTGGTGGAAGACGTGTGCGTTGGGGTTGGCGGTGATGGCGGCTTCGAAGCGGGTCAGCGCGTCGAGTGGTGGTCGTGAGTCGGCGTCGTAGCAGACAAGGTATGCGTCTGCGGGTGAGTCGTCTGCGAGCAGGGTTGACGCGCAGTGGTTCGCGGCGAAGTTCAGCTGATCGCCCTTGAGCCCGCCTGTGTGCGGGTAGTGCAGGTGGGTGAACTTCCCGGAGGTGGCGAGTTCCTTCACCATCGTCGCGGTGTCGCCGTCTGGCGATGGCTCGGTGGTTTCCCGGGCGGTGGTGACGATGATGACGTGTGCTCGGTGCCCTTCCGTGAGGCTCACCATGTGCTTGATCGTTTCGGCGATGATGGCGGTCTCTCGCAGTACCGGGATCACGACGAACAGGGCGGGCCCTCCCCCGGCCGCATCGACCGTGGCCGGGTGCGGCGCGGTAGTCAGGAACGCTCTGGACCGCGCGATCGCGGTGAGGATGAACAGCTGCCGCACAAGGATCGTCAGCATCACCACCGTGGCGATCATGAGCGGCTCGGGCGTTGCCGTTTGACACCGGCTCTGCCGTCATCGCCCACGGGGAGCCGGGTCGAGGCGAGCGCCTCCGCATCCGCGCCCTCACGATGTTCGCCGGTGCCCGTGTAGCGGATCTTGCGCTGCTGCTTGACGAAGTGTGTCGGGTCGTCGATCAGCGGCTTGTCGTAGGGGCGCGCCTCGTCTGCGCCCCATCGCGTGACGTACTGCTCATGGAAGCCGTCGCAGACTTGGCGGAGCGCGCAGTCGTCACAGGCCGGGGCGTGAACGTAGTGGTGGCGCTGCTGCTGCCTGCGTGAGGCGTCGAGGTACCACGCCGGATCTGGCTCGCCTTCGTGTCCGGTGTCGTACCAGGAGTTGTAGTCCCATTCGTGCGGGTCGTAGGGCAGTTGATAGCCGGTGTAGACGTGTGCTTCGTGGCCGGGGAGCTGGCAGGGTGGCATGTATCGGACGTTCGCCTCCACGCCGAGCGCGGTGCATCGGTCGATCGCGCGGGCCAGATGAGGGGCGATCTCGGAGTGCCGCGCCTGGAATGAGATCTCCGGGTCGGCGGTCCACTCGAAGTAGGGGTTGAAGGTCAGGAAGTTGACGACACGGGCGCCCGTCTGGCCGGCCAGCTCCGCGATGGCCTCCAGCTCAGTCAGGTTGTCCTTGATCATTGTGACGTTGAAACGGAACGGAACCCCCAGCTCGCGCAGGTTGTTCAGTGCCGCGATCTGCTTGGCGTAGTTGTCTCGGCCACGGCCGTGGATCTCCCGTACGGTGTCGCCGATGCCGTGGATCGAGACGAGGAAGTCGTGGATGCCGGCGTCGGCGAAGGCGCGTGCGTTGTCCATGTCGGCCAGGTGCATGCCGTGGGTGATCATCGTCGGGCGCAGGCCGATGTCCGCCGCGTGGCGGACGATCTCCAGCGCGTTGGGGTGCAGGGTCGGTTCGCCGCCCATGAAGTCGACAAATTCGTTGTGGTAGAAGTAGCGGAATTTGTCGATGGCGGCCCGCGCCTCGGTGGGTGGCATCCATGCCTTCGCGTTCAGGGAGACCTTTTCGTCGTAGCAGAACTTGCACCGGACGTCGCAGGTGAGCCCGAGCCACAGCACACCTCGGCGGGTGATCTGCCGTTGCGTGGTCCAGTCGGTCGCCAGCGGTGCTGACCTCATGAGCTGTCTCCTCGTCTGCCGTCAGATTCGTTGTCCGCTTACAGGTAGAGCTGTCGGAATCGGATGGCCCCTTCGACCTCGCCCGTGAGCACTCCGGCGGCCTCGATGAGTTGGAGGATCATCCGCGAGGCGGGGCCGGCATCCCCGTGCACGAGCCGTACCGCCGCGCGAGGGCTGTAGAGGATCGCTTGCGCGGCACGCCGGAAGGGGTACGGGTCGAACACGACCCGCTTGCCGGAGTGCTGCTTGTACTTGGCGAACAGGAGCACCTGGTAGATGGCGTAGAACCGGAACCGGCGGAAGTGTGCCCGCACCGTGGGTCGGTCCTCGTGCCACACCACCGCGTCGGGCACGATCGCGGCGCTGCTGCCCGTGAGGCCGAGCTTGTAGCAGATGTCCACGTCGTTGCCCGAGCGGAGGTCTTCGTCGAATCCGCCGACCTCGCGCAGGCGGGCGGTCACGAAGCCCGCGTTGGCCCCCGCCACGTACGGCAGGTGCAGTGCCGGAAGGTAGTTGAGTCTGTCTTGGCCGTTGACGATCGTTATCGCGTGCCGCTGTGTCCAGGTCTTCGGCGCGTACGGGCGGATCACGCCACCGATGACCGATGCCGGCCCTTTTTTAAGCGCCGCCGTCATGCGCTCGACCCACGGCGGATCGGCCACACAGTCCGCGTCGGTGAGCAGCAGGTACCGGCCACGTGCCACGGCCAGACCGGCGTTCCTCGCCGCCGCCGAGTTGGCATCCGGAAGGTGCAGGTACCGGATCATGTCGCTGGCGTCGGCCAGGTCACCGAATCGCTGGCTGCCGTTCTCTACGACGATGACCTCGTAGCGGTCGCGCGGCAGGGTCTGGTGCCGCAAGCTGTCGACGAGGCGGTAGATCCGCTCGTCGTCCTTGACCGGTACCACCACGGTGGCGAGGAGGTCCTCGGTCATGGGCGGAACTGCCGACACATGCTGGGCACGAGGCCGAGGGTCATGTTCCGCGGTGATGAGCACCGCTGACAGAACGGGATGCGCTTCTCACGGAACTGCTCGAACGCTTCGCCGCTCCACACCTCGGCCAAAGGCGTATCCATGACGTTGCCGACGACACCGACGTGCGAAATCTCCACCAGGCAGCACGGCAGCGCTGAACCGTTGGGCTCGATGAGGGTGTAGAAGTCCGGGACCCGGCAGGCCGCCTTGACCGAGTCCCTGTCCGGCCAGTAGATGCCCTGGGCGTAGTTCTCGTCCGGATTCTCCCGAGAGAAGAAGGTACCCATCACGTACTCGGCGTTGGCCTGGACGATCTCTGGCACGTCCTTGGCACGCAGCACCGCATGGATCGCGGGCACGACCTGGTCACGGAACTCGTTGATCTCCGCCACGGTCAGCAGCGATGCGCCGGTGTTGTCACCGTAGACGTTCATGAAATAGATCGATGCGATGCCGGTATCCACGCAGTGGGCGACCAGTTCGGGGATCTCCCGGAAGTTGTGCCGGGTGATGACGCACATGTAGTTCATGCGGAATTCCGGGGCGTCCGAGCCTGCCTCACGCACCACTTCGATGGCCTTCATGATCGTGGGCAGAGCGTTGCGGACGCCGCGAAGCTTCTCGTACCTCACGGGGTCCAGGGTGTCCACGGAGAAGTTCCACGCGCCGAGCCCGGCATCGATGATCTCCCGGGCTTTGTCCACCGTGACACCAGTGCCGACCGAGTTCATGAGAACAAATACGCCGGGATGCCTCTTCGCTGCTTTGATCACGTCGATGAGGTGCGGGTACAGCAGTGGGTCGCCGCCGCTGAGCTGTAGCTCTTCCATTCCCAGGGCGGCAGCCTCGTCAATCGTGCGCAATGCCATGTCCAAGGGCATGTGCCCTGGGTTGGGCATACGGACGCCGGCCTGACGAGGCACGACCTTGAGAGCTTGCTTTCGCTCTGCGACCATCCCCGTGTAGAAATCCTGCCGAAGGTCGCAGTACGGGCATTTGTGGTAACAGTAGACGGTGGGCTTTAGCACGAACTGCTTGAGCTGGCGAGCATGTGTCTGCATCGAGAACATCTCCCGTCGCTGGCGCTGTCATCGACCCTTACATCTATGCACGGCCAATCGTGACCACTGTTCCGGTGGTCTCGACTGATCGATTACAGCGAATCGCGCATCAGTCATCTATGCCACTCGCTACTCCCGAACAAACGGCCAGCATCGGGAGTCGGAAAGGTGTTTGACCAATCCGAGCCGACGGGGCGTTGCAGCCCTGTTCCGCCGTCCTGGCCCGGTGGCCGGCGGCAGAAGGACGGGGGATGCCCGCTGCCGCCGGCCCGGGTACCGGCTGCTGGACGTTGCCGCGTCCTGCGGCCGGTCGAGTAGCCGCCGCACGGCGACTACCGGGTGTGGACTGCTGAGAGCTACCGGGTCTCCCAGCCGCCCGGGTTTAGGCGGTTAGCCCGGGGTCGGGCGTAGGTAGACGGCCGATGTAGAGCGAAAGTCGCCGCCAGGGTTGGCCGGGCCGTCAGGAAGCGGCTGCGATCTCGTGGGTGCCGATCCGCAGTACGAGTTGGGCCGCTTCGTCGATGACGGCCTTCTGGTGGGGCTGGAGAGGTTCGGCCGCGTATTCGGCGACGACGGCGGCTAAGGGATCGGTGATGCGGGTGGTGGTGCCGGCGAGTTCTTCGAGGAATGCCAGGGTGCAGTACGGGACGTAGAAGGGGCTGTAGCCGCCTTCGTGGGCGGCGACGAGTCGGCCGTGGCAGAGCCGGTCTGCCGCGTTGGTGAGCATGCGGGTCATCGCACGGTAGGAGTCGGCGGTGAGCATCTGCCTCGCCATGGGGTCGAAGACGTTGGCGTCGAAGCCGTTGGCGAGCAGGATCAGGTCGGGTGCGAAACGTTCGAGTGCGGGAAGGACGACCTCGGTCATCGAGTGCAGGTAGCCGGCGTGACCGGTGCCGGGCGGTAGCGGCACGTTGATGGCGTAGCCGGTGCCGTCGCCTGCGCCGTTCTCGCGGATCCAACCGGAGCCGGGTGGAAAGCACCCCGCCTGGTGCAGGGAAATGGTGAGCACGCTCGGGTCCGTGTAGAAGATGGACTGGGTGCCGTTGCCGTGGTGGACGTCCAGTCCACGATCGCGATCCTCGGCAAGCCGAGTTCCGCCTGCGCGTGCCGGGCGGCGACCGCGATGTTGTTGAACAGGCAGAAGCCCATTGTCGGTTCTCACCGAAGACTTCAGGCCACCAAGA
>NZ_BOPA01000044.1 GCF_016863515.1 Micromonospora gifhornensis
GCAGGTGCCGGTCGGCGGCGGCGTGGTGGGGGTCGGGTCGGGGTTGTTGCCCCCGTCGACGCGGACGAGCTGCCACTGCTGGTTGGCGCCGTTCCAGTCGTCGTACTGCACGATGTTTCCACCGTCGGCGGTCGAGGCGCCCTGCACCTCCACCACCTTGTTGCTGTGCCGGCTGATCAGCCGGATGTGGCCACCGTCGGAGTCGGCCAGCCGGAACTGCTGGTTCGCTCCGTTGTGGTCGGTCCACTGCACGATGCTGCCGCCGTTGGCGGTCGACCAGTTGTAGATGTCGAGCACCTTGCCCGACAGCCGCGACTTCAGGCGGTAGTAGCCGCCGCCCGAGTCGACGAACTGCCACTGCTGCTGGTTGCCGTTGTTACGCGCCCACTGGGTGATCCGCGCTCCATCGTTGGTGGCCAGGTTGTACACGTCCAGGGCCTTGCCGCTGTTGCGGTTGAGCAGCACGTACCAGGCGTTCGTGTCGACAGTCGCCGCAGCGGCCGGGGTCGACGTCACCGCCACGGCGGTGACACCGCCCACCACCGCCGCCACGCCGGCCGCGACGACGCGCAGCAACCGCCCGCGCCGACGCGACGGCGGCGGCGCGAGCAATTCAGATCTACCAAAGGCAGACATGATCCTCCTTCAAGATGACCAGGACCCCGAACGGCCCAGGACGGGCACACCACGACGCGCAGCGACCGAGCCGTAGCGTGTTAGCGCTAACAGTGGCGTCCGCATGCCCTGGCGCACGCCTGAACCAAGATCCGACGACACAGGCCTGCCCGGTGAACCTCCGGCGTCATCACCCTTGAACATCGAATGTGGGCGATAACATGTCGTTCGTCAAGTCGTAACTTGGCGGTTTCACGGAGACTGTCCGCGCCGGGAAGGCGGGCGCGGCCAGTGCCGACCGTCGTTGTGCAGGCACCGCCCTGTCCACCGCCCCGGCCCAGGACGGCGCATCCGCAGCGCGCTCCCTGATGGCGCTAACATCGGCGTTTACGCATGATTCGGTCGTCGGCGCACCCGCACCCGCACCCGCGCCAGCGCCAGCGCCAGCGCCAGCGCCAGCGCCCGGGAGGCGTACCGGACCGGCAATGATCGTGAAACCGGCCCGGCTTTCACGAATTGAAGGGGCGACCACCCGCCGAGCCGCAATTCGGCGAGGTCAACCCTCACTCTGCGTGAGTTGATTCACAGCATCCGTCCTGGCGCCATCTTCTCGACAGGGCGTCGGTATCTTTGCCGACATGCTGTCGGCTACCTATCGGATGCGGTGAGCCCATGTTCCTCGCCATACGCGAACTTACTTTCGCCCGCGGTCGATTCGCCCTGATGGGCGTCGTCGTCGCGCTCATCGCGATCCTCACCGTACTGCTGAGCGGACTCTCCGTCGGGCTGGTCAATGACGGAGTCTCCGGCCTGAAACGTCTCCCCGTGACCTCGCTGGCCTTCCAGCACGAGGTCGCCAAGGACTCCGCCTTCTCCCGCAGCGTGGTCGAGACCTCAGCCGTCGACACCTGGGCGACCCAGGACGGTGTCGCCGAGGCGGCACCGCTGGGCAACACCCTCGCCAACGGTCGGACGAACGAGGGAATCGAGGTCGACCTCGCCCTCTTCGGCGTCGAGGTCGGCTCCTTCCTCGACCCGGCCGTCGCCGAGGGTCAGCGCCTGGCCGGCGAAGGCGAGGTGGTGATCAGCTCCACCGCCGCCGAACTGGGCATCTCGGTGGGCGACACGATCGAACTGGAACCCGCCGGGACCCCCCTCAAGGTGGTGGGCATCCTCGGCGAGCAGCACACCTTCGGCCACGTCGACATCGGTTACCTCCCGCTGCGCTCGTGGCAGGAAGTGAAGGCAGGCGTACGGGCGGGCGACGCCGCACCCGAGCGCATCTACAACGAGATCACCGCGGTCGCCGTACGCGCCGCCGACGGTGCCGACGTCGACCTGGCGGCCGGCGACAAGGACGCCGGCACGACCTCCATGACCCTGGAGCAGTCCTTCGGCGCCTCGCCGGGCTACACCGCCGAGACCTCCACGCTTCAGCTGATCCAGGTCTTCCTCTACGCCATCTCGGCCCTCGTGGTGGGCGCGTTCTTCACCGTGCTCACCGTGCAGCGCAAGCAGGAGATCGCGGTGATCCGGGCGCTCGGTGCCAGCACCCGTTACCTGCTTCGGGACAGCCTGCTCCAGTCGGTGGTGCTCCTGGTCCTCTCCGCCGGGGTCGGCGTCGCGATCGGCGTGGCAGCCGGTGCCGCCATCTCGGCCACCCCCATGCCGTTCGTGCTGGAGGCCGCACCCATCGCCGTCGCCACCGCTCTGCTGCTCATTCTGGGCGTCGTCGGTGCCACCGTGGCCGTCCTGCGCATCACTCGCGTCGACCCGCTCACCGCGCTCGGAGGCAACCGATGACCGCCATGCTGTCCCTGTCCGACGTCACCCTGATCCACGGCGACGGCGAAGACACCGTCACCGCCCTCGACAAGGTCAACATGGAGGTCGAGGCGGGCGAGCTGGTCGCGGTCGTCGGCCCCTCCGGCGCCGGCAAGTCCAGCCTGCTGGCGGTCTGCGGAGCGCTCATCAGCCCCACCTCGGGCACGATCCGGCTCAACGACCTGGACCTCAGTGCGCAGTCGCCGCGCCGGCTCACCGCGATCCGTCGGGAGCGGATCGGCTTCGTGTTCCAGAGCGGCAACCTGATCCCCTCGCTCACCAGCCTGGACCAGGTACGGCTGCCGCTGACCTTCGGCAAGGTCGCCAACCCGCGCGACCCTCGGGAACTGCTGGCCGAGGTCGGCATGTCGCACAAGGCGGACCGACGCCCGCACCAGCTCTCCGGCGGCGAACGGCAGCGGGTCGGCATCGCGCGGGCACTTGTCACCCGCCCGCAGGTGCTTCTGGTGGACGAACCGACCGCGGCCCTGGACCGCCAGCGCAGTCAGGACGTCGTCGCGCTGCTGGCCCGTGAGGCGCACGAACACGGGGTCGCCACCGTCATGGTCACCCACGACCATGAGGTGCTGCACCACTGCGACCGGGTGCTTGAGATGATCGACGGCAGGCTGCTGCCCGCCGAGAGCAACGCCTCGGTCTGAGGTCACCGCCCAGACCGGCTACCCAGACGAGGAGGAGCGCGTGCCGCGGATCCAGGCGGCCAGCGTCGCCGAGCACCACGCCCGACAACGGCGTGCCCTGCTGGACGCGGCACGCGCTCTGTTGGCCGAGACCGAGCAGGCGCCCTCCATGGCGGCGATCGGACGTCGTGCCGGGCTCGCCCGCTCCAGCGTCTACCAGTACTTCGCCTCCGCCGAGGATCTCCTCGCCGCCGTCGTGGCGGACGTCTTCCCGACCTGGGCGGGCCAGGTTCTGGAGCGGGTGGCGGCGGCGCCGACGCCGGGCACCCGCATCTGGGCGTACGTGGTGGCGAACGTCGACCTGTTCGCAAGCTCCGAGCAGGCGGTGGCCCGGGCCCTGAGCCGGGTGGTGGAACCGCGTGTGTTGCAGGGCCCGATGGAGGAGTTCCACGCCCAACTCCAGGGGCCCCTGCGGCAGGCGCTCACCGAGTTCGGTGAGCCGGAGCCGGAGACGATGGCCGAGCTGATCGACTCCCTCATCGTGCGGGCGTCCCAGGACGTCGGCGCCACCGCCCGCACGCAGGCGAGGAAGACCGCGGACATCACGCTTGCCCGGTTACGCCGGCTGCTCGGCCCGTACCTCGGCCTGGGTCCGCAGGACTGACGCCCACCGACCCCGGCCGAGGACCGCGCTGGTCAGAGCAGGAGCAGCAGGGCCGACCCGACCACCACCGCCGGAATGGTGGTGATGACCGTGGCCATCAACGCGGAGTGCCGGCGCAGCGCGGCGAGCGGGATCAACGCGTCGCCGTCCTGACTTATGGCGTTCGCGACCAGGGTCGGCAGTGGCAGCCCTCCGCTGACGTACAGGCCGGTGAAGACGATCTGCACCGCGCAGCCGGGAATCAGGCCGATGCCGGCACCGATCAGCACCCCCAGCAGCCCACCGAGCGCGATCTGTGAACCGTCGAATCCGGTGGTGCTGGTGACCACCTGCCAGGCCAGGTACGCCACCGCCACCCAGACGGTGATGAAGGACGCCTCGTGGGCGCTGTGCCGCATGGTCGCCCCCATCGACTGCGGGTGTGCGGTCTCCAGGTTGTCGTCGGCCAGCCGCCCACGACCGGCAGCGAAGATCACCGTGGCGAGCAGGGTGCCGAGCACACCGAGCGCCAGGTACGGGTCGATCCCACCGAGTGCCCGAGTGAGCACCGCCGGATCGACAAGTTGGAACAGCACCGGCACCGACACGGCGAAGGCCGGCACGGTCAAGCCCCAGAAGATCGTGGACGCGGACAGCTGTGGCAGCACGCCACCGAGCAACCGTCGTGAGCCGGCCAGGTCGGGCACGCCGACCGCAACCAGGCCGCCACCGACCCCGGACCCGACCGGCGAGGACCCCGAACCGCCCGACCCGGAACCGCCCGACCCGGAACGGCTGGACCCCGAACCGCCGACGCCGGATCCGACGGGCGTGGGCCTGAGGGGTGCGGAGCCGGCGGGCGTGGCCACCGCCGCGGACCCGGCGGGCACGGCCACCACGGCGGGCGTCCGGCGTACCGCACGCGCCGGGTCGATGCCGAGCGCGTCCACCACGTACCCGGTGATCAGACCGACCACGAAGAGCAGCGTGTGGATCTTGAGCGCGAACATCGGATTCCAGGCCATCACCACCCACGAGGAATCGCCCATGGTCGCCACCAGGGCGGCGATCACCGTGCCGAACGACACCTTGCCTCGGGCGTACAGCGGCATGAGGATGATCGCGCCACCGCAGCCGGGACTCACCCCCAGCAACGCTCCGACCATCGGCCCGAACCGCCGATGCCGGGTCAGCCCGTCGGTGACCCGGTCTCCGTAGCGCCAGCGCAGCCAACCGAAGAGCGCCACCATCACGGCGACGTAGACACCAACCTGCATGAACGCGTCAGCGATCGGACGCAGGACGATTTCGGTCATGAACACACCTCCAGGCGACAGACGGCCTGCGGGGGATGTGCTGCTTCAGGCCGCAGCAGGTACGCCACGGCACTTCCCCGGACGCTGGCCCATATGGGCCATTCGGCGACCCCGCTGGGTCATCCGGTCCAGTCACGGTCCGGGATCACCTTCGGTACGAATGCGCATGATGGCTCGTTAACCGGGAAGGAGCGAACATGTCACACTGTTCCCCCATCCGGGTCGCAGTCGTCGACGGCCAGCCGATCTTCGCTCGCGGCCTCGAACTGCTCCTTCCTGCCGCCACGGATGGGCGGGCGCAGGTGGTGGGCTTCACCGCCGACGCCGCGGCGGCGGCCTCGCTGGTCCGCCGGTGCGTACCCGACCTGGCCCTGGTCGATCTGCACATGCCGGCGCCCGGGGGGATCCGAGCCGTGGCGGCCATCCGACGGACCACGCCACAGGTCCGCATCGTGGCCATGTCCGACGCGGAGGACCTGAGTTCGCCGCTCCAGGCGCTGGAGGCCGGCGCCGAGGCGTACGTGCCCAAGAGCGCCGAGCCGGAGAAGCTGCTTCCCCCACTGCTGGCGGTCCTGGACGGCTGGGCGGTGATGCCGACGCAACTGCTGAGCACGTTGCTCCGACCCGCCCGGTTCCCGCCGGTCAGCCTCGACGAGGCGGAGCGTGCCCTGCTCCGATCCATCGCCGCCGGCCGGAGCACGCTGGAGATCGCCGATCAGATGCACGTCTCCGACCGGACCGTGAAGCGGATGTCGGCCGCGCTGCTGCGCAAGTTGCGGGTCTCCAACCGCGCCCAGGCCGCAGCTCTCGCGGGCCATGCGGGGCTGCTCGACGACTGACCGGTCTCACCGCTCGACGTCGTCGGTACGCGGACGGGCACCGGCGATGAACGTGTCGAGCGCCGGCCCGTGCAGCACGCCGCCGGGCAGCGGATCACGCAGCGCTCGTACCACCAGGCGCGCCACGGGTAGTCGGTCCGGGCGCAGCGCCGCGGCGAGGACCACGTTGCCGTACCGCCGGCCGCGCAGCATCCGACGGTCGGCGACGACGCAGACGTCGGCGAAGACCGCCCGCAGGGTGGCCGCCTGCACCCGGGCCAGGACCAACGGCGGCAGGTCGGTCACGTTCACCAGGTAGATGCCGTCCGGTCGCAGCACCCGGGCGACCTCGGCGGCGAACGCCACGGTCGCCACGTGCGGCGGCATCCGGGCCGCCCGGTAGATGTCGGCGAGCACCAGGTCGTACGCCCCGGCGGGGACCTCGGCCACCGCGTCCCGCGCGTCGGCGACGTGGATCTCGACACCGGCCGGGACGGGCGGCAGCTCGCGTGTCACCAGGTCGACCACGGCCGGCTCCCGCTCGACGACCAGCTGTGCCGAGCCGGGCCGGGTGGCGGCGAGGTAACGCGGCAGCGTCAGTGCGCCGCCGCCGAGGTGCAGCACGTCCAGCGGCCGACCGGCGGGCGCGGCGAGATCGGCCACGGCGGCCATCCGCCGGACGTACTCGAAGTGCAGGTACGTGGGATCGGCAAGGTCGACGTACGACTGCTCGACACCGCCGGCCAGCAGCGTACGCCCGGTGGGTCGGACCGGATCGACGACCAGGTCCAGCCGGTCGTCGTCGGATGCCCCCATGACCAGGCAGGCTAACCGACCCGCCCGAGCTGCTCTCCCGGCCCGTCGGCACCGCCTCAGGCTGTGCCGATCTCCCGGCCGGCCCGGCTCGACCCGCCGGTCGCGAGCCGCATGAGGTCGGTGTTGAAGTCGATCTCCAGCGGGCTGCTGCCCGGCCGGGCGTTTCCACCCCAGGTGTGCTGGTAGCTGTCCCAACTCTGGTCGGTGATGGCGCTGCGGACGGAACTCGCCACGAGCGCCGCCAACTCGGCCGCCGTGCGGTCGATCCGACTGCCGAGGGAGGCGTCGCCCCAGTCCTCAGGAGCGGCGAAGACCGAGGTCGGGACCGGCAGAGCCCGCATGAAGGCGAAGAGCGGACGCAGCTGATCGTCGATCACCAGGGCGTGCCGCGAGGTGCCCGCGGTGGCACCGAGCGCGATGGGTGTGGCGATGAGCAGGTCGTTGTCGAGCACGTCCACGAAGGATTTCAACAGCCCGCTCATGCCGGCCTTGTAGACGGGCGTGGTGACGACCACGCCGTCGGCCGCGGCCAGGGTCTGGATCGCCGTGAGGAGATCACCTTGCGGGTGACCAGTGACGATGGCGCTGGCGATCTCACCGGCGAGCGGCCCGAGGTCGATGATCGCGACGGTGGCCTTGATGTCCCGGGCAGCGAGCCGGTCGAGGGTCTTCTGCGCGATGCGGTCGGCGAGCCGACGCGAGGACGAGGGCACGCTCGTACCACCGTTGACCACGACGATGCGGCGGGGCGCGGTGTCGGCGGGCATCGGGTCGGTGTTCGCGGGCGCGGTGTCGGCGGCGGTCGCCGGGACGCGCGAGGGCTCGAAGGTCATGCCGAGTCCTGACTGTCGTGTCGGGTGGGGCCGGGGTCGACCCGGTCGATGATCTGCTGGGCGAGGGCCCGCAGCTCGGTGAGCTGGGCCGGGGTGAGCGCCGCTGTCATGGCCGACGTGACCGCCTGGGCGTGGCGGGTGCCGACGGCCCGCTGGAGCGCGGCGCCCTTCTCGGTCAACGTGAGGACGGAGGCGCGACGGTCACGGGGGTCGCAGTCGCGAGCGACGAGTCCGCGCTGCACGAGCCGGCTGCACAACCGCGACACCCCGGCCTGCGTCATGAGGATGCCGCGGTTGATCTCCGTCATGCTCATGCCCCGAGGCGATTTCCTGAGCGTGTAGAGGACGTCGTACTCGTTGGGCGTGAGCTCGTGCCAGATGTCGTCGGCCAGGAACCGGCGGGCGAGGAGGACCTGGGCCCTGAAAAGGCTCTCCCAGGCCTCGTTCGCCAGCCGCTCCTCCGCGTTCACCGGATCACCGGGTAGACGGCGGGCGTCGCGGGGTCGCTGTCCTGGTAGGGCGAGGTGCCCGTGACGTTGTCACCACGGTTGGCGTTGGGTCGCGGCTGCCGCGGCTGCCCGTCGCCGTACTTCTGCCGGACCCGCTGCTCATGGGTGGGTGCCGGGGCGGCCTGTGGGGAGCGACGCGACGCCATCTCCTTGCGCAGCACCGGGACGACCTCCTCGCCGAGCAGGTCGAGCTGTTCGAGAACCATCTTCAGCGGCATGCCGGCGTGGTCCATGACCCAGAGTTGGCGCTGGTAGTCGCCGAACATCTCCTGGAATTCGAGCGTCTTGTCGATGACCTGCTGCGGGCTGCCGACGCTCAGCGGGGTGCGCTCGGCGTACGTCTCCAGCGAGATGCTGTGGTCGTAGACCGGTGCCTCGTCGAAGTACGGGCGGAAGGTGCGAAAGGCGTCCTGCGACCGGCGGGCGATGAAGGCCTGACCGCCCAGCCCGACGATCGCCTGCTCCTCGGTGCCGTGCCCGTAGTGGGCGAAGCGCCGCCGGTAGAGGTTGACGAGCGGCAGGAAGTGCCCGGTCGGAGCCAGGATGTTGTTGGCGAAGAAGCCGTTGCCGTAGTAGGCGGCCTGCTCGGCGATCTCCGGCGTACGGATCGAGCCGTGCCAGACGAAGGGCGGTACGTCGTCGAGCGGCCGAGGGGTCGAGGTGAAGCCCTGCAAAGCCGAGCGGTACGAGCCCTCCCAGTCCACGACGTCCTCCCGCCACAGCCGGTGCAGCAGGTTGTAGTTCTCCAGGGCCAGCGGCAGCCCTTTACGGATGTCCTGACCGAACCAGGGATAGACGGGAACGGTGTTGCCGCGACCGAGCGTGAGGTCCAGCCGGCCCTTGGCCAGGTGTTGGACCATCGCGTACTCCTCGGCGATGCGCACGGGATCGTTCGTGGTGATCAAGGTGACCGAGGTCGAGAGGATGATCCGCTTGGTCAGCGCGGCGACGTGGGCCAGGAAGGCCGCCGGGGAGGAGGAGAAGAACGGCGGGTTGTGGTGCTCGCCGATCGCGAAGACGTCCAGACCGACTTCTTCGGCCTTTACCGCGATCCGGGTCAGGGCGTCGATGCGTTCCGCCTCGCTCGGTGTGGTGCCGGTGACCGGGTTCCGGGTGACGTCACTGACGGAGAAGATGCCGAACTGCATGGTGATGCCTTTCCGGGTTGGTGGGGTCTGACGGCGGCTCACGGCGCGCCCACCGACCTCAACGTACATGACGAGTCATGTATTTCGGCAGCCGGTGCGGCTGGGTCCAGAACGGTGATGCCGGGACGGTGGGCAGGGTCGTCCACCGCCCCGGCGACGGCAGGCCGGGCTCAGGCGACGCGGGAACCCAGCAGTTCGGCGCGCAGCGCGTCGAGTTGCTCGTCGGTGTCACTGGCGACCCGGCGCAGGATCTCCACCGCGTCCTGCCCGACCGGTGCCCGACTGGGGGCAGGCTCCTCGGTGGCGAGGCGGACCACCCAGGCCGCCGCGTCCACGGCAGGCAGCCCGGAACCCTGCATGCCGTTGAGCGCGTCCTTGAAGGCGGCGAAGTTCTCGCCGTACAGATCTCGCTGCTGCGCGGTGAAGCTCTCGGTGACGCGGTCCAGCGCCGCAGCGGTCTTGGCCGGTCCGCCGGTGAGCATGTTTCCGGCCTGGGCGATCACCACGTCGACCCCGAACGGACGCAGTTCGTTGCGGTAGACGTCGGCGATCGCCTCGAGCGCGGCCTTGGTCGCGCTCGACGGTCCGTTGAACTGCAACGGGAAGCGACCGGTCATCGCGCCGATCAGCACGATCCGCCCCCGGGCGGTGCGCAGCAACGGCAGGAAGGCATTTGTCGCCGAGATGGTGCCGAAGACGTTGACGTCGAACTCCCGGCGTATCTCCGCGATGGGCAGCACCTCCAGCGGGCCCGGGGTGAGGATGCCGGCGTTGTTGATCAGGATGTCCAGGCCATGGTCGCCCACGGCCTCGGCAACCTCGTCCGCCCAGGCACGGACGGCCGAATCGTCGGCGACGTCGACGACGCTGAGGTTGACACCCGGCTCGTCCGCGAGACCGCCGGCCTCCTCCATCGAAAGCGCGGTCCCGTAGACCGTGTAGCCCGACGCGGCGAACTGCAGCGCGAGCTCACGCCCCAGGCCGCTCGCGGCACCGGTGACAGCGACGGTCCGAAGCTCAGACATGGCGAGCATCCTTTCCCCGATTCGTTGTGCCGATCCGTGGTGGACCGGCACTCCCCCCAACATTCATGACTCGTCATGTATTTCGGATGACGGTCGTCGGTCGGCCGCCCTTCTCGGCTCAGCCACGAGCACGAGACCTCTGAACCGTTTTCAGTCTGGCTGCGTGTAGATGCCGAGCGGCTTTGAAGGCGCTTAAACCAGGAGAAAACGGAGAGAACAGTGTCGCGAAAGAGTGCTTTGTCCGTTGTTGTGCTGATGGCGGTCGGTGCCGCGCTGGCCGCCTGCGACTCGACCCCGAGCACCCCCGCCCCGCAGTCCAGCGCAGTCGGACAGGGCGGGACCACCCCCGCTACGGTGCCCGGCGAGGGCGCTGCCGGGCTCTCCCTGCTCACCGGCACCGCCCGAGGCAACAACTCCCCCGCCAACACCGGGGACTGGGCGGTGCCGAACGGCGGCGTACCGAAGGGTGCGGTGGCCCGGGCCGCGGCAAAGTGGGTTCAGCTCACCGCGAGCAGAGCCGGCGACCTCGACCCGGTCGTGGTGAACGGCGCCCGGCTGACCCTCTACCGCTTCGACAACGACAGCAACAGGCCGTCGAAGTCGAACTGCAACGGCGACTGCGCGGCCACCTGGCCCCCGGTGACCATCGCCCCCGGCGGCACGATCTTCGTCGCCGGGGTCGAGCAGTCGGCGATCGGCACCGTACGGCGGGACGACGGCCGGCTTCAGGTCACCATCAACGGCTGGCCGGTGTACCGGTTCGCCCGCGACACCCAGCCCGGTGAAACCCTCGGGCAGGGCGTCGGCGGCACCTGGTTCGGCATCACCCCGAACGGTCAGAAGGCCGGCGGTGCGGACACCCCGCGGGACGGCGGGTCGAACGTTCCACCGGCGACCGGCGTCACCCTCTTCGACGACGCCAACTTCAGCGACCTCGGCCCGTCCCAGGGGGTCGCCGGCAGCGGTTGCCGAAACGTCGGCCGGGTCGGTGTCGCCTCCTCGCTGATCACGTCGGGTTCGCTCAAGCTCTGGTCCGGGCCGGACTGCACCGGCCGCTCGGTCGTGGTGAACGGCGACGTCGCCGACCTCGCCTCGATCAACTTCGACGACACGGTCGCCTCCGTCCTCTTCGGCTGACCCCTCCGCTGCTTCACCGGGTGTGCCGGCTCCGCCTCGCGCGGGCCGGCACACCCGTTTGTGGTGCCCGGCCTCCTGACCGGGGCGGCCGGCAAGCTCAACGAGAAAGGTGCCCGAGAGTGGGAAATCGGATCAACGGGGTGGCGGTGCTGCTGGCGGCGGTACTGCTCGCGGGGTGCGCCCGGTCGGTGGCCGGCACCGCCGAGACCGAGCAGTGGAGCCCGACCCGGGCTGCCGGACTGGAGATCACCTCGGGCCAGAGCGGTCCCCGACCCGGTGTGCCCGACACCGGACTGACCGCGGTGAACGGCGACGGCGGCGAGATCGACCGCCTCGCGTTGAACGCGGTCGAGGACGTGCAGCGCTACTGGGCGCAGGAGCTGCCGGCAACCTTCGGCGTACCGTTCGCGCCGGTCCGGCGTCTGTTCTCGTACGACTCGACCGGTCCCGGACCGGTCGTCTGCGGCACCGACACGACGGGCCTGGTCAACGCCTTCTACTGCCCGGCGGAGGACACGGTCGCCTGGGACCGGGGCGAACTACTGCCCACCCTGGCCGACACCTTCGGCACGATGTCGGTGGTGGCGGTGCTGGCCCACGAGTTCGGCCACGCCGTGCAGTTCCGGCTGGGCGTCGGCGGGTCGACCAGTTCGATCGTGCGGGAACAGCAGGCCGACTGTTACACAGGCGCCTTCTTCCGCTGGCTCGCCGAGGGAAACGGGCCGCACTACCGACTCGCCACCGGCCCGGGCCTCAACCAGGTCCTCGGCACCCTCTTCTTCATCCGCGACTCGACGGAGGTCGGCTTCGACACCGACGGCGCGCACGGCAACGCCTTCGACCGGGTCTCGGCCTTCCAGTTCGGGTTCGGTGACGGGTCCGGTCGCTGCGCCCGGATCGACGAGACGGAGGTACGCGGGCGGATCACCCAGCAGTCGGCGGCTGCGGTGGTCCCCGGTGACGACGGCAACCTGCCGGTCGACGACCCGGACGCGCTGGCGGCCCTGCTGTCGACACTGCGGGCGGCGTTCGGGCCGAACACCGCCCCGATCGTCGGCACGACCGTCGCAGACTGCCCCGAGGGCGGCCGTACCGCGCCGGTGTCGTACTGCCCGGCGACGGGCACGCTCGGGCTGGACCTCGCCGGGCTGGCCGCGATCGGCACGGCCCGGTCCGACGGGGGTGACGGGATCGGGGACTTCGCGGCCTTCGCCGAGATCGCCTCCAGGTACGCGCTCGCCGTGCAGCAGGCCGCCGGGCTGCCGTTGCGCGGTGTCGCTGCGGCGGGGCGCACGGCCTGCCTGACCGGATTCTGGGCGGGGACGATCACGGCCGGGCGGGGTGCCCCGCTGGCCCTGTCCCCGGGGGACCTGGACGAGGCGGTGGCGGAGATGCTCGCCCCGGAGAGCCTGATCGCCGCCGACGTCGACGGCCGCAGCATCCCGTCCGGTTTCGCCCGGGTGCAGGCGTTCCGGGAGGGCTTTGCCGCCGCCGACCCGGCGGCCTGCGCCGACCTGTTCCGGTAACCACACCGGCCGGGGCCCGCTACGGGTGCCCCGGCCGGTAACTGGTGCCGACGCCTACAGCGCCACGTCGGCGTACGTCTTGCCGTCGGTGTTCTCCACCCGGACCGCGACCACCTCGGACGGCGCGATCAGGGCACTGCCGTCCAGCGAGACGCCCTCGGTCTCGCCCTTCGCGGAGACCAGCCAACTGCCGGCCAGGATGGTGCTGCCGTCCCGACCGACGACGATCAACCGACAGCGTTCCCCGGCCGGTATACCGAGAACCGCCGCGTTGACCCGGACCCAGCCCTCGGACGGCGCCACCGCGACCGTCATGCGCACACCGGTGTCCGGGTCCAGTGCGGTGGCGAACCGGGTCCCCGGGGCGGCGGGAGTGGCGGACACGGCCGGGGTCGGCCCGGCGGCGACCTGCGCGGCCGCACCGTCGGCCGAGCGCCCCACCATCACGCCGGCCGAGACGGAGGCGGCGACGGCCGCAGCCGCAGCCACCGCGATCAGACTGGTCCGGCGCTGCCGCTGCTCCCGCGACTCCGACCGGATCTGCCGGAGGGTGCGTTGCAGCAGCAGGTCACCGCCCTCGGGCGGTCCTTCCAGCAGCATCGCGTCGGGTACCGCCTCCAACGCCATCTCGTACTCCCGTAGGGACTCGACCTCGTCGCGGCACTCCGCGCAGCCGGTCAGGTGCTCCTCGATCTGTCGGACCTGCTCGGCGTCGAGCGTCTGCATGAGATATCCGCCGATGTCAACGTGTTCATCGGCCGGGTGCGACGAGTTTGTGCTCATGAGGCAGGCCGTTCCGCTTCGACCGGGCGCTTTGCGATGTCGCGCAGCGCGCGGAGTGCGTAGTAGGAGCGTGACTTGACCGTTCCCGGCGGGATGTTCAACGCCTTGGCGGCTTCCGCGACTGTACTCCCCAGTAGGTACACCTGCTCCAACACCTCACGGTGTTCGGTGGAGAGCTGGTTGAGGGCGTCCATCACCACCATCGAGTTGACCACCTGGTCGGCGTGGTCGCGTTGGATGGCGACGTCGGTGGGCGACTCCGGCACCTCGGTGGGCCGGGCCCGACGGGCGCGCACCTGGTCGGTGACGATGTTGCGGACCACTGTCAGCAGCCAGCCGCGTACCGATCCCTTGCCGTTGACCAGGCTGTCCGGATGCCGCCAGGCCCGAACCAGAGCCTCCTGCACCACGTCCTCGGCCGCCGCCCGGTCCCGGGTCAACTGCGACGCGTACGCGAGCATCGCCCGCCCGTGCTCGTGGAACAGCGACCGCACCAACGCCTCGTCCGCCACCTCCCGGCGTCGGTCGCCCCGCAGCCCGGCCACCGACCGCACCTTCGGCCGCCCCGGCGTCGACGATCCAGGTTCCTCGGGTTCCGGCGACGAAGGCCTCGACCAACCCCGACGGGTTATCGGCCTGGTCATGTCGTTCCCCCCTGGGCCTCCGACGGCGTCGGAGAAACGGCGGCAGCACGGGTGGTCGCCATCACGGACCACACCCCCCGTGCCCGCCTCGGCCGGCCGGGCCGGGTCACCGCACGCGGTAGAGACGCGTCCGGCGGCACGAGCGGTAGCAACAGCCTGCGGACGGAAGAACAGGTCATTTTCGTACCAATCTCACGAAACGAGGACGAGCCGATCAGCCCGGTGGTCGGGCGGGGAGCCGATCGGGCGCGCGAGGCCGCCGCGGGTGTCAGGCACAGCCCGCGTACGCCGATGTCAAAAGCACCGTCGGGCCGGCGAACCCTGGCCGCGGTGGATGGGGAACCCGCTGGTCTCACCCGGTCGGGGCCGCGTGGCTGGCCCCCCTCGCCGGGCGGCCCCGACCGGAGCGCAACGGGAATCAGCCGAGGCTGTTCCCGGTCTGGGTGTCGACGTGGTAGCTAGCCATGCTGGTATCCGCTCCTGTCCTGCTGGACTGCTCCGAAGGGGTCCGGATTGCCCGGCACGGTCAGCGCCACCGGCGTTGACACCACCCACACGGTTACCGACACGCAGCGGTTCACACAGTTCGACGGCGAGGCCGGAAAGTGGTCGGCACCACAGCCGGACGGCACATCTGAACCGGTTCGCGACCGGTTCCGTGTGCTTGCCGAGCCGACGGAGGAGGCTCGGTCGTCAGCTGCGAAGTGCCGGCCCAGACGCTGCGGACTGCTCGTCGACGCAGGTCCGGCCGCTGTTCAGGCAGCCGACCACCCGCGCCATCAGCTCGTCCGGCATGAGGTTGACGAAGAACGCGTGATCGGTGAGGGGGCTGTTGCGTTGCCCGTCGAACGCGTCGATCTGGAACCGCTTGCCGGTCGGCAGGTCGTAGGCGGCGACCAGGCGCAACTGCGGCACCGGGAAGGTGCCCTTCGGGCAGCCGCCGTCCACCGTCGGGAAGACGAGGTGCGCCCGGTGGTCGGGGGTGTCCAGGTGGCGACCGTCCCAGCAGCTCGGGAAGTCGTGGATGCGGACCACCTGGTCGCCCGGCGGGCAGACCGGATAACTGGTGGTACGCCGGTCAGGCGTACTGTCGCAGGTCCAGGTGGCCCGCGCCCGCGCGCCGCCGTTGGTGATCGCCGCAGCGTCACCGACGGTGCCCCGCAGCAGGCGCGGCATCGGCACGACGTTGCCCTGCGGGTTGCCCCGGTAGGTCAGGGTGAACGCGCTCGGCACCTGGATCCGCCCACCGTGCCCGTCGGTCGGGCCGTCGTACCCGCCGGTCGGGCCGTCGTGCCCATCGGCGGGTTCTTCGTCGACCAGGCGCAGCACCGGCCAGAAGTACGTCGACAGGTCGCCGTTGCGGCAACTGGTCTCGCCGTCGGCCAGGCTCTCGATGGTGGAGTCGACATCGGTGGAGAGGTTGCCGACGTAGTCGTGCACGTGGTGGGCGGGGCCGGGGTAACCGGGCGCGGAGACCACGTTCACGGTGTTGCGGTGGCCGTTCTCGTTGCGACCGCAGTCCCAGGTGTAGCTTCCGGTCGCGGCACCGACGGCCGGCACCGGCTGGGTGAGGTTCGGTGGTACGGCGTCGATGTCGACGAAGTCGGCGCCCAACCGGGCCGCGATCCCGGTGCCCGCCGGTGCCCCACCGAGGTTGACGCCACAGCCGGCGACCAGACCCAGCCCGGCTCCGATCAGCGCCATCTCCAGCGTCATCACCAGGGCGTACGCCCGCCGCCGAGCCATCCCCGCCTTGCTCATGACGTCACCATATGCAGCTTCCGCCGCATCCCACGCCGGCCCTCGGCCCGCCGATGAGCCGTGCTGACCAGCACAAACGCCTTTGGTTCTAGATCCCCTGTCGCTGTTGGTGTGACGATCGACGCGGAGTGACCCGGGTTACCGGGCCGCCCACCGCGCGTCCTCTCCGAGCGGGCGGCCGGCCGAGCAGTTCGGTGAGCGCACCCGACAGTTGCGGGGTGAGTTGGCGGGCTGGTGCTGTACCTCCCGGCGGATAGACGCGCGGGCCGGACCGGAAGGTTGACGCACACTTCGTGGCTTTTCCGCGTCACCGGAGGTGTCGATTCCTCCACTGCGGAGCGACGGCCGGAAACGGTACCGATTGCTTACCGAAACTACCGGTTGAAAAGGCTGGAACTTTCTGCCAGCCTGATAGCCACCGATCGATGTTGTCGCTAACATGATCTTCCGGACCGGGGAGGCGCCTCTCGCGACCAAGGCCACCTACGCACCCGGTCACTCTCCACCACCTGCCAGTCCACCGCCCGCAACAACGTCTCCGCGGGCAGACCGGGCCAACCCGTTGGAACCCTTTACACGCTGGTCAGCCGGCTCGCCTCTGGGCGAACGCTGACGTGAGTCCCGGCCTGCTCGGCGGACTCGACATCGTGGGTCGCCGCCATCGGAGCGCCCCGTACAGCGACAGACATCTCCTATCCCACTAGTGGAGGATCAGCATGATCTCCCGGACCCGTCCCTCCGGGCGTCGACTACGAACGCTCTCCCTGACCGGAACGACCGCGATAGTTGCGGTCCTCGCCGCGTCGATGCTGCCCACTCTGGCCCATGCCGCCGAGTCCACCCTGGCTGCGGCCGCGGGCCAGTCCGGTCGGTACTTCGGTGCCGCCGTGGCGGCGAACAAGCTCAACGACGGCGTCTACACCGGAATCCTGAACCGCGAGTTCAACAGCGTCACCGCCGAGAACGAAATGAAAATCGACGCGCTGGAGCCGCAGCAGAACAACTTCACGTTCGGCAACGCGGACCGGATCGTCAACCACGCCCTCTCCCGGGGCTGGAAGGTCCGAGGTCACACCCTGGCCTGGCACTCGCAGCAGCCCGCCTGGATGGAGCGGATGGAAGGGCAGGCGCTGCGCGCGGCCATGCTCAACCACGTCACCCGGGTCGCGACCTACTACCGCGGCAAGATCGACTCGTGGGACGTGGTGAACGAGGCGTTCGAGGACGGCAACAGCGGCGCCCGCCGTAACTCCAACCTCCAGCGCACCGGCGGAGACTGGATCGAGGCCGCGTTCCGGGCCGCCCGCGCCGCCGACCCGGGCGCCAAGCTCTGCTACAACGACTACAACACCGACAACTGGACCTGGGCGAAGACCCAGGCCGTCTACAACATGGTGCGGGACTTCAAGCAGCGCGGTGTACCGATCGACTGCGTGGGCTTCCAGTCGCACTTCAACGCCCAGTCGGCGTACAACAGCAACTACCGCACCACGCTGTCCAGCTTCGCCGCCCTCGGGGTGGACGTGCAGATCACCGAGCTGGACATCGAGGGTTCGGGCAGCACCCAGGCCAACACCTACCGCGCCGTGGTCAACGACTGCCTGGCGGTCCCCCGCTGCAACGGCATCACCGTGTGGGGCATCCGGGACAGCGACTCCTGGCGTTCCTACGGCACGCCGCTGCTGTTCGACAACAACGGCAACAAGAAGCAGGCGTACACGGCCACCCTGGACGCGCTGAACAGCGCCACCCCCGGGCCGACCCCCACGCCGACCACTCCGGGACCGACCCCGACCCCGACCCCGCCTCCATCCGGCTCCGCCAACGAGATCGTCGGCAACCAGTCGGGCCGGTGCATCGACGTACCGAACGCGTCACAGAGCAACGGCACCCGCGTCCAGCTCTACGACTGCAACAAGCAGACCAACCAGGCCTGGACGTACACCGCGAACAAGCAACTTCAGGTGTACGGCAACATGTGCCTGGACGCCGCCGGCACCGGCAACGGCGCAGCCGTGCAGATCTACAGCTGCCACAGCGGCACCAACCAGCAGTGGAACGTCAACTCCAACGGCACCATCAGCGGAGTCCAGTCCGGACGCTGCCTCGACGTCTGGAGCACCTCCAACGGCGCCCAGGTCCAGCTCTACGACTGCCACACCGGTGCCAACCAGCAGTTCCGGCTCGTCTCCCTCGGCGGTTCCAACCCGCCGCCGACCACCCCGCCGCCCACCACCCCGCCGCCGACGTCTCCGCCGCCCGGCACCAGCTGTGACCTGCCGTCGTCGTACCGGTGGTCGTCGACCGGCGCGCTCGCGCAGCCGAGGTCGGGTTGGGTGTCGTTGAAGGACTTCACCCACGCGCCGTACAACGGTCAGCACCTGGTCTACGCCACCACCCACGACACGGGCACGACCTGGGGCTCGATGAACTTCGGCCTGTTCTCCAACTGGAACCAGATGGGCTCGGCCAGCCAGAACCAGATGCCCTTCGCCGCCGTCGCGCCGTCACTGTTCTACTTCGCGCCGCGCAACATCTGGGTCCTCGCGTACCAGTGGGGTGGACCGGCGTTCTCGTACCGGACCTCGACCGACCCGACCAACGTCAACAGCTGGTCGTCCGCGCAGACCCTGTTCACCGGGTCGATCTCGAACTCCAGCACCGGCCCGATCGACCAGGCGCTCATCGGTGACGACCAGAACATGTACCTGTTCTTCGCCGGCGACAACGGCCGCATCTACCGGGCAAGCATGCCGATCGGCAACTTCCCCGGCAGCTTCGGGTCGAACTACACCACGATCATGACCGACACCACGAACAACCTCTTCGAGGGTGTCCAGGTGTACAAGCTCCAGGGCCAGCAGCGCTACCTGATGCTGGTCGAGGCGATCGGCTCCCAGGGCCGCTACTTCCGGTCCTTCACGGCCACCAGCCTCGGCGGCACCTGGACCCCGCAGGCCACGTCCGAGAGCAACCCGTTCGCGGGCAAGGCCAACAGCAACGCGACCTGGACCAACGACATCAGCCACGGCGAACTCATCCGCAGCAACGCCGACCAGACCATGACCATTGACCCCTGCAACCTCCAACTGCTCTACCAGGGGCGGTCCCCCAACTCGGGCGGCGACTACGGCCTCCTGCCCTACCGCCCGGGAGTACTGACTCTGCAGCGCTGACCGCGTGCAGGTCCGGCTCGGGCACAGCCGGAGCGGGCGGGTTCGGCACCAGCCGAGCCCGCCCACCCCTTAATCACCCCCACCACCAGGAGGTACCGACCGTGCAAGGACAGGCACACCATCCCCCACCCGGGGCGACCACCGACGCTGACCGAGTGCCCAGCTTTCGGGGACGGCTGACCAAGCTCGCCGCCGCCGGGATCGCCGCCGCCGTCGGACTGCTCACCGTGACGGTGGCGGCCGGGTCGGCGTCGGCCGCCGACAACCCGTACGAGCGGGGCCCGGACCCCACCCGGACCAGCGTCGCCACCGAGCGCGGCCCCTTCGCCAACACCTCGGTCAGCGTCCCCACCGGGTACGGCTTCAACGGCGGCCGGATCTACTACCCGACCGACACCAGCCAGGGCACCTTCGGAGCCATCGCCATCTCGCCGGGCTACACCGCACTGTTCTCCGCGGAACTGGCCTGGATGGGACCGTGGCTGGCATCCCACGGCTTCGTCGTGATCGGCATCGAGACCAACAGCCGTAACGACTTCGACACCGCCCGCGGCACCCAGCTGCTCGCCGCGTTGGACTACCTGACGCAGCAGAGCCCGGTACGCGACCGGGTCGACGCGAGCCGGTTGGCCGTCGCCGGTCACTCCATGGGTGGCGGTGGCGCGCTGAGCGCCGCCACGCGGCGTCCGGCGTTGAAGGCGGCGGTCGGCATCACGCCCTTCTCGCCGTCGTCGAACCTGGCCAACGACCGGGTGCCCACGATGGTCATCTCCGGGCAGGCCGACACGGTGGTCACCCCGTCCTACGCCCTCGACCTGTACAACAGCCTCCCGTCCACCACGGAGAGCGTGTACGTCGAGGTCGCCGGCGGGGACCACGGCTTCATGGTCGGACGGTCGAACCCGGTGATGATCCGGACCATGCTGCCCTTCCTGAAGATCTTCGTCGACAACGATGCCCGGTACAGCCAGTTCCTGTGCCCGCTGATGGACAACAGCGGCGTGGTCACCTACCGCAGCACCTGCCCGCTGATCGACACCCCGACCACTCCGCCGCCGACCAGCCCCCCGCCCACCAGCCCGCCGCCGACCAGCCCTCCGCCCACCACGCCGCCGCCGGGCTCGGCCACCCAGATCGTCGGCGTCCAGTCGAACCGCTGCATCGATGTCCCGAACTCCTCCCGGAACAACGGCACCCGGGTCCAGCTCTACGACTGCCACGGACAGACCAACCAGTCGTGGACCTACACCGCGAACAGGCAACTTCAGGTGTACGGCAACATGTGCCTGGATGCCGCCGGCACCGGCAACGGCGCAGCCGTGCAGATCTACAGCTGCCACGGCGGCACCAACCAGCAGTGGAACGTCAACTCCAACGGCACCATCAGCGGAGTCCAGTCCGGGCGCTGCCTGGACGTCTGGAGCACCTCCAACGGTGCCCAGGTCCAGCTCTACGACTGCCACGGCGGCACCAACCAGCGATTCAACCTCGTCGCACGGTGACAGTGGTTGACGGCCTGTTCGAGAACAGGCAGGTCAGCTAGCTCCAGATCGGAAGCGGGCGGGCTCGACATCACGTCGGGCCCGCCCGTTTCGCATAGGCAACCTCCGCCCGACTACAGCGGAGCGCCTCCGTCGGAGCAGGTCGATCAGCCGATCGCGTACGCCCGGATGATCGTCACATCGGTGTAGCCGCCGGTGGTGTCGGTGACCCTCGTCCGCAGCGAGACCGCTCCGGAGGTGGGGTTGCCGACCTGGGCGGTCCAGGTGCCGTCGATCTTCTTGACCTTCACCGAACGCCAGGTCTTGCCGCCGTCGAACGAGGCCTTGGCGGTGACCGTCTTCACCTTCGGGTTCTTGCCAAGTTTGGCGTCAGGGCTGAGCTTGGGCCGGCTCAACGTCAACTTGACGTCGGTGGTGCTGCCCGGCTTCGCCTGGTTGTAGAGGTTCAGGCCGGTGGGCAGCATGGTGACGGCGTAGACGGGCGCTGTCACCGAGGTGTTCGGCTTCGCCTTGAACCGGTACGTGACGCTTGTCTTCGGCGACAGCATCCCGGCTGGGAAGGTGATCTCCGGGTAGTAACGGCTCGCGTTGTTGGTGAGCTTGTACCAGCCGGATTTCTTCACCTTGTATTCAAGGAACGTATCGCCGGGCTCCCAGCCCTTGTCCTTCTTGGTCTTGACCGTCTTGCCACCGAAGGTCAGCGTCGCGGTCGCCTTGTCGCCGCCCTCGACGTTGTCGTCGCGAGGGAAACCGGGATCGGCGAACATGCTGTTCAGCAAGTAGGAGATCCGGCCGTTGATCACGATCGGCAGCCGCGCGGACGGGCCCCAGGCAGCCCGGAAGAAGTTCAGGGTGTGCGACTTGCCCGCCACAACCTTGCGGGACACCATGTAGCCGCCGGGGGTGACAGTGGTGCCGTCCTTGGCTGCTGCATAGCTGCTGGCGCGGATCAACCAGTTGCCGGGTGAGAGGTGCACCTTGGTCCGGTACGGCCGGTCGGCGCCGAAAAGGCCGGCGTACATGTGGTCACCGCAGACGCGGTTGGTCGGCTGCACCGCGAAGTGGAGGCCGTCGATTGTCGCGGCCGTGCCCTGCCGGCCCGTCGCGTTCACCGTACCGAGCGAGGAGCGCTTGTAGGTCTTGGACAGCCCACTGGGCACGCCGGTGCGGGTGTACATGACCGCGTAGCTGTCGGAGAGCCCGGAGCCGTCGCTCCACTGCCGCATCGCGGCGAAGGCAAGCTTCTTCGACGAGTTGGGAATGACGTAGAGGCTGCTGCCGTCCCAGTCCGAAGCCTCGACGTCGTAGCTGGCGGAGTCGGACCTGGTGCAGATCTGCGCCCTGGTCTGCGCCATGATTCCTTCACCAGCCGGCGCTGGGCTGACACCCAAGGTGATCTTCTTGCCCTTGCGGGCGTCCACAGTCGTCTTGCTGGCACCGGAGACCTTGACCGTACGCGCGCCGAGCGTCACCGCGGAGCCGGTCCTGATCGAGGCGAGCACCGCGTAGCTGCCCTTCGGCAGCTTCGTCGACTTGTTGGACTTCACCGAGCGGCTCGAACTGGTGGCGAGGTTGACCACCGTCGTGGTGACGTTGACCTTCTTGCCGTTGCGATCCAGCGTGGTGATGGTGAGCGTGTTGCTTGCGGCGATCGCAGGGGCGCCGATGGCCAGCAGGATTGCCGGCACGAGCGCCGCCGCGACGACCTTGCCGACACTCCGGCGGCGGCTACGGGTGGACGCGCCCAGGCTGGCACCGGCCGGGCTGAGTCGATCAGACAATTCCACATCCTCATGGGTGGAAACCAATCCAGCCCGTACGACAACGGGCGGAGCGCCGATGATAGATCGGGACCACCCACTCCCGCTGACCTGAACGACCGCGACGAGGGCCGCTGCCACGGCGCGGGCGCGACCGACGGCTAGATAGCAAGAAGCCCCCTAGCGGCTGTTGGGCCTGCTAGGGGGCTGTCTGCGCGCCCGAAGGGACTCGAACCCCTAACCTTCTGATCCGTAGTCAGATGCTCTATCCGTTGAGCTACGGGCGCTGGTGCTCGGCCAGTCTACACACCCGGCCTTCGCGCGGAGACTCCGGGATTCGAACCCGGGAGGGGCTTTAAGACCCCAACCGCATTAGCAGTGCGGCGCCATAGACCAGACTAGGCGAAGTCTCCCTGGTGGCCCTGCAGACCACCGCGCCCGAGGATACAGGTCCGCCCCGGCCGGGAGCAAAGCGACTATCGGGTGCCGCTCGACCGTGGCCGCGCGGATGGGGAACGTGACCGCTGTGCGCTGCCGTTTTCCGGACTACGCTCCATCGACATGCAGGAGCAGCCGCCCAGCGAGCAGGACCGCCCGAAGTCTGCCGAGGGAGCACGTCGGCGCTCCCCGGAGGCGACCTTCACGCCACCTCCGGCACCGCCCGCCCCGACCCCGGAGGAGCGGAACGAGCCTGGTGGGGCACGTCCTCGGCGTGCGAAGGCGGCTCCCGGCGTGCTGTTCCAGCCGCCTCCCACTGCGGAGCAGCCGCTGCCGCGGCAGGCGCGGTCAGCCTCGTCCTCACCCGCACCGCCGCCGTTCGCGGCCACGCCGGTCGACGTCGGCGAGACGCGGATCACCGATTCGACCTCGGGCCCGGGGAGGCCTCAGCTCAGTGGCGAGGAGGGCCAGCCGGAGCCGCCGACAATTCCGCAGGCTCCCCGCACAGCGAGGAAGGCTGCCCCGAAGAAGGCGACGCCGGCCAAGAGAGCAACTCCCGCCAAAAGAGCGACTCCTGCCAAGAGCGCCGTGCCGCCGGGCACCACGGTCGAGGACGCCGACGTCACCGGGACGAGCGCTGCGAAGAAGGCGCCAGCACGCAGGGCCGCGTCCGCGAAGGCGACCCCGCAGCCACTCGCGGCCAAGAAGACACCGGCCCGCAAGGCCGCCGCCCAGCGGACCGCACCCACAGCCACAGCGGCCGAGCCGGACCTGACCAGCAGCACGGCTGCTGGCCGGGCCGGGGTCGCTGGCAGCACCGGCGAGGTGCCGGAGGTGGAGTTGCGGGCGCTTGTGGCGCGCGTACTCGATCATCCGGGTTTCGCGCCGGAGTTGCTGGCGCTGACGGCGGTCGAGGTGCTCGGGCCGCGCGCTGCGCAGTGGGCTCGGCGGCTGCGGGAGACGTACCCGGGGGCGAGCGCGGACGGTCTGGCTCGGCTGGCCGGTCAGCGGTTCGTCCGGCAGGCGACGGTCGGTGGGGCGGGTGCCGCGTTGGCCGGTGCCTTTGCGCCGGTGGCCGAGTTGGCCGTGGTGCTCTGGTCGCAGGCGAGTCTGGTGCTGCACCTGGCGGCGGCGTACGACCGGGATCCGGCGCACCCGGACCGGGCGGCGGAGCTGTTGGTGCTGACCCTGGTGCATCCGGACCTGGAGGCCGCCCGTTCGGCGCTGGCGGCGGCCCGCGCGGCCGACGGCCCCGGCGAGGAACCCGGCCCCCGGGCGCTCGAAGCCGCCTGGCGGCTGGCCGCTCCCCTGACCGCCCAGGCCGGCGGCTGGCTGGCCCTGCGCCTGGCATCGCGCCTCATCCCCGGCGCCGCCCCCCTGACCGCCGCCATCACCACCTCCACCACCACCCAACGCCTCATCGCCCGAGCCCTCACCGCCTACCGCCCACCCCGAAACCAAAGTTGATCAAGAGGTTTGCGTCAGATCAGGCCCCATTGCAGACGCAAACCTCTTGATCAACCACGTAGAAAAGGGGGGTCAGAGCCAGGTGAGCCAGGAGTCGGGGACGAGGGTGTAGCCGACGAAGGCGACGATGTCCAGCAGGGCGTGGGCAACGATGAGGGGCATGATGCGGCGGGTGCGCAGGTAGAAGTAGCTGAAGACGATGCCCATCACGGCGTTGCCGACGAACGCGCCGAAGCCCTGGTAGAGGTGGTAGGAGGCGCGGAGCAGGGCGCTGGTGGCGATGATCGCGCCGACCCGCCACTGGAGTTGCCGCAGCCGGGTCATCAGGTAGCCGACCACGATCACCTCCTCCAGGATCGAGTTCTGGAAGGCAGCGAGGATCAGCACCGGCACGGCCCACCACAGGTCGGGTAACGCGGCCGGGACCAGTGTGGCGTTGAGGCCGAGTTGGGCCGCCGCCCAGAACAGGGCGAGGCCGGGCAGCCCGATCAGCGCCGCCAGCCCGGCACCCTGGGCCAGGTCGGGTCCGGGCCGCCGGAAGTCCACGCCGAGGGTCCGCGCCGGGTCGCCGGGGTCACGCGCCAGCAGGTGTACGGCGAGCAGCACCGGCAGCAACGCGAAGACGATCCCGAGCAGCTGGTACGTGAGGTCGAGGTACGGCCGAGCCGACGCGGAGGTGTTGAGCGCGGCGGTCTGCTTCGACAGCCCACCCTCGGCGGTGAGCTTCGCGATGATCGACACCGTGGCATAGACGGCCGACTGGCCGAGGGAGAGGCCCAGCACCAGGAGTGTTTCGGTGCCGAGCATCCGGCGGGACACCGGTCGGGTGAGCTCAACGGTCACCGCACCACTCTGCCCGACCGGCCGCACTGCCGGCACCCGGGTGCCACTGAGTCGGCCTCACGATGCGATCGCACATTCTGTGCGACCTTCATACACGCTCCGTGGACATTCTATGGGGGCCTGAACCGCCGTCAGAGAAGGAGCGCCCCCGTGGACAACTTCGCGCGGCTACTGAAGGAGAGCTGGGCCCTCGTCGAGGCCGACCGGGTCCGGTTGAGCGAACACTTCTACGCCCGGCTCTTCCTCCTCGATCCGGAACTGCGCAAACTCTTCCCGGTACAGATGGCCGGGCAGGGCGACCGGCTGCTGGAAGCGATCATCGCGGCGATCCACACGGTGGACGACCCGGAGGGCTTCGACGAGTTCCTCCGTGCGCTCGGCCGGGACCACCGCAAGTACCACGTCGAGGCGGCGAACTACGACACCATGGGCGTGGCGCTGCTGGACGCGCTGCGCAGCACCGCCGGGGACGGCTGGAACCTGGAGTACGACCAGGCCTGGCGGGACGCGTACGCGGCGATCAGCGAGAAGATGCTGGCCGGCGCGGCGGCGGACGACAACCCGCCGTTCTGGCACGCCGAGGTGCTCACCCACGAGCGGTACGGGCCGGACACCGCCGTGTTCACCTGCCGGGCGCTGCAACATCCGCTCGCCTGGAAGGCGGGGCAGTACGTCAGCATCGAGGCACCGCGCTACCACCCCCGGGTGTGGCGCACGTACTCGGTGGCCAACGCCCCGAACGACGACAACGTGCTGGAGTTCCACGTCCGTACGCCCGAGGGCGCCGGCTGGGTCTCCGGTGCCCTGGTCCGCCGGGTGAAGCCGGGTGACCTGCTGCGGGTGGCCGCCCCGATGGGTTCGATGACCCTGGACCGCTCGTCGGATCGGGACGTGCTCTGTGTCGCCGGTGGTGTCGGACTGGCCCCGATCAAGGCGCTGGTGGAGGAGTTGGTCAGCTTCAACCGGACCCGTTGGGTGCACGTCTTCTACGGCGCGCGTACCGAGTCCGACCTCTACGGGTTGGACGGGTTGCGCGACCTGGTGGCGGCGCATCCGTGGTTGTCGGTGACCTCCGCCTGTAGTGACGACCCGGACTTCGACGGCGAGCACGGCGACATCTCCGACGTGGTGGCCCGCTACGGCCCGTGGACGACGCACGACTGCTACGTCTCCGGCTCGGCGGCCATGGTGCGGTCGACGCTGCGGGTCCTCGCGGCCGACGACGTCCCGCCGCAGCACACCCGGTACGACACCTTCGGCAACCTGTAGAGCTTTTCTCCCCCCGAACCGGGGCGCGTGCCCCTGCCCCCTGGGGCACGCGCCCCGGTCCCCCCGATCGGGCGGACCGGCACCGCCCGCACGACCACGCCTGGCCGGCGTCGTTCCCACCCGGACCAGGCGTGGTCGTGCAACACAGACGCCACCCTGGCCGGCGTCGTTCCCACCCGGACCAGGCGTGGTCGTGCAACAGCTCAGTAGCGCCAGGGGTGGCCGGTCTCGCGGTATTCCTCGATCGGCACCAGCGGCACGCCGGGTGCCATCCGGTCGACGTACAGCCGGCCTTCCAGGTGGTCGATCTCGTGTGCCACCAGGCGGGCCATGCCGAACTCGAACGAGGTGATCACCCGCTGGCCGTCGAGTTGGGCGTGCTCCACGTCGAGCCGGAGCGGGCGCGGCACCAGTCCTCGCTGGTCGAAGAAGGAAAGACAGCCCTCGTACTGCTCGTCGGTGTCGGTTGCCGCGTCGACGACCCGGGGGTTGAGCAGCACCAGCGGCTCGGCGGTCCGGTCGGGCGGGCGGATCATGGCCACGGCCCGGCCGATCTCCAGTTGCGGGGCGGCGATCCCCACTCCCTTGGCGAACGGGTGCAGTTCGTCGAGGCGGGCCAGCGCGTCGGTCAACCGATCGATGACCTCCCGGGCGGCCCGTGCCTCGCGCGGCAGGTCGAACGGGCGGGCCGGTTGCCGCAGCAGGTCGGCGCCGCGTTGGAGAATCCCGAGCCCGCGCATCCGCTCGGAGGGCCGGATCCGCTCGCTCTCCGGTTCGGCGTCCGACTGGGCGCGGAAGCGCCACTGCATCCGGTAGCGGGCGTTCAGCGGCGGGTCGTCGGTCGCCCATTCGAAGATCGCCCGGTCACCCTCGTCGCGCCGGGCGACGGCCCGGCGCAGCGGGCCCTCCTCCGCCGACAGCGAGGTTTCCGCGCCCCAGACCTGCGGGTCCAGTTCGACAGGCAGATCCAGGCGTACGGCGAGGTGCCGGGTCGGTACGCGGACCGCCCGCTGGAACCACGGCCCCCACTTGTCCCGGCCGACGGTGTACGTGTACTCGATGGTGGCGCGGTGACCGGGGTAGAGCGGGAAGCGTCGTTCGCCGTTCTCGAAGAGCAGCCAGATTTCCTTGAACGCGTCCCGGTCGTACTTGGCCCGCCAGTGCATGGCCTCGCGTTCGCCGGATTCCTCCCGGTAGGCCCGGAGGCCGAGTTCGGCGAAGGTGAGCGGGCGTTCCCGGTGGTGCCGGTTGGAGCGCCCAGGGTCGTTGGGGTAGCGGTCCACGGCGACCCGTACCAGGTAGCGGGTGATCGGTTCGGTGCCGGCGTTGTACAGCTCCCGGCGGATCAGGCAGCGGTACCCGTCCTCGGTGTAGGTGAGGATGCTCGACTCGTTCTCGACGATCAGCCCGGTGCCCGGCGGGATCCACCGGCCGGTCGGGTCGGGCTCGCGCGGGTCCCGCTCGGTGCGGGCGTGGCGCAGGTGGTCGTACTCCCGGAAGCGTTGCCAGATCGCGCCGCTTGCCTCCAGGACGGCCTCGGCGCGCCGGGCGAAGTCCTCGGTGGGTCGGTGCCGCCGCCCTTCGACGTGGCTGACGTACGACGGGTCGAAGCCCATGAGCGTGGCCAGCTGCTTTTTGGACAGGCCCCGCTCGGTGCGGTGGCGGGCGAGTTCGGCGGCGAAGGAGTCGGCAGCCCGATCGAGCGGTGAGGTCGTCATCAGCTTCCTCGTGGCCGGGAGTACCAAAACTTTCACGTTCAGTGGCCGGACGTGTACAGGACTGGCACTTTCTCGACAAGAGGCTTGACGATTGGGCGATTCACCCCGATACTGCGGCGCGTTTCCCGATGCACACGCTGGGTAACCGCGTGTCGCGCTTCCCACTTGTTGCCTCTGTAACTGCCTCCGTCGAGGGTTACCACCACCGGCAAAGTGTGGTTAGGCTAGCCTTAATTGAGGATCTCGGACGGAGGTGGAGCACGTGACAGCCGTACTACCGGCACACACCGCCTCCTCGGCGGCTTTCGGTCCGGTGACCGCGACACTGCGGGCCATGTTCGGCACCGACGTCCTCCCCGGGCTGGCACCGGGGCTGCTGGTCGTCGACGAGACCGACTGGGCTCCGGCCACGACCCTCGCCGACGGCGGTCGCCTGCCGGAGCTGCTCGGGTCCGCCGCCCGGCTCTGGGGTGGCAGCCCGCACGCCTCCGCCGCACTGGCCTGGAAGGCGTACAGCTACTGGGCGGCGTTGCCGGTGGTGCTCGGCTGGGCGGTCGCCCGACGCGTACCGCTGCTCGACGCCGACAGCACGCTCATGCACTTCGCCGACCCGCACACCCTGATCACCCTCGGCCTGCGCCAGTCGACCCGGGTCGCGGTGCTGCCGGCCGACCCGCTTGTCGTCACCGAGCCGCAGCGGGTCCAGGTGGTGGCCGACGAGCAGGAGCTGCTGGCGACGCTGCGGGCCAACCTGCTGGAAGCGCACCTGTCGCCGCTGATCACCGCGATCCAGGGTGAGGTCCGCATCGGCACCCGTACGCTGCTCGGTTCGGTGGCCTCCGGCATCGCGCACGGGTTGCTGACGGCCTCCGACAGCGTGCCCGGTTCGACTGTCGATTCGATCGACACCCTGCTCGACACGCTCGGCCTGGCCGACCTGGTGGAGTTGGTGCCCGACGCGGACGGCAAGCCGACCGTGCAGCGGCGCACCTGCTGCCTCGCCTTCACCCTGCCCAAGCCGAAGGTGTGCCAGGGCTGCTGCCTGCGCACCGCCTGACGACCCACCGACCCGCTCACGCTCTCAGCCGGTCAGCGGCCTTCACGCTCTTCAGCCGGTCAGCGGTCGGACGTCCCAGAGCCACACACCGCCGGTGTGCACCGGCTCGATCCCGGTCAACGCGGTCATCGCCTGGCGCAGCGCGTCCGCGCGCTCCTGCGGGGCGAGGACCACCGCGCCGGCCCGCCAGTAGCGCAGATCCTCGACCGCCTCCCGCCGATCCGCTGCGGTGACCGGCGGCACCTCGCCGCTGCGCCGGACGGTGGCGAAGAAGCTGCTGGTCGGGCGGGGCGGCGCGCCGAACAACGCGATCCGATCCTTGCCGGGGCGGGTGTCCGGGCCGAGGAAGTAGCCACGGGCGATCGGCATCTCCAGCCGGGTCTGGGCGGACCAGCGCAGCGGATCGGCGTACTCGGTGTCCGGTAGTGGCAGGGTGACCAAACTGCGGCCGCCGGCCAGGTAGGGACGCCAGGCACCGGAGGTGACGAACTCGGGGGTCGGATCGAGGCGCTTGGTCGGCAGCGGGGTGGGCAGCACCGGCACCAGCGCCATCGCCAGTACGGTCACCGTGCCGATACGGATCTGCGCACGCCGGGCCGGATAGCGGGCCGCCAACTCCCGGGCACGCTCGGCAGCGTAGGCGAGCAGCAGCCCGATGATCGGTGTGATCGCCAGCGCCCAGCGGGTCGGCACCACCGAGTGCAGCACCGGCAGGTCCTCCAGCAGCGCCCACGGGGCCGGTATGCCGGTCCCCTCCCGGTCGAAGCGGATCTCCCGGCCGAGGGAGAGCACCGCGAAGAGCACACCCAACGCGGCAAGCGCGAGCACCACGACGTTGCGGCGCAGCCACCAGACCACCGCCGCCATCAGGATCACCAGCGGCCAGCCGAAGAAGGAGTTCTCCTCGGTGGGGTTCTTGGCCAGGCCGGTCGCGCTCCGCGCGTCCCCGGCCAGGGACTCCCGGGCGTACGCCACGAACGAGGCCAGGTCGGTGGAGTAGCCCCGGATCACCCAGGACAGCCCGTTGTAGGCGCCCGGACCGAAGAACTGGACGTACAGCGGGTACGCCAGCACGATCGCGGACGCCGCCGCGGCGATGCCGAGCCCGGCCAGGAAGGTGCGGGTCCGGCCGCGTAGTTCGGGCCGGGCGAGGGCCAGTGCCACGATCACCACGCCGAGACCGATCGCGGTCATCAGCAGGATCTCCAGGTTCAGGAAGGCCTGCCAGACGATCACCAACGCGAGCAGGAGGCCGTTGCGCAGCCAACGTCCCGCGTCGGCCAGCCGCACCGTACGCCAGATGATCAGGGGTACGACGTACTGCGACACGATGTTCGGGTGCGCGTTGGCGTGCGAGATCATCGCCGGCGCGTACGCGCAGAATGTCGCGCCCAGCCAGGCCGGGCCGCGCGCACCGACGAGCACCCGGGACAGCACGAAGTACCAGGCGGTCGCCGTGGCGATCATCCCCAGCGTGAGGAAGACCAGGAACGCGGTACGGGTGCCGAACACCATCGTGATGGGCGTCATTGGCACCGAAACGGACAAAACTGAGGTATTTGCCACCAGATTGACTGATTCGGGGACGTTCATCCGGTCCGACGAGAAGGGGTAGGCAAATTCGGTCAGGACCCGCGCGCCGTGCGCCATCATCCATTCGAATTGCGCCATATCCGTCTTGTTGTCCCGAATGCCGTGTGTGGGATTCCACCACATCCGGGCCGTCACCCAGAACGCCAGCAGCACGAAACTCGCCACGGCGGCGACGTCCTTCCACCGCCCTGACCTGCTGAAACGCCCGACGCCCCCCAGCTCGCCCGGTGACTCTCCCGCCCCAGACTCCTCGACGTGGCGACCCGGTTCAGGAGTAGTCATAACAATTCGCAGCGTAGTCGGCCATTCAGGCCGTCGTGCAGGGTTCGGGTCACTCGCGTAACATCTGCCAAGTTCGCTGACCACCACCGATCGTGCACCTAGCCCCCGACCAATTCGGTTGTGCCAGACCCCGACAATTCCGTCACGCCGGGCGGATGGTTCACTCAGTCGGTCCTGGCGCGGTCGAGTCGTATCGTGAGGAATCGACGCATGGCAGAAATCACTGGGGATCAGCGCATACAGTCCGAGGTCCTGGAGGGCCTCGCCACCGCGGTCAACCACCGACGCTGGTTCGTCGAGCTGGCCGTGCCCTACCTCGGCGACAACCCGATCGAGATCGGTAGCGGTCTCGGCGACTACGCCCTGGAGTGGGCCGAGCGCCTCCCCCGGTTCACCGCCACCGAAGCCGACCCGGACCGCCTGGTCTCGCTCAAGGAGCGGCTCTCCGACCGGCCCAACATCGAGGTCCGCCAGATGCTCCTGCCGCACTCGGAGCAGGGCGACTACAGCGCCGCGGTGTCGTACAACGTGCTGGAGCACATCGAGGACCACGTCGGCGCCCTGCGCAGCATGGGCGAGCTGGTCCGGCCGGGAGGCGCCGTGGTCATCATCGTGCCGGCCTTCCAGTTCGCGATGAGCCCCGCCGACATCGCCACCGGCCACGTCCGCCGCTACACCAAGAAGACCCTGTCAGCGGCAATGACCGAGGCCGGCCTGCGGGTGGAGAAGATCCACTACGCCAACGCCCTCGGCCTGATCGGCTACTTCATGGCCACCAAGGTCTTTCGCCTGATGCCGAAGGAGGGCCCCATGGTGAAGGTCTACGACACCCTGGTCCTCCCCGCCACCAAGGCCGCCGAACAGGCCATCCTCCCCCCCTTCGGCCAATCCGTCTTCGCCGTAGCCCGCACCCCCGCCTAACCCCCACCCCCACCCCCACCCCACACCCTCCCCGCGGCGCTCCCCCGCCGCGCTCCCCGCCGCGTTGCCCGCCGCGTTGATCAAAAGGTTTGCGTCTGGATCCGGCCGGATTCTGACGCAAACCTCTTGATCAACTGGGTTCAGGGCGCGGGGTTCAGGGCGCGGGGTGCAGGGCGAGGGGTCAGGGCGCGATCTGGTAGGTGGGGCGGATGGTGGCGCGGGCGAGGGTGTGGAAGGTCAGGTTGAAGCCGACGTACGCGGGGGTGGCGTCGGGGGTGAGGTCGAGGCGGTCCACGTCGAGTGCGTGGACCGCGAAGACGTACCGGTGGGGGCGGTCACCGGGCGGCGGGGCCGCGCCGCCGAAGCCCTGCTCGCCGTAGTCGTTGCGGACGGTGAACCCGCCGCGCAGGTCGCCGTCGGCGACCCCCCGCGGCAACTCGGTCACGTCGGCCGGCAGGTTCACCAGCACCCAGTGCCAGAAGCCGCTACCGGTCGGTGCGTCCGGGTCGAAGCAGGTCACCGCGAAACCCTTGGTCTCGGCCGGAAAACCCGACCAGGACAGCTGCGGCGAGACATTGCCGCCGCCGGTGCTGCCGTGCGCGTGCGCAGCATCCATCGGCTCACCGTTCTGGACGTCCTGACTGGTCAGCGTGAACGAGGCGACCGTCGGCAGCAGCTCGTACGGGTCCGGGGCGATGGGACGTTCCAGGGTCATCGACACAGGTCCTTCCGGTGGATGTACTTTTCTGGCACCCTTCATACCCCGCGAGCGGCCCGCATTCGAGCGAACCGCGTACCGACCTTGTCCTGGTGAGCATGACTGAACGACAGGAATTCCGCGGCGGGGTGAACGTCGTGCGCCGTCACGGCGACGTCGTCCACCGGCCGGCGTCACCAGCGACGCCAGCGATCCATCGACTCCTACGGCACCTTCACGACCACGGATTCCACGGCGCTCCGGAGCCACGCGGCTTCGACAGCGAGGGCAACGAGATAGTCACCTTCCTCGACGGTGAGGTGCCCGACGCGCTCACGCCGGACCTGCGTACGCGCGAGTTCCTCACCTCCGCAGCCACCCTGCTGCGCAGGCTCCACGACGCGAGCGTCACGTTCCGGCCGCTCCCCGACGACCACTGGCTCGTCCCGGTCCGGCAGCCGGCCGAGGTCATGTGCCACGGTGACGCCGCCCAGTACAACTGTGTGGTCAAGGGCGGCCGGGCGGTCGGTTTCATCGACTTCGACTGTGCTCATCCCGGGCCACGCAGCTGGGACGTCGCCTACGCTGTCTACCGGTTCGGACCGTTGCAGGGGCCGGACAATCCGGAAAGCTTCGGCACGCCGCAGGAGCAGGGCCGTCGAGTCGCCGACTTCTGCCGCGCGTACGGGCCGGAGGTGGGTGCCGAGGTCGTCGACGTCGTCCCGGACCGCTTACAGGCGCTCATTGACTTCATGCGCGATCAGGCCGGCCAAGGCAACGAGGCGTTCCAGCGGCACATCGCGGAAGGGCACGCCGATCTTTACGCGGCGGACATCCGCTACGTACGGGCGCACCACGACATCCTGCGCGCCGCCTTCGAGCCGAGCTAGCCCAGCCGACAGGACATCGGGCACCTTCTCAACGGGCGGAGGGTGTGGGATTCGAACCCACGAAGACATCGCTGCCTTACCGGTTTTCAAGACCAGCGCCATCGGCCACTAGGCGAACCCTCCCGGACCGCGCGCCGCGCGGCCGTGCTTAGTCTGCCACGCCCGAGCGAGCGCCGAACGGGGGGAGCTACCCGTTTCGTCATGATCACTCACCCTCTGTGCGGGCAGCAGGTGGGGACCTTGAGGTGGGGTGCGGGGCGGATCGGGTAAGACTGGGGACATGCGCGCGATCGTCGTTTCCGAGCCGGGTGGGCCGGAGGTGCTGAGCTGGAGCGAGGTGCCTGATCCACAGCCGGGGCCGGGCGAGGTGCTTGTCGACGTACGGGCCACCGCCGTCAACCGGGCCGACCTGTTGCAGCGGCAGGGGCACTACCCACCCCCACCGGGCGCGTCGGAGTATCTCGGGCTGGAGTGCTCGGGCGTGATCAGCGCGGTCGGTGACGGGGTGGACGGCTGGGCGGTGGGCCAGCAGGTCTGCGCGTTGCTGGCCGGTGGCGGGTACGCCGAGCGGGTGGCGGTGCCGGTGGGGCAGCTGCTTCCCGTACCGGATGGGGTTGATCTGGTGGATGCCGCGGCGTTGCCGGAGGTGGCGTCGACGGTCTGGTCCAACGTGGTCGAGCTGGCGCGGTTGGCGGCGGGCGAGACGTTGCTTGTGCACGGCGGTGGCAGCGGGATCGGCACGTTCGCGATCCAGTTGGGTGCGGCGTGGGGCGCGACGGTGGTGGCGACCGCTCGGGCGGCCAAGCACGATCGGCTGCGGGCGTTGGGTGCGGCGCACCTGATCGACTATCGGGAGCAGGACTTCGTCGAGGAGGTCCGCAGGGTCACCTCCGGCGGGGGCGCCGACGTCATCCTCGACATCATGGGCGCGTCGTACCTGGGCCGTAACGTCGCCGCTCTGGCGTACGACGGGCGGCTCGTGACGATCGGCATGCAGGGTGGGCGCAAGGGGGAGCTGGACCTCGGTGCGTTGCTGGCCAAACGCGGCACCGTCGCCGCGACGGCGCTGCGGTCCCGCCCGTTGGAGCAGAAGAGTGCCATCGTCCGTGGGGTACGCGAACAGGTGTGGCCGCTGGTCGAGGCCTGTCGGATCCGGCCGGTGATCGACCGGCGGATGCCGATCAGCGAGGCGGCCGAGGCGCACCGCCTGGTCGAGTCGAGCGACCATGTCGGCAAGGTGCTGCTGACCGTCGACTGAGCATCAGCGGGGCAGGGTCAGTCGCGCTCCGGGGCCTTCACCGGCCAACTCGTCGCCGGGGTTGTAGAGGTTGCAGCGGCTCAGGGACAGGCAGCCGCAGCCGATGCAGCCGTCGAGGTCGTCGCGGAGCCGGTTCAACAACCTGATCTTCTCGTCCAGGCGGTCGCGCCAGGCCATCGACAGCTGCGCCCAGTCGTCGGCGGTGGGCGTACGCGAGGCGGGCAGTGAGTCCAGTGCGGACCTGATCTCCTCCAGCGAGATGCCGACCTGCTGGGCGATCCGGATGAAGGCGACCCGGCGCAACTCGCCACGGTGGTACCGACGCTGGTTGCCGCCGGTGCGGTCGGCCCGGATCAGCCCCAGCCGCTCGTAGTAGCGCAGCGCGGACTGGGCCACCCCACTGCGGGCGGCGAGTTGACCGATGGTGAGTGCTTCGTGCATCACTTTCGCCTTGAGCTGAACCCTGCTTCAACTTGCAGGCTAGCCGCATGTCCTCACTAGCCACCATCACCACGCAGGTCGCCGAGGCGGCCGCACCGCTTGACGGCCGACACCCCGTCACCCCGCTTGACGGTCGACACCCTGTCGCCCCGCTGCTGGAGCGGGTCCGTGCCGGGCGCGACTTCGGGCCGAATGTCTACTCGACCCTCGACGTGCTGTGGGTGCTCTACGACCGCATCCTGCGGGTCACCCCGGCAACTGTCGACGAACCCGACCGGGATCGGTTCCTGCTCTCCAAGGGGCATGCGGTCGCCGGTTACTACGCGGTGCTGGCCGCGAAGGGGTTCATCCCACCCGACTGGCTCGACGATCAGGGTGGGCCGGGCAGCCTGCTCGGCGACCACCCGGACCGGACGCTGGTGCCGGGAGTGGAGATCGGCTCCGGGTCGCTCGGGCACGGTCTCGGCCTGGCCGTCGGCAGCGCGCTCGGCCTGCGCGCCCAGGGCCTGCTCGACCCCCGGGTGTACGTGCTGCTCGGCGACGCCGAACTGGACGAGGGCTCCAACCACGAGGCGATTGCGTACGCCGGTGCCGTCGGCCTGTCGAACCTGACCGCGGTCGTGGTCGACAACTCCTCCGCCACGTACGGCTGGCCGGGCGGGGTGGCCACCCGCTTCACGGTCAACGGGTGGACCGCCGCCACCGTCGACGGGCACGACCAGGACGCCCTGCACGCGGCCCTGACCGGGCACCACGGCCACCGGCCGCACGTCGTCGTCGCGGTCGTCAACAACGGAGAGCAGGCATGAGCGAGTTGAGCACGGTAGCGGAACTGAGCATGCGGGACTGCTTCGTCGACACCACCACCGCCCTGCTGGCCGAGAAGCCGCGTACGGCGTTGGTGCTCGCCGACATCTCCGCCTCCCTGTTCGCCTCGGCAGCCGAGCGGCACCCCGACCGGGTGCTCAACGTCGGCATCCGGGAGCAGTTGATGGTGGGGGTGGCCGGTGGGCTGGCGTTGACCGGGTTGCGTCCGATCGTGCACAGCTACGCGCCGTTCCTGGTGGAGCGGGCGTACGAGCAGATCAAGCTCGACCTCGACCACCAGGCGGCGAGCGCGGTGCTGGTCGGCATCGGCGGCTCGTTCGACCGGGCGGAGTCCGGTCGAACCCACTTCAGCCCGGCGGACGTCGCGCTCTTCGACACCCTCGGCGACTGGACGGTGCACGTGCCGGGGCACCCGGGCGAGGTGTCCGGGCTGCTGCGTGCGACGGTGGCCGCCGACACCTCGGCGTACCTGCGGCTGTCGATCCTGCAGAACGACCGCGCGTACGCCGGTGCCGGTGATCTGGTGGTGGTGCGGGACGCGGGTCCCGGCGCGGCCCTGCTGGTCGCGGTCGGCCCGATGCTGGACGCGGCGCTGGCCGCCGTCGCGGACCTGCCCGTCACGGTGGCCTACACGCACCGGCCGCGTCCGTTCGACGTCGCCGGCCTGCGGGCGCTCGCCGGCACAGAGGTGATCCTGGTCGAGCCCTACCTGGCGGGGACTTCCGCCCGCGTGGTCTCGGCAGCGCTGGCGGATCGGCCGCACCGGCTGCTCACGCTCGGGGTCGGTCGGGAGGAGCTACGCCGCTACGGTTCGGCGGAGGATCATCTGCGCTGGCACGGGCTGGACCCGGCCGGGTTGCGCCGGGCGTTGACCGGCTTCCTCACCCCGGCCGCGGTCGCGGGCTAGGCAGCGGTGGGACGGCGGCGAGTGCGCTCGCGTCCGAGGATCCAGAGCGCCTCGACCCCGTCCCGCCAGGTGATCTTCTTGCCTTCTTCGCGGCCCCGGGCCCGGTAGCTGATCGGCACCTCGTACGGCCGGATGCGGCGACGCAGCAGCTTGCCGGTCACCTCGGCCTCCATGCCGAAGCCTCGGGAGCGGATGTCCAGCGAGCGGTAGAGCGCGACCGGCATCAGCTTGAAGCAGGTCTCCAGGTCGCCGATGTAGGAGTTGAACAGCACATTGGCGGCCATGGTGACGCCTCGGTTGCCCATCACGTACCAGAAGCTGTAGGCGCTGTGGCTGCCGAAGGTCCGGTTGCCGTAGACCACGGTGGCCCGGCCGTCGAGCACCGGGGCGAGCAGTTTGGGGATGTCCTGCGGGTCGTACTCCAGGTCCGCGTCGAGGATGACCATGTATTCGCCCTCGGCGGCGGCGACCGCCGTACGGATCGCGGCACCCTTGCCTGCGTTGCGTTGATGCGTGATCACGCGCAGTCGGGCGTCGTCGGCGCGACCGAGAACCTCTCCGGTGCCGTCGCGGCTGCCGTCATCGACCACCACGAGTTCGATCTCGCACGGATATTCCACGGCCAACGCCTGCTTGAGGGCGTCCCCGATGCGCTCTTCCTCGTTGTAGACCGGCATGAGGATCGACAGCTTCACGGGAATCTCCACGAGGGCGGCAGTGTGTCGGCCATAGCCTAGCCTGGCAGCTCAGCGATGTGGTGGCGACTGCCGATGGACATCCGCCATCGCACATTCAGGCTGATGGTGTTTACTTCCGGCCATGTCGGCCGTCGGCTTTCCGCTCGTCCTGGCACCCGTCGCTGCCGTCGTCGCGCTGACCGTGGCGTTACGGCCACGGACCGTGGACAGTGTCGCGCCCCGGCGCCTCGCGGTGATCCGGGCCGCCCTGGCCACCGGCGCGTTCGCGGTGGTGACAGTCGAGGTGCTGGGCGGGTCGGGGCTGCTGACACTGCCCGCGTTCGCCGTGGCCTGGCTGCTCTTCGTGGTCGGGTGCGTGGCGGCAGCCGGGTGGCGGCAGCGCCGCGACCGGCGGAACCTGTCCACCGAGGCCGTGACGGCGTCCCTTGCGGATGCCGTGGACCGCACCGCCGCACCCGCCCTGGTCACGGCCGGGTCGGGCACGTCGGTGTCGTCCGGCACCCGACTGGCCACCGAGGTCCGCCCCGCCGAGGCAGGCTTCGACCGGGCACCGACGCCGGGCGGGGACGGCCCGGCACGCTGGTGGGCGCCGATCACCGGTTTCTGGCGTACGGCGGGTCGGGGCGAGCGGCTGCTCGCCGGTACGGTCGGCGGCCTCGTCCTGGTCGAGCTGCTGATCGCGCTGCTGGCCGCGCCGAACAACTTCGACTCGCAGACCTACCACCTGCCGAAGGTGGAACGGTGGGTGGCGCAGGGTGACCTGACGTTCTGGGCCACGGCGATCCACCGGCAGGTCACCATTCCACCGGGTGCCGAATATCTGCTGCTGCACCTGCGCCTGTTCACCGGCTCGGACGCACTGTTCAACCTGGTCCAGTGGGCCGCCGGGGTGGGTGCCCTGCTGGCGGTGACCCGGCTGACCGCTCAACTGGGCGGTGGTCGACGGGCCCAGTTGCTTACCGCGTTCCTGCTGGCCACCACGCCGATGGTGACGTTGCAGGCGACCAGCACCCAGACCGATCTGGTCTGTGCCGCCTGGGTTGTCTGCGCGGCCACCCTGGCCCTGGACGGGCTGCGGCGACGCGCCCACCTCGGCGACCTGCTCGCCCTGGGTGCGGCCACCGGTCTGGCGGCAGTGACGAAGACAAGTGGCCTGCTCGCGGTGGGGCCGCTGCTGGTGCTCTGGGGGCTGGGTCAGTTGCGCCTGGCGTACCTGGCCCGGTCGGCCGGTCGACGGCGGATTCCGGCCGGCAGCCTGGCCCGTACGGTCGGCGCGTCGGTGCTGATCCTGGTGGTCGCCGCCACCGTGGTCGGTCCCTTCCTGGGCCGGGTGTACGCCGAGTTCGGTCATCCGCTCGGCCCGGACCGGCTGCGCAACTCGGTGCCGATGGAGCGGCACGATCCGCCGTCGGTGCTGGTCAACGCGCTGCGCATCGGGCACACCGCGTTCGACACTCCGCTGGCACCGCTGCGGGACGTCACCGCCCGGGTGATCGTCGGGGTGGCCGACCTGCTCGGCGTCGATCCGCAGGACCGCGACATCACCTTCGGGCGGGAGAGCTTCCCTGAGCCGTCCTGGTATCCGGACGAGGATCGGGTGGCCTTCCCGCTGGCCGGGGTGCTGGCGTTGCTCGCCGTCGTGGCGGCGCTCCGCCGCCCGGCCCGGATCAGCCCCGGTACGGCCGGGGCGTTGCGGGCGTACGGCCTGGTGGTCGTGGTGGCGGTGCTGCTGCACACCACGATGATCAAATGGCAGCCCTGGGGGAACCGGCTGTTGCTCTATGCGCTGGCGGTGGCGGTGCCGCTGGCCGGGCTCTGGCTGGACGCGCTGCTGCGCCGCTCGGCCTCGGCGAGGCTCGCCGGCACGTCGGGACGCGCTGCGGGTGGGCGGCGGTCGATCGCCACGACAGTCGTGGTGACGGTGTTGGCGACCTCTGCACTGGCCGGCGTGCTGGCGGTGTCGTACGGCTTTCCCCGCAGGCTGGTCGGCACGGGCTCGGTCTTCACCACCGCCGAGTGGGAGTTGCGTTTCCTGCGGCGTCCCCAGTGGGCGGAGGAGTACCGGTGGGCGGCCGACGCGGTACGCGCCGCCGAGGCCCGCCGGATCGGCCTGTCGCAGCGCAACGACGACTGGGAGTACCCGTGGTGGTTGCTGCTGCGTGACGAGAACGGCCGGTCACCGGAGTTGGTCGCGCTCCAGTCGGTGGTGGACGGCCGTCCGGCGGCCGACCCGACGTCGGTGGACGCGATCGTCTGCGTCGGCAGTCGGACCCTCTGCGCGGACCTGGTGCCCGACGGCTGGGAGTTCGAGTTCCGCAGTTACGTCGGCTACGCCCTGCCCGGCCGCTGACCTCCTGCCCCATTTGGCCCGGTTGATCGCTGCACGCAAGTATCCCGAAGCGTATTCACATACCTGCATCTCACGCGTTACCTTCCGGTAACTCGATCGACGTCCCGCGATCGAACCGAAAGGAGCGCCTCGATGTCTGGTTCCCCTGCCGGGCGTGAACGGACGCCCCGACGGCGACTCGTCCAGGTCGCCGTCCTCGCCACCGCTCTCGTCCTGCCCATGCTGGCCGGGCCGGCCTCACCGGCCGCCGCGGCCGACCGTCCCGCCGTCCAGCCACTCCCCGCCCACCTCGAAACGATCCGCGCCGCCGAGGCCACCCAGCTGTACGGCACTCCCGGCATCCGGCCACTCGCCCAGCGCCGCACCGCGCTGATCACCATGGGCGACAGTCAGATCTCCGGCGAAGGGGTGGGCAACTACGTGCCCGGCACCCACCAGCCGGGCAACTGGTGCGACCGCTCGTACGACCAGGCGGTGTTCCGTACCGGCATCGCCGCCGACGAGCGCTACAACATCGCCTGCTCGGGTGCCACCCCGTGGAACCTGATCGCGGGCGGCCCGACCCAGCACAACGAGCTGAACCAGGGCGACCATCTCGCCATCAAGGCGCGCAACACCAACATCAAACTGATCTGGGTGGTGGTCGGCGCCAACGGCGACGGCACGATCCAGTTCGGTCCGGTCGCCACCGACTGCGCGGTGCGCCGCGTCCTCTTCCAGGGCCCCTGCTGGCCCACCTACACCGACCAGTGGACGGTACGCACCGACGGCAGCCGGCGCGCCGTCGAGGACGCGCTCAACGACATCCGCCGGACCATGACCGGTGCCGGTTACCTCAACTCCGACTATGAGCTGGTGCTGATGTCGTACTCCAGCCCGGCCAGCCCCGACGTGGAGGACAACCCCAACTTCCCCGGTTGGTACAACGGCGGCTGCCTGCTCTACCTGGCCGACGCCGCCTTCGCCCGGAACAAGGCGGTACCGCTGTTCGAATCGGCGCTACGGGCGGCGGCGGCCAACACCGGCACCCGCTACCTCGACGGCAGCCGGCTCTTCCACGGCCATGAGGTGTGCACCGACAACACCTCCGTACGCGGCCTCTACATCGAACTCGGCGTCTGGGACGAGAACGCGGCCCGCCAGTCGTTCCACCCGAACTACCGGGGTCACGGCATGTTCGCCCAGTGCATCACCCAGTTCTACGCCTCCGGCCAGCAGCAGGGCACCTGCGTCGACCCGGCGAGCACCGGCAACGGCGTGCTCTACCCGGGCCTGATGCAGTTCAAGCAGCTGCGCAACGCCGCCACCGGCACCTGCGTGGACGGCAAGGGGTACGACTCACGCAACAACACCGCGCAGCAGTCGTACCGCTGTCACGGGGGTCGTAACCAGGGCTTCTGGTACGACCCGACGCGGCAGTCGCTGCACTCCGAGCTGTCCCACGACCGTTGCCTGGACGTCACCGGCGGATCGTTGACCTCCGGCACGACTGTCAACATCTACGACTGCCACGGTGGCAACAACCAGAAGTTCGTCTTCTCCGGCAACCAGATCCGCGCCGCCGGCAACAGCAACCTCTGCCTGGCCTTCGACAACCCGCTGCTGGGCACCCCCCGGCTGCGGTTGGCGAACTGCTCCAGCAGCTCCCGACAGCAGTGGTCGTTCGAGTCGCGGTCGTTCGCGCAGCCCGTCGGGTACGGGTACGACGACTTCATCGGGTCTCGCGTCTACTGACGCCTGGCCCTGATCATCGGCGGGGCGGTGGGGTTCACCTGCCGCCTCGCCGGTCGTTGTCGGCGACGCGACGGTCAGTGGGCCGCGGCCGGGTGCAGCGTGGTCGGCCGGACGGCGGAGGCCTCCGCGACGGTCGCCAGTACCCGGGGTCGGGTGGTGCGTACCCGGGTGCGGAAGGCGTGGTTGAACAGCGCGTCGAGCTGCCACACCTGCTTCGGGTGCTGGGTGCGGACGAGGAAGCGCTCACGGATGCCGTCGATGGCGGTGGCCGCCAACTCGACCGAGTGCAGTCGGGGGTCGGGGCTCCAGGTCACGTGGCTCAGCTCGCGCAACTCGGTGTTGAGGTGCAGCCGCAGCCGATGCAGCACCCGGGTCTGCCGGGTGATCACGAGACGTCGGTGGGTGAGCAGGAGAAGGTACTCGCCGGACATCGGCCGGTCGGGCCGGCTGCACCGGGTGACCAGAACTGTGGCGTCGCTGGAGCCGACGCAGCGACGGAACACCGGCATGTGCCGGGTCGCGGTCTGCACCGCCAACCCGGCTTCGGCAGCGGCGGGAAGGAACGTTCGGGAGAAGACGTCCATGCCCTACCCAACGACCTTGCTCAACCGGTGACGTGGCTCACGCAACTGCTTTTTGCAAATTCCACGTTACGAAGATCGGCTCAGCGGCGCAGGTCAGAGCAGCTCGACGATAGTCGCATTCGCCATTCCGCCACCCTCGCACATCGTCTGGAGGCCGTAGCGGATGCCGTTGTCGCGCATGTGGGCGAGCATCGTCGTCATGATCCGGGCACCCGATCCGCCGAGCGGGTGCCCGAGCGCGATCGCCCCGCCACGCGGATTGAGCCGCTCCGGGTCCGCCTCGGTCTCCGCCAGCCAGGCCAGCGGCACCGGGGCGAACGCCTCGTTTACCTCGTACACCCCGATCTCCTCGATGCCCAGCCCCGCGCGGCGCAGCGCCTTCGCGGTGGCCGGGATCGGCGCGGTGAGCATGGCGACCGGGTCGTCGGCGGCGACCACGGCGGTGTGGATGCGGGCCAGCGGCCGCAGGCCGTGCCGGCTGGCCCACTCGCTGGTGGTGACGGCCAGCGCGGCCGCGCCATCGGAGATCTGCGAGGCCGAACCGGCGGTGACCACTCCGTCCGGGCGGAACGGGGTGGGCAACTCGGCCAGCTTCTCCAGTGAGGTGTCCCGGCGTACGCCCTCGTCCGCGGCGAACTTGCCGCCGTCCGGGAGGACGACCGGCGCGATCTCGCCCTCGAACGCTCCGGCGTCCTGGGCGGCGGCGGCCTTCTCGTGGCTGGCCAGGGCGAACTCGTCGAGCTGAGTACGGGACAACCGCCAGCGCTGCGCGATCAACTCCGCGCCGACGCCCTGGTTGAACGGCAGCGGCGAATCCTCGGCGACGCCCTCGACGCCCCGGTAGCGGGCCAGGATCAGCTCGCTGAACGGCTGGCCACCGGCCACGCTGGAACCCATCGGCACCCGGGTCATCGACTCCACCCCGCCGGCGACCACCAGGTCGGCCTGGCCGGAGAGCACTGTGGCGGCGGCGAAGTGCAGCGCCTGCTGGCTGGAGCCGCACTGCCGGTCCAGCGTGGTGCCGGGCACCGACTCGGGCCAACCGGCGGCGAGCACCGCGTTGCGTGCCACGTTCCAGGACTGCTCGCCGACCTGGGAGACGCACCCCCACACCACGTCGTCTACCTGCGCCGGGTCGAATCCGGTCCGTTCGGCGAGGGCGCGCAGCACGTGCGCCGACAGATCCACCGGGTGCACTGCGGCAAGGCTGCCCTTGCGCCGTCCGACCGGGGTACGCACCGCACCGACGACAACCGCGTCACTCATCTGTACTCCCCGGTAACTTGGGCTGCCTCGATCCTACGCCCATCTGCCGGCCGTCCGCCCGCGCTGGCATGCTGGTCTCGTGCCTTCCGAAACGGATGCTGGTCGGGTTCCTGCCGGGACGACCCCGATGCAGTGGCGGATTCCTGCCGCCGTACCGGTGCTCAAGCTGGTCGGCGCGGCCGGCCTCCTCGCCCTGGGGTTCCTGCTGGCCGAGGGTGACCTGCTCCGGCCGGTGGCCGGCGCGTTGGGTGCCGCGCTGCTGGCCGGGTGGGGCGTACGAGACGTGATCGCGCCGGTCCGGCTGGCGGTCGATCCGAGCGGGATCACCGTGCCGAAGGGCTGGACCGGCCGGCAGCACCTGCCCTGGTCGGCGGTGGAGAGCATCCGGGTGCAGCGCCGACCCGGACGCGGCTTCGCCGGCCCGGCGCTGGAGATCGACACCAGCGAGACGCTGCACCTGTTCAGCCGGCTCGACCTCGGCACCGACCCGGAGGACGTCGCCGACGCCCTGGCCGCCGTCCGCCCGGAGCCGGCACGCCCGTCCCGGCCGCCCTCAGGCGAGCAGGGCGACGGTACGGATCAGCGCCGCGCCGAGTAGCAGCACCATGATCACCGTGCCGCCCACCGCCTGCACCAGCGTCCGGTGTGACCTCGGAGCGTAGGCCAGCACGAGGGCCATGAGCCCGCCGAACACCAGGCCACCGAGGTGCCCGGCGATCGAGATCTGCGGCACGGTGAACGTGAAGATCAGGTTGATCACCAGGATCGGCAGGATCGCCGAGGTGTCCCGACCGAGCCTTCTCATGATCACGAATATCGCCGCGAAGAGACCGAAGATGGCGGTGGACGCGCCGGCCGACATCTGGTTCGGCGGGCTGAACACGTACACCGCGACGTTGCCGCCGAAGCCGGCGATGAAATAGAGCGCGGCGAAGCGCAGCGGCCCGAGCACCGCCTCCAACGACTGGCCCAGCACCCAGAGCGCCCACATGTTGAGCAGCAGGTGCAGTACGCCGTAGTGCAGGAACATCGCGGTGACCAGGCGATACCACTGGCCCTCGGCGACCCCGCCGATGCTGCCGTCGAGGAACATCGCCCGACCCAGCACGGCACCCCACTCGGTCAGCGGGGTGCTGCCACCCATCAGACCGCCGAAGCCGGTGCCACCGGCCGCCGCGTCCCCGCCCCGATCGGAGGCGATCGACACCAGCATGATCAGCACGTTGATCGCGATCAGCGCCTTGGTCACGTAGCCGTGCCGGCCGGCGGCACCGCCACCGAAGGCGGTACGCGCCGGCCGGACGCTACGACGTCCTTCCGACACACACTCCGGGCACTGGAAGCCGACGGATGCCTCGTTCATGCAGTCCGGACAGATCGACCGGTCGCACCTGGTGCATCTGACGTACGTCTCCCGCCCGGGGTGGCGGTAACAGGCCGGAGTGGTCGGCGCGGACTCACTCACCGCGAGCCCCAGGTGCCCGAGCGCTCAGTCATGCGAGCAAAGGTACCTTGATCCGCCGCAGCGACGGATGGGCCGCACCCCGGTCGGATCCTCCGTGCCCGCCACACCCAGGCCCGGGCGGCGGACACGGCCGGACGACGTACGGGTCAGGCGCCCTGACGCTCGATCTCGACCCGCTCGATGACGACGTCCTGCAGCGGCCGGTCGCTCGGGCCGGTGGGGGTGTTGGCGATCGAGTCGACAACCTTCGCGGACTGCTCGTCGGCCACCTGACCGAAGATGGTGTGCCGGTTGTTCAGGTGCGGGGTCGGCGAGACCGTGATGAAGAACTGCGAGCCGTTGGTGCCCGGCCCGGCGTTCGCCATCGCCAGCAGGTAAGGCCGGTCGAAACGCAGCTCGGGGTGGAACTCGTCGGCGAAGTTGTAGCCCGGGCCGCCGCGACCGGTGCCGGTCGGGTCACCCATCTGGACCATGAACCCGCTGATCACCCGGTGCGAGATGGTGCCGTCGTAGTACGGACCGCTGCCCGGCTGGCCGGTCCGCGGGTCGGTGTACTCGCGCGTGCCCTCGGCCAGCTCGACGAAGTTGCGGACCGTCTTCGGCGCGTGGTTCGGGAAAAGCTCCAGCCGGATCGGACCGGCGTTGGTGTGCAAGGTGGCGTAGACAGCCTCGGCCACGGGTACTCCTCACTCGTTGGTCAGTTCCTTGCGGATCCTCCCATGTGCCCGATCTGGACATGCGGAGGCATCCGAAGGTGGAGGATGACAGAGGACAACTCCCAGGAGGTGGGAACGTGTTTGGATTCGCGCGGCGCAAGACCCAGGGGCAACTGGCCAGGGCCGAGCTGAACCGCGGCGTTGGTCACCTGCGTCAGGCTGCCACGCACGCGGCGAAGGGTGCCGGCGCCACCGTCGGTCCACGGGTCGAGGCGGCTCGCAGTGCCGTCATGCCAGCCACAGTCATGATCCGTGATCGCGCGTCGAGCGGTCTGGCGACGACGGCTGCGGCACTCGCGCCCCTGACCCTGGCGATGCGGCAGGCGCAGGCCGAGGCAGCCGGTAAGGCTGCCGCCGGAAAGAAGGCTGCCGCTACCAAGAAGGCGGCGGCCACCAGGAAGGTCAAGGCGAAGAACATGAAGGCGAAGAAGAAGTCCCGCCGCGGCACCATGATCGGCCTGCTCGCCGCCGGCACGGTGGCCGGCCTGGCCGGTGCGATGGCCCTGCGGCGCTACCGGGAACAGCAGGCGTGGGCCGAGTACGACCCGGGCACGACGCTCGAGCCGATGCGCGAGGAGGTGGAGACCATCGAGGTGCGTACGACCGGCCCCGCCGGCGCAGGCAAGGCCTCGACCGGCGCGGGCAGTTCCGCGGTGGCCGCTGGCGACAGCGCCTCCACCACCAAGACCACCACCCCGCCCAAGCCCACCCCGACCGACAAGGTCCCCTCGGTCGCCGAGGGCGCCCGCACCACCAGCGGCCGCCCCGCCGACAACCTCACCCAGGCCGTCAACAACTCCCCCTCCACCTCCAACGGCCGCCCCTAACCCCCTGCCCCCTCACCCTCACCCACCCCCCTCGCCCCGTCGATCTTGCACTTTGTGTCGGTGCAAAGCGGACTTGTGTCGCGAATCAGCGACCGAAACTGCAAGATCGGCGGGCGAGAGGGGTGAGGGTGCGGGGAGGGCGGGAGGGGGTTAGAGCCAGTCGTTGCGGCGGAACCAGCGGTAGAGGGCCAGGGAGATGGTGAGCATCAGGGCCAGGACCACGGGGTAGCCGTAGGCCACCTTCAGTTCGGGCATGAACTCGAAGTTCATGCCGTAGATGCCGGCGATGGCGGTCCAGACGGCGGCGATGGCCGCCCACGCGGCGATCTTGCGCATGTCGTTGTTCTGGTCGACCGTCACCTGGGCCAGGCGCGCCTGGAGGATCGAGTTCAGCAGGTCGTCGTACGAGTTGACCTGCTCGACCGTACGACTGAGGTGGTCCTGCACGTCACGGAAGTAACGGCGTACTTCCTTGGGCACCTCGCGGTTCATCTGCGTGGTCAACGCGAGCAGCGGACGCTGCAACGGCATCACCGCGCGCTTGAACTCCACAAGTTCCCGCTTCAGCTGGTAGATCCGCTGGATCCGGCCGGTGGCCTGACGGTCGAAGACCTCGATCTCCAGCACGTCCATGTCGTCCTCGAGCTGGTCGGCGACCTCCAGGTAGAGGTCGACGACCCGGTCGGTGATCGCGTACGCGACCGCCCAGGGGCCGTGCAGCAGCAGGTCCTGCCGGCTCTCCAACTCCTCCCGAACCGGTGCGAGCCGGCTGGCGTCGCCGTGCCGGACACTGATCAGGAAGTGTGGACCGATGAAGAGCATCACCTGCCCGGTCTCCACGACCTCGGAGTTCTCGGTCAGCTCGGTGTGCTCGCAGTAGCGGGCCGTACGCAACACCAGGAAGCTGACCTCGCCGAAGCGCTCCAGCTTGGGCCGCTGCTGAGCCTTGACGGCGTCCTCGACGGCCAACTCGTGCAGCCCGTAGCTCTCGGCGATCTCGGTCATCTCGGCCAGCTCCGGCTCGTGCAGCCCGAGCCACACGAAGCCGCTCTCCTCGCGGCGCGCCGCCGCCAGCGCCTCCGCGAAGTTCCACTCGCCGGGCTGGCGCCTACCGTCGACGTAGACCGCGCAGTCCACCACCGCGCTGCGCGGCGACTCGGCCGGAGCCGTCACCGTCCGTGTTCCGTCCGGACTGAGGCGACGTGTCACGGCGCGTACCGGCGACCAGTCGCGGGGCCGCAGCGCCCGGCCGGCGACCGCGGAGCGGGCCCGGTCCTGATCCGGCGGTGACGTCCGCTGGTCGGCGGTGGAGGTGTTCCGGCCTCGCTTGATCCGATCGGTCATCACGCCCCCTCCGCACGCCCTGGTTGCGGCTTGCAGGGTACGCCGCGGCGACGATCATGGTGGCTCCGGCGACCGCCGGGGGGTGGCGCCGGACGGACCGGACCGCTACGGGGGGTGAGGCTGCGGCCCGGCCCGCCCGGCGCCATGGGGGCGGGGGTGGTGCTGCCGCGTCACCCGGGGCGTACGGCGGCCGGCTCGCGTCGGGCATGTCCACGACGGTCGAAGCCCGAAAGGCCGCAGTACGCAGGTGAGTGACGCTCGCAGCATTGTGAGCCGCCGGTCGCCCCAAGGGGGAGCCCTGGAGCGACCGGCGTGGCCGTACTGTCAGAAACCCGACAGATAATCAGCCGCGAACCGCTTCCATCGCCTCGGAAAGCCGCCGCACGCCCTCGTCGACGCGATCCGCGGTGACCGCCGAATAGGCGAGCCGGAGCGCGTGCCGCCCACCGTCGATGACGAAATCACTGCCCTTGACCACCGCGACGCCCCGCTCGGCAGCCGCCGGCGCCAACTTCTCGACGTCGACGTCCTGCGGCAACTCGACCCAGAGGAAGTAGCCGCCGTCCGGCTCCACGAACCGGGCCTCGGGAATGTGCCGGCGCAGCGACTCGGCAAGCACCCGCGCCCGCTCGCCGAGCGCCGCCCGGACCGTCTCGATCGACCGCTCGATGTCGCCGGAGACGCAGAACTGGTGCACGATCGCCTGCGCCACCATCCCGGGCGAGATGTAGAGGCTTGTCGCCTTGCTCGCGATGGCACCGATCAGGTCCGCCGGGCCGATCAGGTAGCCGACCCGTACGCCGGGGCAGACCGTCTTGGTGAAGCTGGAGGCGTGCACCACGACGCCGCGGGTGTCCATCGACAGCATCGACGGCAGCGGCTCGCCACGGAACCGGATGTCGGCGTACGGGTCGTCCTCGAAGATCGTGAAGCCGTACTCCGCGGCCAACTCCAGCAGCTCCCGGCGCTTGTCCAGGGAGAGCGTCACACCGGCCGGGTTCTGGTAGTTCGGGATGATGTGCGCCAGCCGTGGCCGCACCCCGGACTCCAGCAGCTTGCGCAGCTCGGCAGTGTCCAGGCCGTCCGGCTGGATGGTGATCCCGTGCAGCTCGCTGCCCATCCGCTGAAGGTTCAGCAGGGTCCGGTCGTAGGTCGGCCGCTCCACCACCACGGCGTCACCGGGGCGTACCAGGTGGTCGAAGAGGAAGGCGTCGGCCTGCAGGGAACCGTTGGTGATCAACACCTGGTCGGCCTGGACCCCGTGCTTCTCGGCGATCCACTTCCGCAGCGGAAGGTAGCCGACGGAGGTGCCGTACGCGGTCACCCCGGCGGGATCGGCATCGAACGCGCGGACGGCGGCGGCCTTGAGCCCTTCGACATCGACGATGTCCAGCGAAGGCGCGCCACGGGCGAAGGAGATCAACTGCTCGGCGGTCATGGCTGTTCAGCGTACGTGCGGTAGCAGGGCGTACGCCGACGGCACGGCGATGTCCGCATCCTGAGCCACCGGGTCGGGTGAGCCGAGCGACCGGGAAGGTGAGGCGGGCGACCCGGGAGGACGGGCTCAGCCGACCGGGGAGTCAGCCCGGTCGCGCCGGACTGCGCGGCAGGTGCGGCCGGACGGCGGAGCAGGTCAGGCCGCCGCCGGTTCCCGTCCGGCGAACACCGGCTCGCCGGTCGACACGGATGCCAACGGCACCTGCCGGGAAAGGCCCGCCACCTGCACCCCGAGCGAGGTGATCAGCTGCCCCCAGTCGAAGTAGCACCGCCAGGTGACGATCCGACCCCGCCGTACCCGGACCATGTCCACCACCTGCCAGGACACGGATTGACCGGTCGGCGCGACGGTGCCGAACGGGGTGTGCAGCACCCCGGTGTGGGTGCCGGTCAGCCGATGCTCGACCGCCGCCCCACCGGCCGTGCGCACCGCGCCGAGTGGGTCGACCCGCAGATCAGGAAAGGCACCCGTCCAGGTACGCAGCAGCGCCGGCAATTCGGTCGGACGCACCGTCACGCCGGGCATGCCGTAGCTGCCGTCGACCGCGTACAACTCGGGCAGGCGGGCCACGTCCCGCCGCAGCAGCATGGCGTACTGCTGCTCGATCAACCGGTCCGCCCCACGCATCCTGTCCTCCCCACCAACCCACTCCACCCCCGACCCAACCCCCATACCCCCCACCCCACCCCGCCACACCGCCCCACCCCTCCTCACCCCCACCCCCACCCCACCCCACCCCACCCCACCTCGCCCCGCCCCGCCTCACCCCCGCCTCACCCCACCCCACCCGCCCGCCCCGCCTCGCCTCGCCTCGCCCCGTCGATCTTGCACTTTTGGACGCTGATTCGCGGCATAGGACCGTTATGCGGGGACACAAAGTGCAAGATCGACGGGTAGAGGGGGGCGGGCGGGTGGGGGGCGGGCGGAGGGGCGGGCGGGTAGAGGGGGCGGGCGGGTGGTGGGTGGGTGGGGTGGGGGAGGGTTAGGGTGCTGGGGTGTCCGTCGAGCCGTTGCGGTGTGCGGGAGCGCTGATCGTCGACCCTGAGGGGCGGCTGTTCTTTCAGCGTCGGTCGGCGGACCGCCGCCTGTTCCCCAACTGCTGGGACATCGTCGGCGGTCACGTCGAACCGGGCGAGACCGTTGAGGAGGCCCTGCGTCGGGAGGTCCTGGAGGAGACCGGCTGGCAGGTGGCGGAGATCCTCGGCCCGGTCGGTGAGTTCCGCTACGTCGGTGACGACGGTCTGACCCGGATCGAGTACGACTGGCTGGTCCGGGTCGATGGTGACCTGACCGCACCGGTGCTGGAGGCCGGCAAGCACACCGAGTACCGCTGGCTCGGTCCGGACGATGTCGACGTGCTGGACGAGCACCGCCACGTCAACGAGGGCCTGATCCGCCAGATCGCGGAGCGAGCCTTCGCCCTGCTGAGGTCGACTCCTTCCTGAACGACAGCGGCGGACCAGCGCACACGACAGCGGCGGACCAGCGCACACGCCGCACAGCCGCCCTTGTCGCGTAAGCCGCACTGGTCGCGGGCCGCCACCTGGGCGCGCGGTGCCGGGCGACCCGGGTCGCGGCGGCTGGAGATGTTGGCCGACCTGGCAGCGCTGTCCGGCTGGGCCGACGGCAGCCCACGGGACGGCGCTATCCTCCTCCGGTGAACGCCGTTGAGACAGAGACTGGTACCGGAATGGTCGGAATGGTGCTGGCGGCTGGCGCGGGTCGCCGGCTGCGCCCGTACACCGACACCCTGCCGAAGGCGCTGGTGCCGGTGGATGGCGAGATCACCATCCTCGACATCGCCCTGCGCAACCTGGCTGAGGTGGGACTCACGGACGTCGTGGTGGTGGTCGGGTACGCCGCGGACGCCGTCCGGGAACGCCAGGCCGACCTGGAGCGCCGGTACGGCGTCACGATCACCCTCGTGCACAACGACAAGGCCGAGGAGTGGAACAACGCGTACTCGCTCTGGCTGGCCCGGGACTGGTTCGCCCGCGGCGTGCTGCTGGTCAACGGTGACACGGTGCACCCGGTGAGCGTGGAGAAGACGCTGCTCGCCGAGCGTGGTCCCGGTGTGCTGCTGGCGATCGACAACATCAAAGCGCTGGCGGAGGAGGAGATGAAGACCACCTTCGACGCCGCCGGCCAGCTCACCCGGATCACCAAGCTGATGGACCCGGCCGAGGCGTACGGCGAGTACATCGGCGCGACGTTGATCGAGCCGCAGGTGGCCGAGGCGCTCGCCGATGCGCTGGAGGCGACCTGGCGACGCGACCCGAACCTGTACTACGAGGACGGTTACCAGGAGTTCGCCGACCGGGGTGGCGAGGTGCGAGCCGCTCCGATCGGGGACGTGTCCTGGGTCGAGGTCGACAACCACGCCGACCTGGCCCGGGCTCGGGAGATCGCGTGCCGTTACTAGCCCGTACCGTCACGACGCCGCTGTCGATCGAGGTCCGCCGCGGTGCGGTGTCGGACCTCGGCGCGCTGCTCGCCGACCGGCGGATCTCCGGGGGCGGCGACGTGGCGTTGGTGGTCGGCCCCGGGCAGGGCGAGAAGATCGCCGACCTGTGCCGGCCCTCGCTCGGATCGGCCGACATCTTCACCGTCAGCGGCGGCACTGTCGACTCGGCCAACGCGCTGGGCGACCAACTGCGCCGCCGACACTACGACGCGGTGGTCGGGATCGGTGGCGGCAAGACCATCGACACGGCCAAGTACGCCGCCACCCGCTACGCCCTCCCGATGGTCACCGTGGCGACCAGCCTCGCCAACGACGGCATCGCCTCCCCGGTGGCCTCATTGAGCCACGAGGGCGGCAAGGGGTCGTACGGCGTACACATCCCGATCGCCGTCCTGGTCGACCTCGACTTCGTGGAGAACGGCCCGGATCGGCAGACCCAGGCCGGCATCGGCGACGCGGTGAGCAACCTCAGCGCCTGTGCCGACTGGGAGCTGGCCCATCAGGTACGCGACGAGCCGATCGACGGACTGGCCCTGACGCTGGCCCGGACCGGGGCGGAGGCCCTGGTCAACCACCCCGGCAAGATCACCGATGACGCCTTCCTGACCACGCTGGCCGAGGCGCTGATCCTGGGCGGCATCTCGATGTCGGTCTGCGGTTCCAGCCGGCCGGCCAGCGGCGGCGACCACGAGATCTCGCACGCCATCGACCACCTCTACCCGGGCACCGGCTCGCACGGCGAGCAGGTCGGCCTGGGTGCCCTGTTCTGCACCTTCCTGCGCGGTGACCTGGAGCGCTTCGGCCAGCTCGCCCGCTGCCTGCACCGGCACGGCCTCTCCACCCGGCCGAGCGAGTTGGGTCTCACCGACGAGCAGTTCGTCGAGGCGGTCGCCTTCGCGCCGCGTACCCGGCCGGACCGCTACACCATCCTCGAACACCTCGCGTTGTCCGCTGACGACCTTCGTACCCGGCTGGGAGATTACGTTGACGCCCTCCGTGAGCACCTTGGCTGAGCCGACCCACCCCACGATCGCCGACTTCCACCGGGTGAACCGGGGCGGTGGCCTGTTCAGCGAGTCGGTCAGCCAGTGGATCGGTGCGGTCTTCGCGCTCGTCGCCCAGCGTCTCGGGCTCCGGCCTACCGCACTGACCATCACCAACCTGGTGCTCGGGCTGGCCACCTCGGCCACCGTGGTCGCTCTCGCCGGCCCGGTCGCCGCCGGGGACGTACCGGCCTGGCTGGTGGGGCTGCTCGCCCTGGTCGGCTGGCAGGTGGCGTACGCCCTGGACTGCGCCGACGGCCAGTTGGCCCGGGTGACCGGCCAGGGCAGTGCGGCAGGCGCCCGGGTGGACGTGCTCTGTGACGTGGCGGCTCAGATCGCCCTGGTCGCCGCGTTGTCCGCGACTGCGGTGGCGCAGCGCCCCTCGACGCCGGTGTGGCTGGTGGCCGCGTTCGCCGGGAGCTGGATGGTCAACCTGGTCACCTCGGTGATGCAGTCCGGCCCGAACGCGGCAAGCATGGTCACCTCGACCTCGCTGCCCGTACGCCTGGTCAAGCTGGTCCGCGACTACGGCGCGGTGATCTTCGCGGCGGCCCTGGTCCTGGCGGTCGCTCCGGCGCTGGTGTTCTGGGTGATCGTGGCGTTCACGATCGTCAACGGCGGCTTCCTGCTCGCCAGCATCGCCTTCTCCGCCCGCGCCAGCTGGTAAGGAAGGGCACCTTCTT
>NZ_BOPA01000045.1 GCF_016863515.1 Micromonospora gifhornensis
AGTGTGCGCAATGTCCAGTCGCCAGAACAGAACCGGACCATCGGGCCGGCAGTCACCACAACGGTGGAACCGCACGCAACTCGACTTCCGGTATCCGCTGTTCGCTCTGATGCTGGGCACGGGTCTGGCGGGCGTGGTCGACGCCTTCGCGTTTCTGCGGTACAAGGTGTTCGTCGGGATCCAGACCGGCAATGTGGCCTTCGTCGGCATGGGGCTGGCCGGGCACCTGCCGGCGTGGCCGTCCGCAGTGGCGTCGCTCGTCGCATTCGGCCTGGGCGGTCTGCTCGGTGCCGGGCTGCGGAAGTTCCCCTCGATCGGTCCGCTGCGGCCACCCGGCTGGGAACTGCTCGCGATGCTGGCCCTGCTGGTCCTCTGGGGCCTGGTCGACCGGTCCCTCGACTCGGGTCGGGACTCGTTGACCGAACGCACGATCCTGACCGCCCTGTGCGCCTTCCCCGTCGGCATCCTCGGTGGCCTCGTCACCCGTACCTTCGGGGTGCAGACCGCCACGTCGTTCCAGACCGGCACGGTGCTGCGGACCACCCGGGGTCTCGCCGACTGGATCTTCGAACGCGGCGACACCAGCGGTGCCCGACGCATCGCCGGTCTCGGCCTGCTGTGTCTGGCGAGCTACGCGATCGGCGGCTACGTCGGCGCGGCCAGCGAGCAACGCCCGATCGTCACCTACGTGATCGCCTGGGCGCTGATCGTGGTGATGTTCGTCCTGGCGCTGTTGAAGCGACAGTCGCGAACGTCGTGAATCCCGTACCGCCGGGACGCCCTACCGACGCCGAGCCGACGCCGTCCTCGCGGACGACGCCGGCTCGGTGGTGTCGGTGTCAGTGCGCGTGCTCGGCCTCGTCGTCGAGGAACGGGTGCTCGTCGAGACGCCCGACGAGCCGGTCGTCGGCGGCCGGCTGGAACGGGCCGACCGGGTCGTCGTCGTCGAACGACTCCAGGTCGACCGGGGTGCCGACCTCGCTGACCATGACGACGCCGTCGAGCGGCTCCAACTCGGGCACGTCAAGCGCGGACAGCGAGCCGTCGCCGCTCTGCAGCAGCTCCAGCACCGCCTCGCCGACGCCCTCCACCGGCGGCACCTCCTCCTCGGCGGGGATGCCCTCGCGCCGGGCCGCCTCGGCGACGCGGATCAGCGCGGAGACGCTCGGCACCCGGTAGTCACGCCGCTGGCGTACCGAGATCACCTGGGGGTGCGGGTCGGTGGGCTCGACCCCGTCGGCCCCGGCGATGCGCTGGTCGACCTCGTCCGGGTCGATCGACTCGACATCCCACGGGGTGACCTCGCCGAAGGCGTCCATGAGTTGCTCGTCGTAGGCGAAGGACGCGTTGTTCAGCGCGACGTACGCCCGCCAGACGTCGTCATCGTCGATCCGGCCCTGCGCGGCGCGGACGGCGGCCAGGTGGTGACGGGCCGCTTCGATCACGCGCTCGAGAGCGGCATCCAGCTCACCGTGCTGGTCGGTCATAGGAGGCGTCCCTTTCAGGCTGTTTCCGTGATGTCCTGCCCGAACCGGGCGTGACATCAGCAGGTACGCAGGAACCGGTCGAGAACCCGCACGCCGAACTGTAGTCCGTCCACCGGAACCCGCTCGTCGATGCCATGGAACAACGCCGAGAAGTTCAGGTCGGCCGGCAGTCGCAGCGGCGCGAAGCCGAAGCAGCGGATGCCCAGTTGCGAGAACGCCTTGGCGTCGGTGCCGCCGGAGAGCATGTACGGCACCGGATGCGCTCCCGGGTCCTCGGCGCGCAGCGCGGCCGACATGGCCTCGACCAGCGCGCCGTCGAAGGTGGTCTCCAGCGCCGGCTGGCGTTGGATGTACTCGATCGCGATGTCCGGGCCGATCAGCTCCCGCAGCTGCCGCTCCAGCAGCTCCGACTGCCCGGGCAGGCTGCGGCAGTCGATGGTGGCGCTGGCTCTGCCGGGGATGACGTTCTCCTTGTACCCGGCGGCGAGCCGGGTGGGGTTGGCCGTGTTGCGGATGGTGGCGCCGATGATGTTGGCGATCGGGCCGAGCTTGGCGATCGCCGTCTCCGGGTCCTCCGGGTCCAGCTCGATGCCGAGCAGTTCGGAGACCTCCTCCAGGAAGGCCCGGACGGTGTCGGTGACGACCACCGGGAAGCGGTGTCGCCCGATCCGGGCCACCGCCTCGGCCAGCGCGGTGACCGCGTTGTCGTCGTGCACCATCGAGCCGTGCCCGGGTCGGCCCTTGGCGTGCAGCCGCAGCCAGTCGATGCCCTTCTCGGCGGTCTCGATCAGATACAGCCGCCGTGACTCGTCCACCGAGTACGAGAAGCCGCCGACCTCGCCGATGGCCTCGGTGCAGCCGTCGAACAGCTCCCGGTGCCGGCTGGTGAGGAAGTGCGCGCCGTAGTCGCTGCCCGCCTCCTCGTCGGCGGTGTACGCCAGCACGATGTCGCGCGGCGGACGCACGCCGGTGCGCTGCCAGTGGCGTACCACCGCCAGGACCATCGCGTCGAAGTCCTTCATGTCGATGGCGCCCCGACCCCACAGGTAGCCGTCGCGCAGTTCGCCGGAGAAGGGGTGCACCGACCACTCGGCGGGGTCGGCCGGCACGACGTCCAGGTGGCCGTGGACGAGCAACGCTCCCCGGCTGGGATCGGTGCCGGGGATCCGGGCGATCACGTTTGCCCGGCCCGGCGCGGACTCGTGCAGCACCGAGTCGACGCCGACCTCCGCCAGCTTCTCTGCGACGTACTCGGCGGCAAGCCGCTCGCCCGTACTTGTGGCGTTGTCGCCCGTGTTCGTGGTGTCGATACGCAGCAGGTCCCGGCAGAGGTCGACGACCTCGTCGGTCGGCGCGGGAAGGGCGGGGCGGGCGTCACTCGTCATCGCCTCTTCATACCAGCCGCAGGTCACGCCCATGCAGCGCCGGTCCAGCCCGGACCCCTGGGCGGGACGGTTTCGCATCCGACGGGTGCGGGTACTGCCCCGCGCCGAGATTGCCATATCATCGGCGCTCCACCCGCCCGCCGAGGAGGGACCGTGTCCGTCCACCTGCCGCCGCTACCCCCCACTCCCGGCGACGGCTACCAGCCCGCCGGGCGTAGCATCGCCGCCACCATCGCCGAGGAGCACCAGCAGCTGCTGGAGTTGACCCACCGGCTGGTCGAGCCCGGCCCCGACCCGGCGCACGGGCGGGAGATCCTCGTCGCCGCCCTGTCCCGGCACCTGTCGGCCGAGGAGCAGTACCTGCTGCCCGCCGTCCGCCAGGCGCTGCCCGACGCCGACGGGCCGGTCGCCGAGGTGCTGGCCGGTGACACCGCCCTGCTGATGGCGCTGCGGGGGCTTACCGACGACCGGCTGGCGATGGTCGCCCAACTGGTCGAGGCGCACGTGACGGCGGTCGACGCGCTGGTGCAGCGGTTGTGTGACGCCGCCACCGAGGAGGAGCTGGTCCGGCTCGGCAACCGGCTGGAGATCGCCGAGGAGGCCGCGCCCACCCGCCCGCACCCCGGCGTCCCGCACACCCCGCCGTGGAACCGCATCGTCGAGCCGGCGGTGGCGCTTGTCGACAAGCTCCGCGACGCGGTCACCGGTCGACACACACAGCTGAGCGAGCTGAAGGATCTGCCGCCACGCTGAGTGAGCCACGACATGTTCATGGTCGTTGATTCGTCCAGGCACTACCGCCAACTGCTCCGTGGCCCTACCGTCACGCTATGAATCTGGAGTTGCGCCACCTGCGGGTGGTCTGCGCGATCGCGGAGACCGGGAGCGTGACCAAGGCGGCCTCGACTCTCGGCCTGGCTCAACCGGCGCTCACCGCCCAGCTCCAGCGCATCGAACGGACCCTGGGCGGACCGCTGTTCGAACGGGACCGTCGGGGGGCCCGGCCCACCGCGCTCGGCGAGCTGGTGCTGGCCCGGGCCCGGGTGCTGCTGCCGGCGATGAAGGGCCTGCAGGACGAGGCGGCCCGACTGGCCGGCGCGGGGGACGCGCCGCGCCGCTACCGCTTCGGCGGGGTGAACAGCCCGATCCTGGGCCGGCTGGTGCATCGGCTCGCCGCCGAGCAGCCACAGGCCCAGATCACCACGTACGCGTCGTGGTCGGTGGACGAGTTGGCCCAACTGGTCGCCGGTGGGCGGTTGGACTACGCGTTGACCGGGGTGTGCGGCGATTCCACCCCGTCGGCCGACTACGGGCTGAGCTGGCGGGAGGTCGCCGTCGACCCGGTGATGGTGCTGCTGCCGGAGACGCACGCGCTTGCCGACCGGGACGAGGTGGCGCTTGCCGACCTGCGCCACGAGCAGTGGGTGGCGGCGCCGGGGGACGGTTGCTTCGGGGACTGCTTCGCCGCCGCCTGCGCCCGCGCCGGCTTCACCCCCCGCAAGGTGTACGAGGCCGACGTGCGCGGCTGCATCGACCTGGTGGACGCCGGTGAGGCGGTGGCGTTGTGCCAGGCCACGTTCCGGCCGGTGGCCGGGTTGGTGACCCGGCGGTTGGCCGGTACGCCGCTGCGCTGGCGGCTGATGCTGGGCTGGCATCCCGAGTCCCCGGCCGCCCGGATGGCCGACCTGGTGTTGGAGACGGCGCTGACCTCGTACACCGACTCGCTGGCCCCGCATCCGGCGTACCTGGCCTGGTTGTTGCGCAACCCGTCGTTCGGTTTGCGGTCGACGGTGCCGGTGGTGGTCGAACCGGGGGTGCGAACGGCCTGATGGTGGGTAAAGGGCGGCCATGACCGACCTCTACCCCGCCGCCGACGACCGCGAGGTCCTCCGCGAGGCGGCCGCGCGGCACACCACCGCCGTGCGGGACGTGGAAGCGTTCCTCCGCCGGCTGCCGGAGGTGCCCGACCCGGCCGACCTGACCGAGTACGCCAACCTGATCACCCGCGAGGAGCAGGCCCGCGTCGACCGGCAGGCCGCCGCGGACGCCGCCGGGCTGGACTTCCCCAGCCTGGGCACCGAGTAGCGCCGACGCCGCCGTCGCGGCCCGAGAGGGGCCGTGACGGCGGCGTCGTGGGTCGACCTACCGCTCGACGAGTACGTCGTGTCCGAGGTCCAGCAGGGAGTGCCGCCACTCGTCGTCGGCGTTGCCCCGGCTGGGTCTGGCCGCGGTCAGGTCCCGGATGCGGTCCACCGCCTCGCGCATCACCTCGATGTCCTCCGGCGTCAGGTCGACCTTGCGCTTGCGCAGCACGGCGAGGATCTGCCGGCCCGGTTCGGGCAGGTCCAGGTCCGGGTTCGGGCCGAACGCCTCCTCGCCGGAGCCGCGGGTCAGCAGCCACTGCCGCAGCTGTTCGGACGGCACGTTGACCTCGGCGTGGAAGTCCTCCCAGAGCACTTCCACCTCGGGGTCGAGTCGCTGTTCGCGTACCATCAGCCCTCCTCTGCCGACGGCGACCCGGGTGTTTCCGGGTGCCCTTTGTCGATCCGGCCGTCCGGCCCCTCCGCCGGCACCTGCACCCGGGCGGGGTTCGCCGTCGGCGGCGCCACGATCGGGTCGGCACGGTCGTCGTCGCGGGTCTCCTCCGGTTCGGTCATCTGTACCCTCCCGGTCCAGGGACATTCCGTCTCAGCGCGGATGGGTGGTCGAGGCAGCCGTGTGGGCGCGCGACCCGCTCGACACGTCGAAGCTGAGCTGGCCGTCCTGGGCGTCGACGGTGATCTTCTGACCCGGGGAGAGTTGCTGTTCCAGCAGCATCCGGGAGAGCTGGTTGTCCACCTCGCGCTGGATGACCCGACGTAGTGGCCGGGCACCGAACTCCGGCTGGTAGCCGTGCTCGGCGAGCCAGTCGACACCGGCGGTGGTGAAGTCCACCTCGATGTCCTGGGCGTGCAACCGGCGGCGGGTCTCCTCCAGCAGCAGCCCGGTGATCTGGCGCAGCTGCGCGGCCTCCAACCGCCGGAAGATGATCACTTCGTCGATGCGGTTGAGGAACTCCGGACGGAAGTTCTCCTGCAACCGGCGCATCAGGCGTTCCCGCAGCTCGTCGCTCTCCTGATCGCTGCCGGGCGCGCCGGCACCGAAGCCGACGGATCGCTGACTACCGGTGATCAGCTCGGAACCGAGGTTGCTCGTCATGATCAGAACGGTGTTCTTGAAGTTGACAGTCCGACCCTGACTGTCGGTGAGCCGCCCGTCGTCGAGGACCTGCAACAGGATGTTGAACACGTCGGGGTGCGCCTTCTCGATCTCGTCGAGCAGCACCACCGCGTACGGGCGGCGGCGCACCGCCTCGGTGAGCTGGCCGGCCTCCTCGTACCCGACGTAGCCGGGTGGGGCGCCGACCAGCCGGCTGACCGTGTGGCGTTCCTGGAACTCGCTCATGTCCACCCGGACCATCCGGTCCGCCTCGCCGAACAACGCCTCGGCGAGGGCACGGGCCAGCTCGGTCTTGCCCACGCCGGTGGGTCCGAGGAACAGGAAGCTGCCCATCGGGCGCTGCGGGTCGGCCAGCCCGGTACGCGACCTGCGCACCGCCTCGGCCACCGCGTTGACCGCGTCGTCCTGCCCGATGACCTTCTCGTGCAGGTGGCCCTCCAGGCGCAGCAGCCGGTCCCGTTCCTCCTCGGTGAGTTGGCTGGCGGGGATGCCGGTGGCCCGGGAGACCACCTCGGCGATCTCCTCCGGCCCCACCTCGGGCACCTGGCTGCCGTTACCTTCGTCGCCGCGGGCGCGGCCGACCTGCTCCTCCAACTCGGCGACCCGGTCGCGCAGGGAGGAGGCGCGCTCGTACTGCTCGTCGGCGACCGCCTGCTCCTTGTCCCGGCGTACCTCTTCGAGCTGCTGTTCCAGGTCGCGGACGTCGGCGGCGGGGGTGCGGGTACGCAGCCGGACCCGGGCGCCGGCCTGGTCGATCAGGTCGATCGCCTTGTCCGGCAGGAAGCGGTCGGTGATGTAGCGGTCGGAGAGTTCGGCGGCGGCGACCAGCGCCTCGTCGGTGAACCGCACCTGGTGGTGCGCCTCGTAACGGTCCCGCAGGCCACGCAGGATGGCCACGGTGTCCTCGCCGCTGGGCTCGGGCACGAACACCGGCTGGAAGCGCCGGGCCAGCGCGGCGTCCTTCTCGATGCTGCGCCGGTACTCGTCGAGGGTGGTCGCGCCGATCACCCGCAACTCGCCCCGGGCCAGGGCCGGTTTGAGCATGTTCGAGGCGTCCATGCCGCCCTCGCTGCCGGCGCCGCCCGCACCGACCAGGGTGTGGATCTCGTCCAGGAAGATGATCAGCTCGTCCCGGTGCGCCCGGATCTCGTCGATCACCTTCTTCAACCGCTCCTCGAAGTCGCCCCGGTAGCGGGTACCGGCCACCAGACCGGCCAGATCGAGTTGGACCACCCGCTTGCCGAGCAGGGTCTGCGGCACGTCACCGTCGCAGATCCGCTCGGCCAGGCCCTCCACGATCGCGGTCTTGCCCACGCCGGCCTCACCGATGAGCACCGGGTTGTTCTTGGTCCGCCGGGACAGGATCTCCACCGCCTGCTCGATCTCGGCGGACCGCCCGATGACCGGGTCGATCTGGTCCATACGGGCCAACTCGGTGAGATCCTGGCCGTACTGGTCCAGGGTGGGGGTGCCGCGATCCGGACGCGGGTTGGTCATCGGGCCGCGCTCGGCGTTGGCGGCCTGCAACGACTCCGGCTGGATCCGGCCCGCGGCGAGCATCCGCCCGGCCGGCGACTCCGGGTTCAGCGGCAGCGCCATCAGAATGTGCTCGGGGCCGATGTAGTTCGCGCCCATCGCCCGGGACAGCTGGTGGGCGTCCAGCAGGGCACGCTTGGCCGCCGGGGTCAACGACAGGTTCGGCGGCACCTCACCCTGTGGTGCGCCGTCACCGCGCCCGCCCAGGGCGTTGACCAGGGTGTCCGGGTCCGCGCCGGCACGGCGTACCAGGTCCCGCAGCGGTTCGCGTTGCAGCGCGGCCCAGAGCAGATGGTCGGTGTCCAGGTCGTTGCTCTTCTTCTGCGCCGCCCGGCGTGCCGCGTCGGCCAGCATCTCCCGGGCGTCGGCGGTCATCAGCCGGGTGATGTCGACCCGGTGCGCGGGCCGCCGCCCGCCCTCGCCCCGGCCGAAGTACCGGGCCAGGAACTCGTCCCACGGGTCCGAACCGAAGTCGCCGGGTCCAATCATGTCTGTCCTCCGCGGTCGGGCGCGAGACGGTCGGCACCGGCTACCCGGCCCTCGGCCGGACAAACGCCCCCCGCCCGCACCACCCGCACGAGCGAGGCCGCCGGCAAAAGTCTTGATCGACTCCCCGCCGACGAGCGCGACAGCGGGCCGTGGACGCGGCAGCGAGCCTGATCGACTCGGTTTCGGCGTAGTGGCGGTATCGACGGCAGCGGGATATCGCCACTACGCCGAAACCGTCTGGGCGGGGACGGTCGCTCGGCGCGGCGGTCGCGCGGGACGACCGGCCGGGTGGCATGGTGGGCCGATGGACGCGACTCCGCTGCTCATCGTGGACGCCGCCAACGTCGTCGGATCCCGGCCGGACGGCTGGTGGCGGGACCGTGCCGGGGCGACCGCCCGGCTGCGGGACACCCTGGTGCCGGTGGGTGGGCAGGGCGTGCCGCCGGAATTACCCCCGCCGGTCGAGGTGGTGCTGGTGGTGGAGGGCGCGGCCCGCGAGGTACCCGGGGTCGACGGGGTGCGGGTGGTCTCCGCCGCCGGCTCCGGTGACGACGCGGTGGTCGAGTTGGTCGCCGGAGCCGGCGACCGCCGTCGCCTGGTGGTCACCGCAGACCGGGCGCTACGGGACCGGGTCACCGTGCTCGGCGCCGAGGTGTACGGCCCGCGCTGGCTCCGCCCCTGACCCGGCCACTGCCACTCCGGCCATCACCAACTCGGTCCATGGGTGGTGCCGCTGGAACGGCCCGCCGACCATATGTCGATCACTGTTGGTGATCTTCCGACCGCGGGTCCCACGAATCGGACTCACGTCTCCCGTGGTCGACAACCGGTCAGCTGGGCAGCAACACTGACAGGGCGGATGTTCGTTCCCCAACCGGCATAGGCTCTAATGGAGTCCTCCCCGCCCCCAGGAGGTTCCCGCGTGGCGAGCGTCGCCGAGCTCAAGGCAGCCATCGACATAGCGCTCCAACAGATCGGTGACGGCCAGAGCGCCGTGCAGGCTGCCGGCGAGAAACTGGCCGAGGCGCAGCAGACGCTCGCCGGCGCGTTGGAGGGCAGCGGACACACCACCGTCGAGGCGGCGCAGGCGTCGCTGACCCAGGCCAGTCAGGAGCTTGAGGAGTGCCTCGCCGCGACGCTCGTCGCGGTCGAGCAGGCCCAGCAGTACGTCGCGACGCTGTAGGGGCCGGGCGTGTCCATCGTCGAGGATGTCGGCGCGCAGGTCCGGGCCGCTGCCGAGGAACTGCCACTGGGTCTGCTGACGCAGGCGTTGGAGAAGTTCGGGCTGGCCACCGAGCGGCTGCGCTGGGTACGCCAGGAGTCCGCCAACCCGATGGGGGTGCCGGAGCTGTCCGCGGCCACCGAGCACGCCGAGACCGCCGGCTACGCGCTGCGGGTCGCCCAGGAGCAGCTGACCGCGTACCTGGCGGCGATCGGACTGGCACCCGACGGGGCCGCACCGCCGGCCGGGGCACCGGAGCGCAGACCCGTGCACGACGATCCGCGGGCGGCAGGGCCGGTGGCCGACGCCGCGCCGGAGGCGGCCGGCGACGTGCGGCTGCGCCGCTGGTGGGCGGTACGGGTGGCGGAGTTGACCGGTGGACGCGAGGGCCCGGCCGAGCAACCCGACGATCGGGTCACCGACTCCCAGGAACTGCTGCGCCGGGTGGTGCGTGGCGTACGCGCCGGCGACCGCGACCGGCTGCACCGGGAGCTGCGCGGGGCCCACGCCGACGTGGGCATGGGTCTGGCCGCGGTGGCACCGCCGCTGCTGCGCGACCTCGCCGGGCAGTTGCTCGGCCACCCGCCGCGCAGCGATGATCTGCCCCGGCTGCACCGCGAGCTGGACGGCCGGGTCCGCGACCTGCTGCCCGGCCTGCCCCCTCCGGTGCTGGACACCCTGCTGACCCGGGTCTGCCGGATGCCGCCGCCACGGCGCGGCAACGACGACCAGCCGCACGCCGCCGATCCGGCGGTCACCGCCGGTGTGCTCACCGGCGTGCTGCTCGACCGGCTCGGCCGGGACCTGCCGGACACGGGCGGCACCCCGCCGACACCGGACGCGACCGGGTCCGCCGACCACCGCCCGCCCCGCCGCGGGGCACCGTGGGTCGGGCCGCCGAGACGGCCTACCGCCGAGCACGGGATGTCCGGCCGGCACGGGAACGGGATCGATGGCTGACCGGCGCAACCAGCTGGTCGCCCGGGTCCGGGAACTGCTCGCCGACGCACTCGGCGCGTCCCGGAACAGGTCGGCCGCCGCACAGACCGCCGTGGCGACCGCCCGGGAACGGGCGGTCCGCGTACGCCGGGCCGCGCTTGGCGTACCGCAGCGGGTGGGTGCCGAACGCGACCGGCGGCTCGCCGAGATCGACGCCCAGCACACGTCGCGGCTCGCGGCCCTGGCCCGGCAGGCGGCCGAGGCCGCGACCCGGGAGGCGCCCGGGGCGGGCTCGGCCCCGTGGGCGCAGTGGCGACCGACCCCCGCCGGGCGGGGTGAACAACCGGGCGCGACCCGCATCGGTACGGTGCTGCTGCCCGAGGCCGAGCCGGTGCCGGCGCTGGTGGCGCTGCTCGACGGCGGCCACGTCGCCCTCGACGGGGACGCCGAGGGCTGTGCCGCCGTGGTGTCCGCGTTGCTGCTGCGCAGTCTCGGTCGGGCCGCGCCGGGCGAGGTGCGGGTGGTCGGCTACGACCCCGATCATCTGGGCGGTGGACTGGCCGGATTCGCCCCGCTGGGCACCGCCGGGCTGCTCACCTTCGTCGGGCCGGGTGGACTGGGCCGGCTGCTCGACGACCTGGTGGAGCAGATCCGCCGGATCAACGAGACGGTGCTCGCCGGGGAACACGCCACGCTGCGCGAGTTGGCCGCCGCCACCGGTCGCCGACCGGAGCCGTGGCGGGTGGCGGTGCTGCTCGGCGGGGAGGAGTTGTCCCGGCACGAACGCGGGCAACTCGACCGGGTGGTCCGGGCCGGTGCCGCGTGCGGCGTACACCTGATCGTGCGGGGGGTGCCGCTGCCGGAGGATCCGACGGTCACCCGGGTGCGGGCCACCGGGGCCGACGCCCGGATCGGCACCCTGCCGGTACGCCTGGACCCGCCCCCACCGGCCACCCTGGTCACCGAGACCTGCCGTCAGATCGCCACGGTGGTCAGCGCCGGTCCCGCCCCCACCCCGTTCACCGACCTGCTGCCCGCGCCGGAGCAGATGTGGCGGGAGGACTCGGCGACCGGGCTGACCGCGCCGATCGGTGAGGGGCCGCACGGGCGGCCGGTGCTGGTCACCCTCGGCGACTATCCACCGCACGCGCTGATCGGCGGCCCGTCCGGCACCGGCAAGACCAACCTGATCTTCGCCTGGATCGGTGCGCTCGCCGCCCGCTACTCCCCCGCCGAGCTGGAGTTCTACCTGCTCGACTTCAAGGAGGGGGTGTCCTTCGCCCGGTTCGCCCAGGGCCGACGGGACCCGAGCTGGCTGCCACACATGCGACTGGTCGGCATCAACGTCAACACCGACCGGGAGTTCGGTCTGGCGCTGCTGCGGTTCCTCGCCGAGGAGCTGCGCCGACGTGCCGATGCGGCGAAGAAGCACGAGGTCACCAAGCTGGCCGAGCTGCGTGCCGTGGACCCGACCGGCCACTGGCCCCGGATCGTGGCGGTGGTGGACGAGTTCCAGATGCTGCTGGCCGGGCGGGACGCGGTGGCCCGGGAGGCGGCCGACCTGCTGGAGGACCTGGCCCGGCGGGGTCGTTCCCAGGGCATCCACCTGGTGCTGGCCTCCCAGGACGTACGCGGCATCGAGGCGTTGTGGGGTCGCCCCGCGTTGGTCGCCCAGTTCACGCTGCGCATCGCGCTGCCCAAGGCGCTGCGGATCCTGGCCGAGTCCAACGACGCCGCGCAGTCGCTGCCGAAGTTCCACGCGGTGGTCAACGCCGAGTCGGGCCTGCCCGACGGCAACGAGGTGGCCCGGATCCCGTCGGCAAGCGACTGGGAGACCTGGAGCGAGCTTCAACACCGGCTGTGGCGGATGCGGCCGGCCGAGGCGGCGCCGGCGCGACTGTTCGACGGTGACGCGATCCCCCGGTTGGCCGACGCGCCGGATTTCCGGGCGTTGACGGCACCGGAGGTCGGCACGCCCCGCAACCCGGTCGCGCTGCTCGGCGAGATCATCGACGTACAGGCGCGGTCGGCGGCGTTGCGACTGCCTCGCGCTCCCGGACGGAACCTGGCCGTGCTCGGCACCCGGGTCGACGAGGCGTGCGCGGTGCTGGACGCGGCCGCCCGGTCCCTGGCCCGACAGCACCGCCCCGGTACGGCCCGGTTCTCCATCGCCTGCCTGGACCAGGACGCCGACCCGGCGACCCGAGCCCTGTACGAGGACCTCGCCGATGACGCCGCCTGGTACGACGAGGAGAGCGTGGCCGAACTGTTGGCCGAGACCGCCGACGGGCTGGGCGCACCGGGATCCAGCAGCACACCGCACTACCTGCTGCTGTTCGCCGTCGACGCGGCGGCCGGCGCGCTGGCCGCCCGCACCGGAAGGGCGACCGGTGCGGCACACCTGCGCCGGATCCTGCACGACGGCCCCGAACGGCGTACGCATGTGCTGGCGTGGTGGCGGGGGGTGGCCCGGATGCGCGCGGACCTGGGCGGACCGACCGCCCGCATCGACCAGATCGGGGCCTGGGTGGCGCTGGACACCCACGGCGGGGAGTTGGGCTCGCTGTACCCCGGCACGGGGCCGGACTGGTATCCCCGGCCGTGGCGCGGGCTCTTCTTCGACCGGGCGGTCCACCGCACCGGGCAGACCATCATCCCCTACGGACCGTCCCGATGAACGAACCGGTGACCAGCCAGACGTACGCGGCCCAGCTGCGGCGGCTCGCCGAACTGAGCGCGCGGGTGCAGCAACAGCGGGACGAGGCGCACGCCTGGTACGAGCAGCAGTGCGCGGCGGCCGACCGGGCGGTGGCCGAGTCGGCCGAGGAGGTCAACCGGGCCGAGCGGGAACTGGCCGCGGCGCGGGAGACGCAGGAGCGGGTCGACGCCGAGGTCGCGGTGCTGTGGCAGGAACTCAACGCCCGGCTGGGCGGTGGCGGACGACGGGCGGGCGCGCCGCCGGCACCGACACCCGACGCCACCGGTGACCCGTTGCCGCTGGTGGAGGGGGCACGCGATCTGCTGCGCCGTACCCGTCAGCGGGGCGAACTGCCGGGCAACGTCAACCCGCTGATGCTGCTGTGCGGGCTGGGCGGCGCGGTGCTGGCGTACGCCCTGGGGGCCGGCGCCCGTGCCCTGGGCGACCGCACCGACGGTGAACTCGCCGTCGGCCTGCCCGTGCTGGCCCTGGTGATCACGCTCCTCGGACCGGTGCTGGGCCTGATCCCGGCCCGCCTGATCGCCGACCGCCGCCACGCCACCCTCACCCCCCGCCCCGTCCTCCTGGTCGTAGCCGCCGGCCTGACCACCACCCTCCTCCTCCTCACCCTCTGACCCCACCCCACCCCCGCAGCGCCCCGGCCCCCACCCCCGCGCCCCGTCGATCTTGCACTTTGTGTCGCCGCGAAAGGGGCATACGGGGGCAAGTCGGCGACCGAAAGTGCAAGATCGGCGCGCGATTTGCCGAGGAGGGGTGGGTGGGGAGAGGGTGGGGAGGTTCGGCTTGTGCGCGAGGCTGCCCGCCACCGTGACGCACCCGATCATCTGCACGCGTTCCCGTCGGTCGAGAACGCCGCCTCCAACGCACTCTGCCGTCGCCTCGGCTTCACTCTCCTCGGCCCGTGCGATTTCGAGTACCCGCCGGGCAGCGGCATCCTGCTGCGCAGCAACGATTGGCGGATCACCCTCACCGGCCCCTAGCCGGGGATCAGGGCGGCTTCTTGCAGGAGGCGGCGGGCGAGGGTGAGACGATCGGCGTCGGTCTCGAGGGCGGGTAGGTCGCCCACGCGGGTGATCTCGCCGGTGAGCAGGGCGCGTACGGCGGGTTCGCAGTACGCGGGCAGGGTGACGGTGCGGTCGAACAGACGCAGGGTGACCTGGTCGCCGGTGACGGTGAGCTGCCAGCGCAGGCCCGGCCGGACGGTGACGTGACTGTCGACGGTCAACGCGGCCAGCGCGGCGGCCTGCGCCAGGGGACGGATCGGGGCGGGACGCGACGCCGACCAGGCCCGCTGCCGCAGCCGGCCCGCCACCGCAGCCGGGTCGGCGTGCGACAACCAGTCGCGCAGCGCCTCGACGGTCTCGGTGAGTTCCGGCTCGATCGCCTCGGGGTCGGCCAGGTCGATGCCGAAGGGCAGGGTGGCCCGCAGCCGGCGGTCCTCAGTGGCCAGCGCGAGCAACTCCTCGACCAGGGCGTACCGGGTCAGTGCCCGGATGCCGACGGTGAGGTGCAGCGAGCTGGACTGCTGGGCCTGGGCGCTGTGCAGCCAGCCGCGCGGCAGGTAGAGCGCGTCACCCGGTTCGAGCACCACGTCCAGGGCGGCCGGTCCCAGGGCGGTGGCGGTGACCTCGTCGGCCCGCCCGCCCCACGGTTGGCGTTCCAGCGGGTCGGGCAGCACCGGCGGGTGGATCCGCCAGTGTTTGCGCCCGTCGACCTGGAGCACGAACACGTCGTGGGTGTCGTAGTGGGTGGCGAAGCCCTGGCTGCCGGGCGGAGTGAGGTAGGCGTTGACCTGCAACGGCTGCCCCACCGCGAGGCTCAACTCGCGGGTGAAGTCGACAAGTGGTGGCCAGTTGCGGTGCAGACCCTGAAGCACCAGGGTGGCGCCGCCGGCGTACAGCTGAAGGATCTTCTCGTCGAGGACCTGGTCGCCGATCTCGGCGCCGGCCCCGCCGCCGCCGGTGTAGCGCGCCGCCGGCAGCACCTGGCCGTCCTTGGCAACCCGCAAAAACGGGGTACGCAGACCACGCCGGCTGAGCAGTTCGTCGGCGTCGTCCGGGCTGAGCAGGTCGGTGAAGCCGGCCGGATTGGGCAGCTCGGCGGCGCGGGACAGCAGGGGTGTCTGTCCCCAGTGGGCGGCGGCGAACTTCTCCGGCTCGACGCTGACACAGCGCGCCAGCGCGGACGGGTACGCCACCGCCGGGCGGACCGTGCCGCCCGGCGGATCGAGTTGCGTCATCGTGCTCGGCTACCGGGCGGCACCGTCGGCGCCACCGTCGTGCTGACCCGGCGTCGCACCACCATCGGCCGGACCCTCGGCGCTGCCGTCCGCACCACCGTCGTGCTGACCCGGCGTCGCACCACCATCGGCCGGACCCTCGGCGCTGCCATCGGCGCCGCCGTCGTGCTGGCCGGGGGTCGCACCGCCGTCGGCCGGGCCTTCCAGGCCGCCGCCGCTGGTGCTCTGGATGTCGTCGTCGTTGAGTGGCATCGTGCTCCCTCGGATGAACCCGACCCCGCCATCGGTGGGGTGTGCCGTGCCGCGCGTGGTACCCCGCGCGCGATCTTCTCTAAACCAGTGCAACCCACCGTAGACGCCGGTGCCCCGCGACACGCCCGCTTCGCCGCGCTCGGCACTACCGGGCGATGCCACCCCGGTGGGCTCCCGCCACCAGGCCGCCGGGCTGCTGCGGGCCTGACCCGGTGACAAGATGGGACCGAGCCGATCAAAACGGAGGTGGCGATGACCGAAGCACTGGAACCGCTGGAGCCGGTGACCGAGGACTGGCAGCGCGCCCTGGCGATCGTGGCTCATCCCGACGACCTCGAATTCGGTGCCGCAGCCGCCGTCGCGCGCTGGACCGGACAGGGCAAACAGGTGGTCTACTGTCTGGTCACCAGCGGCGAGGCGGGCATCGACGGGATGCCACCGGCACGCGCCCGACAGGTACGCGAGCAGGAGCAACGCGACTCCGCCGCGCTGGTCGGCGTGGACACGGTCGACTTCCTGGGCCTGCCCGACGGGATTCTGGAGTACGGCGTGGCCCTGCGCCGGGAGTTGGCCGCGGTCGTCCGTCGACACCGTCCGGACATCGTGATCACCAACAACTTCCGGGAGACCTGGGACGGCGGGCTCACCCTCAACCAGGCCGACCACATCGCGGTCGGGCGGGCCACCCTGGACGCCGTACGCGACGCCGGCAACCGGTGGATCTTCCCGGAGCAGCTGATCGACGGCGTCGAGCCGTGGAACGGCGTACGCCAGGTCTGGGCGGCTTCCTCGCCCCGATCGAAGCACGGGGTCGACACCACCGAGACGTTCGACAAGGGTGTGGCGTCGTTGCTGGCGCACGAGGCGTACCTGACCGGGCTGGGTGACGGCAGCTTCGACGCGCAGGAGTTCCTGGAGGGCGGTGCCCGCCCGGTCGGCACCCGGCTGGGCGTGCGCTACGGCACCTCGTTCGAGGTGTTCCACTTCGACCTCTGGTAGGCCGGGTCGATACGGCTGAGCTGGGCCGGGGTGCCGGGCGCGCCGTCCGGATGAGCCGGACGGCGCGCCGCGAACCCGCGACGGTCAGGGCATGATCTGGACAAGGTCGTCGGGCATCGTGGCCCGCACGTCGTCCCATTCGCCCTGGGTGATGTGCCGACGCAGGGTTTCCAGCACCACCTGGACCACCCGCTGCGGGCCGCCCTCCGCGTCGTAGGGGAAGCCCTGCCGGACCTCGTAGAGGAAGTCGTCCCGGTTGAGCTTGATCGGTACGTTCTCCGGCTGCCAGCCGTCGAAGTAGATGCCCCGCACCAGCATCGGCAGTTGTGCGGAGAACTCCACGCTCTCCTGCACCGGCATCCGGTCGCGCAGCAGGTGCAGCACGGTGCGCAGCGCCGCGTACGACTGGTTGCGCTGTGCCTTCGGCCAGCCGTACGCCTGCTCGATGTCCTTGAGGATCAGGTTGGTCTTGTCCACCGAGGACTCAATTGCCGACTGGAACTGCTCAGCCATCTGTCCACCCCCGTAGGTCGGTCTCCCAGCGTCGGTCGGTCTCCCAGCGTCGATCGTCGTGACGTCGCGGCGGACCCACCGGACCGGGCCGTGGCCGGATCGGGCTGGCCCGCCCGAAGCGTGGTGCCCGCCGAGCCTGGTCGCGGTCCCCGACGACGCGCAGGACGGCGTCGCGCCGTCGATGCGGTACCACCGTCATCGCCATCCACCTCCGGTCGTCTCGCGCGGACGATCTCCGCTACCACCACCTTCCGCCTGTCGAAGGTGACCCATCCTCACCCTGCGCGGGTGAGATGACAGCGGTGGCGCGGGCGGTTCAGTCGGGCTCGGTCAGCAGCGCCTGGAGTTGCTGGGCGTTGACCTGGGCGTAGTCCCGGTAACAGTTGTTCATCAGGACGTGGGTCTGCTGCGTCTGGTCGGCCAGTTCGCGCAGTCGGGGCGCCCAGTCGGCCAGTTCACGCTTGGAGTAGCGGTAGCCGAACTTCTCGTGGATGTCCCGACTGGTCCACTTGTCGCTGTGGCCGTGGAAGCGGACCACCGCGAGATCCGAGGTGGCCGCCAGCACCGGCGGTACGGACGAGCGGTGCCCCTGCGGCATGTCCACGCCGACGTACGCCAACTGGTGCTCGCGCAGGAAGTCGAGGGTCTCGGTGGCGTTGTCCCCGTCGAACCAGGAGGCGTGCCGGAACTCGAAGACCGGACGCAGCGGCGCGCAGCGCCGGGTCACCTCCAGCAGGTACTGCTTGTTGTCCCGGCGAATGGTGAACCAGGGCGGGAACTGGAACAGCAGCGCGCCGAGCTTGCCCGCCTCGACCAGTGGGTCCAGGGCGCTGAGGAACCGGGTCCAGACCTCCTCGTACGCCTGCGGCGGCAGGTCGTCCGGGTAGAGGTTGCGTTTGTCGGTGGCCGGCCGCAGGTCCTTGTAGATCGCACTGACCTTGGTGGGGTGGCCGGTGAGCAGGCTGAACGCCTTGATGTTGAAGGTGAAGCCGGGCGGGGTGCGTTCGGCCCAGAGCCGGGCGGTGCGTTCGGCCGGCGGCGAGTAGTAGGTGGCGTCGACCTCGACAAGCGGAAACTGCCGGGCGTAGTAGGCCAGCCGCTTCTCCGGCGTGTCCGCCGTCTGCGGGTACCACCCCGAGTCGAGCAGCGTACGGTCGGTCCAGGAGGCGGTACCCACTGCGATCTCGCCCATGGGTAAAGTGCACCGCGTCCCGGACCGACCGGCAACCTGCGGCTCAAGCGGCCCGACGCTCCCGGGTCTGCTTGCACGTCACACAGGTGGTCGCCGACGGGAAGATCTCCAGTCGTTCCACCGGAATGGGAGCCGAGCAGCCCTCGCAGAAGCCGTAGGTGCCCTCGTCGAGCCGGGTCAGCGCATGCTCGAACTGCGCCCGCCGGTCCAGGATGGTGCGCAGCAGCGACTGCGCGGTGTCCCGCTCGGCGGTCTTGGTGCCGCTGTCGGCCTGGTCGTCGCCCGCGGTGTCGCCGACCTCGACCAGCCGGAGCACCTGGCTCTGCTGCACGGCCTGCTCGTACTCCTCGGACAGTTCGGCGTAGCGGGCCTGAAGGGAGAGTCGAATCTGGTCGATCTCCGCCTGGGATCGGCCCGTGCCGACCGTGTCGTGGACGAGCATGGCTGCCTGCCTTCCTGGGCATCATCGTCATCACGGGCGGGACCACCCCACCCGGTCATACCGCCCAGGCGGGTGATCACCCGGGCGCTGTGAGCCCCGCGATTACCCCCGCTCCCCGGGGATCAAACCGGGTCGTCGGCGGATTCCACGATCGCCGGGTGACGCGGGTCGTCCACCCGGATCACCAGATCGGCGAAGGTGGCCGGTGCGACCTCCTCGGCGTACCGGGCGTACGCGGGCAGGGTCCAGGCCAGTTCGGCAGTGGTACGTCGACTCAGCGCGGCAGCGGACATCTCCAGATGCACGGTGACGTCGAAGGGCAGTCCTCCGCCGAGCAGGAAGGCGCCACTGATCAGGACCACCCCGCCGGGCGGCACCTCGACGTACGCCGCCCGGCTGGCCCGGTCGGCCCGGGCATCCCAGAGCGAGGGCAGGATCCGCCCGTCACCCGCCGGCCCCGCCGGGTCGAGCACCTCCCGATGTAGCCCGGCCTCGTCGACCCAGCCTTCGTAGTAGGCGTCCGGGTTGGTCCGGCCATGTTCCAGGCGTACGGACGCCGGGCGCAGGAAATCGTCGGTGCGGATGTGCCGGGTCGGACGGCCGTACGCCCGCAGCGGGTCGACCAGGGCGGCGGCCAACTCCTCGGGACGGGCGGCGGCGGGACCGTCCACAGCGACCCGCAGCCGCGCCGCCGACTCGGTGTCGGCGAGTCGCTGCGCCAGCTCGGTGACCAGTCGCTGCGGTGAGATGGGACGCACACGCATCCGACAATCGTGCCCGGCGTCCGACCGTCACCGCCGCCGACCGCCCGACGCGACCGCTCAGCCGGTCCGGTCGCGTCAGCCGGTCTGGTCGAGGGTGACCCGGGCCTCGTCGGCCAGCCGGTAGCCGACGCCGTAGACCGTGGTGACCAGGGGTACGTCCACCCCGACCTTGCCGCGCAGCCGGCGCACGTGCACGTCGACCGTACGCACCCCCGCGTGTTCGTAACCCCAGACCGCGTTGAGCAGCTGGAGCCGGGTGAACACCCGGCGCGGATGCACCACCAGATGCAGCAGCAGGTCGAATTCGAGCCGGGTCAGCGGCAGTGGCTCGCCGTCGCGCAGCACCGATCGTGAGGAGGCCAGAATGTGCAGGCTCGGGATGGTCGGCGCGAGCGGCCGGGCCGGTGTCCGCCCCGCCGGCACGACCTCGGTGCGCCGCTCGGGCACCACCGGGCCACCGCTGATGATCGTGCCCTCGCCGTGCTCCAGCAGCTCCCGGGCCGCCTCCAGCAGCTGACGCGCGGCCGGTGTCAGCGACTCCTCACAGGCCAGCGGAATCGACAGGGTGACGGTGATGACCGGGGCGGCTGTGCTGGTCGGACGGCGTTGGCCGCCCGGTGGCCGACCGGGGACCGCTGGTTGGGACGTATGCCATCCGGCGCGCGACGAAGCGGGGCTGACCGACATGGTCCTCCTAGGCTGGTCCGGGTTTTCCCCACGGCCCCGGGACGCCGCTCTATCGATGCTTCCCGGCGTCGGTGTGCGGGTCAAGGGGCGGCTGCGTTGTGTGAATGTGACAATTGACCGACACTTCGGAGCCGGATGCTCGCTCTGCGTACGAGGCCAGATGATTACAGCAGAGTCGCCAACTTGACCCGATACGGGGGGTCGACACCGGAGTTCACCTTTCGTGCGGGACGGCGTGGCACGGCCCACCGCGGCGGAAATCAGCGTTCGACGCTCACCCGGGCCTCGTCGGCCAGGCGGTAGCCGACACCGTGGACGGTGGTCAGCAACGGCGTGTCGACACCGAGCTTGGCGCGCAACCGACGGACGTGCACGTCGACGGTGCGCGCCACCGCGTGGTCGTAACCCCAGACCTGGTTGAGCAACTGGAGCCGGGTGAAGACCCGCCGGGGCCGCTCGGCCATGAACAGCAGCAGGTCGTACTCGATCCGGGTCAGCGGGACCACCCGGTCGCCCTGCTGGACGCTGCGGGGTCCGGTGAGGATGCGGATGACGCTCGGATCAGCCGTGATCGGCGGGTGGTCGGCGGCGTCGTGTGACAGCCTTCCCTCGCCCGAGGCGGCCAGTTCGCCGAGCAGTTCCAGCAGCCGATTCAGTCGCGGGCTCGTCGCTGCGGCGGCAAGGTCGACGGTGATGGTCAGGGTCGGGTTGGCGCGCCGCCGGACGAGGCGGTTACGGCTGGTACGGCCGGACGGGTGTGGGCGCGGGCTGATGGCGACGACGGACACGGCGGCCTCCTGGGGGACTCCGCCACGCCGGGTGGGCGTGGCTGATCAATGGGACACCCGACCGGCGGTCGCCGGGGGCGCGGGAGTGGACGGGCGGATCGGTGGGGTGGGGCCCAGCACCGGCAGGCCGGCGATCCGCCAGGCGGCGAAGCCACCGATCACGTCGGTGGCCCGGAACAGGCCGAGATCCTGCAACGACGCGGCGGCCAGGGACGAGGTGTAGCCCTCCTGACAGAGCACCACCACGGGCAGGTCGTAGCCGACCGCCTGCGGCAGCCGGGCTGGGCAACGCGGGTCGAAGCGCCACTCGAGCACGTTGCGCTCGACGGCGAGGGAGCCGGGCACCGTCCCGTGCGCGGCCCGTTGCGCGGCCGGCCGGATGTCGACAAGCAGCGCCCCCGCCCGGTACGCCAGGTGCGCCTGCTCCGGGTCGAGGCGGTCCAGCCGGGCCCGGGCGGCGCGGAGGATCTCGTCGATCCCCCGGGAGCCCGGCGGCGGTACCGGACAGTGGGCGGCGGGGTCGGTCTGCGGCATCATCGTTCCTTCCAGGTGTGTCGGCTGGCGCCAGGGGGGTTCACCATGCCACGCCGGCCTCGGCCACCTCGGCAACCCTCAGCCGACCCTCGTCGAGGTGGTAGCGGGTCATCCGACGCAGGGCCGGGCGGTAGACGTGCACGCTGACCGCCGGTTCGGCGTGCCGGTTGGTCACCACGTGCACGTGTCGAGGGCCGAAGCGGCGGCCGAAGCCGGCGTCGAGCAGATGCGGGCGCAGCCGCCCGCCGCTGACCGTCTCCTCGGTGAGCACCCCCGAGGCGACCAGAAAGGCACCGGACGAGCCCCCGTGGTCGTGCAGATCGGTGCCCTGGCCGGGCAGCCAACTCAACGCCCACACCTCGTGGTCGTCGTCGGCGGCGAGCCGGGCGTACCACCGACTGGCCGGGTCGAAGCGCAGCGGCACCGGCCAGCTCGCCGGGTCGCCGGCCCAGCGCCGGGCGACGGCGAGCAGGTCCGACCGCTCGGAGACAGGCTGAGCGCGCATGACTTCCTCACGAGGTTCAACGGCTGTGGTCACCCACCAGCCTAGGCGGTAAACCCTATAGGCTTAGTAGGTAATCTTACATGTTGGGACACTCCTTCATGATCGCGCTCGATCCGGGATCGAGTGGCTTGGTGGCGCGACCGGGGCCACTCGATCCCGGATCGAGCGCGACCTTGCGTCCACTCGGGATGAGGGAGGGTGCCGACGCCGACTAGCCTGAGCCGGTGAGCGAGGAACTCGACGCCGAGACCCTGGAGTTCGCGCACCGGATGTTCGACCTGGCGCGCGACGGCGCGACCGCCGAACTGGCCGGATACGTCGATGCGGGGCTGCCGGTCAACCTGACCAACGAGAAGGGCGACACGCTACTGATCCTGGCGGCGTACCACGCCCACCCGGAGACGGTGGCCGCGCTGCTCGATCGGGGCGCCGACCACACCCGGACCAACGACCGGGGCCAGACCGCCTTGGCCGCGGCGGTCTTCCGCAGCAGCGGTGACGCGGTACGCGCCCTGCTCACCGCCGGCGCAGACCCCGACCACGGCAACCCGTCCGCCGTCGAAACCGCCCAGTTCTTCGACCTGTCGGAGATGCTCACCCTGCTGCGCCCCGCTTGACCAACGCGGCTGACCCTGATCAACGCGGCTGGTTTATGACCGACTGAGCCCTGTCCCCGTCCGTCGGTGCCGGGCTAGCGCCGGGCCTCGACGAGGAAACGTTGGGCGTGGGCGACGAACGGGCCTTCGGTGCGGATGCGCTCGTGCAGCCGGGCCAGCGCCGGCCGGTGCGCCGCAACCGTGAAGCCGGGCACCGTCCAGATCACCTTGCGCAGGAACCAGACCACGGCGCCGACGTCGTGGAACACGGTACGCAGGGTGGCCGTACGCAGGTCGACAACGGTCAGCCCGGCCGCCTCGGCGTCGGCGACCGCCTGCTCCGGGTGCCGGTGGGCCGGTGGCGGCAGCGGCCCGAGGATCGCCTCGCTGAGTTCGCGTACGGTGCCCGGCCCGATCTGCTGGGACAGGAACGTGCCACCGGGCCGCAGCACGCGCGCCACCTCGGGCCAGTCGGTGTGCACCGGATGCCGGCTGACCACCAGGTCGAAGGTGGCGCTGCGCAACGGCAGCGGGGCGTCGGGGCTCACCGCGACCACGGTCGCCCCGATCGGGCGGAGCCTGGCCCGGGCCACCGGCACGTTGGGCGGCCACGCCTCGGTCGCCACCAGCAGCCGGGGCGGGTGCGGCACCTCGGCGAGCACCTCTCCCCCGCCGGTGTCGATGTCCAGCGCCGCGTCGACGGTCGCCATCCGCGCCGCCATCAGGCGGGCGTACCCCCAGGGTGGACGCTCCTCGGTGGCCCGCCCGGCGAGCCAGTCGAAGGCCCAGCCGTCGACCGGCGCGGCGGCACCGTCGGCGACCAACTCGTCGAAGCTCGCTTCCCCGGACACGGGCTCAGCTTCTCCGGCATGCCTCGACTGTGGCAACGCCTTTTCCCGGCCGCGTTCACGGCCCGGCCGCGTTCACGACCAAGCCGCGTTCACGGACCGGGCGCAGCGCGCTACGGGCGGGGGCGGACGATCTCGACGGTCCGGGCGTCGACGCCACCCAGGACGGCGGCACCACGGGGCGCGGCGGCGCTGCGCGGCCTGCCGGTGCCACGGAGGGCGTCGAAGCTGGTCGGCTCGGCCCGACCGGGCTCGTAGTGGCGCATCAGCCGCGCGCCCAGCGCCACGCCGAGACCGCCGACGGCCAGCGCGAGCAGCTCGACGACGAGCAGTACGGCGGTGGCGCCCCGGTTCGGCGCGTCCGCCCGTACCAGGCAGGAGAGCAGGAACAGCCCGGCCATCCCGGCGTTGACGAGGTTGAAGCTGATCGCGGTGCGACGGGTCCGGTCCGGCGGCACGTCCCACAGGTCGACCATGCCGGCCATCGTGGTCAGTCCCGCCGCCACCAGAGCGGCCACCACCGTCCAGTAGCCGACCTCGCCGAGTAGGGCGGGGCCGCCGACCACCTGGGCGAAGTCGAAGATGGTCGCGCAGACGAAGAGCCCGTACGGGAACGTCACAAGCATCGGTTGAATGGGGTGCCCCTGCACCCGCAGTCGGCTCTGCATCGGTCCCCCTGGATTGGAATCAGCTCACCAGTCCAGGGTGCTACCCGGGTGCCACCGCGGCGAAACGAGAGCGCTGCTCAGTTGTCTCGTGGTCGGGAGACGGTGCTGACCAGCCGCTCGGCCACCTGCCGCAGTGGGATCGACAACGACGATGCCGCACTGCGCAGCACCTCGAGGGCGTCCTCCGGCGGGCAGCCGCGCTGCGTCATGATCACCCCGATGGCCTGGCCGATCACGCCGTCACCGAGCAACGCGACGTCCTGGGCGTCGGCCTGCGCGCTGCGGCGCTGCCGGTCCCGTACGGCGGCGAGCAGCAGGCCGGCGTGTTCGGCGAGGAGCATGGCGGTGAGCTGGTGGCCGGTGGTCAGCTCGTCCGGCCGGCTGGCGTAGAGGTTGATCGCGCCGATCACCTGCTCGTCGACGTCGACCGGTGCGGAGATCACCCCGAGTACGCCGAACTCCCCGGCCCGGGCCGTCCAGTCCGGCCAGCGGCGTTCGGTGGCGAGGTTCTCCGCGCGGACCATCTCCCGCAGCCGGATCGCGTCCATCGCCGGGGTGTCCGCGCCGTAGCGCAGGTCGTCCAGCCCGCTCATCGGCGCGTCGGAGGCGGCCACTCCGGCCGCTTCACCGGCCCGCAGGGCGGTGAACCCGCACCAGTTGACCCCCGCGATGGCGTCCCGGGTGATGCGCACCAGGGCGGACAGCGCCTCGTCGAAGTCGTCCAAGGCGATCAACCCGGCGGTCAGTTCCCGCAACAGGGCCGCCGTCTCCAGCACACCGAGGGTCTCCGCCAGCGGTGGACTCGTTTCCAGGTTCACCGACCCGAAGCCCCCGTACGCCTGGTCAGCGTCCTCACGGTCTCCTCCTCGCTACGGCCGGGCACGAGGGCAGCTCCGACGGCAGCCCTGACGTGACGACCCGCCCTACTACCCGCTGCAACAACGGTCGAAACGGTGCAAAGCGGGGCCCCTCCCAGGGTACGGGTACCGCTGGGAGGGGCCGCGACCGGATCAGTGGGTACGGGTCAGCGCCCGCCGCCCCCGCTGAGCCGCCGACCGACCGAGGCGATCAGCCGGTCCAGCTCGGAGCCGAACGGGTTGTCGTGCACCAGGTAGGTCCAGGTGGCGCTCGGCCGGACCAGCTCCGCCGCGTCCGGCTGCCAGTCCTCGTCGAACTCGGTCTCGGTGAAGGTGGCCAGGGTGCGCGCCTCGATCTCCGGGACCAGGTTGGTGAAGGCCGGCACGGCCGACCGGTGGAACTCGTCCAGCGGGTCCAGTCGGCCCAGGGCGCGCAGGTGTACGCCCTCGCGGACCTCCGACAGCTCGGCCAGGTGGTCGGCCCAGAGCCGGTCGAGGTGGTAGAGGGCGATCGACCGGGCCACCCGGGCGAGCAGGTCCTCGTCCATCTCGCCGGCCTTCTCCGGCATCTTGTCCAGCAGCATCAGCGCCGCGACGTCGCTGGTCAGCAGTCGTTCCCGACGCTCGGCCAGCGCCTTGCGCTGCTGCTCGATCACCACGCTGTAGCGCCAGGTGTTGCGGTGGATCTCGTGGTTGACGCCCTCGGCGACCCGCTGGGCGTGCTCCACGGCGTAGTCGACCTGCGGGTCGGTGACCAGACCGTCGGCGTTCATCCGGGGCGACGGCGGAACGGTGTCGCCGGCGTGCCGCACGACCAGGTCGTCCTCCAGGCTGACGAAGAAGACCGAACCACCCGGGTCACCCTGCCGGCCGGCCCGCCCGCGCAGCTGGTCGTCGACCCGGCGGCTGTCGTGCCGGCCGCTGCCGATGACGTAGAGGCCGCCGAGTTCGGCGACCTGCTCCCGGTCGACCTGGTCGCTGCCGCCGAGCCGGATGTCCACGCCCCGGCCGGCCATCTGGGTGGAGACGGTCACCGCGCCGTGGGCACCGGCCTCGGCGATGATCGCCGCCTCCTCGTCGTCGTTCTTGGCGTTGAGCACCACGCAGGGCACCCCGACGGCGTTGAGCCCGGCGGCCAACTGTTCGGACTCCTTGACGTCCAGGGTGCCGACCAGCACCGGCCGCCCGGCGGCGTGGCAGCGCTGGATCTCGTCGATCAGCGCCTCCTCCTTCTCCGCCCGGGTGGCGTAGATGCGGTCCGGCTCGTCCACCCGTACACACGGGGTGTTCGGCGGGATCACCGCGACCTCCAGCCCGAAGAACTCCCGCAGCTGGTCACCGACCAGCACGGCGGTGGCGGTCATGCCGCACACGGTCGGGTAGAGACCGATGTACGCCTGCACGGCGATGGTGCCCAGCACCTCACCCTCGGCGGTGGCGTCCAGGCCCTCCTTGGCCTCGACCGCCGCCTGGAGCCCGTCGGGCCAGCGGCGGCGCTGGGCCACCCGGCCGCGCATCTCGTCGATCAGCTCGACGGTGCCGTCGCGGACGATGTAGTCGACGTCGCGGTGCAGCAGGGCGTGCGCGTGCAACGCTACGTTCACCGCGGAGAGCTGCTCGACGTTCTCCTCGTCGTACAGGTCGATGCCGAGCTTGGCCTCGACGGCGGCCAGGCCGGCGGAGGTGAAGGCGACACTGCGGCCGTCCTCGGCCACCGTGTAGTGCTTGCCCTTGCGCAGGCCGCGCACCAGCGCGGCGGCGGCGTGCACCGGGTCCTGCTCGCTGGCGACCGAGCCGGCGAGGACCATCGGCACCCGGGCCTCGTCGATCAGGATCGAGTCCGCCTCGTCGACGATCGCGGTGCGCAGCGCCGGCTGGACCCGGTCGGCCACGTCGGTGACGAGCTGGTCGCGCAGGAAGTCGAAACCGGCTTCGCTGACCGCCACGTAGGTCACGTCGCAGGCGTACGCGGCCCGCCGCTCCGCCGGGGTCGAGGCCTCGTTGACCCAGCCCACGGTGAGCCCGAGGAGGGTGTAGACCGGCTCCATCCACTGCGCGTCGCGGCGGGCCAGGTAGTCGTTGACGGTGAGCACGTGCACCGGGCCGTTGCCGAGCCGTACGTGCCCGTACGCGGCGATCGCCGCGGTCAGCGTCTTGCCCTCACCGGTGGCCATCTCGGCGACCTTGCCGGACAGCAGCGACATCGCGCCGAGCAGCTGCACGTCGTACGGCCGCTGGTCGAGCCCGCGGCGGGCGGCCTCGCGGCCGAGCGCACAGATCTCCTCGTAGGTCGATGCCACGGCTGCCGCCTCGGTCAGCTCCGCGTCGTCGAAGGCCTGAACCTTCTCCTCGCGGGCCTCGATGGCCGGCAGCAGCTTCTCCAGCGGGGCCAGATCTACCGTGGTTCCCGGGCGCTGGAGGAACCGGCGGAACCTGGTCTTCAACCGTTGCGACACACCCATGAGCGGCAACGGTACGCGACCGACGGCCCCTTTCGCGCCCTCCCCGGCGTGCCTTCCGTTCCGCGCTGTCCGCCGGGCCGTCCCGCCGCACCGCCGACCGGCGCCGTGATCGGCGGCCGATGCCGCCGTGGTGGTTCGATGAGCAGGGCCGAAGCTTCGCGGTGGCAGCACCGCAATCAAACGTTCATCAAGCGGGAACGTGCCCGGCGCAGGGCCGTGATCAAGCTGGTGGGATCGATCCGGTTAGCTAGCCGAGTGCCGGGAAATCCCACTCCCGGTCTTCGGCGCGATGGGGGTGCCTGTGCGGAACACCGAATCTGCGGTCTCGCCGGTGGTCGAGGCCTGGGCCACCTATCGGACCAGCTCCGCCGCCGACTGGCCGACCCGGCGGCTGCTGAGGGCAAAGGGGGACAGCCGGGTCAGCGTGGTGTTGCCGGCCCACAACGAGGAGGCCACCGTCGGGGCGATCGTGTCGACCATCCGCGAGCACCTGGTGGACCGGGTGCCGCTGGTCGACGAGTTGATCGTGGTGGACTCCCGCTCGACCGACCGGACCACGCAGGTGGCCCGGGCCGCGGGCGCGGAGGTGGTCAGCCAGGACGCGATGACCCACGGGCTGCCGCGGCTGACCGGCAAGGGCGACGCGCTCTGGGCCGGCCTGGCCGCCGCCGAGGGCGACGTGGTGGCCTTCGTCGACGCCGACCTGCGGGAGTTCCGTCCGCACTTCGTCACCGGGCTGCTCGGCCCGCTGCTCACCGACCCGTCGGTGGACTTCGTGAAGGGCTTCTACCATCGGCCGCTGATCGGCACGACCGGGGTGGAGGCCGACGGTGGGGGCCGGGTGACGGAGCTGATGGCCCGTCCCATGCTCAACCTGTTCTGGCCGGAACTGGCCGGTTTCGTCCAGCCGCTTGCCGGTGAGTACGCGGGCCGCCGCGAGGTGCTGGCGCAGGTGCCGTTCGTCTCCGGCTACGGCGTCGAGACCGCCATGCTCATCGATCTGCTCGAACTCGTCGGCCTGGACGCGCTGGCCCAGGTCGACCTGGGCGAGCGCAAGCACCGCCACCAGGACACCGCGGCGCTGGGCCGGATGTCCGCCCAGATCATGCTCACCGTCTGGTCGCGGTTGCAGCGGCGGGGCTGGGCCAGCCCGGATGTGCTGCCCAGCGCCCTGCTGACCCAGTTCCGCCGGGGTGGCTCCGAGGCGCTGCCGAACCTCGACCGGGAGATCGTGGTCAGCGACGTGACCGTCGAGGAGCGTCCGCCGCTTGCCGAACTGCGGCACCGGCTGCCGCGCCGTCGGGTCGCCGCGGCCTGACCAGCCGGCAGCGCGGGCTGTTTCGGCCGGCCGGACGCCGGGTAGTTGGCAGCTCTGCGACACCGGCGGAAGAGGGCGGAGATGACGAGCCGGATCACCTGCGATGTGGACGACGCGACCCCGGTCACCGTCGTCCGCGTCGCCGGCGGCCTCGACCTGACCACCACCCGCCAGGTGTACGCCGTGCTGGAGCGCTGCCTGGCCGCCCAGCCCGATGCGCTCGTGGTCGACCTGACCGGGCTGACCGTGCACGACCAGTTGGCCGTGGCGGTGTTCGCCGCGGCGGCGCGCCGGGCCGAGGGCTGGCCGGTGGTGCCGCTGGTGATCTGCGCGCCGCATCCGCATCCGGCCGCGTCGCTGGCCACCTCCACCGCCGTGCGGGTGGTGCCGGTGCGCCACGACTGCGACGAGGCGGCCCGGGTGGCCGACGCCTCGGCCGTACCTCGGATGCGGGTCCGACTCGAACCGGTCGCGGCGGCCTGCCGGCGCGCCCGGGAGCTGGTGGCCGACGCCTGCGCACGGTGGGACCTGCCGGCGGCTGTCGAACCGGCCTCGGTGGTGCTCAGCGAGCTGGTCGGCAACGTGGTCCGGCACGCCGGCACCCCGATGCAGGTGACCGTGACGCTGCGCCGGCCGTGGCTGCACCTGACCGTGGTGGACGGCAGCCCCGCGGCGGCCGAGCCCGGCCGGCCCGGTGAGCACGACGAGGGCGGTCGGGGCCTGCTGCTGGTGCGCGAACTTGCCGCGCGGTGGGGTAGCGCGCCGGCCGGTGACGGAAAGGCCGTCTGGGCAACACTACCGGCGAATTGACCGAAATTACCGCTGTCGCCTGGTTACATGGTCGGAAGGTCGGGTAGTCACGCCCGTCCTTTCCGTCGTCAGCGGGGTGAGAACTGATGCCCAAGCGGGTACCCACCGAAACCGGACAGGATCGGGGGCCGGCCATCCTCGCACCGGCCAGGTTCGGCGGCTATCCCGGCTCCCTGAACAAGCCGCTGCCCGGCAGCAAGCTGCTCCGGTTCCTGGCCACCACCGATCACAAACAGATCGGCCTGCTCTACCTGATGACCTCGTTCGGCTTCTTCGTGGTGGCCGGGATCGAGGCGATGCTGATCCGTGCAGAGCTGGCCCGGCCGGGCATGCAGTTCCTCGCCCCCGAGCAGTACAACCAGTTGTTCACCTCGCACGGCGCGGTGATGCTGCTGCTGTTCGCCACCCCTGCGGCGTTCGGGTTCGGCAACTACATCGTGCCGATCCAGATCGGCGCGCCGGACGTGTCCTTTCCCCGGCTGAACGCCCTGGCCTACTGGCTGTACCTGTTCGGCGGGCTGATGGTCATCGGTGGATTCCTCACCCCGCAGGGCACCGCCGACTTCGGGTGGACCGCGTACACGCCACTGAGCACCGCCCAGCACTCCCCCGGTGTCGGGGCGAACATGTGGGTGATCGGCCTGGTCGTCTCCGGTCTGGGCACCATCCTCGGCGCGGTCAACCTGATCACCACGATCCTGACCCTGCGGGCACCCGGCATGACCATGTTCCGGATGCCGATCTTCACCTGGAACATGCTGTTCACAAGCGTGCTGGTGATCCTGGTCTTCCCGCTGCTGGCCGCCGCGCTGCTGGCGTTGAGCGCCGACCGGCTGCTCGACGCGCACGTCTACAGCCCCGCCACCGCCGGGCCGATGCTGTGGCAACACCTCTTCTGGTTCTTCGGCCATCCCGAGGTCTACATCATCGCGCTGCCGTTCTTCGGCATCATCACCGAGATCATTCCGGTCTTCTCCCGCAAGCCGCTGTTCGGCTACACCGGTCTGGTACTGGCCACCGCCGCGATCACCGTGTTGTCGATGACGGTGTGGGCGCACCACATGTTCACCACCGGCCAGGTGCTGCTGCCGTTCTTCGCCATCCTCAGCTATCTCATCGCCGTACCGACCGGGGTCAAGTTCTTCAACTGGATCGGCACGATGTGGAAAGGACAGATCACCTTCGAGACGCCGATGCTGTTCGCCATCGGCTTCCTGGTGACCTTCCTGCTGGGCGGACTCACCGGCGTACTGCTGGCCAGCCCGCCGGCCGACTTCCACACCCACGACAGCTACTTCGTGGTGGCGCACTTCCACTACGTGCTGTTCGGCACGGTGGTGTTCGCCCTCTTCGGCGGCTTCTATTTCTGGTGGCCGAAGATGACCGGGCGGCTGCTCGACGAACGGCTCGGCAAGCTGCACTTCTGGACCATGTTCATCGGCTTCCACGGCACCTTCCTGGTGCAGCACTGGCTGGGCAACGAGGGCATGCCCCGCCGGTACGCCGACTATCTGCCCAGCGACGGCTTCACCACGCTGAACACGATTTCCAGCATCTTCTCCTTCGTGCTCGGCGCATCCACCCTGTTCTTCATCTGGAACGCCTGGAAATCATGGCGATTCGGTGCCCAGGTCACGGTGGACGACCCGTGGGGCTTCGGCAACTCGCTGGAGTGGGCCACCACCTGCCCGCCACCGCTGCGCAACTTCGACCGGATGCCCCGGATCCGGTCCGAGCGCCCGGCGTTCGACGCCAAGTACGGTGAGCTGGTCTCCGACCTGGGTCGGGACCTGCCGCAGCGGACCACGAGACCCCCGCAGGGTTTACGCGACGAGCTGCACCGCGAGAAGCACCACCGCGAGTCGCCGAGCGCCGAGGGGGCGCACGGCGCGCCGGAAGCCACCGCCTACCACCCGGCGCCACAGTCCGGGGCCCGACCGGTCGAGGTGCCGGACCCGCAGGACGTGCGCCGGCCCAGCTTCGACGACACCGACGAACCGGAGGGCAACCCACTGGGCGCCGAGCGTCGCTCGGAGGCCGGCGACGACCGGTGGCGGCATCCGCGCAGCGGAGGCGACACCCCGGAGAACTGATCCGGGTGTACGACCTGATCCGGGTACGAACGACCGGGGCGGCACCGATCGGTGCCGCCCCGGCTGCGTCCAGTGGTCAGCGCGTGTGCCCCATGGTCAACGCGTGCGTCCCGTGTGGTCAGCGGGCCCGCGCGGAGGCGGGACGTGTCTGGTTCGCCGTCGTCGACTCGGACTCGGCGGCCCCGTTCTGCCACGGTGGCGGCGCATCGGCGAGCATCGCCTGACGCAGCCAGGTCAACGCCCGCGACAGCAACCGCGACACGTGCATCTGGGAGATGCCGAACCGGGCGGCGATCTCGGCCTGGGTCTGGTTGCCGTAGAACCGCATGGCCAGGATTCGCCGCTCCCGCCAGGGCAGACGGTGCAACAGCCCGCTGACCGTGACCCGGTCGTCGACCGATTCCAGCGCGATGTCCGACTCCCCCACCAGGTCACCGAACTCGGCGGAACTCTCCCCGCCCACCGGCGCGTTCAGCGACGCCGGGCTGTAGCCGGCAGCCGACTCCAAGGCGGCGAGGATCTCCTCCTGCGGCGTGTCCAGCCGCTTGGACAGCTCGGCGACCGTCGGTGCCCGGGACAGCTCGCTGGTCAGCGCCGCGGTCGCCTGTCCGACCTCCAGGATCAGGTCACGCAGCCGGCGTGGCACGTGCACACCCCAGGTGCGGTCCCGGAAATGCCGTTTGATCTCGCCCACGATGGTGATCGCGGCGTACGCGGTGAACGAGCCCCGTTCCGGGTCGTACCGGTCAACCGCGTTGACCAGACCCAATCGGGCCACCTGTTCCAGATCCTCCAGCGGCTCACCGCGCCCCCGGTAGCGGCGCGCCAGGCGCCCGGCGAACGGCAAGGCGAAACGCACCAGGTCGTCGCGCGCCTCGTGGCGGCGTTCCGGTGGCATTCCCGCGATCCGTGCCGCGTACGCCAGTGCCGCCGCGTCGAGGTCCTCCAGACCTCGATCGGTGGATGGTGGTGTGGTCGTGGTGGTCTGTCCGAACATCCGCGCCTCCCTCAGGAAGGACCCCGCCCGGATTCGGCCGGCACCGGACCCCGTGCGTGGACACGCACAGGCCGGCTCAGTGGGTTACATGACTGGGATGCGAAACGGGCGTCGGCGCCGTGCCACGCCAAGGTGATCAGCCTGTCGCAGCCGGCGGTGTTCCCGCTCCGTAGGTACTCAATCACGGGATCGCGGCTTCGCGAGGATGTTTCGCCAGCCCGGTGTCAACAGACCAGCAGGCCGTGCGGGGCGCCGCTGTCCCGCAACGCGGCGAGGGCGTCCGTCACCTCGATCCGCGGCGGGGTGGGCAGGTCGTACGGCTGGGCACGGAGCACCTCGGTGGCCCGGCGGGTGGGTACGGAGGTGACCGGGTACCCCCGGGCCGCCGAGCGGTCCAGGGCCCGACGGCGGTGTCCGAAGCCGGCGACGGCCAGCCACTGCGGCAGCCCGGCGAGCGCCGGTGACCGGACACCCGGCGGCTCCGGCAGGACGTCCACCGAGCTGAACGCTTCGCTGCCGGCCAACCACCACTCGGCCTGCTCGACGCACCGGCGGGTCGCGTTCTCGCACCAGTACGGCACCAGGCCGGCGCGGATCACCTGCCAGGGGTCGAGCAGCCGGCCGCACTCGACCACCAGCCGGTTCCCGGTCTTACCGGCGGCCCGTAGCCAGCGGCGGTACAGGTCGGCGGTGGCCGCGCTCAACGCGGCCGGCGCGGGAACGACGACCTGGCGCAGGGGATGTCCCTCGCGGGTCGCCCACTGCGCGACGTCGCGGTCGAAACCGGACTCCACCCCGTGCTCGGCGACCCCTGGCGGCGTGGAGATCTCCGGCGGTTCCCAGTGCGCCCCGTCGCCGCCGGCGGAACGCAGCACCTTACGCAGGGTGTGACTGTCGGGGTGGAAGTCCACCGGATCGAGTCCACTCGCCGGGCAGCCCACCTGGAAGCTGTGTCCGTCGGCGGCCTCGTACACCGGCCAGGTGCGCGTGTCGCGCAGCACCACCACCGGGGCACCTGGTTCCAGCCGGTCGGCGAGAAAGCGCCGGTACGCCTGCGGCAGCCGGTGCCACCGCCCGGCCAGCGCCACCGTCGCCGCGGCCAGGGCACCACGGCTGGCCGGGCAGTGCACCTGCCGTAGGTGCAGGTCAGGGTTGCCGGCGAGCATCCGACCGGCGAGCCCGGCACCGTGGTCCAGGGCGGCGAGGGGCCGATCCACGGACCCCTTCGGCCAGTGCGCGATCATCTCGAACCCGGCGGGCAGCCACGGCACCCCGAGCGCCACCGCCAGGTGAGCGGCGGCACCGTGCGGCGAGCCCAGCAACACGCCCGGATAGCGACCGCTCGGATACTGTCCGACGAACCACTCGGCGACCTGGCCCGCGTCCAGTTCCGCCGCCTGCCCCGCAGTCAGGGCGACCCGACCGGCCGAGCGGATGGCCACCGCCCGACGGACCGGATCGGGAGTGCCGACGAACCGCGACGCCGGCCCGACATGACTGATATCGGCGCAGTCCGCCCCACGCAGGGCACGCGCGATGGCCGCGACGAGGATCCGGGCGGTACTGCCCGTCGCGACGATCCGGTCGCCGGTCAATCCGGCGCCCCTCGCCGTGATTTCCCGGCGCACCTTACGCACCGGCCCCACGCTGCCCCGTTCGCTCACGCAGCCGGGCTTCCCGCCCACTTGCCGGTTAAACAGGGCATCCCCCCACCGACCGACACCAACCATCTGATCTTGACTGTTCCCGACAACACCGACAAACCCCTCCCCGCACCCCCCTCTATGCGGCGATCATGCACTTTGTGTCGGGATAAAGGGTGTGAATGACGCGAAAAGGCGACCACAAGTGCAAGATCGCCGCGTAGAGGGGGTGTGGGGGCGATGGGACGGTGTGCGGGGTGGGGTTGCGCGCGTGGGTGGGGAAGGTAGGGAGGGAAGGAAGGGTGTTCGGGGCGGGTGGGGGTGGGGGGTGGGGTCAGGGAGGGGGGTGGGGGGTGACGACCAGGTCGAGGAGGCAGGGGCGGTTGGCGGCGAGGGCTTCGTCGCAGGCTGCGCCGACCAGCTCCGGTCGGTCGACGCGTACGCCGTGCAGGCCCAGCAGTCGGGCCCAGCCCGAGTACGGCACGTCGTCGGCCACCTGCCGTCCGGGGTAGCCGGACCGGGTGTTGAGTACCAGCACCACCAGCCGCGGATCGGGCCAGTGCGGCCAGTCCCGGGCGATGGTGACCAGCTCGGACAGGCCGTGTGACCGCATGCCGTCGTCGGTGAGCAGTGCGAGCACCGGCCGCCGCGGGTCAGCCAGTTTGACGGCCACGGCGTACGGCAGCGCGGCGCCCGCCACCTCGTGGGCGTCACAGGCCAGTACGGCGATGCCGGGTGGCAGGCGACACGCATGGCGGCTGAGGCCGCAATCACCATCGATCGTCACGGCGGCCTCCGGCGGTACACGGGCGGAAAGCTCGACGACGACCGACCCAATGTCGACCCCCGCAACGACGGACGGTCGCCGCGGCTCCGTGACGTCAGACGCAGTGTCAACGTCCGGAACGGCCGACGGTCCGACCGAGTCGACGAAGAGCATCCCGGCACCGACCTGCGGAACCGCCGACGGTCGACCCGGATCGATGGCAGCGCTTTCGACACTGACCTGCGTGCGGGCCGGGGGCCGACCCGACTTGCCGGTGAGCAGCAGGCAGGCCGGGCCGGGCCCGGCCAGCGCCGCGCGAACCGCCGCGTCCACCAGGGCCGGAGCACGCCGCAGGTCATCGACGTGCCACACCTGCCGGCACAGCCCGGCGAACGTCTGGTAGACCCCACCGACCCCATCGCCCTCGTCCACCGCCCCGATGATCGCCAGTACGGGCAGCGTGGCCCGCCGGGCGGCGTCGAGGCCGGCCAGCAGGCCGAACGCGGCCGGGCCGGCGGGGCTCAGGCAGACGCCGATCCCGCCGGTGAGCCGGGCGTGCCCGATCGCCATGGACGCCGCGGTCTCACCGTGGCGTACAGACACGAACTCCGGTTCCCCGCCGGCCGAGTGCAACGCCTCGACCAGCGTGGCGACCGGCTCCCCCGCGACGCCGAAGACCCGTGGCACCCGCCAGGCCGCGAGCCGCTCGACAACCGTCTCCGCCAGGTACGGGTCGGGCACGTCCGTCTCCGCCAGGTACGGGACGGGCACCGCCGTCTCCGCCAGGTACGGGACGGGCACCGCCGTCTCCGTTAGGTGCGGGACGGGCACCGCCGTCTCCGTTAGACGCGGGTCAGGCACCGCCCCGTCCCGGCGTGGACGGGTCGACGTACCGCAGCACCGCGCCGACCCCGTCGGTCAACTGCGGGGCCTCGTCCGGGCCGAGCACGGTCAGCTCGGCGTCGGTGCCGACCAGGGCGCGCACCAGCGCCGCGTCGGCGCGTACCCGCTCGGGGTCGCCGACGCCGGGTAGCTGACCCGGCGCGGTGGCGATGTCGGTGGCGGCGGGGCCGATCCACAGCTCGCCGTCGGCGGACGGGTCGTCCACGATCAGCATGGTGTCGACCTGGTTGCGTTGCAGCGCGGCCACCACGGCGTCGAGTCCGGCCCCGACGTCCTCCTGCATGCCGAAGCGGTCCAGCGCCGCGTTGATCCGCTGGTCGGCGACCTCAGCGATGGTCTGCACGGTGAGGTCGTCCAGCAGGGTCTGGTCCGCGCCACCGGCTCGCGAGCCGGCGTCGGTACGCACCACCATGTCCTGCCATCGCTCCGGCATCTGTGCCGCGATCATGCCGGTGGCGCGGACATCGCCGGCCACCACGACCACCTCGGCGCCGACCCGTTCGGCCAGTTCCACTGTCGCTGCGGTGACGTCACCGGCGTTGTGGTGCCACGCCTCCATCGCCGCCCGTTGGTAGCGCGACTGCGACCAGCCGCCGGGCTGGACCCGACGCAGCTGGTGACTCTCCCGGCCGACGACGTGGGCCCGACGCGGTACGCCACCGGCGCTTACCGACATCGCGTCGGCACCGGTGCGGTCGGCCACGACCCGTACCCAGGCCACCTGCTCGCCGCGCTGGGCCAGCAACGGCATCACGTGCGGCAGCGGGGCGTACGCGGCCAGGTCACGGCGCGGCGGGGCGGCCAGGTACTCGGAGAGCACCACCCGGCCCCGGGTGCCGAAGACGGCCAGCCCGTAGTCGCCGGGCATCGGGTCGTGACCCCGGATCACCCGGTCGATCGCGGCGACGGTCGGCTCGTCGGCACCCTGCTCGGCCAGTCGCCGTTGCAGGTCGCGCCAGCGCAGATCGAGCGCCGCGTGTGCATCCTCCGTGTCCAGGGATGCGTCCAGATAGACCGAGCACCACGGCCCGGGACGGTCGTAGAGCGGGCGCAGGAAGGACAGCTGCATGCTCGACCCCTTTCCAGCTCGGCCCTGCGCTTACCCGCCTCACCCGGCTTGTCACCTGCCTGTCATCGCGTGACCGGATTTCATTCACGCCGTTCAACCCGGAGGATCGATACGATCTGTGCACGGATGCGGACTCAGGGTGGTGGAAATGGACGTGACATCGTATTCCCGGCGCAGCCTCCACCCCACCGGCCGCATCCTCACAGCCCGGGTCGCCCGCCTGATGGACGGCTATCCCCGGGAGGTACGGGTGGGCCAGCCGGTGCTGGTGATGGTGCTGGCCGCGGCGGGGGTGGTCGGCCTGCTCGCCAAGCTGGTGCGCGCCGCGCTCTCCGCCGGTTCGGGCACCGGCCGACGCAAGTTCAAGGAGCTGAAAAAGGGCCCGGAGTACCTGGTCACCCCGATCCGGCTGCGCGACGAGAACGGCCGGCTGTACGAGGTCGAGCTGCACGGGCACCTGCCGCAGAGCGCGCTGCATCCGGCCGACCTGGTCCAGTTGACGCTGCGCGACCAGGGCGACCCCGACCTGCCGCCGAAGATCGAGCGGATCGTCAACCTGACCACCGGTCAGCTGCTGCGTCCGCGTACCGCCACCATGTGGTCGCATCTCGGGCCGCCACTGCTGTTGCAGGCCGTGCTGGGCGCGCTGCTGCTGACCGGGTTGGCCGCCTGCACCGCTCTCACCTGAGCCCTCGCTGCCGCCGAAGGAGGCCGGGCAGCCGACCGGGGCAGGGTCAGCCGACCGGGGCAGGCTCGCGGACCGGCTCGGTGGTGTCCAGCATGCCGCGCCGGCGGGCCCAGCGCTCGAAGGCGATGGTGGCGAACGGCGGCACCGCGCAGGCCAGCGCCACGACGGCGGCCAGCAGGCTCCACCGGCGTACCCGGGCCACCGCGAGCACCAGCGCCCCGTAGATCACGAAGAGCGCGCCGTGGAGCGGGCCGAAGATCTGCACCCCCAGTTCGTTGCCGGGCGGGCCGTACTTGACCGCCATGCCGGCGAGCAGGCCGGCCCAGGAGATCGCCTCAGCGATCGCCGCCACCACGAACAACCGGGTCACCTTGTCACGCACGACGGCCATGGTAGTGCCGGCGGCGGGGGCGGCTCATGCTGCCGTGCGCAGAGGCGACGCCGGTCACCGCCTACCGGATGGTGGGTAACCGGACGTCAGGACTTTTCACAGAGTGCATGGACATGCGACGTTGGGGGTACCAGTGGTGACAAGGTGGTGACCATGGGCGAGGAAGTCGGCGTGCAGACGTTCAGCCGCCAGGATCGGGCTCGCTACCGGGACAAGGTGCGCCGTTGCCTCGACGTCTTCGCCGAGATGCTGCGCGAGTCCCGCTTCGAGCTCGAACGACCGATGACCGGGTTGGAGATCGAGCTGAACCTGGTCGACGACGACTCGATGCCGGCGATGCGCAACTCCGACGTGCTGCGGGCCATCGCCGATCCGAGCTTCCAGACCGAGTTGGGCCAGTTCAACATCGAGATCAACGTGACGCCCCGCCGGCTGAACGGCACCGGCACGGTCGAGTTCGAGGAACACCTGCGGGCCACCCTCAACGCCGCCGACCAACGGGCCCGTACGGTCGGCGCGCACCTGGTGATGATCGGCATCCTGCCGACCGTGCTGCCCGAGCATCTGACCGCGGCCACCCTGTCGGCGAACCCCCGGTACGCACTGCTCAACGAGCAGATCTTCGCGGCCCGTGGTGAGGACCTGCGGATCGCCATCAACGGGGTGGAGCGGTTGGCGGTCACCGCCGACACCATCACGCCGGAGGCGGCCTGCACCAGCACCCAGTTCCACGTCCAGGTCGGGCCGAGCCAGTTCGCCGACTACTGGAACGCGGCCCAGGCCATCGCCGGGGTTCAGGTGGCACTCGGCGCCAACTCGCCGCTGTTCTTCGGTCGGGAGTTGTGGCGCGAGACCCGCATCCCGCTGTTCCAGCAGGCCACCGACACCCGCGCCGAGGAGATCAAGACCCAGGGCGTACGCCCTCGGGTGTGGTTCGGTGAACGGTGGATCACCTCGGTGTTCGACCTGTTCGAGGAGAACGTGCGCTACTTCCCGGCGCTGCTGCCGGTCTGCGATGCGGAGGACCCGTCGGAGACCCTCGCCAGCGGTGGCGTACCGACGCTTGCCGAGTTGCGGCTGCACAACGGCACCGTCTACCGGTGGAACCGGCCGGTCTACGACGTGTCCCGGGGTCGCCCGCACCTGCGGGTGGAGAATCGGGTGCTGCCTGCCGGGCCGACCGTGCTGGACACGGTCGCCAACGGGGCGTTCTACTTCGGACTGGTTCGGGCGCTGGCCGAGGCCGATCGGCCACTGTGGTCGCAGATGTCGTTCAGCGCCGCCGAGGAGAACTTCAACACCTGCGCCCGGCACGGCATCGACGCGCACATCTTCTGGCCGGGCCTGGGCTACCTGCCCGTCACCGAGCTGGTGCTGCGGCGGCTGTTGCCGCTGGCGCAGTACGGCCTGGACCGGTGGGGTCTGGATCCGGACGAACGGGACCGCCTGCTGGGCATCATCGAGCAACGGTGCCTGACCGGACGCAACGGCGCGACCTGGCAGATCGCCACGCTGCACCGGCTGGAGTCGGCCGACCAGCTCGACCGGCCGACGGCGTTGCGCGAGGTGGTCCGGCACTATGTGGAGCTGATGCACAGCAACCGTCCGGTGCACGAGTGGCCGATCCCCTGACCGACTCCTGACACTGCGCGCAACGGCGCGGATACAACGATTACGGTGAGTGCGTTTCCCTCCGCCGGGTCGAGAGGATCCGCCGATGTCGCTGCCACGTCCGGCCGTCGCGTTCACCGCCCTCGCACTCCTCATCGGGCTCGGCCATCCGCTGCCCGCTGCCGCCAGCCAACCCGCCACCGCCGCCCCCGCCAGCCAACCGGCCAGCGCCGTCCCCGGCAGCCGACCTGCCACCGCCGCCCCCGCCAGCCAACCTGCCAGCGCCGGGAAACCCGGCACGGTCGGCACCGGCGAGGTGCGTACCGTCGTGCGGGACGCTGTCACCGGCGCCGCCGTGCGGGCCTGCCTCAACCTGGTTCCCGCCGACCGTGACCCGCTCACCGTCGTGGGCCTGGGCGAGGTGCAGCAGGGCCGGTACGCCGGCTGCACCGACCTCGACGGTGGCCCGGTGGCCGCCACCGGCGTGGCACCCGGCCGATACCACCTGCTGGTCCGCCCCTACGACAGCGTCCGGTACGGCGCGCAGTGGGTCGGCCCGCACGGCGGCACGGGTCAGCGGGAGCGGGCGGCGATCGTCCACGTACGACCGGGCCGGGTCGTCACCGCACCCCGGGTACGCCTCGACCCGCCCGGCACGGTGACCGGCCGAGTGACCCGGGTCGCGGACGGCACCCCGGTGTCCGCTGCCGCCGTACTGCTGCTGCCGGAGATCCAGCACCCCAAGTACGGCAGTCAGGGCGTGCTCACCGACGACGACGGCCGCTACACGTTGACCGGCCTCGGGCCGTACCGTTGGCCGTTGTACTTCAGCGGTTACGGGCTGGCCAGCCAGTGGTCCGGGGCGACCGCCGACCGGCTGCGCGCCGCCACGGTGCGGGTACGCGCCGGCGGCACCGCCACCGCCGACACGGCCCTCACCGCCGGCACGGTGGTCAGCGGCACGATCACCACCGCCGAGATGCCGTTCTACTCGCAGGTCGTCGCCTTCCACGCGCGCACCGGCGACGTGGTGGGTGTGGCCGACGCCGCCGAGAACTACCTCCTGCGGCTGCTGCCCGGGCAGCGGGTGCTGCTGCGCTGCGACTGCGCGTACACGCCGAGCCGCTGGTATCCGAACGTCGCCGGCATCGACGACGCCCGGACCCTACGGGTGCGCAACTCGCCGGTCACCGCGCACTTCGACCTGACCGGCCCCGCCGCGCCCTGATCCGCGCCTCAGCGCAGGGCGTTCAAGCTGAGTTCGGCGGCACGGGCGAGGAGGGCGTCGTCCGTGCCGGCGTCCTCGGCGTCCCGGCTGGAGAGCACGGCCAGCACGATGGGCGCCCGGTCCGGCGGCCAGATCACCGCGATGTCGTTGCGGGTGCCGTAGCCGCCGGAGCCGGTCTTGTCGCCGACCACCCAGCCGTCGGGCGTGCCGGCCCGGATCACCTTGTCCCCGGTGGTGTTGCGCTTGAGCCAGTCGACAAGCACGTCCCGGTCCTCGGTGGTGAGCGCGTCGTCGACCGCGTACGCCCGCAGCGAGGTGGCCAGCGCCCGGGGCGTGCTGGTGTCGCGGACGTCGCCCGGGGTGCCCTCGTTGAGCGCCGTCTCGATCCGCGCCGGCTCGGTGACGTCGTCGCCGATGTCGCGCAGTGCCTGCTTGAAGCCGGCCGGACCGCCGAGGCGGTCGAAGAGCAGGTTGCCGGCGGTGTTGTCGCTGTAGCGCACCGCCGCGTCGGCGATCGCGCGCAGCGTCATGCCGGTCGCCACGTGCTGCTCGGTGATCGGCGAGTAGGTGACCAGGTCGTCGCGGGAGTAGCGGACGACCTGGTCCAACTCCTCGGCGGTGGTCGCCTTCAGCACCGCGGCGGCGGCCAGGGCCTTGAACGTCGAGGCGTACGCGAAACGCTCGTCGGCCCGGTGCTCGATCGTGCGGCCGGTGCCGGTGTCCACCGCGTACACGCCGAGGCGGGCGTCGAACTCCTGCTCCAGTGGACCGAAGTCGACGGCGACCGGCGCGGCCGACGGGGTGCCCGGCGGGGTGGCCGACGGGGCGTCCGGTGAGGAGGGTGCGGCCGGGGTGTCGGTCGAGCAACCGGTGAGCAGCGCAGCCGTTACTACGGCGGCGAGCACACCGGCACGGGTACGGCGGGTGGTGCTGAGCAAAATCGCATCCTTCCAGCTAGCCGGTGATGACGAACCGGTCAGGCCATCACCTTCGCTATGAAGCCTGCCAAATTGGTGGTGGTGCGGGCAATTTTCTCGTCCAGGCTGATCGTCTCGTGCAGCCGCGCGCCGGCCCCGGCGTCCTTCTTGCCGCGCAGGTAGAGCGAGCAGGACAGGTCGCTGCACAGGTAGGTGCCCACCGAACTGCCGTCCCGGCCGGCGCGACCGGCCCTGGGGGCGACGAGCAGGCTGACCCCGGCCTCCGGGGAGGTCAGGCAGATCGAGCACATGTTGCGGCTGCCTCGCCCCGCCGCCGCGCTCGGACTGCGCAGGACCAGCGCCGTGGGGCGGCCGGCCTGCTCGGTGACCAGGTAGGCGCGGTCCTCCGCCTTCGGATCACGCCAGCCCAGGTAATCCAGGTCGGCCCAGGGCCGGGTGGCCAGGTCCCGCGGCACGAACAGGCGCTTGGCCTCCCCCTTGCTGCAGTTGACGAAAGCGGCACGGATCTCTGACTCGGTCAGTGCTTCCATAACGCCATGGTATTTTTCCTAAAGACTTTAGGCAAAGTCATTAAGAGTGTCATGACACACGGACCCTGGAGGGAACATGGCACGGCTGGGACTGACCCCGCAGCGCCTGGCGGCCGAAGGTGCGGAGCTGGCCGACGAGGTCGGCTTCGACCGGGTCACCGCCTCCGCGCTGGCGCAGCGCTGCGGCGTCAAGGTGGCCAGCCTGTACGCGCACATCCGCAGCACCCAGGACCTGAAGGTACGCATCGCGCTGTTCGCGCTGAACGAGCTGGCCGACCGGGCCGCCGAGGCCGTGGCCGGCCGGGCCGGCAAGGACGCCCTGGTCGCGCTCGGCAACGTCTACCGCGACTACGCCCGCGAACACCCCGGCCGGTACGCCGCCAGCCAACTGCGACTCGACTCGGCGACGGCGGCGGCCAGCGCCGGCCCCCGACACTCCCAGCTGGCCCGCGCGGTCCTGCGCGGCTACCACCTGGGCGAGCCCGAGCAGACCCACGCGGTACGCCTGCTCGGCAGCGTGTTCCACGGCTTCGCCAGCCTGGACCTGGGCGGCGCGTTCAGCCACAGCGTCCCCGACAGCGAGGAGTCCTGGTCGTGGACCCTCGACGCCCTGGACGCGTTGCTCTCCTCCCAGTCACCCAGCAACCGCCGGCCACCACACTGACCAGCGCCCGATCCGCCACCAGCCCCGAGGAGCAGCAGCGAGGGCTGGGTCCGGTCCTGGCCGCCACGCCTCGGCCGGTCAGCTCCGGGTGATCACCTCGTTGCTGGCAAGGCTCTCGGTGCGCTGGCCGATCAGCGTGCGCAGGCTCTCCGCATCCCTGCCGGCCGCCGCCGCGTCGTATCCGTCGACAGTGGCCAGCACGCTTGTGATGGCGTCGACCGCGCCCAGCGCCGCACCGCTGGCGTACACCTCCTGGTAGAGGTCGCGGTAGGCGTCCTCGTACACCTGGGTGAACTTCTCACTGGCGAGGAACCGCTCCTTGAGCTTGTGTCCGCCGCCACCCGGTCCGCCGTTCCCACCCGGTCCGGCGTCCCCACCCGGTCCAGCGTTCCCACCCGGTCCAGCGTTCCCACCCGGTCCAGCGGTTCCGCCGGGCGGTGTGAAACCTTCGGGTGGCGTGAAACCTTCGGGCAGCGTGAAACCGTCAGGCGGCGTGAAACCGTCAGGCGGCGTGAAACCGTCGGGCGGGCCGGTGGTGTCCTGTTGCGCGCCGCCCGCGCGGTCCGGACCGCCCTGGTTCGCGCCGCCCCGGAAGGCACCGCCCCCACCGAAGCGGCCCTGCTCGTGGGGCCCCTGGGCGGCGTCCCCGCTGAACGTCAGGTTGTAGTCCCAGCCGATGACGCTGAACTTCTTGGAGGTCAGGTCGTACCAGAGGTAGTAGTTGCGACCGGGACCGGACATGTCGTCGAAGTTGAGCAGCAGGTTCTGCCAGGCCACGTACCTGGCGAAGGACGTCACGTCGAGCCGGTCGGCGAGCTGGGTGTCGAACTCGGCGTCACTGGCCGTGTCGACCCACCTGATCAGGTCGATGACGGGTTGCAGGTCCTGGCTGCCCTTCATGGTGATCTGCTTGAAGTCGTCGGCGTACGCGGTCTGGTCGTCACCCTGGTCGGTGAATCGACTGGTGGCCAGCGACTTGTACAGCACCCCGGGAGCGTCGAAGTCCTCGGCGAAATGCTCGTCGGGATGTTCCACGACCAGCCGCGCGGTGGTCGGCCGATCGTTGACAGTGAAGCTGGTGTACGCGTACTCCTGGGCCACCTCGCCGCCGGCGGCGAGCAGATTGAGGGCGACCGCCTCGTTGAGCACGGTGGATCCGCCGCCCATGCCGGCCACCCGCACCGCGATCTCCCGATGGCCCTGGTACCGGCGGCCGTCGACGTACTCGTCGAAGCGGATCAGCCAAGGCAGCGTCTCCGGCTCCTCGGCCCGCAGTGACGTCCGCGAGAATCCACCCGGCCCGCCGGCACCACCTGGCCCAGCCTGACCATCGGGCCCAGCCTGGCCGGGGCCTCGACCATCCGGCCTGTTCGGAGCGTTCGGGCCTTGCGGGCCGCCGCCGCGCTGTGAGGTCTGCCCGTTGCGGGTCAGGCTGCGCAGGGTGGAGTTGCCCTTGAGTCGGATGCCGACGCTGGGGATGGCGGTGCCGTCGATGACCAGGTCGGCCTCCAGGTACTCCTTCTCCCCCTCGGCGTAGAAGGCGTCCAGCATCCGTTCGTAGTCGGCGTCGCGGAAGACCAACTCGATGCGGTGCGCGACGGTCTCGTCGAAGAGGTCGATGGTGCCGGCGATGTCCTGGGTGACCAGGTCACCGCCGCTGGCGCTGGTGCTTGTCACGTACGGGCGGATCGGCACCGAGCTGAGCGTCACGGCGAGCACCAGCGCGAACGCGAGGCAGCCCGCGAGGAACTTCCAGTAGTGCCGGATCCGGACCGGGATGCGATGCCGCCAGCGCATCACAGGTCCGTCTGGTCGTAGCCGGTCAGCACGGTCACCCGCTGGCCGCCGGTCCGCTCGGCCAGCGCGTTGATCAGGTCGGCGGGCTCGGTGCCCTTCTTCAACCGCACCGTGTACATGATCTCGGTAAGCGCGCCGCCCCGGATGGTCTCCATGCTGACCAGTTCGAATTCGCTGGTGAAGCGGATCAGCACGTCCTGGATGTGGTCGGTGTGGCTGCCGGGTGGCACCTGCACCTTGACCACCTGGCGTTGGACGTTGGAGGCGAACCAGTTGAAGCGGTACATCAGCACGATGATCAGGCTGATCGTCACGGCGGCGACCACCGCCAGCAGGTAGAACCGGGTGCCGCAGGCCATGCCCACGCCCATCACCAGGAAGATGAAACCGACGTCACGGGTCTCCTTGATGGCGTTGCGGAACCGCACCACCGACAGCGCGCCCACCAGGGCGAAGGCGCGGGCGATGTTGGAGCCGACGACAAGCATGATCAGCGAGATGAGCATGCCGAGGATGACAAGTGTCTGCACGTACGACTGGCTGTACGACACGTTGCGGTGGGTGAACCGGTAGACCCAACCGATCATGGCGCTGAGCAGGAACGACAGCGAAAGGGCCAGGGCGATGTCGCCGACACTGAAGGTGCCGGACAGATCCTGGAACTCGAACGGCATGGGTTCAGACCTCACTTTTCAACGGGCTGCCGGCGGCAGCCGACTCGGCGTCGTCGGGGACGTGGAAGAGGGAGCGGGGGGCACGACCGAACGCCTCGACGCTCTGGCAGTACTTCGACATGCGGACGATTGACAGGTTCGTCCGGGCGGCCAGGTCGGTCAGCCAGTACGGCACCCGCTCGTTGGCCTTGATCTCCAGCACGGAGAACGTGGCCGGCACGATGAGTCGGTTCTCGGCGTCCGCACCGAGGTGGAAGTCGCGGTCCCGGCCGCGTACCCGGTGGTCGAGGGTGACCCGCAGGCCGAGGTCGGAATCCCGGCCGATGAACGCCTCCCGCTGATAGCCGGTCATCGCCACCGGCCGCAGGTCCAGGCCGCAGAGCAGTTCCAGTACCTCGTCGAGGAAGGCCCGCTGCTCCGGGGTGTGCTCGACCAACTGGCGCCGGTCGCACAGGTCGCGGGCCAGGTGGTACGGCAACGCCACCCGACGTTTCTGGGTGACCCGGTTGACCCGCTGTTTGATCTCGACGTGCACGATGCTGTCGTCGGTGACTGTGGACGCCTCGCCGTAGTGCCGCACCCGCAGCTTGCGGCGGAACTTCAGCCCTTCGATCTTCTCCCAGTAGAAGCGCAGATCGGCGGTGTCGTAGTAGACGCTCCAGACGCCGTACCCGGTGTCGCCGCCGTGGCTGTCGCGGTCCATCCGGGCGGCGAAGTGCTCGCGCAACGCCGGGACGTCGCCGGTCGGCACCAGATACTTGATCTCGTACCGGTTGAAGGCGTGCAACCTGCTCGGCGCCCGCAGCGCGTGCCCACCCCGGTCGTCACCGGTCTCCGGCCCGCCCTGCGGGGTCGACTGTGGCCGGGAGGACGACTGCGGGTCTGGGGCCTGGGACGCAGCCCGGCGGAGCCAGGAACGCATACGACATGGCCGATCTCTGTGACGACGGGGACCAGCACATCCAAGCGGACGAGGCTATGAATCAGCTTTGCGTACCGGGTGAGCCAGCGGTGAACCGGCAGCACCAAGTCCCCCGCGACGTGGTCTCGCCCGCCCACAAGATCGGCTATGTAAAGTTTTCTAGACATGATGTCAAGAAGGCCTTACTCTGAGGATGTCAAAGATTCTTTACCTCGGGGAGGCCGTCGTGACGCACGAGGAGAAACGGGCGTGGATCATGCTGGTGGTCAGCGTGATCGCGTACGCCGGCTATGTGGCGGTCGTGCTGGGCCGGCAGGACGGCGGGTCGCTCACCGCGGTGCCCTACGTCGGCGCGCTGCTCTGGACGGTGGGCGGTGCGATGGTCGCGAGCATCGTGGCCGAGATCGTGATGGGCATGGCCAACCCGCGGGCCTCGCGGGTCAAGGACGTCCGCGACCGGGAGATCGGGCGCCTCGGTGACCACGTCGGCCAGGCGTTCGTGATCATCGGCGCGGTGTCGGCGATGTTGATGGCGATGGCCGAGTGGGACTGGTTCTGGATCGCCAACGTCATCTACCTCTGCTTCGTCCTGTCGGCCGTGATCGGCTCGCTGGCGAAGGTGATCGTCTACCGCAGGGGTGTCCCGCAGTGGTGAAACCGACACGCGTCACCAACACCATCCGGGCGTTGCGCTTCGCCCACGACGAGATGACCCAGGCCGATCTCGCCGAGCGGATCGGGGTGACCCGGCAGACCGTGATCGCCATCGAGCAGGGCCGCTACTCCCCCTCCCTGGAGATGGCCTTCCGGATCGCCCGGGTGTTCGGCGTACGGCTCGACGACGTCTTCCAGTACCCCGACTCCGAGGAGGTGGCACCGTGAGGGCCATCGTTCAGGACAGCTACGGCCCGGCCGACGTACTGCGGCTGGGCGCGGTCGACCGGCCCCGCGTGGGTGACGACGAGGTGCTCGTGCAGGTGCGCGCGGCGGCGGTGGATCCCGGAGTCTGGATCTTCATGGTCGGTCAGCCGTACCTGGTACGCCTGGCCAGCGGGTTGCGCCGGCCCCGGGTGCCGGTACGCGGCCGGGACCTGGCCGGGGTGGTGGCCGAGGTCGGCGCCCGGGTGACCCGGTTCCGGCCGGGCGACGAGGTGTTCGGCACCTGCCTGCGCGGGTCGTACGCCGAGTTCGCCAGCACCTCTGCGCGGCGGTTGGCCCACAAGCCGGCGAACGTGTCCTTCGCCCAGGCTGCCGCGGCTCCCGTCTCCGGGTTGACGGCGCTGCGCGCCGTACGCGACAGCGGCGCGGTGCGGCCGGGGCAGCGGGTCATGGTGATCGGCGCTTCCGGCGGCGTCGGGTCCCAGGCGGTGCAGATCGCCAAGGCGTACGGCGCCACCGTGACCGGGGTCTGCGCCCCCGCCAGGGCCGACCTCGTCCGCTCCCTCGGCGCCGACGACGTGCTCGACTACACCCGCGAGGAGGTCGACCGGGATGGTCCGGTGTACGACGTGGTCATCGACACCGGCGGTGACCGTCCGCTGTCGTTGATGCGTCGTGCGCTCACCCCGCACGGCACCCTGGCGCTGGTCGGTGGCACGTACACCCGGGGTGGGCTGCTCGGCGGGTACGGCCGGCAGATGTTCGGGGCACCGCTGCTGTCCCTGTTCGTCGGCCATCGACTGCGCAACGTCAGTGCCGTGGAGCGCAGCGAGGACCTCGACGAACTGCGTGACCTGATCGCCTCGGGCGCACTCACCCCGCCGGTCGACAGTTGCTATCCGCTGGCCGAGGCGGCCGACGCTCTCCGCCATCTGCGCACCGGGCACCCAGCGGGCAAGATCGTGGTCACCATCTGACGGTCTCGCTCACCGGCGACTTCACCGGTCAGCCGCGACAGGGCTGACCGGTGACGAGTCGGTCCCGGCGGTGACGGTCAGTCGACGCCGAACTCCATGGCGGCCCGGTCGAGGGCCTCGTCCTCGGCCGGGGCCACACCCCGGGAGGCGATCGCCTCGGCGCCACCCTGCGGCATCGCGCCGATCAGCCCGGTCGAGGCCGCCTGCGCGGCGCCGACCATCCGCTGCGGCGATCCGCCGCCGACCATGCCGAGGTTCGCGTACTGCTCCAGCTTGGCCCGCGAGTCGGCGATGTCCAGATTACGCATGGTGAGCTGGCCGATGCGGTCGGAGGGGCCGAAGGCCGAGTCCTCGGTACGCTCCATCGACAGCTTGTCCGGGTGGTAGCTGAACGACGGGCCGGTGGTGTCCAGGATCGAGTAGTCCTCGCCGCGGCGCAGCCGCAGCGTCACCTCCCCGGTGACCGCCGTGCCCACCCAGCGCTGCAACGACTCGCGCAGCATCAGCGCCTGCGGGTCCAGCCAGCGGCCCTCGTACATCAGCCGACCCAGGCGGCGCCCCTCGTTGTGGTAGTTGGCCAGGGTGTCCTCGTTGTGGATGGCGTTGACCAGCCGCTCGTACGCGGCGTGCAGCAGCGCCATGCCGGGGGCCTCGTAGATGCCCCGGCTCTTGGCCTCGATGATCCGGTTCTCGATCTGGTCGGACATGCCCAGGCCGTGCCGGCCGCCGATGGCGTTGGCCTCCAGCACCAGGTCGACCGCGCTGGCGAACTCCTTGCCGTTGATCGTCACCGGGCGACCCTGGTCGAAGCCGATGGTGACGTCCTCGGTGGGGATCTCCACCGACAGGTCCCAGAACCGGACCCCCATGATCGGGTTGACCGTCTCGATGCCGGTGTCCAGGTGCTCCAGGGTCTTCGCCTCGTGCGTGGCGCCCCAGATGTTGGCATCGGTGGAGTACGCCTTCTCGGTGCTGTCCCGGTAGGGCAGGCCGCGTTCCAGCAGCCACTCCGACATCTCCTTACGCCCGCCGAGTTCGGTGACGAAGTCGGCGTCCAGCCACGGCTTGTAGATGCGCAGCTGCGGGTTGGCCAGCAGGCCGTAGCGGTAGAACCGCTCGATGTCGTTGCCCTTGAAGGTGGAACCGTCACCCCAGATCTGGACGTCGTCCTCGACCATGGCCCGCACCAGCAGCGTCCCGGTGACCGCCCGGCCCAGCGGGGTGGTGTTGAAGTAGGCCCGCCCGCCCGAGCGGATGTGGAAGGCGCCGCAGGTCAGCGCCGCCAGCCCTTCCTCGACCAGGGCGGCTCGGCAGTCGACCAGCCGGGCCAGCTCGGCGCCGTAGTTGAGCGCGCGGCCGGGCACCGAGGCGATGTCGGGCTCGTCGTACTGGCCGATGTCGGCGGTGTAGGCGCACGGAATCGCGCCCTTGTCGCGCATCCACGCGACCGCGACCGAGGTGTCGAGGCCGCCGGAGAAGGCGATGCCGACACGTTCACCGATGGGCAGGGAGGTCAGAACCTTGGACACAAGGAAGAGTATGCACCACGGCGCATACCCATGCAAGCCAGGGGTGGGTGGTGCCACCACCTCGACCGACCCCACCATCAGCCGTTCCGGCATTACATAGAGCAATCAGGGAGAAAGGCACGCTCGAATAATCCAGCATCATCAATTCCTCACCCTCCGTGATGCTGAGGAGTCTTTCCGTGACACAAGCAGAACGTCGTACCCGCCGCCCGCAGGCCGCCGACAAGATCCAGCTACCGTCCGACTCCCGCGCCACCTCCCTGTTCGCTCCCGGAGACGTCCCCCGCCGACGCGGGATGATCATCCTGCTCAGCCTGCTTGGCGGTTTCCTGCTCACCGTCGTCTGGTCCGCCGAATTCGTCGATTCGACAATCGGCGACAACGTCGCCAACACCCTCCTGGGCCACGACGCGAAGGAAACGCCGATCAGCGGGGCGGTGGCGGGCGTGATGTTCGCTTTCGTCTCCGGGATCGCCGGCACCTTCACCGCCTGCAACATCGCCGCCTTCGGCGCTCTCGCTCCCCTGACCGGCACGGCCGACAGCCGGATGAGCCGCTTCCTGGCGCCGCTGCGTCCACTCGGCTGGATGGCGGTCGGCATGATCGCGGTCTCCGCCCTCTACGGTGCGATCGTCGGCCTGGTCGGCACCGCGATGCCGCAGTTCTCCACCGCGCCGAACGTGCCCGGCTCGCTGTCACCGCGCAGCATCCAGTCCATGGTGGTCTACGGCATCATCGGCCTGGTCATGATCTACCTGGGGCTGGCCGCGTTGAAGGTGGTGCCGGACCCGTTCGCCCGGATCTCGCAGCGCTACCCGAACGCCCCGCTTGTCTTCATGGGCGCGCTCATCGCCGGCTTCCTGATCGGACGGCCGTTCCCGCTGTTCCGGCAGATGTTCCGCGACGCCGCCGAGAGCGGCAACCCGCTGTACGGCGCGGCCGCCTTCACCCTCCAGTCGATCGGCAACATCGTGATCATGGCGATCCTGTTCCTGCTGCTGAGCTGGTTCGTCGGCAGCCGACTCCAGCGCTGGTTCGCCGCCAAGCCGACCCGACTGGCCGCCACCATCGCGGTGGCGTTCATCATCGCGGGCGCCTTCATGTTCCTCTACTGGGACGTCCGCCTGCTCGCCCGCCGCGAGATCATCCCCTGGTACCCGACCGCCCCCTGGGTCTAGCAGCCACCTGGCCACTCCCACTCTCACGCTCGATCCCGGATCGAGTGGCCTCACCTTTGTAGGGATGCCACTCGATCCGGAATCGAGCACGACCGTGCCCCCGCACGCCCGACCCTCAGGTCACCTGCCGTGCGACTGATGCTCGCTGTCGTGGGACTGGCGCCAGTCACGGACCGCGTCCCGCATCCGGTCGAAGACCGCCACCGGCGGCCCGAGCAGCATGTTGCTCACCGGCGACTCACCCGCCGCCGGATGCGGCCGGGTGGGCGAGATCGCCTCGGCGGCCCGCACGGCACCGGCCATCTGACGCAGCCGCTGCGGATCGGTGTCGCGCCGCAACTGCGGGAACTCCTCCTGCTCCTCGTGCCGCGCATGGTCCAGCACCGCCTGCTCGAACGCGGCGAACCGGGCGTCGAACCCCGGCGCCGAGGTGCCCATCTCGTACAGCTCGGAGAGTTCGCGCTTGGCCTCACTCTCCTCACGCAGCCGCGCGTCGACCACCGCGTCCCCCGCGTCGGCCCGCGCCGCCGGATGCACCACCTGCTCCTCGGCGCTCTCGTGCACGGCCAGCAGGCGTACGAGATCCTGGAAGGCCTGCTGCTTGGCCTCCCCCTCGCTCTCCCTGACCTCCGCGAACAACGACCTGATCTGCTCATGCTGGTCGACGAGCAGATCAATGACATCCTGGTCCGGCTTGGTTGCGGTCATGATCAACCTCCCGCTGTCGAACTCGTCCTTGTCGTCACCCCTACCCGACCTGGACGAGCCCACACGCGATCATGGTCACGCTCGATGTGGAATCGAGTGGCCTCAGCACGACGGTCAAGCACTCGATCCGACA
>NZ_BOPA01000046.1 GCF_016863515.1 Micromonospora gifhornensis
AACAGGGGTGGCCCTCAAACGTATATCCACCCGGGCATTCTCTGGCTTCGAGCTGGGAGGGACGAAGGCAGCCAGGATTCGCGGGATCGCCACGCCGGTGTCGTCGCGTGCCAGAAGGCCGCTGGCCGCAGTCGTTACCTGGGAGGCGCCAGTCCAGTCCAGTCCTGCCCGCGGCCCGCCCAGGCCGCTGCGGTTTGCCGTGTGGTGTTCAGGGCGTCGTGTGGTGTGGTCAGGGTTCTAATGACCCCGGGCCGGGTCATGACGCCACGCCCCTTTGCTCTGCTTCAACCTACGCAACAGCCAGCGGCGGAAACCAGTGCGTGGGTTGAAGCAGAGCAAAGGGGAGTCCGAGCACAAGGGCGAGGGACCCGACCCGACCTGACCTGACCCGACCGTGGGTGTCAGGTGAGCCGGGGAATCTCCACGGACAAGGTTGGAGCGACGGTTCGCCGTTGAGGTTGAGACCAGGTGCGTCTCGGGGTTGTCGCCGCGAGGTCGTCGTCCGGTATCCGCCGAGGGTCAGGCAGGTTCCTTGGCGCAGATGAAGCGGGGCTCCGCGTCGTAGGTCCAGGTGAACTTCTCCCGCTTGACGACTTTGCCGTCCTTCTTGATGACGCGGAAGGCGTCCTGGGTGAAGCCCTGGCTGCCGTTGGCCGGGATGCAGGTGGGGCCCGGCTCCAGGTAGACGGTCCTCGGGGAGGTGATGTTGCGGCGGGGGCCGTACTCGGTTTTGACGCTGTCCCAGATCTTCGTGCTCCAGATCGAGACGGTGATCGAGTTGGCGGTGTACGAGGTGTCGATCAGTACGCCGTACTCGGTGTTGTTGCGGAATTTGAAGTCGAGGTTCGGCCAGAAGATCGTGGACTCGATGACGGCCGGGTAGCGACTGAAGTAGTACGAGTGCGGCTTGTGCTCGACGTCCTCAAGGCCGGCGTAGTACGTCGCGTTGAACAGGGTGGTGGTGAACTGCGAGGTGCCGCCGCCGACGCCGGGCACCAGCTTGCCGTCGAGGATCACCGGCGCGTCGCGGTAGCCCTGCGCGTATCCGCGCTCCCCGGTGTGGCCGTTGAGCGAGAACGTGTCGCCGGGCAGGACCACGGTGCCGTCGACGTGCTTGGCGATCGTCACGATGTTCTGGCTACGCGGCGACGACAGGCCGCCGGTGAAGTACGTGGTGAAGGAGGAGACCTTCTCCTTGATCCCCAGGCCGGAGATCTTCTCGGCGGTGACCTTCGGGGCGACCGGCTTGAGCTCGGCGGAGATCGTACGGTCGTCGGTGCGGGGTAGGACGGCCAGCAGATCGCCGCGGAGCTTGCCGATGTCCACCTGCTTGCCGGCGCGCCCGTCGACCACCTTCGGTTTGCCGCCGGAGATGGTCATCGTGGCGTTCTTCGGCGCCACCTCGACCTTGTCGAGACGGTCGCCGAGGGCCGACCTGAGCTTCTTGGCGTCCACGCTCGGGGTGAGCTTGCCGGCCTTGTCGGCCTTGAACTGGAGGCTCTTGGCGATGGCCTGCGGCGGAATGGTCACCGTGCCCCGTTCGGTGGTCAGCTTGACCGGTGCCGCGACCGCCGGCTTGGCCAACTCCTCCACGAGGCGGTCCACCTCGTCGGCGGACGTGACCGGGTGGTTCTCCACCAACGGCACGGTCACCGGCTGCCCGCTGAGCCAGCCCTCCTTGACCACCTGCGCCGAGTGCTCGGTGTCGATGGCCAGGCTCGGCTTGGGGTGACGTGCCTTCGGTGTGGTGCCGGAAAAGGTGATCGCCGGCATGGTCATCTTCCGGCCCTGCTTGCCGACCAGCTTCTGCAGCTCGGCCTCCAGCTTCGGCACGTCGACGGAGACCACCGGCTCGATCTCGCGGGAGCCGACCAGCCGGTCCACGGCGTGCGCCTGCGCTGCCGCTGCGGCGGCCACGGTGGCGTCCACGTCGACGGTGAGCCCGACCTCGGCCGGGTTGATCCGTGCCGTGCGTTCGCCCACCCGTACCTCGATCGGGGCGGCCAGTTCGGCCGCGCGCCGGTCCAGCTGCGTCTGCAGCTCCCGTGCCGCGTCGGCCCGGCTGCGCCCGCCGAGTTCGGTGCCGAGCACGGTGGTGCCGCGCGGGACGTCACCCGCGTACGTCCAGGCGGCGACGACGCCCACCGACGCGAGCACCGCGGTGGCCACCCCGGTGGCGAGCAGGATCCGGACTCGGCGGGATCGTTTGGCGCTGCCCTGCGACGGATCGACAGGTGTGGGGCGCTCCGGTTCCTCGACAGGCCAACTGACCGCTTTCACCTGGACCGTGGGCCGGTCGTCGTCAGCGGGCGGACGGTTCTCGCCGTACAGGGTCACAGCTACCTCTTCGGAAATGGCCGTGGGCGGAGTCGGGAACCTTCACCCCGGGAGCAACTACGGTAGCCAACGCGACGGGGTACGGGGGGTCTGAGTGTGCGGAGAGTCGCCATCGACACCGGTTTGCCCCGTTGCGGCAGCGACCCGATCACGCTGTGTAGTTCGCCGGTGGCTCGGCCGGAAGACCAGCCAGGACATTGTCGCGGCGGTCACGGCGGCGGTGACAAGTGCGCAGGACAGCACCCCGGTGACCGTGCGTGGCGCGACGAGTGCCGCGCAGACCGCCAGGCCGACCGTGGCCACCCACAGCGGTGCGGCCGGCCAGCGCGCGCCGGTCGCCACCCGGTCGTTGACGAGCATGAACACCACCGCATAGAGGGCGCCGGTGGCGGCGAAGATCGGTGCCGTGTCGGCCAGGTGCAGGTAGTCGGCACCTCCGGCGAGTCGGAACGCCAACTCGCCGCCGATGGTGGCGGCAGCAACGAGGGCCGCGCCGCAGGCCGTGATCAACGCCAGCGCCACCAGGCGGGCGCGGCGGTCGCCCCGGGCCAGCCGGGGCAGGACCAGCAGGGTGACGACCTGAGGTGCCCACAGCGCGCCCTTGGTGAGTACCGAACCGACCGCGTACGCGCCGGAGTCGGCGGCGGGCAGCAGTTGGCGGGCGAGGATCAGGTCGGCGTACGAGATGGCGAGCATCGCCAACGTGGCGGCGCACGCGGTGCTCACCTGCCGGGCATCCAGTCGGCGTGGCACCGGGCCGCCCGGTTCGGCGGACCTCGGCTGATCGTCTCGCGCCCCGGCCGGCGCACCGGGCGTGGAGATCGCAGTGGTGCCGGGGGCGGCGAGGCGGGCCAGCAGTGGCAGGGCGAGCAGGCCGGTGGCCGTGGTCAACAGCAGGCAGGTCACCGGTCCCCGGCCGAGCAGGAGGCCGACGACCAGCCCGCCGTAGCGGCCGGCGGCCAGTACGGCCATGGCGACGGCGAGCCGCAGGAAACGCTGGTCGCCCTGCAACTCGCCGAGCCACCGGCCGGCCATCACGGTGGCGAACGTGGTGGTGGCGAGCAGCAGCGTCAGCGGGGCCGGCAGCCGCAGGAGGACCGTCAACAGCGGCGCCAGGGCCAGGGTGACGGCACCGGTGAGCGCGGCGGTGCGTAGCCCGAGTCGGCCGGCTCCGTCGCCACCCCAGCGGGCCCGGTGCGCGGCCACCGCGATCTGCAGCCCGAATCCGGGCACCGCGGCGATCGCACCCAGCGCGAGGACGGTGGCCAGCGCGCCCAGGTCGGCGGCGCTCAGCCGGCGGGCGCCCAGCACCGGTACGACGTACGCAAGCGCATTTGTCACCAGCGTGGCGAGGGTGACGGCGGCGCCGGCCGCGCCGAGCCGAACCCTGCTGGTGTCGCTGCCCGTCGTCTGTGTCATGCCACTCCGCGTCTGCCGGCCGCCCGCAGGTCCGGCCGGCTGATCCCGTCGGGAAGCGGCCCGACCGGCAAGACGGTACCGGTCGGTAGCCTTTCCGGACAGCCCCGCACCGACGGCCCCTGCCGACCGCCGCGGAAAGGGTCTAGTGTGCTGCCCCATGGCGTCGACGAAGCTGGCCCCCGCAGCAACCTCCGGCCTGGCGGCAGTGCTTCCCGAGCGGCTGCTCGGGGCGGCGATCCGCCGCGCCTATCCGCGGGTCGAGCCGGAGTTGGCCCGGCTGGCGGAGTTCGTTCCGTCCGGCGGTACGGCGGTGGACGTGGGCGCCTGGTACGGCCCGTGGACCGCCCGGCTGCTGCGGCGGGCGGAGCGGGTGGTCGCGGTGGAGCCGACGGCGGCGCTGGCCGGACAGCTGCGTTCGGCCTTCCCCACGGTCGAGGTGGTCGAGGCGGCGGTCTCCGACCACGAGGGATCCGCCACGCTGTATCTGCCCGCAGGGGGCGCGATCGTGGGCACCTCGTCGCTGGAGGACCCGACGCAGGGTGAGCCGGTGCCGGTCCGACGGATCACGCTCGACTCGCTCGGCCTGACCGACGTGCGGTTCGTCAAGCTCGACATCGAGGGGCACGAACTGCCCGCGCTGCGCGGTGCGGCGGAGACCGTCAAGCGGGACCGTCCGGTGCTGCTGATCGAGGTGGAGGAGCGGATCCAACCGGTCGAGCCACTGTTGGACCTGCTCACCGGTTGGGGCTACCGCGGATACGTGCTGCCGGACCGCGAATGGGTGCCGCTTGCCGACTTCGACCTCGGTGGACACCAGCGGGAGGCGATCGTACGGGTCGGGCAGAGCTTCGCCCGCCGGGTCGTCTGGCCCCGGCCCCGGTACGTCAACTCGGTGCTGTTCCGCCCCGAGTGACGTCGCGTCGCTACTCGGGTCTGGGTGCCGGGTCGCCGATCGCGATCTCGTTGGTGCAGAGCGACACCTCGCCGCTGGTCACCGTCAACTCCACCGTGTCGCCGCCACCGGTGATGCGGAAGAACCGCTGGTTGAGACCCTTGCGGATCGGGAACTGGGCCACGCCGTCGCCGAGCCGCAGGGTCGCCGTGCCGTCGGCCGAGCTGAGGTAGCCGATGCGTACCACCCAGTGCCACTCGAAGCGTGGCTCGTTCAGCGGCATCCGTACGGTCTGCCCGGTGCCGACCCGGTAGCCGCAGCCCTCCTGTGGGCCGGGCTGGATGGTGCTGCCGACGATCGTGGCCACCTGGATGCGACCCAGATCGTCGAGGACCGAGGCGTTGTCGGTCTCGTCGACGAAGGTGGGGCGGGTGCCGAAGGCCCGGAAGAACCGGGACTGGAGGTTGTACGGCGAGGAGAGGCGGGGCACGACGTTGTCCGGCACCGGGGCGTCGAAGAAGACGGTGTCCGGTGGTGCGCTGGCCATCTCGATCCGCACGGTGTCGATGTACGACCGGCCGGACTTCGCCGCCCACTCGTCGCCGTACCGGGCGGTGGTCCAGACCGTGCCCAGGCCGACCGCGACCAGGATGAGGACGAGGACGACGGTGACCGCCTCCCGGTAACGCTCCGGCACCGGACCGAGCAGCCCCGGCGTGGGCGACTCGGCCGGGTTCGTCGGTGGCACGTCGGCTTGGTTCGTCGGTGGCACGTCGGCCGGGGGTGGTTCAGGAGCGGCCCGGCCGGGGTCGGGTTCCGGGTCGACGGGGGCTTCCGCGTGGATGACACCGTGCCCGGAGACCAGCCGTGCCGGTTGGCCCGTCGCCGCAACAGCCGGCGTGGTCGACGCGATCACCGCCGGTGTCACTGGCTGCGCCGGTGTCACCGGCTGCGTCGGTGTCGTCGGCACGGTCGGGTCGGTCCTGTGGGCCAGCCCGACCACGGCGACGCCCAGGCAGATCGCCGCGACCACGACGACGTCGCTGACGTACCGGGGGACGCCGCCGGCGACCCCGCTGAAGGCCGAGCCGAGCCGGGTCGCGGCGAGCATGCCCGCCACCATCAGCAGGTAGGCCGCGAGCAGCAGCCAGGCCCGGCCGGCCCGGCGGCGCTGGCGTACGGTCGCCGCGACCACGGCGGCGACGATCGTCCAGCCCACCCAGGTGCCCAGTTGTGGCGGCGAGGCGACGGGCGCGCCGTCGCCGGCCCCGAGCCACTGCCACGGGCCGCCCACCAGGCCGGGCATCACCGTCGACCCGAACATCTGGGTCAGGAAGGAGAAGACCTCACCCACCGATTCCGGGCGACGCAGCGAGGATTCCGAACGGCCCAGGTAGGCCGCCGCGAAACCGAGCGACAGTACGGTCAGCAGCAGCCAGGACGGCCACCAGCGGCGGATCGTGGTCCAGATGGCCCGTACCGGGCCGCCGTCGGCGTAACAGGCGGCGGTCAGTAGGAAGACCAGCGGCACGATCAGGATCGACTTCTCGAAGAAGAAGAGGCCGAGCAGCAGGGCCGACGCCAGGGTCACCAGGTGCCGTCGACGCCCGGTCTGCACGTAGCCGACCTGGGCGGAGACCGCCAGCACCATGGCGATCTGCATCGGCAACATGTTGACGCCGACCGCCCACCAGGTGCTCGCCTCCAGGGTCAGCGGGCTGAACAGCAGCAGGCCCAGCGGCAGGAGCAGCAGCGCGGAGGGCCGGAGCATCCGCCGTAGCAGCCGGAAGAAGGTGATCCCGAGGATCGCCTGACCGATCGCCATGAGCAGCACGTACGGCCAGTAGGCCAGACCGACGTATTCGGTGACCAGCCAGATGAGCAGCCGCCCGCCGGGCATGAGGTGGTTGTTGTAGAGCGCGAACAGGTGCTCGACGGTCAGCCGGGACTCCGCCGCCTGGGTGATCAGCACGTAGTCGTCGGCCGCCAGGAAACCGCGGGACGCCACCTGGGCGCGCCACAACACGCTGACCGCGATCATGACCAGCGCCGCCGTGGCGATCCGGTCGCCGCTCAGCCGGCTACCGGGCCGCTCCGGTGCCGCCGACACGCCTGCCCCCGCTGATGCCATGGCGGGAAGACTGCCACACCACTCATTGCGTCCCCTATCAGGTCAACGGATGGTTCGACCGGTTGGCGACCCGGACGGAGCCTGCCGGTTACAGTGGCCGCCACCGACGCGGCGGGTCGCCGCGTACCGGCGAGGTGAGGTCCACGGATGCGGGAACGGCTGCGGCAGGGCGGCCCGGCGGCCGAGCGTGGCCGTGCCGTCGGTCGCCTCGTACCGCACCTGGTGGCTGCCGCCGTGACGGCAGTGGTGCTCGCGCCGTTGGCCCGGCCCGGCTACGTGCTGCGCTACGACATGGTCTTCGTGCCGAGGCAGGCGCTGAGCTGGGAGGTGATCGCCCCGGCCACGGCGCTGCCCCGGGCCGTACCGCAGGACGCGGTGGTGGCGTTGGCCAACCAACTGGTTCCGGGCTGGCTGCTGCAACGCCTGGTGCTTGTGGCGATCCTGTACTTCGCCGCGCTGGGCGCCGCCCGTCTGGTGCCGACCCGGCGGACGGCCGTGCGGGTGGTCGCCGCCCTCGGGTACGCCTGGACGCCGTACCTGGCTGAGCGGCTGCTGATCGGCCAGTGGGGACTGTTGGTCGCGTACGCCGCGATGCCGTGGCTGGTGCGTGCGGCGATCGGGGTACGGGCGGGCGAGCGGGGTGCGCTGCGCCGGCTGCTGCTGGCGGCGGCGGTCTCGGCGATCACCCCGACCGGCGGTCTGCTCGCCCTGGTGGTCGTCGCCGTCCTGCTCGTCGGGCGAGGTGCGGCCCGGTCGGCTTCGGTCGGGGTGGGCGTGACGTTGTTGCTGAACGCGCCGTGGCTGGTGGCCGGCTTCGCCAGCGCCGGTGACGGGCGGTCCGATCCCGCCGGGGTGGCGGTCTTCGCGGCCCGGGCGGAGAACTGGGCCGGTCCCCTGGTGGCGCTCGCCGGTACCGGTGGCATCTGGAACGCGCAGGCCACTCCGGCGTCGCGGGCCGGGTTGCTGGTGCCGGTGGCGACCGGGCTGCTGCTGGTGGTCGCCGCTGCTGGCGTACCGCTGCTGCGGCGTCGCTGGGCGGCCGGGGTGACCAACCGTCTCGGCCTGCTGGCGGTCGGGTCGTGGTTGGCGGCGGCGCTCGGCGTGCTGCCGGGTGCGGTGACGGTGCTGAGCCGGCTGGTCGCCGACGTGCCGGGCGCGGGATTGTTGCGCGACGGGCAGAAGCTGCTCATCCCGTACGCGTTGCTGGTGGCGATCGCCGTGGCGTTGGGCGCGGAGCGGCTCGCCGGGTGGTTGACCGCCCGGTTCGACGCGGCGACCGGGCGGGTGTTGCTTGTCGGTGCGGCGTTGCTGCCGGTGGCCGTCCTGCCCGACCTGGCGTTCGGCGGGGTGGGACGGCTGCGCCCGGTGGCGTGGCCGGCGGACTGGGCGGTGGTGGCCCGGCTGGTGCAGGAACGGCCGGGTGAGGTGATCTCGCTGCCGTTCCAGGAGTACCAGAGCTATTCGTGGAACGGCGGCCAGGTGGTGATCGACCCGGCGCCCCGATATCTGGGCGTGCCGGTCCTGATCGACGACACGCTGCGTGTGGACGGTACGGCGGTGGCGGGCGAGGACCCGCAGGCCGCCCGGGTGCGTGACCTGCTCGACTCGGGTGAGCCGGTCGCGACGGCCGGTCCTCGGTGGGTGCTTGTGCAGCGGGCGGCCGGCCCGCCGGTGGACCCGGCGACGGTGGCCGGACTTCAGCGGGTGTACGCGGGCGAGGACCTGACTCTGTACGAGAACCCGCAATGGCGACAGCCGCCCGCCCCCGCCCGTCCCGGACCGGTGGGCCTGGCACATCTACTTGCCGCAACGGTGGTGCTGGCCATCGGTTTTTCGGACGCTGCGCGACGGAGCTACCGCGTGGTAGCGTCCCGGCACGCGAGTCCCGCGGAAGGAGAAGGTGGATGAGGAACCTGCCCGCGTTCGTCGCCGTCGGGGTACTCGGTGTCGTGCTCGGCATGCTCGGCAGCGTCGGTCTGGCGAACGTGCTCAGCCCGTCCGCCAAGGAGGCCGCGAACTCCAAGGTGAGTGAGCAGACCGAGTCCCCGCTGTACGGCACGCGCTGACCTCGAACGGCACAAGGCGCCCGCGACGCGGGCGCCTTGTCGTCGTGTCCGGTCAGCCGCGGGCGGTGGCCTGCGCCACGAGCTGGGCGAAGCGGGCACCGGTCGCGGTCCAGGTGAACTGGGCCGCGTGGGTCAGCGCAGCCTCACCCATCGCCTTGCGCCGTACGTCGTCGGCGAGCAGTTCGCGGACGACGGCGGTGAACTCCTGTTCGTCGTCGACGAGCAGGCCGGTCTCCGTGTCGACCATCGCCTCGGCCACCCCTCCGGCGTAGCGGAACGCCACAGTCGGGGTGCTGCACGCGGCGGCCTCCACGATGGTCAGTCCCCAGCCTTCCTTGAGCGACGGGGTGAGGGCGAGCCAGGCCGAGCAGAGCAGGGCGTGCTTCTCCTCCTCGCTGACGAAACCGGTGAACCGCACCCGGTCGGTGATGCCGAGCGACTCGGACAACTCGCGTAGTGGCTCCTCCCACCAGCCCTGCCCGGCCACCACCAGCTCCAGTTCCGGCAGCTCGTCGGCGAGCTCGGCGACCGTCCGCAGGGCGATCTCCACCCGCTTGTGCGGCACCAGCCGGCCGAGCACCAGCAGCGACGGATGGGGCGTACGCGGCAGGGACGGGCCGGTCACGGTGGGGGTGCCGTTCGGCACCACGTCGATCCGCTCGGCGTCCACGCCCAGCGTGGTCAACTCCGTCCGGCTGGCCTCGGAGACGGTGACGTAGCGGCAGCGCCGGTAGAGCCGTACCGCCAGCCACGATTCGATCCACCAGCCCAGCCGGGACATCCACGGGCCGAACACCACAGGCCACTGCTCCCGATGCACGTGGTGCACAAGCGCGATGACCGGTCGGCCGACGTAGAGCGGGGCGAAGAACGGCACCCCGTTGCAGACGTCCACGACCAGGTCGGGTCGGCCCAGGCCGCGTCGACCCAGTGGGCCGAAACCGAAGCGACCGGCCAGGCAGGTGAGCGCTGCCCGTAGGTAGACGGTCATCCGGGAGCCGCGGCGCAGCAGCCGTACGCCGGTTTCGGTGGTCTCGGCCGGGCCCGCGTTGTCGTGCGCGGCACAGAGCAGAGTCACCCGGTTGCCTGCTGTGACGAGTTCGGCGGCGATGCGTTCGATGTAGACCTCGGAGCCGCCGCCCTCGGGGTTTGTGGTGTCGCGCCAGTTGAGGAACAGGACGTGGCGGGAGGGGGTGTCGGAGTTGTCCACGCTGCTCCTACCGACGAGTAAGTGAGCACGATCGCGCCACCCTAGGGCGGTCCGACCCGGGTGCGCAATGGGCAGATCCGGCAGCGTGGGTCGGATGTCGGTTCGTCGATCAGGGGTTTGCCGAGCCGCACAAACCTTGGCAGGGTGTGCAGCGCAGCAGCGTGCGATGCTCGCCTGCCCGGCACGGCGAACCCGTCGCGACGCCGGTGACCTGCGGTGACGTGTCGTCCGCAGGGGTGACGAGGAGGTGAGGCGGCGGTGGAGGCCGACCGTCGCGCGCCCACGCGCGCCCTGTCCCACCGGTCGCCGGTGGTGCTGCTCAGTGCCGCCCTGGTGGTGCTGCTGGCCGGCTGGGCGGCGGTGGCCTACGTGCGCGCCGACCGTGGCACGCCGACCTGTGTCGAACAGGTGCGGCTGCGGGTGGCTGCCGCCCCGGTCATCGCGCCGGCGCTGGACCGGGTGGCGCGGGCCAACGCCGGCAACCAGCCGTGCGTCTCGGTCGAGGTGCAGGCCCGACCGTCGGCGGCGGTGGCCCGGGAACTCGCCGAGGGCGCTGACGTGGCCGACGCCTGGCTGCCGGAGTCCACGTTCTGGCTGCGACGGGCCCGGGCCGCAGGTGCCTTCGAGGTTCCGGGCGCGGGCACCTCGGTGGCGAGCACCCCGGTGGTGCTGGCGGTCACCGAACGGGTCGCCCGCCGCTCCGGCTGGCCGGCCAAGCCGCTGACCTGGAAATCCCTGGTGGGCACCAAGGCGCGGCAGGTCCAGGTCGGGCTGCCCGACCCGGCGGCCGACCCGGCCGGAGCCGGCGCCCTGATCGGCGTACGGGTGCTGGCCGACGACAACGGGGACTCGGCGGCGACCGTGGCGGCGACCCTGCGTCGCCTCGCCACCCGCACCTTCAGCCCGGCCGAGCAGGCCAGCACGCTGACGCCCGGCCGTGACCTGCCGGGCCGCGTCGACGTGGTCGCCGCCAGCGAGCAGGCCGTGCTCGAACACAACGCGTTGACCACGTCCGGCAAGCTGGTCGCCGCGTACCCGGAGATCGCCGTGCCCTGGCTCGACCTGCCGTACGTGGTGCTGCCCGCCGCGCAGGAGCGGGTGCGCGACGCCGCCGCGAGGCTTCTCACCGAACTGCTCACCGCCACCAGCCGGGACATCTTCGTCGGCCACGGCTTCCGGACCGCGTCGGGTTTCCCGCCGGCCATGCCGAGCGACGACCGGCTGCGGGCGGACGAACGCCGGCCGGTGCCACTACCCGCCGAGGAGACCGTCACCGACGTGCTGACCGGCTGGAGCGGCGTGCAGCGCAGTGCCCGGATCCTCACCCTGCTGGACGTCTCGGGTTCGATGGCCGCGCAGGTGCCCGGTGGGGGGACCCGGCTCGACGCCACGGTCCGGGCCGCCGAGGAGGGTGCGGCGCTGCTGCTGGACAACAGCGAACTCGGCGTCTGGGCGTTCGCCACCAACCTCGACGGCGAACGGGACCACCAGGAGATCCTGCCGGTGGCTCCGCTGGGCGCTCAACGTGACAGGTTGGCCGAGGCGTTGGCGGCCGTCCGGGTCGAGCCGCAGGGCGGCACCGGGCTGTACGACAGCACGCTTGCCGCGTACCGCGACGCCCGGCGGAACTGGACTCCCGGGCGGATCAACCTGGTGCTGGTGATGACCGACGGCCGCAACGAGGACGCCGACAGCATCGGCCGGGCCGCCCTGCTCGCCGAACTCAAACGCATGCAGGAACCGCGCCGACCACTGCCGATCATCTTCATCGGGCTGGGCGGTGCCATCGACCCGGAGGAGTTGGAGGCGATCGCGAAGGTCACCGGCGGCCGGGTCTTCGTCACCGCACAGCCCAGCGGCATGCGCCGCATCTTCTTCTCCGCCCTGGCGGATCTGAGCTGCCTGCCACCGGAGTGCCGCCGATGAGCCGCCCGCTGGCATCGCCCCTGAGCCGGGCGTCGGCACGCGTGCGCCGCTCGCCCGGTACGGTGCTGTCGCTGCTGCTGCTCACCGCCATCGCCTTCGCGCAGCGGCCCGGTCAGGTCACCTTCGACACCAAGCTCGACCTGGCCGCCAACCCGATCCACTTCATGGCCCGCGCGTTGCACCTGTGGAACCCGGAGGCCACCGCCGGGGAGCTGCAGAACCAGGCGTACGGCTACCTGTTCCCGATGGGACCGTTCTTCGCCGCCGGCCAACTGCTCGACATTCCACAGTGGATCACCCAGCGGCTGTGGACGGCGCTGCTGCTGGCCGCCGCGTTCTACGGGCTGCTGCGGCTGGCCCGGGCGATGGACATCGGCACCGAACCGACCCGGTATGCGGCGGCGCTCGGCTACGCGCTGGCCCCGCGCATCCTCACCGAGGTCGGCGCGCTGTCGTCGGAGACGCTCTCCGCCGCGATGCTGCCCTGGGTGCTGCTGCCGCTGGTGACCGTACGCCGGATCGGCTCGCCACGCCGGGCCGCCGCGCTCTCCGCGCTGGCTGTGCTCGGCATGGGCGGGATCAACGCGGCGGTGGTGCTGATGGCGCTGGTGCTGCCCGGCGTCTGGCTGCTGACCCGGCGCTGGGACGCCGAGCACCGGCGGCTGGTCGCCTGGTGGTGCGTCTGCGTGGTCGGGGTGTGCCTGTGGTGGATCGTGCCGCTGCTGCTGCTCGGCCAGTACAGCCTGCCCTTCCTCGACTACATCGAGTCGTCCACCACCACCACTGCGGTGGCATCGCTGTTCCAGGCGGTACGCGGCACGAACCAGTGGGTCGCGTACATCGTGCAGGGCGAGCCGTGGTGGCCGGCCGGCTGGCTGCTGATCGACCACCCGGTGTTGATGGCCCTCACCGCGGTGGTCGCGTTGATCGGGTTGGCCGGGTTGGCCGGCAACCTGCTGCCCCAGCGGCGGTTCCTGGTGGCCGGCTTCCTCGCCGGGCTGACCCTGCTCACCATCGGCTACGTCGGCGCGGTGGACAGCCCGGTCTCCGAACTGGTCCGAGGGCTGCTCGACGGTCCGCTCGCCCCGCTGCGCAACGTGCACAAGCTCGACCCGGTGCTGCGGCTGCCGCTGATGCTCGGTTTCGCGCACGGCGTCGACGCGGTGGCCACCCGGATGCACCACGCGCTGGCCCGACGTCGACCCGGTGTGCGGCTGCGCCCGCTGGTCTTCGTACCGGTGCTGATGCTGGTGCTGGGTGCGGCCGCACCGGCCTGGCTGGGGCTGCTGCGTCCCGGCCCGGGCTGGGCGGACCTGCCGCCGCACTGGCGGTCGGCGGCGACCTGGCTGGCCGACCGGGACGCGCTGGCCCGCACGCTGATGGTGCCCGGTTCCGGTTTCGGGCAGTACGAGTGGGGGCGTACGGTCGACGAGCCGTTGCAGGCCCTGGCCGGCGCGCCGTGGGCGGTCCGCCACCAGATCCCGCTCGGCTCGGCCGGTAACACCCGGATGATGGACACCGTCGAGGAGGTGCTGGCCAGCGGTCGTGGCTCCACCGGGCTGGCCGACCTGCTCGCCCGTTCCGGGTTCCGGCACCTGCTGCTGCGCAACGACATCGACCGCATCCAGGTGGACGCCCCACCGGTGGCGGTGCTGCGCCGGGCGTTGGCCGAGTCGCCTGGCATCACCCGGGTCGCCACCTTCGGCAGCACCGACGCCCTGACCCGGACGATCGGCAGCCCGGTCGACGAGGGGTTCGACACCCTGCCGGCGATCGAGGTGTACCAGGTCGACGCGCCGGTCCCGGCCGCCTCAGCGGTGCTCACCGCCGACGTACCCACGGTCAGTGGCGGCCCGGAATCCCTGCTGGCCCTGCTGGAACAGGGCGTGGTGGAACGGGACCGACCGGTGGTGCTCGCCGGCGACCGGGACGAAACACCGGAGGCGACAGGCGACTCGTGGATCGTCACCGACGGGCTGCGCCGCCGGGAACGCGACATCGGCCGGGTGCGGGACAACCTCTCCCAGACGTTGACCGCGAACGAGTCGGGACGGCAGGGCCGGGTCGCCCTCGACCTGCTGCCCTTCTCCGGCGAGCAGCATCAGACCACCGCGACCTACCAGGGCGTACGCGAGGTGTCGGCGTCCTCGGCGGTGAGTTTCGTGGACACGCTCGGCCCGGCCGACCCGTCCCGCCTGCCGTTCGCGGCCGTCGACGGCGACCCGCACACCGCCTGGCACTCGGCACCGTTGAGCGGGCCGGTCGGGCAGTGGCTCGAAGTCGACCTGGACACCCCTCGCCAGGTGGAGAACGTGCGCCTGTCGTTCGTCACCGACCTGGCCGTGGGCTGGCCGGTGACCCGGTTCCGGCTGACCACCGACCGTGGTTCGGTGGATCACGAGGTGGCCCCCACGCTGGGCGGGCACACGTACTACACGCTGCCCGGACCGACCAGCCGGGTACGGGTGACCGTGCTGGCGGTGGCCGACGGACGGCTCGACGGTGCCGTCGGCATCCGCGAGTTGACCATCGCCGACACCGAGCCGCGTCGCGCACTGCGCGCCCCCACCGACCTGCCGCAGGATCCGGCCGGGCCGGTGAGCTGGGTGTTCAGCCGTGGCCCGGCCGACCGTCCGGCGTGCCACCTCGCCCAGGCGTCGGAAGCCGACCGGATCGTCCCGGTCGGGTCGCCGGTGCGGGCGGCCGACACGGTGATCCGTTGCGACCGGTTCCTGGCCCGGGTCGGTGAAGAGCCGCTGGGGTTGGACCGGATCTTCCGTAACCCGGCCGCCGGTACGTACCGGATGGCGTTGCGGGCGGTGGCCCGCCCGGGCGGCGATCTCAAACTCTCCGGCCTGAAGGTGACGGCGAGCGCCTCGTCGCGGCTGGCCGGAGACCCGGCCGTGACGGCGTACGCGGCGATCGACGGTGATCCCGGCACGGCCTGGCTCGCCGACACCGGCGACCTGCGGCCCACCCTGCGACTGAGCTGGTCGGGCTCGCGCCGGATCGACCAGCTGCGGTTGCGGGCCGCGCAACTGCCGGTCGGCTCGCTGCCCGACGAGGTCGAGATCCGCACACCCGGACGCGAGGTGGTCGTGCCGGTGGGCGCCGACGGGACGGTGCGCTTCCCGGCGGTACGCACCAACCGGATCGAGATCGTGGTGCGCTCGACCGAACTTCGGATCGCCGACCAGCGGGGCAACGGCTGGCCCGCGACCGCGGGGATCGCCGAGGTGGAGATCCCGGCCCTGGCGAAGCTGCTGAAGCCGGTCGACGCCGACACCCGGGTCATCGAGCGGTGCGGCGACGGGCCGACCGTCGAGCTGGACGGCCACCGCTACGACACGTCGGTCGACGCTCGACTCGGCGACGTGCTGGCCGGTCGGCCGGTGCCGTTGCGGGTCTGCGGGCCGGGCGGTGCCGTGCTGGACCTGCCGGCCGGCGGGCACCGGCTGGGCACCTCGCCCTCGAAGGGCTTCCTCGTGCAGGACGCGAGCCTGCGACCGGTGGCGGACGCGGCTTCCGGTGCGGCGGACGGTGCGACCGCACCCGGGGTGGACGACGCGACCTCGCCTGGGACGGACGGTGCTGTCGATGGTGTCGACAAGCCCCGGCATCGGGCCGTGACAGTGCTGGACTGGGCACCGACGGATCGGACGGTCCGGGTCGCCGGTGGGGAGTCGGCGCTGCTGGTGGTGCCGGAGAACGCCAACCCGGGCTGGACGGCCACGCTTGGCGGTACGCCGTTGACCCCGACCCGGGTGGACGGTTGGCAGCAGGCGTGGGTGCTACCGGCCGGTGCCGGTGGCGAGGTCAGGTTGATCTTCGCGCCGGACCGCGCCTATCGGGGTGCCCTGCTGGCCGGCGCGTTGACGGTCGTCGGAGTGCTGCTGCTGGCCGCGTGGCCGGCGCGCCGCCGGTCGGCCCTGGGCCCCGAGCCTGGCGCGTCGGGTGCCGCGTCGCTGGGCCTCGAGCGTGGCTCGTCGGTGGGTGCCGAGCATGCTGCGGCTGTGGACGGCGGTAGGGCGGCAGCGATTCCGGCGGAGGCACCGGCCTGGCTGATCGGTGGGCTGCTGGTGGTGTTGCTCGCCGCCCTGGGCGGGGTGCTGCCGGTGGCGATCGTGCTGGCCGCGATGGTGCTGCGGCAACTGGCCGTGCGGGCCCTGCCGGTGGTGGTGCTCGGCGGCCTCACGGTGGCCACGGTGATCGCGGTGACCGGACGGGTGCAGGGCCACGGACAGAGCTGGGCCTACGGCTCCTGGGTGCAGGCGGCAATGCTTGTCGCGGTCGGCGCGGTGGTCGCGGCGGTCATGCCCACACCCGGCGTACGGAACGAGCCGCCCGTCGCGCATGATGTGACGCCGGGCACATCCGGACAGCCGCCGCAGGCGGCCGACGACGGGACCGAGGACGGGACGGTGACGCGGTGACGACAGCGGACGACCGGGCGCGGCGGGCGGCACGGCGTCGCTTCGCCACCCTGCGCCGGTCGGTGACCCTGTTCCGGGCATTCCTGGTCGAGCAGACCGACCCGGACCACTTCTACGGGCTGCTGGCCGCCGACTCGGTACGTCAGCTGCACGGCTACACGGAGTTGACCGGCCGGACCGTGCTGGACGTGGGCGGTGGGCCGGGGTACTTCGCCGCCGCTTTCCGTGCCGCCGGGTCCTACTACGTCGGGCTCGACCCGGACGTGGGTGACTTCTCCGCAGCCGGGGAGTCCGTGGCGGGCATGCTGCGGGGCAGCGGCACGGCGCTGCCGGTACGCACCGGCAGCGTGGACATCGCGTTCTCGTCCAACGTGGTGGAACACGTCGCCGAGCCACCCCGGATGCTCGACGAGATGGTACGGGTCACCCGACCCGGCGGGCTGATCTTCGTGTCGTACACCCCGTGGTTCTCGCCCTGGGGTGGGCACGAGACCGCGCCCTGGCACTACCTCGGCGGCGACCGGGCCCGCCGCCGGTACGAACGCCGCACCGGACGGCCGCCGAAGAACCGGTTCCGGGAGACGCTCTTCCCGGTGTCGATCGCCGACACGCTGCGCTGGGCGCGGAGCAATGACCGGATCGACATGGTCGACGCGCTGCCCCGGTACCACCCGTGGTGGGCCCGCTGGGTGATCCGGGTTCCCGGGCTGCGGGAAGTGGTGGCCTGGAACTTCGTCCTGGTGTTGCGCCGTCGCGCCGAGCATCAGCCCGACACGGTGCAGAAATCAGAGCTGACCGGGGGTCGCGTCGCTATGTGACTAGGTAGTAACCTCGCGGCCATCCCACTGATTGACACCGACGAAATTCGCTCCTCTAGGGAGGAAACATGAAGCACCGCGCCGTGGGTGCCGTGCTGTTCGGCGGGGGCGTCCTGCTCCTGGCGTTGGCCGCCGGACTGGTGTTCGTCGTCAAACCGGCGATGACCAAACTGCCCTACGACCTGGATCCCTCGACCTCGGTCGCCGAGGCCAAGGGCGCGACTTTTCTCCAGATCACCAACGGCGCGGTCGACATCGACCAGGCTGACCTGAAGTCCACCATCCTTGTCACTCCGGAACGCGACAAGACCGCGGCGCTCAGCGGTGACCTCGCCGGCGACACCGTGGTGTGGCGGGTCGGTCAGACCGTCGACCGGACCGACACCAAGGAACTGGTCAGCGCGTACGGCGCGGAACTGGCCCTGGACCGGGTCTCCGGTGCGGCCGTGGAGTGGAACGACCAGTTCCTCGACGACAGCGGCACCCCGGAGAAGGTCTCGTTCGCCGGGCAGGTCTACAAGTTCCCGTTCAACGCTGCGCAGGGCAACTACGAGGTCTTCGACCGGGACCTGCGGCAGACCCGGATGGCCGAGTTCAAGGGCACCGAGGAGATCGAGGGCCTGGAGACGTACCGGTACGAGCAGGTCATCAGCGACGAGAAGCTGCCGCTGCCCGCCGAGCGGATCGCTCTGCTGCTCGGCGCGCTCGCCCCGGGCGCGACCGCCGGCGACATCGTCTACAGCAACACCCGTACCGTCTGGGTCGACCCGGTGACCGGCTCCTACATCAAGGTACGGGAGCAGCAGAAGAAGGTGCTGACGCCCAACACGGGCGCACCGGTGACGCTGCTGGACGCGGACTTCGTGTACAACGACGAGACCGTGACGGCCTCCGCCGACCGGGCCAAGACGAGCCGGGGCCAGCTGACGATCCTGGGCGTGTGGGCGCCGCTCGCCCTGGTCGTGCTCGGTCTGGCGCTGATCGTCGCCGCGCTGCTGCTCTCCCGCCGGCCCGCTCCGGCGGCCGTGGGCACCCACCGGGCCGGGGCGGACCCGACGCCGACCCGGGTGGACCAGCAGGCGGTACGCGACGACGACCGTGCGGCCGGTCCGCTGACCGACGAGATCCCGCCGGCTTCGACCAACTGGCGCTCCGAGGAACCCACCGTGCCGATCCAGCGCGGCACGCAGGGCGAGGCGGAGAAGCGCTGACCCGCTGAGCACGTCAACGCCGAAGGGGTGGACCCACGGGGGGCCCACCCCTTCGGCATGTGCGGACTCAGAGGCGGGCCAGCGCCCGACGCAGCGGGTCGAGCCCGAGCGCACCCAGGTCGAGCGCCTGCCTGTGGAACTCACGCAGGTCGAAGTCGGCGCCCTTGCGGGTCTTCGCGTCGTCGCGGGCCTGCAACCAGATCCGCTCACCCACCTTGTACGACGGTGCCTGCCCCGGCCAGCCCAGGTAGCGGTTCAACTCGAACCGCAGCATCTCGTCCGGCACCCGGCAGTGCTCCCGCAGGAACTCCCAACCCAGCTCGGGCGTCCAGCGTTCGCCCGGGTGGAAGTCGAACGGATTGTCCTTCGGGATCTCCAACTCCAGGTGCATGCCGATGTCGACGATCACCCGCGCCGCCCGGAACGCCTGGCCGTCCAGCATGCCGAGCTTGTCACCCGGATCCTCCAGGTAACCCAGCTCGTCCATCAGCCGCTCGGCGTACAGCGCCCAGCCCTCGCCGTGCCCGGAGACCCAGCAGAGCAGCCGCTGCCAGCGGTTGAGCATCCCGGCCCGGACGGCGGTCTGCCCGATCTGGAGGTGGTGACCGGGAACGCCCTCGTGGTAGACGGTGGTCACCTCACGCCAGGTGGAGAAGTCCGTGATCCCCTGCGGTACCGCCCACCACATCCGGCCCGGCCGGGCGAAGTCCTCGCTGGGGCCGGTGTAGTAGACGGAACCGTCGCTGGTCGGCGCGATCATGCACTCGATCCGGCGTACCTGCTCGGGGATGTCGAAGTGGGTGCCGTGCAGCTCGCTGATCGCCTGGTCGGCGAGCTGCTGCATCCAGTCCCGGAAGGCTTCCTTGCCCTGGATGGTGCGGGTCGGATCGGCGTCCAGCGCGGCCACCGCCTCGTCGATTGTGGCACCGGGGGTGAGGATCTGCCCGGCCACCGTACGCATGTCGGCCTCCAGGCGGGCCAGCTCGGTGAACCCCCAGGCGTACGTCTCGTCGAGGTCGATCCGGGCACCGAGGAAGTACTGTGAGGCAAGCTCGTACCGCTCCCGCCCGGCGGCCTGCTTCTGCCGCCCGTGCGGAGCCAGCTCAGTGCGCAGGAACTGCCCGAACTCGGCGATCGCCGCGGTGGCTGCTGCCGCCCCTCGACGCAGGTCGGCGTCGAGGGCGCCCTCGGCACCCAACCGCTCGACCAGCCCGTGGAAGACGTTGTCGCCCTGCGGGTCGACCCAGGCGTCGCACTGCTCGGCCACCTTGAGCAGCTGAGCCTGCGAGCTGACGTGGCCCTTCGCGGCCGCCTCGCGCAGCGTGGTCTTGTAACCCTCCATCGCACCGGCGAAGAGGCTCAACCGGGCGGCGATGTTGGCCTGCGCCTCGGCACCCTCGGTCGGCATCAGATCGAAGACCATTCGACTGTGGTGCAACCCGCTGGTGATGACGCTGACCTCGCTGGTCGCCTCCCCGGTGTCGTAGCGGGCGAGGTCGAGACCGAGCCGCTCCTGCATCGCCTCCCGGGCGATGCGCTCGGCCTCCGTGTCCGGCTCGGTGGCGTCGAGGTCGGCCAGGGTGCGGCGGGTCAGGTCGGCCTGGGCGGCGTACCCGTCCGGCGACAGGTCGTCCAGCTTGTCGTCGTAGCCGGAAATGCCGACGTAGGTGGCGCCGGTCGGGCTCAGCGCGGCCCACTCGGCGACGTAGCGGTTGGCGATGTCGTCGATTCGTCCCACGCACGCGACCCTACGCGAGACGGCCGGACAGAGGCTGCTGTCTTTCCGGCCCTTCCGCACCGGCGTGGCGACCCGCCGACAGCAGTGGGGTGCCTGGCACGGCACCGCTTTCTGTGGTGCCCGACACGGCGGCGGAAATCCGCAGGACAATGTCGTGCCCCAGGGGCAGAGTGTCAGGGGTGACCATGGACTTCACCCCTGACAAGCCGGCCTTGCGGAGCTGGCTGCCCGGATTCGTCGCCCTCGCCGCCATCTGGGGTTCCAGCTTCCTGTTCATCAAGGTCGGCGTGGCGGAGATGCACCCCCTGCACCTCACCCTCTACCGGGTCGGCGCCGGTGCGCTGACCCTGCTGGTGGTGCTCGCGCTGCTGCGGGACCGACTGCCCCGGGACCCACGCGTGTGGGGCCACCTCTCCGTGATCGCCGCCTTCGGGGTGGCGGTGCCGTTCACCCTGTTCGGCTACGGCGAGCAGCGGATCGAGTCGTTGCTCGCGGGCATCTGGAACGCCACCACTCCGCTGGTGGTGCTGCCGATGGCGGTACTTGTGTTCCGTACCGAGCGGTTGACCGTACGCAATGCCGTCGGGTTGGCGCTCGGCTTCGCCGGTGTGCTGGTGGTGCTCGGCGTCTGGCAGGGCGTCGGCGGTGCCCACCTGGTCGGTCAGTTGATGTGCTTCGGGGCGGCGGCCTGCTACGGCCTCGCCATTCCGTACCAGAAGAAGTTCGTCGCGGGCAGCAAGCTGTCCGGACTGTCGCTGTCGACTGCGCAGCTGGTGCTGGCCACGGCCCAACTCGCCATCGTGGCGCCGCTGGTGGCCGGCGCGCCGCCGGCACCGACCAGCCTGTCGCTGAACGTGGTCGCCGCCGTGCTCGTGCTGGGCGCGATCGGTACCGGACTGGCCTTCGTCATCAACCTGCGCAACATCCGGATCGTGGGCGCCACCACGGCCGCCATGGTGACCTACCTGATCCCGGTCTTCGCCATCGTGATCGGTGCGCTCGTGCTCGACGAGCGGCTCACCTGGCACCAGCCGGTCGGCGCGCTGATCGTGTTGCTCGGCGTGGCCGTGTCGCAAGGGCTGATCGGCCGCCGCCGGGCCCGCACCGCGCGACCTTCCGACCCAGTGGGCGCCGGGGCGACGCCGGCCGCGGAACTCGCGACCCGCTGACCGCTGGCGCTCGTCGGCCGTGTGCGTTCGCCGTTTCGGCGTTGTGGCGGTGACGCGGCATCACGGATACCGCTACTACGGCGATACGGAGTGGATCAAGCGCTGAGGCCCAGGGCAGGGGTGGTCAGGGGGTTGTCCAGGCGAGCAGGTCGGTGGCGGTCCAGGTGTTGATGACGCGGTCGGCGGGGACGCCGCAGCGGGCCGCCCGCTCGCAGCCGAAGCGCTGCCAGTCGAGCTGGCCGGGGGCGTGCGCATCGGTGTCGATGGCGAAGAGACAGCCGGCCTCCAGTGCGCGGCGGATCAACCGCTTGGGCGGGTCCTGACGCTCCGGTCGTGAGTTGATCTCCACGGCGGTGCGGTGTTCCACGCATGCGGCGAAGACCGCGTCGGCGTCGAAGTCGCTCTCGGGGCGGGTCCGCGCGCGGTGTCCGCGGTCGCCCGGACCGGTCACGCCGGCCGGGCGGGACGACACCATCCGGCCGGTGCAGTGCCCGAGGATGTCCAGGTGCGGGTTGGCGACGGCGGTCAGCATCCGCCGGGTCATCCTGGCCCGGTCGTCGTTGAGGCCACTGTGTACGGAGCCGACCACCACGTCCAGGCGGGCGAGCAACTCCTCCTCCTGGTCGAGGGAGCCGTCGGCGAGGATGTCCACCTCGATGCCGGTGAGGATCCGGAATCCCTCCGGCAGCGCCTCGTTGACTTGTGCCACGTAATCGAGTTGCCGGCGCAGTCGGTCCGCGGTCAGGCCGCGCGCCACCTTGAGCCGCGGCGAGTGGTCGGTAAGCACCAGGTACTCGTGGCCCAGCTCGACCGCGGCCAGCGCCATCTCCTCGATCGGCGAGCCGCCGTCGGACCAGTCGGAGTGGGTGTGGCAGTCGCCGCGCAGCGCGGCACGTAGTCGGCTCGCCTCGGCGTCCAGGTCGGTGCCCTCGGTGGCGAGCAGCCGCCGCAGGTAGACCGGTTCCTCGCCGGCCAGCGACTCGGCCACGCAGCGGGCCGTCACGTCACCGACGCCGGCCAGCTCGGTGAGCTTGCCGGCCCGGGCACGCTGCGCCACCTCTGCCGCCGGCAGCGCGGCCAGGGCGCTCGCGGCGGACCGGAAGGCCCGGACCCGGTAGGTGGCCTCGTTCGCCCGCTCCAGCAGGAAGGCGATCCGACGCAGGTCGGCGATGGGATCACGGGTCATGTTCTGCAACCTACGCGCCCGCGCCGCCGGTCGGGAGACGACCGGCGGCGCGGGGTGGGGGGACCGGAGCAGTGGACGAGGGCCCCGAGCCGGGGCGTGGACGCCCCGACCCGGGTGGCCGGTGGTCAGCTGTACGGCAGCCTGATCACCGACTGGTTGCCGACCCCGAGCGTGCTGGGGTTGTTGCCGATGGCGGACCAGACCTCCACCCGTACGGTGCCGTTGCGCAGGTTGCCCAGCGATCCGGTGCTGGAGTGCAGCCCGGCCGCCTGGGTGTAGCGCTCCCAACCGGGGACCGGGTCGGTGGCGAAGTACCGGTAGGTCTCGACCCGCTCCCAGGAACCGTTGCCTGTCAGGTCGTACGAGATGCGGAGCTGTACCCCGTTGCCGACCGCCTGGCCGGCGTCGAGCAGCAGGTCGAACGCGGTCTGCCCGCCGTTGTGGTTGAGGTTGAGCCCGGTCGCGGTGAACACCACCGGGTTACGTGGGGTGCCGTCGTAGTTGCCGCCGCCGGCGCTGGTCACTGTGGTGCTGCCGGCGGTTCCCGCCGCGCCCAGGCCGCCGCCCGACAGCAGGTACCGCACCGGCGAACTGACCGGCCCGGTCGGGGTCGGGGTGGGCGTCGGGGTGGGCGTGGGCGTCGGGGTGGGCGTGGGAGTGGGCGTCGGCGTGGTGGTCGGTGGGGGCGTGCCGCCACCGCCGCTGCCGCCGCTCCAGGTGTGCGCGCCGCTGGTGACGGTCCGTCCCGGTGCCACCGACAGTTGCGTCCCGTCGGAGAACCGTACGGTCAGCTGGGTGTTGGAGATGTTGCTGGCCACGTACGTCCGGGCACCGTTGCGGTTGAAGACGGCGGCCAGCGGGTGGTTGGCGGTGATCCCGGTGTCCACCCGGCCCAGCGCGGCCAGGTTGCGCACCCAGTGGAAGGTGTGCGCCCGACTCTCGCCCTCCTCCGGGGTGTAGCCGGGGTTGGCGCGCAGCTTGGCCAGGGCGGCATCGGCGTCGCCGAGGGCCAGGAACTGCCAGTGCATGTCCTGCCAGATGGTCGGCTCGCCGCCGTTGTTGCGGACCAGTTCGGCGTACTTCTGGGCGTTGTAGTCGGGGTGGTAGCCCAGGTAGAGGTGCCCGCCGGTGATCGGCAGCAGGTTGATGCCCTGGATCATCTCCGGCTCGGCGCTGAACCAGGTGGCGTACGCCCCGCCGTCACCCCAGACCATGCCGACGTTGTTGTGGCCGAACGCGGCGGGGAAGTTCTCACCGGTGACGTCGAACCAGTACTCGTGGATGGCGGCGGCCTGCGTGGTGTAGATGAAGATGCCGGCGTCGCGTACGGCGGTGTTGCCGGTGGCCTGTCCCCACTGGATCAGGGCGTTGGCGAAGTTCATCCCCTCCGACGAGGACTCCTGGTTGTTGCCGCTGGCGAACGCGCCGTGCCCGGCCGCCCAGTCGTGCCCGGCGTAGATGTCGAAGTCACGCAGGTACGGGAAGCGGCTGTCGGTGCGGTCGTAGTTGTTGGCGTCCCGGATCAGCAGGTCGATCATGCCGCCGTACTGGTCCTGGCGGGCCCAGGCGGGGTCGAACTTGGCAAGCGTCGCGGCGGCGGCGATGTAGTAGCCGTAGTGGAAGTGGTGGTCGTTGAGCTCCTGGTCGGAGCCGTACGAGGCGGGGTAGCCGATCAGCGTGCCCCAGCGCTGGTCGTAGTAGAACAGCCGCTCGGTCTCGCCGGCCGAGGCGGTGAGCCAGTCGGTGAGCGTGGCGCGGATGGCGTTCAACGCGGCCGTCCGGGTCTCGGTGTCCCCGACCTGGTCGGCGATCTCGGCGATCCGGGCCGCCCGGCCCAGCCCCTTACCCGTCCAGTAGGTGTCCCCGCCGCGCTGGTCCATCGGGTTGGCGCGGGTCGCCGCCAGGTGCTGGCGCAGCGTGGTCAGGTCGGCGCCGGCTCCCGTGGCGACGGCGGGCACCTCGGGCAGTACGCCGTGGAAGCGCATCGAGGTGCGGAACTCGGCGACCCCGGTGAGCACCTTCATCCGACCCCGGGCCGACGGGTAGGTCTGGGTGATCGGGGTGGCCCCGGTCAGCGCCTTCCACTGGTGCGGGTAGAGGCTGACCACCGTACGCGTCTCGGTGCCCTCGCGGGGCGTGGTGGTGAAGGTGTAACGGGTCTCCACCTGGCTGCTCGACTGCTGGTAGCTGTAGGCGACCCGGGTGCCGGTGACGTGCGCGTGCGCGTACCGGCCGTAGGTGGTGGCGAGTTGAGCGCGGGTGGTGCCGTCGGCGGCGGCCGGCAGCAGGGCGACCGAGAAGTAGCCCCGCCCGGCGAGGTTGGAGCTGATCCGTCCGCCGCTGACGGTCCAGGTCGCGCCGGTCGGCGCGTACGCGACGTAGTCGTGGCCGCGCACGGTGAAGCCGATTGTGGCACCGCTGTTGGACCAGACCGTCGGGCTGCCGCCGGTCGCGTTGATCACCGCGTCGCCGCCGGTGCTGCGGAAGTAGGTGAACGGCAGGCCGTGCCCGATGGTGGCCCGCAGGGTACGTGACCCGTCACTCCAGTACGGGGTGACAGTCCAGTCCGTCCAGTCGTCCACCAGGACGTTCGGGGCGCCCAGCCCGGCCACGCCGACCCGGATGTCCTCGACGTAGGGGTACTTGAACTCGCCGACCCCGGTGGCGGTGCCGGTGATGGTGGCCGTGGAGGTGGCGGAGAAGCCGAGGCCGTCGGTGACCGGCTGGTAGGCGACCGGGTGGGCGTGCAGTGGCTCGCTGAAGGCGCAGTTGAAGCGCTTCCACAGCAGCGAGGACCACCAGTCGTTCGTCGGTACCGGCCCGGCGGGTGCGGCGGCGGTGACGTACTGCCGGGGGTTGGTGGTGAGGTTTCCGCAGCCGCTGGGGAGCGGGCCGACCGGGGTGGTGGTGTAGCTGCCGGCGCCGACCGGCGCGGCCTGTGCGGCGGAGGTGGCGATGACGGCCAGCCCGCCGAGGACGAGGGCCGCGGCGGCGCCGGCGGCCAGGAGTCGGTGGTGGGTGCGGTGTGGGACGGGAGGTCGCATCTTTCCTCCATCGCGCCGGTCCCGGCCGCAGCCGGTGGGCGCGTTTCGTCGTCATTGTGAGTTTAGGTAGGCCAGAGAGCGCTCTCTGAGGTGTTAGGCGGACGGTAGTTCACGAATGAGACCTCCGTCAATGTTGCGGAGTGATGACGTGCGAATGACGCGGGACGCGATGCCCCGGTTCAGCGCCCCGGTGGTTTCGCCGGACAGCCGTGCCGGCGGTGCCAGGCGGCCACCTCGGCCGCCGGTGCGCGGTTGCCGCCCTTGCGCCACGAGTCGAGGTACGGCGCCGGCCAGACCACGCCCCGACGGATCCACCAGCCGTCCTCACCCAGGCACGGCGGCGAGATGCCGAAGTGCAGGTGGCAGACGTTGTTGGCGTTGCCCGTCCGACCCACGGTGCCGAGTTGCTGACCGGCCCGTACCCGCCCGCCGGGCTCGATGCCGACGGCGATCTCGGTCAGGTGCGAGCCGTAGTAGCGCACGCCGTCGTCGCCGAGCACCGACACCGACAGGCCACCGTTGTACGGGCCCTGTGGACCCCGCTTGTCGTACCGGTCCCGGCGGCTGACCTCGCCGACCGTACCGTCGGTCACCGCCACGAACGGTTCGCCGCAGTCGGCGAAGATGTCCGTGCCCGGGTACCCGGAGTGGGTCGGGTGGTAGTCGACGTTGCGGGCGCGTACCGGAAAGACGTGCGGCAGCCGGTCGGCACCCGGTGTGGCGGTCGGTGCCGGTTGATCGGCGCTCTCCGGCCCCGGGCTGCCGGTCGGGCTGCCGGCGGCGGTCGGGGTGGCGCTGGCCGGTGCCGTCGGGCTGGTCCCGGTCGTCGCGCTTGTCGGGCTGCTGGTCGGTGCGGACCAGGTGGGTCCGGGATCTGTCGCGCAACCGGCGGCGAGCACCGGCACGAGCAGCAGCGCCGCGTACGGCAGGTGTCGTCGTCCGGTCAGCGCAACCACCCGGCCATCCTGACAGAACCCGCGCCGTCCGGCCCGGCCGCGTCCGCTCGCCCGCCCGACCGGCGACGGTCCTCCCCGGTACGGTGAGCAGTACCGGCCAGGCGTGGGAGGAGTGGCCAGCGATGATGCCGTACAGCCCGTCGGGTCTCTTCCCCAGCGGGCGCCCGCCGCGTCCCACCTACCGCGAGCCGCACCCGGTCAGCGGCTCGGCCATCGCCGCCGGCGCCACCGGCACGGCCGCCTGGTTGGTCATCTTCGGGCTGCTCGGCGGCAGCCTCACCGGGTACGCCTGGTGGACCCTGATCGCCGGAGCGCTGGCCTGGCTGGTGGCCCTCGTGCTGGTCCGGTACGGCGACCGTGGGGTGGCCACCGGTATCGCCATCGTGACCGCCGGAGGGTGGAGCATCGCGGCTGCCGCGGTCGCCGTCCGGTGGTGGACCAGTGGGGACTGGCCGCTCTGGTGATTCCTACCGGCATTGAGTGCGTTGCGTCGTCGTGCAGGCACTGAAACCCATCTTGACTGTGCCGCCAGGACTCGGCACTCTCCCGGTATGGCCTGGACCACTCCGCGGCTCGACCCGGATCGCAGCCGTCGCCGCCTTCAGCTGCTCGCGCAGTTGGCGGACGCCCGCTCGATACGCGAACGAGAACGGCCACAGCGGGTGCGCACCGAGCGACTGCGCGAGCTGATCGCCACCCGTCGCCGGCTCGCCGGCTGAGCGGAACCAGATACTTCCCCAGGAATGACCGGCCGGCGCTTCGGGGCGTTGACCGGTCGCCTACCGATCCGACCGGCTAACGTGCACGCGTAACGGCTGGCGTGAGCTGTGCCAAGGGCTACTTGGGGGGACCGTGTCGTACTTCGCTGCGGCCGTGGTGCGCGAGAAGGGCGGCTGGACAGCCGCCGAGCTGAGTCTGCGGGGTGTCGCCGACGTCGACGATGTCGCCGAGCGGCTGCGCGACGTCGGACCCGATGCCGACCTGTCGCTGTTGTTCGTCGAGGCGGACGACACCTACCTGGTCATCCTGCGCCTCGACGAGGGTGAGGACCTGCGGGTCTTCGGCTCGGACTCGGCCTTCGCGGAGGAGTCCCGGCTGGGTGCCCTGCTGGTCGGTGACCTCAAGACGTCGATCGCCGGGCTCGACGACGCCGAGGAGACGCCTCCCGCCACGACAAGTGGCGACGACAACGAGCAACCGGCCGTCGACCCGGAGGCCGACCCGGTCGGTGAGGCGGACATCCTGGCCGACCTGGGCATCTCCGCGCAGCAGTTGCTCGCCCTCTGCGCACACGAAGGGCTGATGCCGGCCGACGTCACCGCCGAGGTCTGCCAGGTGCTGGGCTGCGTCGACGACGTCGAGGAACTGCGTGAGGTCTGACCCAGCCGGCGGAGCAACGCCGGGTGGTGCGGGACCTGTCGGCGTCGGATCTGCTGGCGCGCCGGTGGGCGGTGGGGAGCCGGCGGACGCGACCGATCCGGCGTTGGAGACGGTCCGGGCCGGGCAGCCCACTCCCGGTGCGGTCGCACGGGTGGGGCCGGGCGCGCACGAGGGCCTGGCCGATCCGGGCGGCATCGGCCGCCGACAGCGACACGAACTCTGGATGCGCCGCGCCCTGGAGGTCGCGGTAACCGGTCCGGCGGTTGCCGACTCGTCCGGGCCGGCCGACGACGTGCCGGTGGGTGCGGTGCTCTACGGCCCGGACGGTGACGAACTGGCGATCGGCCGCAACGAGCGGGAGCTGACAGGCGATCCGACCGCGCACGCCGAGGTGCTGGCGCTGCGGCGGGGAGCCGAACGGCTGGGCCGCTGGCGGTTGGACGGCTGCACCCTGGTGGTCACCCTGGAACCGTGCACCATGTGCGCGGGCGCGCTGGTGCTGTCCCGGGTGTCCACCGTGGTCTTCGGCGCATGGGAACCGAAGACCGGTGCCGCCGGCTCGCTCTGGGACGTGCTGCGCGACCGCCGCCTCAACCACCGCCCCGAGGTGTACGGCGGAATCCTGGCCACCGAGACCGGCACCGTCATGCGCGCCTTCTTCCGCTGACGTCGCGCCCCGCCGGCCGACGCTGCTGCTGCCGTCGCTGCCTGCTGCTGCCGTCGCTGCCTGCTGCTGCCGTCGGTGCTGGTGCCGGTGCTGGTGCTGGTGCTTGCGTCAGGCGGGGCGTAGCAGGGCGCCGGCGATGCCTCGGGCGAGGTCCGTCCAGGGCGCCGGGCGCAGGGTCGCCGGGTCGAGCCGGACGACGGCTCGCCGCCCCTCGGCGTACACCGTCGTGCCGTCGAGCGAGTGGAAGCGGAAGCCGTAGACGGCGCTGCTGGTGCCGAGGTGCTCCAGCCAGAAGTGCACGCCGACCGGGCCGGTGCCGGTGATCGGCGCACGGAAGCTGATCGCGAACTCGCGGACCGCGTGGAACACGTCGGGGGTGGTGGCCCGCCCGTTCTGCAAGGCGACCCCGTTGGCGGACCAGTACGCGGTGAGCGCCCGCTCCAGCAGCAGCGCGTACCGCGCGTTGTGCAGGATGCCCATGGCGTCGAGGTCGTCGAAGTGCACCATGGCGTGCTCGACGTGGCCGTACTCGACGGCGGTGGGGTCGGCGACGGCGTTGCTCATGGGGTGCCTTCCGGTAGCAGGGTGGGATCGGGGCTCAGGCCCCGGAGCCGGTCCAGCACGCTCCGGCGGGCGTGCCGGTAGGTGCTCTCCGGGTCGAAGAGTCGGGAGCGCATCGCGGCGGCGATCCCGAACGAATCGATCTCGTACGCCAGCAGCGCCACGTCCACCTCGGCGGGCAGCTCACCGAGCTCGACCGCCTCGCGGACGAGCCGTTCCAGGAACGCGGTCCAGTCGGCGAGGACAGTGGCGAGGCGATCGTGCACGGCACCGGGCCGGGCGTTGAACTCGAACTCGGCGGTGCCGAAGAAACACCCCCCAGGCAGCACCCGGGTGGCGTAGAAGTCGATCCGCGCCTCGTGCAACGCCCAGATCCGGCGTACGCCCCGAGGTGCGCGCAGGGCCGGGGCGATGATCAGCTCCTGCCACTGGGCCACGGCCCGGTCGATGGTGGCGAGCTGAAGCGCCTCCTTGGAGCGCCAGTGCGCGAAGATGCCGGACTTGCTCACCCCGAGGGAGTCGGCGAGATGCCCGAGCGACAGCCCGTCGAGGCCGTTCTCGCTGGCCAGGCTGACGGCGGCGTCCAGCACTGCGGTGCGGGTGCGCTCACCCCGGGCCAGCCGGCCGTCGACGGTCATGCCTGCCACCGTACTAAATAAAACCGACCGATCGTATTTATTTCTCCGGTGACGGCCGTCACCCCTCGACGCGAAGCGTCCCGCCATCCCCCGCACACGAAGCGTCCCGTCGCCGACGAGCGGTGACGGGACGCTTGTGGGTGCCGCGAGTCAGGCGACGATGGTGTCCAGGGCGATCTCGACCATCTGGCTGAAGGTCTGCTCCCGCTCCTGGGAGGTGGTCTTCTCGCCGGTCTTGATGTGGTCGCTGACGGTCAGCAGGGTCAACGAGCGTGCCTTGAACCGGGCCGCGATCGTGTAGAGCGCCGCCGACTCCATCTCCACCGCCAGCACCCCGTAGTCGGCCAGCCGGTCGTAGAGATCCGGCCGGTCGGTGTAGAAGGCGTCCGCCGCCAGGATCGGCCCGACCCGCATCGCGATGCCGCGCCGCTCGGCCACCTCCACCGAGGTACGCAGCAGCCCGAAGTCGGCCACCGGGGCGTAGTCGATCAACCCGTCGAAACGCACCCGGTTCATGTTCGAGTCGGTCGACGACCCGATCGCCGCGATCACGTCCCGCAGTTGCAGGTCCTCGGACAACGCGCCACACGAGCCGACCCGGATCAGGGACTTCACGCCGTACTCGTTTACCAGCTCGTGTGCGTAGATCGAGGCGGACGGCATGCCCATCCCCGACCCCTGCACGGAGACCTCGACACCGTTCCAGCGGCCGGTGAAACCCAGCATCCCCCGGACCGTCGAGTAGCAGCTCGCCCCTTCGAGGTAGGTCTCCGCGATCCACTTGGCCCGCAGGGGGTCACCCGGCATCAGGACCCGCTCGGCGATCTCGCCCGGCTTCGCGCCGATGTGCGTACTCATGCCAGTGATCCTGCCAGGCCGGGCGGCCGGGGACCGGTTCGGCGTCCGAACCGGGAGTCCTGTAGCCTCTTCGGCGGTGGCGTGTCCGAGTGGCCTAAGGAGCACGCCTCGAAAGCGTGTGAGGGTTTACGCCCTCCGCGGGTTCAAATCCCGCCGCCACCGCTCGTGAACAGCGAGAACGCCCGGTCGATCCGTGAGGATCGCACCGGGCGTTCTGCTTGTGGTCCCAGTTGAGCGCGGTTCGTGGCCGGGCGGAGCTGAGCACTCGACTCCGGCCCGCGCTAGGTATCCGGGCCCGTGTATGTCTGGCGCCTGCGGGTTAGTGTCAGCCTCCACTCGAGGGAGGATCGCTGTGGTTTTCACGCCTGCACAACCGTTGGCACCCGCCGGACCGGTCACGTCCCGTTCCGGTGGCTCCTTTCGGCCGCATCTGATCTGGGAGGCGGTGCTGCTGGCGCTGACCGTCGTCGCCGCGGTGGTGTGGTCCTCCCAGGACGGGTCGCGGCTGTCGCCGCTGGTGTTCAACATCGCCTCCGCCGGCCTGCTGGCGACCGCTTTCGCGCTGTCGCTGCGCACCGCCACGCCCAACCTCGCGGTCGTCGCCGTCGCGGCCCTCGCCGGCCTGACGTACGCGGCGGTGCTCGACGCCGGCGCCCCGGTCCTCATCGCGGCGGTCGCCGCGATCGCCGCGGCGGCGTTCTTCGGTCTCGGGATGGGCCTGATCGCCGGGCTGCTGCAGGCGCCCGGGTGGGCGGTGTCGCTGGGCGGGCTGGCCCTGACGCAGGGCATTCTGTTCGCCACCATCGGCAGCGGCGGTCCGCGGCGGCTCGCGAGCGAAGGTTGGATCCGGTCCGACGGTGCCGGGGCCGGGTGGCTGGTGCTGTTTCTCCTGGTGTCGATCGGCGGCGCGGTGGTGTGGTCGATTCCGGCGGTGCGGCGGGCGCTGAGCGGCAACCGGGTCGTCGCCGGGGAGCCGCCGTCGCCGTTCGGTGCACGGCTGCTGGGCGCGGTCATCGGCCTGGGCGGTTCCAGCCTGATCGCGGGTGCGGCCGGAGTCCTGCTGGCCGGCCGGATCGGCGCCGCAACCCCATCGGCCGACATCGGCCAGCTGACGTTGGTGGCCGGCGCCGTCCTGCTCGGCGGCGTGAGCGTGGCCGGCGGGCGGGGCGGCTTCGCGGGCACCGTGCTGGGGGTCACCCTGCTGAGCCTGGTGCAGATGACCATCCTCGTCGCGGACGGCCCCCGGTGGCTGTCGGCGGTCGTCTTCGCGTTGGCGATCCTCGCCGGCCTGGGCGTCAGCCGGGCGCTGGAGGCCCTGCAACCGGCACTGCCCGCGAGCGTGTCGGGCACCGGGCCGGTCGAGCCGTTGCGGAGGTACTGACCGCTGTCCGCCTGTCTGCACGGCCGGTTTACGGCCGTGCAGGCCGCGACGTCTGGCCGGACAGACATGGTTTTTGATCTACGTGTCCCTATGCTGTGAGTGCGACAAGGGGATGCGGGGGTTTCTATGCGGCGCAGGCTTGCTGGTCTGACGGTTCTGACGATGGTGGCCGCTGGGTTGACGGTGAGTGCTCCCGCCCGGGCCGCCGACGAGTTCCGGACCATCACCCGGGAGGACGTGATCCTTCAGTACCACCGGGTGCCGAAGCAGGTCACCCCGGTGCAGGGGACCGGGCCCACCCGGTCCGACTTCGACGGTGACGGGGTCGACGACATCGCGGCGGCCAGTGGCTCAACGCACGAACGACTGGCACACCATTCGACCGGGATCGTGGTGGTGCGCTACTCGTCCGCACCGTACGTCGACTACTTCGCGGGTGTGCTCTCGTCGGACGGCGGCTGTGGCTGCTTCGGCATGGCGTTGGCCGCCGGCGATTTCAACGGCGACGGCTACGACGACCTGGCCATCGGTGACTCCGACGAAGTCGATCCGGGCAACAAGACCCATGCCGGTGGGGTGTGGGTGATTCCGGGCAGCCGCAACGGTCTGGTGGTCGACTCGGCGCAGCACTTCAACCAGAGCAGCCCCGGGGTGCCCGGTGCGGCGGAGGACTACGACTGGTTCGGTTCGGCGCTGGCGGCCGGTGACATCAACGGCGACGGCCGCGACGACCTGGCGATCGGGGCGTACGGCGAGTCGATCGGCAAGGTCAAGGAGGCCGGTGCGGTCACCGTCCTGTACGGCGGGGTGGGCGGCCTGCGGACAGCCGGCGCGCAGCAACTGCACCAGAACCAGGCTGCCGTGCCGGGTGCCGCCGAGCGCGGTGACCACTTCGGCTTCACGCTGGCCATCGGCAAGGTGAACGAGAACAAGTACGCGGACCTGGTCATCGGCGCACCGCACGAGAACGACGGTCAGACCTGGAACGGCAGCGGCATGGTGACCCTGATGTGGGGCTCGGCGAACGGGGTGAAGCTCAGCGGGGCCACCTCGGTCACCGGCGCGGGGGTCTACAAGGCGACCGGCCGCCAGGACACCATCGCCTGGTATCTCGGTGAGGCGTTGGCGATCGGTGACGTGAACGGCGACGGCCTGGGCGAGGTGATCGCCGGAGCACCCGGTGCCCAGACCCCGCACCTCTACGGTGGTCTGATCGCGGCCTTCACCGGTCGTACCGGTGGCGCGGGCCTGTCCGGCAAGGCTGTGAAGATCATCACCCAGCGTACGGCCGGTGTTCCGGGCAGCCCGGAGCAGGAGGACCGGTTCGGTGCGGCGCTCGCGGTGGGTGACGTGACCGGCGACGGTCGGGCCGACGTGCTTGTGGGTGCGCCCGGCGAGGCGATCGGCAAGAAGACCAAGGCAGGCACGATCGCCCTGCTCAAGGGCTCTGCCTCCGGGTTGACCGGTACCGGGGCTCAGGGGTTCGACCAGGACCATGCGGTGGTGCCGGGCGGTGCGGAACGTGGCGACCATTTCGGCGCTTCGGTCGCCATCCTCAACCTCGACGGAAAGGGCCCACTGGACGCTGTCGTGGCATCGACCGGCGAAGAAGTCGCTGGCGACCAGGCCGGGTATCCTTCCGGCACGTTGTCGCGGTTCCTCGGCGCCTCGGGCGGTCTAGTGCCGCAGGCGGGCTCCTGGAGTGGTGCGTCGTTGCGCACCGACCGGATCTGGCCGCAGTGGTACGGCGTGCGGATCGCCGGCCCGGTCAGCGGCGGCCCACGATATTTCTGATCTTCCGAAACGGGGTTCTTGATGCGGCGAAGTGTCGCAGGACTGTCCACCTTGGCCATCGGAGCTGGTCTGGCGGTGAGTGTGCCCGCCCCGGCGGCAGCGAACGACTACCGGACGGTCACCCGGGACGGGATCGTTCTTCAGCACTACCGGGTCGCGAAGGCGACCACGCCGGTCAAGGGGACCGGGCCGACCCGGTCCGACTTCGACGGTGACGGGATCGACGACATCGCCGCCTCCGCCGACCCCACTGAGTACCGCTTCCCACAGGCGCCGATGGGTCTGGCGGTGGTGCGGTACTCCTCGGCACCGTATGTCGACTACTTCGCGACCGCGGTCACGCCGGCCGGCGGTGAGCCCGCCTTCGGTGAGGTACTCGCCGCCGGGGACTTCAACGGTGACGGCTACGACGACCTGGCCGTCGGCGACTACGGCGAGTACGACCTGAGCGCGAAAGCGAATGCGGGAGGGGTCTGGGTGATCCCCGGCAGCAGCAACGGTCTGCGGCTCGATGCGGCGAAGCATTTCACCCAGAGCACCTCGGGGGTGCCGGGTGCCTCGGAGCAGGGAGACTGGTTCGGTTCGGCGCTGGCGGCCGGTGACATCAACGGCGACGGCCGCGACGACCTGGCGATCGGGGCGTACGGCGAGGCGATCGGCAAGCTCACCTACGCTGGCGCGGTCACCGTCCTGTACGGCGGAGCCAACGGGCTGACCGGCACCGGGGCGCAGCAGTTGCACCAGAACCAGGCTGCGGTGCCGGGTTCTGCCGAACGCAACGACCACTTCGGCTGGACCCTGGCCATCGGCAAGGTCAACGACAACAAGTACGCCGACCTGGTCATCGGCGCGCCCGGCGAGAACGAGGACAGCTCGCCGACCGGCAGCGGGATGCTCACGCTGATGTGGGGCTCGGCGAACGGGGTGAAGCTCAGCGGTGCCACCTCGGTCACCGGGGCGGCGCTGCGCAAGGCGACCGGTCGTGACGACAGTTACGTGCGGAGCCTCGGTATGGCGCTGGCCATCGGTGACGTCAACGGCGACAAGCTGGGCGAGGTGATCGCCGGGGCACCGTACACGCAGTCCCCGAAGGGCAACGAGGGTATGGTCGCGGTCTTCACCGGTCGTACCGGTGGTGCCGGCCTGTCCAGCAGCGCGGTGAAGCTGTTCAGCCAGCGTACGCCCGGGGTGCCCGGTTCGGCGGAAGTCGGTGACCTGTTCGGTGCGACCCTGGCGGTCGGTGACGTGACCGGCGACGGTCGGGCCGACGTGCTTGTGGGCGCGCCCGGTGAGGCGATCGGTACGAAGAAGCGGGCGGGCACGGTAGCCCTGCTCAAGGGATCCGCCTCCGGATTGACCGGCACCGGTGCGCAGGGCTTCGACCAGGACCACCCGGTCGTGCCGGGTGGGGCCGAGAGCAACGACCTGTTCGGTGGCGAGGTGGCCATCCTCAACCTCGACGGCAAGGGCCCGCTGGACGCGATCGTGACCTCGCCCGGGGAACTGGTAAGCGCGGACCCGGAGCGGCCCGCATCCGGGTCGGTCGCCCTGTTCCACGGTGGTTCCGGTGGGTTGGTTCCGCAGTCCGCCTCGTGGAGTGGTGCGAGTATGCGTACCGACTTCGTCTGGCCCAAGTGGTACGGCCGTCGCCTGGCCACCGCCCAGTCCGGCGGCCTGATGTACCACTGATCTGCGGCCCGATCGCCCCCGCCACCGCCTGCGCAGCAGGGATGGCGGGGGCGACGGCGTTCAGGCCATGTGCGGGTAGCGGTGGTCCGTGGCCGGCACGAAGGTTTCCTTGATGGTGCGGGCGCTGGTCCAGCGCAGCAGGTTCTGGGCGGAACCGGCCTTGTCGTTGGTGCCGCTGGCCCGCCCGCCGCCGAACGGCTGCTGGCCGACCACTGCCCCGGTCGGCTTGTCGTTAACGTAGAAGTTCCCGGCCGCGAAGCGCAGCACCTGGGCGGCGTGCGCGATGGCGGCGCGGTCCTGCGCGATGATCGAGCCGGTCAGCGCGTACGCGGAGACGGACTCCAACTGGGCGAGCGTCGCCTCGTACGCCTCGTCCTCGTAGACGTGCACCGCGAGGATCGGCCCGAAGTACTCGGTCGTGAAGACCTCGTCGGTCGGGTCGGTGCACTCGATGATCGTGGGCCGGACGAACCAGCCTTCGCTGTCGTCGTACCCGCCACCGGCGAGGATCTCGCAGCTGGCGGTGGCGCGGGCCCGCTCGATCGCGACGGCGTGCCGGGCGAAGGCCCGCCCGTCGATGACCGCCCCCATGAAGTGGGACAGGTCGGTGACGTCGCCCATGGTCAGCGACTCCACCTCGGCGATCAGGTCCTCGCGCAGCTGGGGCCAGAGCGACCGGGGCACGTACGCCCGGGAGGCGGCCGAGCACTTCTGCCCCTGGAACTCGAACGCCCCCCGGATCATGGCGGTACGCAGCACGTCGACGTCCGCCGACGGGTGGGCGACGATGAAGTCCTTGCCGCCGGTCTCGCCGACGATCCGTGGGTAGCTGCGGTAGCTGCCGATCCGCTCGCCGACGGTGCGCCACAGGTGCTGGAAGGTCGAGGTGGAACCGGTGAAGTGGATGCCGGCCAGGTCCGGGTCGGCAAGCGCGACATCGGAGACGGCGAGACCGTCACCGGTCACCATGTTGATCACCCCGGGCGGCAGGCCGGCCGCCTCCAACAGGCGCATCGTCCACCACGCGGCCAACTGCTGCGTCGGCGACGGCTTCCACACCACCGTGTTGCCCATCAGGGCGGGCGCGGTGGGCAGGTTTCCGGCGATGGCGGTGAAGTTGAACGGCGTGATCGCGTAGACGAAGCCCTCCAACGGCCGGTGGTCGACGCGGTTCCACACGCCGGGCGAGGACTGCGGCTGCTCGGCGCGGATCTGCCGGGCGAAGTGCACGTTGAAGCGCCAGAAGTCGATCAGCTCGCAGGCCGAGTCGATCTCCGCCTGGAACGCCGTCTTCGACTGGCCCAGCATGGTGGCCGCGTTGAGCGTCTGCCGCCACGGCCCGGCGAGCAGGTCGGCGGCCTTGAGGAAGACCGCCGCCCGCTCGTCGAAGGAGAGCGCCCGCCAGTCAGCGGCGGCCCGCTTCGCCGCGTCGACCGCCGCCCGGGCGTCGTCGTGTGTGGCGTTGCCGAGGGTGCCGAGGACGTGGCGGTGCCGGTGCGGCTGGACGATGTCGATCCGGTCGCCGCCGCCGATGCGGCGTCGACCATCGATGGTCATGTCCAGTTCGAACCGCTCGCCGGCGAGTTCGCCAAGCTTCGCGGTCAGCCCGGTGCGTTCCGGGCTGCCCGGCGCGTACGAGAGGTTCGGCTCGTTGACCGGTGCAGGGGTGGTGGTGACGGCGTCCATCAGACTGCGTTGCTCCTGGTCAGTTGCGGCTGGTGAGAGCCCGGAAGAAGAACATGAGGTTGGCCGGGCGCTCGGCGAGACGCCGCATCAGGTAGCCGTACCACTCCTCGCCGAACGGCACGTACACCCGGACCTGGTGGCCTGCTTCGGCGAGCCGCCGCTGCTCGGTGGGGCGGATGCCGTACAGCATCTGGAACTCGTAGCCGGTGACGCCTTCGGGACGGCCGGCGGCCAGCCGGGTGCCGGCCACGATGAGTTCGGGGTCGTGCGTGGCGAGCATCGGGTAGCCGGGACCGGCCATCAGGATCTCGGCGCACCGCAGGTACGCCTGGGTCACCTCAGTGCGAGCCTGGTAGGCCACGCTCGCCGGCTCCCGGTAGGCGCCCTTGCACAGCCGGACCCGCGAACCGGCGGTCGCCAGGTCGCGGCAGTCGCCCTCGCTGCGCCGCAGGTACGCCTGGATGACCGCGCCGGTCTCCGGGAAGTCCCGACGCAACTGGGCGACGATGCCCAGCGTCGAGTCGGTGGTGGTGTGGTCCTCCATGTCCACGGTGACCGTGGTGCCCGCCCGGGCGGCGGCCGCGCAGATGCGGGCCGCGTTGTCCAGCGCCACGGCCTCGCCCTCGCGGGGCAGGGCCTGACCGAGCGCGGACAACTTGATCGAGACCTCCGCCATGCCGGTCAGCCCGGCGTCGGCGAGCCCGTCGAGCAGTGCGACGTACTGCCCGGTGACGTGCTCGGCGTGGGCCCGGTCGGTGGTGTCCTCGCCGAGATAGTCGAGGGTGGCGAGACAACCGGCGTCGTGCAGCCCTTCCGACGCGCGTACGGCGGAGGGCACGTTCTCGCCGGCGACGAACCGGTCCACCACGGCACGGGTGAGCGGGGTGGCTTCGATCGCCCGGCGGGCGCGGCGGCTGGCCGCGGTCTTCAGGATGACCTGACGCAGCATGTCAGCCGGCCTTCTGGTCGAGCGGACCACGCGGGGTGGGCGCGGGACGGTCGGTCGGCGCGTACGGGGCGGTGTCGACGATCGGGCCGTACAGGTCGGGTCGCCGGTCCTGGATCAGGTTCAGCCCGAAGAAGCCCTCGGTGCGGCTGGCCAGCGTGGTGGCGTCCAGGTCAGCGGTGTGCGTGACCAGGCCCTCCTCGTCGGTAAGCATCGCGACGACCTTGCCGTACGGGTCGACGATCTGGCTGTGACCCCAGTAGTCGAGCCCCGCGGTGTAGACGCCCTTCTCGCAGTGGTTGGAGACGACCAGCCACATCTGGTTGAAGAAGGCGTTGGCCTGGGCGGAGAGGTCCATGGCGAAGCCGTGGTAGTCGTCGGCCGGGTCGTGGCCCTTCATCGGCCACGCCGTGGACATCAGGCCCAGCGTCGCACCCTGCAGCGCGAAGACCCGCATCAGCTCGGGAAAGGCCAGGTCGTAGCAGATCAGGCTGGCGGCGCGAGCGAACGGCAGGTCGAACACCGGCGTGGACTGGCCGGCGTTGAAGTACGGGAACTCGAAGGTGTTGTGGGTCTTGCGGTACACGCCCACCACACCGTCGGGGCCGATCAACGCGGTCGCGTTGAGGATCACGTTGCCGTGTCCGGCCCGCTCGGCCAGCCCGAGCTGGACGTACATGCCGTACTCGGCGGCCTTGGCCCGGATCGCCTCGGTGGACGGGCCGGGCACCGGCTCGGACTCGCGGAAGTAGTACTGCTTCTGCGCGGCGGTGCCCTTGTCACCGAGACCGAACGCGAAGTCGGCGTAGCCCTGCAGGCCGACCTCCGGCAGCACCAGCACGTCGACGCCCTTGGCGGCGGCCTCGTCGATCATTTCCAGGAACTTCGCCAGGTTGCGCGCCTTGTCGTGCTCGATACGCACGTTCGCGGCGGCGAGGGTCACGGGGGCCATGGTTTTCCTCCTCGTCAGGGGTGTCAGATCAGGAGAGCTCGTACTTGACCAGGTCGCCGCCCTTGATGACCACGGGCACGGCGGTGGGGCTGGCGAAGACCTCGATGTCCTCCCAGGGGCGTCCGTCAACGACGATCAGGTCGGCGAGCTTGCCCGCCTCGACCGTGCCGAGCCGGTCGGCCAGGCCGAACAGCTCCGCATTGACGCGGGTCGTGGCGATCAGCACCGCGGCGGCCGGCATGATCTCCGCCTTGAGGGACAGCTCGCGGTGCTTGTGCACGAACATCGGGCCGAGCAGGTCGGAGCCGCTGGCGATGCGGACGCCGGCACGGTAGGCGTACTCCAGCGAACGCAGGCCCTGCTCGTGGGCCATCCGGATCTTCTCCAGCGGCTCCGGGGCCACCCCGTGCTCGGCACCCTGGCGGTGCAGCAGCTCGTAGGTGGAGAGGGTGGGCACCAGGTAGGTGCCGGCCTCGGCGAGCAGCGCGGCGGTCGCCTCGTCCATCAGGTTGCCGTGCTCGATCGAGCGGACGCCGGCTTCGACACAGTTGCGGATCGCGGCGGAGGAGTAGGCGTGCGCGAGCACGTACTTGCCGGCCGCCTCGGCGGTCTGCACCGCCATCCGCAGCTCCTCCAGGCTGTACTGGATGGTGTCCAGCTCGTCGGCGGGGGACATCGCGCCGCCGCTGGCCATGACCTTGATCTGGTCGGCGCCGGTACGGATGTTCTCCCGTACGCCCTTGCGGATCTCCTCCGGGCCGTCCGCGACGATCGCGTTCATGCCCACCTGGGAGCAGCACTCGACGGTGTTGCCGCGCTCGGTGGGACGCCGCCAGTCGGCGTGACCCCCCGTCATGGACAGCGGCGCGTTCGACACCAGCAGTCGGGGGCCGAGGATGTCACCCTGCTCGACGGCCTGCCGGAAACCCGCGTCGCAGCCACCGGCGTCCCGCACGGTGGTGTAGCCCTGCATCAGGGTGCGGTTCAGGATCCGCCCCATCTTCAGCGCCGCGTGGCTGGTCTGGTAGTTCCGGTGCTGTTCCAGGATGTTGACGTCGATCGCGCCGATGTGCACGTGCGCGTCCATGAGGCCGGGCATCACGGTCCGGCCGGCGCAGTCGATCACCCGGTCGGCGCTGGCCGGCACCGCACCGCCGGCCGCCACGTCGACGATCAGCTCGCCGTCCACCACGACGGTGGCACCCTCCACGGGCTCCGCGCCGGTGGCGTCGAAGACAGTGGCGTTCGTCAGTGCGATGGTGCTCACGGAAGTCCTTTCGATTGTCAGTGATGGACGCCGAACGCGTCGGCGACGAGTTGGTCGACCTGGGCGGAGTCGGCGGTGTCGATGACCCGGTCGACGGTGCCGACGCGGAGCAGGACGAGTTCGTCGGCGACGCTCGCGGCCCGCGCGACGCTCTGCTCGACGAGCAGCACGCCCATGCCGCGCGAGCACAACTCGGCGATGTAGCGGTAGATCTCGTCGATGACGACAGGTGCCAGGCCCAGACCCGGCTCGTCCAGCAGCAGGTACTTCGGGTCGCGCAGCAGCGCCCGACCCAGCGCCACCATCTGCTGCTGCCCGCCGGAGAGCAGCGACACCTTCTGGTGGGTACGTCCCTGAAGCGCCGGGAACAGGTCCAGCACCTCGTCGATGCGGGCCCGCTGCGCGCGGTTCGCCCCGACCGTCAGGTTCTCCAGGACGGACAGCTGGGACAGCAGGCCGCGACCCTCGTGGACGACAGCGATGTGGTGGTCGTTGACCCGTCGGTGCGTCGGCTTCGCCGAGATGTCGACGTCGTCGACGCGTACCGACCCTTCGGTGCGGACCGCGCCGAGGATGGCCCGCAGCGTGGTGGTCTTGCCGGCACCGTTGGTGCCGACCAGGGCGACGGTCTTGCCCGGTGGTACGCGCAGGTTCACCCCGAACAGGGCCTGGGTCGAGCCGTACCAGCCCTTGACCGACTCAAGCGTCAGCACTTGCGGCCCTCCCGAAGTACGCGAGCTGCACCTGCCGGTCACCGAACACCTCGGCCGGGGTGCCGTCGCGCAGGAAGGCACCGGAGTCGAGGGCGATGACGTACGAGCAGAGGCTCTTGACCAGGTCCACGTCGTGCTCGACGACGACCATGGTCGACGGATGGTTCTCATGGACCCGGGTGAGTACGGCTGCCAACTCCTGCCGCCCCTCCTGGTCGAGACCGGCGGCCGGCTCGTCCAGCAGGATCACCGACGGCGAGGAGACCAGGACCCGGGCCACCTCCACCAGGCGGCGGCTGGCGAACGGCAGTTCGTCCACCCGGCGGTGCGCCTGCCGGGCCAGGCCCAGCAGGTCGAGCACCTCGGTCGCCGCCGCCATGTCCCGGTTGCGGGCGCGCCACTGCGACGGCAACGCGAGGAACTGGGCGAGCGCGTTCGGCTGCGGCAGTCGTTCGGTCCCGACCAGCACGTTCGTCAGCACCGACTCGCGTTCCATCAGCCGTACCGTCTGGAAGCCGCGCACGACACCGGCGAGGGCGCGGCGGCGGGTGCCCAGCGCGGTGATGTTGCGGTGGCCGATGTGCACGGAGCCCTCGGCGATCGGTGTGAACCCGCTTATCGCGTTGAGCAGTGTCGTCTTGCCCGCGCCGTTGGGGCCGATCAGGCCGCTGATTGCGCCCGCCGGCAGGCTGACGGTGACGTCACGCAGTGCCTGGAAGGCGCCGTACCGGACGGTCAGTCCTTCGGTCCGTACGTGCGGCGCGCCGCTGGCCGTGCTCATTTGGATTCCTCCTCGTCCCCACGTACGCCTCTGATCCGACGCCACACGTTGCGGCCGAGCCCGACGATGCCGTCGGGCACCACCAGCGCCACGATCGCCAGCAGGGCGCCACCCACGATCGGGTAGAGGTTCGGCTGGCCGGCCAGGGTGAACACCTCGGGCATCAGCACCACGTACGAGGCGCCCAGCCAGGCCCCCAGCACGGTGCCCGCGCCGCCGATCACCACGGCGACGAAGAGGTACACCGAGGCGAACAGGTCGAAGTCGGGCGGTGCGATGAATCCGGTGATGCCGGCGTAGAGCCAGCCGGCGACGCCCGCGTACACGGCGCTGATCAGGAACGCGGTGACCTTCGTACGGGCCACCGCCACGCCGACCGACTCGGCGGCGAGTTCGCTGTCGCGTACCGCCAGCATCCGGCGGCCGAGCTGGGTCCGGCCGAGGTGTACGGCGAACGCGGTGGCGATGGCCGCGGGGACCAGCGCGATCAGGTAGGCGTGCAGCGGTTCGCTGGAGTCCAGCCGCCCGAACAGGAACGGGTCGACCGAGGCTCCCTGGGTGCCGCCGGTGAGGTCGGTGGTGTTCCGGATGGCCCAGGCCAGCAGCTCACCGAAGGCGAGCGTCACAAGCGCCAGCCGCATGCCGGACAACCGCAGCGTGGGTACGGAGACGACGAGCGCGGCGATGAGCGCCACGCCGATCACCGCGGCGAGCTGCATCGCGGGTCCGTAGCCGTTCGTCGCCATCACGTAGGTGGTGTAGGCGCCCACGCCCATGAAGGAGGCGTGCGCCAACGACATCTGGCCGGTCCGCCCGTACAGGATGTCCAGGCCCAGGGTGGCCACCGCGAAGGCGAGCACCTGCGCCGACATGAACACCCAGTAGTCGTCGAAGAGCAGCGGCGGAACCGCGGCGATCACGGCGAAGACGGCCACCCGGGTCAGCAGGCGGGGTACGCCCCGGCCTTTGCCCACCGTCGGGTTCTTCCCGCCCCGGCGGGGCCGCGTCATGGTGGTGCCGGTCATGCTCGCACCTCGTTCCGCTCGTTGACGAACCGCTTCGGCACCAGCGCCAGGACGACGATGATCAGGAGGAAGACGGCCGGCGTGCCGGCGCTCGCGCCGAGCAGGTAGACCGCCAGCGACTCGTAGACCCCGAGCGCCACGGCGACCACCAACGGCAGCCAGAACCGGTCGAGGCCGCCGATCATCCCGGCGATGAACGCCTTGATCAGGAACGGCGTCATGTAGAACGCGTCGACCGACAGCCGGCTGGCGACCAGGATGGCGACGACCGCCGCGATCAGACCGGCCACCGCCCAGGTGGCGGTCCGCAGCGCCCGGACGTTCACGCCGGCCGCCTGCGCGATGCCGGCGTCCTCGGCGCTGGCCCGCAACGACGTGCCCAGGCTGGTCCGGTTGAGCAGCAGGTACGCCGCCAGGACGGTCACCACGGTCAGGCCGATGACGATGCCGTCACTCATGCTGACCACCACCCCGGCGACCTCGGTGCGGGTGTCCGCGCCGAGCGAGACGAAGGTGTGCGCGTTGGCGTCGATCAGCTGCTGCATGACTGCCGTGATGAGCAGGAAGATGCCGAGGGTGACGACCAGGTCCAGGCCCGGCCGACCCGCCGGGATCCGGCGAATGGCGGCGAAGTCGATCGCGCTGTTCACGATCACGGCGAGCAGCACACCGATCATCAGCGCCACCGGCACGGGCAGGCCCTGCTCGGAGTAGAAGAACCATGCGCTGAAGGCGGCGATCATGCCGACCTGCCCGTACGCGAAGTTCATGCTCTTGCTGACCTGGAAGACGATCAGCACGCCCAGCAGGAAGAGTGCGTAGAGGCTGCCGGTGGTGACACCACCGAGAAGGATCTGACCGAGGTCACCCACGTGGACTCCTGGTCTCGTACTGGTCCGGGGGTGGGTCGGGTTTCGCCGGACCCACCCCCGGAGGGGTCACTTCTGCAGGGACTTGGTCTCTTCGAGGACGACGAGCTTGTCGCCCTTGATCTGGCCGATGCCGACCGCGTCAACGCCGGCGCGGTCGCCCTTGCCCCAGGTCACCGGGGGCAGAATGCCGGTCTCGAAGTTCTCGAAGGTCTCGAGCGCCTCGACCACGCAGCCGCGGTTGAGACCCTCGGCCCGCTTCAGGGCCTCGGCGGTCAGCTGCGCCTGCACCCAGCCGAGCTGGTTGAACTTGCTCGGCGCCTTGCCGGTCTGCGCGGTGAAGTCCGCGACGAACTGCTTGACCAGCGGGTTGTCGCTCTCCAGCGACGAGGTCTCCAGCGCGACAAGCATGTCCTGCGAGAGCGCACCGAACTCCTTGATGTAGGAGTCGTCGCTCATGCCGGCCCAGGCACCGGTCTTCGGGGTGTACCCGATGCGGGACATCGCCTGGAGCAGGCCGCCGGTGTCGGCGTTGGTCAGGATGAGGAACACGTACTCGGCGTCGAACTGCTTGAGCTGAGTCGCGATCGGGGTGAAGTCGGTGGTGCCCGGCGTCTCGGGGACGTAGAGCAGCTCGATGCCCTTGCCCTCGAGCGCCTTCTCCATGCCGAGCTTCGCGTTGTCGCCGACGTTGCCGGCCACACCGACGAGCGCCATCTTCTTCGGCGTCTCCTGGTCGAGCACGTAGTCGGTCAGGATCTCGAATTCCTGGATGTAGTCGACCGTCGCCATGAAGACGTGCTGGTTCTTGTCGCCGCCGAGCTCGTCGCTTGGCGCGTACGGGGCGATGGCCGGTACCTTCTTGCGGTCGAGGTACGGCACGGCGCCGAGGAAGTTGGGGGTGCCCTCACCGCCGGAGACGACGAGGATCTCCTCCTTCTCGACCAGCTGACGCATCTGCTTCTGGGCGGTCGACGGGTCGTACGCGTCGTCGAGGATGATCGGCTTGATCTTCCGACCCTGTACGCCACCCTCGGCGTTCAGCTTGGCGTAGTACGCCTCCTGCCCTTCCTTGGTGCCGAGACCACCCGCGGCGCCCGAGCCGGACAGCGGCATGGTGGTGCCCACCCGGATCTCACTGTCCGTGACACCCGGACCGATCTCCTTGACGTCGCAACCGTTGGCCGACGAGCCCGACGAACCCGCCGACGACTTCGAGCCGCCGGTCGCGTTACCGCACCCGGCGGCGAACAGCATGCAGGTGCTCGCCAACGTGGCGACGACCAGCCTTCCCTTCAACCGCATGTCTTCTCCCTAGTAGTGCAATCTGTTGGTGCGAACACCTCGGCCGGGTGAGCGTCTTCGGTGATCTTGGATAGGACCCGGGTGGCGACGGCCAGGGCCACGTCCACGGCGGATCGGATACTGTGCGTCGCGACGCCTGTGGAGTCGGCGGTGAGCAGTTGGTACTCTCCGGCGACTGCGGCGAACCGCAGGGTTCCTCCGGGCACCGCGATCGGTGCCCACGGGCGGACCTCGTGGTCGAGTGCGCGGGTCCAGTGCAGGCCTACGGAGAAGCCCGACTCGACGGGAAGGATGCCCACGTGCAGATCCCAGAAGGATCGGCTGGCGAAGCCCAGGGCACTCCATTCCCAACTCGCCTCGGCGGCACGGAGCGCCGCGGCGGCGGGGGAAGCGTCCTCAGCCAGTTCCGGGCCCCAGGCGACGTGGATCTCGGGGCGTCCGGCGAGGGCCGTCCGCAGGCCGTCATGGACCGCGAGCAGGCCATCAGCTGCTGCACTATCCGGCATGTGTCACCTCCCCAGCGACCCCTACCGACCAGTCGGTACGTTGAGGAGGACGGTACCGGACCGACCGGTCGGTCCGGAAGCATGAAATCGAAACGTAACCCGCTCGCATTCGGCCGGGGTTATTGAAAGGGACGATCTGATGCGAACGAGGAGCGAAGACACGCGGGCCCGCATCCTCACCGCCAGCGCAGACCTGTTTGCGCGGCAGGGGTACCACGGGACGGGTCTGGCTGAGCTACTCGACGCGGTCGGCCTGCAGAAGGGCGGCTTCTACCACCACATCGCCAGCAAGGAAGAGTTGCTGCTGGAGATCATGCTCGACCCGATCGACCGCATCCTCGTCAGCAGCGACCAGATCCTGGCCACCGACGGCGACGCCACCACCAAGCTGCGGCAACTCGGTACCGACCTCGGCAACGCGATGGCCGCCGACCTCGCCGCCTGGACGGTGTTCCTCCGCGAGTACAGCGTCCTCGGCGCGGACGGCAAGGCGCAGATCCTCCAGCGCCGCCAGCAGTACCTCGACCGGTGGCGGCGCGTCCTCCAGGAGGGGGCGACCGCCGGCGAGTTCCGGACGCTTGACCACGCATTCGTGGAGGGCATCCTGGGCCTGTTCATCTACACGTTCGTCTGGGCCCGTGCGACCCCGCCCGAGGAACTGACGCGTTCGATCATGCAGGTGCTGATGCACGGGATCTGCCTGCACCCGGTCCCACACCCCCGCTGAGCAGGCCGACGCTCGGGCGCTGGTCTCGCCGGGTCAGCAGGGGCCGTGGCCCTCGACGAAGAGGCGATGCGCCCAACTGGCGTAGCCAGCGATGATCTTCTGGACCGCCTGCCCGTCGTGCAGGAAGAGGTAGGCGCGGTCGCCGTCGCGAGCGAGTAGACCGTCGAAACGGTACGTCCCCTGTGGAGCGTTCAGCTCGCGTACCGTCGGATATGCGGCCCGGACCTCGGTGATCGGTGTGCCGGCCGCGATCCCCTCCGGGGTGCGGACCGGGTCGCCGGCCCAGAGCAGCACCAGCCGATCGTCGATGAAGATCGGACTGATCATGGCGTGGCCGGCAAGCGTCGGACCGCAGGCGTCGACGTCGGTCCGAAGTATCCCGCGCCGGGTCAGCTCGGCCTCGGTGTCCCCGAAGTCCACATCGGCCAGTCCGTCGAGATCGACAACGGTGACCGACGCGACGGGTTCGGGCATGGCGATGCCCTCCGGTGGCATGGGTCCGCTGCCCGACACCGAGGCAGCCAGAAGCAGTGCGGCGATGAAGCCGAATTGTCGCAATTTCATCAGAATCCCCCAGTCACCAACGTGACGGGAGCGCCGAGGTTATTGCCGGGCTTCCCATTCCTCGGCCAACTCGTCCCAGTAGTCGGCGCTCAGCCCGCGTCGTCCGTGCGCGAGCCACCCTTCGATGCTCCGCTCGACGTGCAACCCCAGCTCGGCGAAGGGATCGATCCAGTTGCCGGGCTCCGCGCCCAACTCGATCAGGGCAGCGTTGATCGGCCACTGCGGGCGCGGCCCGTCGAACGCCGAGTCGAACCGCGGCCGGAAGGTCAGTGCGCCGTCCAACCAGACCGCCGCCGCCTGGCGTCCGGCACCACCGGCGAACTCCGCCTCGACGTACGCCACCGGCCCCCGCCGCGACCAGCGGCTCAGTGTTTCGGTAAGCGCGGGGGAGAGAGTCAGGGCGAAGGGCTGCTCCGGCCCGGGCTCGCCGGTCGCGTAGTCCGGGGCGGCGCCTGTCAACTCCTGCACCAACTGTGGGGTCACCGGCAGCAGCGCGAAGTCCTGCCGCAACTCGCCGAGCACAGCATGATCCAGGTCGCGGGTCTCCTCGCGCAGCAGTTCGGCGTCCGCGACAATCGCGCTGAGCTGGTAACTCACCCGGCATCCACAGCCTGTGGATAGAACATGTGTACGACGCCGGTCCGGAGCGGTTTCGTCCGCGCACGTACTCCCACCCGGCCAGTATCGCCGCTCGGTCGCCGCTCGGTCGCCGCTCGATCGCCGCGACGTGAGTGCGCGCCGTTTCGGCGATGTGGCGGTGACACCACCGACCGGATACCGCCACTTCAGCGATACGGAGTTGATCAGCCCGTACCGACGACTCAGGGCCGGTCCCTGTGAGGGCCGGCCCTGTCGTTCGAGCAGCTCGTGCGAGCGGAGGATACGAGATTCGAACTCGTGAGGGTGTTAACCCAACACGCTTTCCAAGTCTGCTCGGCCGAGTCCGTGCGTTGACGGGCATGGTCGCTGTCCTGGTCGTCTGCCTCTGGGAGGACGGTCGTGGCCCGTGGTGGACCGTCATGAACGAGACGACGTTTGAGACGAGCAATCCGGTGGACTTGCATCCGGTCCGGCTCGCCACCTCTGAAGCCTACCGACGAGCCACGCCCAGAGAGCGGGGCGTGGTCAAAGCACTGACCCTCCGGAACAGTTGTTGTCGGCCGCAGCCACCGGCGTCCCGGCGCTTGGCTGTGCTAAGTGCGGCGTCTACAACCCCCGTGAGACCAAGACCACTGTCCCGCTGCCCCGGGATAGAGCAGCACCTCAGCGGGTCGGGCTCGATGATGAGGGTCATGCACGTTGCGAAGCAACTGACAAGTGTCGATAACCCGACCCGCCTGTGGCTTGCTTGCTCGATTCGGTGATCATACCGTCGCACTATGTGGTCGCGGATCGCTCAGTCTAGGGGTGGCAAGAGTGAATCGAACGAAGAAAAATGGACCAAGTTGACTGACGGCAAGTCTGAAAGTTGGGACATCGACCATGTGCGCAGCGCAATTATCGATGCAGAAGATAAGCTCCATCTTCAAGAAGTGTGGCGAAGAATCGGAAAGGTCTGGACTTTCGTCGGAAACGTCGCCCTTGTGGCTCTCGCAGGATCTGCCGCCCTATCGGGCATTGATCAGATTGCCCGGTTCTCATTGCTGATATACGCCGTGTGTGCCACCTCGCTGCTCGCCTCACCTGTGCTGATCTACCGGCAGTACAAGCGCACGAGGGCGACACGCATCATGATCAAAAAGCTTCATGTCCTACGTCGACGCATCTTGTCGGACATGGACGACAGTTCAGATGGTCAGACCGACTCAGCGCTGCCAGCGCAGAAGCGCTATAGGGACGATATTCCGGACCTGATTTCTCAATTTCGAGAAGACGCTAGCAGTACGCGGAGGATACACAATCGTCTGCAGAGCGTCATCATCGTTGGCTCTGTCGTCACCTCCGCGATTGCTACAGCATCAGTCTCCTACGGTGCCGCGCGATGGGTGACGGTCGGAGCCAGTACTCTCGTGGGATTGGCCGCAGGATTCATGGGTTACTACAAATATCACGAGCGGAGCTTCAACTCGCAGCAAACAGCAGACGCAATCGAGCGAGAGTATGAGGCTGTCGAGCTTCGCGTAGGAAGCTATACAGATTTGGACGAAAAGAAAGCGTATGCCCTTTTTGCGGCTAACGTCGAACGACTTCGTGATGAACAGAACAAGCGGCAGCAACAACTCGACCAGCCCGTTGAGGTGAAGCGGGAGGAGTGATTGAGACGTTCGCCGGGCAGCCAGTGGGCCGGACCGAACGCACGTTCTCACGCCTGTACCCTGTTCCTGTGTCGAACGGAAAGCGCACCTAAGACCTTACTCCTAATAAATGCGCTCGCGGCGCACGTCAAGGGCGGCTGCTGCCAATGAGTGATGACGGTATTTCCTTCCGCGTAATCACCTGTCCCGGGCCGATGAAGCGTCTCGCTACCAAGAGGCCAGCGGTATGCGCCTCTGGGCCGGCGTGGCTAGCCGAAGCGTCGGCGATTAGCCATGGTGTGAAGCCGCGCTCGAAGGCGTCTACTGCACCTTTCAAGACACAGCTTTCTGTGGCTATGCCGCAGAAGTAGAACTCCGTCCAGCCCTTCCGCCGAAATAGCTCCTCTCCGTCCGATGTGAAAGGGCTATATATTCTCTTGTCGAGGACTGCGCTGGCCCGCAAGTAGGACTGGAGCTCTGAGATGATGTCGGTTTCGGGTGCAGTTTGTAGCTTCCGCCAACCGAAGAAGCGTTCAAAGGGACTACCTGGATAGTTGAGGTAACGTGTGAAAAGGACGTCGCCTTCTTGCGCCTGCCAGCGGCGTACCAGGTCGGCGATGACAGGAACGATGTGGGCTGACTGCTCGCGTACGAAGCCGTTTTGCATGTCGGTTACGACAAGTACCGGGCGACCGGATGTCATTGGCTCAACCTCGATCCGTATCACGGAGGGTTTCGATGGCTTGGTCTAGGGCTGGCATTAGGTCACAGGTTCGCAGGATTGCTCGGCGCATT
>NZ_BOPA01000047.1 GCF_016863515.1 Micromonospora gifhornensis
GGAAGCCGCCCTCACCCGCATACGACTTCCCCACCGCCTCCGGATCCGGATCGACCAGATCAGCCGGCCAACCCCGGTTCTCCGGGAACAGGCCGACAGCATCCCGCTCCCCCACCACCAGATCCCACAACCCATCCGGTGACGTGACACCCCCCGGGAAACGACAACCCATCCCGACGATCACGACCGGATCCTCATCGGCGACCACCACCGCAGCCGGGGCCTGCTCGGTGGCGGGACCGTTGACCGTTGCGACCAGATATTCGGCGATTGCGGCCGGGGTCGGGTGGTCGAAGACCAGCGTCGCCGGCAGTGGCAGGCCGGTGAGGGCGGTGAGGCGGTTGCGCAGGTCGACTCCGGTCAGTGAGTCGAAGCCGGCGTCGCGGAACGGCACCTCCGGCAGCACACCGGCCGGGCTGTCGTGGCCGAGCACCGCGGCGGCGGCGGTCCGGACGGTGTCCAGCGCGTACGCGTGCCGTTCCGATTCGTCGAGCCTGGCGGCGTGCGCCGCCCAGTCGCCGCTCGGGGGCGCGGCGGCCCGGCGCGGACGGGCCGGTGCCAGCGCGCGCAGGGGTGCCGGCAGCGGGTCGTCGGTGCGCAGCCGGGCCGGTTCCAGGGCCACCGGCACGAGGACCGGTTCGGGTGAGCGCAGTGCCCGGTCGAACAGGGCGAGGCCGTGGGCGGGGGTCAGCGGTTCGATGCCGAGCCGGGCCCAGCGGGCGATGTCGGCGTCCCGCAGCGCCGCGCCCATCCCGGTGGTGGTGTCCCACAGGCCCCAGGCCAGTGAGGTGGCGGGCAGCCCGGCGGCGTGCCGGTGCGCGGCCAGGGCGTCGAGGGCGCAGTTTGCTGCCGCGTACCCGGCCTGCCCGGCCGTGCCCAGCACCCCGGCGATCGAGGAGAACAGCACGAACGCGGTCAGCGGCTGGTCGGCCGTCAGGTCGTGCAGGTGCTGGGCAGCGTCCACCTTGGCTCGCCACACCCGGTCCAGTTGCTCGTCAGTGAGGGTGGCCACGGTGGCGTCGTCGACCACTCCGGCGGCGTGCACGATCGCGGTCAGCGGGTGCGTGGCCGGGATGGCGGCCAGCACGGCGGCGACGGCGTCGCGGTCGGTGACGTCGGCGGCCACCACGCGGACCTCGGCACCGTTCTCGCGCAGCGCGGCGGTGGCCGTGGCGGCGTCCGGGGCGTCCGGGCCGCGTCGGCTGACCAGGACGAGGTGACGCACCCCGTACGTGGTGACCAGGTGCTCGGCGATCAGCCGGCCCAGCCCGCCGGTGCCGCCGGTGATCAGGACCGTGCCGGCGGGATCGATCACCGGTGCGTCCCCGGTGGCGGGCGCCGGGCCGAGGCGGGGTGCCAGCAGTGTGCCGCCGCGCACGGCGACCTGCGGTTCGCCGACGGCGACGGCGGCGGCCACCGCCTCCGGGCCGGTGCCGTCGCCGAGGTCGACCAGGGTGACGTCCGGATGTTCGGCCTGGACGCTGCGCAGCAGGCCCCAGACGGCCGCGCCGGCCGGATCGGGGGCGGGGTCGCCGGGGGTGCTGACCGCGTGGCGGGTCACCACGGTGAGTGGGCCGGTGAGCCGTTCGCGCACCGTGTGCAGGGCGGTGCGGACGGCGGTCAGCGGGTCGTCGTCACCGTCCAGGGTGAGCACCTCGCGGGGGTCGGCCGGGCGGGACGGGGCGGGCAGTGGTTGCCAGCCGAGTGTCCAGAGCCCGCCGGTGCCGCCGGTGGCGGCGGCCAGGTCGCGGGTGTCCACCTCGCGCAGGGTGAGCCCCTCGATCCGGCCGACCGGGCGGCCGGTGGCGTCGGTGAGGGTGACGGTCACCGTGTCGGGGCCGGCCGGGGTGATCCGGGCCCGCAGGGCGTGGCCGGGTGTGCCGGTCAGATCGGCGCCGGTGACGGTGAAGGGCAGCCGGATGCGGCCCGGGGCGGTGCGGGATGCGGCCTGCAGCACGACCGGGTGCAGGGCGGCGTCGAGCAACGCCGGGTGGATGCGGTAGCGGGCGGGGTCGGCGTCGCTGGGCAGTTCCAGGTCGGCGCAGACCTCGTCGCCGACCCGCCACAGCCGGCGGACCGCGGTGAAGTCGCCGCGATAGTCGTAGCCGGCCTCGGCGAGCCGGGGGTAAAGGTCAGCGATGGGTTCCTCGACCGCACCCGGCGGCGGCCACGGCGCGTCCGCGGGCCCGGTGCCGGCGACGGTGGTCGGGACGAGTCGGCCGGTGACGCAGCGTCGCCAGTCCTGCGGGGCCGCGCCGCTGTCGGCCCGGGCGTGGACGGTGAAGCGGCGACCGCCGTCGGGGTCCGGTTCGTCCACGCTGACCTGGACCTGCAGGGTGCCCTGGGCGGGGACGGCGAGCGGGGCGGCCAGGGTCAGCTCGTCCAGTCGGGTCGCGTCGGCCCGTTCGCCGGCCACCCGGGCCATCTCCAGGAACGCGGTGGCGGGCACCAGCGCAGCGCCGTTGATCACGTGGTCGGCCAGCCACGGCAGGTCCGACCGGGACAGTTCCCCGGCGAGGACCAGGCTGGCGCGGTCGGCCAGGTCCACCGTGGTGTGCAGCAGCGGGTGTGCGGTCGGGTCGGCCGAGGTGCGTGGGGCGAGCCAGTAGCGGTCCAGGTGGAACGGGTACGTGGGCAGGTCCGCCGGCGGTGAGCCGACGCCGATCGAGGTGGGGTCGAGCGGGGCGCCCGCGGTGTGTGCGGCGGCCACGGCCAGGATGGCGGTCTCCGGTTCCGGGCGGCCGGCGCGACCGGTGGAGATCACGGTGGCGTTGGCGTCGCCAAGCGTCTGCAGGATCGCCGGGACCAGCGCGGCGTCCGGTCCCACCTCGACGAAGACGGTGGCTCCGAGGGTGCGCAGGCTGGTCACCGCGTCGGCGAACCGGACCGTCCCGCGCAGCTGGCCGGTCCAGTAGGCGGGGTCGGCCAGCCGGTCGCCGGGCAGCCGGTCCCCGGTCGCGGTGGAGACGAACGGCACCTGCGGCTCGGTGACCTCGCGGGCTGCGGCCACCTCGGCGAACTCGGTGAGGATCTCGTCCATGTGGGCGCTGTGGAAGGCGTGGCTCACGCGCAGCCGCCGGGTGCGTCGGCCCTTGACGGCCCAGTGTGCGGCCGCTTCCACGATCGGGTCGGGGTCACCGGAGAGCACCACCGACATCGGTCCGTTGACCGCGGCCAGGCTCAGTTGCGGGTACGCGGCCAGCGTGGCCTGCACCTCCTGTTCGCTGGCCTGCACCGCCAGCATCGCCCCGCCGGAGCGGGCCCGGTCCATCAGCCGGCCGCGTGCGGCGACCAGGGCGGCCGCCTCGGGCAGGGTCAGTGCCCCGGCCACGTGCGCGGCGGCCACCTCGCCGACCGAGTGACCGGCGACCAGATCCGGTCGCAGACCGTGGTGGGCCAGCAACCGGGCCAGGGCAACCTCGACGGCGAACAGCGCCGGCTGGGCGTACCGGGTGCGGTGCACGTCCTCGGCGCTGAGCACGTCGGTCAACGCGCGGTCCAGGTGCGGGTCCAGGGCGGCGGCGACCTCGTGCAGCGCGGCGGCGAAGACGGGGAAGGCGTCGGCCAGCTCGGCGCCCATCCCGGGCCGTTGGGCGCCCTGGCCGGCGAAGACGAACGCGACGCGGGCGGGCCGCTCGGCGAGGCCACGGACCACCCGGGCGTCGTCCGTCCCGGTGGCCAGGCTGGTCAGGCCGGCGAGCAGGTCGGCGTGGGTGCGGGCGACGACCGCGGCGCGGTGCGGGAACCGGGTCCGGCCGGCCAGCGTGCGGGCCACGGCGGCGGGGTGGGGGGCGTCGCCGGCGGTCAGTGCGGCGTGCAGCCGGCCGGCCTGCCGGGCGACAGCGTCCGGGTCGCGGGCGCTGATCAGCCAGGGTACGGGCACCTCGGCGGGTGGTTGCGGGTCCGGGTCGCGGGGTGCCTGTTCCAGGATCAGGTGGGCGTTGGTGCCGCTGATGCCGAACGAGGAGACGGCGGCCCGGCGGGTGGCGTCGGTCGGCCACGGGCGGGCCTCGGTGAGCAGGCGCAGCGGGCCGGCCGCCCAGTCGACCCGGGGGGTCGGCGCGTCCACGTGCAGGGTGCGTGGCAGGGTGCCGGTGCGCATGGCCTGCACCAGCTTGATGACGCCGGCGACCCCGGCGGCGGCCTGCGTGTGGCCGATGTTCGACTTCAACGAGCCCAGCCACAGTGGACGTTCGCGGCCGGGCCCGTACGCGGCGGCCAGCGCCTCGGCCTCGATCGGGTCGCCGAGGGCGGTGCCGGTGCCGTGTGCTTCGATGGCGTCGACGTCGTGCGGGGCCAGTGCGGCGTCGGCCAGCGCGGTGTGGATGACCTGGCGCTGGGCCAGGCCGCTGGGGGCGGTCAGTCCGTTGGAGGCGCCGTCGGAGTTGACCGCGGAGCCGCGGATGACGGCCAGCACGGGGCGTCCGGCGCGGCGGGCGTCGCTGAGTCGTTGCAGGACCAGCAGGCCGGCGCCCTCAGCCCAGGCGGTGCCGTCGGCCGCGGCGGCGAACGACTTGCATCGGGCGTCGGGGGCGAGGCCGCGCTGGCGGGAGAACTCCAGGAACATGCCGGGGGTGGCGAGCACGGTGACGCCGCCGGCCAGAGCGGTCGTGGACTCTCCGCTGCGCAGCGACCGGACGGCCAGGTGCAGGGCGACCAGCGAGGACGAGCAGGCGGTGTCCACGGTGAGCGCCGGGCCGGCCAGGCCGAGGTGGTAGGCGATGCGCCCGGACATCACGCTGGGTGTGGTGCCGGTGAGGATGTGGCCCTCGCCGGCGGTGCCGCCGTCGTGCATGCGGGGGCCATAGTCGCCGCCGGTGCCGCCGACGAACACCCCGGTGCGGCTGCCACGCAGGGATTCCGGGTCGATGCCGGCGCGTTCCAGGGCTTCCCAGGCGGTGAGCAGCAGCAGCCGCTGTTGCGGGTCCATGGCCAGCGCCTCACGGGGCGAGATGCCGAAGAAGGCGGGGTCGAACGCGGCGGCGTCGGGCAGGAAGCCGCCCTCGCGCACGTAGCTGGTGCCGGGGTGGTCGGGGTCGGGGTGGAACAGGGCGGCGGGCCAGCCACGGTCGGTGGGGAACGGTCCGACGGCGTCGCGTTCGTCGACGATCAGCTGCCACAGCGCGTCCGGGGTGTCGGCGCCGCCCGGGTAGCGGCAGGCCATGCCGACGATGGCGATCGGCTCGCCGGCGGCGGCCGTGGCGTCGGTGCCCGTGGCGGCGGGGGTGCGGCCGGCGAGGTGGGCGGCGAGGGCGTCCGGGGTGGGGTGGTCGAACAGCAGGCCGGTGGGAAGCGTGGCGCCGGTCGCGGCGGCCAACGCGTCGCGTAGTTCGACGGCCATCAGCGAGTCGACGCCGAGGTCGCGGAAGGTGGCCTGGCGGTCGACCAGGTCGGGGTCGGGCACGCCGAGGACCGCCGCGACGTGCGCGGCCACCAGCGCCGACGTGTCGATCCGCGGCGTTTCGATGGGCCCTGCCGTCGGGACGGGCGCTGCCGTCGGGACGGGCGCTGCCGTCGGGGTGGGCGGTGCGGCCGGGGTGGGCGGGCGCGCGGGCGCGGCGGCCGGGCCGGTGCCGAAGTCCTGCCGCTGGAAGGCGTACGTGGGCAGCCGCGGCCGCCGTCCGACCGGCGGCGCCCAGACCGCCGGGTCGGTGTGGACACCGCGCACGTGCAGCCGGGCCAGGGCGGTGCGCGCCGACCGGGTTTCGTCGGTTCCGGCGCGCAGCAGCGGCACCGCGACGACGGTGCCGTCGTCGAGTCCGCAGCCGGGGACCAGGGCCGCGCAGACGCCGTCCGGACCGGCCTCGATCATCGTGGGCGCGGCGTCGGCGGCGGCGCGGACGGCCGCGGCGAACAGCACGGGTTCGCGGATCTGGGCGACCCAGTGGTCCACGGTGGTCAGGGCGTCCGCGGCCAGGCCACCGGTGCGGGTGGAGACCACCGGCAGGCGCGGCGGTCGCAGGGTGAGCCCGGCGACGACCTGGCGGAAGGCGGGCAGCATCGGTTCCATCAGCGGTGAGTGGAAGGCGTGGCTGACGGTGAGCCGCTTGACTCGGTGCCCGGCGGCGCGCAGGGCCTGGGCGGCCGCGTCGATCTCCGCGCCGGCGCCGGAGAGCACGGTGGCCCGCACACCGTTGACCGCGGCCACGGCCAGCCGGTCCGGGGTGGCGTCGACGAACGGGCGCAGTCCGTCCGGCGGGGCGTCCACGGCGATCATGGCGCCCCCGGCGGGCAGGTCGCGCATCAGTGCGCCGCGGGCGGCGACCATGGTGCAGGCGTCGGGCAGCGACAGCACCCCGGCGACATGGGCTGCGGCGATCTCACCGATGGAGTGGCCGAGCAGCCGGGCGGTGGTGACCCCCCAGGACTCGATCAGGCGGTACGCGGCGACCTCGACGGCGAACAGCGCAGGCTGGGCCAGGTCGGTGCCGTCGAGCCCGTCACCGGTGCCGATGATGTCGGCCAGCGGGCGGGGCAGCAGCGGGTCGAGGTGTGCGCAGACCTCGTCGAAGGCTGCGGCGTACACGGGGAATGCGGTGCGCAGCCCGAGGCCCATCCCGATGCGTTGCGCGCCCTGGCCGGTGAACAGCACTCCGACGCCGGGATGGGTGGCGGTCTCGCCGGTGACCAGGTGGGCCGAGGGCGTGCCGTCGGCCAGGGCGGTGAGGGCGGCGGTCAGCTCGGCGTGGTCGTCCGCCCACACCGCGGCCCGGTGTCGGAAGGCGGTCCGGGAGGTGGCCAGCGCGTGCGCGAGGCCGGCCAGCGGGGTGGCGGGGTGGCGGCCGGTGTGCTCGAGCAACCGGGTGGCCTGCTCGCGCAGGGCCGGCGCGGTCCGGGCGGAGAGCGTGACCAGCGCGGGGCCGGCCGGCAGGGGGTCGGTCGGGGTGGACGCTGGCGACGGTGGTGGCTCGCCGATCACCACGTGGCAGTTGGTGCCGCCCATGCCGAAGCTGCTCACCCCGGCGATCAGCGGCCGGTCGGGGTGCGGCCACGGGCTGTGCGCAGTGGCGACCCGCAGTCGCAGTTCGGACAGGGGTATGGCCGGGTGGGGTCGGGCGAAGTGCAGGCTGGGCGGCAGCATCCGGTGCCGGATGCTCAGCACGGCCTTGACCAGTCCGGCGATGCCGGCGGCGCCTTCGAGGTGGCCGATGTTGGTTTTCACCGAGCCCACCAGGAGCGGGTCGGCCGGGTCGCGGCCGGCGGCGAAGACGGCGCCGAGCGCGGCCGCCTCGATCGGATCGCCGACGGGGGTGCCGGTGCCGTGCAGTTCCACGTACTGCACGTCGGCGGCGTCGATGCCGGCGGCGGTGTGCGCCCGGGTCAGCATCCGCTGTTGGGCGTCTGCGCTGGGCACGGTCAGTCCGGGGGTGGCGCCGTCGTTGTTGACCGCGCTGCCGTGCAGGACGGCGAGGACGTCGTCGCCGTCGGCGTGGGCCTGCGTCAGGGGTTTGAGGACCACGACGGCCGCGCCCTCGCCGCGGACGTAGCCGTTGGCGCGTTCGTCGAAGGTGTGGCAACGGCCGTCCGGGGACAGTCCTCCGAAGCGTTGCGCGGTATGCACGCCGTCGGCGAGCAGGTTGAGGTTGACCCCGGCTGCGACGGCCAGCGGAACGGTGCCGGCGCGGACGGCCTCGGCGGCGAGGTGCACGGCGACCAGTGACGACGACTGGGCGGTGTCGACGACCATGCTGGGGCCGCGCAGATCCAGCGCGTACGAGACGCGGTTGGCGATGAGTCCGCGGTGGGTGCCGGTGTTGGTGTGCCCGGTGACCGCGTCCGGTCCGGCGCGGTGGATCAGGCCGGCCCAGTCGTCGCGCAGTGCCCCCACGTAGACGGCGGTCGGTGTGCCGGCCAGGTCGGCGGGGACGATGCCCGCGTCCTCCAGGGCTTCCCAGACCAGTTCCAGGACGAGCCGCTGCTGGGGGTCGGTGGCTGCGGCCTCGCGCGGGGAGATGCCGAAGAAGGCGGCGTCGAAGTCGCCGGGCCGGTCCAGGAATCCGCCGCGCAGGGCGCCCGGGGTGTGGTCGTCGCCGGAGGGGCGGCGGTCGGCGGGTGCGTCGGTGACGGCGTCGCGGCCCTGGGCCAGCAGTTCCCAGAACGCCTCCGGGTCCGCCGCGCCGGGTAGGCGGCAGGAGAGTCCGACCACGGCCACCGCGGTGTCGGCGGTGTGCGGGGCGCCGGGTGTGTCGGTGGTCGGGGCGTCGGCGTGCGTGTCATGGGTCATCGCGTTCGGTTGCCCTTCGTCGCTTCCCCTGGGAACCGCAGTCGGCGGTTGATCCGTTTCTATCAATGGATCGGCGACGGAGCGTCAGTGCTCAGTCACGCTCCAGTCGCTCGACTCTCTCGATGACCGTCGATGGAATGACGATTACCGCTGAGTGACTGCACAGTCACCCATGGCTTCTATGTTGTGCCCAACTACCGAAAGGCAGGTGTGTACGCATGACCTCCTCAGTGGACGGCACCCAGCTGGCCGACGACGCCCGACAGGTAACCGCCCGGTACGTGAACGCGATGAACTCCGGCGACGCGGAGACGGTGCTCAGCTTCTACACCGACGACGCGGTGACCATCTGGGAACCGGGCAAGCCGCTGCGCGGCCAGGAGCACGTCGACGCGGTACGCGAGTTCGTCGCGTCCCGCCCGTCGATGCGCGCCGAGCTGCGCGAGTCGTACGTGGCCGGCGACGCCGCGCTGCTCGTGGTGGACTGGAGCATCGATCACCCGGACGGCGCGGGCGGCACCACGCACCTGACCGGGACGGGGCTGGACGTCCTGCGCCGGGGCGCCGACGGCAAGTGGCGCTACGCGGTCGACAACGCCTACGGCGACAGTGTCTGAGGTGGCCGCCGTGACCACCGAGCTCCCCGAGCTGGCCGAGGCGCACCTCGGCGGACTACTCGACCAGTTGGGCCTGGCCGTGCCCTACTCCCGGGCCAGCGGTGACACCCTCTACTTCGTCGACGACACCGGCGCCGAGGTGGCCGTCGACGACTTCGTCGGGGGGTACGGGTCGCTGATCTTCGGTCACCACCATCCGACCCTGACCCGGCTGCTGCACGACCTGCTGGAGCGCCAGGTGCCGGTGCACGCGCAGTTCTCCCGGCACCCGTACGCCAACGACCTGGCCGCCTCGCTGAACCGGGTGCTGCACCGCGAGTTCGGCATCGCGGAGCCCTACCGGGCGATCTTCGCCAACACCGGGGCCGAGGCGGCCGAGTGCGCGCTCAAGCACGCCGAGATGGAACGCGGTCAGCGGGTCGCCGCGCTGACCGCCGAGATCGACACGCACCTGGACGATGCCCGGGCAGCCGCGGCGGCCGGAGCCGGCCTGCCCGGCGACGCGGCCACCGCCCGACTGGGTGCGTTCACCGGCGTGGACGGGCTGATCGCCGCGGTCCGGCAGCACAACATGGCCCAGCTGGCTCGCGGACCGGTGTACCTGACCCTGGAGAACTCCTTCCACGGCAAGCTCGCGGCCAGCGTGCAGCTCACCCACAATCCGGCCTACCGGTTGCCGTTCCGGACGCTTGCCGCACCAGCCCGGTTCGTGCCGGTGGACCGGCCGGGCGCGGTGGCCAAGGCGGTCGAGGCCGAGCGGGTCACGGTGTTCGACCTGGAGTCCGGCGACGGCGCTGTCCGGCTCGTCGAGCGGGACCTGCCGGTGATCGCCGCGTTCTTCGCCGAGCCGGTGCAGGGCGAGGGCGGCATCCGGCCGCTGGACGCCGCTCTGGCGGCCGAGATCCGCCAGGCCGCCGAGGCCGGCGGGTTCCCCGTGGTGGTGGACGAGATCCAGACCGGCGTGGGTCGCACCGGCACCTTCTTCGCCGGCGCACAGGCCGGGCTGCTCGGCGACTACGTGCTGCTGGCCAAGAGCATCGGCGGCGGGCTTGTGAAGAACGCCGTGCTGCTGGTGCGGGACAACCGCTACCAGCCCGAGTTCGAGCTGGTGCACAGCTCCACGTTCGCCAAGGACGCGCTGTCGTGTCACATCGGACTGGCCGTCGTCGACCTGCTCGAGGCGGACGGCGGGCAGGCGTACCGGACCGTGCGGGAACGCGGCGACGCGTTGCGGGCGGCCCTGGACGGGGTGGCCGAGGCCAACGCGGACGTGGTGGCCGAGGTGCGGGGTCGGGGCCTGATGCGGGGTCTGGAGTTCCGTGACCAGACCGACGCGCCGGCCGGGGTGGTGCGTGACTTCGCTCGCAACGGCCTCTTCGGCTACATGGTCGCGGGGCGGCTGCTGCGGGCGCACCGGATTCGGGTGTTCCCGACCGCCAGCGCGCCGCACACGCTGCGTTTCCAGCCGTCCCTCGCGGTGACCGACGAGGCGATCGCCCGCCTGGTGACCGGGCTGACCGACGTGTGCGCGCTGATCCGCGCCAACGACCCGACTTTGTTGACCGGCTGATCTCCTCCACATCAGCCGGGGTGGCGGCCGCCGATCATCGCGATCGGCGGCCGTCGTCGTGCGGGCCCACCGGGTGGTGCCGACACACGGAAGAAGGCGTCGGGGACGTTCTCGGAGGCTGTCGGTGAGTTCGGGTTCTGCGTGACGTCGACCGTCACGACCGTGACGTCGGCCTTCAAGACCGTGACGTCGGCCTTCAAGACCTGGTCGTGGTCTTGAAGGCCGACGGTCGGGGGCGTCACGCGGCAGGCGCCGCTGTCCGCCTGTTGGTGTTCGGGTGCTTCGGCCGGGTCCCGGTGCGGCTGCGCGCCTCCCGGGGGCCGTGGGTCGGCAGGGTTGTCAGATGCTGTCCGTCGGGCCGGCGTCGGTGCTGGGTGGCCAGGTCGTCGTGGGGTGGAACTCGCCGTCGAAGAACAGCAGTCCGGCGCCGGAGCGGTGGCCGGAGCCGATGACCCTGCCCAGGAAGACCGAGTGGTCCCCGGCCTCGTACACGTCGGCCAGCGCGCACTCGACCCAGGCCAGGCTGTCGGTGAGTAGCGGCGCGCCGGTGAGTGCCCCGGGCATCCAGTCGCCCACCGCGAACTGTGCACTGCCCAGCGGTCGGTCGCGGCTGGCGAAGTGCCGGGCGTACGTCTCGTGCCCGGCCCGGAGCACGGAGGCCGCGAAGTGGCCGGACCCGGTGATCGCCCGGTGCATCACCGCGTTCTTGCCGACGCAGCACAGCACCATGGGTGGTTCCAGCGATACCGAGCTGAAGGCGTTGGCGGTCATGCCGTGCAGGTGGTCGCCGCCGACGGTGAGAACCACGACGCCGGTGGCGAACTGAGACATCGTCGAGCGCATCTGGGCAGCGCCGACCAGGGATGCGTTGGTGGCCGTATCCATGTGCGGTCCTTCCCGCCGTGGTGGCGCGGCCCACGTCCCGACCGACGGCGGGACGCAAGCCGCTGCGGCCTCAGGCGCCGAGGGTCTCGGTGTGCTCGGCCACCGGGCGGTCCACCGCCATGATCCACTTGCCGTCGGGTTCGCGGACCAGCACGTCGGTGCAGCGGCCGGTGATCCGTTGCCGGGTGCCGTCGGCGGCGGTCACCTCCAGCTCGAAGCCGACGATGATGAGCGAGGTGTCGCCGGCCACGACGGAGTCGCGCACCACCGAGTGCAGTTTGGGGCCGGTGGCCAGCAGCTTGGTGATCGCCTCGGTGCGGGCCGCGCCGGTGAGTGGCTGGCCGGACAGGTTGGAGATCGCGTCCGAACGGTAGAGCAGGTCGAACAGGTCACCCCGGCCGGAGTTGAACGCGGCCAGGAAGACCGCGTTCTGGGTCTCCGGGTCGTCGGTCAGTTCCAGGCTCAGGTTGCTCACGTCGGTCTGGGTCATCGTGTCCTCACTTCCGGGTGGGGATCGGTACGTTCGGCGCACCACAACACATTCAACGGCATCAATTCTGATTCCCGGTAATCAACCTCTCACGCAGCGTTCCATGCGGGTTACCGGGCAGCCACGGGACGCTCGTCGACGACCTCCTGCGCTGCCGGGTGCGACACCCCGGACGCGCGGATCAGGTCCGCGGCGCGCTCACCGATCATCACGGCGTGGGCGTGGGTGTGACCACGCGGCGCCTCGGGGATCACCGACGCGTCGGCCACCCGCAGCCCGGTCACGCCGTGCACCCGCAGGTCGGCGTCGACCACGTCACCGAAGCGGCAACTGCCGACCGGGTGGAACACCGTCTGCGCCCGCTGCCGGACGTACTCGGCCACCGTGCCGTCGGCCGGCCACGGCACCACCGGCCCCTGGTGCAGGGAGCGCAGGGCCGCGGAGTCGAGGATCCGTTCGGCGAACCGGACGCCCGCCACGAAGGTCTGCAGGTCGGCGTCGTCGGTGAGGTAACCCGGGTCGATGCGCGGCGGGGTGTGCGGGTCGGCGCTGCCCAGGGTGAGCCGGCCCCGGCTGCGGGGGCGCAGCAGCACGACGCCGAGGGTGTAGCCGGGGATCGGGGTGCCGGTGTCGTCGAACGCCATCGGGGACCAGATCAGCTCCACGTCCGGTGCGCCCGCCGCGCCGTCGGCCCGCAGCAACGCCACCGCCTCGCCGATGTTGGAGGTCAGCGGGCCCATGCGATCGCGTTGGTAGCGTTCCCGGCCGTCCTGCAGGAAGCGGGTCGCGTCATCGGCCCGGACCGCCAGATCGAGGATCATGTGGTCGTGCAGGCCGCGTCCAACGGCGGGCAGCTCCACCTGTGGGCGCACCCCGGCCGCGTGCAGGTCGTCCGGGTCGCCGATGCCGGAGAGCAGCAGCAGGTGCGGCGAGCCGACCGTCCCGGCGCTGAGCACGATCTCGCGGCGGGCGGTGACGGTCCGGTCGGCCAGTCGCACGCCGGTGGCGCGGTGGCCGGCGTCGATCAGCACCCGGTGCGCCTGGGCGCCGGTGAGCACGGTCAGGTTGGGGCGGTGCAGGGCCGGCCGGAGGTACCCGTCCGCGCTGCTCCACCGGGCGCCGTCGCGCTGGGTGACCGGGGTCAGCGCGTACCCACGGTTGTCTGGACCGGCCAGCCCGCCGTCGACCGGCGCGAGCCCGACCTCCGCGCACGCCTGCAGGAAACGCAGGCTGCTGGCGTCCGGGTCTCGCTGGGGTGAGATCCACAACGGGCCGCCGGTGCCGAGCGCTCCCCTGTCCTCGGCGGGGCCCGCCCAGTGCTCGGCCCGGCGGAACCAGGGCCGGACCTGCTCCCACGACCAGGACGGCGGCCACGACGTGAAGTCCTCGGCGTGACCGGGCACCCACATCTGGAAGTTGGTCGCCGACGAGCCGCCCAGCACCCGGCCGCGCGGCCAGCGCACCTCCCGGCCGCCCAGGTGTGGCTGGGGCAGGGTGCCGAAGTCCCAGTCGAGCTCGGAGCCGATCAGCTCCAGGGCGCCCAGCGGGACCCGGATGTCCGGATGGTCGTCGGGGCCGCCGGCTTCCAGCAGCGCCACGGTGACGGTCGGATCCTCGGACAGCCGGGCGGCCACCGCGCACCCGGCCGATCCCGCCCCCACCACCACGTAGTCGAATTCCACTGTTCCTCCTCGCGATGCGGTTGGCACGGGCGGGACCGGCCGGGATCCGGTCACCTGAACGCGTAGTGCGTCACCTGTTCGGCCGCGCGCAGTCCGGACTCGATCGCCCCTTCCACGTAGCCGCTCCACCCGCTGGCGATGTCGCTGGTGGCGAACGAGATCCGGCCCTGGGGGCGTTGGATCGCGTCGAGCAGCCCGGTCAGCTGGCCGGGCCGGCGGAAGGACCAGCCGCCGCGCGCGTACGGGTCGGCGCCCCAGTTCTGGCCCTTGACGGCCAGCACCCTCGCGTCCGGCACGACCAGCCGTACGGCACGTTCGACCTGTGCCACGTTGTTGACGTTGAGCCGACGGTCGTTGCTGAACCCGACCATCAGCTGGCTGTCCGCGAGCTGCTTGATCGGCACCAGGGTGTCCACCGGGTATCCGTCGGGGGTGTGCACGTAGGTGTTGCCGAGCGAGGTACGCAGCCGCAGCCAGAACTTCTGCGCGCCGGGCACGCCGAAGGTCTCGCTGGAGGCGCGCCGCCGTTGCAGGCTGAGGCCCGGTGCGAAATCGATTGTGTTCCAGACGTTCACCGGGACCGCGACCACGACCGAGGAGGCGGTGTACGACATGCCGGCCCTGGTGCGGACGGTCACCTCGCGGCCGTTGTCGGTGATGGACCGCACCGGCGAGTTGAGCCGCAGGTCGGCTGCCGCCTCGTTCAGGATGGCCTGGGCGAGTCCGGTCATGCCGCCGGCCGGTCGGAAGGTGTTGATGCCGTAGTACTGCTCGGCGTTGTAGTTGCACAGCGCCCACCAGTGCAGGAACTGCGTGTACGCGCCGCGGTCGGATCCCCCGCCGAGCCCGCCGGTGGCCCCGGAGAGCCACTTCTCGTCCAGGGTGCTCAGGCCCATGGCGTTGAGTCGGTCGCGGATGCTGTACGAGTCGACGAGGCGCAGCACGTCGGCCTGGGCCATCGGGTCCGTCGGGTCGGAGAACACCTGCGGTGCCTGTTCGCAGAACTGGGTGAGCAGCTCACCCTGCCGGCCGAACGCCTCCTCGGGGCTGAAGTAGCCGAAGCCGGTGGCGGTCGGGAACAGCGCCCGGTCGGCCTCCGGGTCGGCGACGAGGCCGATGCCCTGGTCCTCGATCTCCTGCCACACGTGGGTCTGCATCGGGTCGACCCAGACGCCACCCATCTCGACCTGTTCGCCCTGGAAGGTGCTGGTCCAGGTGCGTCCGCCGATGCGGTTGCGTGCTTCCAGGATCAGCACGCGCAGTCCCTTGCGCCGCAGGTCCCGTGCCGCGGTGATGCCGGCGAAGCCGGCGCCGACCACGATGACGTCGTACGCGTGGCGTCTGCGGGTCGCCGAGGCCTGCGATGGACGCAGGATGGTGTGCGCGGCGGCGGCCGCCGTGACCGCGGTCAGGACGCCGCGCCGGGTGAGCGGCAGTCCGGACAATGTGGTGTTGCTCATTGGTGTCGTCCCCTGTGGGATTTGGTGGGTTGGATTTACAGGAAAGGTGTGTCCGGATCGAGTCCGACGAGGACCCGTCCGTGCACCTCCAGACTCATGTCCGGGGACATGAGGCCGTGTGTGGTGAGGCCGAGCAGGTCGCGGTGGAAGCGCTGGAACGGCGCGAACTTGCTCAGCGCGGAGGCCCCGGCGATGGTGTGCAGGTCCTGCACGGCCTCCTTGACCAGCTGGATCGCGGTGCCGGCCTGGCCGCGCACGGCGGCCTTTTCCTCCCAGGTGGGGTCCTCGCCGGCGTCGGCGCGGCGTTGCAGCATGTCCACGTAGGACGCGGACAGCGTCTCGGCGGCGGTGATCTTGTTGGCGGCCAGGGCGACCCGGTGTTGAATCAGCGGGTGCTGCCGCTGGTCGGTCCAGGACGTGTAGGCCAGGCCGCGTCCGGGCAGCCGCTCCAGGAACAGCTCAAGCGCCGCCTTGGCCATGCCGATGTAGGCGGCCGCCGACTCGGCCACCACGTAGCTGATCAGGCTGTAGGAGCGGCCCGGTGCGGTGGGGGTGCGGCCGGGGGCACCGGTGGTCAGCGCCTCCTCGCCGGTCACGACGCGGTGCGCGGGTACGAACAGGTCCCGGGCGGTGGTGGTCGACGAGCCGGTGGCGGCTGCGGCGGTGACGTGCCAGTCATCGGCGATGCTCAGGTCGGACATCGGCACCATGGCGAACACCTCGGTCTCGGTGCCGTCCGGCTCTTCGACGATCGCGGCGAGCAGGTCCCAGTGGGCGCCCCGACAGCCGGAGTTGAACCGCCACGAGCCGTTGAGCAGGTAGCCGCCGTCGGTCGGGACGGCCTTCGCGGTCGGGGTGAAGCCGCCGGAGATGCGTACCGAGCCGCCGGCGAAGATCTCCTCCTGCGTCTGGTCCGGGTAGAGGGTGGCCATCCAGGCGGTGGACACCCACGCCACGGCGGCCCAGGCGGTGGAACCGCAGCCGCGGGCGATCTCGGTGAGCACGGCGACCTGCTCGGGCAGCGGCGCGTCGAGGCCGCCGAAGCGCTTCGGCACGGCCAGCCGGAACACGCCTGCCTTGTCGAGCAGTTCGGTGTTCTCGTCGAGGATCCAGCGTCGTTCCTCGGATTCCAGGCCGTTGTCGCGCAGCCTCGGCACGATGTTGCGGACCGCGTCCAGCACCTCGCTCATCGGGGGTCTCCTTCGTCTCGGGTCAGCAGTGCGGGCAACGTCTCGTGACCGTTGGAGATGAACGAGCCCAGCGGCCGCAGTTGGTCCACCGGTTGCGCGAGACGCAGGTCCGGGAACCGGTCGAACAGGGCGGACAGGCCGATCGCCGCCTCCAGTCGGGCCAGCGGCGCGCCCAGGCAGCGATGCACGCCGTAGCCGAATGCCAGGTGGTCGCGGCGGGTGGGCCGCAACGGGTCGAACTGCGCGGCGGTGTCGCCGTACACGCCGGGGTCGCGGTTGCCCGCGCCGAAGGCGATGACGATCGGGTCACCCTGGGCGATGACGGCGTCACCGAGGTCGATGTCGGTGACCGCGTACCGCAGCGGCAGGTTGGGAAACGGGGTCTGCAGGCGCAGCGATTCCTCGATCACGTCCGCCCAGTCCAGGTCGCCGCGACGCAGGGCGTCGAGTTGCTCGGGATGGCTGAGCAGCAGGACGATGGTCTGGTCGAGCAGGTTCACCGTCGTCTCGTGGCCGGCGGTGAACATCAGCAGCACGGTGTCCACCAGCTCGCGTTCGCTGAGCCCACCGCCGTCCTCGTCGTGTGCCTGGATCAGGCCGGTGGTGACGTCGTCGCCGGGTTGGCGGCGTTTGATCTCGACCAGCTCGTGCAGCAGCCGGTAGAGCTCGACCTCGTTGGCCTTGGCCTGCTCGGGCGTGGCGGCGGTGTCCATGATCTCGTGCACGGTGCGCAGCAGCGGGCCGCGGATCTCGTCGGGGATGCCCAGCAGCGCGGAGATCACCTCGACCGGCAGCGGGTAGGCGAACCGTTCCCGCAGGTCGACCACCTGGCCGGCGGGCGTGCGGCCCAGGTCGGCCAGCAGGTCGGCGGTGACCGCCTCGATGCGCGGGCGCATCGCCTCGGTGCGGCGCGCGGTGAACGCCCGGGCCACCAGCTTGCGCAGGCGTTTGTGGTCGGCGCCGTAGGCGGTGATCATGTTGCGGTCGGCCACCCACATCGCCAGTGACCAGGTACGGGCCAGCTCGCTCTCGCCGCCACCCCAGGCCGGCCAGTGCTGGTAGGTGTCCCGGGAGACCCGGTCGTCGGTGAGCAGCTGCTTGATCAGCGCGTGGTCGGTGACCCACCACGCGGTCACGTCGCCGGGCAGCAGCACCTGGACGGCCCGGCCGAGCGCACGCAGGCGCTCGCCCTCGCCGTGGATGTCACGTCCGGCCGTGTCGATGACCGGGATGCTCAGCCGGCTGGTCATTCGAACCGGCTCGCGTCCTGGTCGCGCAGGATCTGGCAGATGTCGCGGAAGCCGGCGTCCACCCGCGCGATCTCCTCGTCGGACAGGTAGATCGACGGCTCGAAGCGCATCGTCTCCAGGTTGCTGGCGGTGGAGAAGATCCGGATCTGGTGCTTGCGCAGCAGGTGGCCGCCGATGATGAAGGCGAGTGCCTCGTGCTCGACGGCCTCGCGGATCTCCGGTGACGACGAGTTGGACTGGTCGTGCAGCTCGAAGCCGAGCATCAGGCCGACGCCGCGCACCTCCCTGACGACATCGGGGTAGTCGGCCTTGATCGCCTCCATCATGGCCTTGGCCTTGGCGCCCCGTTCGGCGGCCAACTGGTACGCCTTGCCGTCCTCGGCCTCCAGCATCTGCAGCACCTTGAGCGCCAGTCGGCTGGAGAAGCCGTCCCGGCCGTAGGTGGAGGTGTGGATCAGCTCGATGTCCTTGCGGTAGCGGTGTTCGTTGACCAGGACGACGCCGAGCTTGGCCAGTCCACCGCCGAGGGCCTTGGCCAGGATGATGTAGTCGGGCTTCAGGCCGATCTGGGTGCCGGCGAGGAAGGTGCCGGAGCGGCCCATCCCGGACTGGATCTCGTCGGAGATCAGCGGTACGCCGATCGTGTCGCACGCCTCGCGCAGTGCGCCGGCCAGCTGCGCCGACAGCGGGAAGATGCCTGCCTCACCCATGATCGGCTCGATCAGGAAGGCGGCGAACACCGGGAAGTCGCGCTCGACCAGGTCGACCACGCCGTCCTGCACCGTGATGTCGAGCAGGGTGGCCCGTTCGTCCTCGACGACCTTGGCGATCAGCTCGGGACGGTCACGGGGGATGAAGCGGGCCTGCGCGGCGAGCGCCTTGAACGGGCCCCGGAACTCGGCGTTGTGGGTGAGCTGGACGCTGCTGACCAGCTTGCCGTGGAAGCCGCCCTCCAGGGCGAGGAACAGCGGCGGGCGGGCCTCGGTCTGCGCGTTGCGTCGGGCCACCTCGGCAGCCAGCAGGTCGAAGTCGGCGCCGCCCACCAGGGCGGCCGCGTCGGCGGAGAGCCGGGCGCCGTCGGCGACGGCGGTGCGCGCCTGCTCCACGTGCGTGTCGATCTCCGCCTTCAGCTCGGCGATGCGCGCCCCGCGGTCCATTTCGGCGTGCTTGATGCTGATTTCGACGGCCTCGGCACCGGAGTTACCGAAAAGGGCGAAGAATTTGTCGTCGGTCTGCAACTCGCGCCGGATGACGGCATTGAGCTCAGCGGCCAGGTTGAGCGCGAAGGAATAGCCGGAGAACTGCGCGTGCACGGGGGTCTGCTGGTCGAGCAGCCATTTCGCGTGCTCGACGATTTCCGGGTTGTTGTGGCCGAACATGAGGGAGCCGAATCCGCTGGCCGCGTCGAAGACCCCAACCTCGGTGCCGTCGTCGGCCAGGTAGTACAGGGTGTTCCCGCGGGCACGGACGTACTTCAGCGCGAGACCGAACTCGGTCAGCACTTCGACCAGATAGGAGTCCGCGAATTCGGGCGCGCCAGGAGAAGAGGTCATCTTTACCGTCTCCGATCAGGAAAGGTTCCGGCGGATATCGAAGATCTGCGGCCCGCGCGGTTTTAGCGAGCGACAGGTCTTGTATATCGTGAGTTCCTGTCGTGTCCGGTCATCGCGGGTTCACCGACCGGCGAATGGGCGCGCGAAGGGCAGCCGATTACCGGACGATTAACGTTGCGGCCGTGGGTCAGTCGCCGAAGACCAGCCGCCGGGCCTCGCTCAACTCCATCAGCCGCCCGTCGCCGACGTGCTTGGCGAAGGCATCGCCCACGGCGGCGACCCCGCGGGCGGTGATCCGGTCCACGTCGCCGCGCTCCGCCGGGGGCAACGGCGCGCCCGCGCCCGCGCGGACCGCCTGGGCGGCGCCGGACAGCAGCGCCGCGCGTTCGTGGTCGCCGAGCAGCGAGTAGGTGCCTGCGACACCCTCCAGGGACAGCGCGATGGTCCGCGGGTCACCGGTCCCCCACGCCGCCACACTGCCCTCACGGTGCAGGCGCAGCGCGGTCTCGGCGTCTCCGCGCTGCTCGGCGACGAAGCCGAGTTCGGCCAGGATCAGCGCGACGCCGTACTCGCCGTCGAGCTGTCGGCACCAGTCGAGCCAGCGCCGCAGGTGCATCTCGGCCGCGTCGAGGCGGCCCTCGCGGCGGGCGACCAGGCCGAGGCCCACCTCGGCGAACTGCTGCCCGAAGGTGTAGCTCTGCTCGGCGGCCAGCCGCAACGCCCGCTCATGCAGCTCACGCGCCTGCGGGTAGTCGCCACCGAGCAGCGCGATTCGGCCCAGCCCGGACATCTTGGTGGACGCCTCGTTCCACAGCCCCAGGGATTCGGCGATCCGCAGCCCATCGCGGTGCAGGCGGGCCGCCTCGTCGTAGCGGCCGAGCACTTCGGACAGCGATGCCAGGGCATCGGTGGCCTGCAGCCGGCCCCAGCCGTCACCCAGGTCGCGGAACAGGGCCGCGCTCTCCTCGCCGTACTGACGGGTGGCGTCGAGATCTCCCCGCAGGATGCTGCGGGTGGCCAGCGCGGCCAGCGCCGCCGCGGTCCCCCAGGCGTAGTCGAGGTTGCGGAACTCGCCCAGCGCCCGGTCCAGGTACTTCTCGGCGCTGTCCTGGCCACCGAATCCGATCCGGGTGAACCCCAGGAACCACCGGACGATGGCCCGGTCCACGGGATCGGCCACCTCGTTCTCCAGTTCGTCGAACCGGTCGAGGTCGTAACTGGCATCTCCGGCGCGCAGCCCGAAACCCGCCTGCCAGGCCAGGGCGGTGGCGCGCGGGGAGCCGCCGTCGGTCGGTGAGCCGTCGAGGGCGACGCTGAACGCCCGCTTGGCCTCGGCCAGCCGGCCCCGCAGGAACCAGTACCAGGCCAGCGCGTTGACCATGCGCAGGGCCAGACCGTTCGCGCCGAGCCGGGCCCCGGCGTCCAGTGCTGCCCGGAAGTTGGCCCGTTCGGCGTCCATCCGTTCCAGCCACCGGCGCTGGCTCGGTCCGCGTAGGTGCGGCAGCACCCGTTCGGCCAGGTCCGCGTGGTAGCGGGCGTGCCGCAACCGGACGTCAGCCTCTTCGCCGGCCTCCCGCAACCGCTCGGCGCTGTAGGCGGCGACGGACTCCAACAGGCCGTAGCGGCGTACCCCGGCGACGTCGGTCACGGTGACCAGCGAACGGTCGACCAGTCGGGCGACCAGGTCCAGCACGTCGGCGCGGCCGACCACACCGCCGGCGCAGACGTCCTCGGCCATCTGCAGCGGGCAGCCACCGCTGAACACCGCGAGGCGGCGCAGCACCACCCGTTCCGGCTCGGTCAACAGCTCCCAGGTCCAGTCGAGCGCGGCGCGCAGGGTCCGATGCCGGGCCGGCGCACCCCGCATTCCCTGGGTCAACAGGGCAAACCGGTCCTCCAGCCGGGCCGCCAGTTCGTGCACCCCGAGGGCCCGCACCCGGGTAGCGGCCAGTTCCAGGGCCAGCGGCAGGCCGTCGAGGCGACGGCAGATCGCATCGACCGCCTCGACGGTGCTCTCGTCCAGCACGAACCCGGCCGACGCGTCGGTGGCTCGGGCCACGAACAGCTGCACCGCGCTGGACGTGGCGGCCTGCGCCAACGAGGTGGGCAGCGCCAGCGGCGGCACCGTCCACAACCGCTCTCCCGCGATGCCCAGCGGCTCCTGGCTGGTGGCCAGCACCCGTACTCCCGGGGCGGCCTGCAGCACCAGCCCCACCAGCTGGGCTGCGGCAGCGACCACGTGTTCGCAGTTGTCCAGCACCAGCAACATCTGCTTGGCCCGTACGGCACTGATCAGCCAGTCCTCCCGGGCGGTCGTCCGCACCCCCAGCGCGATGGCGACCTGGTCGGCGACGGCGGAGAACGGGTCCGGCTCGTCCGGGCCGGCGGCGACGATGGACAGTTCCACCAGCCACACGCCGTCCGGGTACTGACCGGCGACCTGTCGGGCGGCGGCCAGCGCGAGACTGGTCTTGCCGACTCCGCCGATGCCGTGCAGCGTCACCAGACGGCTGGCCTCCAGCAGGGCCCGTACCTGCACCACCGCGGCGTCGCGGCCGATCAGGCCGCTGACCGGCGCGGGCAGGTTGGTCACCGGACGCGCGGTGGTGGTGATCGGGGTGGGCGACGGCGCCAGCACCGGGTCGCGTTCCAGGATCGACTGCCGCAGCGTGACCAGTTCGGTGCCCGGCTCCACTCCGAGTTCCTCGGCGAGCAGCTCGCGCAGCTCGTCGAAGCCGGCCAGCGCCTCGCTCTGCCGGCCGCTGCCGTACAGGGCCCGCATGTGCGCGGCGCGCAGCCGCTCCCGCATCGGGTGACGCACCACCAGGTCGGCCAGTTCGCTGACCAGGAGGCGGTGCTCGCCCAACTCCAGCATCGCGTGCGCCCGGTCCTCCAGGGCAGTCAGCCGCTGCTCCTCCAGACGGGCGATGGCCGGGCGGGCGAACTCGGCATCGGTGAAGTCGGCAAGCGCCGGTCCACGCCACTCGGCGAGCGCGTCACCCAGGATCGACACGCGGTCGCGGGTGTCGGTGGCGGCACGGGCCCGGCGCAGCCGGTATTCGAACCGGCGGGCATCCACGTCGTGGTCGGACACGTCGAGCAGGTAGCCCGGGGGGCGGGACACCACCACCCGGGTGCCCGCACCGGACTCGGCCTTCTCCAGCGCACGGCGCAGCTGCCACACGGTCGTGTGCAGGGCGCCGATCAGGTTGCCGGGTGGCTCGTCGCCCCACAGCACGTCGGCCAGCGCGTCCGCCGACACCGGCCGCCCCTCGTGCACCAACAGCACCGCCAGCAGCGTCCGGACCTTGTGGCCGGGCAGGTGTGCCGGGCGGTCGTCCGCGGGCCACACGGCCAGGTTCCCCAGAATGCCGAAACGCATAGACACATACGATACGGGGTCTCAAGCACACGCTCAGTCATGGGAGTTGCTACGCAGAGAGTTGGCCCGCGGCGTAAGAGCGGACCGAGAGAGTTCTTGGAGAGCCAACCGGCAGATTGTGCTCAGAGCAGGGTGGCCGATCGTGCCCGCCCGAGGAACGCCCGTTCAACAAAAGGGGATTCAACATGGCTGCGGACAGCCGCGCACCAGTCACCGTCATCGGCCTCGGCGCGATGGGTTCGGCCCTGGCCCGGGCCTTCCTCGCCGCCGGACATCCGACGACGGTCTGGAACAGGTCACCCGACAAGGCCGACGACCTCGTCGGCCAGGGAGCGGTGCGGGCCGCGACGGTCGCCGACGCGATGTCGGCCGGCAACCTGATCGTGATCTGCGTCCTCGACTACCGGGCGATGCGCGAGATCATCGACTCCACCGGCCACTCGCCCGCCGACCGGGTGATCGTGAACCTCACCTCCGGCACGCCGGGCGACGCCCGCGCCACTGCGGCCTGGGCCCAGGAGCAGGGCATGGAGTACATCGACGGCGCGATCATGGCGACGCCGTCGATGATCGGCTCGGAGGAGACGCTGATCTTCTACGGCGGCCCGCAGGAGGTGTACGACGCGCACGCCGACACCCTGCGGTCCATCGCCGGCGCGGGCACCTACCTCGGGGAGGAGCCGGGGCTGCCGTCGCTGTACGACGTGGCCCTGCTCGGCCTGATGTGGACCACCTGGGCCGGCTTCATGCACTCGGCGGCACTGCTCGCCTCGGAGAAGGTGCCCGCAGCGGCCTTCCTGCCCTACGCGCAGGCCTGGTTCGAGTACGTCATCTCACCGGAGGTGCCGAACCTGGCAACCCAGGTCGACACCGGCGCCTACCCGGACAACGACTCCACTCTCGGCATGCAGACGGTGGCCATCGAACACCTGGTCGAGGCCAGCCGTACGCAGGGCGTGGACCCGACCCTGCCGGAGTTCCTGCACGCCCGGGCCGAACAGGCCATCCGACGCGGGCACGCGGGCGACGGCTTCGGCGCCGTGTTCGAGGTGCTGCGCGCACCCGCAGCCCAGTAGCCCAGTCCCGACAAGCAGTGCCTGAACGGCGGACACAGACCCGCCATCACGAGCGGAGGTACCAGACGTGTCGGTGAGGACGCAACCACGAGCCGGAGTGCGCGAGTGGCTCGGCCTGGCAGTGCTCGCCCTACCCACGTTGCTGTTGTCGGTAGACGCGACAGTGCTCTACCTCGCGTTGCCGCACCTGACGACGGATCTGTGGCCGACCGCGACGCAGACGCTGTGGATCGTCGACATCTACGGATTCATGATCGGAGGCTTCCTCATCACCATGGGCACCCTCGGCGACCGCATCGGCCGCCGACGGTTGCTCATGATCGGTGCGCTCGCGTTCGGGGCGGCGTCGGTGCTGGCGGCGTACGCCACCGACCCCACCGTCCTGATCGCGGCGCGGGCCCTGCTCGGCGTGGCCGGCGCCACCCTGATGCCGTCGACATTGGCGCTGATCACCACCATGTTCCGGGACCCGGGCCAGCGGGGCATGGCGATCGGCGTGTGGGCGGCGTGCTTCTCGGCCGGTCTGGCGGCAGGTCCACTGATCGGCGGCGCGCTGCTGGAGCTGTTCTGGTGGGGCTCGGTGTTCCTGCTGGCCGTGCCGGTGATGGTGGTGCTGCTGGTGGCCGCGCCGGTTCTGCTGCCCGAGGCGAAGGATCCGCAGGCCGGCCGGATCGACCTGGTGAGCGTGGCGCTGTCGCTGGCCGCGATGCTGCCGGCGATCTACAGCCTCAAGGTGATCGCGACCGAGGGCATCGAGGTGGGTGCGTTGGTCGCGCTGGTGGCCAGCGTCGTGTTCGGGGTGCTGTTCGTACGCCGGCAGCGGACCCTGGCCGACCCCCTGCTGGACCTGCGGCTGTTCACCCGGCCGTCGTTCGTCGGGGCCCTGCTCGCCCTGCTGGTGGGCCTGGCCGTGGTCGGCGTGGTCTACCTGTTCGCCACGCAGTACCTGCAGATGGTCTCCGGTCTGTCGCCCCTGGCTGCCGGGTTGTGGCTCCTCCCGTCGGCCGTCGCGATGATCGTCACCTCGATCGCCGCGCCGGTGCTGGCCCGCAAGGTCGCCCCTGGGCTGCTGGTGGCGGCGTCACTTGTCGTCTCGGCGGTGGGTTACGTGCTGCTGGCCTTCGTGGACGGCCCGAACGGGATGGCACTGGTGGTCGCCGGGCTGGTCGTGATCTACCTCGGCATCGGACCGATGATGGCGCTGGGCACCGACCTGGTGGTGAGCCGGGCCCCGGCCGAGCGGGCAGGATCGGCTGCCGCGATGTCGGAGACCAGCATGGAGTTCGGGCTGGCCCTGGGTGTGGCCGTACTCGGCAGCCTCGGCGCTGCGGTGTACCGGTCGGAACTGCCCGGCGGCACGCCGGCGGAGGCGACGGAGTCCCTGGCCGGGGCGCTCGCGGTCGGCAACGCGGACCTGGTGGCGGCGGCCCGCGAGGCGTTCACCTCCGCGCTGAACGCGGTCGGCTGGGCCGGCGCGGTCGCCGCCGTCGGGATCGCGGTCGTGACCGCTCTGCTGGTACGGGGTCCTGAGGCTGGGCCGAACCAGTCGGTGATGGAGGAGGCAGCGACCAGCCGCAACTGACATCTACGGCGGGTCGTCGCACCAGATAACAAAAACAGACACAGCCGGAGAGCACCGTCGCTCATTCTGCCGGACGTGGTGGGGACGGGGCCGGACAGGCTCCGTCCCCATCCGAATAAGGGGGAGATGATGTTCAGAGTTCTGGGCCCGCTGGAAGTACTGATAGACAGCCGTCCGATTCGGCTCGGCGGAATCAAGCAACGCGCCACTCTCGGTTTTCTGCTGCTCAAGGCCAACCAGGTGGTGCCGACCAGCCAGTTGCTCAGTGCGCTCTGGCCGGACAAGGACCCGCCTGCGTCGGCGCGCAAGGTCCTGCAGAACGCAGTGTGGAGCCTGCGGGCCGCGTTGTCGGTGACCAAGGGAACGGACATGCTGCGCCTGTCCACCCAGGCGCCGGGCTACATACTGCAGGTCGATCCGGCCTACGTGGACCTGTTCCGCTTCCACCAGCTGGCCGAGCGTGGCCGCGACGAGAAGGCCCAGCCGGATCGCGCCGCGGCCATACTCCGCGAGGCCCTCGCCACCTGGCGCGGCACCGCGCTGTCCGACCTGGTGGAGAACGGCATCTCGTGGCCGGAACTGGCAGCGGTGGAAAACGCCCGCCTGGACACCCAGCAGGACTGGTTCGACGCGGAACTGGCGTGCGGACGGCACCAGTCGGTGCTCGGTGAGTTGAAGGCCATGGTCGAGGCGCATCCGTTGCGGGAGCGGGCCTGCGGTCAACTGATGCTGGCCCTCTACCGCTGCGGGCGCCACGCCGACGCCCTCGCCGTCTACAGTGGCCTCCGCACGTCCCTGGTCGAGGACCTCGGGCTGGAGCCGGGCCCGGCGCTGCAGAAGCTGCAACACGCCATCCTCACCCACGACCCCTCGCTCACCCTCGACCCGGCCACCGTCCCGGCGCCCGCCCGTGACGTCGCCGTGGTGCGGCCGCCACGCCCGATGCCGCCGATCCCGGCACCCCGGGGACCCTCCGACCCGCGACGGGCACACCTGACGTTGGCCATGGTGCGAGTGCGCACCTGCGCAGATGCCACCGATCCGGTCCGCGTCGACTACGAACTGGCGGCGGCGACCCGCATGGTGCGCTCGGGCATCGAGGAACTGGGCGGCACGGTGGCCACGTCCATCGGGTCGGCGACACTCGCGGTGTTCGGCAGGCCACCCACACGCGGCGGCGACGAGGAACGCGCGGTGCGTGCGGCACTGACCCTGCGCGACTGCTTTGCCGACGGAATGGGACGCGGCCTCGTCATGCAGGTCGCGGTGGCGACCGGTGAGACGCTGGTGCTGACCGAGCCGAACTCCCGACTGACTGTCAGCGGCGCCCTGGTCGACCGGTGCCACCAGATGCTGTCGGCCGTACCGGAGGGAACGGTGTGGGTCTGCCCGCGCACCCGCGAGCTGATCGGAGACGGTTTCGACGCCCTGCCGGCCGCAGAAGGGGCATGGGAGATTCGCGGCGTCGGTGGCCACGACCCCGAGCGTGACAGTGATCTGGCCCTGATACACGGCCTGCTGGAGCGGGCGTTGCGGCGCAACAGCCCACACCTGGTGACCGTCCTCGGCGACTCCGACGACCTGCTCGACCGGCTGACCGGGCTGGTGAACGGACCCCGGGTCCTGGACGGCCGCACCGTCCCCGATGATCCGCTGAGCGCGGCGGCCGAACTGGTGACCGAGTTGTGCGCAGTCGCACCGGAAGACACACCGGAGGTGGTACGCGGCCGGTTGCGGACGACTCTGGGCGCAGGCGGTCCGGCAGAGTCCGTGGTGTCGGCGTTGCTGCCGCTGCTGCGCCCGGAACATTCGGCGCAGCCGGGCACCCTCGCGGCGTGGCAGCTGCTGCTGGAACAGGCGGCGCGAGCCCAGCCGCTGGTGGTGCTCCTGCGGGATCTGCACCTGGCCGGCGACGACCTGCTCGACGCTGTCGAGGAACTGGCCGATCTGAACGCGCCGTTGCCGCTGCTGGTGGTGGCGGCGGCCCGGTCGGCGCTGCTGAAGCGCCGACCGAGCTGGGGCGGCGGTAAGCCCCACGCGGCGTGCATCACCCTGGACCCGCCCCAGAGCGGCACGATCAACCGGCTGCGCCACCTGATGGCGTCCGCCAGCATCGGCGGCCGCTGCGACGGCGAGTTACCCGACCAGTGGCGCAGGCCGGCGCCGCTGACCCCGCCGTGGGACCTCGGCCGCCCCGAGCCGCGCCTGGCGGCGTTGGATGTGCCTCCACTGACCCATGGAATCCGGCTCACCACGCCTGACTCCGCCGATACGCTGTGCCGCGCCGTGTTCGATGACGTAGCCGACGATGAGTTGGCTCTTGCCAGCACAGTCCGTCTGGACGGCCCATGTCCGCCCCCGCGCTGACGACGCCGCGATGGGTACATGGGTACGCCTGTCGTACAAGGTCAGTGGCGATGATCGCCGGGGCGGTGATCGAGAAGCCGTAGGCCTCCCGTTGCTGAAGCCACGCCGAATCCGGTGGAGCCCTCGGTCTTCCGGGTCTTCTCGTCCCCATGCGCGTGAGGAACGCGAAATCGGTTGTCACCGATGGCACGTTTTGCGAGGTTGAGGGTGTGAGCGCCGATCCCGATACCGTTCCCGTGCCGGTTCGCCGCCTCGTTGACGCAGCGGCCCTTGAGGACCAACGCTCGGAAAAGTCCCGTTAGGCAAGATCGGCTCTGGTGGGGTGGGGCGGTGTCGCGTACGGTGATCGGTCGTGTCATCGACGGTGAGCTTTTTGTCGCAGGCGGAGTGGGACGGGTTCGGCCGGTACGCCGAGACGCCGCCGGACCGGGGCACGCTGGAGCGGTTCTTCTTCCTCGACGACGCGGATCGTGAGCTGGTCGAGGGGCATCGTGGGACGCACTCACGGTTGGGGTTTGGGCTGCAGTTGGTGACGGTTCGTCATGTGGGCCGGTTTCTACCGGATCCGTTGGACGTGCCGGCGTCGGTGGTGGACTACCTGGCGGTGCAGCTGCGCATCGACGATCCGTCGTCGGTGAAGCGGTATCTGGAGCGGCGGAACACCCGGTATGAGCACCAGGCGGAGATCGCTGCGGTGTACGGGTACCGAGACTTCGCGGCGGCCGAGGGCGAGTTCTTGCGGTGGTTGGATGATCAGGCGTGGACCACCGGTGAGGGGCCGAAGGCGTTGTTCTACGCCGCGGTGGCGTGGCTGCGGCAGCGGCGGGTGCTGCTGCCGGGGGTGAGCACGTTGGCGGAGGCGGTGGCCAGCGTGCGTAACGCGGCCCAGCAGCGGCTGTACGCGGTGTTGGCGCAGGCGGTCAGCGCGCAGCAGGCGGTGGAGCTCGAGGCGATTCTGCGGGTGCCGGAGGGTCGGCGCCGTTCGCAGCTTGACCTGTGGCGCCACGCCGAGCGCAGCACGACGGGCAAGGGGATGAGCGCGGCGCTGCACCGGGTGACGCAGATCGCCGGGTTGGGGATGCGCGCGGTCGAGGTGCCGGCGGTGCCGGCCCGGCGGGTGATCGGCTTGGCCCGGTACGGAATGGCGGCGAAGGCGCCGAAGCTGGCCGGGCACCCGTACGAGCGCAAGTTGGCGACGCTGCTGGCCACGGTGCGGTGGCTGGAGGTCCAGGCCACCGACGACGCCCTCGAGCTGTTCGACGTGTTCATGACCAACGAGCTGATCGGCCGGGCGGGCAAGAACGCGGACCGGCAGAAGCTGCGCCGCCTGCCGGGGCAGTCCCGGCACGTCGCGGTGCTGGCGAGCGCGGTGCAGGTGCTGTTCGAGGCCGACGGTTGGGGGGAGGCGGTGCCCCTGGACCTGGTGTGGGAGGCGATCGACACCGCGGTCGGGTCGCGGGCCCGGCTGGCCGCCGCGGTGGCGGGGGTGCAGGAGATGATTCCACCGCCGGCGGCGGATGTGCACGGGCAGTGGCGGGCGCAGGTGGTGGAACGCTTCGCCACGGTGCGCCCCTTCGTGCGGCTGCTGTGCGAGGTGATCGAGTTCGGGGCGACGGTGGACGCCGCGTCGGTGCTGGCCGCGATGCGCGACCTGGCGCACCTGCTGGAGGCGCGCCCGAGCGAGCGGGTGCCCAAGGGATATCTGGACGCACGGAAGGTCAACGTCGACATCGTGCCCAAGGGCTGGTGGCAGCAGCTGGTGTTCCCCTCCGACCGGCCAGCCGGCACGGTGGACCGCAACGCGTACGTGTTCTGCGTGTTGGAGCTGTTCCACACGGCGCTCAAGCACCGCGACATCTACGCGGTCGTCTCCGACCGGTGGGCCGACCCGCGGGCCAAGCTTCTCGCCGGGCAGCGGTGGCAGCAGGTGCGAGGGCCGGCGCTGTCGGCGCTGCAACTGCCCGACCGCCCCGACGAGCTGTTCGACGAGCTGACCGCCACCGTCGACGCCGCGTGGCGGGCCGCCGCCGGTGGGATCGTGCCGGACGGACCAGTCACCGTCGACGCCGACGGCCGGTTGCACCTGGCGAAGGACGACGCCCTGGACGAGCCGCAAAGCCTGGTCGACCTGCGGGCGCGGACCTCGGCGATGCTGCCCGAGGTCGACCTGCCCGAGATGATCCTGGAACTGATGGCGCTGTACCCGGCGTTCCCGGCGGCGTTCACCTCGATCTCCGGCAGCACGTCGCGGCTGGGCGACCTGCACGTCTCGGTCGCGGCGCTGCTGACCGCGCACGCGCTCAACGTCGGTCTCGGCCCCGTCATCGCCGGCGCGGACGCGTTGACCCGCGACCGGCTCGCCCACGTCGACCAGTACTACCTGCGCCCGAACTGCTACCGCGGCGCCAACGCAGTGTTCGTCGACGCCCAGGCCGAGCTCGGCCTGGCGCAGCTGTTCGGCGGCGGGCTGGTCGCCGCGGTCGACGGGATGCGCTTCGTGGTCCCGGTGCGCAGCGTCGATGCCCGGCCGAACCCGAAGTACTTTGCCCGCAAACGCGGCGTGACCTGGCTCAACATGATCTCGGATCAGGCCATCGGCCTGACCGGGCGGGTGCTGTCGGGCACCCCCCGCGACACCCTGCACTTCGTCGACCTGGTCTACGACCCGCACGGCGGGCCCCGACCCGAGGTCCTGATCACCGACGCCGGCTCGTACTCGGACCTGATCTTCGGCATCGTCACCCTGCTCGGCTTCGACTACCGGCCGGTGCTGGCCGACCTGCCCGACACCAAGCTGTGGCGCATCGACGCCAGCGCCGACTACGGCTACCTGGACCGCACCGCTCGGGGCCGCAGCGACCTGGGCAAGATCGCCCGGCACTGGCCGGACATCCTGCGGGTGATCGCCTCGATCCACACCCGGGAGATCTCCGCTCACGACGCGATCCGGGTGCTGCAACGCGACGGCCGGCTCAACGCCCTCGGTGAGGCGATCGCCCACTACGGCAGGATCTTCAAGACCCTGCACGTGTTGACCCTGGTCGAGGACCCGGCGTACCGGCGGGAGATGAAGCGGATGCGCAACCTGCAGGAGCAGCGCCACGGCCTGGGCCGCAAGGTGTTCCACGGACGCAAGGGCGAGGTGTACCGGGCATACCACGACGGCATGGAAGACCAACTCGGCGCCCTCGGCCTGGTCCTCAACTGCGTGACCCTGTGGAACACCCTCTACCTCGATCACGCCATGGACACCCTGCGAACCCAGGGCTACCCGGTGCGCGACGCCGACGCCGCCCGCCTGTCGGTCTACCAGCACGCGCACCTCAACGTCCACGGCCACTACTCGTTCGTGCTACCCGACCTCGCCGGCGGGCGGCGCCCGCTGCGCAACCCCGACCAGCGGTAAAGCCGCTGGGGAGCATCAGAACAGAAGTCACGCTAGGTCCGGGCCGCGTCCGCAGCGAATGCCGGCGACCGAGCCAGGCCCTCGGCAACGCGCAGACCCCTCCCGCCTGTTGACAGGCTGCACCCATGAGGTGTACCACGAGTTACATCGACATTCGTGGATGTGGTTGTTGTGACCAGAGCCCACAGACTCCGAACTCTGCGCCGCGCATCCGTCGCGGCGTGCTGCGCTGCTGCGGTGTTCCTCGGCGCGATGCCCACCGCCGCGGTGGCATCGCCAGCACTATCGGTAGCGTCGCAGCCGTCATCGCCCTCGCGGGCGGGTCACTTCGCGCCCTACCCGGGTGGGGTCAGCCCGCAGACGGAGTCGTCCAATATCAGTGCCGGCGGCTGCACGTACCGGCAGGCCGTTGATGACCCTCACCTGTCCGGTGGGGAAACCTCTGTTCACGGCTGGTGGATCAAGGTCTCCGGCAGTTGCCCCGATAAATCAGACGTGTCGGTGAATTTGCAGGGCTACTTCTGTGACTCCTTCTCGTGCTACTGGGTGACGGTCGGGTCGGGCAGCGGCAGGTACTACCCCGGGGGTGGCTCCGGCCAACGCGCCACTGGGAGAAAGGCGTGCTCGAACTCCTCGACGGTCGGCTGGCGCGGTGTCGTGGACGTGGACCTACCCGGGATTATCGACCCGTCCGGCACCACTACGGGGACCATTCAGAACCTCGCGTGCAGTCCCTGACCGCCTCTGCGCCAATTCGGACCCCGTGGACGGCAAAGCTTGTTTCAATAGGACGTGCTCCAGCCGCACCAGCGTCGGAGTGCGTCGCAGCATCTGATCGGGTTGAACGGTCTACCGCGATGAGCTTCGACGCGGCAACGCGGGACCTCCGAGGAAGTGAGCGACGTGGAGAGCGGTTGGCATGCGTACCCGGACGCCGCTGACGATCACGCCGATCTTCGCCCGGTCAACCCAGGACGAGTCGTAGGGCTGGGTGCGATCTGCGACATCCGACCGGAACGCCTTGACGACCCGGACGCCCAGAGCTTCTCGGTCAGTGAATACGCCGCGCTCGATGACGGCCGCCGCGTGATCTTGCATAATGCTCGTGGCTTCACGATCGGCCGGACGTCCGGTAGCACACGCGACGATGCTGTCCCGGACCACGTGGCCCGGGACAGCATCATCCACGCGACGTTGAACGCCGTTCTTCCTGACGACGACGAAAACCCCGAGACACACCCGTGGGCGGAGCTGGCCGACCTGGCTCGGGCTCGCGGCCTGAAGGCCTCTGCCGAAGACCTGCGCGGTCTTCCATACGACGTGATCCTCACCGACGACGTGCTTCGCTGGCTCGCAAAGCCCTGAGGCCGACGACGGATCGAGGCGCTGATGGCCAAGCCCGACGAGCAGGTGGCGTGGGAATCGCTACGCGGCCGGCCTCCGGCCCGGCCGCGCTGACGCCTACCGGCAACGGGTGGCCGGGTCGCGGCGTTGCTGCCAGCGGCGCAGCGCCTCCGGTGACACCCGGGCGTAGCGGGCCAGAGATGCCACCGAGGTGTGCCCGGAGAACGACAGCAGGGTCGAGGTGTTCGCCCCGTCCTCCGCGGCGTGGGTCAACGCGGAGTGCCGCAGCTGGTGCAGCGTCGCGCCGCCGGTCGCGGCGGTGAACGTCTCGGCGGCGCGGCGGTAGGACAGCCGGGCCTGCCCGGTCGGCTCGTAGACGTCGCCCGGGGCCAAGGGCACCCGGGCGCGGCGGTCGGTGAGGAACACCGGCCCGCCGGACCGCCCTTTGAGCAGGCGGGGCAGCAGCCGGGCGGTGCCTGTCTGCCACACGATCACGTCGACGGCGTTGCCCTTGCGGCGCACCTTCGCGCACCGGTTGCGCAGGTCGAGGTCCTCCACGTCAAGCGCGAGGACCTCGCCGGCGCGGGCGGCGCTCTCGTACAGCAGCCGCCACAGCGTCCGCTCCCGCAGCGGCAGCTCCTCCCGGCCCAGCAGCGCGGTGATCTCCGCCCGGCCCAGCGACCGGGTCCGGTCCGGTGCCCGGCCACGCCGTCGCAACGCCCGGCTCGGATCGCCGGCCAGCCAGTCCTGCTCCCGCCAGTAGCCGATCGCCGAGCGCAGGGTGTCCAGGTTGCGGTTGAACGTGGCCGGCGCCCGCTCACCCCACCGGACGGTGAACCAGGCAACCAATCCCGCCGCGGCGGCCGGGGTGTCGAGCACCGCCAGCGGGGTAGCCGCGCCCAGGTGCTCCCGCACCTGCCGCAGGGTGGAGGCGTAGACCCGACGGGTGCCAGCGGTTTCTGGGTGATCGAGGGTAGCCAGGAAGCCGTCGATCGCCTCGACCACGGACGGCCCCGCCACCGAGCGCAGCCGGCGCACCGTACCCATCCGGACCGCCCTCCCGCATCTATCGCAGAAAAGCACGGCGAGTCAGCACCGTGCCGGTCGCGGTCGGCTTGAGGTCGCCGCTTCCGCTCGGACACCTTATCGCAGAAAATCAATAGCTTTCTGCGATAGGGCCATCAAGGTGCCGCCCGCCGGCAAGTGGGCGCCCGCCTCCGCTAGACCCCCAACTCGGGCGTGGCTAATTGATCTTGCCTAACGGGACTTCTCCGAGCGTTGGTCCTCAAGGGCGCTGGTGTGCCGGCTGGTGGCGAGCCAGTTCCCGCAGTGGGCCGATCTGCCGGTTCGGCCTGTGCCGCGCGGTTGGGACAACCAGACGTTCCGGTTGGGTGAGCGTTTGTCGGTACGACTGCCCACCGCGCGGGAGTACGCCCTGGCGGTCGACAAGGAACACCGATGGCTGCCGGTGCTCGCGCCGCAACTGCCGCTGCCGGTGCCCAGGCCGGTAACGCGCGGCGTCCCCGCCCACGGGTACCGCTTCGACTGGTCGGTCTACGAGTGGATCGACGGGAAACCCGCCAGCCTCGACAGGATCGGCGACCTGACCGGGTTCGCGAAAGAGCTGGCCGCGTTCCTCGTCGCTCTGCGTCGCGTCGATCCGGCCACGGGGCCGCAGCCCGGACTGCACAACTGGTTTCGTGGCGGGCCCCTGCACGTCTACGACCCGCAGGTCCGCCGGGCGGTCGAGACACTGGACCACCGGATACCCCGCGACATCATCACCGAGATCTGGCAGTCGGCACTGACGGCGACCTGGGACGGCCGCCCGGTGTGGTTCCACGGCGACATGGCCCCGGGAAACCTCCTGATCCGAGACGGGGTGCTCGCCGCCGTCATCGACTTCGGCACCTGCGGGGTGGGCGACCCGGCGTGCGATGTGGCGATCGCCTGGACGCTGCTGTCCGGTCCGAGCCGCGACGCCTTCCGCGCCGGGCTCGATGTCGATGCGGCGACCTGGGCCCGCGGGCGGGCCTGGGCCCTGTGGAAGACCCTGATCACGTACGCTGGCGCGCTGCACGACGACCCGGCCGCGGTCGCAGAGGCCCACCGCGTCATCGACGACATCGTCTCCGAGCACGCGACGTCAGGGCGGTGATTCGAGCGCCGGTGCTGATTTCTCCCCACCCCACCGAAGGTGGTGATGAGGCGTACGTTCGCAGGGTGATGATGGGGCAAGCGACACTGTTCCTGACCGTGGGGCTTCCCTGTACGGGAAAGACCACAGCCGCCCGGCGCATCGAGATCGAGCAGGAAGCGTTGCGCCTGACGAAGGACGAATGGGTGAAGGCCCTCTACGGGCCCGAGAATCCACCATCGGCCGGGGACGTGATCGAGGGGCGGCTCATCCAGATCGGGCTACGCGCCCTCGAACTCGGCACCAACGTCGTGATCGACTTCGGCCTCTGGGACCGCAACGAACGTTCGGCGCTACGCCAGGCAGCAGCAGACCTCGGTGTGGCAGTGCAGATGCGCTACTTCGAACTCACTCTCACGGAACAGCGGAGACGACGCGACCGACGTCAAGCCGCAGCGCCACACACCACGTGGCCCATGTCCGATCGGGACCTCGCCGAGTGGGCTGAGCGCTTCGACATCCCCACGCCAGGGGAACTCGACGGCAGTGAACCCGTCGACAACCCACCGGCCGGGTTCACGACATGGGACGGGTGGCGCAGACATCGTTGGCCGTCAACAGTGTGCTGAGCCTGCTCGTCACGCGCCCCACGCCGTCCACCGGCAGGACAGTCAGATGAGTCCCTGAACGAGCATGGCTTCGGCGACCCGGAGGAAGCCGTTGATGTTCGCCCCGGCCATGTAGTTGCCGGGCATCCCGTACTCCTCGGCGGTCTCGAAGCAGCGGGCGTGGATGTCCTGCATGATCTGCTGGAGCCGCTGCTCGGAGTAGGTGAACGTCCATGAGTCGCGGCTCGCGTTCTGCTGCATCTCCAAGGCGCTGGTGGCCACACCACCGGCGTTGGCGGCCTTACCCGGGGCGAAACGTACACCGGCTTCGGTGAAGACCCGGATGCCGTCGGGCGTCGTCGGCATGTTCGCGCCTTCCACCACCGTGATGCAGCCGTTCGCGACAAGGGTTGCGGCGTCCGCGCCACTGACCTCGTTCTGTGTGGCGCAGGGTAGGGCGACCTCACAGGGCACCTCCCACACTCTGCGCCCGGGTACGAAGGTCGCGTGTCGTCGGGCCATGGCGTAGTCCCTGATCGGGCCGCGCTGCACCTCCTTGACCTGCTTGAGCACCTCGACGTCGATGCCCTTCTCGTCCACCACGTACCCGGAGGAGTCCGCGCACGCCACCACCACGCCGCCGAACTGCTGGACCTTCTCGATGGCGTAGATCGCCACGTTGCCGGATCCGGAGACCACCACCCGCTTGCCGTCGAGCCCGTCCCCGGCGGCACGCAGCATCTCCTCGGCGAAGAACACGCAGCCGTACCCGGTGGCCTCCCGACGCACCTGGGCGCCGCCGTACGCAAGGCCCTTGCCGGTCAGCACCCCGGACTCGTACCGGTTGGTGATGCGCTTGTACTGGCCGAACAGGTAACCGATCTCGCGTGCGCCGACGCCGATGTCACCGGCCGGCACGTCGGTGTACTCGCCGATGTGCCGGTACAACTCGGTCATGAAGCTCTGGCAGAAGCGCATCACCTCGCGATCCGAGCGACCCTTGGGATCGAAGTCCGCGCCGCCCTTGCCACCACCGATCGGCATACCGGTCAGGGAGTTTTTGAAGATCTGCTCGAAACCGAGGAACTTCACGATGCCCAGATACACCGACGGATGGAACCGCAGGCCGCCCTTGTACGGGCCCAGGGCGCTGTTGTACTCCACCCGGAAACCGCGGTTGACGTGCACCTCGCCACGGTCGTCCTCCCACGGTACGCGGAAGATCACCTGCCGCTCCGGTTCGCAGATCCGCTCGATGATCTTCGCCTCGACGTACTCCGGGTGCCGCACGAGCGCGGGACGGATGCTGTCCAGCACCTCGCGCACCGCCTGGTGGAACTCCTCCTCGCCGGGGTTGCGTCGGATCACACCGGTCAGAACGGCCTCGAACTTCTCATGCGTCGACAAATGGCCCTCCAGGCATGCTTCCTACGCGACCTCGCGCCAAAGACATCGGACGGGCCCGCGCGGCAGTCGTCCACCCGTCGTAGGCCCTGGTCTCGGTAACAGCATATGGGCGTCGAGATCCACGGCGACGCGCATGCCCCCAATCCTGGTATGTAGAACAGCAGGTGGCGTGGGGCCAGCCGGAGGGATGGAGCTTCATGACTGAGAGGAGAACCGCCGGTGTCGACAGGGGTAACTGTATTGCCACCCCCATCTCATTCGCCCAATGACGGGAGTCAGTAACGCAACATTTGAAGTCGTGTGCCGCAGGCAATGCGTTGGAAGACAGCCAATTCTTCCTCCATCCGCGGCGCGCGGCATGGGTGGTGCCAGCGGCCTGCGGGCGGAGCGGGTACGGCGGTCAGCTCTGCTGGTAGTTGACTGCGGCGAACCCGCACGGCTGGTGCAGGTGCAGGTAGTAGGCACCCTCGCCGTAGTCGTCGAGGTCCGCGCCGCCGACCAGGCCCACATAGTCCATGGGCTGACCGCAGTCGGGGCAGTCGGCGTGCTCCGCGTCCTGAATCCAGTCGGGCCAGCCACCCAGGGTCGAGCCCCCGCGACTCCAAGCACACGCCTGGTAAGGGCTCGGCCGGGCCGCGCCCGGGACAGGTGCCAGCGCCGGCGGATCCTCCGGTTCGGCGGAGCCGATGTAGCCGGGGCGGGTGTTACCGCTCCACCAGGTGGTGGACCCGGTCGGTGTGACCTGGCTGTACAGCGTCGTGTAGCAGGCACAGAAGTGACAGGTCTCGATCACCAGCCGACCGGACCAGCCGGTGTGTGCCAAGGCCGCAGCGATGGCAGGTTCCGTGGTGTCGAGGTCCGCGGCAATCCACAGCGGCGACGAGCACCACGGACAGGTGGGGCCGTCCGCGCGGCGCGGTGTGTCGCGCATGACCCACTGGTACGCGGTGCTGCCGCACAGCTCCCGCCGGCTGCCGTCCGGCGTGACCGTCCAACCGCCCTCATGCGCGTAGGTCAGCACCGGGACATACAGCTGGTCCGCGCCGCTCGGTGGCTCGGTCGACCAGCGGCGCAAGGCGTCCTCGGCGAGCGGGTGAGCGGTGTGCGCCAGGATGACCAGCAGGTGGTTGAACCGCCCGGGTGTTCGACCACCATCGATCCGCTCGATGATCCGGTGAACCACGTCGGCGTCTGCAGCCCGGTACAACTTCGCCGGCCACAGCACGTCCAGATCGAGCAGGGAGCCCAGGTGTGGTGTCAGCCTGCCCGGATCGGTGTCCGCGATCTGGCACAGTTCCTCGATCGCGTCGCCGTCCTCGGCGGCAACCTGTTGGATCAGCTCCTCGATCACGAGGGAATGCTAGCCAGACCGTCCCACCGGCCGCCCAGCGGACCGACGGCCATGCTGCCCCAGCACGTCATCGCCTTGTCTGTGCCGGTGTCAGCGGATGATCCTGGCGGTACGGTCCGGGCGTGGATCGGAGGATGCGGTGAGCTGGGTTGCCAACGTGATGCTGTCGGTGGGCCTGGCGGACCGCCTCAACGCGGAGGCGTTCAGCGACTGGCTCGACAGCCGGTGTCGTTGTCGTGAACCAGGCATGGGGCCAGGCGGCTGCGGTAGCCTGCGCCTCATCACCGGTGTGGACAATCAGTGGGGCGGACATAAGAACCCCGAGGGCGCTCTACGCCAGTACGCCCCTTCGTCGCCGGACGAGGAGGACGACGAGTTCTGGCCTCCCGTCGGGTCGTAGCCGCAGTCGAACGTCGCGCCCGACTCGACGGCGGCTGTCACCTGGCTCGGCGGTGGTGGGCTTCGTCGGTCGGGCAGGCTTGTTCCTGCCCGGGTTTCTCGGCCGCCCCATACTGACCATTGCATCGGGCGCGCCACGGGCACGGGCATCTGACGTCGAGGAGGGTCGTCATGGCGTTGGTCAAGAAGGGCTCTCGGCTCATCACGGTTGACGGGATCACCTACAGGTGGCGAGTACGCGCCAGACCAACCTATGCCCAAGCGCTGTGTGAGAAGCCACTCGCTGTCGCTGTCGAACAGGTCGACTGCAAGGGCAGGGTGTTGCTGGCCAGCATGCCTCAGAACCATCCGAGCAACTGGTTTGGCGGGCCGGCGGTGCCCGCTCTCCCGTCGACGGTCGCGGCGATCGTCCGAGCAGCACTGGCCGAGGGATGGCAACCTACCCAGCCAGGCATGGCCTTTCATATGACTGCGCCGTCGGACTGATGACGCGACGCTTCGGTGACCGGGCCACGTTCGCGGTGGAGATCGGCGAGGTCGAACCGCACCAACTCCGCGTCGTCGACTTGTGGGCGGCTGGCAAGAGGCTGACCATCGGGGACAACTGGGCCTTCCTCCCGTTCTTCATCCGCGTTATGCGGTCAAGCGCGGCGCAGGTGCGCCGACGTGACGTCAAGCCCTGTCCCTTTCCGGGCCGCGCACCGGAGGAGGTCTTCCGGCTGCTCCACGCAGACGAAACGGAGTTCCGGGAGCAGTTCTGGTTCATGCGGTGGGGAGAGACGGTCGACAACGTCTCCATGTACGGATACCTGGACGACGACCTGGTGATCGTCTTCGAGTTCTGGCGCAATGACCATCCCTTTCCAGAGGACCTGGGCAAGGTCTTCGTCGCCAGGATCCCGCCCGAGGAATTCGTGGCCACGGTCGAGGAAGCAGCCCATCTGTTGGACGCCGAGCTCACTAACGTCGATCCGCGCCGGTGAGCAGACCGCAACGCCCTACCGCGTCACGCTCACCTTGACGCGCGTACGGACGCTGCCGGGACAGCCTGAGTCGGCTCTCGTACCGCGGACCGCCCCACCGGCAGACACCTCCACAGTGGCGCAGTTGGCCAACCTCGCCCTACGCGGCCTTGGCTCCCGCAGGCGCAACTGGCCGCAGGCGGCCACTCCCCTGCCAGGTGGCGTCCCGGTCGCTGGCCGCCACCAGCCCGGCAGCTCGCCACCGGGCGCTCAGCTCCGGGGGCGGCGGGACCGTGCCCGCACCACCAGGATCAGGCAGACGCTGATCAGTCCGGCGAGGACCGACCCGAGCAGCATGTACCAGAGCCCCTCCCGCGCGTCGGCACCCGGCAGGCCCTTCACGTTCGCCCCGTAGAACGCGGCGATCAGGGCGGGCGCCACGAAGACGGCAGCCAGGATTCCCACGATGGCCTGGAAGGCGCCGTCCCGGTCGGCGCGTTCCTGGGCCAACCGGAACTGCTGGCCAGAGGTGGCGTTGGCGATGAGGTCGAACGACTGCCGGACCGCCCGGCGCTGCGCCTGCGACTGGGCCAGGAACCGCTCACACTTCTCCCTGACGAGGTCGCGGACATCGCCCGGGATGCCAGGCTGGATCTCGATCCGGCGGACCAGGGTACGCACGGCGTCCCGGTTGAGCGCGGTGCCGTGCCCGAGCAAGGCGAGGTGGCGCTGCAGGCGGTTGAAGTCCGGCCCGACGAACAGGCCACCATCGCCCGCCGCCTGCGCCAGGAAGTAGTTCTCCCAGGTCTCCAGCTCCAGGTCGACCATGTCGACGGACCACTCGATGTGCCGTACCACCGCGCGCAGGATGCGGGCCATCCGCTCCGCGCCGCTGCCGCCCGCCGACTGGTCCTCCAGGCGCCGGTCCGGCAACCCCCACGTCCGGTACTTCGAGCCCTCGCCACCGGTCCGTCCGCTCCAGACGACAACGCACCAGCGCGGCGCCCAGATGATCCGGGCGTGCCGGTAGTGCGCCACCGGATCGGCGGCGGTGTCGTCCTGCCGCCAGTTCACCGACGGCGCCAGCACGTCGAACCAGGCGGCGCCCTCGCGGGCCAGGGCCGGCGGGACCGGCGGGATCCACTCGGCGTGCCAGGGCATCGGCTCGTCGCGCAGCCCGTCAGCCAACACGGCCAGTTCTTCCACCGCCCCGGCCGGCAGCAGGTCGGCAAGGAGCAGCCGCAACGCGGCGGTGGTCGCGGGCCCGGGCTCGCCGATCTCCAGATCCCAGCCGTCCGTACCGACGGCGACCAACGCGGCCAGGTCGGTGCCGCCGCTGATCCAGCCGGCCCCGAGCACCTCGTGTCGGAAGTTGTCTGTGTCGAGGAGCGTACGGTTGCGTCGTTCGATCTCGGCCCGGGCGCCGGTGACCAGCCTCAGTTCCTGATCGTTTCGGGTGACCCGTAGTCCGCAGGTGGCCAGTGAGCTCATCCGGCGGTGACCTGACCTGCGATCTCGGCCTGCCAGTCCGCCGTGGTGAACGTGCTGATCTCCTCGGGCGAGGGCAAGGGCGTCTCCAGCATCCGCAATTCGTCGGGATCGTCGCCGCGCAGCGTGCGCAGCGCGACCAGTCGGGTGTGACTCCACCGGCGGTAGCTCTCCCGGTTGGACTCGAACCGGGCGGTCCGCACAGTCTGGCCCCGGTGCTGCCGGTAGAGGTGGACCGGGTGCGGCACGTACCACCCCGACGCGAACGTCGAGATGGCCAGCAGGACATCCTGGTCTTCCATCTCCGTACCGGCCGGCCAGCCACCGGCGGCGAGCAGCCAGGTCCGGTCGAACATCACCGCGCCCGGGTGGAAGAAGAGGTTCTTGTGGTGCCGCCAGATCTCCTCCAGGCGCCCGGGTGGCACCGGCCCCGGCTCGTACGGCCGGCGGGTGAAGCGGGCCAACCGCTTGCCGTCCGGGAAGACGTCGACGCTTTCACCAAAGACGAACGACACCTCCGGGCGGGTACGCAGTGGCTCGGAGAGCAGCGCGAGCGTGTTCGGGAAGAACTCGTCGTCGGCGTCGAGCGGCGCCACCCAGCGCCCGGTGGAGCGCAGCAGGGCCCGGTTACGCGTCGCGCTGATACCGAGTCTCTCCCCGTTGGCCGCAACCCGGATCCGGCCGTCGGTGGCCGCCGCCGGGAAAGTCTCGTCGACCGGCCCGTCTGGGGTGCCGTCGATCTGGATCAGCCACTCCCAGTCCGCGCCGCTGTCCTGCGAGAGCAGGGATTCGTGGGCCTGGGCGAGCATGTCAACGTGAGCCGGCAGAACAGGCGTGATGACGCTGATCATTGCGTGATCCTAGCTGTCTGGGCAGGGGTGGGCGGACCCGATGGGTGCCGTTACCGCCAGCCCACTGGCCGCCCTCCACCCCGCACGCCGCGGCCTGGCACGGCGACTCATCAGCCTCGACGCGGCTTATCGGCGTGATTGACGGCGATGGCCTCGTCGAGCCGCACCGAGGCGATCGAAATGGTTCCGTACCTGGTGCCGGTTCGAGCCGACGACGGAGCCGACCACGCGTGACTAAATGTCGGAATCGCAATCGGCAGGCTGCGTCATTGGGTCGAGGGTGCTGTCGGTGATCGGTCGCGGAAGACGCGATGGACGAGATAGCCGCATCCGGCCGTGGCGAAGAGCCCGGCCAGCCAGACGATGACCAGACCTGTGGTGGCCCAGCCGGAGCGGTGGTCCTGGACGAAGACGAGGCGTGTGGTCCAACCGAGCGCGAGCAGACTCGCTCCCGGGAAGCAGATGAGCATTGGCACGTACCAGTCGATCAGCCGGTCGGGTCGGCGGTTCCGGGCGACCCACGCCGACCAGCCGAGGCCATCCGGCACTCGCGGGCTGAGCTGCTCGGTTATGTATTTCGACGCCCAGCGGATGGCGGAGCGCTGTCCGATGTAACGCGCACAGAGCAAGTAAGACGTCAGGGGAATGACCAGCAGGACGCCAAGCGGCACTGGCTCGGCTAGGCCGAGTCCGAAGAGGGCGGTTGTGAGAGTCAACTGCAGCGACAGAATCTGTTGCTGATACTTGGATCGCGAGTCGATCTCGGTCCGGAGGGCGCTGAACTCGGCGAGCGCTCCGTCGTAGCTGGGGACCGTCACGTTCGTTAGCCTCCGCTCCGGCGTATTTTTCGGCTCAGTCGGATCGGATCACGTCTGTCGGCTCGAATCAATACGCATCCGCAGGATGGTGATACGTGAGTCGCTGTGGGTAGCTTCGAAGTCCGTCGCCGATTCAGCCCCGGACAGAACGGCACCCATCATGACAGATCTGAGAATCGGTAGCCGCCTCAACGCGACGACATGGGCTGCGGCGCTGACTCGTCTGCGACCCGGCCCGCTGCGAGGCAGACGTCTGCTGATCGACCTCAGTGACCTAGGCTTCGCCGACTTCGTCACCCTCGGCTACCTGCTGGTCTTCGTCCGGGCCGCCGCGGCCGCAGGCGCCGACTGCAAGGTGCGTCTACCCAGCGCCGACGCGCTGCCCAGCGGCACTCCGGCCGATCCGCTCGCGGCGCAGCGCATTGTGAAACGGCACAACTGCCGCCGCTACCTGGAACAGGCGGGCGTCGTCGAGGTGCTGGGCGAGCATTTGGACGAGCAGGTGGTCGCGGGCGACGGCACGTCGACCGACGCGGACGGCGAGGTGCTCACGGCCCCGCCGACGTCCGAGCGGCCGCACCGCTACCGACGCATTCTGCGGTACCAGTGGCTGCCAAGCGAGAGCCTGCGTGACATCACGCTCGTCACTCGGCCGACCGCCACGGAACGGTCGCTGCGCGAGCTGGGTCTGCGGCCCGAAACAGCCGCTGCGGTGACCCGCGGCATCCTGCTCGAGCTTTTCGAGAACGCGGAACGGCATTCTGGGGCGAAAGAGGTGCTGATTGGCGGAGTGATCGTCGATCCCGAGACCTACGGGCAGCGGGCGACGGACTTCGACGAGTCGCTGGAAGGCTTCGCCCAGCACGCCGCAGCGGCGCAAAGCCCGATGATCCGGCTGGTCGTGGCGGACACCGGCCGGGGCATCGATGGGGGCGTAAGCGTGGTCGACACGCGCACCGGAGCGCAGGGTGCGGCCCGCGGGATGTGGAAGGTCGCACGGGTGGTCCGCGCCTTCCAGGGCGCCCTGCTGGTGACCAGTCAGGGGCAGGCGAGCGGCCGCGTCTACCGGGGCACGACCCAGAAGATCGCCGCCCGGAGGCCCGCGATTGTGCCCGGCACTCTTATCGAGTGCAACATCCTCGCCGATCCCGGTGACTCCGCGCTCGCCGGGGCCGGCGAGTTGCGGACGCCGGCGGCGAAGCCGGACGATGAGCCGGCGGCGACGAACTGCCTGGCGGTCAGGCTCTACTCGTCTCTGGGGCTTAACGAGAAGGGCCGCAATGACATCCGCGGCAAGCTCGCGAACGATGCACATCTCGTCGTGGCGGTGAATGCGCCGGACGACGGTCACGGCGCCCACGACGTCGAGATCGGCCGCGCCGCGTTCCAGGTGATCGACATCGTGGCGGGCTTCCGCGGTCACCGCGCCGCTATCCTGGCGTTTCCTAGCGTCAACCGCCCGCTGATGGCGGTGGCGATGGAATACGTCAACGCCGAATACGACGACCGGGTCGCCTCCGGTGAGGATGTTCCCCCGCCCGTCCTCGTGTTGGCGCCGGACAATCGGCATTACTGGGTGGGCGGCACGCTGGCGCAGCGACAGGTGCTCATCCGGTTGTCCACAGCAGGCGAGCCGCCGCCACTGACGGAGCTCTCCCCGGACGAGTCGTCCGCCGTGGATGATCTAGCCCGGCACACGGCGCTGATCGTGATTGATGGCGCCCGGGTCCGGCTGAGGACGTCGCCTCGCAGCGCCGTGCGGGCCATGGCGACCTGGGTCGGCGAGCGGATAGCCGCCGCAATCGAGGACCCGCCCGAGAACAGGGGCGAGGGTACGGCGGCCGGCGAGAACGTGCGCCGCGGACGATTTCTGACACCCAGCCTGCGCCGGACCAACCGTTGGTTCGACCTCGATGGTGTTTTGTCCGAACTGGACCTGCGGGCGTTGGTCGGCATCACCCTCGCTGCACGTGCCGAGGAGTGCCTACCACCGTCCGACGAGAATGGGCCGCTGGTCGTGCTGCGGCTTCCCCACACACCGACGGAGGTCGCAGCCGCTGTAGCCCGTACCGTGGCCGCGCAAGGCAACTACGACTTCCTGCGCGACGTCCCCCACACCGATGAGCAGCCGCGGGTGTTACTCGTGGCCGACGTGGTCTCCAGCGGCAATTCGGTAGCCAGCGTCGTGGCTGAAGTGCGCGACCTGGGAATAAATCCGGTCGCCGTCACGACCATCGTTGATGCCCGTACACCCGACGAACCGGGCATCGACCTGCCGGTAGCAGCACTCGCCGTGGTGGACGTCGGCCTACCCGCGGACGACGACGGCCCGACGCAGCCGATCGATCCGGTCCTGCGCAGCCCCGAGCACGGCGGGCGACCACTCCCGGCGACGGTCATCGACCAAGACCAGTACGTCGAGACGATGCAGCGCAACGCCGCGGCCAGGCTCGGGCACATCGAACGCCCAGCCGACAGGCATTACACCGCCTACGTCGACCCAACGCTTCTGTTCCGCGAGCGACGCTGGACCGACACGGTGTTCGGCTGCCTGGTCCCCGAGATTGAACGGCGCCACCGTGAGGCTTTCGGCGAGACGTCGGCCAGGGTGACCATCCTGTTTCCCGAAGGTACGGCGGACGACCTGAGCGTCACCGCTGACCAGATGAGGCGGGCACTGCCGGCAACCATGCGAGCGGAGGTTGCCTCGGTGCCCCGGGCGGCACACACCGCGAATTGGCAGCTGCCCGGATCGGCGGCGCTGCCGACAGTAGAGCACGCGCTCATCCTCGACTCGGGTGCCAGCAGCGGCCGGACGGTGCAGCAACTGGTCGGGCTGGCGGCTGACAAGGGCGCCGTCACGATCACCGTGATCCTGCTAATCAACGGGCTCGGCGACAGCGACGCGGTGAACCTGCAGCGCATCGCTAGGGTCCGCCGCTCGGACGAGTCCTCGCCCCGAGAACGGGCTGCGCTGAGGATCTACTACGTGGCTCGGACCGCCATGAGTAACCTCCGCAGCAGCCACTGCGGCATCTGCGCCCTGCGCCGCCGGTACGCTGAGCTGACGCTCTACGCGCCCGTGCCCGAGCCGCTCGCCACCCACCGGGGTTGGTTGTTGAAGCTGCTGGAGGCCCGGACCAAACAGCAGCTGTTCGAGGAGCAGGCGGCCGACCTCTTCGGTGCGGACGTGACCCAGCGCGAATGCGTGGCCTACCTGAGGTGGCGGCTACGCCTGCGCGACGCCGACGTCAACACCAGGCGCCGCGCCCGGATCGTGGAGCGGCTCCAAGAGGCGGCCAGCAACGGGGAGTACCGCGACGCGCTGATCCGGCTGCTGGTCGCCGAGCCGCAGTGGCTGTCGTCGGCGCCGCTGTCATTTCCCCGCTGCCGTGCCCTGATCGTGGACATGGCAGCGGCGATGCTGGTGGGTGAGGCCGCGCTGCTGATCGGGGCGCGCTTGCGGGTGCAAGCGGTCATCCTGCTCACCCGGGCCGCACCCGAGCGGTTCGCCGCCGAACTCGTCCGGATCATGCGTACCAACCGTGACGACGGGCTCGTCGTCCCGCAAGTCATGCTGGAGGTTCTGCAGCTGATGTCTGCGCGACGCACCGGCGCACCGTTTCCCCGGATGCGCGTGGCGCAGCAGCTCACGGACGCCCTGGGCCGCCTCCTAGACGATCTGCGCGACAAGAACGAAGCGCCGGGCATCCGGTCCAGTTACGTCAACGTGCCACTGGTCCGCTATCTGCTTTCGCACACGCGGCGGCCGCTGCACGCGCCGCCGCCCGGTAAGCAGGAGGCCTGGTCGCAGATCAGGCACGAGATCGCCTACGTGGCGCACGACTTCTCCACCCCGATGTGGCTGGCGAAGTCAACCGTCGAATTTGTCATCGCCACCGGTCGGCTGCCGCGCAACCACGAGGCGATCGCAGAGGCCTGGAACCACTGCCAGAACTTCCTGCTCGAGGTAATCCTGCCGAACGCGGCGATGCTGCGGGACATCCTGGTCAGTCGCAGCGCGGAGCGCGACCTGTCTCAGGAGGAGATTCCGCTGTGGGAGCGGACCCTCTCCGACGACGGGCCGAAGTTCGTCGACGAAACGACGGTGCGCGTCGACAACTTTGTCGGGAAAATCAAGTCCGGTCTGGTCCCCAGCAAGGAAGAGGCCGCGAATCTGCTCCCCGACCTGCTGTGGTGGCTACGGTTCGCGCTCGACGGTGACAAGTCCGTACTGCGCAGATTCGTCGCGCGCGGTCCAGTGGACGCGCTGCCGGCGGCACGGGAGTTCTTCGGGGATCGGGGCGACGTACTCGTGGACCGGCTGGTGCCCGCCGAACAGCGGGGAGCCTACCGTGTCTTCTGTACCGATCGGCTGCTAGAGCAGGTGCTGCTGGACATCCGGCACAACGCCGACACGACCCACCGCGTGGCCGGCGTGCCGCAGACATTCCAGGTAGAACTCGAATACCGACAGGAACGCCTGTTGATCACGGTTCGGAATACCGGCAGTGCGCCGCATTCCGGCGGCAGTGGAAAAGGCCTGGAGACCTTGCGGCACCGGCTCGAGCGCTTCGGCGGAACGCTGCACGAAGCCAAGTTCGAGCCGCCGTGGACCTATGCGGTGACCGTCGAGCTGGATCGCTGGAGGATGCCTACATGAGAACCCGTGCACGCGGGCTTGTCGTCGACAACGAGGCCGCGGTGATCCTGCAGGTTCAAGACATCCTCGACTACGGCTTCTCCCAGTTGGGCGAATGGGAGGTGGAGTACAAGGAGGCGAGTACCCCTACCGACGCGGTCAGGTTGGCGCGCGAGGTGGACTTCGACTTCGCAGTCCTCGACTACGACCTCAACGACGAGACCTGCCTCCCGGTCGTGCGAGAGTTACGTAAGCACCGCAAGGACAACTGCTACATCCTCGTCGTGACCGGGGAATCGAAGAAGAACCCGAATTTCCTGAAACGGTCTGTGGAGGCCGGCGCGGATGACGCCATCATCCGTGACAACCAGCTGACCATGTATCCAGCGTTCGAGGGCGACCGGAACGGCTGGGATGGCGAGAATCTGGCCCGCAGAATCCGTGAGCGGATGCGCGTGCAGGATCGAGAGGACGGGTTCCGGATCGTCTTCGCACCGGAGGCGGGAGTGCAATCCATGCTCCACAGCCTCGGCGACCCACCCGGGGAGTATCGCGATGCCATGAAGCGCGGCGATCTGATCGCACGCACCCTGATCGTCAAGTGCCTCGGGACCGACGACGACGCCGGCACCTCGCTGACCGTCCGGCACCTCGCTCCCGGCCGCTCCGGCGCTCACGTCTGCAAGGTCGTTCGCGTACAGCAGGGCCAACCCAAAGAGTCGTTCGTCCTCAAGATCGGCCTCGATCGCGCGTCCCTCCTAGCAGAGAAGGAGGCTAACCGCCGAGCGGGGCGAGCGCTGCGCTCGCAGGTACTTGTCCGGCTCGACCGCGAGCTGCGGTCCCACGAGCAGTCGGGCTACAGCGCGATCGCCGCCGAACTGGCAAGAGACGCGGTCACTCTCAAGGACTGGCTACACCACCGGGACACCACCACCGAGCAGGCGACAAAGCTGGCCCGCGAACTACACCGCGGCCACCTCAGAGAACTGCTGCAGCCGGCCCTACACGAGTCCCGGCCGGTCAGCCAGTGGCTCACCATGTCACCGGTGCTGCGCGGCCGCGTCCTCGACGCCCTCGACACCTACGCGCAGGTGTGGCACGACGATCGCGGCGCCGGTCAGGCCGACGCGGAGCCGATGGCCGCCGTGCTGCGCGACTTCGTGGGGACGGGAGCACTGCCCGGCGTCGCACCGAAACGCCTCGGCAAGGAGGTGCTGCACGCCGGCGGTTTCGGCGACCTGCACTCGGGCAACATCCTGGTGCAGTCCGTCGGCGAGCCCCATCCCCTGCTGATCGACGCCTCCCAGTACGGCGTCCACCACTGGGCAACCGACACGACCCGTCTGCTGGTCGACCTGGTCCTGCAGGTCCGTCGCCCGGGCATCGAGTCGATGCTGTGGACAGGCGTTGCGGCCGAGGCTGGTTTCGCGATCGGCCTGTGCGACTGCACCGGAAGCCTCAAACCCGACCCCGGCAGTCCCACCGACGCCTATATCGTCGAGCTGGTCACCGAACGCGTCACGTACCTCTGCCTCGACGACCTGGCACCGCGTCGGGTGGACTGGCACTGGCAATGGCACGTCGCCCTAGCCCGCGAATTCCTTCGCCAGGGATCACGTCCGGGCCTGCTGCCGACGCGGGCCGTCCTCGCGCTGACTGCGGCTGCCCGCCACCTGCAGCAGGCGGCTGAGGCCTTGGCCGACTGATGGCGATCGGGCCTGCATCTACGCTCGTCGCCATGCGAAGCCAGCACCACGATCTCGGTTCCCCGTAGGCGGGTGTCAGACACGGTAGAACCAGCCAGCATGTGATCGCATCGCCCGGACATCCCGGGCTGAGGTTCCTCCGGGACGTGGACACCGGATTACTTGAATGCCACACCCGGTAAACGGGGGTTTCGGGGGACGGTTCAAAGCGCCATCGAAGAAACCACAACCCTGACCGCGTTTCCGCTTGTCAGGGCTTCCCCTTTCCGGGATGGCCGGATTCGAACCGACGACCCCCCTTGTTACGGAACGTAGCCATCACAAGCTTGTCACCGCTTGCCACAAATGGGCATTGACCTGCAAAGAAAGCGCAGATCACTGGTCTCGCCTTGTCACTGATTGTCAATCACCAGCTGGAGTTTTCGGGGGGTAAATGGGGGGCGCGGTCGCGACGCAGCACGGACATCCACACCATGGCAACCCGCGCCAACCCATCCCATGGGAGAACCGACCGGTTGATACATCGCGCAGGTCGACTCGAGCCCGACAGAGCAGGAATCTCGGCTTGCCTTCTGGACCGAGATCCACCAGCCACCGCCGCGGGTCCAGCGACGGCGACCTTCCTGCGGGGAGCCGCCGGCGACACCGAAGACGGACCGACACACCCACACTGGCGATCGAGCATGGGAGTTCATGTCGGAGGCCCGAGTTGAACCCCAACTACATGATCAGAATGGCCGCGACCTGCAGTTGTGTTGACTGTTGAATTGACGTGCCTGCTGAGTGCCGATGTCGTGCCGGCTCGGGCTCTTCTCTCAACGTCGACTCCGATCAGGTGGCAGAACAGGGGGTTCTTACTGTGGCACGGGACGCCGTCAACTCGGCACG
>NZ_BOPA01000048.1 GCF_016863515.1 Micromonospora gifhornensis
GCCACCGGCCGGGGCGGGAAGAATCACCGCGAAATCGTCGGTGTTGTCCGACGGGTCGAGGTCGGCGAAGTCCGACTCCTCGACCTTACGCACCTGGGCCTTGAAGGCCGGCTTGCTGGCACCCTTGTGGATGGCCGGCGCGTCGACCGGCAGGGCACCGAACGCGGTGGCCTCCAGCGAGCCGCCCTTCAGGGTGATCGGTGCCTCAAGGTCCTCGTTCACAGTGATCGGCAGCGTGAGCCACAGGATCGTGTTGGGCTCGAGCAGGAAGTTCTCGTCCTCGCAGGTCGCGGTGCGTCCGTCGGAGTCGACCTCGCAGCCGTCGATCTCCTCGAACTTCACACCCTTCGGCAACTGGTAGGTCAGCTTGAGGCCCTTGGCGACCTGGTCGCCCTGGTTGATGACCTCGCTGTAGACCCCCGTGCTGTCGCCGGGGCGTAGTGGACCGATCTCCTCGAGGGTGTCGAAGTCGAAGCGGGTCTTCACGTCCGGCACGATCACACCGAGGTCGACGCCGCTCTCCGGGGTCAGCTCGACATCGACCTCGATGCTGTTGTTGCTGTCGTCGGTGTCGTCGTCGGACTCGATGCTGATCGTCACCGGCGCGGTCAGCGGCCCGGTGACCTTCTCGTCCATCTTGAACAGGACGATCGGCACCTCGGTGGTTGCACCCGGTGCGGGAATCTCGTCCTTGTTCAGCTCGCAGGTGAACACTTCGAGCTTCAACTCGCCGCTGGCTTCGCACTCACCCGAGGTGATCGGCACCAACAGCATCTTCTCGTCGTCCATCTTGGAGACGTCGACCTTGACGAGCACCTTGCGCGGGGTGCCCTCGCCCTGGTTCGCAATCTTGATCCAGGCGGTCTTTACTTCGACGCCGTCGGTCATCCGGGTGCCGGCGGCGGTGATCGCCAGATCAGTCTCGGTGCCGGCGGCGTGGGCCGGCGCGCCCAGGGCGGTGACAGCGCCCGAGGCGAGCAACGCAGCTGCGGCAATGCTCGCAGCGCGGCGGGTACGGAAGATCATGAAATGGTCTCCCCCGTGGGGTGTGAGAAATGTACGGGCGGGGACGTTATCGGTCATCGATCAACCGCGCCACCCCGCAACACCACCACGGAGGAACTGGTCAGCTAATCTTTATTTAAGGATCGGCCGAATCGATGACCGTGGCCGCCCGGCCGTATCAGCAGCCGATCCGTAACGGCCTCGCAGACGTGGCCGGACAGATGGGCACGGTGGCCCGATCGGCCGATGAACCGGGCCGCGCACCACTCGACCCACGGTCACGACGCCAGCGCCGACCGGCAACGCGGAGGGTCAGTTCGCCTCGACCAACGGCAGCGAACGACCGGCACCGCCGCCCGGCAGCGCGATCGAGGAGAAGTGGGACACCACGCGCTCGTCGGTCGGATCGTCGGCGGGCGTACGGTGCACGGCCAGCCGGTTGTAGAGGGTGTCCCGCTGGGCCGGAATCCGGTCGGCGGAGCGGATCATCCCGATCAGCTCGTGCAGGTTCGACCGGTGCCGCGCGCCGGCCGAGGAGATGACGTTCTCCTCCAGCATGATCGAGCCGAGGTCGTCGACCCCCATGTGCAGGGAGAGCTGGCCGACGTCCTTGCCGGTGGTCAGCCAGGACGCCTGCAGGTGCGGCACGGTCTCGAAGAAGAGCCGGGCCACCGCCACCAGGCGCAGGTACTCCAGGGTGGTGGCCTGGGTACGCCCCTTGAGGTGGTTGTTCTCCGGCTGGTACGTCCACGGGATGAAGGCCCGGAAACCCTGGGTGCGGTCCTGCACGTCGCGGATCATCCGCAGGTGCTCGATCCGCTCGGCGGCCGTCTCGCCGGTGCCCATCATCATCGTCGCGGTCGATTCGACGCCCTGCCGGTGGGCCAGCTCCATGACCTCCAGCCAGCGCTCGCCCGACTCCTTCAGCGGAGCGATCGCCTTGCGGGGTCGCGCGGGCAGCATCTCGGCACCGGCACCGGCGATCGAGTCCAGCCCGGCGGCCTTGATCCGGGCGATGGCCTCGTCCAGGCTCACCCCGGACACCTTGGCCATGTGCAGGATCTCGCTCGGCCCGATCGAGTGGATGGCGAGCTGCGGGTACGCCTTCTTGACCGAGGAGAACAGCTCCTCGTAGTACTCCACGCCGTAGTCCGGGTGGTGGCCGCCCTGGAGCATGACCTGGGTGGCGCCCAACTCGACGGCCTCGCCGCAGCGCCGCAGGATCTCCTCGGTCGGGTGGGTCCACCCTTCCTTGTGCTTCGGCGCCCGGTAGAAGGCACAGAACTTGCACGCCGTCACGCAGACGTTCGTGTAGTTGATGTTGCGGTCGATCAGGTACGTGACGATGTTGTCCGGGTAGCGCCGCCGGCGCACCGCGTCCGCCGCCTCACCGAGGGCGTGGAAGGGCGCATCGGTGTAGAGCAGCAAGGCCTCCTCGGGCGTGATCCGCCCGCCGTCCGCGCCACGCTGCAGGATGTCGTCGATCTCCCGGCTCTCCATCACGCCTACGAGCGTACGTCGGCAGCCTGAAGGCCAGAAAAGGCCACCTACCATCAGACGCACCTGCCACACAGAACGAGATTGTGCGACAGTCCGTGTCGCACAAGTGCAACACAACGGCGCGGCACCGCAGCACAAGCCAGCTCCGCTGTAACACTCGTCTCGCCGACCACCACCCTTGGTGAGGAGGGTGCACCAGTGACCCCGACAGAACTCCAAGAGCTACTCGACCGGCTCCGGCAACTCGGGAACGACAACTCAACCTGCGAGGTCAAGAAGGCCCGCGGCGGTCTCCCGTCCAGCATCTGGGAGACCATCAGCGCCTTCGCGAACGCCGGAGGTGGGCATGTGGTTCTCGGAGTCGATGAGCGCAACAACTTCGAGGTGACCGGGGTCGCCGAGCCGGGCGTGATGGAGGCCAACTTGGGGGCGGTCTGCGCCGAGTTGGAGCCGGCAGTCCGTGCGGACATCAGGACCGTCGAACTAGCCGGCCACCAGGTGGTGGTCTGTGAGATCCCACCCCTGGCCCGCGATCAGCGCCCCTGCCACAAGAGAACTCTGGGTCCATGGGCAGGCTCCCGAATCCGCGTCAGCGACGGTGACCGGCGTCTCACCGACTACGAGGTGGCGGTGCTCCTGGCAAACCGCACTGAGCAGCGGTACGACGCGGCTCCCGTCCCCCACGCCACGCCCAACGACCTTGACTCGGACCTACTCGCCGCGTTCCTCAACCGGATCCGCCAGACCCGAGGAGAGATCTTCCGGCGGGTCAGCGACGAACAGGCGCTCATCATGCTGAACGTCCTGACCCGCCACCAGGACATCGTGGTGCCTACTCTCGCCGGCCTACTCGTATTCGGCACATATCCGCAGACTTTCGAACCTCAGCTGGGTCTGACCTTCGTGGCGTATCCCACGACCCAACCGGGAGCCCTTGGCCCACGCGGTGAACGCTTCACCGAGAACAGATCGGTGGACGGCTCGATCCCCACGATGGTCGCGGAGTGCATCCGGATCCTCAAACGCAACATGAGGCGGCGCAACGTGGTCTCCGGCCTCTACCGCACCGAGGAATGGGAATATCCGGAGGAGGTGCTACGCGAGGCACTGGTAAACGCGCTCGTTCACCGGGACTACGCCGAGTTCGCCCGAGGAATGCAGGTTCAGGTCGAGATGTACCCCGACCGCCTCGTGATCAGGAACCCCGGCGGGCTCTACGGGCCGGTTGAGGTGACTTCCCTCGGAACGACCCCCGTCACTTCATCCCGCAACCGATCCCTGCTCAAGATTCTCGAAGACACCCCGTTCGGCGACGGGCACATGGTGTGCGAGAACCGCGGCAGCGGCATCACCCGGATCAGGATCGCCCTCGCCGAGGCCGGCATGGAGCAGCCGCGCTTCGCCGATGACATCTCCACGTTCACGGTGGAGTTCCCCAACCGCACCTTGCTGGACGAGGAGGCGATCAAGTGGTTGGGGTCGCTCGGTCGGGGGCCGTTGAGTCGTTCCCAGATGGCCGCACTCGTGGTGATGCGGGGCGGGCGGGAGCTGTCCAACAGCTCATTCCGCACAGTGACCGGCGTGGCCGACAGCCGAATCGCCAGCCGGGAACTTCGCGAACTGGTCGAACGTGGCCTCGTCACCCAGCACGGTTCCCGGGGCAGCACGACCTATCGTCTGGTCACCACCGCCACTGGCGAGTCACCGGATCTCTTCACACCCCTGGCAGGGCAGGCACCCAGTTCCCGAGCGGCAGATCTCATGCTGAGCGCGAACGAGAGCAAGGTCATGGCAGCACTAGCGAGCGGCAGCCGGTCGCGGGGAGAACTTGAGCAGGCCACCGGCTTGAGATCCCACCAGGTGCTACGCGCGCTACGTTCCCTACGAGAAAGAAGTCTCGTTGAGATGAGCGGCCAGGAACGCTCTCGCAACGCCCGTTACGCAACGACCCGTCGTGTATGAGGATCCGGCCGCCATACTCGAAACGACCCCAGCGACGGCACGTTTCGAAGGCGATGGGTGATCAGGCGTCGTAGTCGACGGTGAGAGTGTCGGTGCGTGGGCTGGACTGGCAGGTCAGCACGTAACCGGCGGCCACCTCGTCGGGCTCCAGGGCGTAGTTGCGGGCCATCTCGACCTCGCCGGAGACCACCTTCGCCCGGCAGGTCGAGCAGACCCCGCCCTTGCAGGCGTACGGCAGCTCACCGCGGACCTTCAGCGCGGCGTCCAGCACCCGCTCGTCGCGGCGCATGGAGAAGCTCGACGAGCGGCCGTCGAGCACGATCGTCACCTCCGTGCCGCCGGCCGACTCGTCCGGCCGCCGGACCGGCTCGGGTGCGGCGTCGACGTGGAACAACTCGGTGTGCACCGCCGACTCCGGCACGCCCCGCCCGGCCAGCACCTCACGAGCGTCCACCACCAGGCCGTACGGGCCGCAGAGGAACCACTCCTCGATCACGTCGCCGGGGACGATGGTGTCCAGCAGGCGGCCCAACCGCTCGGCGTCGATGCGCCCGGACAGCAGCGGCGACTCGCCCTGCTCGCGGGAGAGCACGTGCACCAGGTGCAGCCGGGTCGGATAGCGGTCCTTCAGGTCCGCCAACTCCTCGGCGAACATCACGCTGTTGGCCGTGCGGTTGCCGTACACCAGGGTGAAGGTGCTGGCCGGCTCGACGGCCAGGGCCGTGGCGACAAGCGACAGCACCGGGGTGATGCCGGAACCGGCGACCACCGCGCCGTAGCGACGCACCCGCTCCGGCGCGAACGCCGTGGTGAAGTGACCGAGCGGTGGCAGCACCTCGACGGTGTCGCCGCTGCGCAGGGCCCCGCAGGCGTACGACGAGAAGGCCCCGCCGGGGATCTCCCGCACACCGATGCGCAGCCGCCCGTGCCGGGCCAGCTCCTCGGGCGTGGAGCAGATCGAGTACGAGCGGCGCACGTCCTCGCCGTCGGGCAGCGCCGCGGCATCGGCCGGCGGCCGGCGTACCGTCAGGTGCTGGCCGGCGCGGAACGCGAAGGCCGCGCGCAGCTCCTCGGGCACCGCGAAGGTGACCGCGACGGCGTCGGCGGTGAGCCGGTCCACGGCGACGACGGGCAGCGGATGGAACACCGGCCGGCGACGGACCGGGCGGGTGATGGTGACAGTCACAGCGCCTTCACATGGTCGAACGGTTCGGAGCAGGCGCGGCAGCGCCAGAGTGCCTTGCAGGCGGTGGAGCCGAAGCGGCTGAGCTGCTCGGTCTCCGGCGACCCGCAACGCGGGCAGCGTACGGCCAGGGTCAACGGGACGACCCCGTCGCGGCGGACCGGGGCCGGTGGGGCGATGCCGGCGGCGGCCAGCTTGGCCCGCCCGGCGTCGGTGATCCAGTCGGTGCTCCAGGCGGGGCTGTGCACCGTGCGTACCTCGGCGTCGGGGTGACCGGCCACGGCCAGGGCCCGGCGGATGTCGGCGCGGATGACGTCCATCGCCGGACAGCCGGTGTACGTGGGAGTGATCGTCACCACCACCCGACCGGTGTCCGGTTCCACCTCGACCGAGCGCAGGATGCCGAGATCGGCGATGGTGATCACCCGGATCTCCGGGTCCACCACCGCCGCCACGGCCTCGCGCGCCGCGTTCACCGTCGCCTGGCCGCTACTCACCAGCGGGCACCGGGGTGGGCACGATGCAGCACCTGCATCTCGGCGAGCAGGAACGACAGGTGCTCGGTGTGCAGACCGTCCCGCCCACCGGCCGGAGCCCAGCTGGGCGCGGGCACGGTGAGCGTCGCCTCGGCGAGCACCGCCGAGACCGTCGCGTCGAAGTCGGCCCGCAGGGTGGCCGGGTCGACCGGGGCCTGCGGCTGCGCGGCGAACAGCTCCGCGACGTACGGCCAGACCTGGTCGAGGCCGGCCTGCATCCGCCGGTGCGACTCCTCGGTGCCGTCGCCCAGCCGGCGCACCCAGAGCGAGGCGTGGTCCAGGTGGTACGCGGACTCCTTGCGCGCCTTGCCGCCGATCGCGGCCAGCCGCTCGTCGGCGCAGCCGGCCAGCGCGGTGTAGAGCGGCAGCTGGTAGGCCGACAGCACGAGCAGCTTCGCCATGGTCACCGCGAAGTCGCCGTTGGGCAGCTCGACCAGCAGGCAGTTGCGGAACTCCCGGTCGTCGCGCAGGTAGGCCAGCGCGTCCTCGTCCCGGCCCGCGCCCTCCAACTCACCCGCGTACGACAGCAGCAGCCGCGCCGCGCCGAGCTGGTCCAGAGCGATGTTGGCAAGCGCGATGTCCTCTTCCATCTCCGGCGCCCGGGTGGTCCACTCGGCCAGCCGCTGCGCCGCGATCAGCGCATCGTCGCCGAGGGCGAGGGTGAAGTCAAACGGACCG
>NZ_BOPA01000049.1 GCF_016863515.1 Micromonospora gifhornensis
CTCCGTTCGCGACTGCGGGGCTCGCAAACCCGGCTCACTCCTCGCGCTCACAGGTGGGCCACTCCGTCCGGTACCTCGTAGAAGGTCGGGTGGCGGTAGATCTTGTCGGCGGCCGGGTCGAAGAAGGCGTCCTTCTCGTCCGGGCTGGACGCGGTGATCGCGCTCGCCGGCACCACCCAGATCGACACGCCCTCCTGGCGACGGGTGTAGAGATCACGGGCGTTGCGCAGGGCCATCTCGGCGTCGGGCGCGTGCAGGCTGCCCACGTGCGTGTGCGCCAGCCCGCGCCGGGCCCGGACGAAGACCTCCCAGAGGGGGGTGGTGTGCTGGCTCATGCCGCGACCTTCTCCTTGCTTACCTGCTTGGCCGCGTACGCCGCGGCAGCCTCGCGTACCCAGGCGCCCTCGGCGTGGGCGCGACGACGGTGCTCCATCCGCTGCCGGTTGCACGGCCCGTCGCCGGTGATGACCCGCATCAGCTCGTCGTAGTCGGGCTGGGTGAAGTCGTACGCCTGACGTTCGTCGTTCCAGCGCAGGTCGGGGTCGGGGATGGTCAGCCCGAGCACCTCGGCCTGGCCGACGCACATGTCCACGAAGCGCTGCCGCAGCTCGTCGTTGGAGAAGCGTTTGATCTTCCAGGCCATCGACTGGGCGGAGTGGGTGGAGTCGCTGTCCGGCGGGCCGAACATCGCCAGCGACGGGTACCACCAGCGGTCCAGCGCGTCCTGGGCCATCGTCTTCTGGGCCGGGGTGCCGTGCGCCAGGGTGTGCAGGATCTCGTAGCCCTGCCGCTGGTGGAACGACTCCTCCTTGCAGACCCGGATCATCGCTCGCGCGTACGGGCCGTAGGAGCAGCGGCAGAGCGGGACCTGGTTGACGATCGCCGCGCCGTCCACCAGCCATCCGATGGCGCCGACGTCGGCCCAGGTGAGGGTGGGGTAGTTGAAGATCGAGCTGTACTTCTGCCGGCCTTCGAGCAGCAGGTCGACCAACTCGTCCCGGCTGATGCCGAGGGTTTCCGCCGCGGCGTAGAGGTACAGACCGTGGCCGGCCTCGTCCTGGACCTTGGCCAGCAGGATCGCCTTGCGCTTGAGCGACGGGGCGCGGCTGATCCAGTTGCCTTCCGGCTGCATCCCGATGATCTCGGAATGCGCGTGCTGGGCGATCTGGCGGATCAACGTCCGCCGGTACGCCTCGGGCATCCAGTCACGCGGTTCGATCTTCTGGTCGGCGTCGACGACCTCCGCGAAGTAGGCGGCCAGGTCGACGTCCTGACCCGGGGTGCCCCGGTCTCGTTCCGCGGCAGCACGCAGCGCCGCCTCTGCCGCTTCGACCTCGCCGAGCAGGCCGCCGGGCGCGTCCTCGCCCGGGAAGTCATTGCCATACATGCCCTAAGTGTTACAGCTGGCCGCTCAAGAAACCAGAGGGTGTCACAGAAATGCGAAGCGACATCGAGCTACGCAGCGACCACGAAAGGTGACGGTCAGCAACTATGACTTGCCTCACAAATTTCCCAATAAATGAGCGCAAGAGGCTCACAACCGTTCGTTAACCCGCCTTCGTCGCCGGTTGGCCGGTGTCGAAACCTGGCAACCCGTCGATCCGCACGTAGACTTCGCACGTCACACCGATCGGCTGGTGGCAAATCGCCGACCAGAAGAGGGCCAGAGTCCCCCGGCCCGCAGGCGACCCAGGCCGGTCAGTCCTGGCAACAAGCCGGCCCCCCGGCCTGACATCTGGAGCTCACCCGCTCATGCGACCCCGCGTGGCCATGGTGTTCGCCGTCACAGCACTGGTGCTCGGCGGCGTCATGCTGGTGCCCGCCGCGTACGCCCGGCTCTCTGCCGGGACGGGCGACGGCGCGGTCGCCAGCGTCGCTGCACCCACCCCGGAACCCCCGCCACCACCGACCCTGGCGCCGGCCAAGGTATCGGTGAACTTCAAGGGGGAGTTCTTCTCCTGGGCACTCATGGATCGTGAGACGGGCAAGATCTCCGGCTCGAAGAACATGGCCGCGACCAGTTCCACCGAGTCCATGCTCAAGGCCTGGATCGTCGCCGACTACCTACGCCAGTTGGGCGACAAGGAGCCGTCGGCAGCCCTGAAGAAGGCCTCCAGCCTGGCCATCCGGGACAGCGACGACGATGCGACGAACGCCGTCTACCGTGCCGCCGGGGGCTCCTACGCGGTGCCGGCCGGCGGGCAGCCCGGACCGGTGGTCAAGCGGGCAATCAAGATCTGCGGCCTCACCGACACCAAGCGGGGAAACGTTCCCGGCTACGAGGGCTGGTGGAGCTTCACCCGGATGTCGCCCCGCGACGCCGTCCGCCTCGGTGACTGCATCGCCGACGGCAAGGCCGCCGGTCCCAAGTGGACCAAGTGGTTGCTCGCCGAGATGAGCAAGGTACGCGGCAGCACCGCCGCCAAGGATCAACAGGAGCGCTCCGGCGGCGGCCGGTGGGGCATCGTCGACGGCCTGCCCGAGTCGATCCTCAGCCAGGGTCCGGTAAGCATCAAGAACGGCTGGACACCGCTCAGCTATGACGGCAACTGGCACGTCAACTGCCTTGCGGTGACCGAGAAGTGGAGTCTTGCGGTGATGCTTCGCTATCCGTACAGGCAAGGGCTCGACTACGGCTCGGACGTCTGCGCGAGCGTGACGACGCAGCTGGTCACCCCGCAGCCCGGCGGCGCCATCAAGGTGCCCCAGCAGCCGATCGGCAAGCTCTGATGGCCGGCCACAGCCGCCGCCGCGCACGTACGACGTCGCGATTACGTCTCGTCGCCATCACCTCCGTCCTGGTCGGTTTGGTCCTGATCTCCTTACGACTGCTGCCCGGCTCGCCGTTCGAATCCACCGCCGCCGCGCAATGGGGACAGGCAGGATCATCGGACAGCCGCGGCAGCGACCTGACCGATCGCAGCACCCGACCCCCGCCGCCCTCCGCCAGCCCCACACCGCCGCGCGAGCCGCTGCCGTTCGAGGCGAAAGAGCTCGACCTCGACATCGACGGCTGGTACGCCTGGAGTGTGCTGGACCGCCGGTCGGGCGAGATCATCGGCTCGGACAACATGGACGAGACCAGCACCACGGCTTCCCTGATCAAGTCCTGGATCGTCGCCGACTTCCTGCGACGCAGTGACGACGCCGGGCAGACCCCGAGCGACGCGAAGCTGGCCGACCTGACGAAAATCATCAGGGACAGCGACAACGAACGCACCCAGGCGCTGTACACGCAGATCGGCGAATCCGCCTCGATCAAGCGCCTGCTGTCCACCTGCGACCTGACCGACAGCAAGGTCTCCAGCGACCTCGGGTGGAGCCGCACCGAACTGTCACCCCGGGACGTGGCCCGACTCGGCAACTGCATCGCCGACGGCCGGGCCGCCGGCCCCACCTGGACGAAGTGGCTGCTCAACGAGATGCGACTGGTACGCGGTGCCGGTGACTTCGGCATCCGCAAGGCGTTCCCGGCCGCCGAGGCCAAGAAGATCGCCATCAAGAACGGCTGGGTCGACCGGGTGCAGGAGCAGGAGATCCACGTCAACTGCCTGGCCATCGGCGACACCTGGACGATGGGCGTCATGCTCCGCTACCCCATCGACAAGGGCTACGACTACGGCATGACCACCTGCCAAAAAATCACCAGAGCCCTCCAAACCCCCACCCCCTAACCCACCCACCCCCACCGTCGCCCTCCGCGCGGTCACCCCGTCGCGCGGTCACCCCTTCGCGGTCACGCCTTCGCGGTCGCGCCTTCGCGGTCGCGCGGTCGCCCCTTCGCCGTCGATCTTGCACTTCTGGTCGCCGACACGCGGCTTATGCCCGAAAAGCGGCGACCGAAAGTGCAAGATCGCGGAGGTCTTGGGGTGTGAGGGTGTGAGGGCGCGGGGGTGGGGGGGTTGGGGTTAGGGGGTGAAGAAGGTGGGGCCGTGGGGTGGGAGGGCGGGGGTCTGGCCCAGGGCGGTGGCGTGGCGGGCGAACTCGCGGAGGCCCGCTACCTGGCGGTCGCCCAGGGAGAAGTCCAGGGCCTCGTAGTAGGAGGCCAGGGTGGCGGCGTCGAAGGGCTCCCAACGGGCCGCCGACTCGACGACCTGGTCGAGTTCGGCCAGGCAGAGGTCACGCGAGCGCAGGAACGCGTCGTGCACCCCCTTGACCAGGCCGGGGTGGGCGGCGGCGAAGTCGCGACGGGCGGCCCAGACGGCGAAGACCATCGGCAGTCCGGTCCACTCCCGCCAGGCCTGACCCAGGTCGGTGACCGTCAGGCCACGGCTGGGTGCCTCGTAGAGGGCGCGCAGGGCCACGTCACCGATCAGCACCGCCGCGTCCGCCTCCAGCAGCATCTGGGTCAGATCGGGCGGGCATCGGAAGTACTCGGGCTGCACGCCGTACCGCTCGCGCAGCAGGAGTTGCGCGAGCAGGACTCCGGTCCGCGAGGTGGAGCCGAGGGCCACCCGGGCCCCGTCCAGCTCGGCCAGCGGGCGCGTGCTGACCAGGTTGACCGACAGCACGGGGCCGTCGCTGCCGACCGCCAGGTCGGGCAGGAGCAGCAGTTCGTCCGCGTGACGCAGGTACTCGACCAGCGAGATCGGCCCGATGTCCAGGTCACCGCCGACGAGTGCGGCGTTGAGCCGGTCCGGCGTGTCCTTGTACAGGTCGACGTCGAGCAGGGCACCGGAGCGCATCAGGCCCCAGTAGATCGGTAGGCAGTTGAGGAACTGGATGTGCCCGACCCGGGGGCGGGCGACGCGCTCGACCATGCCCCGACCGTATCCCCGTCGCCGCTGACCGGCTCAGCGGACCGGCACCGAAGTGGCCAACCCCGCACCAGGTGACCCAGCACCACCCGACGCCGGTACGAAATCCGGTTGCTGCTGACCCGGGGAAGAGTAGGCTTCCTGTCCCGCCCGACGGCCGCGGTGAGTAGCACCGGAGCGGACGTCCCCCGCGCCGGCCGACAGTCGGAAACGCGAGCGGCAGCCTTCTTCCCGTGTCAAGGAGTACGTGGATGAGCCTGCACGCCCAACAGCTCCCGCAACCCACGCAACCCACACCGCACCGCCCGCCGACGCTCGACGACGAACTGGCCGCCGAGCAGGCACACCTGTCCGACTCCCGAGCCGCGTTGGCCCGGATGCGGGAACGCGCCGAGGCGCTCTTCGCCACAGGCGACAAGGTCGCTGGGGACAGGTACACCGCCGAGCAGCTCGGCCGTCACCTTGCCCGGCGGGTCGCGGAACTGGCCGACGACCCCCGCACCCCACTCTTCTTCGGTCGTCTCGACTTCGGCAGCACCACCCCAGCCACCACCGACACCAGCAACACCGCCACCAGCGACCTCGCGACCGCCACCGATACCGCAGCCACCACCGACCTCGACCTCACAGCCACCGCCGACACCGGAGCCACCGCCGACACCACGCCCACGAACACCGCCGGCACCGCGGCCACCACCGGCATCGAGGACGGCGACTACACGGAGCAGGCCGCCAGCGCCGGGTACGGCGAGCACGCCGGACGGCGTTATCACGTCGGGCGCCGGCACGTGACCGACGAGCAGGGCGAACCGCTGGTGCTGGACTGGCGGGCACCGGTATCCCGGGCGTTCTACCAGGCCAGCGCCCGCGACCCGCAAGGGTTGGCGGTACGGCGTCGGTTCGGGTTCGACAACGGGAGGCTGACCAGCTTCGAGGACGAGCACCTGGACCGGGGCGAGGAACTCGGCACCGCCAGCCGGATCCTCACCGCCGAGATCGAGCGGCCCCGGGTGGGGCCGATGCGGGACATCGTCGCCACCATCCAGCCCGAGCAGGACGAGTTGGTCCGCGCCGACCTGTCCGAGTCGATCTGCGTACAGGGTGCTCCGGGGACCGGGAAGACCGCTGTCGGGTTGCACCGGGCCGCGTACCTGCTCTATCTGCACCGGGAGCGGTTGCGCCGGTCGAAGGTGCTGGTCGTGGGGCCGAACCGGGCCTTCCTGGCGTACATCGCGGCGGTGCTGCCCGCCCTCGGTGAAGTGGAGGTCGAGCAGGCGACCGTCGAGGACCTGGTCGACCGGGTGGTGGTGCGGGCGGTGGACCCGCCGGCCGTGGCGGTGATCAAGCACGACGCCCGGATGGCGGAGGTGCTGCGCCGGGCGGTCGACGCGTACGTCGGTGAGTCGACCGAGCCGATCGTCGTCTCCGACGGCTCGTTCCGTTGGCGGATCGGGCTGGAGCCGCTGCACCGGCTGGTCCAGGAGACCCGGGCCGAGCAGTTGCCGTACGCCCTCGGTCGGGAGCGGGTGCGCGCCCGGGTGGTCGGGCTGCTGCAACGGCAGGCGGAGGCCCGGCGGGCGGAATCGCCGAGCGAGGCGTGGCTGCGCCGGATGGGCCGGTCGAAGCCGGTGACGACCTTCCTGGACGCAGTCTGGCCGGCGTTGACCCCGGACGGGCTGGTGCACGCGCTGCTGGCCGACCCCGCCCGGCTCGCCGCAGCGGCCGACGGCCTGCTCACCCCCGCCGAGCAGACCCTGCTGACCGGCCAGGACAGCACTCCGACGCCCACCGGCGGCGGCGCACCAGGGAGCAGCAGGCCCCGGTCCGGTACGAAGCTGGGGCGTACGCCTAAGGCCACCCGGTGGAGCGCCGCCGACGCGGTGTTGATCGACGAGGCGGCCGGGCTGATCGAGCGGCCGGGCAGCTACGGGCATGTGGTGGTCGACGAGGCGCAGGACCTTTCGGCCATGCAGTGCCGGGTGATCGCTCGGCGCAGCGAGCACGGTTCGCTGACCCTGCTCGGGGACCTGGCCCAGGCGACCGCGCCGTGGGCGGCCACCGACTGGCGGGTCACCCTTCGTCACCTCGGTAAGCCGGACGCGACGGTGGTGCCGTTGACAGTCGGTTTCCGGGTACCGGCGGACGTGCTCGCCTTCGCCAACCGGTTGCTGCCGTCGCTCGCCGTGGACGTACCGCCGGCCGAGTCGTTGCGCCGCGACGGGGTGCTCACGGTGCGTACCGTGACGGATCTTGTCGGGGCGACGGTGGCCGAGGTGGGCGCGGCGCTCGCCCACGAGGGGTCGGTCGCGGTGATCGCCGCCGACGACGCGGTGGACCGGCTGGTCGCGGCGCTGGCGGCGGCCGGCATCGAGACCGCGACCGCCGCCGATGCGGGCGGCGGTCCGCGCGTCACTGTCGTCCCCGCCACCGTGGTCAAGGGCCTGGAGTACGACCACGTCGTCGTCGTCGAACCGGCCGACATCGTGGCGGCCGAGCCGCGCGGGCTGCACCGGCTCTACGTGGTGCTCACCCGGGCGGTCTCCCGGATGTCGGTGCTGCACAGCGCGCCACTGCCCGCACCGTTGGGCTGACCGGCGTATTGCCACCACCCGGTGAACCGAGAATGATCAATATCGTGGAAAGAGACATCCTCGCCCGTGCCGAGCGGGTCAGCCGCCGGTACGGCGACGTCCTCGCCCTGGACCAGGTCGACCTTGAGGTACGGGCCGGTGAGCTGGTCGGCCTGCTGGGGCCCAACGGTGCCGGCAAGAGCACCCTGATCAGTCTGCTGGTCGGGCTGCGTAAGCCCAGCTCGGGGCGGGTGGAACTCAACGGCGGTGACCCGCGTGACCCGGCGAGTCGGCGGCAGATCGGCGTCACCCCGCAGGAGACCGGGCTGCCCGGCACGCTGCGGGTCGGCGAGGTGGTCGACTTCGTCTCGGCCCACTACCCGGACCCGGTGCCCCGGGGCGACCTGCTCGACCGGTTCGGCCTGGCAGACCTGGTCCGGCGGCAGTGCGGCGGGCTGTCCGGTGGACAGAAGCGCCGGCTCGCGGTGGCGCTGGCCTTCGTCGGTCGCCCCCGGTTGGTGGTGCTCGACGAGCCCACGACCGGACTGGACGTGGAGGCCCGCCACACCCTGTGGGAAGCCATCCGGGCGTTCCACGCCGACGGCGGCACGGTGCTGCTGAGCAGCCACTACCTGGAAGAGGTGGAGGCGCTGGCCCGGCGGGTGGTGGTGATCGGCCAGGGACGGGTGCTCGCCGACGACACCGTCGACGCGGTCCGGGCCGTGGTCGGCGTACGCCGGGTGAGCCTGACCGCCGAGACGCTGCCCCCGCTGCCGGGGGTGGTACGCACCGAGCACGTCGACGGCCGCACCCACCTGCTCACCGCCGACGCCGACCAACTGGTGCGGGACCTGGTCGCCAGCGGAGTCGACTTCCGTGACCTGGAGGTGCGCCCGACCTCGCTGGAAGAGGCGTTCCTGGCCATCACCGCCACCGACGCCGCGCCAGCCGCCGCCTGAGGGGATCTCGACGTGCAACTTGCCCTGGTACACGCGCGTTACCAACTGCTGGAGACCGTCCGCATCCCGGTCGCGATCTTCGGTAGCGCGTTCTTCCCCGCCGCCGCGATGCTCTTCTTCGTGGTGCCCTTCGCCGGCAAGGACCCGGTGGGCGCCACCTACGCCACCGCCGCGATGGTCACCTTCTCGGTGATGAGCGCCAACATCTTCCAGTACGGCGTGGGTGTCGCCGAGGACCGTGACCAGCCCTGGAACCCGTACACCCGGACGTTGCCGGCCGGGTCGGCACCGCGTTTCGCCGGCCGGGTCATGGCCGGGCTGGTCCTCACCTACCTCTCGCTGGTCCCCGTGGTGGTGATCGCCGCGACCCTGACCGAGGCCCGGATCGACCCGGCGTCGTTCCTGCTGGCCCTGGTCACCGTCGCCGTCATCTCCGTACCGTTCACCCTGATGGGGTTGACCATCGGGTACTCGCTGCCCAGCAAGGCGGCGATCGTGGTGGCGCAGCTCGTCTTCTTCCCGCTCGCCTTCGGTGGTGGCCTGCTCTCCGCCCCGGATCAGGCACCCGGTTTCATCGAGGCGATCGCGCCGTACCTGCCCACCCGGGGTGCGGTGGAGCTGATGTGGGCGGCGGTCGGCGACTACTCGGTCAACCTGCTCTCCCTGGTCATGCTCGGTGTCTGGGTGGTGGTGCTGGCCGCCCTGGCCGGCTGGGCGTACCGCCGGGACGAGGGTCGCCGGTTCAGCTGACGTTCCCCCGGTTTCCGACCCGGATCATGCTCCGGCGGTGCCACGATGCCGGTGAGGGGTGGTCGGGCGACGGCCACCGCCGGGGTCGAGAGGGGTAGCAGTGGCCAGCGTCCCGTCGGGCACGCCGTGCTGGGCCGACCTGGCCACGCCAGGGCTCGACCGGGCCCGGCGGTTCTACCCGGAGCTGTTCGGCTGGACCGGACGGGTGGACCCCGAACCCGAGGCGGGCGGCTACACGACCTTCCAGCTCGACGGCCGGGCCGTCGCCGGGGTGGGGCCGCCGGCCGTACCGGACCAGGTGCCGATCTGGTCGACGTACGTCGCCACCGACGACGCCGACCTGGTCACCGGGCGGGTGGAGCGAGCCGGCGGGCAGGTGGTCGTACCGCCGTTCGAGGTCTTCGACCGAGGGCGGATGGCGGTCTTCAGTGACCCGGCCGGTGCCGCGTTCAGCGTCTGGCAGCCGATGTCGTTCCCGGGCGCCGAGGTCTTCGACGTACCCGGCGCGATGTGCTGGACCGAGCTGGTCACCCCCGATCCGGACGGCGCGCGGATCTTCTACGAGCTGGTCTTCGGGTGGCAGCCCGAGGAGGAGCCGATGGGACAGACTTCGTACACCGGTTGGCGGCTCGGCGACCGGATGGTGGCCGGCATGATGCCCCCGCGCGAAGAGGCCTTCGCCGCCGACTCCCCCGCCTACTGGACGCTCTACTTCTCGGTCACCGACGCCGACGCCACGGCCGCCCGCGCCGCCGAACTCGGTGGCACCATCCTCGTCCCACCCCGCGACATCCCCGCCGGCCGCGTCACCGCCCTCCGCGACCCCGACGGCGCCCTCTTCTCCCTGATCGCCCTCACCCCCTAACCCCTGACCCACCCCACGCCCGTCGCCGCCCCGTTGATCTTGCACTTCCGGTCGCCGGTATGCGCATTTTCTCCCCTTATGCCGCGACCAATAGTGCAAGATCGCGGGTCCTGGGCGGGGCGGGCGCGCGGGGCGGGGCGGGGCGCGTGGGGGTGCGGGGGTGCGGGGGTGCGGGGGGTGGGGTGGTTAGGGGTGGGTGGGGCGGGTGGGGAGGACCAGGGGGCCGTGGGGGCCGGGGATGACGGTGACGTGGGCGCGGTAGTGGTGGGAGAGGAGGTCTTCGGTCAGGACCTGGTCGGGGGTGCCGGTGGCGGCGACGCGGCCGTTCGCGAGCAGCACCATGCGGTCGGCGTACTCGCCGGCGATGGAGAGGTCGTGCATGGTGGCCAGCACGGTCAGGCCCTCGGTACGGCGCAACTGGTCGACCAGTTCCAGCACCTCCTGCTGGTGGCCGATGTCCAGCGCGCTGGTCGGCTCGTCGAGCAGCAGCAGGGTGGCACCCTGGGCCAACGCCCGAGCGAGGAAGACCCGCTGGCGTTCCCCGCCGGAGAGGGTGGCCAGTTCGCGGCCGTGGAACCCGTCGAGGTCCAGCCGGTCCAGCAGTTCGTGCACGACGGCCAGGTCGGTGGCGGACTCCCGCCCCAGCGGCGGGATGTACGGGTTACGGCCGAGCAGTACGTAGTCGAGCACCGCCATCCCGGGCGGTACGACCGGGGACTGGGCCACCGTGGCCACCACCCGGGCCCGTTCCCGGCGGCGCAGGTCGCGCAGCGGCGTACCGAAGAGGCGGACCGCGTCCGGTGCGGACAGCAGGCCGCCGACGGCGCGCAGCAGGGTCGACTTGCCGGCGCCGTTCGGACCGATCACGGTGACCCACTCGCCGGAGCGCACGGTCAGGTCGATGCCGGCGAGGATGGGCACTCCGTCGAGTTTGACCTGAAGATCACGCACCTCGACGGCAGGCACCTCGACGGCAGGCACCTCGACGGCAGGCACCTCGGCGGGGGGCCCGACGGCGGGCACCTCGGGCGGCGTCATGTCAGCACCCTTCGGGCGGTACGCAGCACGAGGACGAAGAACGGCCCGCCGAGCAGCGCGGTGACCACCCCGATCGGGATCTCCTGCGGCGCGGCGGCGGTCCGGGCCACCACGTCGGTCAGGGCCAGGAAGGCCCCGCCGAACAGCAGCGACAGCGGAAGGATCACCCGGTAGCTCGACCCGGCCAGCATCCGTACGGTGTGCGGCACGATGATGCCGACGAAGCCGATCAGGCCGGAGGCGGAGACCGCGGCGGCGGTGCCCAGCGAGGCGGCGGCGATCAGCAGGTACCGCGACCGCTGCGGGTGCAGGCCGAGGCTGGCCGCCTCGTCGTCACCGACCGAGAGCACGTCCAACTCCCGCCGGTGCAGCAGCACGATCACAGTGGTGATCAGGAAGTACGGCAGGACCAGCCGGACGTCCTGCCAGCCGGCGGTGGCCAGCCGCCCGAGCAGCCAGGAGTAGACGGCCTGGATGCTGTCCGCGTTGCGTTGCAGCAGGTACGTCTGCCCGGCGGAGAGGAACGCGGAGACGGCCACCCCGGCCAGGATCAGCGCGGCCGGCGAACGACTGCGCCCACCGGCCGCACCGAGCAGGTACGTCATGATCACCGCACCGAGCGAGCCGACGAAAGCGGCAAGCGGAATGGTGGGCGGCAGGCCGGTCAGCGCACCGCTCGCACCGACGCCACCGATGGTCAGTACGACGGTGACCGCCAGCCCCGCCCCCGCGGCCACCCCGAGCAGGTACGGGTCGGCCAGCGGGTTGCGGAACACCCCCTGGTAGGCACCGCCGGCCAGGGCCAGCAGCCCGCCGACCAGCAGTCCGAGCACCACCCGGGGCAACCGCAGCTCGGTGACGATGGCGACTTCCCGCTCAGTCAGTCCACTGTCGACGTGCACGCCGGGCAGCAGGTTGAGCAGTTCGAGCGCGACACTGCCGGGGGGCAGGCTGACCGGGCCGAGCGAGACACCGGCGACGACCGCGACGAGTACGGCGACGACACCGGCGGCGAGCCAACGTTTCCGCAGGCCCGCCGGCCGGGCCGCCGGCGACAGGGAGGGGTCCCTTTTCAAGGCTTGACGCATGGGAAGGGTCCCCTGTCAACGCCTGCCGTTCGTCACTTCTCGGCCTTGGTGGTGGCGTCCACGATGGTGCGCAGCAGGTCCACCACGCGCGGGCCCCAGCGGGAGGCGATGTCGTCGTCGAGCTCCACGATCTGGCCGTCGCGTACGGCGTTGATGTCCGCCCAGCCGCTGCGCGCCGAGACCGTGGCGAGGCTCTGCTGGCAGCACTTGACGTCGGAGAGGAAGACGAAGTCCGGGTTGGCCGCGACGATCATCTCCTGGGAGAGCTGCGGGTAGCCGCCGCTCCTGCCGTCCGCGTCGGCCGCGTCGGCGATGTTCTCCAGGCCGGCGAGGGAGTAGATCGAGCCGATGAAGGTGTTGCTGGTGACGGTGTACAGCTCCGGGCCCAGCTCGTGGAAGTAGGTGGGTGCCTGAACCCGCTGCGGCACCTCGGCCACGATCTTCGCGATGTCGTCCTTCATCCGCTGCACCACGTCGGCGCCGGCGGTGGCGTTGCCGGTGAGCACACCCAGGTCGGTGATCTGCTGGTAGGTGTCGTCGAGCGTCTGCGCCGCGGGGGTCAGGTAGACCGGGATCTTCAACGCCGCCAACTGGTCGACGATCTTGTTCCGGTCGTCGCTGAGCACCACCAGGTCAGGGTTCTTCGCGGCGATCGCCTCGGCGTTGGGCTGGTAGCCGGACAGCTCCGTCTTCGGTGCGTCGGCCGGGTGGTTGGACTGGTCGTCGACCGCGACGACCTGCGGGCCGGCACCGACCGCGAAGAGCATCTCGGTGGCCGTCGGCGCCAGCGAGATGATCTTCTCGGGGCGCTGGTCCAGCGTCAGCGACCCGACGGTGACGGGAAAGGCGCCGCCGGTCGGGCTGCCGCTGGCCGCGGGAGTCTCGGTGGTCTTCTCGGCGCAGGCACCGAGCGCCAGCGCGGCCACCGCGAGGGTGGCGGCGAGAATCCGGGGGGTACGTCTGAACATCGGTCCTCCTGTCGGTCGAGGAGTGTGGTGCTTCGCCGACAGGGAGCCACAGGCACCCGTGGGCGAGGCGCCCTTCCTCGAGAGCGCGTGTCGCGACCGCGCCACAGGCGACCTGGCTCGTCCCCCGCTCGGGGGCATCACAGTTGCGGGACAGCGCCGGTTTCACACCGACTTCGCTGTGGCGGGTCGGTAGAACCGTAGCGCACGCCCGGTGGCCGCCCCGCCGAGCCGGGGGACGGCCACGTGGGTCGACTCGACGCCGAGCCGACCCACGCATCTGGTACCCGAGTCATTTCCTGAAGACGGGGCCCCGCGCGAGGGGGGTGTGACGGGGCCCCGTCGGCTCAGGAGGCGGTGATGGTGACGTTGTCCACAGCCGCTTCGACCAGGCTCGCCGTGGAGGCGTCCGCCGCCTCCACCAGGATCCGGATCGACTGCCCGGCGTACGGGGTGAGGTTGAGGTTCGAGGTGGTCCAGGCGCCGTTGCGGTTGCTGGCCGCCCCGGCCTGGCTGAGCAGGGTGGTGGTGCCGCCGTTGTGCACCACGCTGACCCGGAGGTAGTCGGCCGAGGACGAGTTCGAGCCGTGGGCCAGGTACCACGCCAGCGACAGCGTCAACGTGCCGCTCGACGGCAGGGTGATCGCCGGGGAGCGGGCGCTCGTCACGCCGCCGTCGACGTCGTAGTCACCGGCTGCGGAACCGGCCAACCGACCGGTCACCAGGTCGTTGCTGCCGGCGTACGGGGTGAGCTGCTTGGCCCCGCTGGAGTTGGTGGCCTGGGCGGCACCCCGCTCCCACTGGCCCGAGGTCGCGGTGTCGGTGCCGTTGGGGTTGATCGTCCAGCCGGTGTTGGTCTCGAAGGTGTCCGACCAGACCGTCGTACCGCCGCTGCCACCACCGCAGTACTGGGCCTGCTTGTTGATCGCCCGGTACGGGCAGTCGGCGTACTCGGCGAGGATGAGCACCGCCTCACGGTTGCGCGTGGTCTGCTGCGGGATCACCTCGTCGGGCGGGTAGAAGCCGCCGCCGGAGGCCGAGCGCGGGTACAGCTCGAAGGTGTACGCCCAGATGCCGTGCACCGCCCACATCCAGTCGATGCTGCTGCCGTCGGTGATGTACAGGTCACTTGACTGCTGGGGGGTGAAGTTGTTTGTCGCGGCCATCTGCCGACCGATGGTGGCGAAGGTGTTGTACTGGTCGGCGTTCATCCCCGTGGCGGTGTCGTTGTACGTGTACCCGTACGGCCAGAGCACCAGCTCGGAGTAGGTGTGGAAGTCGATGTTGGCCTTGATCTGCTGGACGCCACCGACGACCCGGCTGTTGACGAAGTTGCGCAGCGCCTGCGTCTCCGGGGCGGAGAAGGCCGACGGACCCCGGTAGGTGTCCGAGGAGGTCGAGCTGGACGAACCGCCGCAGCAGCCCCAGTTGTAGCTCCAGTTGCGGTTGAGGTCCGTGCCGACGTACGACGATCCGCTGTTGGGTTGGCGGTTCTTGCGCCAGGACCGGTAGGAGCCGGTGGCGATGTCGTACTCGCTGCCGTCCGGGTTGACCGACGGCACGATCCAGATCTCCCGGTTGTTGACCAGGTTGGTGATCCGGGAGTCGGAGCCGTAGCTGTCCGTGAAGAGGTTCATCAGGTAGATGGCCATCTCGACGGTCAGGTGCTCACGGGCGTGCTGCTGTGAGTTGAAGAGGATCTCCGGCTCGTTCTCGTCAGTGGCGACGTTGTCGGAGATCTTGATCGCGACCAGGTCCCGGCCCTCGTACGAGGTGCCGATGCTGATCTTGCGGGCGATCGCCGGATGGTCCGCGACGACCTTGTTGACCACGGCGACCATCTCGGCGTAGTCGTGGTAGTTGGCGTCGGCCGGCGGGAAGGCCAGGGCACCGACGTCCCCGTGGTCATGCCCACGGTCCGTCGGCGGCGCGGCGATCGGCTCCAACGTGAAGCCGAGCCGGGTGATCGCGGCAGCCTCGGCGCGGGTGGCCGAGATGTGCAGCACCCCGTGCTCCGAGTAGTCGATCGCGGCACCGGTGCGGGCGACCGCGGTGCGGTCGGCCAGCGTACGCGGGCCGAGCACCCGGTAGGGCGCGGCAGCCGGCTGTTCATCCCGGTCCGGTGCGGGTCGAGCGGAGACCGGTGGTGCGGAGAGTGCGAGCAGGCCGAGACCGGCGGCGACGATCATCGCCAGCGTCCGGCGGACAGGGATGGATCGGAAGGCCATGGACAACCTCCTGGAGGCGCGGGGTTTTCCCGCTCGGTAGCGGCCAGCCCACCACCGGTCACATGGTCATATCAACATCGGTCGCTGTTTCGCCCATCCCAACCTGATCCTCACGTCGGCAACATGGTTCCGCCGACGGATGCTCGGCGGAGCCGAGCGCCTGCTCAGGCTGACGGACCGCGCCCGGAATCGGAGCCGCCCGGCTGCTCCGTCGACGAACCGGACTCGCCGGTCGAGGTGCCGGCGCCACCGGTGGCCTGGTCGTCGCCGGCCAGCGCGGAGCGCAGTTGCTCCTTCTCGGTACGACGTCGTTCGGCGGCGGCGGCCATCTCCTCGGCCATCTCGTCACGCCAGCCCTTGAGCAGGAAGAACGACAGAGCGGCGGAGAACAGCAGCGCCACGATCAGCTTCAGGAAGATGTCGATGTCGACAGGCCAGAGGGCCGCCACCACGACCGCGAACAACCCGACCCGGCCGAGTGTGTACTTGACCGCCGCACTCACGTTCATCCACTCCGCTCGTTCACGTCGCCATGTGCGTTCCGACCAGCCCACTCCGGGCGGTCCGTCCGACCCGGATCAGCTCGTCCGGTTGACCAACCAGCGCACGCCGGGGAACCAGACCAGCGCGTAGACCACGGTGAAGGTCACCGCGGCCAACCCGCCGGACGCCAGCGGCGGCAGCCCGGTCGCGAGCCCGGCCACCAGCAGCCCGGACACCACCGCCACCGCGACGGCCACCAACGCGGCCACCACCCGGGGGGCACCGAAGTCCCAGGACCGGAATTCCTCCCAGAAGAGCCAGGCGGGCAGGATCACCGCGAGCCAGCCGTTGGCCTGGCCGAAATCACCGGCCCCGAACCAGGCGAAGGCCCCGTCGAAGAGCACCAGCACCAGCATCCCGATGACCGCACCGGCCAGCGCCACGCCGATCAGGTCACCCATGTACTGGATGCGCCCCTCGGCGTCCCGCCGGGGAAAGGTGCTCTGCTGCTCGCTCATCTCCCCGAGAAGGGTACGCGAGCCGGGTCGACGCCCTCGCGCTGGCCAGCGCGAGGGCGTCTGCCGACGCGTCGAGAGGTCAGGCCCAGACCTGCTGCGGCTCGGCCCGACGCTGCGCCAGGGTCGGCGCGGCATCGTACTCGCGGACCACCTCGTAGCGGGTGTTGCGCTCCATCGGGCGGAAGCCGGCGTCCCAGATCAGGTGCAGCAGGTCGTCGCGGTGCATGGTGTTCGGCGTGCCGTACGAGTCGGCGTCGTGGGTGATCTTGTATTCCACGACGGAGCCGTCCAGGTCGTCCACGCCGAAGTTGAGCGACATCTGGGCCACCGAGAGCCCGTGCATCACCCAGAAGCACTTGACGTGCGGGACGTTGTCGAACAGCAGCCGGGAGACCGCGAAGGTCTTCAGCGACTCGGCCGGCGAGGCCATCGTGGTGCGGGCCTGGATCCGGTTACGGATCTTGCCGTCCGCCGAGTCCACGAAGTCGTGCTGGTAGCGCAGCGGGATGAAGACCTGGAAGCCGCCGGTCTCGTCCTGCAACTCGCGCAGCCGCAGCACGTGGTCGACCCGGTGCCGGGGCTCCTCGATGTGGCCGTAGAGCATCGTCGACGGCGTCTTCATGCCCTTGCTGTGGGCCAGCCGGTGGATCCGCGACCAGTCCTCCCAGTGGCAGGCGTGGTCGACGATGTGCTGCCGGATCTCCCAGTCGAAGATCTCCGCGCCGCCGCCGGTCAGCGACTCCAGGCCGGCGTCCATCAACTCGTCCAGGATTTCGTCGGCGCTCAGCCCGCTGATCTTCTCGAACCACTGCACCTCGGTGGCGGTGAACGCCTTGAGGTTGACCTTCGGCAGCGCGGCCTTCAGCTCACGCAGCACCTTGGGGTAGTAACGCCAGGGCAGGGTCGGGTGCAGGCCGTTGACGATGTGCAACTCGGTGAGCTGCTCGTCCTCCATCTCCTTGGCCTTGCGGACCGCCTCGTCGATGCGCATCGTGTACGCGTCCTTCTCGCCCGGCTTGCGCTGGAACGAGCAGTACGCGCAGCTCGCGCTGCACACGTTTGTCAGGTTGAGGTGCCGGTTGACGTTGAACATGACCCGGTCACCGTTGAGCTCGGTGCGCTTGTGGTGGGCCAGCCGCCCCAGCCAGGTCAGATCGTCACTGGCGTAGAGGGCGATGCCGTCCTCCCGGGTCAGTCGCTCTCCCGCGTACACCTTCGCTTCGAGCTCACGCTTGAGTCCGGCGTCCATCGAAAGCCCCGTCCCCTCCCAGTGCGGTCACGACCGGACCCCGGTCGCAATCCAGAGCCTACGTCGGGCACCCGGGCAGCTCACAGCGCCCTCTGCCGGACACCACACCGCTAATCGGACTCTCAGGCTTCTGTGACCCGCTCAGACATCGACACCGTCGTACCGGTGAGGTAAGACAGGGTGGGGGACGACACACCCTGGTACCGTCCCCGATCCACCGCGTCCTCACCACGACGCGGTTGCAGCACCACCGGACGAGGAGCGCAATGGTCGACAGCGGGCACGGGCGACGGCAGCGGCGACGACCTCCGGTGATCTCACCGGTGCTCCGGCCGATGCTCTGGTCTGCGCTGCTCAGCGCCGTCGCCACCACAGTCCTCGCCGCACCGGCGTACGCCGAGCCGGGCGTGCCCGTCACGGTGCCCGACACCGGTTCCCGCCCGGTGGTCACCGGCCCGCTGCAACTGCCCGGCGGCGCTCCGGCGAGCGTCCCGCCCGGTGTGATTCCCACGACCTCCTCGCCCGGCGCCAGCGCCCTCGAGCAGCAGATCAACGCCGCCGAGGCCCGGATCGGTGAGCTGGGCACCCAGCTACTCGACCTCAAGCAGCAGCTCACCGAGGCCGACACTCAACTGGCGACCGCGGCACGCGACCTGGAGTTCGCCGAGGCCGCGCTGCTACAGGCACAGCAGCGGGCCGACCAGGCCGCCGCCCAGGCGATCAAGGTCGACGCGGCCCTGCCCACCGCCGGGTTCGCTGCCGACCTGCTCGAACTGGACCTGCTCCGGCGGGTCAACCGCGGCGAACGGGCTGAGCACGACACCGCGCCGGCCGCCGGTGAGCTGGCCCGCGCGCAAACCGACGCACAGGTCGCCACGCAGGCGCACACAGCGGCCGAGTCCCGGCTGCGCGGCGTCCAGGAGCAGCACACCGCGACTGAGAAGGCGCTGCGCGACGAAGAAGCCAAGCTGGTCAAGCTGCGCGAGCAGAACGCCACCCAGCTGGTCGAGCTGGCCCGCCAGCAGGAACGCGCCGAGCAGCAACTGGGTGGCGACTACCCGACCCAGTCGGCGGACGGGCTGGTCGCGCATCCCACCGCGCTTGCCGCCCTCGCGTACGCGCGTCGGCAACTGGGCGACCCGTACGTCTGGGGGGCCACCGGGCCCAACTCGTTCGACTGCTCGGGTCTGGTCTGGTCGGCGTACCGGTCGGCGGGTTACTACAAGCTGCCCCGGGTCGCCCGCGACCAGTACTACGCGACCAGGTCCCGCACCGTGTCGCGGTCCGCGCTGCTCCCCGGCGACCTGCTCTTCTTCGCCAGCGGCAGCAGCTGGCGGACGATCCACCACATGGGGATGTACGTCGGCAACGGCAAGATGATCCATGCGCCGACCAGCGGTGACGTGGTGAAGATCTCGACGGTGCGCTGGTCCCGGCTCTACGCCGCGACGCGGGTCGTCGGTGCGGTGCCGGCTCCGTCGGTCACCCCCACACCGACGCCGACGCCCACACCGAAGCCCACCCCGACGACGCCGAAGCCGACGCCCACCACGCCGAAGCCGACGCCGACCACGCCACGGCCCACCCCGACGACGCCTTCGCCGACGCCGAACCCCACGCCCACCCCGTCGGACACTCCGTCGCCCTCCGCCACGCCACCGGGCACCACCACACCGACGCCCACGCAGACGTCGTCGGGTACGCCCGGCGACAGCGACGGCGGCGACGACACCAGCCCGACCACGGCGGCGAGCAGCCTCGCTCCGGAGGAGAGCGTTTCGGCCACCCCGTCGGCGGTGGGCGGGCGCTGAGGCGGCTGAGTCCCGACCCACCGATCGACACCCGGCCGGCACCGTACGGCCTCACTCGGAACACTGTGGGCACTCCGGCTGTGCCATCCCGCCGGAATGTGGCACGGTGTCACTCAGGCACTCCCGGTCGCGTTGCGGATCCGGGTGCGAGCGTGGCGCGGAGGCACGGATGAGCGAGCACGAGGTTCCGGCGACAGCCAGCTCTGGATCGACTCCCCCCGCCCCCACCACACCGGCCTCCGATGCCGCATCGGCCCCCGCCGCCCCCGTCACCGAGTCGGCCCCGGGCGTCGCGCCCAGCCCCGCAGCCGGACGGCTGGCCTCGGCCAACCAGCCTGCGGTGGGACGGGCGGGTGTCCCCCGGCCGGCCAGCAGGGAACCCGCCCCACCAGTAGGGACCGCACCCACGTCGCCGGCCGGCCCGACCGGACCCGCGCTACCGGCCGCCGCAACCGGCCTCGCGTCACCTCCCGGCGCAGCCAGCCCCGCATCGCCTCCTAGCGCAGCCGACCTCCCGTCGCAGCCTGGCGCGGCCGGCCTCGCGTCGCAGCCTGGCGCAGCCGGGCTCGCGTCGCCTGCTGGCGCCGGCAGGGTGGGTGGACCGGTGCGGGCCAGCGTCCGGGTGCCGGGAATGAGCCGGGTGAGCGTCGACGAGGCGCAGGCCGCCGGTGCCGGCGGCAGGGCCTCCGGGGTGTACCGGTCCACGCCGGTCAGCCCCGAGCCGCCGGAGCCCGCCCAACCCCCGGAACCAGCCCAACCGCCAACCCCGCCGACGCCCGAGCCGGAGCCCGCGCCACGTCCGCCAGCACCGGTTCCACCGACACCAACCCCACCCGCGCCGCCGTCCCCCGCACCACCGGTGCCGGGGCCACCCGCGCCGCCATCTCCGACCCCGCCGGTACCGGGTCCACCCGTGCCGCCGGCACCACCGATACCGGGGCCGCCCGCGCCGCCGGTTCCGGGTCCGCCTGTGCCGTATCCGCCGGGGCCGGTGCCTGCACCACCTCCCGCACCCCGGCCCTCGCCGCCATTGCCGGGACCGCCGACGCCACCGCCGACTCCGCCGATGCCGGCACCACCGCCCCCGCCGGGTCCAATGCCCGCGCCACCGTTCCCGCCCCCACCCGCATCCAGCGCGAGCGTGTCGTCGGGGTCGGCTTCGGTACCAGCCGGGCGGGTCACCGGAACGGCTCCGGGGGCGTCGAACCGGGCCGGCGTCACCACCGGCCCGGAATCCGCCGGTGCGGCGCCTGTCGTACCGGCCCCTGCGCTGCCGGTCTGGCCACCACCGGTCACCCCCACCGGACGCCGGGACGAGCCTGCCCCGAGTTCACCGGGAGCGGCACCTCGGCAGTCGACCCGCCCGGGTCTGCTGCCGGCCGCTGCCCTCGCCGTGGAGCCGGGCGGCTCCATCGCGGGGCCCCCGTTTGCGGGCGGCTCCGTCGCCGGGTCGCCGGCATCGGGCCCCTCGGTCGCGGGGTCTGCGGCTACGGCCGGATCCGTCGGGGGGTCCCCGACAGCAGGCGGACCCCTCGCAGGGTCTCCGAGAACAAGCGGACCCCTGGCAGGGTCCTCGGTTGCAGGCGGCGCGCCGGCTGCGCCGCGGACCGGCGACGCGGATCTGAGTTCCTACTACGCCGGTGGCTCGGGCTCCGCAACGGTGGCCTTCCCGGCCGGTGAAGCGGACAATTCAGGCTCGCTGACCGGGCACATCCTGGCTCAGGGCTGGGCGGACAACGGCACCGAACGCTCCAGCAGCACCACTCGGGTGGTGATCGTGATGGCGGTCGCCCTGGTACTGCTCGTGGCGATCAGTGTGCTGGTCGTACTGGTCGCGAACAATGCGCTCAGCGGCCTGCTGGAGTAATGACGATCGGTGGATCGACGGGTGAAACCGCCCACTACCCCCCGCCGACGCGGGTGGCGGCTCGCCGTTCGCCGTACACTTGGGGCTGATCACTGACCCGGCGCGCTACCGTGCGCGCCTCTGGGCGTTCTTGCTGAAGATCCGGCGGCGTCGTGCCGCGGCGGGACATCGCAAATGTGCGCCCCGCTCGAAAGGTTTTTGTTGACCACCTCCGCTGTCTCCAGCACCCCGCTGTCCGCCCAAGACATCGACATCGCCCCGGCCTCGCCGTCGGCCGGCGCGGCCGGCTCCGACGACTCGATCACCTTCGAGGCGCTGGGCCTGCCCGAGCCGCTCGTTCGGGCACTCGCCCGGCAGGGCATCACCGCCCCGTTCGAGATCCAGAGCGCCACCGTGCCCGACGCCCTCGCCGGACGGGACGTGCTCGGCCGGGGGCAGACCGGTTCCGGCAAGACCCTCGCCTTCGGGCTGCCGCTGCTCGCGCGGATCGCCGACGGCGACCGGGCCCGGCCGTCCCGCCCGCGAGCCCTCATCCTGGTGCCCACCCGAGAGTTGGCCATGCAGGTCAACGACGCCCTGGCCCCGCTGGGTCGCACGGTCGGCGTGTTCCTCAAGACCGCCGTGGGTGGGGTGCCCTACGACCGCCAGATCGATGCCCTGCGGCGCGGCGTGGAGGTCATGGTGGCCACGCCAGGCCGGCTCGCCGACCTGATCGAACGCGGCATCTGCAAGCTCGACGACGTGGAGATCACCGTCCTCGACGAGGCGGACCAGATGGCCGACATGGGCTTCCTGCCCGAGGTCACCGAGTTGCTGGCGAAGACTCCGGCGCACGCGCAGCGTCTGCTCTTCTCGGCCACACTGGACGCCGATGTGGACGCGCTGGTGAAGCGCTTCATGACCGACCCGGTCACCCACTCCACCGCCCCGGCGACCGCAGCCGTGTCCACCATGGATCACCACCTGCTGCTGATCCCGCCGAGCGACAAGTTCCCGGTCACCGCGTCGATCGCGGCGCGCGCCGGTCGGACCATCGTGTTCGCCCGTACCCAGCTCGGGGTGGACCGCCTGGTCAGCCAGCTCGCGGCGGTCGGTGTGCGGGCCGGCGGGCTGCACGGTGGCAAGACCCAGCGGATGCGTACCCGCACCCTGGCGGAGTTCCGCGAGGGACGGACCAACGTCCTGGTCGCCACCGACGTGGCGGCCCGGGGCATCCACGTCGACGGGGTCACCCTGGTGCTGCACGTCGACCCGCCGAAGGACTCGAAGGACTACCTGCACCGCGCGGGCCGTACCGCCCGCGCCGGGGAGACCGGCGCGGTGGCCACGCTGGTCCTGCCCAAGCAGCGACGCACCACGCTGGCGATGCTGGAGAAGGCCGGAGTGCAGCCCGCGGAGACGCGGGTACGCGCCGGTGACCCGGCGTTGACCGAGCTGACCGGGGCACGGGAGCCGAGCGGGGTGCCCGTACGCGATGAGCCGGAGGCTCCCCGCCGAAGCAGCCGGCCCGGCGGTCCGCGCCGCTTCGACGGCCCGACCACCGAGCGCCGCTACCGTGACCGACCCGTCAGCGACCGCCGTTTCGGCGACCAGCCCCGTGACGACCGCCGCCACGGCGACACCGGACGCGGTGAACGCCGCTACGCCGGCGACTCCCGTGGTGCGGCTCGCTACGGGGACGACTCGCGGGGCACGGGTCGCTACAGCGACGACTCCCGCGGCACGGGCCGCTACGGTACGGACTCCCGGGGCGAGCGCCGCTACGGCGACGACTCCCGGGGTGCGGGCCGCTACGGGGCGGACAGCCGGGGCGAGCGCAGCTACGGCGATTCGAGCCGCAGTGAGCACAGCTACGGCGGTCACCCTCGGGGCGAGCGCCGGTTCGGCGAGCCGGCCCGTGGCGAGCGTCGGTACGGCGACCGGCCGCGCTCGGATGGCCGGGGCCCGCAGGACCGGCCACGGGAGGACTGGCGCGCGCCGAGCGGGCGCTCCCACGCGCGTACCCACTGATCGACGCTGCGCTGACGCACCGAAGATCACACTCGAACTGGGATCGAGTGGTCTCACGCTCAACCCGAGGCCACTCGATCCCGGATCGAGCACGATCAAGCCACCGGCACACGCGATCGAGCCCGACACATGTCACGCAGGGGTGGAGCGGGGGGCTGGTGTTCGGCGCAAAGGCGCTGCCGCGCCTGGGCCGGGTGGCGTAACGTCCGATTCATGCCGACCATGTCGAAGTCGTTGCTGTGGACCCGGATCGACACCGCCGGTGCCGAACATGCCCTCGCTGATGACAGTCACGGCCTGGCGGCACACGGCACGCAGGTGGCTGCCGACCCGATTCCCTACACCTGCCGCTACCAGCTGCTGACCGACCCTCAGTGGGCGAGCGTCCGGGTCGAGGTCGAGGTCGAGGGAGCGGGCTGGCGACGCAGCGTACGCCTGGAACGGGCCACTGATCGATGGCGGGTGACCGCCGCCGAGCAGGGTGACCTGGACGCGGCCCTCGCCGCCGCCGGGCGTGCGCCGGCCGGGCTGCCGGGCGTCGAGGATCCGGACCGGCTGGCCGACGCTCTCGACGTGGACCTTGGCGGCTCGCCGCTGTTCAACACGCTGCCGGTACGCCGGCTCCGGCTGGCCGACCAGGCCGCCGACACCAGCTATCCGCTCACCGTGGTGTGGGTGCTGGTGCCGAGCCTGACGGTACTGCCGGCCGAGCAGGTCTACACCGGGCTGGGCCCGACCCGGTTCCGGTACGCCAGCGGCGGTTTCAGCGCCGACATCGAGATGGACGCCGACGGCTTCGTCCGGCACTACCCGGGCCTGGCGCAGCTCTCCACGACCCGCTGACAAGCCGCGGCCGCTCGACCGTTGAGCAGCCGGAGCGAAAGCTCGACCGCTGGCCGACCGGAGCGGAAGCCAGGCCGAGCTAGGCGGGCCAGCTGCCGTCGGTCAGGAAGCGGTCGATCGTGGCCAGGTGGGGGGCCAGGTCGAGGCCCTGCGCGCTCACCCACTCGTCGGAGTAGTACGTGTCGGCGTACCTGTCGCCCGCGTCGCAGATCAGGGTGACCACCGAGCCGGTCCGACCGGCGGCCAGCAGCTCGGCGATCAGCCCGAAGGCGCCCCACAGGTTGGTGCCGGTCGAGCCACCCACCCGTCGGCCCAGCACCGCCGAGCCGGAACGCATCGCGGCCAGCGAGGCGGCGTCGGGTACCTGCACCATCCGGTCCACCACCGAGGGCAGGAACGACGGCTCCACGGTCGGCCGGCCGATACCTTCGATCCGGGAGCCCTGGCCGGTGCGAACCGACCAGTCGGCCATCCACCAGGCGGGATAGAACGCCGAGTTCTCCGGATCGACCACGCAGAGCTTGGTGGGCAGTCGCCGGTAGCGGGCGTACCTTCCGATGGTCGCGCTGGTGCCGCCGGTGCCGGCGCCGACGACGATCCAGGCCGGTACGGGATGGCGCTCCAGCGACAGCTGCGCGTAGATCGACTCGGCGATGTTGTTGTTGCCCCGCCAGTCGGTGGCGCGCTCGGCGTAGGTGAACTGGTCCATGTAGTGCCCGCCGGTGTCCTCGGCGAGCCAGCGCGCCTCGATGACCACCTTCGCCGGATCTTCGACCAGGTGACACCGGCCGCCCTGGAACTCGATCTGCGCGATCTTCTCCGGCGAGGTGGAGGCGGGCATCACCGCGATGAAGGGCAGGTCCAGCATCCGGGCGAAGTACGCCTCGGAGACGGCCGTGGAGCCGGACGATGCCTCCACGATTGTGGTGTCCGGCCCGATCCAGCCGTTGCAGAGCCCGTAGAGGAACAGCGAGCGAGCCAGCCGATGCTTCAGCGATCCGGTCGGGTGGACCGACTCGTCCTTGAGGTAGAGGTCGATGCCCCAGCGCCGGGGCAGGGGGAAAGGCAGCAGGTGGGTGTCGGCGGACCGGTTCGCGTCGGCCTCGACTGCGGCGATCGCCTCGGTCACCCACCGCCGGCTCGCCTCGTCACACCGGTCAAGATGAGTCACTCTCGCAAACTAGCAAGCGAGGCTGGGAGCTGGGAATCTACGAAGAGGACGGGCCGACCGGCTGCGGACGGTTCTCCCACTTGGTCGACAGGGCGATGCTGGTACGCGTCGAGGCCACGCCGGGCGTACGGTTCAGCCGTACGATCAACTGCTCCAGTTCGGCGATGGTGCTCACCCGGGCTTTGAGCAGGAACGACTCGACGCCGGCCATGAAGTAGCAGGACTCGATCTCCGGCATGGCGCGGACCGCCTCCAGCACGTCGTCGGTGTCCGCGCCGGAATCCTCGACCACGCTGATCAGGGCGGTCACGGCCAGGCCGATGGTCTCCGGCTCGACTTCGGCCCGGTAGGCCCGGATCACCCCGCCGGCTTCCAGCTTGCCGACGCGTTCGTGCACTGCGGGAGCGGAGAGGCCGACCTGGCGGGCGAGTTCGGCGTACGAGAGGCGGGCGTTGCCGCGGAGCAGGTCCACGAGGGCGAGGTCGATGGCGTCCACGGACTGTAGACCCTAGTCGGCACCGCGTGACACCGGGACGCCGGCACCCGTTGCACATTACCGAGAGCGACAGTTCCCATACCGAGGGTCCGAAGGGCGGGACGCCGGTACCATTACTAACTTCCCACTCAGTGCATTTTTCGCGTTTGGCGGACACGCCTGGTCGCTGGTGCTGTAATTGCCATACGTCCCTCATGACGGCTCTGGGCTCGCACCGGCCGGGGGCAGTGTGTTCAGCCGGGGGCTTCGTCGACGCGAGGAGGGGGCTGTGGACACTGGAGATCGCCTGCTGACACCGGGTGAGGTCGCCGCGCTGTTTCGGGTTGACCCGAAGACCGTGACGCGCTGGGCGGCAGCGGGCCGGATCGGCAGCATCCGGACTCCAGGAGGGCACCGCCGGTTTCGGGAATCCGAGGTGCGGGCCCTGCTTGAAGGGGAGGGCATGCTGGAAGAGGCGGACGAGATGGGCAGAGCGCGCAATGCGAGCCCGACCGCCACGACCGGGCCAGGCCCGGCCAACGCCGGCATGTACTGAAGTGGTGCGGATCGAACGCGGACCGGTTCGTCAGGTCCGGTCCGCGTTCAACGTTCCGGTCCAGCGGTGGAACAGGGTGTGTGGCACGCCTAGAGCGTCGAGCACCTTGCCCGCCACGAAATCCACAAGTTGCGCCGCGGAAGCGGCGGCGCCCGCACCGTAGAAGCCGGGGCTGGCCGGCAGCACCACCGCGCCGGCATCGTGCAACGCGATCAGGTGCTCCAGGTGGCTGCGGGTCACCGGCGTCTCGCGCGGTACGACGACCACCTGCCGGCGTTCCTTGAGGTTGACCTCGGCGGCCCGCTGCAACAGGTCTTTCGACAGCCCGATCGCGATGCCGGCGCAGGCCGCCGTGCTCGCGGGCACCACGGCCATGCCACGCACCGGGTACGAGCCGCTGCTGGGTCCGGCCGCCAGGTCGCCGGCGGGCCAGTGCCGCACATCCGCGCCGTCCAGATCACGGCCGAGCCAGGCGGACAGATCCTCGGCCCAGTGTGCGTCGCGGAACGAACGTCCGGTCTCGTCGAGGATGGTCAACCGGGCGGCTCGGGAGACGATCAGGTCCACCGGCTGCCCGGCGTCGATCAGCCCACGTACCACCGCAGCCGCGTACGGCGTACCCGACGCCCCGGACACCCCGACCACCCATGGTTCACGCATGCCTCCAGCCTGCCTGGTCGCTGCCGGCCGCCGGGCAGCCACCCCGAGGACGGCCACCCGATCTGCCGGTAACGGCCCTGATGTCCGACCGGACCTCGGCGACCGGCCACCACCTGGCATGCTGCCCGAGGCCGAACGCGTGGGCGTGCGCAGGCGTGGCACGTGGGAGAGGATCCGGGATGGCTGATCACACCCTGCCGACGCGACCCGCTGACGAGAACCGGCCCGTGCGGCTCGCCACCGAGATCCTGCCGGCGTTACGCGATGCCTGTCCGGTTGCGTCCCGACAGTCCCCGTACGCCGAGGAGACGCAGCGCTGGTTGATGGGCTGGCTGCCGCAGACCGGGCTGCCGCTCGACGAGCCGGCGCGGCAACGGCTGGCCGGTGCCCGCTTCGCCCACTACGCCGGGCGGCTCTATCCGGACGCCACCGAGGCCGACCTGCGCGTACTGTCCGCGCTGTTCACCTGGTTCTTCCTGGTCGACGACGCCTGCGACGGGCCGGGCCGGCTCGAACTGGCCGAGATCCGCGGGCTACGGGACGGCGCGGTACTGCTGCTGCAAGGTCGTTCCCGGCCGCGACATCCCGGTCTGCGCGGCCCTCTGCGCCGGTTGCTTGTCAATGCCTGGCGGGAACCGCACCGCCGGATGCCGACCCGCTGGCGGTTGCGCTTCGCCGACGCGGTGGCCCGGCACCTCGACGGCACCTGGCAGGAGGCGACGAACAAGTCTCGCGGTCACGCGCCCGGCGTCACCGAGTACGTCGCACTGCGCCGGGCCACCTCGGCGGCGGACGTCTCCTATCCGCTCACCGAATTCGTCACCGGCCGACCGCTGCCCGACGCCGTCTACCACCATCCGTTGCTACGCGAGTTGCGCGACCTCGGCAACGACCTGCTCTCCTGGTACAACGACCTCGCCTCGCTGGCCTCCGACGCGGCCACCTCGGGCGGGCACAACCTCGTCCTGGCGATCGCCACCGAGCGTCAGGTGCCGGTGGATGACGCGGTCGAGCTGGTGACGCGACGCTGGCACGAGTCGATGCGACAGTTCGTCGACCGACGCGCGGCGGTGCCGTCGTTCGGACCGGCGCTGGACGCGGCAGTCACCGCCCATCTCGACGGGGTGGCCCGCGCCGTCCGCGGCACCATCGACTGGACCCTCGAAAGCACCCGCTACGCGGGTAAGGAAGGGCACCTTATTAACGCCTCCGGTAGTAAAGGGGCCCCTTCTTAACGTCCCCCGCCGCCGACGGGTCAGGGGCGCAGGTCCAGGCGGGTCACCAGGTCGAGCAGGGCGAAGACGAACAGGGCGATGCTGACGAAGCCGTTGGCGGTGAAGAACGCCCGGTTGACCTTGCTCAGGTCGTCCGGCTTGACCACCAGGTGCTGGTAGCCGAAGGCGATCGCGGTCAGCGCCAGCCCTATCCACCAGAGCCAGCCGAGGCCGACAAGCGCACCGAACCAGAGGAGCAGCGCGAACGTCACCACGTGCGCGACGGTGGAGGCGTGCAGCGCGAACCGCAGCCCGTACCGGGCGGGCACGCTGTGCACCCCGATCTTCCGATCCACCTCGGCGTCCTGGCAGGCGTAGATCAGGTCGAAGCCACCGATCCACAGGCCGACGGCGGCACCGAGCACCCAGGCCGGGCCGGAGCCGGCGAACGTGCCGGTCACCGCGAGCCAGGCCCCGATCGGGCCGACCATCTGGGCAATGCCGAGGATCGCGTGCGGCCAGTTGGTGAACCGCTTGCCGTACGGGTAGACGATCAGCGGCACCACCGCCAGTGGCGCCAGCACCAGGCAGAGCGGGTTGAGCAGGGCGGCGGCGGCCAGGAAGACGACCAGCGCCACGCCCGCCCCGGTCCAGGCCGTCCGCAGGCTCACCGCCCCCGTCACCAGTTCCCGATTGACGGTACGCGGATTCCGCGCATCGATCCGCCGATCCAGGATCCGGTTCGCCGCCATCGCAAACGTCCGCGCCCCCACCATCGCCACGGTGATCAGCGCCAGATCCCCCCACCCCACCCGCCCCCCATTGACCGCCATAGCAGTCAACGCCGACAGGTAAGCAAACGGCAACGCAAACACCGAGTGCTCAATCGCCACAAGCCGCAAAAACGCCTTCACCCGCCCCCGCGATCTTGCACTTTCCGTCGGGGCAGAGCTGGACGAAGCGGACGAATCAGCGACCGAAAGTGCAAGATCGCGAGGGTCGGGGGCGGGGGTAGGGGTAGGGGGCGCCATTAGATGCCGTATTCCTTCCAGCGCTTGTCTACCAGGGAGATGACTTCGGGGGTCATGGTCATTTCCTCGGGCCAACCTCGGGTGTAGCCCTCGCTGGGGAGCTTGCGGGTGGCGTCGATGCCGGCCTTGCCACCCCAGAACTGCTGGTACGAGGAGTGGTCCAGGTGGTCCACCGGGCCCTCGGTGAGCAGCAGGTCGCGGGCGTAGTCGACGTTGCCGAAGGCGCGGAACGCGACCTCGTTGTAGTCGTGCACGTCGCAGTCCTCGTCCACGATCACGATCAGCTTGGTCAGCGACATCATGTGCGCGCCCCAGATCGCGTTCATCACCTTCTGCGCATGCTTCGGGTAGCGCTTGCGGATCGACACGATCGCGCAGTTGTGGAAGACCCCGGCGGCCGGCAGGTCGTAGTCGACGATGTCCGGGATGAGGAAGCGCAGCAGCGGGGCGAAGATCCGCTCGGTGGCCTTGCCCAGGCCGTGGTCCTCCTGCGGCGGCTTCGAGGTGACGATCGTGTGGTACACCGGGTCGCGCTGCATGGTCATCGCCTCGACGTGCAGCACCGGGAACGGCTCGACCGGGGTGTAGAAGCCGGTGTGGTCGCCGAAGGGGCCTTCCGGCAGCCGCTCGCCCGGCTCCAGGTAGCCCTCCAGCACCACCTGGGCGTTCGCCGGCACCTGCAACGGCACGGTCAGGCAGTCGACCATCTCCACCCGCTCACCGCGCAGGAACCCGGCGAACAGGTACTCGTCGATGTCAGCGGGCAGCGGTGCGCTCGACGCGTAGCTGACCACCGGGTCGCAGCCGATCGCGATGGCGACCGGCAGCCGCTGGCCGAGCCGCTCGGCGACGGCGTGGTGCGCAGTGGAGTTCTTGTGGATCTGCCAGTGCATGCCGAGAGTGTTGTGGCTGTGCTGCTGGAGCCGGTACAACCCGAGGTTGCGCTTGCCGGTCTCCGGGTGCTTGGTGTGGGTCAGCCCGAAGTTGTGGAAGATCCCGCCGTCGCCCGGCCACACCTGAAGTCCCGGCAGCCGGTTCAGGTCGACGTCGTCGCCCCGGTAGATCACCTGCTGGCAGGGAGCGGTCTTGACCTTCTTGGGCGGCATCGACTTGAGCTGCATCACCTTGCCCAGGCCGCCCATCATGCCGGAGAAACCCACAGGCAGTTCCGGCTTGAGCATCTCGCCGATCCGGTTGCCGATCTCGTCAAGCGACTCGACGCCGAGCGCCATCGCGGTCCGCTTCTCGGTGCCGAACAGGTTGATCGCCACCGGCATCTCGCCCCGGGTGGGCCGCTCGAACAGCAACGCCGGCCCGTTGGCCCGGACCGTACGGGTCACCACCTCACTGATCTCCAGTGTCGGGTCGACCGGTACGCCGACCCGGCGCAGTTCGCCGGCGCGCTCCAGCGCGGCCAGGAAATCCTTCAGATCGGTGTAGGGAAACCCACGAGCAGCCATGTCAGCAAGTCTCCCCCACCGTGCTGCCGTTCCGGCCGCCCGGGTCAGGTGGTGTGGGCGGCATGGTGTGCGTTCCACCACAGCCTGCGCCAGAACCGGGCGACAGCGACGCAACCCCCGGTCACCTCGTTGTACGGCGTGTCCCGGGTGACGAACTGGTTCCGGACCGCCGGAGGCCGACTGCGTGACAGTTGGCTGCTCGTGGTCGAGGTGACGCTGGCCACCACCGCGTCCTGGTTCGTCGCCAGTCGTCTGCTCGGCGGCCCGCACGGCAGCGGCGACCTCTCGGCGTTCTACGCCCCGGCCGCCGCGCTGATCGTCCTGTCGCAGGCGCGGGGCGTACGGCTGCGCCGGGCCCTGCGGGTCCTGGCCGGTATCGCGGTCGGTGTGGTCCTCGGTGAGGCGGTGGTCGGGGTCTTCGGTGCCCGCTCCACCGCCGCCGTCTTCGTGGTCATCCTCGCCGCGGCCGGGATAACGGTCGCCACAGGTGCTCCCGGCGTCGTCCGTAACCAGCTGACCACGTCCGCGCTCTTCCTGGTCGCCGTGGTGCCGCCGGGCCAGGAACTCGAACCGACCCGCCTCTACGACGCGCTGATCGGCGGCTCCATCGCGTTGCTGATCACCCAGGTCGTCGGCGCACAGTCACCGCTGCGGCCCCTGGACACCGAGGGGCGGCGGACGTTCGCGGAGCTGTCCGGGGTGCTCGACGACATCCGCCAGGCGGTGCAGCGGCACGACGAGCAGGCGGCCCGATCCGCCTTCGGGCGGGCTCAGCAGTTGGATTCGCGCACCGCCGCGCTGCGCCGGGCGGTGTCGGTCGCCGACGAGAACCTGCGCCTCGCGATCTGGGAGCGGGGCAGTCGGTCCCGCGTCGATGCCGCCCGGTCCGCCGCCGACCACGTCGACTACGCCGTCCGCAACACCCGTACGCTGGCCCGCTCGACGGTGGTGCTGGCCCGGCTGCCGCAACCGCCGCCACCGCAGCTCGCCACCGCGCTGGCCGGGCTCAGCCGACTGGCCGGCTGCGCCGCCGCGGTGCTCACCGCCGTCGTGGCCGGCGACGGCGACACGGCCGACCGGCACGTCGACCGGGCGAGTGCGGTGGCGCTCGACGCGGTCCGGGCGATGACGCCGCTGGTCCGGCACGAGCAGCCGTTGCCGGTCAGCACCATCGTCGGCCACATCCGGATGGTGACCGTCGACCTGCTGCGCAGCGCCGGAGCCGACAAACCGGACGTGCTCGACGCGATCGACGCCGCTCTGGCCCTGCCCAGCGAGCATCGAACCGGCGACAGCTGACCCGTCGGCGCGGATCAGACGTCGGCGTACGAGTGCAGGCCGGTGAAGAAGATGTTCACGCCGAAGAGGTTCATCAGCATCGTCGCGAAGCCCAGGATGGCCAGCCAGGCGACCAGGTTGCGTTTCACGCTCGGCGTGGCCCGCGCGTGCAGGTAGCCGGCGTAGATCACCCAGGAGATGAAGGACCAGGTCTCCTTCGGGTCCCAGCCCCAGGGGCGGCCCCACGCCGCCTCGGCCCAGACCGCCCCGGCGAGCACCGCGAAGGTGAAGATCGGGAACGCGAAGGCGTGCAGGACGAAGGTGAGCCGCTCCATGCTGGCCGCCGCCGGCAGCCGCTTGGCCAGGGTGTACGGGAAGCTGCGCTTGCCCCGCTCGTAGCCCGCCCGCATCAGGTACGCCACCGCCGGCACCGCGCCGAGCAGGAACAGCCCCGAGGCGAACACGATTGTCGACACGTGCACGACGAACCAGTACGAGTCGAGCGCCGGCACCAGCGGCACGATCGGCGTGTAGAGCACCAGTTCGGCGGTGGCCACCAGCAGCACCATGACCAGGGTCATGAACAGCCCGAGCCGGCGCAGCGACGGCACCTTCACCAGCACCACCAGCCAGGCGGCGACGCCGATGAACGAGACCGTGAGCACGAACTCGTACATGTTGCCCCAGGGCATCCGCTCGGCGGCGATACCGCGGGTGACCAGCCCGGCCAGGTGCAGCACCGCACCCAACGCGGTCAGCCCGACTGCGATCCGACCGGCCAGTTCGGCGCGCCGCGTGGTGCGCTGCGCCGGACCGGCGGGATCGGCGACGGGCGTGTCCCGCTCGGCCACCGCGACGCCACCGGCGCCGACCGCCGCACCGACAAGTTCGCGGGCGGGCGCGGTCACGGCCCGGGAGTTGCCCAGGGCGTACTCGACCGCGTGACCGATCATCGCCAGCAGGTACACCATCGTGGTGATCGACACCAGCTGGTCGGAGAGTGCGGACATCACTTGGCCCCTTCTCGCGCATCCGGTACGCCGTCGACCTCGTCGGCCGGTCGATCGCCGCGCATCGCCGCCACCAGTTGGGCGAACTCCTCGGCGAACCCGGGATGCTCGGTACGCGGCAGGCCGCCCACCTCGATCAAACTACTACCGCGCGTCGGAGATCCGGCGGCGGGGTCGGCTGCATCAGCCGAAAGGAGCCGCACGAAGACCCGTCGACGCCTGACGAACAGCGACCCCATCAGCCCCAGCACCAGGCCGACCGAGCTGATCAGCAGCAGTGTCGTACCGGGGTCGTACCGCACGGACAGCACGATGTACGGCTCGGAGCCCAGGAACTCGACGGTGGTGCCGTCGTCCAGGGTCCAGCTCTCCCCGGGCCGCAGTTCCTTCGCGCCGATCTCGGTGAGCCGACCGTTGCGCACCTGACGCTGGTCGAGCTGGTACACCGAGCCGGGGATGCCGCCGTCCAGACCCAGGTTGCCCCGGTAGGCCACCAGGCCGAGCAGCGGGTTCTCCTCGGTCGGGTGCTCGGAGCGGGTGAACGGGGGCTCCTGGGGAGCGGTCGGCAGGTACAACCCGTCGAAGGCCATCTGCAGGTCCGGCTTGCGCTCGCCGGTCGCCGGATCGACGTTGGCGTCCGGGAACGCGGCCAGCCCTTCGCTGGTCAGCCCGAGGTCACCGTTGCTGAGGAACGGCACCGCGCTGGTCTGGCTGCGGCCGAACCGGTCGGTGTAGCGGATCACCGGGGCGTACCCGTGCCCGAGCAGGTAGACGTTCGCCCCGTCGAGGCGCAGCGGCGAGTTGACCGAGAACTCCGCCGTGCGCGGCGGGTCGCCGTCCTCGTCCACGGTCACCTTCGCGTTGTAGAACGCCGGCTGACCGGTCGGCAGGAAGCGGGCGTCGAACTCGTCCAGTTGCAGGCAGAACCGGGGCAGGTCGTCGCCGACCCGCGGGCCGAGCTTCACCTCGGCGTACTGCTGGCGGGTGTTGCAGAAGACGTGGTCGGCACCGGCGACGAGCAGCCGGTTGCCCTGCCAGCCGTACCAGGAGCCGAGCGCGACGCCGAGCAGCACCAGCACCATCGAGGTGTGGAAGATCAGATTGCCGGTCTCCTTGAGGTAGCCCTTCTCGGCGGAGACCTCGTCGCCGCGGACCACCACCCGCCACCGGCGACGCCGCAGCACCTCGGCGACCGCCGCCACGCCACCGTCGGGCGCGGGCGCCACCGTGTGCTGCGGCAGCCGACCGAGCCGCTTCGGTACGGCCGGCGGCCGGGCCCGCAGCGCCCGGACGTGGTCGACCAGCCGGGGCGTGATGCACCCGATCAGCGAGGTGAACAGCAACAGGTAGATCGCGGAGAACCAGACCGAGCTGAACGCCTCGAACGCGCCGACCCGATCCAGCCACACCGCCAGGTCGGGGTGCTCGGTGAAGAAGTCGCGGACATCCTCCGGGTTGACCCCGCGCTGCGGCAGCACCGAGCCCGGGATCGCGGCGACCGCGAGCAGGAAGAGCAACACCAGCGCGGTACGCATGCTGGTCAGCTGCCGCCACGAGTTGCGCGCCAGGGCGAGCAGCGGGTTGGGGCGGCGACGGGGTGCCTCGGCCGGCGTACCCGCCGGTCGGTCGTCCACAGCGGTCATCAGATGCTCACCTGGAAATCGCCCACTCCGATGGTGGTCTGCAACCAGATCACGACGTTTGTCCAGCCACCGGTGACAAGCGCCAACCCGATCATGATCAGGAGTACGCCGCCGATCCGGGTGACCCAGCGGCTGTTACGCCGGATCGCCTGGAACACCCCGAGCAGCCGGTTGAAACCCAGCCCGAAGACGACGAACGGAATCCCCAACCCCAGGCAGTACGCCACCGCCAGCACCACCGCCCGGTCGGTCTGCCCGCTGGTGGCGGCCATGCCGAGCACCGCGGCCAGGGTCGGCCCGGTGCACGGAACCCAGGTCAACGCGAACACCGCACCGAGTACGGGTGCGCCGAGCAGACCGGCGGAGGGCAGGCGGTTGATCCGCAGTTCACGCTGCAGGCCGGGCAGGACACCGAGGTAGCCCAGCCCGAGCAGCACCACGAGACCGCCGATGACGATCTCCAGTGGCCGCTTGTAGTCGAAGAAGACCCGGCCGATGGTGCTGAACAGGATCGCGGTGCAGACGAAGACGACGGTGAAGCCGACCACGAACAGCAGCGTCCCGGCGAGCACCCGACCCTTCACCCCGGCCCGGACCCGTTCTGCGCGTACCACCGTGCCGACGCCACCACCGCGCTCGGCTGCTGCGCCGTCGGCGGAGGTGGCGGTGTTAACAGGGGTCCCTTCCTCTACCGCAGGCGTTAACAAGGTGCCCTTCCTTGCACCCCGGCCTTCCAGGTCGGCGCCGGCCAGGCCGGTGACGTACGACAGGTAGCCGGGCATCAAGGGAAGCACGCAGGGCGACAGGAAGCTGACCAGTCCGGCCAGCGCCGCCGCGCCCACCGCGAGCAGCAACGGGCCGGAGACGGCGAGTTGCCCGAAGGTCTCACCCATCAGCGTTGGCCGGACGGCGCGGGGGACTCCGCGGCGATCCGCTCGACGATGGGTTGCAGGCCCTCCTGCCGTACGGCCGCCCGGATCACCACCGCGATCCGGCCCTCCCGGTCGAGCACGACCGTGGCCGGGATGGTGTTCGGCGGGATGTCCATGTCCAGGGCCAGCCGGCTGCCCGGGTCGAAGATGCTCGGGTAGCTGACCCGGCCCTCCTCGAAGGCGATCGCCTTGTCCCTGCTGTCCTGCACGTTGATGCCGAGGAAGGTGACCCCGGAGTCCTTGGTCTCCTGGTAGGTGCCTTCCAGGTCGTCGGCCTCCGCCCGACAGGGCGCGCACCAGGAACCCCAGAAGTTGACCACGACCACCTGACCACGCTGGTCGGCCACGTCGTAGGAGCCACCGGTGAGCAGCTCACCGGCGATCCTGGGGGCGTCCGAGCGCTGCTCCGGAGCACACTCGACGATGCCGTTCGCGCTGTCACAGGTCGACTCGCGCCCGCCGCCGGTGCAGCCGGTCAGCACCGCCGCCACGGCGACGGCGAGCAGCCCGACGACCAGCCTGGGGGCAGCCATCTCAGGCTCCCTTGGCCGTCCGGGCACCCGGCGACATCGCGACCAGGTGTGCGGCCGGTTCCGAGTAGCCGATGCCGACGACCTTGGCGCCGTCGAAGTGGAAGGTGGTGAGCGAGGCCAGCCCGCACTGGCGGCGGCGCGGGTCATGCCAGAGCCGCTTGCGCTCGACATATCGGCGCAGCGTCCAGATCGGCAGCTGATGGGAGACCAGAACGGCCTCGCGACCCTCGGCGGCAACCCGGGCGGCGTGCAGCGCCGCGAACATCCGCTCGGCGATCGCCCGGTACGCCTCGCCCCACGACGGGGTGACCGGGTCGCGCAGCACCCACCAGTTACGCGGGTCGCGGAACGATCCGTCGCCGGGCGAGACCCGCTTGCCCTCGAACCAGTTGGCGCTCTCGATCAGCCGCTCGTCCACCCCGACAGGCAGCCCGAACTGCGCGGCGATCGGTTCGGCGGTCTGCTGGGCGCGTTCCAGCGGGCTGGCCACCACGTGCACGACCTCGCGGTCGGCGAGCCCCTGCGCGGCGGCCTTGGCCATCTGGACGCCCAGATCACTGAGGCGGAATCCGGGCAGCCGGCCGTAGAGAATGCCGTCCGGGTTGTACACCTCGCCATGCCGAAGCACGTGGACCACCGTCTTACTCACCGCTGTGCCCCCTTGGTTCGCGACTGCGGGGCTCGCAAAACCGGCTCACTCCTCGCGCTCACCGTGCCCGCCTTCGTTCGCGACTGCGGGGCTCGCAAAACCGGCTCACTCCTCGCGCTCACCGCTGCCCCCTGTACCTGCCGCTGCTGCCGCGTTGGCCGCCACCGGCAGGGCGGCGGCGATCTGCTCCAGGGCGGCGTCGTCGATCGCCGCCGACACGAACCAGGATTCGAACGCGCTCGGCGGGAGGTACACCCCGGCGGCGAGCATCGCGTGGAAGAACGCCTTGAACGCGGGCACCTGCTGAGTGCGGGCGCTGTCGTAGTCGACCACGTCGGCGTCGGTGAAGAAGATCGAGAACATGCTGCCCGCGTACGACAGCCGGTGCGGGACACCGGCGGCGGCCAGCGCGTCGCCGGCGAGCTTGCCCACGACGGCGGCGGTGTCGTCCAGCTTGCGGTAGAGCGCGTCGTCGGCCAGCCGCAGGGTGGTCAACCCGGCGGCGCAGGCCAGCGGGTTACCGGAGAGCGTGCCGGCCTGGTACACCGGGCCGGCCGGGGCCAGCCGCGACATGATCTCCGCGCGCCCGCCGAACGCCGCGGCAGGCAGCCCACCACCCATGACCTTGCCGTACGTCCACAGGTCCGCCTCGACCGGGTCGAGGCCGTGCCATCCGGAGCGGGAGACCCGGAACCCGGTCATCACCTCGTCGATGATGAGCAGCGCGCCGTTGGCGTGCGCGATCCGCGCCAACTGCTCGTTGAAGCCGTTCCGCGGAGCGACCACGCCCATGTTGCCCGGTGCCGCCTCGGTGATCACGGCGGCGATGTGCTGACCCTCGGCGGCGAACGCCTCCTCGACGGCAGCGATGTCGTTGTACGGCAGCACGATCGTCTCGCTGGCCGCCGCCCCGGTGACGCCGGGCGAATCGGGCAGGCCGAGGGTGGCCACGCCGGAGCCGGCGGCGGCGAGCAGCGCGTCCACGTGCCCGTGGTAGCAGCCGGCGAACTTGATGATCTTCGAACGACCGGTGTAGCCACGAGCCAGCCGGATCGCCGACATGGTCGCCTCGGTACCCGAGTTGACCAGTCGGACCTGCTCGACCGGGGTGCGCTCGACGATCTCGGCGGCCAACTCCACCTCGCCGGGCGTCGGCGTACCGAAGCTGGTGCCCTTGGCGGCGGCAGCCTGCACCGCCGCGACCACCTCGGGGTGGGCGTGGCCCAGAATCAGCGGCCCCCACGAGCACACCAGGTCGACGTAGCGCCGGTCGTCGGCGTCGTACAGCCAGGGGCCCTCACCGCGAACCATGAAGCGGGGCGTCCCGCCGACGGCCTGGAAGGCGCGCACGGGAGAATTCACCCCGCCCGGCACGATGGCGCGAGCGCGGTCGAACAGGGCCGCTGAGGCCGGCGCGTCGACCGGGTAGCGGTCGGATCCGGCGGAAGTCACCTCGGTCACGATGCCGCCATTGTGTCAGCGTCAACCTGGGGACCGGCAGGCACCCCGGAGCGGGGTTACCAGGCTCACCTGCGAAAGGCCACCCCGGGCCGGCTCGCCTCGACGGGCCGGACGTGCGAGATCGCGATAGGCTGAGCCGGTGGATCGTGCCGAACTGTCCATCACCGTACACCGAACGGGCGACGAAGCAGTCCTACGCCTTGCCGGTGAGATCGACATGCTCACGGCCGCCCAGCTGTCGACCGTCGTCAACGAGGTCCTCGCCGAACCGCCACCCCGGATCGTGCTCGACCTGGGCGGTGTCACCTTCTGCGACTCGCAGGGCCTCGGGACCCTCGTCGTACTCAGCCGCAAGGCCAGCCACGCCCAGAGCCTGCTCCTCCTGACCAACGTCGGCGAGTTCCTGCTCCGTGTCCTGGACATCACCGGCCTCCGCAGCGCCCTGATGATCCGCAACGACGCCCCCACCCCCTAACCACCCCCGCCCCACCCGCGCCCCACGCCGCGCCCACGCCCACGCCCCACGCCCGCCATGGTCGCGCCCACAGCCCTGGCCACCCTCCCGCGCCCAGGCCACGGCCCAGGCGCTCTCACCCCCGAGCCCTCACCCCGCCCCACCCCGCCCCGCGATCTTGCACTTATGGTCGCCCTTATGCCGCTCTTGCCCCACTATGTCCCGACGAAGAGTGCAAGATCGCGACAGTTAGGGCACTGACGCGAACACGTGCACGGCCCTTCACGGCGCACTCCCGCGATCCTGCAGTCGCAATCCCCCGCGATCTTGCACTTGCAGTCGCCCTTATCTGCGCCTTTACCCCGTTATGTCGAGACAGAAAGTGCAAGATCGCGGCACGAACGGCAGTGGCATGACCTCACCCCAGCCCACGCTCGCGACCCCGCCGCGATCTTGCACTTATGGTCGCCGCTATGTCGCCCTTGCCCCGTTACGCCCCGACGAAAAGTGCAAGATCGCGGCGGTGGCGGGAGGGGGCGGCGGGAGGGGGCGGCGTGGGGAGGGTAGGGCCGCGCGGGGCGGGGGCGGGGGCGGTGGGGAGGGTGGGGTGGGGGAAAGGGTGGGGTGGGGGGTTAGTCGGGGGTGGGGCCCCAGCGGGCTTGTTCGAGGGTGGTCAGGGCTTGGGCGATGGCGTCGGGGTTGTCGTCGGCGGAGCGTAGGAGGGTGGTGGCCTCGTCGACGGCGTCGGTGAGCAGGCGCCACTGGGCGTCGCGCTCGCGGACCATCTCCGACTGGGCGGCCAGCTGGCGGGTCTTGGTCCAGAGTTCCACGAAGACGGAGACCTTGGCTCGCAGCACCCAGGGGTCGAAGGGCTTGGTCAGGTAGTCCACCGCGCCGACCGCGTAGCCGCGCAGGGCCAGTTGCGCGTCCCGGTCGGCGGCGGTCAGGAAGATGATCGGTACGTGCCGGGTGCGTTCGCGCCGCTTGATGTGGCTGGCCGTCTCGAAGCCGTCCATGTCCGGCATCTGGGCGTCGAGCAGGATGACCGCGAAATCGTCGACCAGCAGTTGCTTGAGCGCCGCCTCCCCGCTCTCCACCGCCACCGACTGCACCGGCAGCCCCTGGAGGATCGCCTCCAGGGCCATCAGGTTCTCCCGGCGGTCATCGACCAGTAGCGCCTTCGCCACCTGCGTCACGAGCCCTCCTCGGTACGGCTGCCACTGATCCAGGAGCCCATCAACTCGATCAGCTCGTCCAGGTCGACAGGTTTGGTGATGTAGTCACTCGCCCCCGCCACGATCGCCGACTCCCGATCGCCGGGCATCGCCTTGGCCGTGAGGAACACGATCGGCAGATCGGCGAACCGGTGGTTGCGCCGGATCTGTCTGGTGGTCTCGTACCCGTCCTGGTCGGGCATCATGGCATCCATCAGCACGATGTCGACCTCCGGGTGCTCGGCGAGCAGGCGTACGCCGTCGTTGCCGTTGTCGGCGTAGAGCACCGTCATGCCGTGTAGTTCCAGCGCGCTGGTCAGGGCGAACACGTTGCGCACATCGTCGTCGACGATCAGCACCGTGGCACCGTCCAGTTGGCGGGTCTTCGGCGCCTCCGGCTGCTGTGGCAGCAACTCCACCGGTGGCATCAGCAGCGACGACGGCAGGCCGGCCCGCTGCGGGGAGGGTGGTGCCGGGGCCACCACGGCGTCCGGCGCCAGCACGTCGGGCAGGTAGAGGGTGAACGTCGAGCCCTGGTTGGGCACCGAACTGACGGTGATCGTGCCGCCGATCAACCGGGCCAGGTCGCGACTGATGGACAGGCCCAGTCCGGTACCGCCGTAGCGACGGCTGGTGGTGCCGTCCGCCTGCTGGAACGCCTCGAAGATCAGTGACAGCTTGTCGTCGGAGATGCCGATGCCGGTGTCGACCACCGTGAACGCGATCACCTGACGGGCGTTGATCAACGCCGGTACGTCGAAGACCGCGTGCTCCGGCGCCCGGGAGATGCGCAGCGTCACCGCGCCGTTGTCGGTGAACTTCACCGCGTTGGAGAGCAGGTTGCGCAGGATCTGCTGGAGTCGCTGGGCGTCGGTGACCACCGCGGGCGGCAGATCCTTGGCCACTCGTACCTGGAAGTCCAAGCCCTTCTCCTCGGCCTGCGGGGCGAACGCCTGCTCGACGTAACTGCGGATCTCCTCGAACCGGACCTCGGTCGGCTCCACGTCCATCCGCCCAGCCTCGATCTTGGACAGGTCGAGGATGTCGTCGATCAGGCGCAGCAGATCCGACCCGGAGCCGTGGATCGTCCGGGCGAACTCGATCTGCTTCGGGGTCAGGTTGCGCTCCGAGTTCTCCGCCAGCAGCCGAGCCAGCAGGAGCAGCGAGTTCAGCGGCGTACGCAGTTCGTGGCTCATGTTCGCCAGGAACTCCGACTTGTACGCCGAGGCGCGGGTGAGCTGCTGCGCCTTCTCCTCCAGACCGAGCCGGGCCATCTCGATCTCCCGGTTCTTGGTCTCGATGTTGCCCTTCTGCTCCGACAGCAGGGTCGCCTTCTCCTCCAGTTCGGCGTTGGTGCGCTGCAACTCCGCCGACTGTTCCTGCAACTCGTGGGCCAGCCGCTGCGACTGGGCGAGCAGTTCCTCCGTACGCCGGTTGGCCTGAATGGTGTTGACCGCGATGCCGATGGTGGCGACCAGCCGCTCCAGGAAGGACAGGTGCAGCTCGGAGAAGGGGGTCACACTGGCGAACTCGATCACCCCGAGTAGTTCGCCCTCGAAGAGGACCGGCAGCACGACCAGGTCGGCCGGTGGGGTGTCGGCCAGCCCGGAGCGCAGCGTGATCCGCCCGTCCGGTACGGCGCCGACGCGGATCGTCCGACGGGAGAGGGCGGTCTGCCCGACCAGCCCTTCACCGGGGCCGAAGGTGACCTCGTGACCTCGGGACACGTAGCCGTACGAGGCGGTCAGCCGTAGCCGCATCACGCCCTCGGAGTTGTCCGCCAGGAAGAACGCGCCGAGTTGCGCGTCGACCAGTGGCGTCACCTCCATCATGATCATCCGGCAGACTTCGCCGAGGTCGCGCTGGCCCTGCAACAGACCACCGATGCGGGCCAGGTTGGAGTCGAGCCAGCCCTGCTCGGCGTTCTTGTGGGTGGTCTCCCGCAGGGTGACGATCATCTGGTTGATGTTGTCCTTGAGCTCGGCGACCTCGCCCTGCGCCTTCACCGCGATCCGCTGGGTCAGGTCGCCGCGGGTCACCGACGTCGACACCTGGGCGATCGCCCGCAACTGGGTGGTCAGGGTGGAGGCGAGCTGGTTGACGTTCTCGGTCAGGTCCCGCCAGGTGCCGGAGACCCCCTTCACCTGGGCCTGACCACCGAGCTTGCCTTCGATGCCGACCTCGCGGGCCACCCGGGTCACCTCGTCGGCG
>NZ_BOPA01000050.1 GCF_016863515.1 Micromonospora gifhornensis
AGGTCGAAAGCTCATCGGCTGATCATCGCGGCACCATCACCGGACAGCCGCACGAGGTGATGCCATAACGAGGTGGCAACGCTCGACTGATCCACGGACCGGAACTGTGGAAAGCCAAGGGGGGCCGGACAGATGTCCGGCCCCCCTTGTTGGCATCGGCCTGCGCCTACTCCTGATCTGTTGATCGCGGTGGCAGCAGTCCGCCACCGCCACCGCCGCCCGGCGGTGAGTCCCGACCGGGGGGAAGCGGGTTTGTCGGAACGGTGCCGCCGTTGTTGTCCCGGCCACCGCCCCGGTTGTCGCCGCCGTCGTTGCGACCGCCGCCCAGCCGGCAGAGGAAGTCCGTCGGCTCGCACTCGGGCTGCTCCGGCGGCGGCGGAGGCGGCGGTACGCCGTTGCCGGCCTCCGCGTCCCCGACCCCGGCGACGCTGGGCAGGTCGGAGGGGTCGTAACCCTTGAGAGCCTGCTCCATGTACCGCTTCCACAGCTGGGCCGGCAGGCCACCACCGCTGATGTTGCTGCCGCCCCGGTCGACGATGGCCCGCTTCTCGGTGTCGCGGCTACCGATCCACACCGCCGTGGCGACGTTCTTGTCGTAGCCGACCATCCAGGCGTCCTGGTTCTTACCGGTGTCGCCGAGCTGCCAGGTACCGGTCTTGCCGGCCAGCGGACGGTTGACCACACTGGCGTTGTTCTTGCCCGGGATCTCCTTGAGCACGGCGGTCACCTCGTCGGCGACCTCCGGACGGATCACCTGCTGCGGCTTGAGCTTCTCGCCGGTGCCGGGAACCTTGTCCCACTTACCGGTCGTCTTGTTCAGCTTCTCGACCGTCCGCACGAAGTGCGCCTTGTTGTACTTGCCGCCGTTGGCGAGGGTGGCCAAGCCGTTGGCGTGGTCGAGCACGGTGATCGGGTACTGCCCGAAGCCGACCACCCGATCGAAGTGCTTCGGCGCGAGCTGCTCGGGCTTGCTCTTGGTCAGGTCGTACGCCTTCACCGGCTCGACGGTCCACATGGTGCGAACGCCGGCCCGGCGGGCCATGTCGACCACCTTGTCACTGCCGATCTTCTCGGCCAGATGGAAGAACGGGACGTTGTACGACTGCACCGTCGATTCCTGCAAGGTGCACGACTTGGCGCAGCTGGCGTTTCGCCCGGCGTTCACGATCTTGTTGTCGTAGCCCTCAGGGGTGAACGGCGTTGAGTCCCAGTACGACTTGACCGAGATGCCGGCGTCGATGGCCGCGGCCAGGGTGTAGACCTTGAACGTCGAGCCCGGCGGGTGGCCGCCGACGAGGTTGCCGTTCTGGTCGGTGTTCATGCCCGCGTAGTCGTAGTCCGCTCCGCTGTTGCCGCCGTAGTAGGCCAGCACACGACCCGTCTTCGCCTCGACGGACACCACGGCCGGCATCAGGTTCTTCGGCTGGTCCGCCAGGAACGCTCCCTTGCGGCCCACCTGGGCGATCTCCTCCAGCGCCTTCTGCATCTTCGGATCGAGGGTGGTGGTGATCCGGTAACCGCCTTCGCGCAACTCGCTCACACAGCTCGGCTTGCCCGGCGCACCGCTCTCAGTGCAGATGCCCCAGTCGGCCATCTCCTTGCGGACGTAGTTGATCACGCTGCCGCGCGGGGAGGCCACGCCGAAGCCGTTGTCCTTCTTGATCTTCTGGATCTTCGGGTACTCGGTCGGACGCTCGGGCTTGCCCGGCGCACCCAGCCAGCCCTCCTCGACCATGCCGTTGATCACGTACTCCCAACGGATCTTGGCCTCGGTCGGGTTGGTCTCCGGGTCGTACCCCTGGTGGGTCGCGCTGGCGTCCGGCTGCTTGATCATCGCGGCTAGCACCGCGCCCTGCGCCACGTTCAGCTTCTTGGCACTGACGCCGAAGAACGTCTGCGCCGCCGCCTCGATCCCGTACGCCCCGCGACCGAAGTAGATCACGTTGAGGTAGTTCTCCATGATCTCGTCTTTGGTGAACTGGTCGTTCAGCTTGGAGGCGAGAATCGCCTCCTTCACCTTCCGGGAGTAGCTGACGTCCTGGAGGTTCTCGTAGGCGTTGCGGGCGTACTGCTGGGTGATGGTCGAGGCACCCTGCTTGTCGCCACCGGAGAGGTTGTTCCAGGCGGCGCGGGCGATGCCCTTGTAGTCCACACCCGAGTGCCGGTAGAAGTTGCGGTCCTCGGCGGCGGCGACGGCGTCGCGCACGTGCTGGGGGATGTTCTCGATGGTGACGAAGGTGCGGTTCTCGTTGCCGAGCTTGGCCACCAGCGTCTTGCCGTCCTTGGCGTAGACGGTGGTGGACAGCGGCAGCGGGATCTCCTTGGGCAGCACCACGTTCGTCGAGTAGTAGGTGAACCCGACGACGCCGATGCCGGCCAGCATGATGAAGACGGCGAAGCTGGCGATCAGCAGGTTCATCCGCTTGCGCCTACGGGCCCGGGCTACCGCTTTCGGGTCACGCCCGCCCCGCCCGGGACCAGCCGGTCCGCCCGGTCCGCCCGGGCCACCGGGACCACCCGGTCCACCTGGCCCCCCGGGACCGCCGACGCTGGCCCGCGCTACGGCGGCTCGACCGCCGGCACCACCCACCGACGCCGAACCGACACTCGCCCGGCCGGCCGGGGCCGCCCCGACGGCAGCCGCACCGACCGTGGCCCGACCCGCCGGCCCGCCGGGCGTCGGGGACACCGGCACCGACGCACGACCGGCACGGCCGGCCGCGGGCGACACCGGCACCGAGGCCCGACCGCCGGAGGCAGGTGAGACCGGTACCGACGCACGACCACCGGGTGCCGGGGAGACCGGCACCGACGCACGACCCGGACCGGCGCGACCGACCGAGGCCGAGCCGGCGGATCGACCCGGCGTCGGCACGCTCGCCGAACCACCGACCGAGGCCCGCCCACCGACCGAGGCACGAGCCGATGAGCCCGCGCCCTCAGGTCCGGTCGTCCAGTTGCCTCCACGCGGGTCACCACTCGGACCGCGGTACGCGTCGTCCGCCTGCCCCGGGTCGTCCTGGCCCGGTATCCAGGCCCGGCCGCGCGAGGAGCTGGGATCACCGTACGAGTTCATTCCTCACACCCTGCCGTCGCGGTGGGACGCTGTCGCGCCGCCACCGGTTTGCCGTGAGATGCGACACCCGCGCGCACGGCACGGGGGTGCCGTGGTGCCGGCATCAGATACGAATCTTTCGGACTATTCGCACTTACGAGCCGTCGGTCGCCCCGGCCAGGTACGTCACGGCCAGGGCTGGCCGATCGCGCTCGAATCACCGTTGGGCCTCTCGCCTTCGCCGAGTGTTGGCTCCCGCAGCAGCGGCGGCAACCCCGCCGGCCGCCTCATGCTCCGCCTCGCTGTCAGTCAGTCCGTCCCGCCCGAGCAGGTACTGCTCCACCAGATGGTTCCAGTCACAGCCGAGGCACACCTCCACCACGAAGACCTGGAACTCACGCAGCGTCATCGCCAGCATCGACAACTCGGCCACCGTACGGGCCTGGCCGGCGGACTGCTTGAGTTCGTCGCCGTAAATGTAGTGGACGTGGGTGAGGTTTTCGCTCCGGCAGATCGGACACCGCTGGTCGGTGGGCTCGCCGTGGAACCGAGCCGCGTTCTTCAGGTACGGAGACGCGTCACACAGGTCATAGGTGCCGACCCGGCCGGCGACGAGTTCACGCAGCAGCGCTCGCCTCCGAAGCGAGTAGTCGACGACCTGGCGCTGCGTACGCATGCGGCAAAGGGTACGCGGTCTCGCCAGACGAGGCGACCACCGTCACGATCTGTGACTAGCAGACCTCGGACCGAGGGTTTAACGGGAGGGGGTTTGCCCCGATCGGGGCGAGCCGCTACGGTGCGATGTATCGGTCCGATACATCGTGGTGGTTAGCGATCCACGCACAGGGTAATGGGGAGGTTGGCCGATGCTTGAGCTGGCCATCCTCGGCCTGTTGCAGGAGGCTCCGATGCACGGCTACGAGCTGCGCAAGGAGCTCACCGCCAAGCTCGGAGCGATCCGGGCAGCGATCAGCTACGGCTCTCTCTACCCGACCCTGCGCCGCCTCCAGGCGGCGGGTTGGATCACCGAGGCCGCCGACACGCCCGCGACCGCCGAGGAGGTTCCCGCGCTGACCAGCCGACGAGGTCGGGTGGTCTACACCATCACCGCGGAGGGCAAGGAACGCTTCGCCCAGCTCATCGCGCAGACCGGGCCGGAGACGTACGGCGACACCGGTTTCGGCGTGCACTTCGCGTTCTTTTCCCGAACCGACCAGGCGACCCGACTGCGCATCCTGGAAGGTCGCCGTCGCACGATCGAGGAACGTCGCGAAGGACTTCGCGACATGCTGGGCCGAGCGGCCGAGCGCCTCGACGCGTACACGCTGGAGCTGCAACGCCACGGCCTGGAGGCCTGTGAGCGTGAGGTCCGCTGGCTGGAGGAGCTCATCGCCAACGAGCGCTCCGGCCGTGCCCCGACGGTCCCGAACGACGGGACGGCCGGCGGCCGACGAGAAGACAACAGCCCGCCTCCGCCTGGAGAGTCCAGGAAAGAGCGGCCGTGACAGAAAAGAAGGAGGCACACGCGATGGGCTCCGTCCGCGTCGCCATCGTCGGTGTGGGTAACTGCGCCTCGTCCCTCGTGCAGGGCGTCGAGTACTACCGGAACGCTGACCCGAACGACCGCGTCCCGGGTCTCATGCACGTCACCTTCGGCGACTACCACGTCTCGGACGTGCAGTTCGTCGCGGCGTTCGATGTCGACGCCAAGAAGGTGGGCATGGACCTCGCAGAGGCGATCGTCGCCAGCGAGAACAACACCATCAAGCTCTGCGACGTACCGCCGACCGGCGTGACCGTCCAGCGCGGCCCGACCTTCGACGGCCTCGGCCAGTACTACCGCGAGATCGTCGAGGAGTCCGACGCCGCACCGGTCGACGTGGTCAAGGCGCTGCGTGACGCCCAGGTCGACGTCGTCGTCTCGTACCTGCCGGTGGGCTCGGAGCAGGCCGACAAGTTCTACGCCCAGGCCGCCATCGACGCCGGCTGCGCGTTCGTCAACGCCCTGCCGGTCTTCATCGCCTCCGACCCGGAGTGGGCGCAGAAGTTCACCGACGCCGGTCTGCCGATCGTCGGTGACGACATCAAGAGCCAGGTCGGCGCGACCATCGTGCACCGGGCCCTGGCGAAGCTCTTCGAGGACCGCGGTGTCGAGCTGCTGCGCACGTACCAGCTCAACTTCGGCGGCAACATGGACTTCATGAACATGCTGGAGCGCAACCGCCTGGTTTCGAAGAAGATCTCGAAGACCCAGTCGGTGACCTCCCAGGTGCCGCACGAGATGGCCAAGAGCGACGTGCACATCGGCCCGTCCGACCACGTGCCGTGGCTGGACGACCGCAAGTGGGCCTACATCCGCCTGGAGGGCCGCTCCTTCGGCGACACCCCGCTCAACGCCGAGCTCAAGCTCGAGGTGTGGGACTCGCCGAACTCGGCCGGCGTCATCATCGACGCGGTCCGCGCCGCCAAGATCGCTCTGGACCGGAAGATCGGCGGCCCGATCCTGTCGGCCTCGTCGTACTTCATGAAGTCCCCGCCCGTGCAGTACGCCGACCACGACGCGCACGCCGCCGTCGAGGCGTTCATCGCCGGCGAGATCGAGCGCTGACGCGCTGACACAGCCACATCGCTGAGGGCCGGGTCCGCACGGACCCGGCCCTCACCGCTGTCCACCCCCACCGCAAGGCAAAGAGGGCGCGGTACGGAAGGACATTTCGTACCGCCAGCGCCGGCTAGGCTGAGCGACGTGCTCTCCATTGACGAGTGTCGGTCGTCCCGGCGGCGAGTGCGGTGCAGCGGCGGGCCGAGGCGGAGGCGATCGTTTCGTTTTCCCCACCTTGGCAACTGCCGATCGTTTCGTCATTCCCGCCCTGGCAACTGCATGGCGGCCACCTGTCCAACGGACACGTGGAGTTCCTCAGCCGACATCGTCGACCAGCTCACCCGGGGCACGGCCATCGTCGGGTCGCGATACCGGGTGGGCAGCGCAGTCGCGGGCGTCCTCGTGTTCGCCCTGACTGCCTGCGCACCGCCTGGCAGCAACCCGTCGACCGGGCCGGCATCACCGGCCGTCTCGGCATCACCGGCCGTCTCGGCATCACCGGCCGTCTCGGCATCACCGGCGGTCTCGGCGACGCCGATCGTCGAGGCCCGCTGTGCGGGTGCGGCGGCTACGCCGCCAGAGGTGGTGGCGAAGCCTGGCGGGTCAGTCACCTCCCAGGTTGCGCCGGAGGCTGCCAGCAGCGGACATCCGATGACCGATGAGCAGCTGCGCCAGGAGGAATTCCTGCGCCAGCAGGCAGCCAACAAGGCCTTCCGCCAGCGGGGCAACCTCGAACCGGCGGCAGCCGAGGGTGCCCACGCCTGTGCGGTGGAAGTGCAGCGCGTCCTCAACCTACTGACCGTCGGCGGTCGGGACGCGCCCGAGGAGGAAGCGGTACGGCAGGCGGTGGCCAGCACCGGGCTGCTGGATGTGGTCGTCCGCCCGCCGGGTCGACTTGACCTCGGCCCCGGTGACGGGCTGATCTTCTCCGGATGGACCGGCCGGGCATGCGTCTTCGGCAGCGTCCGTCAGGACGACATCACCGTGGAATTCGGCACCCGCATCGCCGACGGCGGCTGCCTCCCCGCCCCAGGCTGACCTCCCCCAGGCTGACCTCCTGGCCACCAGCGCTCCTGCGCAACTGCTTCGCCGCCCCAGCCGGACGCAGCGGGCGACGAAGACGGGACGACCGCCCGGCCAGCCCGCTGCCCACACCCCCGATCCGGCTCGACCCAGGTAACGGGCAGGCACGGGGTGGCCCGCACCGTATCGCCAGCCCAACGAGGTACCAAGCGAGGTGCCCGGCGCGGCTGGGACCGCCGTTTCGCCGAAACGGTGGTGTCTGTAGCGGTCGGACACCGCCGTTTCGGCGAAACGGAGTCGATCACGCGCTGGTCGCCGCAGTCAGCAAGCTGGCCGCGGCAGTGGCAGGCCGTTTATGGCAGTGGGCAAGCCGGCCGCGACACCGGGCGAGCCGGTCGCGGCAGTGGGCGAGCAGGCCGCGGCAGTGGGTAAGCCAGTCGGCAGCGGCGACCTGCAGCGTGGCGGCCCGCAGCGTGGCGGTCTGCAGCGTGGCGGTCTGCAGCGTGGCGGTCTGCGGGGTGGCGGTCTGCGGGGTGGCGGTCAGGACCAGGCTTGTTGCAGGGCGACCCGGGCTTCCAACTCCAGCAGCTTGACCTTGCGGTCCAGGCCGCCGCCGAAGCCGACCAGTTTGCCGCCGGCACCGATGATGCGGTGGCAGGGCACGATGACCGGGATCGGGTTGCGGTTGCAGGCCACCCCGACCGCCCGTGCCGCACCGGGATCACCCACCAGCCGGGCCACCTGCCCGTAGGTAAGCGTCTCCCCGTACGGGATACGGGTCATCTCCCGCCACACCGCCCGCTCGAAGTCGGAGCCGCGCGGCGCCCGCACCGGAGTCCCGAACTCGGTCAGCTCTCCAGCGAAGTAGGCCCGTAGCTCCGTCACCGCCCGCGCCGCGATCGGGTCGGCCGGCGTCTCACTCGCGGACTCGACCAGCCCGAAGTGCGCCCCGCACACGCTGCCACCCTCGGTGGCCACGGAGAAGATCCCGATCGGCGAGTCGAGCAGCGTCCAACGCATCCCGCCATTCTCCCCGACGCCCGACTCCGCAACCACGCCCCCGACCACGCCGAAGCCGTCCACGAATCCACCACCCCGCCCAACTGGCCCTCAACCGGCAACCTGCCGCCTCCGTCCGACTGCCACCCGCCAGCCAATCCACCACCCCGCTCGACTGGCACTCGATCTGGGATCGAGTGGTATCCCGAGCCGGGGAAGCCACTCGATCCCATCGAGCGTGATCTTCACCGGGCGGTGGGATGCCCACACCCCCACGCCAGGGCGCGCCGAACACCCAGCTGGAGCGGCCCGAGGGAGCGGGTGCCCCAACGAGCGACGCCCGCCGGAGCGGCCCCGGTGCGCGGATGGCTCAACGAGCGACGCCCGCCGGAGCGGCCCGGGTGTCCGGGGGCTCCGACGGGCGTCGGATGGTGCGTGGGGTGTTACGCGGCCGAGACGGTGAACTTCTCGCCCTTGCCGAGCCCCAACTCGAAATCGAACCACTTGATGTTCTTGTTCGAGATCAGCTGCTTGGTGCCGGCTGATCCGGCGGAGACCGCCTGGTTGTCGCTGGCCCGGAAGAAGACCGTGCCGTCGCCGTTGTAGTCGAGGAAGTCGAAGCTCTCCCACACGCCGCGCGACTTGGCGCTGGCGATCAGCGGCTTGGTGCCCTTGCTCGCGGCGGTCACGTACTTGCCGTTGGCGAGGGCCTTGAGGCCGAAGAAGCCGTCACCGATGTTGACGATCTGGAACTTCGCCGACTTGGTGACCTTGCTGCTGCTGGCGATCAGCGGCTTGCTGCCGGCCACGACGTACTTGCCGTTGGCCTTCGACTTGATGCTGATCACCGGAGCCGGCGCTTCGATGTTGAACTTCTCCGACGAGCCGATGCTGGTCTTGCTCGCCTTCAACGTCGAGGTACCCGACTTCGGCGCGGTGACGTACTTGCCGTTGATCTTGGACTTGAGGCTGACCGTACCGTCGGCGTGGTTGATGATCTGGAACTTCGCCGACTTGACGATCGTCTTGTGGCTGGCGATCAGCGGCTTGGTGCCGTTGCTCGGCGCCACCACGTACCGGCCGGTGCTCTTGGACCGCAGCGCGATCAGACCACTTCCGGCGTTGACGAAGTCGTAGCGCTGCGCGGTGCCCAGGCTCTTGCCGTTGTTGACAAGCGCCTTCTTGGTGCTGGCGGCGGTGACGAACTTCCCGTTGGACTTGGCCTTGAAGCCGAAACCGCTGCGGGTGGGGGTGATCGAACCGACCGTCAACATCCGGTCGATCGAGCCCTTCGTGTCGTAGACCGCGCCCGCGACACCGGTGGTGACGATGCGGTCGCGGACCTGCTTCGGCGTCCACGTCGGGTTGGAGTGCAGCAGCAGCGCCGCGGCACCCGCCACGTGCGGGGCCGCCATGGACGTGCCGCTGTAGCCCACGCTGCCGGTGTTGTTGTCGTGCCGCGCCGAGACGATGCTGACGCCCGGTGCGAACACGTCGAGGCACTTGCCGTAGTTCGAGAACCAGGCCCGCATGTCGACCCGGTCCGTCGCCCCGACGGTGATCGCGTCCGGCACCCGGGCGGGGGACGTCTTGCAGGCGTCCATCATCGAGTTACCGGCGGCGAGCGAGTAGGTGATGCCCGAGGCGATCGAGCGCTTCACCGCCTCGTCGAGCGACGGGATGGTGACGACGTCACCGAGGCTCATGTTGGCCACGGCCGGCTTCTGCGCGTTCGCGGTCACCCAGTCGACACCGGCGACGACCTGCTCGGTCGTGCCGTAACCGTCACAGTCGAGCACCCGTACGCCGACCAGCTTGACGCCCTTGGCGACACCGTACTTCGTGCCGCCGACGGTGCCCGCCACGTGCGTGCCGTGGCCGTTGCAGTCCCCGTTCGCGTTGGCCTTGACGCCGTCCACCGGCGGATCGGTGGGATCCGGGTCCGGCGTGGGCGGCGGCGGGTCGATCGCGTCGTACCCCATGGTGGCCCGGCCGCCGAAGTCCTGGTGCTTGACGTTGATGCCGGTGTCCAGGATGTACGCGGTGACCTTGCTACCGGTGTTCGGATACTTGTAGGTCTTGTTCAGCTTCGCCGTGTACTGGTCGAGCCGGTCCAGACCCCACGGCGGGCTGCTCTGTGTGCCGTTGGCCGACAGCCGGCGCACCGGCTCGACGTAGTCGACGGCAGGATGCGCGGCGAGCCTCTCGGCCTGCCGCTGGTCCATCGCGGCCGAGTAGCCGACGAGAGCAGAGTCGAACACCTGACGGACGCTGCCGCCATGCTGCTTGACGAAGGTCGAGGCGAGCGCCCGGACGCTGCTGTAGGTGGCCTGCTTGTCCTTGAGGACGACGATGTAACGGCCCGGCACGACGCCGGTGCCCTCGCTGCCACGGACCTCGGCGCGGGCCGAGTCGGCGGGAGCAGCCATCCCGACGCCGCCGGTGGCGACGGTGAGGATGGACGAGGCGGTGGCGAGGGCGAGCCCCGCTACCGCCGTGCGGCGCAGTACGCCACGTCGTTTCACTAGGCGATCTCCCCGTTTTGTCGTCGGCAGCCAGCGGCGGCCGAACGGGCAATGGAATGTCCTACTGCGGCAGATGACACGAGCAGGACGCCCCAACATCATGAATGAACTGTGCAAGGCAGGGGTCAACCGTTTGGTCGGAACGTGGGCGTTTCGTCGTAGCGACCGTCGAGGCAGGACACTCGTGGATAACGTGAAGACCGGCTGCGCTCAGCTACCGATGCCCTGCTCGCGGGCCCAGCGCAGCAGTTCGGCCTCGGCCGTGTCACGGTCCAGCGGCCCGCGTTCCAGGCGTAGGTCCTTCAGGTACTTCCAGGCCTGCCCGACGATGGGCCCGGGCGGTACGCCGAGCAACTCCATGATCGCGTTGCCGTCCAGATCGGGACGGACCCGGGCCAGGTCCTCCTCGGCGGCGATCCGGGCGATCCGCTCCTCCAGGGCGTCGTAGTCCGCCGCCAGTTGAGCCGCCTTGCGCCGGTTGCGGGTGGTGCAGTCCGACCGGGTCAGCTTGTGCAGCCGGGACAGCAGATCACCGGCGTCGGTGACGTACCGGCGGACGGCCGAGTCGGTCCACTCGCCCCGGCCGTACCCGTAGAAGCGGAGGTGCAGCGCGACCAGGGCGGTGACCTTGGCGGTGATGTCCTTCGGGTAGCGCAGCGCCTTCATCCGCGCCTTGGTCAACCGGGCACCGACCACCTCGTGGTGGTGGAAGCTGACCCGCCCGTCGGAGCCGACCGCCTTGGTCGCCGGCTTGCCGACGTCGTGCATCAGGGCGGCCATCCGCAGGATGAAGTCCGGCCCGTCCTGCTCGTACGAGATCGCGTTGCGCACCACGGTGAGGGTGTGCTCGTAGACGTCCTTGTGCTGGGCGTGCTCGTCGATCTCCAGCTTCAGGCCGGTCAACTCGGGCAGGAAGCGCTCGGCCAGCCCGGTGTCGACCAGCAGCCGCAGCCCGGTGATCGGGTCGGCGGCGCAGAGCAGCTTGGTGAACTCGTCCCGGATCCGCTCGGCGGTGATCCGGTCCAGGTCGGCCGCCATCCGGGTCATCGCCGCGTACACGTCCGGGTGCACCGCGAAGCGCAGTTGCGCGGCGAAGCGGGCGGCCCGCAGCATCCGCAGCGGGTCGTCGCCGAACGACTCGGCGGGGGTGCCCGGGGTACGCACCACCTTCGCGGCCAGGTCGGCCAGGCCGCCGTACGGGTCGGTGAAGCGATGATCCGGCAGGCTCACCGCCATCGCGTTGATGGTGAAGTCCCGCCGCCGCAGGTCCTCGGTCAGGTTGGTGCCGTACTCGACCACCGGGTTCCGGCTCACCTGGTCGTACGACTCGGCGCGGAAGGTGGTGATCTCCAGTCGCAGACCGTCGCGCTGGCAGCCGATGGTGCCGAACTCGCGTCCGGTCTCCCAGATCGCCTCGGCCCAGCCCCGCACGATGCCGAGCGTCTGATCCGGGTGCGCGTCGGTGCAGAAGTCGAGATCCTCGCCGAGCCGACCGAGCAGCGCATCGCGTACCGAACCGCCCACGAGATGCAGTTCGTGACCGGCGGCGGCGAATCGGCGGCCCAACTCGTCGGCGACCGGGGAGACCCGGAGCAGTTCGGCGACGGCGTTGCGCTGCGCGGCGCTCAGTTCGCGGCGGTCGGTGGCGTGGGATGCGGCGGCGTCGGACATCGGATCAGCAGCCTATCGGTCCTGACTGGCATCTCCTCCGCCGGGCGCGGGTAACGGGCCGGGGTTGACTAAGGTCTGTGGCGTGCGGGCCGGTGCCGGTTCCGGCCTATCCCCTTGGAGGCGCAGATGAGCGGCGGGCTCTACCGCAGCGCGAACGCCCAGCAGGGCGGCGCGCCCGGCGGCCGGCCCGGTGACGGTGCCACGTTCATCTCCGCCGACCCGCTCAACCAGCCCGCCGCCGAGTCGGTCGCCCCACCGCAGGAGCAGGTCGCGGAGGGCAGCGCCGCGACCAACAGCGCGGTGATGGCCGTCGGCAGCCTGGTCAGCCGGGGTACGGGTTTCCTGCGCACCTTGGCGATCACCGCCGCGCTCGGCTCGGCCATCGGTGACGCGTACACCACCGCCCAGATCCTGCCCGGAATGGTGTACGAGTTCCTGCTCGGCGGCATCCTCACCAGCGTGCTGATCCCGGTGCTGGTGCGGCGGCGCAAGTTCGACCCGGACGGCGGTCAGGCGTACACCCAGCGGTTGCTCACCCTGGCGGTGGTCGCGCTCGGCGCGGCGGCGCTGCTGGCGGTCGCCATGGCACCGGTGCTCACCTGGCTGTACGCCAGCGACGAGGCACCTGCCGACTACCGGTCCCTGGTCACCGCGCTGGCCCGGCTGATGCTGCCGATGATCTTCTTCACCGGCCTGAGCGCGCTGATCAGCGCGGTGCTCAACACCCGGGGGCACTTCGCCGCCCCGATGTGGGCGCCGATCCTGAACAACATCGTGGTGATCGCCACCGCCGGCCTGTACATCGCGATCTTCAGCACCGACATCCTCGCCCCGGACGAGATGACCACCGGCCGGATCCTGCTGATCGGCGGCGGCACCCTGCTCGGTGTGGCCGTCCAGGCCGCCGGGCTGCTGCCCGCGCTGCGCAAGGTCGGCTTCCGGTGGCGGTTCCGGTTCGACTTCCGCGCGCTCGGTCTTGGCGAGCTGGGTCGGCTGGGCGCCTGGATGTTCTGTTACGTGGCGGTCAGCCAGATCGGCCTGATCGTGGTCTTCAACCTGCTCAGCCGCACCAGTGGGCAGGCCGCCGGTGCGTTGATCTACAACAACGTGTTCCTGCTGCTGATGATGGCGCACGGCATCATCGCCGTCTCGATCATCACCGCGCTGATGCCCCGGATGAGCGCCGCCGCCGCCGACGGCCGGTACGCCGACCTGGCGGCCGACCTGTCCCGAGGCACCCGCACCGTCTCGGCGGTGCTCGCACCGATCGCCGTCTGCTACGCCGTGCTGGCCACCCCGATCGCCTTCACGCTGTTCCGCTGGGGGGCGTTCACCGACGAAGGCGCGAAGGCGACCGCCCCGGTGCTGCTGTTCGCGGCGGTGGCGTTGGTGCCGTTCGCGGTCAGCCAACTGTTCACCTTCGCCTTCTACGCCCTGCCGGACACCCGCACCCCGGCCCTGATCAACATCCCGGTGGTGGCGCTGCGCGCGCTGGTGCAGATCGGGCTGTTCGCGGCCTTCTCGGCGAGCTTCGCCGCGTCCGGAATGATGATCGGCAACACGATCTCGTACCTCGCCGCCGCGATCGCCTCCGCCTGGCTGCTGCGCCCGAGGGTGGGCCGCATCGGGCTGGGCACGATCCTGCGCACGCTGGGCCGGGTGGCGGTGGCCGCGCTCGGCGCCGCACTCGTCGGTCTGCTGGTGGTGGCCCTGCTACCCGGCGACGACACGCCCACCCGGCTGCAGGCCCTCGTGCAGCTGGTCGTCGGCGGGGCGGTGATCGGTGGTACCTACCTCGGCCTGGCGATGCTGCTCCGGATCTCCGAGATCACCGAGGTGGTCGGCATGGTCCGTCGCCGGCTCGGCCGCTGATCTCCACGCATTCACCGAGCGTGGTCGAGGATCACCAGGCTGGGGATGTGCCTGTGGATAACTCAGCGCGTCGCCGCTCACCTACCGGATCGGCCTGTGGATAACCAACCGGAAGGCCGAGTGTGGTCGGCCGATCGACGGGAACCCCACTGACACCTGATCCACCGCGTACAGCCTGCACCGCCCCGGCGACAGCTCGTTGTAGGCGGCCTCTAGATTGGCTGGTACATGTACCAGCAACGTGGCCGACATCGGTCGTAACCGGACGAGTGCGCCCGAGTGCGAACACCCCTGTTGGTCACGGCGGGAAGATGACATGTCGGGGAGACGGCCAACCCAGGTAAGGTCGCTCTCGACGGGTACGGCAGGCACCGGCTCGCGTCGGAACCGGTCGCCCCGTGCCAGACGAATGCGGAGCGGGAAGTCACATGCCCAGCAGCGCGGGTCCATCGATCGACAAGATCACCGAGGGAGGACGGGTGACCCAGGTCGGCGAGGGTCAGGACGCGGACGAGACCACTCCGCCGGTCATGACCTTCGGTGCTCCGACGGCCGGTGAGGTCCTCGCCGAGCGTTACGAACTGGTCGAGCACATCAACAACGACAGCGCCGGCCGGCTGGTCTGGCGTGGGGTCGATGTCGTGCTGCGCCGGCCGGTAGCGGTCGTGATGCGTTATCCGGGTGGCGACTCCGCCACCGAGATGCTCCAGGCCGCGGTCGCGGCCAGCCGGGTCATCCACCCCAACCTGGTGGGCGTCTACGACGCCATCGACGAGGCCGAGCGGGCCTACGTGGTGCGCGAGTGGGTCGACGGGCATTCGCTGCGGGAACTGGTTTCCGAAGGACCCCTGGACGCCGCCCGGGCCACCGCCGTCGGCAACGCGGTCGCCAGCGCCCTGGCGGCCGTACACGCCACCGGCATGGTGCACGGCAACGTGCACCCGGGCACGGTGATGATCAGCGACGACGGTCGGGTGGTGCTGGCCGATGCCCGTACCGACGGTGCCGACAGCCAGGAGAACGACGTCCGAGCCGTCGGCGGCCTCCTCTACTTCGCGCTGACCGGCTACTGGCCGCACGCCGAGGCCCCACTGCACGGCGCCACCGCAGGGCACGGCCGGGCGGCCATCCCCGACGCCGTACGCGACGCCAACGGTGCGGCGGCGGCACCCCGTCAGGTCCGGGCCGGTGTGCCGGCGTACCTGGACGACCTCACGATGGACCTGCTCGACGCCGACATCGCGCCGCCCTCCTCGGACGTCCTGGCGGCGGAACTGGCCCGACTCGACGTGCCCGAGGACGACTACCTCGACGCCAACGGTCCGCTGCGCTTCGCCGCCGAGACCGGTGAGGAGCCCTCGCCGCTGGCCGCCGCCGGTGGCCGCAAGGTCGCCCTGGGCATCGCGGGGCTGCTCGCGCTCGCCCTGGTCGGTCTGCTGATCGGCATCAGCACCCTCGGTGGCGACGAGGACGAGCCGCAGAAGAATCCGGTCGCCGCGCCCACCTCCAGCGCGCCGGTGAGCGAGGAGCCGGCGGCACCGGCGGTCCGGAACCTGAAGATCAGCGCCGCCCGGATCATCGACCCCGACAGCCGGGACCGGGCCGAGGTCCGCGACGCCGAGAAGGTTTTCGACGGCGACAAGGACGACGGCTGGTCGACGCAGACCTACCGGGGGGCCAGCAACTTCGGCAACTACAAGCGGGGCATGGGCGTCTGGATCGACCTGGGTGGCGAGCACACCATCAAGTCGGTGCAGGTGAACCTCTCCGACACGGGTGCCTCCGCCGAGCTGCTCACCGGCACCATCGACCAGCCCTCGACCAACAAGGGCGACGACGAGATTCTCAAGGCGTACAAGAAGAACCCGATCGGTCAGCCGTTCGAGGCGCACGACGGCACGACGATGACCTTCAACGGCTTCGACGCCGACCAGAAGTACCGTTACCTGCTGTTCTGGATCACCGACCTGCCGCCGAACGGAAGTGGCTACAAGGTCGGGGTCAACGAGATCACGGTCCAGGGGTCATGAGCCGGGCCCGGCCGAACCGGTGCCCCGACCGAGCCTGACAATGGAGGCAGCGACGGGTGACGCCGGTTCCGGCCGGACGGGTGGAGCAACGGTGAGCGAGACGGGCAGTGACCTCGACCTGCTGCACGCCCACGTTGCCGGTGACCGGCACGCCTTCGGTGAGCTGTTCCAGCGGCACCGGGACCGGCTCTGGGCGGTTGCCCTGCGTACGCTCGGCGACCGCGAGGAGGCCGCGGACGCCCTCCAGGACGCCATGCTGTCGGCGCACCGGGCTGCCGCCCGGTTCCGGGGCGACGCGGCCGTCACCACCTGGCTGCACCGGATCGTGGTGAACGCCTGCCTCGACCGGATCCGCCGACGCCAGGCCCATCCCACCGTGCCACTGCCCGACGGGGTTCGGGAGCCGGGCGACGGTCACGGCACCGGCGGGGTCGAGCCCGCCGCACCGGTACGCGACCACGACACCGCGCTCGTCGTCCGGGAGGCGCTTGCCACCCTGCCGATCGAGCAGCGGGCCGCGCTGGTGCTTGTCGACGTGCAGGGCTACCCGGTCGCCGAGGTCGCCCGGATCCTCGGCGTGGCCGAAGGAACGGTCAAGAGCCGGTGTGCCCGGGGTCGAGCCCGGCTCGCCGTACTGCTCGGTCACCTGCGGACCGGCAGTGACGAGGCACTTTCGGAAGTGCCGGCGGTCACCCCAGGGAACCCCAGTGCCCGGCGGGACGTCCGATCGGGGTCGGGACGGTCCTGGAGGCCGGACGTCAACCAGGAGGAAACGTGACTGCCGGGGAGTTCAGCGAGGTCGACCACGACCTGCTCGCCGACTACCTCGGCGGTGCCCTGGAGGGCACCCCGGAGCAGGCCGAGGTCGCCCGGTTGATCGCCCAGGATCCGTCCTGGGCACAGGCGCACGCGCTGCTCGCCCCGGCCGTCGCCGAGGTGCGCACCGATCTGCTCGGCTGGGGCGGCTCCGCGGTGGAGATGCCGCCCGAGGTCGCCGACCGGATCCGCGCCGCACTCGACACCGCTGACCTCTCCGACGTCCTGCCCGACAGCGACGACACCGATCTGGATTCGGACATCCCGGCAACGGCTTCGGACCACAGCGACGATCGGGCTTCCACCGGGCGACCGTCTCGGGTTCCGGCGCAGCCGCTCGGTGGCCGCCGTCCGCAAGCCGCACCCCCGGCCGGTCCCGACCGCAACGCCACCCGGCCTGGTCCCGACCGCAACGCCACCCGGCCCGGTCGGCGGAGCAGCCGCTGGGCCCGCGTCGCAGGGCCGGTCGCCCTCGCTGCCGCGCTTGTCGTCGGGTTGGGGACCCTGCAGCTGGTCCGGCCGAATCAGGGCGGCGACACGACAGCGGGCACCGCGCTGAGCGATCCGGCCGCCACGCCGCACGCACAGGAAGGCCAGGCCGGTCCCGAGCGGGCCGCGGTCAACACCTCGCCCCAGCGGCTCCCGGTCACCGAAGGCACCCCGCAGCGCCACACCGGGAGGGACTACACCCCGCAGGAACTGGCGACGGAGCCGGAAGCCAAGTTCAACGCCTACTCCAGCACCGAGACACCTGATGCCAGTGGCGACGTCGATCGCATGGCCGGCCCCGCGGACCTGGCCCGGCTCGACGACCAGGTGGCGCTGACCGCCTGCCTCGCGGACATCGGCACCGAACACGGCGCACAGCCGTTGGTCTTCGAGGACATCGAGTACGCCCGCTTCCAGGGACACCCGGCGCTGGTGGTGCGCTTCACCGACGCCGCCGGCACCCGATGGGCGTGGGTCAGCGGCCCTGAATGTGGTATCCCCGGATCCGGCTCGGACAGCCGCCACCGTACGCGGGTAGGGTGAGTCGTCAGGCGCCGGACGTTTGGCCGTCCACGTGACCTGACCCACCGGATGACCGGCTCGGGAATCTCCGGTTCCTACGATGATGTTCTGGAAGTCAGTTGCCGCCGCGTCGGCACTCGGTTCGGCATCGGCGCTTCACCGATGCCGACAAGTCAACACGATTGGGAGACGGCAGTGGACGAGGTCCGCAACCTGATCATCATCGGCTCTGGGCCGGCCGGTTACACCGCGGCGGTCTACGCGGCCCGCGCCAACCTCAAGCCCCTGATCATCGAAGGCGTACAGTCCGGCGGCGCGCTGATGACCACCACCGAGGTGGAGAACTTCCCCGGCTTCGCCGACGGCATCCTCGGCCCCGAGCTGATGGACAACATGCGCAAGCAGGCCGAGCGGTTCGGCGCGGAGTTCCTGACCGATGACGTCACCCGGGTCGAGTTGACCGACACCGCCCGCCCCGACGCGTACAGCACCGTCTGGGTCGGCGAGACCGCCTACCGGGCCAGGGCCGTCATCCTCGCCACCGGCTCCGCGTGGCGTCCGCTGGGCGTACCGGGTGAGCAGGAGTACCTGGGCCACGGCGTCTCCTCCTGCGCCACCTGCGACGGCTTCTTCTTCCGCAACCAGCACATCGTGGTCGTCGGTGGCGGTGACTCGGCGATGGAGGAGGCCAGCTTCCTGACCCGCTTCGCCGACTCGGTGACCATCATCCATCGTCGGGACTCGTTCCGGGCGAGCAAGATCATGGCCGAGCGGGCGCTGAGCAACGACAAGATCAAGGTCAAGTGGAACTCCGTGGTGGAGGAGATCCTCGGCGCGGACGGCAAGGTCTCCGGGGCGCGGATCCGCAACGTGCACACCGGCGAGACCAAGGTGCTCGACGTCACCGGCGTCTTCGTGGCGATCGGCCACGACCCGCGCAGCGAGCTGTTCCGCGGGCAGGTGGAGCTCGACGACGAGGGGTACGTGAAGGTCGAGGCCCCCAGCACCCGGACCAGCATCCCCGGTGTGTTCGCCGCCGGTGACCTGGTCGACCACACCTACCGGCAGGCCATCACCGCCTCCGGCACCGGCTGTGCCGCCGCACTCGACGCGGAACGCTTCATCGCCACGCTGGCAACGGACTGAACGAGACACACCGATGCAGGAGGGACCAAACAGTGGGAGCAACCAAGTCGGTCACCGACGCTAGCTTCGTCGTCGACGTACTCAAGTCCGACAAGCCGGTTCTGGTGGATTTCTGGGCTGAGTGGTGCGGACCGTGCCGCAAGGTGTCACCGCTGCTGGAGGAGATCGCCCGCGAGATGGGTGACCAGGTCAGCATCGTCAAGCTCAACATCGACGAAAACCCGGAGACGGCCCGCGCCTACCGGGTGATGTCCGTACCGACCCTCACCGTGTTCAAGAACGGTGAGCCGGTGCAGTCGATCGCGGGTGCCAAGCCCAAGGGTGAGCTGGTCAAGCTGATCCAGTCGGCTCTCTGAGCCCCGCAGTACCGCCATTTCGACCCCGTGACCGGCTCGCCGGCACGGGGTCGAGGCGTTTTCCATCCCTGCGGATCGCCAGCGCATAACCTCGAACCGAGGGCCGCCGGACGCCGGTGACCACCTGGTCCTCGCCGACGGGCCTGGCCAGCCATCGACCGTACAGAGGGGGTCGTGCGTGCGTCCGATCCGTTCCGGTGACCGCGGACCTGCGGTAGCCGAGATCCGTGCGGTACTGACCAGCCTGGACCTCCTCTCAAAGGCCACCGGCCCGTACGACGACGAGTTCGACACCGCCACCGAGCGGGCGGTACGGGCCTTCCAGCAGTCCCGGGGCCTCAGCGTCGACGGCCGTGTCGGCGCCGAGACGTGGCGGGCGCTCGACGCCGCCCGTTGGCGACTCGGTGCCCGCACCCTCTACCACGCGGTGCCGGTGCCGCTCACCGGCGAAGACGTCCGGTCGCTGCAGGAACGGCTCCTGGAGATGGGGTACGACACCGGTCGAGCCGACGCGATCTACGGCGTCCGAACGTCTCGGGCGGTGGCCCAGTTCCAGCGTGAGGTGGGGCTGACCCCGGACGGCACCTGCGGCCCGCACACCATGGGGGCGCTGCGCCGGCTCGGCCGCAAGGTGGTCGGCGGCAGGCCGCAGTGGCTGCGCGAGTCCGACGCCATCCGGCAGTCCGGTCCCACCCTGGTCGGCCGGACGGTGGTCATCGACCCCGGCCATGGTGGCACCGAGCCCGGTGTGGTCGTACCCGACGGGCCGCTGCGGTGGACCGAGGCGGATCTGATGCACGACCTGGCCAGCCGCTTGGAGGGTCGGCTCGCCGCGTCGGGCGTACGGGTGCAGCTCACCCGGGGACCGGCACCGGAGACGTGCCTGCCCGACATCGACCGGGCGCACCTGGCCAACTCTCTCGGCGCGGACGTGTTCATCTCCCTGCACACCGACGGGCACGCCAATCCGGCTGCCGAAGGGGTCGCGACGTACCACTACGGCACCGACAACGGCGTGACCTCGGCAACCGGGGAACGACTGGCCGGGCTGGTCCAACGGGAGATCGTGGCGCGCACCGGGCTGCGCGACTGCCGTACCCACGCCAAGGCGTGGGACCTGCTCAGACTCACCCGCATGCCGGCGGTACGCATCGAGGTCGGCTACCTCACCTCGCCGACGGACCGCGGCAGGCTTGTCGAGCCCCGGTTTCGGGACAAGCTCGTCGAGGCCATCGTGGCGGCGGTGCAACGGATGTACCTGCCGGACGAACGTGACGTGCCGACCGGTTCGCTGGACGTCAGCGAGTTGCGGGCCGCCGTCGCCGCCGGAAACGTGGTCGACTGAACGACGCCGGACCGGTCCGCGCTCAGCCGCCGAACCGGCTGCGCGCTCAGCCGATGGTGGACCGGGTGGCCGGGGTGGGACGCACCGGACGCAGCAGCGACTCCGGGCTCATCGAGCCGAGCAGCTTCTCCAACGCGTACTCGACGTCCGATTTCCAGCTCAACGCCGTCCGTAGTTCCAGGCGAAGCCGGGGGTAGCGGGGGTGCGGGCGGACGGTCTTGAAGCCGACCGAGAGGAAGAAGTCGGCGGGTGCGACACAGGCGCCCGCCGGGTCGGCCGCGTCACCGAACTTCGCGTCACCGAACGCCTCGATCGCCTTGATCCCCCGCTTGGTGAGGTCACGGGCGACCCCCTGCACCAGCATCCGGCCCAGCCCGCCGCCGGCGAAGGCTGGTACCACGTTCGCCGTCATCAGCAGCGCGGCGTCCGCGGAGACCGGGGAGGTGGGGAACGCCATCGAGCGGGGCACGTACGCCGGTGGGGCGTACATGACGAACCCGGCCGGCATGCCGTCGACGTAGATCAGCTTGCCGCAGGAACCCCACTCCAGCAGGGTCTGCGAGACCCACGCCTCCTTCTCGAGACCGGGGTCACCGGCCGCGCAGGCACGGTCGGCGGAAACCGGATCAAGCTCCCAGTAGACGCATTGCCGGCACGGACGGGGCAGGTCCTCCAGGGTGTCCAGGGTCAGACTGACCAGTCGTCGCGACATCGCGTGCTTCTCCACACTAGGCTCGGCGGTGGGACCGGCTCGGACGCCACCCGCCGCATTCCTGCCCCGACGAGCGATCGTACGCCGCCGATCGGCGGCGCGGGAGAGGACGCGCAAACGCCCACGTCAGGACGGTCAGCGACCGGTCCGGTATGTGGACGGGCGCGGAATCGCACACGCCGTCGGCGTCGTTCGGCGGCTAGGATCGGCACTCGGCGTGCCGTGCCGCCATGGTCGCCGGTGTCCCGGGTATCCGGGACGGAGCCGTCCGCGCAGCATCGAGGTGATGTCATGACCGGCACAACGCTCGACGACTACACCGACCGGTACGCCCGCCGGGTGCGGGGGATGACCGCCTCGGAGATCCGGGCCTTGTTCGCGGTCGCCAGCCGACCGGAGGTCGTCTCCCTGGCCGGTGGCGCACCGTACATCGCCGCGCTGCCGCTGGACGCGGTGGGCGAGATGCTCGGTCGGCTCAGCAGCGAGCACGGAACCACCACCCTCCAGTACGGCATCGGCCAGGGCACCCTGGAACTACGCGAGCGGATCTGCGAGGTGATGTCCCTCTCCGGGATCGACGCCTCCTGCGGGGCGTCACCGGACGACGTGGTGGTGACCGTCGGCGGGCAGCAGGCCCTCGACCTGGTGGCGCGACTCTTCCTCGACCCGGGTGACGTGGTACTCGCCGAGGGCCCGACCTACGTCGGTGCCCTCGGGGTCTTCCAGGCCGCCCAGGCGCAGGTCGTGCACGTGCCGATGGACGAGGACGGCCTGATCCCGGAGGCGCTGGAGACAGCCATCGCGGAGCAGGCCCGGGCCGGGCGGCGGGTGAAGTTCCTCTACACCATCCCGACGTACCAGAATCCGGCCGGCGTGACGCTGACCGAGGAGCGCCGGGAACGGGTGCTGGACATCTGCGAACGCGCCGGTCTGCTGGTGGTCGAGGACGACCCGTACGGCCAGTTGGGTTTCGAGAAGGAAGCGCCCGCTCCGCTGCGGGCCCGACGCCGGCACGGGGTCTTCTACCTCAGCACCTTCTCCAAGACGTTCGCCCCCGGCCTGCGCGTCGGCTGGATCCTCGCCCCGCACGCCGTACGCGACAAGTTGGTCATCGCCAGCGAGGCGCAGATCCTCTGCCCCAGCGCGTACGCGCAGGCGGCCGTCAGCACGTACCTGACCACGATGCCCTGGCGTGAGCAGCTGAAGGTCTACCGGGAGGTCTACCGGGAGCGGCGGGACGCGATGCTCGCCGCGCTGGCGGATCTGATGCCGGCGGGGACCAGGTGGACCAACCCGGGCGGCGGTCTCTTCGTCTGGGCGACCCTGCCCGAAGGGCTCGACTCGAAGGCGATGATGCCTCGGGCCATCGCCGCGCGGGTCGCCTACGTGCCGGGCACCGGCTTCTACGCCGACGGCGGCGGGGCCGGCAACATGCGGCTCAACTTCTCCTTCCCGCCGCCGGAACGGATCCGTGAGGGCGTACGCCGGCTGGCCGGCGTGATGGAGCAGGACATCGCCATGCGGCGGGTGTTCGGCGCGGTCGGCGGGCCGGGCAACCGGCGCGGCCAGGCCGGCTCCGACACCCCCGGTCCTGACTTGGCATGATGCCCGGCATGGGTTCTGCCGCTGCCGAAGAAACGCCTGTGTCCGGTCCCACCGCCGATGACCTGCACGTGGTCGTGCTCGCTGGTGGCCTGTCGTACGAACGGGACGTGTCGCTGCGCTCGGGCCGCCGGGTGCTCGACGCGCTGCGGTCGGTCGGGGTGGAGGCGGAGCTACGCGACGCCGACGTGGCTCTGCTGCCGGCGCTGGCCGCCGACCCGCCGGACGCCGTGGTGATCGCGCTGCACGGTGCCACCGGGGAGGACGGCTCGCTGCGTGGCGTACTCGACCTCTGCGGCGTGCCGTACGTCGGCTGTGACGCGCGGGCCTCCCGGCTGGCCTGGGACAAGCCGTCGGCGAAGGCGGTGCTTCGGGAAGCGGGCATCGCCACTCCCGACTGGGTCGCGCTGCCGCACGACCGGTTCAGCGAGCTGGGCGCGGTGGCGGTGCTGGATCGCATCGTGGACCGGCTGGGACTGCCGCTGATGGTCAAGCCTGCCCAGGGTGGTTCCGGTCTCGGCGCCGCCGTGGTCCGGGACGCGGCGGCGCTGCCGGCCGCCATGGTCGGTTGTTTCGCGTACGACCCGACTGCGCTTGTGGAACGGTACGTCTCCGGCATGGACGTCGCGGTCTCCGTCATCGACCTGGGCGACGGTCCCCAGGCGCTGCCGCCGGTCGAGATCGTGCCCCGCAACGGCGTCTACGACTACGCGGCGCGCTACACCGCCGGTCGGACCACCTGGCACACGCCGGCACGCCTGGAACCTGCGGTCGCCGAGAAGGTGGGCGAGGTCGCGATCGCCGCTCACACGGCGCTCGGACTCCGTGACCTCAGCCGGGTCGACCTCATCGTCGACTCGGCCGGGCAGCCGCATGTCCTGGAGGTCAACGTCTCTCCGGGCATGACCGAGACCTCGCTGCTGCCGCTGGCGGTGCAGGCCGCCGGGCTGGACTTCGGACGGGTGATCGGTTCCCTGGTCGCCCGCGCCGTCACCCGCCGGTGACCGCCTGAGGCGGCACCTCTCCCGGCTTTTCAGCTACCTCGCTCGCCTGCGGGGGCACCGCAGTGGCCTCGCCGCCCGACTCTTCCTGCTGCGGTGCCGGGGAGTCGTCGGCGTGGTCGCCCTCCTGCTCGGCAATGCTGCGTCCCTGCGGTGTCGGCAACTCGGCCGGCTCTGCGGTCGTCTGCGCCCCGGATTCGGCCTCGTCGTCGGCAGCGGCCACGGGAACGCCGCCCGGCGCGTCGGGTGGGTCGGCCGTCTCTCCGATCGCGTCCAGCAGCGACCCGCCCTCGGTCGTTTCGTTCCCGGCCGACGCTGACTGCGCGGCAAGGCTGGACGGGGCCTGCCACTGGATGCGGGGCGGCTCGGCGAGCGGGCGTCCACCGAACTCGGCCAGCCAGGCAGCCACCAGGGCCAGATTCTCCCGCCACTTCCCCTCGGAGATCGGCGGCAGGATCGAGTCCCACAGGGAGAGGAAGGTGCCTCGCAACTGAAGCCGCCCGTACGGGCGGGCGAGGAACCACATGTGCAGGTGCGCCGACCCGTCGCCCCAACGGTTGACGTGGACCCGGGCCACCCCGTCCAACGACCGGATGGCGCGTTCCAGTCGTACGGTCATCACGCCCAGCTCGGCGGCGAGCAGATTGGGCAGGTCGCCGAGATCCAGGTGCGACCGGGATTCCAGGATGAGAACCATCGGCAGGCCGGTGGGACGGTCCATCGCGCGTACGCGCCACCGCTCACCGACCCAGATGTAGGCGTCATCCGGCGCCTGACAGGCGGTGCATTCGCGGTGCGCTTCGCCCTTGCGGGGCGGCTCGACCGGGACCGGGTCGTCGAGGTGTTTGACCCGCAGGTCACCCTCGAAGGGAAAGGACGGCCACTGGGTGAAGTCCGGGACTGAGGGAGGGGTGTCGGGCACGAGGCTGACCCTAACCGAGTCCGGCACCGCTGTCCCTACCCGAATCGGGTTCGCCTCGGCGGGCGAAGATCAGGCCGAATCAGCGGTTGTCCCCAGGGATATCCACAGGCTCTCCGACGCTCCGGCCACACCTGCGAGCCCTGCTTCGACAAGGGATTTCGGTCCATGTTCCACGTGAAACAACGAAGGGCTGTGGATAACTGGTGTGGATAACATTTGGCCCTTCGAGTGGCTGTGGACATCGGTCCCCTCGGCTGGCGAGGCGCCCACGTTTCACGTGAAACCGTGCCTCCTTCGAAGCCACGCTCAGCGCGGCTCGGTAACGGGTCGGCCGCGATGCATCGCTGTCCCCGCCGACCTCGGAACCGCTCTGTGGCTCGAAGTCTTCGACCGCCGGTGAACGCTGATCCGAGTTGCCTGGATTGGACAAGCGTCAGCAGGAGGACGAATACCGTCGGGGGTGAGGTCGTCAGCTCAGCTTTCCCCACTGCCACCAACTCCGTCGCTGTCGTGGGGGACTGGCCGGCGACTCGGCAGTCGTGGGTGTCTCCGTGTCCCAGCCGAGGCGGACGCCGGGATCGTCATCGGTCGGATCCTGGCCGGTGACGACAGCCGGACGAGCGACTGATTGAACCTCCACTTGGGCAGCCCTGGAAGCCGAGCTACAGCCGGGGCTGGTGTCCGGTCGTCAGGCGGCCGTCCCATCGCCTCGGCCCGCGCCCGCCGGGCCGTTTCCTCCTTGACGCTGAACGCCAGCCGGCCACGAACGCCTGAGCTCGCCTGCGTCCCCCTTCATAGCCTTCCGCCCTCTGTAGTCGACACGGCGGCGTCAAAATCACCCGCCCAGCCTCAGGGTGCCCTTGGGCCTCTCCAGGGCACAGCGGCGTCCAGAGGGGCAGACCCGTCTGGCGGCGCGCTATCAGACGAAGGGCCGGGCTTGTAGGCCAACAACAAGAATGCATCCGGCCGCACCAGGAGCCGAGGTCGCTGCCCCGGCATACCCGCTGAGGCACCGGGGGGCGGTGCGCAGCAAAGCGGGAACGGACGCGGGTGCGACACCGATCACCCTCCACGCGTCGCCCGCCGCGTTGCCCGCCGCGTCGCCCGCCGCGTTGATCAAGAGGTTTGCGTCTGAATCCGGCCGAGTCCAGACGCAAACCTCTTGATCAACTGCGTCGGTGGTGAAGGGTCAGGCGGCGTCCCTGTTTCACGTGAAACGCCCGCGCCCAGTGCAACGGCCGCACCTTCCGAAGAAGAGTGCGGCCGTTGCAGTGAAGGCTGGATTCGGGCGATCAGCCCTCCGCCTGCCCCTGGTTGACTCCGATGATGTCGACGATCCGCTCCAGGTCGTCCACCGTGGCGAACTCGATGGTGATCTTGCCCTTGCTCCGCCCGATGTCGACCTTGACTCGGGTGTCGAAGCGGTCGGAAAGCCGATCGGCGAGATCGTTGAGCCCAGGTGCGTGCGGCTTGGCGCGGCGCTTCGCCGTTTCCTTCTTGCCCGCCCCCTCGCTCAGCGAGAGCGCGACGATCTCTTCCGTCGCTCGTACCGACAGACCTTCGGCCACGATCCGCAGCGCAAGCTGCTCCTGGGCCTGCGGGTCTTCCAGGCTCAGGAGCGCCCGGGCGTGTCCCGCCGAGAGCACCCCGGCGGCGACCCGCCGCTGCACCTGGGCCGGCAGGTTCAGCAGTCTGATGGTGTTGGAGATCTGCGGCCGGCTGCGACCGATCCGGCGAGCCAACTCCTCGTGGGTCGCACCGAACTCCTCCAGCAACTGCTGATAGGCCGCCGCCTCTTCCAGCGGGTTCAGGTTGGCCCGGTGGATGTTCTCCAGCAGCGCGTCGCGGAGCATCGCGTCGTCGCGGGTGTCCCGGACGATCGCCGGGATGGTCTCCCGTTCGACCGCCTGGGCAGCTCGCCAGCGTCGCTCGCCCATGACGAGTTCGAACTTCTCGTCGTCGAGCTGGCGCACCACGATCGGTTGGAGGAAGCCCACCTCCCGGATCGATGTCTTGAGTTCCTCCAGCGCCTCCTCGTCGAAGACCTGCCGAGGCTGCTTCGGGTTGGGCACGATCGAGTCGACCGGAATCTCGGCGAAGCGTGCGCCGGGCACCGGGCTCAGGATCGGATCAGGCATGCTCGCCGGCGCCGGCACTGACACGGTGGGTGGTGCGTCGACGGCCGGCGCCACGCTCGGCGCGGTCGGGATCGCGGCGGAGCCGGCACCGACATCCGGTGCCGGTCCGGTCGGGATCAACGCGCCCAGGCCCCGTCCCAGACCGCCCCGAGGACGGTTCTTCATGCCACCCCTCCCAGCGCCTCATCCGCACTACGCATTCCGGCTCACCGGCTCCTTGACGCCCCGCTCGGCGATCTCCTGGGCAGCTTCGAAGTAGCTCGTCGCCCCCCGCGATCCGGGATCGTAGGTCATCACCGACTGGCCGTAGCTGGGTGCCTCGGAGACCCGGACGTTACGCGGAATCACCGCCTGGAGCACCTTGTCGCCGAAGTGGTTCCGCACGTCCTGCTCGACCGCGTCGGCGAGCCGGGTACGCCTGTCGTACATGGTGAGCAGGATCGTGGAGACCTCGAGCCGCGGGTTGAGGTGCTGGCGGACCAGGTTGATGTTGTTGATCAGCTGGTTCAGCCCTTCCAGCGCGTAGTACTCGCACTGGATGGGGATGAGGACCTCCTGGGCGGCCACCAACGCGTTCACCGTCAGCAGGCCCAGCGACGGCGGGCAGTCGATGAAGACGTAGTCGAAGTGCCCGGGATAGGCGGCAATGGCGCGGGCCAGCCGCGACTCACGGGCCACCACGGAAACCAGTTCGATCTCGGCACCAGCCAGGTCGATCGTGGCCGGTACGCACCAGAGATTGGGAATGCCCTCGACCGCCTGGGCCACCTCTTCCAGGGGCACGCTGTTGATGAGGCAGTCGTACACATCCGGGACGCCTGTGTGGTGCGGCACGTTGAGCCCGGTGGAGGCATTGCCCTGCGGGTCGAGGTCCACCACAAGTACCCGGTTGCCGTGCAGGGCGAGCGCCACCGCAAGGTTCACCGTGGTCGTGGTCTTCCCCACGCCGCCTTTCTGATTGGCGACACACATGACCCGGGTCCGCTCCGGCCGAGGCATGGTCACCTCGCCACTGGGATTCAGGATCTGCACGGCGCGCATCGCCTCCATAGCCAACGGTGGGTCATCCTCTTCGCGCGTCGGGGTTTCACGTGAAACGTACGCGGCCTCGGGGGTTGCCGGCTCGTAGGGCCCGGCGGGCGTGTCGGACGCAGGCCGCGGATCCGGCACCGGCTGGTGCGGCGGTGCCGCCTCGAAGCGGGCCGACGCCGAACTGTTTCGACGGATCGGGATCACGCGCGCCTCGGGGCTGGCATTGCCCGGTCGAGCCGCCGAATCCGGAGCACCCGGGTTCACCTCACCGCCGCGAGGCCACGGGGCGTCCGGCACGGAGGCCTCTCCGCGAGCGACCGGCGGACTCTGGGCGCCGCCCTCGGAAGGTCGCCAACCCGGGAATTCGGTTTCACGTGAAACAGGGTCGCCCGCCGACCCTGTCACGCGCGGATCGTCATACCTACCGTCGTCATGCACCTGTCATCCCTGCCCGCTTCGGATGGTCGGCCCGCACCCGTCAACCGGGCCACTCGCGCTGTCCCGCAGAGGTCTCGCCCGGCAGGAGCGGCAGGCCCGGAGAAGATCCATCGCCGCCCGCTCCACACTATCGACGCGCGGTCAGCCTACGGCCCATGGGCGTGGCCGGTCCATGTTGGGTTCGTAACCCGCCGGTGCAACACCCACATCCGTGACTGTTTGGACAGGGACGTGAGGCGCACCCTCACCGGCGGCGGGACTTGCCCCCTCGGGACTTCTTGGCCGATCCACGAGGCGTCGGGCCCACCAGACGATCCCGCACGATCTCCACCACGACGGCGGGCGGTTCCACGATGCCCTCCCCACAGCGGTGCAGCACCGGTTCCGCACCGCCGAGGCGATGCACCGCAGCAGCATGCTCGACGATCTCGTCGGCCGCCGAGGCGCCCTTGAGGGCCAGCAGCCGACCGCCGGGTGCCGCCAGTGGCAGGCACCAGGCGGCAAGCCGATCCAGTGGCGCCACCGCGCGGGCGGTCACCACGTCACCCCGTACCGGATCGGGTCCCACCGCGGCCTCCTCGGCCCGCCCGCGCAGCACCTGGACCGAGTCCTCCAGGCCCAGTGCGTCCACCGCCTCGGTCAGAAAAGCGGTACGGCGCGCCAGCGGTTCGAGGAGCATCACCTGCAGATCGGGTCGGGCAATGGCGAGCACCAGTCCGGGCAGTCCCGCGCCGGACCCCACGTCGATGACGGTGGCGTCGGTCGGAATCAACTCACCCACCACCGCGCAGTTCAGCAGATGCCGATCCCAGATCCGAGGTGCCTCGCGCGGCCCGATCAGGCCACGCACCACACCGTCGGTCGCCAGCAGTTCGGCGTACGCGGCAGCCAGGTCGAGGCGGGCGCCGAAGATGCGCCCGGCCGCCTCGGCCAACTCCGGCGGCAACAGCGCCACGGCCGGATCGGGGCTCTCGGGACGGACAGCCGGCGGCCCGGGCGGCGTACCACCCGGGCCGGTCGGGACACCACCCCTGAGGTCGTCTCCGTACACCCGCTCAGTCCGCGGGGCGGACGACGATCCGCCGGTTGGGCTCGACACCTTCGGACTCGCTCTCCACCCCGTCGATCGCGTTCACCACGTCGTGCACGCACTTGCGCTCGAACGCGGACATCGGCTCCAGCCGCACCGCTTCGCCGTGCTCCTTGACCTTCTCGACGGCGTTACGTGCCACCGCAGCGAGTTCCTTGCGCCGGTTGGCCCGGTAGCCGCCCACGTCGAGCAGCAGCCGGCTCGGCGAGCCGGTCTGCCGGAACACGGCCAGTCGGGCCAGCTCCTGGAGGGCTTCGAGGGTGGCACCCCGCTGGCCGACGAGGTTCTGCAGGCGGCCACCGACCACCTCGACCACCGGGCGACCGCCCGACACCAACTCGTCGATGTCGCCGTCGTAGTCGAGGATGTCGAGGAGGCCCTCGATGTAGTCGGCTGCGATCTCACTCTGCCGGAACAGGTCGCCGTCGCCCTTGGCCGGCGCAGTCTCGGTCTCCTCGGGCTCGCCGTCGACCGGAGCCGCCGCAGTCGGCTCGTCGTCCAAGGACTGGTCGGCGCGGGGGATGCTGGTGTCGGTCACGGTGTCATCTCCGTACTCGCTCGGCCGGACCTGCGGTCCGCTGGTTCCCCGGGGCCGGCGGGACGTCACCGGTGCCCACGGGCACGTCTGTAGGGCAGTTTCGCCCGTTCACCGCGACCTGCGCGGCGCTTCGCGCTTGCGGCGCCGACCTTCCGGCGGCTGCACGCCAATGCGAGGGGCCGTCGCCGGCTTCCCGGCGACGGCCCGGACGGTTCAGCCCTGCCGCTTGGCGGGGCGGCCCTTCTTCGGGTTGGCCGGCTTGGCACCCGGCTTCGGGCCGGCGACCTTCGGCGCGGCCGGCTTGGTCGGTGCCGGCGCGGGCTTGCTACGGCCGAACAGGCCGCTGGTCTTCGCCGGCTGAGCGCCGGTGCCCGGCTTGCTGGTGGCGGTCACCGGCGGGGGGAACTTGCGCAGCACCCACTGCTGCTGGCCGAGAGTGAAGAGGTTGTTGGTGACCCAGTAGATGATCACACCGATCGGGAAGATCGCGCCGGAGATCAGCAGCGACAGCGGGATGCCGTAGAGCATCAGGCGCTGGATCATCCGCTGCTGCGGGTCCTCCGCCCAGCCCGTCTTGAGGATCATCTGGCGGCTGGTGAGGTAGGTGGTGCCCATCATCACCAGCACCAGGACGCCGGCCATGACCTTGACGGTGGTGCCGTTCGCGCCCAGCTGGGCCAGCTCCGCCGCGGTCGAACCGAACTTGCTGGCGATCGGGGCGGTGAACAGCGTCGCGTCGGAGGCGCTGTTGAACTGCTCGACCGTCCACCCGTAGATGTCCTTGTTGGCCTTCGCCGGGTCCGGGTTGAGGCGACGCAGCACGTGGAACAGGCCGAGGAACACCGGGATCTGGAGGAACATCGGAAGGCAGCCCATCAACGGGTTGGCCTTTTCCTTCCGATAGAGCTCCATCATCTCTTTCTGGAGCGTCTCCCGGTCACCCTTGTGCTTCTCCTGCAGAGCCTTGACCTGCGGCTGAAGCGCCTGCATCGCGCGCTGCGACTTGATCTGCTTGACGAAGATCGGGAAGAGGATCACCCGAACGGTGACCACCAGGAAGATGATGGCCAGGATCCACGACCAGTTGGTGCCGAGGAACGCGGTCTCCGGGACCCCGATGGCGTCCCAGGCCGAATGCCAGGCCAGCAGGATCCACGAGATCGCGTAGTAGATCCAGTCGAGACTAAACACTCAGGCTCCAGTCACGTCGGCAGCTCGGCGGTCGCCCGGCACCGGCACCGGGTCGTATCCACCAGGATTGAATGGATGGCAGCGCGACAGCCGCCGGACCGTCAGACCGGCTCCCCGAAGCGCGCCATGTCGGGTTACCGCCTCCAAGGCGTACGCACTGCACGACGGGTAGAACCGACAGCGGGCCGGCAGCGCCGGACTTATCCACCGACGGTACGCGATAATAGGAAGGGCCAGCACCCGGGCACCGAGGGTAGCCGGACGACCCGTTTTCGGTTGGGTGTTCACCGTCGCCGTCCCCGGCTGGTCCGAGCGGCCCGCAGCGCGTCGTCCAGGTCAGCGCCGAGCCGCTGGTACGTGGCCTCGGCGGCGGCCGGCAGGGCCCGTACGACGAGGGTGCTTCCCGCCGGCAGCTCCGACAGCCGCTCCCGGACCAGATGCCGCAACCGACGGCGGACCTTGTTCCGGACCACTGCCGGCCCGACGGCCTTGGAAACCACGAAACCGGCACGGGACTCCGGCACGGAGTTCTCCTCCGTGCCGCCCCGCACCGGTTCCGGCGTTACGTCTGGGGTGCCCCCGGTTGTGCCCGGCAGTGTCAGGTGCACGACCACCGTGCCCCGACCAGCCCGACGGCCACTGCGGACCGCTGCGGCGAAGTCGCTGCTGCGCCGCAGTCGCTGCGCGGCTGTCAGCACGACTGCCAGTCCCCGGGAGCGGGCCCGGTCGGCCTCAGGCCGACAGGCGGGCGCGACCCTTGGCGCGACGGGTCGAAAGGATGGCGCGGCCGGCCCGGGTGCGCATACGCAGCCGGAAGCCGTGGGTCTTCGCGCGCCGGCGGTTGTTCGGCTGGTAGGTGCGCTTGCTCACGTCAGGCTCTCCGTTGTCGGACGGCCACGGCATCAGTCGCCGAGGTCGTGGTGGTCCAGGCCACCGCGCTGGCGGCCTCGATCGGTGCTGCCCGGACGGTGCGACGAGCGCACACTCCGCGGCATCTCATGAACACCGGGAGCCCCCACAGGCAGCGAGCACCCATCACCCTAGCAGAGGGCGTGAGAGCAGCCCCTCCAGCGTAGGTCGGGGTGCAATCACCGTCAAACCGACCGACCCGTACGGTTTACCTGCGGTGAAGTACGACCGAAGCGGTGGATTTCACTGATGCCGACAGGCACCAGGCGCGTCGACGGTTGATGATGCGGCGACAACGCTGTTACCGTGCCCGATTGCGGTCAGCGTCTCCAGGTCCGGATGTCGCCGGCAGGGCAAGACCGGACACGGTGGTGAATCGTTCGGCACGGTGAACCCCGCTTCAGCACCCGGCCATGGCAGGGGTAGGTCCGACCCATGCCCGGCAGGCGGCCACAATCGGTCGGCACACAGGCTGTGGATAACTTGTGGAGAACGACCGGGTGGGACGACGGGTGGGCTACCGGTCACACCTACCCGGCACTGGACCTCCGGATGGCCGGGGGGACGGCGGCATCCGGGAGCAGAGGCGAGGGGGTGGCACGACGGTGGCCGGTACGACCGACCTTGCCGCGGTGTGGACGGCGACCACGGATGAACTCGCCGACGAGATCATCTCTGCACAGCAGCGGGCGTACCTGCGGTTGACCCGGTTACGGGCCATCGTCGAGGACACCGCGCTGCTCTCCGTGCCCGACGCCTTCACCCGAGACGTGATCGAGTCGCGACTGCGACCGGCCATCACCGAGGCGCTCACCCGCCGGCTCGGCCGACCGATCCAGGTAGCTGTCACCGTTCGGCTACCCGAGGACGGCCGTACCGAGGGCACTGTCTACCACAGCGCCGCAGAATCCGGGCCGGCCGTTCACGACGGCGGCCCGGTCGACTTCTCCGGCCCGGCCGAGTCGGGGGCGACCACCGACGACCGCCAGCAGCTTCCGCTCATTCCCGAACAGCACCACCCCCACCGGTACGACCGACCAGTACCGGAGTCTCCCCACGTCACCGACGGCGGGCCGCGTACCGGCCCACCCGTGGCCGACGGCCAGGAGACCCTCTTCGGCGCGGCGTTCGGTGAGCCCGGCCGCTCGGCTGGGGAAGCGCGGCGGCAACCCCAGCGACTCGGCTTCGCCGACCGGGCCGGCCAGCTGGACCCGCCGACCCCCGGCCCGCGCGGGTTCGCCGGCCGGTACGGCGACGATCCCGGAGTCTCTCCCCGCGACCAGCACGTGATCCGCTCGCTGCCCGGCGACGGTGGTGGCACCGACAGCGGCCCCGGCCGCAGCGGCACGGACCACCGCACCCGGGACGACCGGCGGCTGCCCGCCGGCGCGGACAGCGGCGGCAACCGTCTCAACCCGAAGTACATGTTCGAGACGTTCGTCATCGGCTCGTCCAACCGGTTCGCCCATGCCGCCTCCGTCGCGGTGGCCGAGTCACCGGCGAAGGCGTACAACCCGCTGTTCATCTACGGCAGTTCCGGGCTGGGCAAGACCCACCTGCTGCACGCCATCGGGCACTACGCCACCACGCTGGGCAACGCCCGCTCGGTCCGGTACGTCTCCACCGAAGAGTTCACCAACGACTTCATCAACTCGCTGCGCGACGACAAGACCAGCGCCTTCCAGCGCCGCTACCGCGACGTCGACATCCTGTTGATCGACGACATCCAGTTCCTGGAGAACCGCGAGCGGACCCAGGAGGAGTTCTTCCACACCTTCAACACGCTGCACAACGCCAACAAGCAGATCGTGATCACCTCGGACCGCTCGCCGAAGCAGCTCGCCACGCTGGAGGACCGGCTGCGGACCCGCTTCGAGTGGGGCCTGCTGGCCGACATCCAGCCGCCGGACCTGGAGACCCGGATCGCGATTCTGCAGAAGAAGGCGGCGCAGGAGCGGCTGTACGCCCCGCCGGACGTGTTGGAGTTCATCGCCTCCCGGGTGTCGAACTCGATCCGGGAGTTGGAGGGGGCCCTGATCAGGGTCACCGCCTTCGCCAGCCTGACCCGCTCCAGCGTCGAGCTGTCGCTGGCCGAGGAGGTGCTGCGGGACTTCATCCCGGACGGCGCCGGCCCGGAGATCACCGCCGACCAGATCATGGTCTCCACCGCCGACTACTTCGGCGTCAGCCTGGAGGACCTGCGCGGCCACTCCCGCTCCCGGGTGCTCGTCAACGCCCGTCAGGTGGCCATGTACCTGTGTCGCGAGCTGACCGACCTGTCGCTGCCCCGCATCGGTCAGGCGTTCGGTGGCCGGGACCACACCACCGTCATGCACGCCGACCGGAAGATCCGGCAGCAGATGGCCGAGCGGCGCTCGCTCTACAACCAGATCGCCGAGCTGACCAACCGGATCAAGCAGAACACCTGAGGGCGTACGCGCCCGTACGAGCCCGGCTGGGATCCCCCGGCCGGGCTTTCTGGTGCCGGGTGAGTTGACTCTCGACGAGGTGTAGACCACAGCATCGAGGCCGTGACCACACAGGTTCCCACTCGTTGTCCACAGCTCGTCACCCACAGGCTGTGGACAACCACGCACTGCATATGGCCGGTTACCCACAGGCTGTGGAGAAAAGCTGGGGACAACGTTGTGGACGCCTGTGGACGCCTGGGGACAGCCGTTCGCTCTGTCCACCGCGGACGACCCACCTGTGGGGAAGCTGTTGAAGGTTCTGGGGAAAACCGGCGTCGCGACGGCCACCCCGATCCACAGGGCTGGGGAGAAAGTCGGTGGATAACCGGTGGATAACCAGTGGACAGCGGTGGACAACTGGGGACACCGGACCCACCTGTGGACCGACGGCCCAGTTGTACCCCGGGTTCTCCACAGCAAAACCACCGGTGGATAACGCGCTGACCTGGGCAGATGAGGGTTCTCCACAGTTTGCACAGGTGCGATGAAGACGATGAGTTATCTCTTCTAAAAGAACGAAAACCAATCATCACCGTTGGACTTCCTGTGGATCGTTGGATTGCTGCCGAACTCAGTCGTCAGCACCGACACGAACCACGGGGTCGGACGCACAGCCGATACCCACGCGCCCTAAGGTGCGAGGGGTACCGCACGCCAGGCGGGTCGGTGGGCAGCGGCCGGCATGAGAGAGTTGACGACGTCGACGTCGACGCGGAGGCATTGATGAAGTTCCGAGTGGAGCGCGACGCGCTCGCCGAGGCCGTGGCCTGGACCGCAAAGAGCCTGCCCAACCGGCCGTCCGTACCGGTGCTGGCCGGCGTGATGCTCCGTGTCACCGACGGCACCCTGCAGGTGTCCGGCTTCGACTACGAGGTGTCCAGCCAGGTGACGGTGGAGGTACAGGGCGACGCCGACGGCGCCGCGCTGGTCTCCGGTCGCCTACTGGCCGAGATCACCAAGGCACTGCCCGGCAAGCCGGTGGACATCGCCGCAGTCGGCGCGCACCTCGAACTGGTCTGCGGCAGCGCCCGGTTCACCCTGCCCACCATGCCGGTGGAGGACTATCCGGCCCTGCCGGAGATGCCGGAGAGCGCCGGCACGATCGACGCGGCCGCTTTCGCCGCCGCCGTCGCCCAGGTGGCCGTCGCGGCCAGCCGGGACGAGACGCTGCCGATGATGACCGGCGTACGCGTCGAGCTGTCCGGCGGCACCCTGTCGATGCTCGCCACCGACCGCTACCGCCTCGCCCTGCGCGAGATGGAGTGGAACCCCGACGACCCGGAGATCAGTATCAACGCGCTGGTGCCGGCCCGCACCCTCAACGACACCGCCAAGGCGCTTGGCCCGCTCGGCGGCCAGGTCACCATGGCGGTGTCCCAGGGCACAGCCGGTGAAGGCATGATCGGATTCTCCGGCGGCACCCGGCGCACCACCAGCCGCCTGCTCGACGGCGCCAACTACCCGCCGGTGCGCTCACTCTTCCCCGCCAGCCACAACGCCGAGGCCCGGGTGCCGGTCAGCACCCTCATCGAGGTCGTCAAGCGAGTCGCCCTGGTCGCCGAGCGCACCACCCCCGTGCTGCTCAGCTTCAGCGCCGACGGGCTGGTCGTCGAGGCCGGCGGCACCGAGGAGGCACGGGCCAGCGAGGCGATGGAGGCCACCTTCACCGGCGAGCCACTCACCATCGGCTTCAACCCGCAGTACCTCATCGACGGGCTGGCAAACCTCGGCGCGCAGTTCGCCGTACTCCAGTTCGTCGACGCCTTCAAGCCGGCGGTCATTTCCCCAGCTGGCGAGGATGGCGAGCTCATCGGTGGGTACCGGTACCTCATCATGCCGATCCGCGTATCCCGCTGATCGCAGAGAACCAGCACCCCACGAAAGGTAACGACGAGATGCAGCTCGGCCTGGTAGGCCTCGGTCGGATGGGCGGCAACATGCGCGAGCGACTGCGCGCCGCCGGACACGAGGTGGTCGGTCTTGACCACAACGCGGAGCTGAGTGACGTCGCGAACGCGTCGGAACTGGCCGAGAAACTGGCTGCTCCCCGCGCGGTCTGGGTGATGGTGCCCGCCGCCGTCACCGACGCCACCATCGACGAACTGGCCGAGGTACTCGGCGAAGGCGACATCATCATCGACGGCGGCAACTCGCGCTTCAGCGACGACGCACCGCGAGCCGAACGGCTCAACGAGCGCGGCATCGGCTACGTCGACGTGGGTGTCTCCGGAGGCGTCTGGGGCCGGCAGAACGGCTACGGCCTGATGGTCGGCGGCTCCCAGGAGCACGTCGACCGGCTCATGCCGATCTTCGAGGCGCTCAAGCCCGAGGGCGACTTCGGCTTCGTGCACGCCGGGCCGGTCGGTGCCGGCCACTACGCCAAGATGGTGCACAACGGCATCGAGTACGGCCTGATGCACGCCTACGCCGAGGGCTACGAGCTGATGACCGCCTCCGAGCTGGTCACCAACGTGCCCGGCGTGATCAAGTCCTGGCGGGAAGGCACCGTCGTCCGGTCCTGGCTGCTGGACCTGCTCGACCGCGCGCTCGACGAGGACCCGGAACTGGCTCAGCTGACCGACTACACCGAGGACACCGGCGAAGGCCGCTGGACGGTCGACGAGGCGGTCCGCCTCGCCGTACCGCTGCACGTCATCACCGCCTCGCTGTACGCCCGGTTCGCCTCCCGCCAGGACGAGTCGCCGGCCCTGAAGGCCGTCTCCGCGCTGCGCCAGCAGTTCGGCGGCCACGCCGTCCGCAAGCGCTGACCGGCACCCGGCCCCCGTGTACGTCCGCCGGCTCGAACTTGTCGACTTCCGCTCGTACGAGCGGGTCGGTGTCGACCTCGAACCGGGGCCGAACATCCTCATCGGCGCCAACGGCGTCGGCAAGACCAACCTGGTCGAGGCGCTCGGCTACGTGGCGACCCTGGACTCGCACCGGGTCGCCACCGACGCCCCGCTGGTGCGGATGGGTGCCACCGCAGCGGTGATCCGTTGCGCGGTCGTACACGAGGGCCGGGAACTGCTCGTCGAGTTGGAGATCGTGCCCGGCAAGGCCAACCGGGCCCGACTCGGCCGATCCCCGGCCCGCCGCGCCCGCGACGTGCTCGGCGCACTGCGGCTGGTGCTCTTCGCCCCGGAGGACCTCGAACTCGTCCGGGGCGACCCCGCCGAACGCCGCCGCTACCTCGACGACCTGCTGGTGCTGCGCCAGCCCCGCTACGCGGGCGTACGGGCCGACTACGACCGGGTGATCAAACAGCGCAACGCGCTGCTGCGTACCGCGTACCTGGCCCGCAAGACCGGAGGCACCCGCGGCGGTGACCTGTCGACGCTGGCCGTCTGGGACACCCACCTCGCCCGGCACGGCGCCGAACTGCTCGCCGGCCGGCTGGAACTGGTCGCCGCGCTCACCCCGCACGTGGCCAGGGCGTACGACGCGGTGGCCGCCGGGCGCGGCGCGGCCACGATCGCCTACCGGCCCTCGGTCGAACTGACCGAGCCGACCACCGACCGGGAAACCCTCGCCAAGGTGCTCGCCACCGCCCTGGAGGAGCAGCGCTCCGCCGAGATCGAACGCGGCACCACCCTGGTCGGCCCACACCGCGACGACCTCACCCTCAACCTCGGCCCACTACCCGCCAAGGGGTACGCCAGCCACGGCGAATCCTGGTCGTACGCGCTCGCCCTCCGGCTCGCCGGCTACGACCTGCTCCGCAACGACGGCATCGAACCCGTCCTCGTCCTCGACGACGTCTTCGCCGAGTTGGACGCCGGCCGCCGTGACCGACTCGCCGAACTGGTCGGCGGGGCGAGCCAACTCCTGGTGACCTGCGCGGTCGCCGACGATGTACCCGACGCCCTCCGCGGTGCCCGGTACGAGGTGTCGGAGGGAACGGTGCGACGTGCCGGATGAGTCGACGAACCCCCGCAACGACGGCGACCGGGCCGCAGCCCGGCGTCCGGCGTCCGGCAACCCGGCCGACGCGAAGACCCCCGACGTACCGGACGGGGTCACCGGGCCGGAACTGGCCCGCGCGGTGCTCGACGCCGCCAAGGCCAGACGGGCCGCGACGGCACGACCCCGCCGCGCGACCGACGGGACCGGCGGTGAGCGGCGTCTCCGCGGCTACTCCGGCCCCGGACCCGACCCCCGCGACCCGCAACCACTCGGCGCGGTGCTCAACCGGCTGGTCAAGGCGCGCGGCTGGCAACAGCCCGCCGCCGAGGCGACCGTCTTCGGTGCCTGGGAGAAGGTCGTCGGGCCGGAGGTGGCCCAGCACAGCCGCCCGGTCAAACTGGAGAACGGCGAACTGACCATGGAAGCCCGATCCACCGCGTGGGCGACCCAGCTGCGCCTACTCGCCGGCTCACTGCTGCAACAGATCGGCCGTGAGATCGGCCACAACGTCGTCCGCAGACTGCACATCCACGGCCCGGCCGCACCGTCCTGGTCCCGGGGGCCCCGCCGGGTACGCGGTCGAGGCCCCCGGGACACCTACGGCTGACCCGGCCCGCCGAACTACGACTGGGCCGCCCGCCGCGGTGCCGCCGACTCGGCGTACACCGCGAAGCCCCGGTCGGCGCAGCGCCGGTAGAAGGCCGCCACCACACTCAGCTCCGCACAGGTGAAGGTCCACTGCGGCGCGGCCCCGCTGTCGTCACGCAACGCCTCCAGCCGGCTGTCCAGCCAGCGCAGCTGCTGCTCGGCCAGGCGACCGTCGGACAACAGCGAACGAAGCACCACACCGACCGACTCGAAACCGACAGCCTCACCGTGCGGCCGGTGCGCGGCGACGAACCGCTCGATGCCGCTGGCGATCCAGGCGCACCCGTCCGGGTCGATGACCGGGTCCTCGTCCTCCGCCGCCGCCTCGGTGGCGTAGAGCACCCCGTCCAGACCGAGAATCAGATCCACCACCTCGGTGTACGCGGTGGCCCGCACGGTGCCGGTCTTCGCGATCAGCTCCGCGAGCGCAGCGGTCGGGGCCGAGATCCCCGGCACATCGACGATTTCGCCGAAGTCGACGAACTCGGCCGGTGCGACCGGGTCGTAGAAGCGGCCGGTCCGCGGCCACTGGACCGCGACGTTGTCCAGCCCCATCTGGTGTCCACCTCTCCACAAGCACAGGTCGAGTCGATCGGGTCGATCGTCCGGTTCCGACCGGAAAAGATCAAGGCCGACCGTTGACCCGTGTGCCGGAAAACGCCCGCCGTGGACGGTACCGGCTCACTCTCGGCGACCGTCGGACCCCCGGCCTGGATCGCCGTCACGCGGCAGATCGGCTGATCATGCCTTGGCGTGTAGGGGGAGTCGCAGACGGCGCGGTTCGGCCCGCTACGTGAATCTGAGCCGCCGCGAAGGGGTGCCGAGTGGTGGTTCTATCGCCCGCGCACAGTAAGATTGGTGTGAGACGAAGACCCGGTGCGGAGCGACGCTTCGTGGGCCCGGTGCGGGCCCCCGAACATTGTCCGACTCGGGTCGAGCCGATCGCGATCCGCGGGCAACCGCGGCGACCGGCGCGTTCGGCCCGTACCCCGGAATTGTGCCAGGTACCGGTCCGCGTGCCGACGTCGCGCCCTGTCCGCCGAACCCGCGCTCGACGTGCCTGACGGCACGCTCGGGTGCGAGAAAGTGGCCGAGGGTGGCAGCGCAGGAAAATCAGCAGTACGGGGCCGAGTCGATCACCGTCCTCGAAGGGCTGGAGGCGGTCCGCAAGCGGCCCGGTATGTACATCGGCTCCACCGGCGAGCGCGGTCTGCACCATCTGGTGTGGGAGGTCGTCGACAACGCGGTGGACGAAGCCCTGGCCGGACACTGCGACACCATCGACGTGGTGCTGCTCGCCGACGGCGGAGTCCGGGTCACCGACAACGGCCGTGGCTTCCCCGTCGACCTGCACCCCAAGCTGAAGAAGCCGGGTGTCGAGGTCGCGTTGACCGTGCTGCACGCGGGCGGCAAGTTCGACGGCAAGGCGTACGCCGTCTCCGGCGGCCTGCACGGCGTCGGCGTCTCCGTGGTGAACGCGCTCTCCACCAGGATGGCCGTCGAGATCCACAAGGACGGCTTCGTCTGGCGGCAGCAGTACGACCACTCCAAGCCGAGCGCGCTGGAGAAGGGTGAGCCGACCGACCGCACCGGATCGGCGGTCTCCTTCTGGCCCGACCCGGACGTCTTCGAGACCACCGAATTCGACTTCCAGACCATCTACCGGCGCCTGCAGGAGATGGCCTTCCTCACCCGCGGCCTCACCATCCACCTGCTCGACGAGCGGGTCGCCGAGGGCGAGGACGGCAAGGTTCGCGAGGTCACCTTCAAGTACGACGGCGGCATCGCCGACTTCGTCCGGCACCTCAACGCCTCCAAGAGCCCGATGCACAAGACGGTGATCGAGTTCGGTGCCGAGGAAGAGGGCATGTCGCTCGAGATCGCGATGCAGTGGAACGAGTCGTACGGCGAATCGGTCTACACCTTCGCCAACAACATCAACACCCACGAGGGCGGCACCCACGAGGAGGGCTTCCGGGCCGCGCTGACAAGCGTCGTCAACCGGTACGGCGCCGACAAGAAGCTGCTCAAGGGCGACGAGAAGCTCTCCGGTGAAGACATCCGCGAAGGTCTCGCGGCGATCATCTCGGTCAAGCTGACAAACCCGCAGTTCGAGGGTCAGACCAAGACCAAGCTCGGCAACACCCCGGTCAAGAGCTTTGTCCAGCGGGTCTGCAACGACCGGCTGGTCGACTGGCTGGACCGCAACCCGGCCGAGGCGAAGATCATCATCACCAAGGCGTCCCAGGCCGCCCGCGCCCGCATCGCCGCCCAGCAGGCCCGCAAGCTGGCCCGCCGCAAGTCGCTGCTGGAATCCGGCTCGATGCCCGGCAAGCTGGCCGACTGCCAGTCCACCGACCCGCGCGAATCCGAGGTCTTCATCGTCGAGGGCGACTCGGCCGGCGGCTCGGCCAAGCAGGGCCGCGACCCGCGTACCCAGGCGATCCTGCCGATCCGCGGCAAGATCCTCAACGTGGAGAAGGCCCGCATCGACCGGGTGCTGAAGAACAACGAGGTCCAGGCGCTGATCACCGCGCTGGGCACCGGCATCCACGACGACTTCGACATGGAGAAGCTGCGCTACCACAAGGTGGTGCTGATGGCCGACGCCGACGTCGACGGTCAGCACATCCAGACGCTGCTGCTCACCCTGCTGTTCCGGTTCATGCGCCCACTCGTCGAGTTGGGTCACGTCTACCTCGCCGCCCCGCCGCTCTACAAGATCAAGTGGAACAAGAAGGGCGACGACGCCCAGTACGCGTACTCCGACCGGGAACGCGACGGGCTGATCGCGCTGCGCCAGCAGAAGAAGCCGAACGCCAAGCCGGACGACATCCAGCGGTTCAAGGGCCTCGGCGAGATGAACTACCCGGAGTTGTGGGAGACCACGATGAACCCGGCCACCCGTACCCTGCGCCAGGTCACTCTGGACGACGCCGCCACCGCCGACGAGTTGTTCAGCGTGCTGATGGGTGAGGATGTCGAGGCTCGTCGCTCGTTCATCCAGCGCAACGCCAAGGACGTCCGCTTCCTGGACATCTGACGGGCCCGACGGCCGGTGCGGAGCTGATCCGAGCCGGCCGCCGGTCCACAGAGTTATCCACAGCTTGGCCGCTATCCACAGCTGTTATCCACAGCACAAAAACGACTCTGAGTCTGATAAGGGTAAACAGTGACCGATTCCCCCGAGTCCACACCCAACGAGCCCGAGGTCCCCGAGGCGCTGGCCGCCGTCGTCTCGCACGACCGGATCGAGCCGGTCGGGCTCGAGGTGGAAATGCAGCGTTCCTACCTCGACTACGCGATGAGCGTGATCGTCGGGCGGGCGCTGCCGGACGTCCGGGACGGGCTCAAGCCGGTCCACCGCAAGATCCTCTACGCCATGTTCGACTCGGGCTACCGGCCCGACCGTGGCTACGTGAAGTGCTCCCGCGTCGTCGGTGACGTGATGGGTCAGTTCCACCCGCACGGCGACTCGGCCATCTACGACGCCCTGGTCCGGATGGCCCAGCCGTGGTCACTGCGCTACCCGCTGGTCGACGGCAACGGCAACTTCGGTTCGCCCGGAAACGACCCGGCTGCCGCCATGAGGTACTGCGTTACGGCAGATACCCGCATTCGTACCGCTGTAGGAAGCGTGCGGGTCGGGGACGTGGTGCCGGGCGCAGCGGTGAGCAGCGAGACCGACATCGACCTCAAGGTCCGCGACCGCAACGGCGAGCTGGTCCGGGCGTCGAAGTTCTTCCACTCCGGCGAGCACCCGACGCTGCGGCTGCGCACCCGCGAGGGGTACGAGCTGACCGGTACCCACAACCACCCGGTGCTCTGCCTGGTGGACGTGGCCGGCGTGCCGACCCTGCTCTGGAAGCTGCTCGCCGAGATCTCCCCGGGCGACCGGGTGGTCCTCCAGCGCAGCGTGCCCGACGAGATCGGCTACCCGATGCTCGAACACGTCGAGGCCGCAGTCCTCGCGGGTGCCTTCGTCAGCGAGGGGTGGGTCTCCGAGACCCGAGCCGGCTTCAACAACGTCGACCGCGAGTTCTTCGTTCGCGTCCTGGCGGCCTACGACCTCGCCGTCGGTGGCCCCCGATACGTCGCCGAGCGGGTCATCGCGTCCGGGAGTGTCCTGCACGAAATCGACATCCAGGATCTGTCCGCGCTGCGGGCCAGCATCCTCGGTGAGTTGGTCGGGGCGCGTAGCGCGGGCAAGTTCGTGCCGGAGTTCGTCTGGCAGGGACCGGCCGCGATCAAGCGGGCCTTCCTCCAGGCCCTCTTCGAGGGAGACGGCTCGTCCTCGCTGCTGCCGCGCAACACCATGCAGATCTCGTACTCCACCCGCAGCGAGCGGCTCGCCCGCGAGGTGCAGCAGTTGCTGCTGGAGTTCGGTGTCGTCAGCCGCCAGTGCCGGTACGACAACGGCGAGATCAAGGTCGTGGTGACCCACCGACGCGACGCGCGGATCTTCGCCGCCCAGGTCGGCTTCCTCGGTCGCAAGCAGGCCAAGCTGGAATCGGAGCTGGCCTCGGTGCCGGCCAGCAGCACGGCGCTCTCCAGCGACCACGTACCGCTGGTCGGTGACTTCATCCGCGAGCACGGCGCGAGCCGCTGGACCGAGCGGGACTGGCTGCGCCGGCACAACGTGGACCGGATCGAGCGCTGGGAGCGGGACCGCGACGAGATCGCTGCCCGGATCACCAACGCCGAGGTGCTCGACGTGGTCGAGCCGTTGGTCGACGGGCGCTTCTACTACGCCGAGGTCGCCGAGGTCGCCGACGCAGGCGTGCAACCGGTCTACAGCATCCGGGTGGACACCGACGACCACTCGTTCGTCTCCGACGGGTTCGTCAGCCACAACACAGAGTGCAAGCTCGACCCGCTGGCGATGGAGATGCTGCGGGACATCGACGAGGACACCGTCGACCTGCAGGACAACTACGACGGCCGGGCCAAGGAGCCCACCATCCTGCCGTCGCGGATCCCGAACCTGCTGATCAACGGCTCCGAGGGCATCGCGGTCGGTATGGCCACCAAGATCCCGCCGCACAACCTGCGGGAGATCGGCGCGGCGGTGCAGTGGTGCCTGGAGAACCCGGAGGCGGACGAGGCCACCACGCTCGAAGCGCTGCTGGAGATCGTCAAGGGCCCGGACTTCCCCACCCACGGTCTGATCGTCGGCCAGTCGGGCATCCAGGACGCGTACCGGACCGGTCGTGGTTCGATCCGGATGCGCGCGGTGGTCGAGGTCGAGGAGGACAAGCGCGGGCGCCCGGCTCTGGTGGTCAGCGAGCTGCCGTACCAGGTGAACCCGGACAACCTGGCCGAGCGGATCGCCGAGCTGATCAAGGAGGGCAAGCTCGCCGGCATCGCCGACATCCGGGACGAGTCCTCCGGGCGTACGGGTATGCGGATCGTGCTCGTGCTCAAGCGCGACGCGGTCGCGAAGGTGGTGCTGAACAACCTCTACAAGCACACCCAGCTTCAGGAGACCTTTGGCGCGAACATGCTGGCGCTTGTCGACGGCGTGCCGCGCACGCTGAACCTGGCGCAGTTCCTCCGCTACTACGTCGAGCACCAGATCGAGGTGATCCGGCGGCGGACGGCGTTCCGGCTGCGTAAGGCGGAGGAGCGGGCGCACATCCTGCGCGGTCTGTCCAAGGCGTTGGACGCCCTGGACGAGGTGATCGCGCTGATCCGGCGTTCGCCGACGGTGGAGGACGCGCGGCAGGGTCTGATCCGGCTGCTGGAGATCGACGAGATCCAGGCGACCGCGATCCTGGACATGCAGCTGCGCCGGCTGGCGGCGTTGGAGCGGCAGCGGATCCTCGACGACCTGGCCAAGCTGGAGCTGGAGATCGCCGACCTGAAGGACATCCTGGCCAAGCCGGAGCGGCAGCGGCGGATCGTCTCGGAGGAGTTGGGCGAGATCGTCGCGAAGTGGGGCGACGAGCGGCGTACGAAGATCATTCCGTTCGACGGCGAGGTCTCGATGGAGGACCTCATCGCCCGGGAGGACGTGGTGGTCACGATCACCCGGACCGGGTACGCCAAGCGGACGAAGGTCGACCTGTACCGCTCACAGCGGCGTGGCGGCAAGGGTGTGAGCGGTGCGACGCTGCGGCAGGACGACATCGTCAGCCACTTCTTCGTCTGCTCGACGCACGACTGGATCCTGTTCTTCACCAACAAGGGGCGCGTCTACCGGGCCAAGGCGTACGAGCTTCCTGAGGCCAGTAGGGTGGCCAAGGGTCAGCACGTGGCGAATCTGCTCGCCTTCCAACCGGACGAGCAGATCGCGCAGATCATCGAGATTCCGAACTACCAGGTAGCTCCCTATCTGGTACTGGCGACGAAGAACGGCCTGGTGAAGAAGACGCGGCTTGAGGAGTTCGACTCCAACCGGTCCGGCGGCATCATCGCGATCAACCTGCGCGATGAGGACGAGCTGGTCGGTGCTGCGCTGGCCGGTCCCACCGATGATCTGCTGTTGGTGTCGAAGAACGCTCAGGCGATCCGGTTCAATGCGACCGACGAGGCGTTGCGGCCGATGGGTCGGGCCACCTCGGGCGTGATCGGCATGCGGTTCAGCGATGAGGACGAGTTGCTGGCCATGGAGGTCGTCCGGGAGGGCCTGGACGTTCTGGTGGCCACGAACGGTGGATACGCGAAACGTACCCCGATCGAGGAATACCCGGTGCAGGGCCGGGGAGGTAAGGGTGTGCTGACTGCGAAGATCACCGAGCGGCGCGGTGGTCTGGTCGGCGCTGTGGTGATCGACCCGGACGACGAGCTGTTCGCCATCACCAGCAACGGTGGCGTCATCCGGACTCCGGTGAAGCCTGTACGCCGTACGCGTGACCGGAACACAATGGGGGTCAAGCTGATGGACCTTCCGGATGGCGTGACTATCGTGGCGATTGCTCGCAATGCCGACGAGCCTGACGAACAGGACTAGTTGAATGACGGAGACACAGGCGAAGTCGGGGAACACGGGACCCTCGGCCAAACCGGTCGACGAGGAAGCCGCGCAGAACGGCACGCCAACGACCGGCCGCGCGGCCGTAGGCCGGGCCACGGTCCCCGCCGACGCGCCTGCCCCGAAGTTCACCCGCGCTCCCGGTATGGCTCCACCGCCTGAAAAGCCCGGCGAAGACCAGGCTGCGGAGGCTGCGGAGGAGAAGGCCGGCGGCGAGACCGCTGGTTCGGCCGCCGCTGCCGGCAAGCCGTCGGTCACCCAGCCGATCGCCACCCGGGCGGGCCAGTCCGGGTCGGGCACCACGGGTGTGCTGCCGACAGTCGGTACGGGCACGACCGGCACCCAGCCGCGGGTGACCGGGTCGGCTCCGAAGCCGGATGGGGCCCGGCCGCTGAACACCGGCCGTCCGGCCAACGGCGGCGGGCTTCCCCCGGGGGTCGGCACAGCCGCCGTGGGCGCGGCGCGCGTCGGCGAGGCGGTACGCGCTGCGCGTACCTCGGTGAGCTCGGCCGCGTCGCGCGGACCGCGCCGGGCCCGGTTGAACCTCAAGCGGATCGACCCGTGGTCCGTGATGAAGTTCGCGTTCGCCGTGTCCGTGGTGCTGTTCATCGTGATCGTGGTCGCGACATCCGTGCTGTACCTGGCGTTGGACGCGATGGGCGTCTTCACCAGCGTGAACGACAGCCTGAGCGACCTGGTCAACGCCGGTGGTGGTCAGGGCACCAGCGGCTTCCAGATCACCGCGACGGGCGTGATCTTCACCTCGATGCTGATCGGTGCGGTGAACGTCGTGCTGTTCACCGCCCTCGCCACCCTCGGTGCGTTCGTCTACAACGTCTGCGCCGACCTGGTGGGTGGCATCGAGCTGACTCTCGCCGAGCGCGACTGACAGCCCGTACCCGTTTCGTGCGCCGGGCCGACCATGCAGGTCGGCCCGGCTGCTTTTGCCCCGTGGGTGGCGGACGGCGCCGGCGGTCGCAGGTATCTGGGTGGGCTCGCCGTCTGCTCTCCGGTAGGTTCAGGGGCGACGGCGTTGAGCAGGGGTACAGGCCGACCCCCGATTTGGGGCGGCGTGGGCGGATGGGTTAACCTTGCTCGTCGCTACGCGGGGCTATAGCTCAGTCGGTTAGAGCGCAGAGCTGATAACTCTGAGGTCGCTGGTTCGATTCCAGCTAGCCCCACCGCACATGGTCCGACGGCCACGTCGAGCGCGAGGGGTAGCCCCGATGTTCAAGAAGCTGTTGATCCTGGTCGGTGTCGTCGGCGTGGCCGCTGTGGTGGCCAAGAAGATGAAGGAAGCCAACGACGAGCGCGCGCTCTGGCACGAGGCGACCACCTCGCCGGATCTGCGCTGATCGCGTAGCTCCGACCACCCGGCGGCACCGTCCGCCACGGGGCCCTAGCTCAACTGGCAGAGCACTGCCTTTGCAAGGCAGGGGTTAGGGGTTCGAGTCCCCTGGGCTCCACCAGTACCATCCGCTACCTGCGGTTCCTCTCTTGAGTTGATCGACTAGTACAACGTCAGTACAGATCAGCTGTGATCTTGTTTGGTGAGGGCCGACAAGCGCCGACACTCCGACCATGGAAGGGATCACCCGAGCAGCCCTCCGTGATCTTCTTCTAACCCCCAGGCCGCCTCCGATCCCGGCGAATGAGCAGCACGAACACAGCAGCGCTGACCAATGACATTGCCGCCAGGACAAGTCCGCTTGATCGCTTGTCCGCCGGACCGGCGAGGATGGCTACAGCGAGCACACCGGTGATGATCGAAATGACTGCTGACATTCCCCGGTTAACCAGACGATGATGTCGACGGTCGGTCTCAATCATTGCCGCGCGCTCAGCTTCGCTTCGATCGGCCACCCCGAAGCGTGACGGGTAACCCATCAAGAAGAGAACCCCAAGCCCTGAGACGATGACGATGGCCACAAGGATCGACTTCAGCGCGGCGATGAATTCCATCGTTGACCAACGTACT
>NZ_BOPA01000051.1 GCF_016863515.1 Micromonospora gifhornensis
TCTTAGTGCGTTGCTTATCCGACACGAAGAGAGCCGCTCCAGGCGGACATCCCGTCACCTCCAGCAGCCCTGCCTGTAGCGCGAGCCACGAAGAAGCAGCACCGTAGTCGTCCGACCCGTCGCCAAGACTCGGCAGCGTCGCTCGTACGGGCAGCACGTTCGTGCTCTGGCTAGTGCCGTGACCACGAACGTTCACGGTTGTACGTGTGCGGCGGCTGAGTGATCAGGAAGGTCAGCAGCTGCTGCGGATCACTCGCCGGGGAACCGGTTCGGCGATCCGGCTGCGGCGGGCGATGGTCGTGCTCGCTTCGGCCGGTGGGAACACCGTGCCGGCGATCGCCCGCCTGGTGCAGGCCGATGAGGCCACGATCCGGCAGGTTATCCACCGGTTCAACGAGATGGGGATGGCCAGCCTGGACCCTCAGTGGGCGGGTGGCCGCCCCCGCCGGATCAGTAGCGACGAGGAGCAGTTCATCGTCGAGACGGCCCACACCCGCCCCGAGAAGCTGGGGCGGCGTTCACCCGCTGGAGTATCCGCAAGCTCGCCGACCACCTGCACCTGCACGCCAGCCGCCGGGTCCGGATTGGGCGGGAGCGACTGCGGCAGATCCTGCACCGACACCGGATCACCTTCCAACGGACCAAGACGTGGAAGGAGTCCACCGACCCGCAGCGGGACACCAAACTCGCCCGCATCGAGTACGTCACCAGCCACTTCCCGCAACGCGTGTTCGCCTTCGACGAGTTCGGGCCCCTCGTGATCCGCCCCCAGGCCCGCACGGGGTAGGCGCCCTCGGCCATCCGCACCGGCTGCCAGCGAACTACCACAAGCTGCACGGCGTCCGGCAGTTCCACGGCTGCTACTCCGTCTGCGACGACCAACTCTGGGGCGCCGTCCGGCGCCGCAAGAGCGCCGCGAACACCCTCGCCGCACTCAAGTCGATCCGAGCAGCCCGCCCGGACGGGGCACCGATCTACGTCATCCTGGACAACCTGTCCGCGCACAAAGGCCGCAAGATCCGGGCATGGGCGGCCCGCAACAAGGTCGAACTCTGCTTCACCCCGACCTACGCCTCCTGGGCCAACCCGATCGAAGCCCAGTTCGGACCGCTACGCACCTTCGTCATCGCCGGATCCCACCACCGCAACCACCCCGCGCTGACCCGAAAGCTGCAGGCCTACCTGCGGTGGCGCAACACGAACGCCCGCCACCCCGACGTCCTGGCCGCCCAACGCCGCGAACGCGCCCGCATTCGCAGCGAACGCCAACGACGCTGGGGCCACCCCACCACCCGCGCAGCTTGAACCCCAACACTCCGACACGTTGGTGGTTACGGCACTGCATCTGCTGCCCGAGCATCAGGCCTCGCCGGTTGGTCGCCCCACCTCGCCAAGCGCATCCAGTAGCCGATTCCTCGCCTCCTGCAATCGGACGGGATAGTCCGGCCTGAACACCTCCGCCAGCGAGGTCTCCAACGTCCCGGAGATGCGATACAGCGGGGACCACACCGCACGATCGCGATCGACCAACTCGTCGAAATCGGCAGTGCCCATCATCCGGTGAAGCCAGTCTGAGAACACCAACGCCTCGTCCCGGCTAAGCCCGATCATGAAGTCGTCCTCCGTCACCGCGCCGAGGCTACCGTCCGCTCGACACCGTGAACGTTCACGGTCACGGCACTAGCTAGCCGCAGACCGCCTCGATGACGACCCGCCACCTGCCTTCCCGTGGTGACCGCCGGGTGCCGGTGATCTGTCACGCAAATGTCATCCAACCGTGCGGTCGACTCCAAGGTCCTTGCGCAAGGTGGTCACCGATCGGGACGGCGCGTCGGGTTGCCGACCTCGACGACGAAGGAGACCGCTGTGGTGATGCCGTGGCCCTGGCCGATGCCCGACGATCATTCGTTCCGCGCACTGTGGGACGCGCCGCAGGACCATGACGAGGATGTCCGTCTCGCCGCACTTGTCGCCCAGCGACTGAGCGCCGACTGGAGCACCCGTCGTCAGCAGATCACAGTAATGGTGCAGAACCGCGTCGTGATCCTCACCGGTCTGGTCGCCGGCGCGGAGACCCGGCGGGCCGCCGGCGAGTTGGCCTGGGACGTCGAGGGCGTTGCGGATGTCTGCAACGCCCTCCGACTTGCCGGGCATCGACGCGGCCGTCGCTGAACTTCGACCCGCTCGCGCCGCCCGGCACCGGCGAGCGCGAGCGGGTCGGACTTCACCCCCCACGCACCCACGCACCCACGCACCCACGCACCCACGCACCCACGCACCCACGCGATCTTGCACTTCTCGACGGGGCAGATCCCGCGATAAGCCGCAAAAAGGCGACCGAAAGTGCAAGATCGCCGCAGCGTGGGCTCGCCGTGCGGGGCGTGGGGGTGGTGCCGGGCGGGCGGGCGTGCCTCGGGCCGCAGGGTCGGGTGGGGGCCGGGTCAGGAGGCGGCGGTGGTGGGGGCGGCGTTCCGGTCGGCTGCCAGGTACGCGAGGGCCGCGGTGCGGGTGTCCGCCACGGTGAGCACGTCGTGCAGGCCGGTGACCTGCAGGACCTGGCGGATCAGCGGCGACGTCACCGCGACGCAGAACCGCGCGCCGCGTTCGACGGCGTCGTGGTGGGCGCGGACGAGCAGGCCGAGGGCGATGGAGTCGATCAGGTCGGTACGCACCAGATCCACCAGCACGTGACCGCCCATGTCGGCCGCGTGTCGTAGCGCCATGCGCAGGGTGTCGCCGGTGTCGAGGTCCACGTCGCCGGCGGTGGTCACCACGGTGACGCCGCCGAGGTGCTCGATGCCGAGGATGCCGCCGGGCGGGGTGCCGGGCGTCGGGCCGAACCGGATGCAGTGGGCGCACCGGTGGGGACCGTCGGCCAGCGGGGATCCGCCCCAGCCGTGCTCCGACAGCAGGGTCCAGACGACCTCGCCGTCGGCGAGCGGACGCGTACCGGTGACGCTGTCCCCGCAGTTGTCACAGGTCAGGGTGGCCAGTTGGGCAGCCAGGACGACGGCCATACCGGGCTCCTTCCCACGTCGTGATGATCGGCCACCCACCCTGCACGGGCCAGGTGGCGGGCACCGCGCGGACACATGACGGTTGGGTGACGAATCGACTTCCGGTGGGCGTCGGGTCGGATGGCTGACCGCCGACTGCCGCGACACCGTTGATCTGGGACTATGACAGTGAGGTACGGAAATATCACTGTGTGCGACAGGAGGTCGAAGGATGCGGACCGGACTGCCCACCGATGAACCAGTCGGCACGCTGGAGGTCGTACACCGATTCCGGGGGCCGATGCCGACCGGGGTGACCGTCTCGCACCGCGGGCGGATCTTCGTCAATTTTCCCCGCTGGGGCGACGAGGTGCCGGCGACCGTGGTGGAGCTGCGCCACAACCGCGAGGTGCCCTATCCCGACCTGCGGTGGAACTCCCCCGCCGGCAACGATGACGCATCGGCGTTCGTGTCGGTGCAGAGTGTGGTGGTCGATCCCGTCGACCGGCTCTGGGTGCTCGACACCGGCAGCCCGATGTTCCAGCCCACCGTTCCCGGCGGGCCGAAGCTGGTACGCATCGACCTCAACACCAACACCGTCGCCCAGGTGATCACCTTCCCGCCCGACGTGGCGCTGCCCACGTCGTACCTCAACGACGTGCGCTTCGATCTGCGGCGGGGGACGGCGGGGATCGCGTACATCACCGATTCGGCGGACGGCGCGCCGAACGCGATCATCGTGGTGGACCTGGCCAGCGGCACCTCGTGGCGGCGGCTGAACGACCACCCGTCCACCAAGGCGGAGTCGCTTGTGAACTTCCGCCCGGTGGTGGAGGGTCGGCCGTTCCTGGTCCGACCGCCGCAGGGGCCGCCGCAGCCGGTGGGCGTGGGCGCGGACGGCATCGCGATCTCCGCCGACGGCGTCCGGCTGTACTACTGCGCGCTCGCCTCGCGCCGCTGGTTCAGCGTGGCCACGGACGCGCTCGCCGACCGGAGCGTCGACGAGGACGAGGTGGCCGCGACCGTACGCGACGAGGGCGACAAGGGTGGCGGTTCCGACGGCCTCGAATCCGACGACGCGGGGCGACTCTACCTCACCAACTACGAGCACAACGCGATCCTGCGGCGACGCCCCGACGGCGAGTACGAGACGGTCGTCCACGATCCGCGCCTGCTGTGGCCCGACACGTTGAGTGTGGCCAGGGACCGGCACCTGTACGTCATCGCCAACCAGGTGCACCGGCAGCCCCCCTTCAACCGCGGCCGGGACCTGCGGCGCAAGCCGTACGCCCTGTTCCGGACGCGCATCGACGCCGGCCCGGTCCTGTTGCGGCCCTGACCCGGCCCCTCGAACGGGTGGTGGTTGCGCCGGCCGGGGCGAGCGCCCACCGGTGCCCGCATAGCGTCGGTGGGACGTGACCCCGAGGTGAGGAGTGGGCCGGTGACCGAGCCGGAGGAAGACCAGGAGAAGACCCGCAAGACCGATCGGGTGCTCTTCTCCCCCGACGGCGATCCGCACCACACCCTGGCGGAGGCGCCGCAGCCCGACGAGCACCTGTCGGTGCGGTTCACCCACGACGACGAGACCGAGGTGGTCGACGACGATCAGTGACCAGCATGGCGCGGCTTGTCACCGCGCACCCTCAAGACTGATAATCATCAATGTTCTTGAGCCGGACGAGATCGGGCACCGGGCAGCCTCGATCGGAACACCCCCCTGTACACATCCGTCCGGAGGACATCCTGCCCATGAAGAAAGCGATCAAACTCGGCTGGGCCGCGTTCACGGCCATCGCCCTGACGACGCTCGCCGCGCTGTCGATCCCGAGCCCGGCCTCGGCGGCCACCCTGACCGAGGTGACCAACTTCGGCGCCAACCCCAGCAACCTGCGCATGTACCTCTACGTGCCGGATCGGGTCGCGCCGCGACCGGGCCTGCTGGTCGCGATGCACTACTGCACCGGCACCGGGCCGGCCCTGCACTCGGGCACTCAGTTCGCCGCCCTCGCAGACCAGTACGGCTACATCGTCATCTACCCGTCGGTGACCCGCAGCAGCCAGTGTTTCGACGTCTACTCGCCGCAGGCGCTACGCCGCGGCGGTGGCAGTGACCCGGTGGGCATCATGTCGATGGTCGACCACGTTCGGTCGCGTTACTCGGTCGACCCGTCCCGGATCTTCGCCACCGGCGTGTCGTCCGGGGCGATGATGACAAACGTGATGCTCGGGCTCTACCCCGACGTCTTCGCCGCCGGCGCCGCCTTCGCGGGGGTGCCGTTCGGCTGTTTCGCCACCACCAACGGCTCGGAGTGGAACAGCCAGTGCGCCAACGGGCAGATCAGCCGTACTCCCCAGCAGTGGGGTGACCTGGTGCGCAACGCCTACCCCGGTTACAACGGCCCGCGTCCGCGGATGCAGACCTGGCACGGCACCAATGACGACATCCTGCGCTACCCGAACTTCGGCGAGCAGATCAAGCAGTGGACCAACGTGCACGGGCTGAGCCAGACCCCCACCGTGACTGACAGCCCGCAGGCCGGCTACACCCGCACCCGCTACGGCGGCTCCGGCAACTTCGCGTCGGTTGAGGCGATCAGCATGCAGGGGGTGTCGCACAACCTGCCGGTCGATGCCACACAGGCGATCCGCTTCTTCGGTCTGAACAACCCGTCCACCACGCCCACGCCGACTCCTACGCCGACCCCCACCCCGACTCCGACTCCGCCGCCGGTGTCGCCGACCCCGACCCCCACGACGTCGCCGACCCTGCCGCCGGACTGGGCCTGCGAGGTCCACTACGAGGTCAACGCCTGGAACACCGGGCTGACCACCTCGGTGCAGATCACCAACACCGGCAGTACCGCCATCAACGGCTGGAGCCTGGCGTTCACCCTGCCCGGCGGGCAGACCATCACCAACGGCTGGAACGCCACGTACTCGCCGACCTCCGGGGCGGTGACCGCCCAGAACGTCTCCTACAACGGCACCATCGCGCCGAAGACCTCGACGACGATCGGGTTCCAGGCCAACCACACCGGAGACGCCGGTAAGCCGGGAGCGTTCATGCTCAACGGCCGCTCCTGCTACGACTCCCCCAGATGATCCGGTAGGCCGCCGCCCCACGGAGGCACGCCGTGGGGCGGCGGTACGGGTCCGCTGTCCGTGAGCACCGGCACCTCGACACGTCGCTGGTCGGGACCCGACTCGCGCCGTTCAGGAAAGCGCTTACCCTGGCAGGTGCCTCGCCCCCCTTCACCACCACCCGTCCGTCCGGAAAGGAAGCTCACATGCCGTCCAGGACAACAACACCCCGGCGTACGCCCCGATGGCTGGTCGCCGCCAGCACATTGGTGCTTGTCGCCGCCGGTACGGCCATCGCCGCGCCGAGCCCCGCGCAGGCCGCCACCGTCGACCCGAACGCCACGTACGTCTTCGTCAACCGGCACAGCGGCAAGGCGATGGACGTGTGGAACTGGTCCACCGCCGACCAGGCCCCGATCAACCAGTTCACCCGCAACGACGCCGCCGTGCAGCAGTGGCGCTTCGTCGACGTCGGCAGCGGCTACTACCAGATCCGGTCGGTGCACAGCGGAAAGGTCCTTGAGCTGCCCAACGCCAACGACGGCGTACAGCTGGTGCAGAACACCTCGGCCGGCGGCAACACCCGGCAGCATTTCCGGCTGGCCGACTCCGACGGCGGTCATGTCCGGTTCATCAACCGGCACTCCAACAAGGCGCTCGACCTGTGGGGCTGGTCCACCGCCGACGGGGCGATGATCTCGCAGTACCAGGACGTCAACGGTGCCAATCAGCAGTGGCGGCTGATCACCCTCGGCGGCGGCAGCGGCAGTGGCTGCGGCAGTGGCAGCTTCCAGGCCGAGGCGGTGCTCAACGGTGGCACCTGGACCTCCCGTAACGGTGGCACGACCGTCTACACCGGCGGCGACATGCGGGAGGCCGTGCAGGCCGCGATCAACAGCCTCAACTCCGGCCGGACCAGCAAGCAGCGGGTCGTGGTACGCGGCTCCGGTTCGATCAGCGCAGGCTCCCGGATCTCGCTGCCCAGCTACACCACGATCGACGTGTGCGGCACGATCAACGTGACCGGCTCCGGCAGCGGCGACCAGGCGCCGATCTACTCGCGCGGCACCACCCAGGTCGAGGTGCAGAACCTCAACGTCACCGGCACCCCGCTGTACGGCATCTTCATGCGCAACGTCAGCAACGTCATCCTCGGTCAGATCGACATGCGGCTGTCCAGCGGGCTCGGGATCCGCATCGACAACCGGGGCGACACCAGCCAGTGGAGCCGCAACATCCGCATCGACAACGTGTACGTCTCGGGTGCCCGCGCGCACGCCGTGGAGACGTACGGCGTCGACGGGTTGACCATCGGCACGGTGACGGCCCGCAACGTCGGCGAGTCCGGACTGCTGCTCAACGAGACCATCAACGCCACCGTGACCACTGTCGACGCGGAGAACGCCGGCTCCGGTACCGGGTACGCGGCGTTCCGGATCGCCAACCGGGCCGGCCGGATCAACTCCGGTTACCCGATCAACATCCGGGTGGGCACCGTACGGGCGCGCGGCGGCGGTCGGGGCATCTTCTGCGTCTCGGAGTCCGGCGGCCTGGCGGTCAACCGGGTGGACATCGCCAACACCGGCAACAACGCCATCCTCATCGAGAACTGCTACGGGGTGGACGTCGCCGCCGGTGGCGGCACGATCAGCGGTGGCGGTGAGGTGCGGCTGGCCGCACGCAGCGAGTTCCCCGGCAACCGCGACATCACCCTGCGCAACTTCACCCTGGTCAACAGCCGGATCCTGGAAAGCCCCTGCACAGCCAACCTGGTGATCAGCAACGTGGCCCTAAACAACGCGTCAATCAACCGCTGCTGACCGCTCTCCCCACACCGCCCCCGCGATCTTGCACTTCTGGTCGCCGACATGGGCCATACGCCCGTTGTTCCCCGACCGAAAGTGCAAGATCGCGGGGGTGGTCACGCCGGGGCGGGGAGGCTGCGGTAGGTGCGGGGGGATAGGCCGGTGATGCGTTTGAATGCGACGCTGAGCGCGCTTTCCGAGCCGTATCCGACCGCGCGGGCGATGCTGGAGAGTGTGTCGTCGCTGCGGCGGATTCGGTCGGCGGCGAGTTCGATCCGCCAGCGGGTGAGGTACTCCAGCGGGCCTTGGCCGACGACCTCCTTGAACCGTGCGGCAAGCGTGGACCGGGAGACCGCAGCGACCCGGGCCAGTTCGGCCACGGTCCACGGATGGGCGGGGTGGGCGTGCATCGCCCGCAGCGCGGGGGCGAGCACCGGCTCGGCCAGGCCGGCCAGCCAGCCGGCACCGCGGCCCTGGGCGAGGTGCAGGCGCAGGGTCCGAATCAGCATGACCAGGGCGAGGTGCTCGGCGACCAGCGTGCCGCCCAGCGGCGCCGACCGCAGCTCGGTTTCGATCTCCCCGATCGCCCAGCGTACGGTTGCGGCCTCCGGCGTCGCGGCGGGCACGTGGATGACGGGCGGCAGGAGGTCCAGCAGCAGGGCACGGGCCCGCTCGCTGAAGGAGAAGGCGCCACCGATGACGAAGACGTCGTTGCCCGCGCCGGCCCGGGCCACGCCGTCGACGGCCGCCATGAAGATGGGCCCGGCCGGTTCGGGCGGCGTGTCCGGGTCGCTGGCCAGGGTGAAACCCAGCGGCCTGGTCAGGAGGAAGCAGTCGCCCTCGGCCAGACCGACCGGCTCGGGCACGCCGTCGACCCGTAGCAGGCAGCTGCCGTGTCGGACGGCGTTGAACTTGACGCCGGCCGGCGGGTCGAAGCGGATGGCCCAGCGACCGCCGGCCGCCACGGCCGTGGACAGGTGGCTGGTCGCGCGGACGAGCGCGAGCACCTCCTCCAACGGATCCACGGTCTCCCCTACTGCTCCTGGACGCTTACTAAAGAGTGATGGATCCTAGACTACGGACAGTCCAGGGCCTCCGCTCATAGCGTGGAGGTCATGACAGCCCACACCCGAGTCAGCATCCCGTTCACCGCCCGCGCCACCGCCACCGAGGTCCTCGACGGCGTCGACCTCACCGGTCGTCGGATGATCGTCACCGGCGGCGCCTCCGGCATCGGCACCGAGACGGTCCGCGCCCTGGCCGGGGCCGGAGCGGAGGTCACCGTCGCCACCCGCAATCCGGCGACCGCCGACGAGCTGGTGGCTGAGTTCGCTGGATCCGGCCCCGGCACCGTACGGGCTGCCGGTCTCGACCTGGCCGACCTGGCCTCGGTCGATGCCTTTGTCGCGGCCTGGGAGGGGCCGTTGCACGCCCTGGTGGCCAACGCCGGGGTCATGGCGATCCCGACCCGGCAGCTGACTCCGCAGGGCTGGGAACTTCAGCTCGGTACGAACTATCTCGGCCATTTCGCCCTCGCTCGCGGCCTGCACGACAACTTGCGAGTCGCCGGCTCGGCGCGGGTGGTGGTGGTGAGTTCCGGGGCGCACCTGCGGGAGGCCTTCGACTTCGACGACCCGCAGTTCGAGCGGCAGCCCTACGACCGCTGGGCCGCGTACGGCCGGTCCAAGACCGCCGAGGTACTGCTCGCCGTCGGCATCGCCCGACGCTGGGCCACAGATGGGATCACCGCCAACGCGCTAAACCCCGGCTTCATCACGACCAACCTTCAACGCCACATGGACGACGAGACGCTGCGCGCGTTCGGGGCGATGGACGAGGCGGGCAACCGCATCGAACAGCCCTACTTCAAGACACCCGCCCAGGGCGCGGCCACCAGCGTGCTGCTGGCAGCGTCGCCGCTGGTCGAGGGCGTCACCGGCCGGTACTTTGACGACAACCAGGAGGCCGACGTCGTGGCCGGCGGCCCGGAGGCCACTGGAGGGGTCGCCGCGCACGCGGTTGACCCGGCCGCCGCCGATCGCCTCTGGGCGTACGCAAGTCAGGCCCTGGCGTCTCTCGGACGCGGATAGCCCTGCCCCACCAGCGGCCGGAGACGTGCACGCCCAAGGCCACGCGCTTACCCGGGCCATCGGTCGGCTGTCACCCGTCACGCGCGTTTGCACTGGCCGGGAGTGATTGAGGCGTTAAAAGGGGCCCCTTCCTATGCACGAGGCGTTAGGAAGGGGCCCCTCCTTTCAACTCAGCTGGCGTTGCAGGTGGGGGTGCCGGAGGGGGCGGAGCCCGTGCCCTGGAACCCGAACTCGGTAGTGGTGCCCGGTGCCACGTTGGCGTTGTAGCCGACGTTGCGGAAGGTCACGGCGCCACTGTTGGCACTCGCCTGGGTGTTCCACGAGTTGGTCACCGAGGTGCCACCCGGGAGTGTCATGTTCACCGCCCAGCCGTTGAGACCGCTGGAGCCGGCGGTCACCCGCACGTGGGCGACGAATCCACCGTTCCACGTGTCCAGCGTGTACGTCGCGGTGCAGGCACCGGACGGCGGCGGGGTGGTCGGCGGAGGCGTCGTGGGCGGCGGAGTGGTCGGCGGCGGGGTGGTCGGCGGAGGCGTCGTGGGCGGCGGAGTGGTCGGCGGCGGGGTGGTGCCACCGGCGTTCAGCGCCTCCAGCGTCGCGTTGTACGCCTGCTTCTTGTTGCCGTTGTTGTCGAACAGCAGCGGCGTGCCGTAGGAACGCCAGGAGTCGCTGTCCCGGATGCCCCAGACCGTGATGCCGTTGCAGCGCGGCACCGCGAGGCAGTCCTGGACCACCCGGCGATACGTGTCAGCCTGCTGGCTGCCGGAGCCCTCGATGTCCAGCTCGGTGATCTGCACGTCCACCCCGAGGGCGGCGAAGCTGGACAGCGTGGTGCGGTAGTTGCTGTTGTACGCCGACTGGGCGTTGAAGTGCGACTGGAAGCCCACGCAGTCGATCGGTACACCGCGCTGCTTGAAGTCCCGCACCATGTTGTAGACGGCCTGGGTCTTCGCCCAGGTCCAGTTGTCGGTGTTGTAGTCGTTGTAGCAGAGCTTGGCGCCCGGGTCGGCGGCGCGGGCGGCCCGGAACGCGGCCTCGATCCAGTCTCCGCCGGTGCGCTGGAGGTTGGAGTTACGGCGGGCGCCGCTGTTGCCGTCGTCGAACGCCTCGTTCACCACGTCCCACGAGTCGATCTTGCCGCGGTAGTAGGTCGCGACCTGGGTGACGTGGTTGAGCATGGCCGCGCGCAGCGGCTGCCCTTCCATCCGCTCCATCCAGGCGGGCTGCTGCGAGTGCCAGGCCAGGGTGTGGCCCCGGACCTTCCAGCCCCGGGAGAGGGCGTGGTTGACGATCCGGTCCGCGGTGCCGTAGGAGAAGACACCCTGCTGCGGCTCCAGGGCGTTGATCTTCATCTCGTTCTCAGCCGTGATCGAGTTGAACTCACGGTTGAGGATTCCGGTGTAGACGCTGTCGTTGAGCTTGTGCGCCGCGACCGCGGCCCCGAAGTACCGGCCGCTCTCCGCGGCGGCGGCGCCCAGGGTGGTCCCCGCACTGGCACTGGAGGCCGTCACCACCACGGTGGTGGCGACGAGGGAGAGACCGACCACGGCCGAGATCAGCGCGGGGCGTGATCGCAGTCGGGTCGCGGGACGCCCGCTGGCGCGGGCGAACGCGTTGTTCATGGCATGAGCCTTTCGACGAAGCCGTGCTGATGGAAAGCCGGCTCCGACTACCGCCCAACACGATGGCCTTCCGTCACCTGCGCGGTCGCCCGGTTGACGCGCAGGCCGGTGCACTCAGCCGGCCATCGTGAGTAGATCGGAGCTGTTCTATCGAAAACAGTATCGAAACCCGTCCGTAAGCTCAACGTGCCTGACGGTCTTCTCGGCAACGACACGGCCCACCGCGCCGCGACTCCGACGGCCGTTGACCAGAGTTGGCAGCCGGCCGGCATCGACCGCGCGGACCGAAAGTTTCGGTCCGCGCGAGTCGGCCGCCGATCAGCCGGCGACCGCCGGCTGCACCGGCCGGGCCGCGCCATCCGGTTGCGGCGCGCCGGGCCGATCAGCCAGCAGGTCGGCGAGCCAGCGCAGTTGCCGGCGTACGTGCACCGCTTCGCCGTGCTCGTGCCCGTTGAACGGGTAGACGTGCAGGCTCCGTTGCGGCACCGACCCGCCGTTGGCGGCACCGTACTGGTGGTAGGCGGCGAACACCGTGCTCGGCGGGCACACCCGGTCGCGCAGCCCCACGCCCAGGTGCAGCGGGGCGGTGGCCCGGCGCACCAGGCAGGCGACATCCACATAGGACAAGGTGTGTCGTACCGCCGCCTCGGCCTCGCGATGGACGGCGAGGTAGCCGGCGATCTCGCCGTACGGGCCGACGTCGGTGATCTCGATGGCCCGCTGAAGGTGGCAGAGGAAGGGCGCGGTGGCGAGCACGGCGGCGATCCCCGACGCCAACCCGGCGACCGCGAGCGCCAGTCCACCGCCCTGGCTGTTGCCGGCCACCACCACCCGCTGCGGATCGACCGCCGGCAGGAGCCGGGCCGCCTGCACGGCCCGGACCGCGTCGGTGATGAGCCGACGGTAGTAGTAGCCCTGCGGCGACAGGATGCCCCGGGTCACCGGCGACGGGCCACCGGGCGCGCTGCCGTGCGGGTCGGCCGTGTCGCCGACACCGTACTGGCCGGACTGCCCTCGGGCGTCCATGAGCAGGTGGGCGTACCCGGCGACGGGCCAGGTCAGCCGCTCGTGCGGGGTGCCCCGACCTCGCCCGTAGCCGACGTACTCGATGATCACCGGCAGCGGCTCGTCCACCCCGGCCGGCCGGGTGTACCAGGCGCGGACCGGGTCGCCGGCGAACCCGGCGAAGGTCACGTCCCAGGTGTCGAGCAGGCGCAGATCGGTCGGCTCGGGACGGACGTCGAGCAGCACCGGCACCGCCTCCGCCGCGCCCAGGGTGCCTCGCCAGTAGTCGTCGAAGCCCTCCGGCTCGGCCACCGTGGGCGCGTACTGCCGCAGTTGGTCCAGGGGCAGGTCGAACATGGGTCCTCGCAGCTGTCGTCAGGATCGCGGTGGCGGTGCGGTGCTCTCGCGCACCACCAGCTCGGCGACCAGGTCGATGCGACTGGTGGGCAGCGCTACGCCGCGGGCGAGGTCGAGCAGCATCTGGGTCGCCGTGCCGGCCATGTCGTGAAGCGGCTGGTGCACGGTGGTCAACGCGGGGCCGAGCCAGGCGGAGACCGGCAGGTTGTCGTAGCCGACCACCGAGACGTCGCCGGGCACGTCGAGACCGAGTTGCCGGGCCGCCCTCAGCACCCCCATCGCCTGCAGGTCGGAGCCGGCGAAGATCGCGGTCGGCCGGTCGGGTCGGCTCAGCAGCTCGATGCCGTGGGTGTAGCCGGCGTCGAGATGGAAGTTCCCCGAGCGGACCAGGCTGGGATCGACAGGTACGCCGAGTTCCTCGTGCGCGCAGCGGTAGCCCGCGGTGCGGGCCCGGGCGCAGAGTACGTCCTGCGGGCCGGAGATGACCGCGATCCGGCGATGGCCGAGGTCCAGCAGGTGCCGGGTGGCGAGCAGGCCGCCGTTCCAGTTGTTGGACCCGACGGTCGGCCCGGAGGCCACGCTCGCGCTGTCGCTGTCGACCACCACCACCGGGATGGCCTGTCGCCGCAGCTGTTTGCGCTGCTGGTCGGTGAGGTTGCACATGACCAGCAGGACACCGAGCGGGCGTCGGGTGAGCATCGCGTCGAACCAGGGCTGCGTCGGTCGATGGGCCCCGCCCAGCTGCGAGAGCACCACGTTCACCCCCTGGGGGGCGGTGACCGCCTCGACCCCGCGGATGATCTCCAGCGCCCAGTCCGAGCCGAACTCGTGGAACACCAGGTCGATCTGGCCGTCCCCGGTGGTACGCCGAGCGCGGCGTCGGTAGCGGTGCCGTTCCAGGCTCGCCTCGACGCGGGCCCTGGTCGCGGCCGCCACGTCCGAGCGGCCGTTGAGGACCTTGGACACCGTCGCCGAGGAGACGCCGACCTCCCGGGCGATTGTCGCGAGTGTCGTGGCGCCGAGCGCGGCCGCCGAGCGGTTCTCAGTCATCGGCCCCTCTACCACCCGGCCCCGAAAATATCGGAGAACTTAGCATGCCCGGACCGAGCGCCGATGACATCAGTCGATGACTCGGGCGATGGCCACCGAGGACAGGCAATCGCTTACCTGCACCACAGTGCCAGTGGCGTAGGCGGATTTCCAGGCCTTGACATCGATTTATCGACACACTTAGGTTCCCGACACAAGCTTCGAGCTGATTTCCGAAATTTTCGATGATCGCTGTTGCTCCGCAGCAGCAGGTGGAGCCGTCGGGACGACCTCCCGGACGTGACCGGAGGGGCGCATGACAAGCCAGCTGTCCGTCGACGATCCACCGGCGCCACCGCTTCCGGGCGTACCGCCTCCGGGCCTGCCCCGCGCGGCGCGGCGGACCTGGCGGCGGGCGCTGCGGCGGGACTGGCAGTTGTACTCCCTGGCGATCCTGCCGCTGCTGTTCTTCCTGATCTTCCGGTACCTGCCGATGCTCGGCAACGTCATCGCCTTCCGCCGGTTCCAGCCCGGCGGCAACATCTTCGGCGAGTACTGGGTGGGCCTGCGGTACTTCAAGATGTTCCTCAACGACCCGACGTTCTGGAACGTCTTCACCAACACGCTGACGCTGGGCGCGCTGACGCTGCTGTTCTGCTTCCCGCTGCCGATCGTGCTGGCGCTGCTGCTCAACGAGGTACGCGCCGGCCGACTCAAGCGGTTCGTGCAGTCGGTGTCGTACCTGCCGCACTTCCTCTCGATCGTGATCGTGGCGGCCATGGTCATGCAGCTGCTGTCCATGGACGGCACGATCAACCAACTGGTCCGCGCGGGCGACGGTGAGGCGATCCCGTTCCTGCAACGGCCCGAGTGGTTCCGCACCATCTACGTGTCCTCCGAGGTCTGGCAGACCGTCGGCTGGGGCACCATCCTCTACCTGGCCGCGCTCACCACCATCGACGACGACCTGTACGAGGCGGCCCGCATCGACGGGGCCAACCGCTGGCGGCAGACCTGGCACGTGACGCTGCCGGGGATCCGGCCGACGATGGTCACCCTGCTGATCCTCAACATCGGCACGTTCATGGCGGTCGGGTTCGAGAAGATCCTGCTGCTGTACAACCCGCTTACCTATCCGACCGCCGATGTCATCTCCACGTACCTGTTCCGGGTCGGTTTCACGTCCAGCAACTTCAGCTACGCGGCCGCGATCGGGCTGTTCGAGGCGGTGATCGGGCTGATCCTGGTGCTGTCGGCGAACCTGATCGCCCGTCGTACGGTGGGGACGAGCCTGTGGTGAGCATCGAGGCCGCCGAGCCGGCCACCGCACCCACGCCCGAACCCCGACGACGGCGACGCGGCATCCAGCAGACCCGCGGTTACCGGGTGTTCCAGGTGGTCAACGCGATCATCCTGACCGCCGTGGTGGTGGTGACGCTGTACCCGTTCGTCAACATCGTGGCCCGGTCGATGAGCCACGAGGCGTACATCATCGCCGGGCAGGTGAACCTGGTGCCGCGCGGATTCACCCTGGACACGTACCAGTTGGTGCTCTCCGACTCGATGTTCTGGACGAACTACCGCAACACGGTGTTCTACACGGTCACCGCCACGCTGATCTCGATCGTGATGACCACCTGTTACGCGTACGTGTTGTCCAAGAAGGACCTCAAGGGACGCAGCGCGCTGGTCGGCATCGCGGTGTTCACGATGTTCTTCACCGGCGGGCTGATCCCCAACTACGTGCTGGTGACCAGCCTCGGGTTGAAGAACAGCGTCTGGGCCATCGCGCTGCCGAACGCGATAAACGTGTTCAACCTGCTGGTGATGAAGGCGTTCTTCGAGAGCCTGCCGAACGACCTGGAGGAGGCCGCCGCGGTCGACGGGCTCAACACGTACGGCATCCTGTGGCGGATCGTGCTGCCGCTGTCGAAGGCCATCGTCGCCACGATGGTGCTGTTCTACGCCGTGGCCTTCTGGAACTCGTGGTTCGCCGCCTTCCTCTACCTGGACCGGCAGGAGCTGTGGCCGGTCACCATCTACCTGCGCAACCTGATCGCCGGGGCTACCGGCGCGGAGAACATCGGCGCCATCTCCGAGGCCAACGAGGTGCAGGCCGAGGCGACCCTCAAGGCCGTGACGATCGTGCTCACCACCCTGCCCATCCTGCTGGTCTACCCCTTCGTCCAGCGGTACTTCGTCCGCGGCATCATGCTCGGCGCGGTGAAGGGCTGAGCACGCAACACCCCCACCCTCCCACCACCAGTTCCGAAAGGACCTGCCATGTTCCGCAGATCGTGGCGTCACACCGCGGCGGTGGCCACCGTCGCGCTGCTCGCCCTTTCCAGCGTCACCGCCTGTGGCGACGACTCGTCCGACGCGAAGGACCTGTCGGAGAACCGGGCCGGCGCGATGGAGAACTACGCCGCCGGTACGCAGTTCAAGGCCACCGAGCCGCTCTCCTTCTCCGTCCTCTACAACAACCACCCGAACTACCCGCTGAAGAACGACTGGCTGTTCTGGAAGGAGCTGACGGCACGCACTAACGTCACGCTCGAACCGGTCGCCGTGCCGTTGAGCGACTACAACCAGAAGCGCAGCCTGCTCATCGGGGCCGGTGACGCGCCGCTGCTCATTCCGAAGACGTATCCGCCGGACGTGCACGCGTACGTCTCCTCGGGGGCGATCCTGCCGGTCAGCGACTATCTCGACCTGATGCCGAACCTCAAGGACAAGATCGAGAAGTGGAACCTGAAGCCTGAGCTGGACACGCTGCGCCAGGCCGACGGCAAGTTCTATCTGTTGCCCGGCGTGCACGAGAAGCCGTGGCACGAGTACTCCCTGGTGGTCCGCACCGACATCCTCGACGAGCTGGGCCTGGAGATCCCGAAGACCTGGGACGAGCTGTACACCGTGCTCAAGGCGATGAAGGCGAAGTACCCGGACGTCTACCCGTTCTCCGACCGGTACAGCCAGCCCAACCCGGCCGGCAACCTGCTCAACCTGCTGGCCGTGTCGCACGGTCTGGAGGGCGCGGGCTGGAACTTCCAGCACGTCAGCTGGAACGCCGGCGCGCAGAAGTTCGAGTACACCGCCGCCACCGAGCACTACCGGCACGTCCTGGAGTACCTCAACAAGCTGGTCGCGGAGAAGCTGCTCGACCCGGAGAGCTTCACCCAGACCGACGACCTCGCCCGGCAGAAGCTGGCCAACAGCAAGTCCTTCGTGATCAGCGGCAACGCCCAGGCCCTGGTGAACGACTACCGGCCGGACCTGGCGGCGACCAACCCGAAGGCGAAGATCACCAAGATTCCGCTGCCGGTCGGCCCGGCCGGGGAGATCAACCCGGCCAGTCGGCTGGAGAACGGCATGATGATCTCCTCGAAGGCCCGCGACAGCAAGAACTTCGTGGCGATGATGCAGTTCGTCGACTGGCTCTGGTACTCCGACGAGGGTCAGATGTTCGCCCGGTGGGGCGTGGAGGGCACCACCTACGTCAAGGACGCCACCGGCAAGGCCGGCCTCGCCGAGGACGTCGACATGATCGGCCTCAACCCGGGCGCTCCCAAGCACCTGCAGAAGGACTTCGGCTTCGCCAACGGCGTGTTCGCCTACGGCGGCAGGCCGGAACTGGTGCAGGCGTTCTTCTCCGCCGAGGAGCAGGAGTTCCAGAAGGTGATGAACGCCCGTACGCCGAAGTCGCCGCCGCCGCCGTACCCGCTGACCGACGAGGAGCGCGAGCAGGTGTCGCTCTGGGAGACCCCGCTCAAGGACCACGTCTACCAGGCGACGTTGCAGTTCGCCCTGGGCCAGCGTGACCTCGCCCAGTGGGACGCCTACGTCACCGAGCTGAAGAGCAAGAACATGGACGCCTACCTGGACACGGTCAACAAGGCGTACGAGCGCTACCGCGACGAGCACAAGTGATGTCGGGGCCGGTCCGGTTCCGGTGGGTGCCGGACCGGCCCCGCACCACCGGACGATGAGGACACCGATGCGCATCACCGTCGCCGCGTACCCCCGCGGTCGGACCGTCACGGCAGGGCCGTCATGAGTACGGCGACCCGACGCGAGTTCGGTGCGGGGCCGCTGTCGCGGGTGGCCGCGCTTGTCTACACGCTGCTGGTGGTCGAGGTGTTGCTGCTGGTCTGCGCGGCACCCGGACTTGTCGCGTTGTTCGCCCTGGAACGGCACGTGAGCAACCTGCCGCTGGTCGCCGTCTGCGCGGTGCCGCTCGGCCCGGCCCTGTCCGCCGCCCTGTACACGCTGCACCATCAGCGTCTCGACCTGACCGAGTTGCACCCGGCCCGGCTGTTCTGGCGCGGCTACCGGTTGAACCTGGTGGGATCACTGCTGGTCTGGGTGCCGATGCTGATGTGGCTGGCCCTGCTCGCGATCAACCTGGTCAACCTGACGGCGGTCGGGCTGCCCCGCTGGTGGGTGGCGCCGCTGATGCTTGTCGCCGCCGGGGTGGCCGTGGTCGGGGTCAACGCGCTGGTGATCACCTCGCTGTTCGCCTTCCGGCTGCGCGACGTGCTCCGGCTGGCCGGATACTTCGTGCTGCGTACCCCTGCGGTGGCGGTGGGCACCGCGTTGCTGCTGGTCGCGGCGGTGGTGTTGACCCTGGTCACCTCGGAGGCCGCGCTCGCCGCGCTGGGTTCGGTGCTGGCCCTGGCCCTGGTCCGCGGCGGTGAGCCGATGACCACCGCCATCCGCCAGGAGTTCACCCGGACCGACGGCGACTGATCACTGGACGGACCCGGTAGCGACCTGCCGGAGCGCGGCGATCGCGATGCGCACCGCCGGGGTGTGCTCGACGGCGTCGTGGATCACCAGGTGGATCGACCGGACCGGGGTCGGACGGAGCAGCCCGACCCGGGTCACGCCGTCGGGCAGCCGCACCGCGCCGAGCGCGGGAAGCACCGTGGGACCGATGCCGGCCTCGACGAACGCCAGTGCGGTCGGGTAGTCGTGCGCCTCCACACCGAAGGTCGGGGTGAACCCGGCCGCGGTGCAGGCCTCGATGAGGTTGGCCCGGCACCAGCCGCGGGCGAAGTCGTTGTCCACCCAGCGTTCCTCGGCGAGGGCGGCCAACTCCACCTCCTGCTGGTCGGCGAAGCGGTGACCGGCCGGCAGCACCGCCACGTACGGGTCGTCGACGAGGTGGTGGGCGGTGAAGCCGGAGCCCGGGTCGAAGCTGCGGGGCGCGACCACCAGCTGGAGGTCGGCGCGTTCCTCCCGGGTGTTGGGGATCTCCTCACGCAACTCCAGTTTGAGCCGTACCCCGGGCAGTTCGGCGCTGATCCGGCGCACCACGTACGGCATCCACGCGGCGCCGACGGAGGCGAAGTAGGCGATGGTGAGCACGCCGGTGCGGCCGGCGCGCAGGTCCGCGATCAGTGACTCGGCCTCGCCGACGCGGGCGAGCAGCCGATCCGCCTCGGCGGCGAGGGCATGCCCGGCGGCGGTCGGTCGCATGCCGCGACCGGCTCGGGCGAACAGGGCGAGGCCGGTCTCGCGTTGCAGCGCGGTGAGGTGCTGGCTGACGGCGGAGGGGGTGTAGCCCAGGTTGACGGCGGCGGCCTGCACCGACCCGGAGGCGACGACGGAGCGGAAGATCCGGAGGCGATGAACGTCGAGCACCGGACAACTATAAAGCCGGACTTAATCGTCGTGAAGAAATCGTCGCTGGTACTGAAATGTCGACGGGACCAGAATCGGCCCTATGACCAGTCTGGAGATGCCCGCCCCCACCGGGGCCCACGTCGAGCGCCCGACGCCGCCCGCCCCGCCGGCCGGAGCAGGTCGCTCCTGGCCGGTCATCGCTGCCGCCGGGACCACTGTGCTGCTCTGGGCGTCGGCCTTCGTCGGCATCAGATTCGCCGGACACGACTACTCCCCCGGCGCCATGGCGCTGGGCCGGATGCTGGCGGCGTCCGTCGCGCTGAGCGGGTTCGTGGCGCTTACCGCCCGACGTCGGCGATCCACCGCGCCAGCCCACACTCGTCGGCCGCGGGGCGCGGCCCTGGGGCTCGTCGCGGTCTGGGGCGTCGCCTGGTTCGGCGGGTACAACGTGGCGCTCAACGGCGCGGAGCGGCTGGTCGACGCCGGCACCGCGGCGCTGCTGGTGGCGGTCGCCCCCATCCTGGTCGCGGTGGCCGCGACCCTGGTGCTGGGTGAGCGACTGACCGGGCGGCTCGGTGTCGGGGTGGCGGTGGCCTTCGTCGGCGTGGCCCTGATCGCGGCCACCGGCTTCACCGGGCACGTCGATCAGCTCGGCGTGGCGTTGGCGGTGCTCGCCGCCGTGCTGTACGCCTTCGGCGTGCTCCTGCAGAAGCGTCTGCTGGCCCGGGTGGACGCGGTGACGATGACCTGGCTCGGCGCGCTGGCCGGCACGATCGCCCTGCTGCCGTTCACGCCCGCGCTGCTCGACGAACTCGCCGCCGCGCCGACGTCGGCCACCCTGGGCATGCTCTACCTGGGCGTGTTCCCGACCGCGATCGGCTTCCTCACCTGGGGTTACGTGCTGTCCCGCTGGACTGCCGGGCGCACCACCGCGGCCACCTACCTGGTGCCGCCGGTGACCGTCGCACTGTCCTGGATGCTGCTGGGCGAGGTGCCGGTACCGCTCGCGCTGCTGGGCGGCGCGCTCTGTCTGGCCGGCGTGGTCCTCGCCACCCGCCGCTGACGGGCCGGGGGCGGTGGGTCTCGCCCACCGCCCCCGGAGAGGTCAGTTGTTGTCCGGGTTCTGCATGTCCGCGATCATCTTGGCCAGGTCGAGGGTCTCCGCGTCCGGCGGCGTCTCGACGGTCACCGGCTTGCCGTAGTCGGTGTAGTCGATCGTCAGGTCGCTCATCTCACCCATCACCACGCCTGCCCGTCGCGGCCGGTACTGCTCGTCGACCCAGAGGTCGATCTTGATTTCCTTGACGCCCTGCTCGGTCAACTGCCCTTCGACGGCCGGACGCAGCTTGGCGTCGACCTGGTCGAGGTACTTCGCCAACGGCGTGGTGACGGTGTAGTGGACGGTACGGGTGCCGTCCAGCGTCTCCTCGCCGACGACCGTGACGCCCTCACTGGCGAGCAGCGTCTTGACCTGCTTGGTCGGGTCGACGTCGTCCAACTGCTTGCTGAACTCCAAGCCCTGCTGCCCGCCGCCCGCGGCTGGGTCCATCTTCATCCAGCTCTTGCCGTCCATGCTGTCCCGCTGATCCGCCGGGACCTCGACGAAGATCACCCCGTCGATGATCCGGACCGTGACGGTCTGGTTCTCCGAACTGGTGGTGGTCAGCTCGGCCTTGATCGGGTCGCGCAGGTCCACCGCGCCCGTCATCGAGATCTTCTCGCCGCCCACACTGCCCTGCACGGTCAGGGTGACCGAGTCGCTCTTCTCGGTGGCCTCGACCGTCTTCTGCAACGAGCCCTTGAGATCGGTGGCGAGCAGTTCCAGCGCGCTGGACCTGGCGGGCGCGTCGGCGCCCCCGTCGGACTTCGTGTCGCCGCAAGCGGTCAACACCGCGGCCGCGACGACGGAGACCGCCAACACCGCGGGCCTCTTCCACACTGACATGCAACAGCCTCTTTCCCGGATTCGTCTGGCTTGGACAGGCGATCGAAGGAACACGCTATGTCAGCCGGTCAAGCACCGCAGCGCCGCACGGGCGGGCGGGCGGTCAGTGCAGGGCGCGGCCGTGGGCGTCGGGGATGCCGGACTTGCGGTGGAAGTAGGCGTTGACCTGGTCACACCACTCCCGTGCGCAGCGCACCTGCTCGGCCAGCCGCTCGGTGACCCGGGCGTGCACCGCCGGGTCGACCAGCCGGGCGAGCCATTCCCAGCGCCGGCACATCGCCTCGACCTCGCGTACGCCCTCGAAGTGGGTGTCGTAGATGTGCTGGATGACCGTGCTGCCGCAGTGCAGCAGGTGGCCGTAGGGCACGTGGTGGAAGAAGAGCAGCAGCTCGTCGGGGCAGGTGTCGATCGACTCGTACTGCTCGGACCAGGGGGGCGGGTACTGGCCGGTGAAGCCGGTGCCGGTGGCGCGGGTACGGTCCACACCGACGCCGTCCCGGTCGGCGAAGTGGTACGTGCCCCACGGGGTGTACTCGTACCCGTCGACGTCGGGACCGTAGTGGTGGCCGGGTCGGACCATGAAGCCGACGCCGAGCGGCGCGGTGTACCGCTCGTAGGTTCGCCACGAGTCGTCCATGATCTCGTGCAGGGTGCGGCGCAGCAGCTCCGGGTCGACGCGGGCGTCCGGGGCGAAGGTCAGGTCGATCCACTCGTCGAGCACCTCCTGCGGGCGCAGCCGGGGGTTCCAGCAGAGCCGGCCGAAGGCGTACAGGTTCGCCTGGGCCAGCGGGTGCCCGGTCCAGAACTCGTCGTCACCCACATTGGAGACGGCGACCAGACCACCGCCGTCGGCCGCCACGTCGGCGACCGTGCGCCCGTCGTCGCCCCAGGGGGCGAACCGCAGGATCTCGCTCCACCAGGGCGCCAGGTAGCAGACGTGTTTCTGCTGGCCGGTGTACTCCTGGGTGACCTGGAACTCCACCGCCAGTCGGGTACCGGGCATCGCGGCGATCACCGGGGAGACCGGCTCGCGGGTCTGGAAGTCGATCGGCCCGTGCTTGACCTGCACGATCACGTTGTCGCGGAACCGACCGTCGAGCGGCGCGAAGTGGTCGTACGCGGCGCGAGCCCGATCGGTGGAGCGGTCGCGCCAGTCCTGCCGGTGGTTGTAGACGAAGGCCCGCCAGTGCACCACGCCGCCGTACGGTGCCAGCGCCTCGGCCAGCAGGTTCGCCCCGTCGGCGTGGTCACGGCCGTAGCTGAACGGGCCCGGTTGGCCTTCCGAGTCGGCCTTGACCAGGTAGCCGCCGAAGTCGGGGATGCGGGCGTACACCCGGGCGGTGGTCTCGGCCCACCAGTCACGCACCGCCTGGTCGAGCGGATCGGCGGTGGGCAGGCCGCCGAGCACCATCGGGGCGGCGAAGGTCACCGCCAGATGCACCCGGATGGCGTACGGGCGCAGCAGATCGGCCAGGTCGACGACGTCGTCGAGGCGTTCGGTCAGCAACCGTGCCTCGGTGGCGTGCACGTTCACGTTGTTCACCGACACGGCGTTGATCCCGCACGCGGCCAGCAGCCGGGCGTACGCGGTGACCCGGGCGACGTCCCCACGAGGTCGACCGTCGTGCCAGAAGATCGATCCGCCGGCGTAGCCGCGCTCGACCTGCCCCATCACCGGGTGCACGTCGACGTTGTCCCAGTGATCCAGCATCCGTCGGGCCATGACCGGACGATGCACCCGGACGGGGTGTGTCGGTCCGAAAGCCGCCTCCCCGAGCCGGACCAGCTCGAAGAGCCCGTAGAGCAGCCCGGCGGGCGCGTCGGCCAGCACCACGGTCACCCCGGCGTGCCGGGCCAGGGCGAACCCCTCGACACCGAGCGATTCGCCGAGCTGCGCCGTCGCGGTGGCGAGCTGTGCGGTCGCGGTGGCGACAGCGGTGGTGGTGGCGGTGGCGGTGGCGGTGAGCGTCTCGGGCGGGCCGGGTTCGGTGGCGGGTGAGCTGTCGGGGGGCAGTGCGTCGGTCAACGCGAGCACCAGGTCCGCCGGTGGCAGGCCGGCCTCGGTGGGGTTCCGCCGCGCCGTGCCGCCGTACCGGTCGGCGGCCCGCTCGACCTCGGCCTGGACGGTGTCGACGAGGGTCCCCTCCCCGCAGACCAGGATGCGGCGGACGCCGATGGCGCGCCACGCCTCGTCCGGCAGCCACGCGGGATGGACGTCGGTCGGATCGGGGGTGCTCATCCGCACCTGGTCGCGGTGCCGTCGCATTGCGCAGATCGTAACGATATTCCTGGATGCGTCAAGGTGCTTCCGGAAGATCCACCAGGCCGGTGACCGCCCTCGGCCGCCGTTTGCTGAGCCGCTGTGCGGGTACACGCCGCATCCGCAGCGAGAAGGGGGCCGGCCAGGTGGACGACAACGAGTTCATCGATTCCGTGGCGAGCCGTACCGGGGCGTCGGCCGAGCAGGCGACCGCCATCGCGCGGGCCACGCTGACCACCCTGGCCGAGCGGATCGACGGCGGGCAGGCCCGGGAACTCGCCGACCAACTTCCCGAAGGGCTGCGGGCGTACACGTTCGCCCCGCACGAGGACGCCGAGCGGTTCGGGCTGGACGTGTTTGTGCAGCGCGTCGGCGGGCGGGCCGACGTCGACCCGGAACTGGCCGAGGCGGGCATCCGGGCGGTTCTCGACACCATCCGGGCCGCCACCACCGCCGACGAATACGACGACGTGATCACGCACCTGCCGGCCGAACTGTGGCAGGTGGCCAACCCGGTCCCGCCGTACGAGTGACCGGGGCCGGGTCAGGCGTCGGCGACGGCCGGTTCCAGATAGACCGGCAGGTGGTCGCCGGCCTGGGCGACGAACATGGCGACCTCGTACGCCATGTCGCCGACCTCGGCCTCGGCGTCGATGCCGACGGTGAGGATCGCCCCGTTGCCGGTGGTGGCGTGGAACAGGAAGGCCCGCGACATGTGGATCACCACCTGGTGCAGTTCACCCTCGCCGCACACCCGGGCGGCGGCGGTGCCCAACGCCTGAAGCCCACAGACCATGCTGGACAACTGCTCGGCCAGTTCACCGTCGATGCCCCGGGATGCGCCAAGCATGATGCCGTCCGGCGAGAGCACCACCGCGAACTGGGCGCCCGGCACCCGGTCGACCAGGTCGTCCAGTGCACGACCCAGGTTGTCGGCGATCAGGGCAGAGGGCATAGGGCTGTCCTTCCTTTCGGCGGCGACTACCGACAGTACGCTCGTCGGTCCTTCTAACGTACGATGACCGACTCGCTGTGGATCAGCCGGGGCGGACGGATTCGTCCCGATGGTCCGTCTTCCCTGCCCACCGCCTCGGTGGGCGCTGCTGCGCTACGCCAGGCCGCGCAGACCGGTCAGGCCGGGCACGGCGAGCCGGCCGAGTTGCCTGCCGCTTGTCGAGTCGTGCCAGCTCAGCGCGGTGGGCCCGGCCACGTGGAGTCGGCTGCCGTCACGGCTGAGCAGCAGCCCGTTGATCCGCTCCCCCGTCGTCAACTCGACGCCGCCACCGAGGTCAGCGAGGTCGCAGACGACCACGGAGGCGTCGGCGGCGACGAACAGCCGGTCACCGTCGGTCACCGCGTACGCCGATCCGGCACCGCCGGTGATCGCGGCCGTCCGGCGTACGGTCAGCTCCTCGGTGCTGATGTCCGCGACGATGCCCGAGCCGACGTCGACCACCAGCAGCCGGGTGCCGTCCGGGGAGATCGTCATGGCGTGGCCCTCGGCCGGCCCGTGCCCGAACGGGTGCGGCAGATCCACGCAGTACGCCCACCGCTGTTCCAGGTGCAGGGTGTGCACGAAGGCGTGCACGTCGCTGCCCGGCCGCCCACTGATCCGGTCCCGGGTGTGCTGGTGGTCGGGCTGGTGGGTGTAGAGCGTGTAGAGCACCCGACGGTCCGCAGCGAGCACCGCCTGCCGCCCGTCGCCGCGCATCTCCTCCTCCGCGCCGGCCGGGATCGCCTCCTTGAGCCGGGTCGACAGCGGGCCGGACACCCCGCTGTCGAGGTCCACGACCCGGACCCGGTACCGGTCGGGCGCGTGCGGTGGCAACCATTCCAGCACGAACAGGCCGGTGTGGTCGGTGGTGAACGCCTCCGGCACGACGTTGCCCGGCAGCCGTAACCGCCGCCGTACGCCACCGGCGTCGGCGATCAGCACCGGCGTCTCCGTACGCCCCGCGGGGCGTTGCTTGGTGGCGCTCACCTCCTCGGTGGTCAACGCCACCTGCGTACCGTCGGTGGAGACGGTCTGCGGCACCCACCGGCCCGGCAGCCGGACCCGCTCGGAGGCCGCGCCGGTGCCGACATCGATGCGCCAGAGCGCGGTGTCGTCGCCGTCCGGGGCGGTGGCGTGGATGAACCGTGCGTCGGCGGTGGCGATCGCGTGCGGGAGCACCTGCGGCGCAGCGCCGCGTAACACGGCGAGCCCACCGTCGAGTTCCACAAGCAGCGGGTCCGGCAGCGTTTCCGCCGTCCGGCCACCGTCCGGTTCGCAGCCGGTCAGCGTGGCGGCCCCTACGGCACCAAGGGCGGCCAGCAGAGTACGGCGCGACATCATCGGTGTGGCAGTCATGACCGGATGACACCGCCGGAGCAGGTTCGGGTTCCGTCGACGAGAGGTGGAACCCGTCCGGGTCGGCCGGTGTCAGTAGGGGTGATGCCATCGGAGGTAGCACTGGACGACAGGGAGTTCGTCACCCGAGCACAGGCCGGCGACCTGGAGGCGTACGAACTCCTGGTCGCCCGGCACACCGCGCCCGCGTACCGGACCGCGGTGCTGCTCGGCGCGGGCACGGAGGCCGAAGACGTCATCCAGGAGGCGTTCGTGAAGGGCTACCGGAAGTTGTCCCACTATCGCGGTGACTCGTCGTTCCGGTCCTGGCTGCTGGCCATCGTCGCGAACGAGACCCGTAACCTGCACCGCTCCCGCGAGCGTCGCACCGGCCTGGTGCTGCGGGCCGCCCGGGTGGCACCGGGCTCGGAGGCCGGCGAGGACGGCGCGGTCGGTGCCGTCCTCGCCGAGGAACGACGCAACGCCCTGGTTCAGGCGCTGCGGCAGCTACCCGAGCGGGATCGTGAGGTGATCGTCTGCCGGTACTTCCTCGACCTCAGCGAGGACGAGACGGTCGCCATGCTCGGCTGGGCCCGGGGCACCGTGAAGTCACGCACCTCCCGCGCCCTGGCGAAGCTGCGTGGCCTGCTCGACGTCGAGGAACTCAGCCGTGGCTGACCTGGACCGGGAGTTGCGGGAACTGTCCGCCTGGCTGGAGACCCCCGATCCGCCGGACGTGACCGCCCAGGTCCGCGCCCGCCTGACCGCCGAACGCACCGCGACCTCCGCGCCGCGTTTCCAGATCCGCACGCCGCGCCTGCGGGCCGCCGTGCCGCGGCTGCGGGCCGTCGGGAGGCGGCGGCGTTGGCGGTACGCCGTGGTGGCGGCACTGGTCACGCTGCTGGTCGCGGTGCTGCCTCCCGGGCGGGCGGCGCTCGCCGACGCGGTGACCGGGCTGCTGCGCTTCGCCGGGATCACCATCAGCACCTCGCCGGAGCCGGTGCTGCCGACCGCGTCCCCGTCCCCGCTGCCTGCGCAGCACCCGGCCGGGTTGACGCAGGCCCAGCAGGCGGTGCGCTTCCCGATCCGGCTGCCCGCGGCCCTGGGACCACCCGAGCGGGTGCTTGTCGCCGACCCCGACGGCAGCGGTGGGCACCGGGTGGTGACAGTGCTCTGGCAGGGCGGTGCGGTGCGGCTGGACGCCTTCGACGGGAAGCTCAATCCGGTCTTCTTCAAGCAGGCCGGTGGAGCGGGAGCGGAGTGGACGTTCGTCGACGGGCGGCAGGCGGTATGGATCGACGCTCCGCACCCGGTGTCCTACGTGGACCGCTCCGGCGTGGTGCGCGAAGAGAGCGCCCGTCTGGCGGCGGAGACGTTGGTCTGGGAGCGGGACGACGTCACCTACCGCCTCGAAGGCGCGTTCACCCTCACCGAGGCGGTCGAGGTCGCACAGTCCCTGACGTGACGAGCGACCTGGCGTTCACGCAGGTGGTCGTCCGGCTTATGCGGGAGGGACATCCTCGTCGATGCGTGCCGCGCCCGCGACGTGGTGGACCCCGGTCACGGCGTCTGCCGGCAACACCCCGTAGACGTGGGGAAACACCCCGCCGTCCGACGCCTTCTCCCAGCGCAGCGTGTCGCCGAACCGGTCGGCGTCGAGCGCGACGACCACCAGTTGTGGTTGCTCGCCGAAGAAGCGGTTCGCCGTGGCGGGCAGTTGTGTCCGCGACGAGCAGTGGATGAAACCGCTGTCCCGGTCGAACGGTGAACCGTCGAACAGGCCAGCGGCCTGGAACTGCGCCCACTCGTCGGGCAGCAGGATCTTGTAGATCAGCACGCGGCCATGCTGCCACAGCCGCACGGCCGACGGGGCCCGGACTGAGCTAGGCGCGTTCGATCTGTACGTCGACCGGGCCGACCCGCAGCACGCCGTCGGTGAGCGGGGTGCAGCGTACGCCGCCCCGGCCGCGCAGCCCGCGCCAGGCGCCGGGGCCGACGGTGACGTCCATCCAGGCGCACGGGTGGGCGGGGCGGTTCACCCGCAGTCGCACCGGTCCCTGCCCCGTGTCCAGCACCAGCACCGTGCCGACCAGTTCGTCCACGGCGATGCCGCTGGTCAGGATGTTGCGGCGGACCTGGGCCAGGCCGGTGCCCGGCGGCAGCGACTCGGCCGCGATCACGGTCACGCTCGCCTCGCGGTGCGCGGGCTTGCCGAAGTAGCGGTCCCCCACGATGCCCAGTTCCGCCCGCAGGTCGACCTGCCCGACCAACTCCCCCGGCGGGGCGGGTGCCGGGCCGTCGGAGGGTCGTCCCACGAACCGGTGCGCGGGCGAGGCCAGCAACTCGACGATGTCCGACATGGTGGAACTCTACGACGCCTCGACGCCGGAGCACCCCGCGTTGCGCCCCGTCGGGCAGGGGGCTGGCGTGGCCGCTCTGGCGCGGTTGGGCTAGACAGTACCCGTACCGGAACCCCTCGGACGGTGGGAGCACATGTCACCATCCCTGCTGATCTGGTTGGTCGGTGGCGTGTTGCTGCTGGCCGCCGGGATCGTCACCACCCTGCTGCCCCGCCTGCGTACCCGCACCCGAGCGACCCGGGTCGCCTGGTCGAGGGCGCGGGCGGCGATCGACAGCGCCACGGTCAGTCGGGACGCGGCGGCCGTACGGCTGCCCGAGGCCGATCGGCTGCTGGCCCGCGCCGAGCTGCTGGCCGCCGAACGCGGCGGTACCGCGGCGGCGCAGGTCGCCACCGAGCACGCCCGGCAGGCCGACCGGTTGTGGCGGTCGCAGTCGTGAGGGCCCGGTTGTCGCGGCACCTTCACCTGCTGCGCTGGGTGCTGCTCGTCGTAGCGGTGCTCGTCCTGGTGGTGTTCGTGCTGGCCCAGCGGCAGAGCATCGAGGTCAGCTACGGCCAGTCGCCGTCGTCGTCGGTGCGCATCGAGGAGGGCTCGGCCGGCGAGTTGAGCGACGCCACCGTGCCGTCGACGCAGGAAATGACCACCCTGGTGGCCACCGATTCGGTGGTGCGGCTGCCCGGTGCCGTCGCCCGCTGGGACGAGCAGCGGGTACGCGAGGCGATCGGCGACGCCGACATCCGGATCCTGGTCGCGCCGCCCGGCCTCGACGAGGCCGAACACGACCGCGTACGGAAGGTCGACAACGCCACCGTACGGGTGATCGGCACGCAGGTCAGCGGCGGCGGCCTGGTGTCCACCCCGGACACGGTGGCCGGTTGGCGGGCGCAGTTCGCCACCCACGACGTGACAGACCAGTTGACCGCGCTCATCGCCAGACTGCGCAAGGCGCCGGCCCCGGCGGAGCGCGACGACCTGCGGTGGCGCGAACCGTCGGAACGGGAGTTGGCCACCGTCCTGGCCGACCTGCGCACCGGCGGGTCCCACGTCGGCCGGGGCGCCACCCTCGACGGGGTGCCCGAACAGGTGGCGCGGACCGCCTTCCCCGACGGGGCGTGGTACGTGGCCCTGCCCGCGCAGCCGTACGGCGAGCCGCTGCCGGCGTACGGTCCGGCGTTGACCCGACTCGCCCCGGACCAGCCGATCGTGGTGCTGTACGGCGGTTGGATCGAGTACCACGGTCCGGCGGCGGCCGAGTTCGCCGACCTGGCCGCGGTGAGCTTCTACGCCCAGCTCGGCAGCCGACTCAGCCGGTACGACTACCCCCAGCGCAACGTGCTCGGCGCGTACCTGGGCAAGGTCACCGACATCCGGTACGCGGGCCTGTTCGACCGGCCGCTGCCGTACCGGCCACTGGACCCGCTGCGGGTGGCGTTGCCGGCGCTGCCCTGGATCTTCACCGGCTGTGTGGCCGGGTTCCTGGTGTTGTCGGCCCGCTCGCTGCGCCGCTCGGGTGCGCTCGGCGTTTCGGGCCGGGCCCGTCACGGTGCCGGGGCGGCCCGGCTGGCCGGGCTCACCGCGCTCGCCGTCGAGGTGTCGCTGCTGACCGACGCCCGCAGCAATCCCGCCCTGACCCGGGGCATCGGCAAGCTGCAGGCCGCCCGCGCGGCACTGGACGACGGGCTGCCCGCCCGGCACGTGTGGGAGTTGCTCGACGAGGCGACGGCCGAGCTGGACGAGACCGCCCGGATGGTGGGTATCGCCAGTTACCGGCCGGCCAGCTACCTCCAGGGAAGGTTGTCGTGACCGCCACGCTCCGCCGCCTGCTCGGTGGCCTGTTCGGCAGTACGTTCGGCGGTGCCGTGCTGGCCACCCTGGTGCTGGCCGGGTGGGCGTTGTGGTCCGGTGGGGTTCTCGACGGTCCGATCGCCCGTGAGGTCCGCGCGTCGTCGGTGTACGTCGCGCCGGGCGTCGACCTGGATCGACCCGCCGCCGAGCGGATCATCGGCAACCGTCGGCTTGTCGTCCTGTTGATGGCGCCCGATGACGATCTGCGGGCCGCCTGCAAGCAGACCGAGCGGGCCGCGTCGGGCACCCTCGTGCTTGTCGTCAGCCGGGACGGGCAGGAGTGGGACACCTACGGTTGTTCCCGCTTTCCCCAGCGGGACAACCGGGACTTCGGTCGGGCGGTGGTGATGGAGACGACGATCAGCCGGGGCATCGACGCCTTCGTCGATCAGCCGCTGGAGGCGTTGAAGGTGGTGACACTCAACTACGACCTGCTGGTGCGGGCCGGCACCGTACCCGACGGAGCGCGCACGATCAGTCCGTCGCTGCCCCGATACCTGTTGGCGGGCGCGGCGGCCGGTGGTGTCGTCGCCGGCGCGGCAGGGCTCTGGCTGATCGGGCGGCGGGCCGGCCGGCTCGCTCATGCCCGGCAGGCCCGCCGCGCCGGGTACGTCGACGGGCGTGCGGCCCTCACCGCGGCAACGGCCGCGCTGGCCCAGCAGATCGTCGACCTGGACCAGCGGTTCGGCGGCCGTCTGGGGACAAAGGCACAGCCGGCGTACCTGCGGCTGGCCAGTGACTACACCCGACTGCTCGACGAGGTCACGGCGGTGCGGGCGGACGACGAGAGCGCCGTACGCCGGCTGCACGAGCAGGTCGACACCCTCAGCCAACAGGCGTCCCGGCTCGCCGACGAGCCGGGCGTCCCGAGAAAGGCGCTGTGACACCCGCCTGGGGCGAGGCGACATCAACCCGTAACATCCGTCGTCTTATATGTAGGAGCATGTCTATATAGCCTCCTCTCAGCGTCAGCGACCTTCCACATCGGAGGGTCCGCCCTGAGGAGGCTTCGTGTCACAAGCACGTCCAGTGCGCCTGCGCCGCGTCGCGGCCGCCGCCGGCATCACCGCGAGCACCGTCGTCGCCGCCCTGCTCACCCTGCCGCAGCCAGCGATGGCCGCAGGTGGCCCCTACCGGGCCACCGCCGTGCCGATCTCCACCCCGCAGGCGGCCGGCGACGTCGCGGTCATCCCCGGGGCGTACGTCGTCACCATGAAGCCGGGCACCGACGCGACCGCACCGGGCCGGGCGCTGCGCACCACTCCCACCGCCTACTTCAGCCGGGCGGTCAACGGCTTCGCGGCCAGACTCACCGCCGCGCAGGTCGCCGAACTGTCGCACAACGCCGACGTGCTGAGCATCGAACGCGACGTCATCCAGTACGACGTGATCGACGCGACCCAGAGCAACCCGCCCTCCTGGGGCCTGGACCGCATCGACCAGACCAACCTGCCGCTGTCGCGCAGCTACACCTACACCTCGACGGGCAGCGGCGTGCACGCCTACGTCATCGACAGCGGCATCCAGGCCAACCACCCGGACTTCGGCGGCCGGGCCACGTTCGCGTACAACGCGATCGACACCAACAACACCGACTGCAACGGCCACGGCACGCACGTGGCCGGCACCATCGGCGGCACCAGCCACGGGGTGGCCAAGAACGTCCGACTGTACGGCGTGAAGTGGCTGAACTGCGGCGGTGGTGGCACCCTGTCCGCCGCCGTCGGCGCGGTCGACTGGGTGACCCGCAACGCCAACAAGCCGGCCGTGGCCAACGCCTCCTGGAACTACACCTACAGCGCCACCCTGGCCACCGCGTTGACAAACATGATGAACAGCGGCGTCTTCCTCGCCGCCTCGGCCGGCAACACCGGCGGCAACTCGTGCGACCGGCTGCCGCGCAACCTCACCGCCACGCTCGTGGTTGCCGCCACCACCAACACCGACGCCCGCGCCAGCTACTCCTCCACCGGCTCGTGCGTCGACATCTACGCCCCCGGCTCGGCGATCGTCTCGACGTACCCCACCTCCACCACCTCCAGCCTGAACGGCACCTCGATGGCCACCCCGCACGCCGCCGGCGTCGCCGCCCTTTACAAGGCCACCTACGGCGACGCCGGCCAGGCCACCGTGCACAACTGGATCGTCAACAACGCCACCACCGGCGTGGTCGGCGGCAGCCTCTCCGGCACCCCCAACCGCCTGCTCAACAAGCGCAACCTCTAGCCACCGACGCCCATCCCGCACCCCAACGCCGCAGATAGATCTTGGTACGAAAGCGCCCCTATGAGGACGGTTTCGTACCAAGATCCGCGGTGGTGGATGGATAGAGTCGGAGGAATGAGGGGTGGAGGGACGGCGGAGGTGTTTCGGGCGGCGCGGGGGTTCGACAGTTCGCCGCTGTACCGGCATCTGCTTGCCGTGGTGGCGGACGAGCCAGCGTTGGTCGAGTTGGCGTCGCGTACGCGGCCGGGTCAGCAGCCGACGTTCGCGCTCTTCGGTGCCGTGCACCAGTTGCTGCTGGGCGGCGTGGTCGATCCGCTCGCCGCGTACTATCCGTCGGTCGTCGGTGGACGGGCCCGGCCGGTCGACGCGGACACCGGGCGGGCCTTCACCCGGTTCTGTCGCACGCATGCCGACCGGATCGCCGCGATCCTGGCCACCCGGCTGGTGCAGACCAACCACGTGCAGCGATCCCTGGTGACCCGGCTCGGGTTGGCGCTGCTGCGCCGTGCCACGGCGGCGCCGGTCTGCGTCGTCGAGGTGGGGTGCAGTGCGGGTCTGAACCTGCGCGCCGACCGGTACGCCTTCAGCGTGGGCGACAGCACTGTCGGCGTGGGCGACAGCACTGTGGGCGTGGGCGACAGCGCCGTCGGCGTGGGCGTGGGCGTGGGCGACAGCACTGTGGGCGACTCTGTGTCCGGTGGCCGATGGTCAGCTCGCGGCGGAAGTCGGGTGCACATCCGGGCCGACGTGCCGGACGGCCGGCTGCTGCCCGATCTTGACCGGCTGCCGGTCGTCGCCGATGTCGTGGGGGTCGACCTCGATCCGCCCGATCTCACCGACCCCGAGGACCGGGCCTGGCTCCGCGCGCTGGTGTGGCCGGAGAACGCGCATCAGGCGGCGCTGTTGGCCGAGGCGATGCGGATGGTGGCCGACGATCCGCCGCGGGTGGTGCGTGGTGACGTCGCGGACATCGGTGCCGAGGTCGCGGCGTCCCTTCCCGCCGGGCTGCCGCGTCTGGTGGTGCACACCGCGACCCGGATCCATGTGCCCGTCGACCGACGTCCGGCCTTCGACGCGGGGGTGGCCGCCTTCGCCGCGGACGGGCCGATGCTGCACCTCGCGCTGGAGGAGGACCACCGTGTCGCGCCCTCCGGTCGGGCCGGCATCGGGCTGACCGCCACGGACGCCGCCGGCAGCCGGAGGATCGCCGTCGCCGACGGTCACCTGGCCTGGTTGGAGCCGCTACCCGAGCTGGGCACGCCGATCACGCTCGGCGCGCAGAAGTAGATCTTGGTACGGCAGTGCCCCTGGAGGGCAAGGTCCGGAAAGGGCGACGCCCAGGGCGGCCCGTGAGACGGGCCGACCTGGGCGTCGAGGGTGGATCAGGCGAGGTCGAAGCGGTCCAGCTCCATCACCTTGACCCAGGCGGCGACGAAGTCGTGCACGAACTTCTCGCGCGCGTCATCGCTGGCGTACACCTCGGCCAGCGCACGCAGCTCGGAGTTCGAGCCGAAGACCAGGTCGGCGCGGGTGCCGGTCCAGCGGACCTCACCGGTGGCGAGGTCCCGGCCCTCGAAGGTGTTCGCGTCCTCGGAGGTCGACTTCCACGCCGTACCCAGGTCGAGCAGGTTGACGAAGAAGTCGTTGGTCAGGACGCCGGGGGTGGCGGTGAGGACACCCAGCTGCGACTGCTTGTAGTTGGCACCGAGCACCCGCAGGCCACCGACCAGCACGGTCATCTCCGGCGCGCTGAGGTTCAGCAGGTTGGCCTTGTCGATCAGCAGGAACTCGGCCGGCAGGCGGTTGCCCTTGCCGAGGTAGTTGCGGAACCCGTCGGCGGTGGGCTCCATCGCGGCGAAGGACTCCACGTCGGTCTGCTCCTGCGAGGCGTCCGTACGCCCGGCGGTGAACGGCACCTCGACGTCGACCCCGGCGTTGCGGGCGGCCTGCTCGACGGCGGCCGAGCCGGCCAGCACGATCAGGTCGGCAAGCGAGATCTGCTTACCACCGGTCTGGGCGGCGTTGAACGACGCCTGGATGCCCTCCAGGGTGCGCAGCACCTGGGCCAGCTCGTCGGGGTTGTTGACCTCCCAGCCGTTCTGCGGCTCCAGGCGGATCCGGGCACCGTTGGCGCCACCCCGCTTGTCGCTGCCCCGGAACGTCGACGCCGACGCCCAGGCGGTGGAGACCAGCTGGGCCACGGAGAGCCCGGAGTCGAGGATCTGCTGCTTGAGGGCGGCGATGTCCTCGGCGTCGACCAGTTCGTGGGTCACCGGCGGCAGCGGGTCCTGCCAGATCAGCGTCTCGCTGGGGACCTCCGGGCCCAGGTAGCGCTGGATCGGGCCCATGTCGCGGTGGGTCAGCTTGAACCAGGCCCGGGCGAACGCGTCCGCGAACTCCTGCGGGTTGGCCAGGAAGCGCCGCGAGATCTGCTCGTATACCGGGTCCACCCGCAGCGAGAGGTCGGTGGTGAGCATGGTCGGGGCGTGGCTGCGCGTCGGGTCGTGGGCGTCCGGGACGGTACCGGCGCCGGCGCCGTCCTTCGGCTTCCACTGGATGGCGCCGGCGGGGCTGCGGGTCTGCTCCCACTCGTAGCCGAAGAGGATCTCGAAGAAGCTGTTGTCCCAGGCGATCGGGGTGTTCGTCCAGGCACCTTCGAGGCCGCTGGTGATGGTGTCGCCGGCGTTGCCGGTGCCGAAGGTGTTGCGCCAGCCCAGGCCCTGCTCCTCCAGCGACGCGCCCTCGGGCTCGGGGCCGACGTACTTGTTCGGGTCGGCCGCGCCGTGGGTCTTGCCGAAGGTGTGCCCACCGGCGATCAGCGCGACGGTCTCCTCGTCGTTCATCGCCATCCGGCGGAACGTCTCCCGGATGTCGCGGGCGGCGGCGAGCGGGTCACCGCTACCGTGCGGGCCCTCCGGGTTGACGTAGATGAGGCCCATCTGGACCGCGGCGAGCGGGTTCTCCAGCTCCCGGTCACCGGTGTAGCGCTCGTCGCCGAGCCAGGTGGACTCGGGGCCCCAGTAGACGTCCTCGTCGGGCTCCCAGACGTCGGCGCGGCCACCGGCGAAGCCGAAGGTCTCGAAGCCCATCGTCTCCAGCGCCACGTTGCCGGCGAGGATCATCAGGTCGGCCCAGGAGAGGTTCTTGCCGTACTTCTTCTTGACCGGCCAGAGCAGGCGGCGGGCCTTGTCCAGGTTGGCGTTGTCCGGCCAGCTGTTCAGCGGGGCGAAACGCTGCTGACCGGCGCCGGCGCCACCACGGCCGTCACTGATGCGGTAGGTGCCCGCGCTGTGCCACGCCATCCGGATGATGAACGGGCCGTAGTGGCCGTAGTCGGCCGGCCACCAGTCCTGCGAGGTGGTCAGCACCTCGGCGATGTCCCGCTTGACGGCGGGCAGGTCCAGGCTCTTGAACGCCTCGGCGTAGTCGAAGTCCGCACCGAGGGGGTTGGCCACCGCGGGGTTCTTCGCGAGGATCTTGAGGTTGAGCCGGTTCGGCCACCATTCGCGGTTTCCCCCGCCCTGGGTGGGGTGCGGGGCGCGCGCGGACGTGACCGGGCAGCGACCCTCGCTCTCCTCCGATTGCATGTCTCCTACGACTGCGTCGTGCTTCTCAGCCACGGGGATCCTTCCAGGATTGCGGGAACGGGTGGTTCAGGAACTCTGAGCGGTCGAACAGTCGGGGCACAGGCCCCAGTAGATGACCTCGGCCTCGTCTATCGCGAAGCGGTGGTCGTCGGAGGCGGTGAGGCAGGGTGCCGCTCCGACGGCGCAGTCCACGTCGGCGATCAGGCCACACGACCGGCAGACGGCGTGGTGATGGTTGTCACCGACCCGCGACTCGTAGCGGGCCACCGAGCCGGGGGGCTCGATGCGCCGTACCAGGGCCGCCGCGGTCAGCGCGCGGAGTACGTCGTAGACGGCCTGGTGGGACACGTTGGGCAGATCCCGACGCACCGCTGTGATGATCGTTTCGGTGTCGGCGTGCGGTTGCGCGTACACCGCGTTGAGCACCGCCACCCGGGGACGGGTCACGCGCAGCGCCGCGTCACGCAGCAGCTGTTCGAGATCCCCGGAGGTCGGCATGCCGTGCAGTCTTGCCGCTTTTCTGGAATGAGTCAAGAAGAAATCTCGCCCGGGACGGTGGTCGGCGGGCGGAACCGGGCGTCGACTTGGTCACTCCGAGCGCCGGATCGTCGGGTGTCCCGGATGAGATCCCGGTCGGTCGGGACCGGGTGACCCATGCGCTCCGGGACGGGTGGTCGGCAGGGTCCGTGCCGAAGTGTCCAGAGACCGAGGAGGGTAACCACCCATGCATTCCGCCACGACAACGGCCGGCCCGACCGAGGTGCCACCGCAGGCCGTACGCCCGAGACGAGCCTGGGCGATCTTCGGCACGGTCGGTGGTCTGGTCGGTCTGGTCGGCATCTTCGCCACGGCCACGCTCACCGCACCGGCTGAGGAGTTCCGGGCCGACAACGCCGGTTACGTCGCCGCACTGAGCGAGCGCACCGGCTACGTCTGGGCGCACCAGGTGGTGACCGTGGTCGCCATCGTCTGCCTGGCGGTCTTCGCCGCCGGGCTCCGGCGGTACCTGGCAGCGCAGGAGCCGGCCGACAGCCTGGTGCCGGCGCTGGCCGCGACGGGTGTCGGGCTGGTGCTGGTCGGGCTGGTCGTCGGCGGCGGCATCTCGACGGAGTTGTTCTTCGCCCTCGGCGCGGCCGAGCAGTACGACCCCGACGTGATCGCCCCGCAGTTGACAATCGTCGCCACCATGCCCTGGCTCTGGGGCGGCATCGGGCTGACCGCCGGCGCGGTCGCGGTCGGCGGGTTGCGGCACGGTTCGGTGAGCCGATGGTTCGCGGTCTTCAGCGCGGTGATCGCCGTGTTGATCGCCGCCACCCAGCTGACGCCGGTGCAGTACATCGCGCTGGTGCCCGCCGGAGTCTGGACGATCGTGGCCGGGCTCGCGCTGGCGTTCGGTCAACGTACGGCGCCCCGACGGAGCTGAGCGTGCAACCGCCCGGATCACGCCGGCCGGCTCGGCATGACGTTCGAGATGCCGGGCCGGTCGCCCGATCCACCGGGCCGGACCGGGCGGCTAGTGTCGGCGGCGCGATGACCAGCCACCGCACGGCCAGCGAGCGGGCCGACGTGTCGACGCGCCCGGGCCATGACGTCCGCCTCGACTGGGCGCGCCGGGCGGCCTGGCCGGTGTGCGTCGCCACGCTGCTGCTGTCCGCCGCCGCCGTCGGACTGGCGGTGCTCAACCGCGCCACGGTCAACGACGTCACTCACCTGTTCCTGGTGGTGACGAACGCGGTCGTCGGCGCGACGGTAGCCGCGCGCCGCCCGGAGCACCCGATCGGCTGGCTGGCCCTGACCAGTGGGTTCTGCTTCGCCTTGCAGGAGGCGTGCGGCCAGTACGCGGCGCACGGGCTCGTCGTGGCGCCCGGCTCGCTGCCGCTGGCCGCCGCGCTGGCCTGGCCGCAGAACTGGCTCTGGGTGCCCGGCAACGCGGCGATGGCGCTGATCCCGGTGTTCTTCCCCGACGGTCGGCCGCCGTCGCCGAAGTGGCGGCCGGCGATCTGGGCGGTACTGGTCACCGGCGCGGCGGCGATGGTCACCGGCGCGCTGCGGCCCGGGGCCAACGAACAGGTCGCACCGGTCGGCGCGGTCAATCCGCTGGGTGTCGCGGGCTGGCAACCGGTCGCCGATCTGGCCGCCGGCGCGGCCACGCTGACCAGCGCGCTGATCTTCCTGGCGGCGGGCGCGGCGCTCGCCTGGCAGGCCCGCCGCGCCCGCGGGGTGCGCCGCCAGCAGGTCAAGTGGCTCGGGTACGCGGTGGCGCTGGCGGTCACGGTGGTGGCCGCCCGACTGGTGGCCGGGTCGACCGACGGGCGTCCCGGGCTGTTCCCGTACGGCAGCGTGTTCTGGGATCTGGCCGGTGGGATCAGTGGCGCGCTGATCCCGATCGCGATCGGCATCGCCATCCGGCAGCACCGGCTGTTCGACATCGATCTGCTGATCAGCCGTACCGCCGTGTTCGTCGCCCTGTCGACGGCCGTCGGGGGCACGTACGTGCTGGTCGTCGGCCTGCTCGGGGCCGGTTTCGACGCCTCGGCCGACCTGCCGGTCTCGTTCGTCGCGGCGGCGGCGGCCGCGCTGCTCGTCGCCCCGCTGCGGCACTGGCTGCAACGGCGGGTCAACCTGCTGGTGTACGGCGAACGGGATGACCCGTACGCGGTGCTGGCCCGGCTCGGTCAGCGGCTGGAACAGACCCAGGACGCCGCCGCCGTCCTCGCCACCAGCACCGCGACCGTACGCGAGGCGCTGCAACTGTCGTACGTGGAGATCGCCACGGTGGACGGCTGGTCGTACCGGTTGGGAGTGCCACCGGCCGAGCCGGTGCGGCTGCCGCTGGCCGCCGGTGAGCCGGTCGGTCACCTGCTGCTCGGTCCCCGGGCCGGGGAGAGCACGCTCGGTGCCCGGGAGCTACGGCTGCTGCGTGACCTGGCCCGACACATCGGCGTCGCCGTGCAGGCGGTCCGCACCCTCGACCGGGCCCAGTCCCTCGCCGCCGACCTGCAACGGTCCCGCGAACAGTTGGTGCTGGCCCGCGAGGAGGAACGCCGGCGGTTGCGGCGGGATCTGCACGACGGTCTCGGGCCGACCCTGGCCGGGCTGACCATGCGCGCCGAGGCGGCTCAGGAACTCGGGCCGGGTGCGGCGACGCAGCGACTGCTGGAGGAGATCGCGGTCGACGCCCGTACCGCCGTGGCCGACGTACGACGCCTGGTCAACGGGCTGCGGCCACCCGCACTGGACACCATGGATCTGGCGGCGGCGCTGCGGTCGCACGTCGCGACCGGTCCGGCCGACGGGCCGCGGGTGCTCGTCGACGTGCCGGCGGCGCTGCCCCCGCTGTCGGCCGCCGCCGAGGTCGCCGCGTACCTGATCGCGGTGGAGGCGCTGAACAACGCCCGCCGGCACGCCCGGGCCGACACGGTCGAACTGCGTCTGTGGGTGGACAGCGGGATGTTGCACCTTCGGGTACGCGACGACGGATGCGGTCGCCGGCCGGGCCGACCCGACGGCGTCGGCATGCATTCGATGCGGGAACGGGCCGAGGAACTCGGTGGTTCCTGCGTCGTCACCTCGACACCGGGTGGCGGTACCGAGGTGACCGTTACCCTGCTCACCGGCACGAAGGGGACCGATGGATCAGATCCGGGTACTGCTGGTTGACGATCACGCACCGTTCCGGGCGGGACTGCGGGCGTTGCTGGCCACCAGTGCCGACATCGAGGTGTGCGGTGAGGCCGCCAGTGGCGAGGAGGCGCTGGCCGTGTCGGGTCGTCTCCAGCCCGACGTGGTGCTGCTCGACCTGACCATGCCCGGCATGGGCGGCATCGCGGCGACCGAGCGGCTGGTTCGGATGAGTCCGCATGTGCGGGTGTTGATCCTGTCCATGGCCGACGACGACGATTCGGTCTTCGCCGCGCTGCGGGCCGGGGCACGCGGCTACGTGCTCAAGGGCGCCCGTCGACAGGAGATCATCCGCTCGGTACGGGTGGTGGCCGACGGTGAGGCGATCTTCGGTCCGGCCATCGCCACCCGGCTGATGGGCTACTTCGCCGGACTGGCCCGCAACGAGCCGGCCTTTCCCGAACTCACCGCCCGGGAGCGGGAGATCCTCACGCTTATCGCGCAGCATCTGACCAATCCGCAGATCGCGGCGCGGTTCGGGCTGAGCACCAAGACCGTCCGCAACCACGTCTCCAACATCTTCGCCAAGCTCCAGGTCGCCGACCGGGCACAGGCGATCAGCATGGCTCGGGAACAGGGGCTGTGAGCGGCGCGCGGCTCAGCGGGGCAGGCCGGCCAGCCAACGTTCCAGGGCCTGCGGGGTGTCGAACAGCAGCACGGGAGGCCCGGAGGAGTCCTGGTGCCAGGCCCGCATCCGTCGGCGTTCCTTGCCGTACTCGGTGAGGTGCCAGCGCAGCACGGAGTCCCAGGACAGCACGCTGCTCAGCGACTCGCGGTTGCCGTTGCAGATGATCTCGCCGGTGGAGAGCCGGTTCATGGTGCGCCGCAGCAGCCACCGGAAGGAGAGCCCGCGCGGATAGTCCAGGCCGATGACCAGGTCGGCGCGGGCCAGCGGTACGTCCCGCCAGCCGTGGTAGGCGCCGTCGAGGATCCACCGCTCGCGGCGGCAGATCGCCTCGATCCGGCTGCGTTGCACGGCGACCGGCACCTCCACCCAGCGCGGTTCCCAGAGCAGGTCGTCGACCGGGTACCAGGGCAGGCCGAGACGCTGGGCGAGCAGGTGGGCCAGGGTGGACTTGCCGGATCCGTGAACTCCGTAGACCAGGATGCGCGAGGGCGGGTTCATCGCGGTGCAGCCTAGTCGAGGTCTGCTCGGGCGGTCGGGTCAGCGCCCGACCGCCCGATCGGTCGTCAGCGCTTGCTGGCGAGGTCGCCGCAGTCGGTCTCGTCGGGCAGCAGCGGCCGCAGGTGGAGGGTCCACTGCCTGCCCTCGGAGCTCCAGGGGGTCACCGCGTTGGCGCTCGCGGCGGCGGCCAGCACCTGCTTGGCCTGGTCGCCGGTGGCGGTGACGCAGCTCAGGCCCAGGTCCTTGCTCAGTTCCGCGCCGGGCAGCGCCGGACCCGGCCAGGCCACCTCGGGCTGGTCGCCGACCTCGGAGTTGGTCACGTAGTCCTCGGCGACGGCGGCCACAGCGGTCGGCGCGTACGCCTGGGTGTCCGTGGTCGCCTTGCCCAGCGGGCCGGTTTCCGCAGTCAGGGACTCGGCGAAGGCGCGCAGCTTGTCCCGGGCGGCCTGCTGATCGGCGGTCACACCCTGGCCGGCACCCGCGCCGGGGTCCGCGCCCACCTCGAGCGCGTACACCTCCAGCTGCTCGGTCCGGGTGCCGTCGAAGACGGTGAACCGGGTAAAGGGCACGTCGCTGACCGGCGGGCTGCCCAGGTCGCTCACGCCGCCCACGCCGGCCTCCCGGGCCGCCTTGATCAGGTTCTCCAGCTCGACGGTGCTGATGGTGCCGACCTGGAGGTTGGGCAGGGCCGGGCCGGGATAGGCCAGGGTGACCGGCCCTTGGGTGATCACCCGCCCGTCGCCGTAGACGCTGACGGTGGGCAGCCGGGTCGCCAGCATGGCGGGTGTGGTGAACCCGCCGACGTGGTCGATCCGGAACACCACGGTGTCGGCGGAGTAGGACTTCTCGGGAGCGCCGGAGTCCCCGGCGCCGTCGGCGCCGGCCTGCTGGCCGCAGGCCGCCGACGCCAGCAACAGCAGGGGCAGAACGGCAAGTCGCCCGTAGCGTGAGGTTGTCATGCCCGATCTGACGTAATCGGGCCTGGGTTGGTTTCGCCGATCCGCGACCGGATCCGGCCGGGATGGGGGCCGCCGGGCGGCGGCCCCCACCGACTC
>NZ_BOPA01000052.1 GCF_016863515.1 Micromonospora gifhornensis
CCCCACCGACGTGGCCACCGCCCACCTGGTCATGGTGGCGATCGACGACGACGGACATCCTCGCGCCGTCCCGCCGTTGCTACCCGAGACCGACGGGGATCGGCGACGCTACCGCGAGGCACAGATCCGCCGCGAACACCGACTCGCGCTACGCCGCGCTCTGCTTGACGGTGCCGAGGAGGGCTGAGCCTTGCTCGGACTGTCAGTAACGACCCTCGTGGGCTACCTTGCCGTGATCGCCGTTCTCATGATCACACCCGGTCCCGACATGATGTTCGTCCTCACCAATGCCACCCGCTACGGCGCCCGATCCGGCGTCATCGCTGCACTCGGCGTCGCCGCGGGAGAAACCATCCACGTCGCGGCGGTGGTCTGCGGCCTGGCCGCGGTGATCACCGCATCGCCGGTGCTGTTCACCGCCATCCGCTGGGCCGGCGCCGTGTATCTGGTCATCCTCGGAATCCGAGCCGTACGCCTCAGCGGCTCCGCCAACCACAGCCACCTCGAGCGCGGCGCAACGCCTCGCCAGGCATTTCTGCGCGGGTTGGTAACCAACCTGCTCAACCCGAAGATGATCATGTTCAGCGTGGCGTTTCTGCCCCAGTTCGTCGATCCAGCTGCCGGCGACCCCGCCGCCCAGCTCATCCTGCTCGGTGCCCTGTTCGTCGCCGTGCAGCTCACAGTTGACGTCACCCTCGGCGCGGGCGTCGGACGCCTGGCGCATCGAATGACCGACGGACTCTGGTCACGGCGCATCAACCGACTCTGCGCGTTCGCCTTCGTCGCGCTTGGCGTTCGCCTCGCACTGGGCTAGGCCGTGTTTCGTAGGGCGCGGAGCCATTGGTTGATGGCGGCGATGGTGAGGGTGGCTTCGTAGCGCACGGCGAGTCGTAGCGGGTGGCCTTGACAAACCACACTCACAGATTGCTGTCTTACCTGGAGCCTCGCCCTCATCGATCAGCAGCCCCGGCCTACCTGCGCTGACCTGCAAGATCAGGTTGGAAAAGGCTCGGTGACGGGCCTTCCTCAGGTAGGCGGTCCGATGGCGCCCGGCGGCGCCCGAGCCGGACCATGCACTGCTGTCACTTCGATCTAGACTCCACCCTCGTGCCGACGAAGACGACGCTGAGCAGATGTCCGGCCTGTGCCCACGACCTGGTCCTGCTGGAGGCGGGGGCGCCCTCGTGGTGCCCTGCCTGTCAGTGGAACCTGGACGTGTACGACCCCGCCCTGGCCCCGTGGCGCGGCACCAGGATGATCGGTCGGTGGGGGTTCCGGCGAGGGTTGGAGATCGACCGGGCGACGCATGAGCAGGTGCTGGCCGACCCGGAGGCCCGCCCGGATGGGACGTCGTCGGGGGAGGTCTGGCTGTCGGTGGTCTCCGTGCTGCTGGCCCTGCTGGGGGTGGCGGCGGTGGGCTACCTCGCCTGGCTCGTCGTGGCCAGCGACCTGCCGCAGGGGGTCAGGCTGGCCCTTGCGATCCCGGCTGTGATCGTCCTGCTGCTGGTCAAGCCGTCGTTCGGGCGGGTGCCCAGGCATGGCGTGATCACTGAGCGCGAGGCCCCGCAGTTGCACTGGCTGGTGCGGGAAGTCGCTGATGCCGCCGGAACACCGGTTCCCGACGTGATCTGTGCAGATCTGAGTCTCAACGCCGGTGTCGCGCGGCTGGGTTGGCGTCAGCGGTCGGTGCTCGTCATCGGGATTCCCCTGTGGGTGATGCTGCCGCGGCCGGCCCGGGTTTCGCTGCTGGCCCACGAACTGGGGCACCTGGCCAACGGCGATCCGCTTCGGGTGCGGAGGACCCTGCTGGCGAGGACGTTCGGCGCCCGGGCGGTAGTGGCCACCGGTGGGCGGAACCCCTGGCGGCGTGCCGTTCACGCGGCTGACTCGCTGGCCGAGCAGGGGTCGGGGCCGGTTGTGCTCCTCGGGATGATCGTCCATGGAATCGTCGCTCTCGCCAATGTCGCTGGCGCGACCGCGCAGTTGCTCGTCGACAGCGTGGCGATGCCCGACAGCCGCCGCGCCGAATACCGGGCGGATCTGGTCGCCCGCCGGGTCGCCGGCAGCGCGGCCTTCCTCCGATCCTCCGAGACGGTCCTGCTCGCTGGCCGGATCTGGCAGGACTTGTGGCACCTGGCGCCGCGTATCGACGGCGAGCAGTTGGAGGCGGCGGCTGCTGAAGCCCGGGAAAGCCTGGCTGCTCGTCTGCCGCTGGCTCGTCAGCTCAGCCGGCGGACCACCGACCTGTGGAGTTCCCACCCGGGCGAAGACCAGCGGATGCGGCTGATCGAGGCCCTGCCTGCTGTCGACGGCGCTCTCTGTGTTGACACCAGGCGCTGGGCCGATATCGATACCGAGCTCGCGCCATGGCGCCGCGCCGCACACAACGTCCTCCTCGGAACCCGGGACCGGTTCTGAGAGGTTGCCGGTGAGGCCGCCGACGGCGTGGAGGCGGTCGCCGTGGTCCGCCGTAACGAGCCCGACGTGGTGCTCATGGACATCCGCATGCCCGTGATGGACGGCATCGAGGCAACTCGCCGAATGGTCGACGGCATGGCGAGGCCACCGCGGATCATCATTCTCACGACCTTCAACGTCGACCGGTACGTCTACGCCGCGCTCGCACCGCATCGGGTGGCCGCGCTCGTGCTCGAGGAGCGCCCACCGCCGGTGCTGCTCGGCCTTGCCATGCCGAGCTGCGTCCCGGAGACCGCGCCGTACTACGACCGGGAGGTGCGGCCGGCCGTGCTTTCGGGGCTGAATGCCCCCGACCCCGCCTGGTGGGAGGCGCTCGCCACGACGCACCACCGGCACATCGTCAACGATCAACCACTACCGGATCGGCAGTGCACGTAGTCCTTCGGTCCGCGGGGGATGTCGCCGCGCAGGGTGATGCGGTGCATGACCCGTCGAGCGGATCCGTAGTCCCGGTTGGCGTAGTGGGTGGTACTGCGGTTGTCCCAGAGCGCCACGTCCCCGGGGCGCCATCGGTGCCGCACGATGTGCTCCGGCTTGGTGAGGTGGGCGTAGAGCAGGTCCAGGATGGCCCGGCTCTCGAAGTCCGATACGCCGACGATGTGCGAGGTGAAACCCGGATTCACGAAGATCCCTCGACGGCCGGTCTCGGGATGGACCCGGACCACCGGGTGTTCGACCGGATCCAGTCGGGACACCTGTTGGCCCTCCCACACGTTGCCTCCGCGTTGGGCGAGGTAGTAGCCGAACTCGCGAGTGCCGTCGTGAATGGCGGTGAGTTGATCGACAAGTCGACGTACCGGTTCGCTGAGCGAGTCGTACGCCAGTTGCGCGTCGGCCCAGTTGGTGTCGCCTCCGGTGGGCGGGAGGATGACGGCGCGCAGGATCGAGCCGAGTGGTGGTCGCTTCATGAAGGTGACGTCGGTATGCCAGACGTCGGCGAAGCCGTTGTCCGTGCTGTCGAGGGCGTAGATCTCGGGGTGTGCGTCATCGACGCCGCCGACCACGGGGTGGGATGCTGTCAGTTCTCCGATTCTGCGTCCCAGACGCACCTGGCCATCGTCGTCGAGGCGCTGATCGCGCAGGAAGAGCACCTTGCGGTCGACCAGCGCGGCGCGCAGCGCCGTGACCTCCTCGTCGCTGGCGATGGCCAGGTCCAGACCGTGGACCAGAGCGCCAAAGTGTGGTCCCAGCGGTTCGAGGTCGAGCTGGGTGTGAACCGTGGTCATGCGGATGCTCCTTCGCTTCGGACGGCGTGTCCGATCTCGGCGCGCAGGGCGGCGTAGTCGGGCAGGCCTCGCAGGTCGTCCGGGGTGATGCCGGTGCGAGGTAGGTGGATGGGCAGGTCCAGGACGATCCGGCCGGGGCGAGGGCTGAGCACCACGACCCGGCTGCCGAGAAAGACTGCCTCGTCCACACTGTGGGTGACGAAGATCGAGGTGCGCCCGGGCGCGGTGCTGACCGAGCGAAGGTCTTCCTGGAGGCGCTCGCGGGTGAGCGCGTCGAGCGCTGCGAACGGTTCGTCGAGGAGCAGCAGTGGGCGGTCGGCGGCGAGGGCCCGGGCGATGGCGACTCGCTGCTGCTGGCCGCCGGAGATCTGCCAGGTGCGGCGCTTTGCCACGTCGTGCAGCCCGACCCGGTTGAGGAGCGCGTCGACGCCATCGGTGGGCTGCCCGGCGTACCGCAGTGCCAACTCGATGTTGCCGCCGACGGTTTTCCACGGGAAGAGCCGGGGCTGCTGAAAAACCAGGCCGGCGCTGCGCCCTGGGATCGGTGGTACGCCGCCGGTCAGGACCGTGCCGGTGGTGGGCTGCTCGAAGCCGGCGATCAGCCGCAGCAGTGTGCTCTTGCCGCACCCGGACGCGCCGACCAGGACGAGGAACTCGCCCGGCGGCACTGTCAGGTCGATGGGACCGAGGGCGACGACTTCGCCGTATCTGTGCTCGACGTCGGTGACGGTGATCGCCGCGGTGTCGCCGGATTCAGCCGAGGGCATCGGGCAGTCCTACGGTATAGATCGCTGCCTGTACGGTCGCCAGGTCTGGCACAGCGTCGATCTTCTGCTGGTCCTTGAGGAACTGTGCGGCGCTGACGAGATTGTCAGCGAGTTTGCCCTTGGCCGCGGAGGTGCCCAGCCATTCGGGGCTGGCCAGGTCCTCGGACTTGAGGAAGACACCCTGCGAGAGTTGCCGCTGCGCTTCCTCCGGGCTGAGGTTGAGTTCGGCGCCGACCGACTTCGCTGCCGCGGCGGGGTCGTCGTGGATCAGGTTCAGGGCCTGGGACTGGGCCTTGCGCCAGGCGTCGACTGCGGCAGGGTGCGCCTCAACGAAGTCCGTGGCGACGACGCCGAGGTCCAGTGTGGGCTTGCCGGCGGTGGCGAGTTCGCGACTGGTGATCAGCACCGTACCGGTCTTGCGGAGCTCATCCAGTGATGGCAACCAGGAGTAGGCCGCGTCCAGGTCGCCCCGGGTCCAGGCGGCCAGGATGTCCTGGGGCTCCAGGTCGACGATGGTGAGCTCTGATTCCTTGACGCCGGCCCGATCCAGGGCGGCCAGCAGGCTGTAGTGGGCGGTGGAGGCGAAGGGGGTCCCCACCTTCTTGCCGCGCAGGCCGGTGATGTCGGTGACGCCGGCGCCGTTGCGGGCCACCAACGCCTCGTTGTCGCCGGCCACGTCGAGGACGAAGGCGACCTGATACGGAATGTTCAGCGGCGCGGAGAGACCGCGCGCCACCGGACTCGACCCGATCGCCGCGATGTCGACGCTGCCGGCGACGAAGGCGGTGTTGATGCTCGCGCCGGAGTCGAACTTGGTCCAGGTGATCTGGTAGTCGGGTAGCGCATCCTCAAGCAGTCTCTGGTTCTTCACGATGAGGTCGCCGCTGGGGAAGGCCTGGTAGGCGATCCGGATGGTCTTGCGGCCCGGATCGCCGCCGCTGGCGGCACCGTCGCCGCAGGCACTCAACAGCAGGGACACGGCTGCCAGCAGACCGAGTGTCTTGCGCATCTGTTGTCTCCTAGATCTGGCCCCGCCACGGGATGAGCCGGTTTTCGGCGGTCCGTAGCAGGGCGTCGATGATGAGGCCGGACAGGCCAATGGCGAAGAGGCCGAGAATGACGACGTCGGTCTGGGAGTAGCGCTGGGCGTCGCGAACCATGCCACCGATGCCGGGTACGCCGTTGATCGTCTCGGCGGCGACCACCGAGGAGTACGCGACCCCCACCGCGATCCGGATGCCGGTGAATATCTCCGGTAACGCGTGGGGGAGCACCACGTCGCGGATCACGTGAACACGACCGGCGCCCAGCGCCCGCGCGGCCTCGACCAGACCGGTCGGTGCGGAGTGGACGGCCGCGGCGGTCGCGACCGCCACGGGCGGCAACGCGGCGATGGAGAGCAACCAGAGCTTGGGCGTCTCGTCGATGCCGAACCAGATGATGAAGAGGCTGAAGTAGGCAAGCGGCGGAAGGGCGCGGACGAAGGTGACGACCGGTTCGATCACTACCCGGAACCCGCTGACAGTTCCCATCACGACACCGAGGAGCACCCCACCGGCGATGCCGATCATGGAGCCGATCAGGATGCGCCGCAGGCTGACGCCGAGGTGTTCGATGAGCAGATGCCCGCTGTAGCCGCGGACGCCGTCGTGGGTGGTCGACGTCTGGACCAGTTGGTGCCACACGGCGCCGGGTGAGGGGATGAAGGTCGGATTGCCGGTGGTCCGGGCGGCGACTTCCCAGAGCCCGTAGAGCACGACGAGGGCGAGGAGCCGAAGCAGGATCCGACGGCGGCGCCCGCCACGGGGTGCCAGAGCCCTCCGGGCGGCCGTCGATGCACCGATCGAGGTTTCCGCGGTGGGTGACGCGGAGACTGTGGTGGTCACCCACTTTTCCTATAGTGAAAGTAGGTAATGGGCAAGCGGAGATCACAGGGCGGGACGGCCGGCTACGTACCCACGCTGTTTCGTAGTCATGGAGCACGTCGGCCTTTGGCTGTCCCGCCCAGCTGTTGTCGATGCCGAGGAGCGTGTCAGGGCGGGTGGCGAAGACCCCCTGAGCGTGGTGGCCGCCCGGTCGGCGAGAGAGGCGCTCGTTCTCCGGCGCGTGTAGCCCGTGTGGGGACTCCTGGCCGCGCTCCTCCGACTCGAGCATCCGAGCGACGTCGTCCAGGGTGAAGCCGAGGCTGGTGAGGCGGCTGATGCGCAGCGCGAGAATGAGATGACGGGCGATTATCGGTCAGGGAAATGCCGAAACCTGGTTGGTGAAGGTTGTGGCGACAACCAACGCCCCGCCGGCCGTCGAGGTCGCGGCCGGCGTCACGATAGACGCAAGAACGTGCCACCTGTTCGGAAGCCCAGCGACCAGGATGCCGATCATCGCGCCAACGAACACGGGCACCAGAATGAAGATGACCAGATGTTCCGCCACGTCGACAACAAGGAATGCTGCCGCCGAAGAAGGGGCGTCCGGCTCGTCTCGGATGACGAAGTAGGACAGTGCGCCGAGCCGCCTGCGTTCCTGCCAGTGGCTTTCCATTGCTACCGCAAAGTGCGGCACATGCCGTTCTGTACAGGCATAACCTGGCACCGCGGGCCGCTCGACTGGCGTATGCGATCCTCGACGGCACGCTGGTCTCGATCGACCGGGGCGCCGAGCGCCCGCTATCCACGATGAGATGGCAATGTCGTCGTGACCGCCTGGACCGACACGGCGATAACAACCATCCATGTGACGTCAGTGGGAACAAGGGACACTCGACTATGGTCACGTTCGATGTGCGCGCCAGGCAGATGTGCACGCCGGAGTGGCGTATCACTGCCCTGCGGCGCGCGGCAGCTATCTGTACCTGCACCGGGTCGGATAGTGCGCGAAGCGTACTGGCGGCAAGGCCGGTCCGTATGGCAATATCGGCGGCGGTCATGAGTGTCAGCGTCAAGGCCCCGGCCTGCTGGCCGGCAACCCTCGTGCGTCCGCGGTGGGGTGCCTCCGGGTGAGGACCAGGCCGCCGGCGTCCGCCGGAGAGGCAAGCGCGGACCCGTGCGGGTCCACCGTCATGAAGGACCAGTGTGCCCACGATCGCTCCTGTGGTGCTCGGCGCGGATCTGCCTGTCCGTCTCTCCGACGGCACCACCGTCACGTACGCCAACCTCGACTACGCCGCTACCGCACCGTGCCTCGCTGCCGCCGCCGATGCGGTCAATGAACTCCTGCCCTGGTACGCCAGTGTGCATCGGGGTGCCGGCGCGGCGTCACGTCGCTGCACACTGGCGTACGAGCAGTCCCGCCAGACCGTGGCGGATTTCCTCGACATCCGGCCCGACGACCACGTGATCTTCACCCGGAACACCACCGACGCGATGAACCTGCTCGCCCGGGCACTGCCATCCCACACCACCGTGGTGACCTGGGCGGGCGAGCACCATGCGAACCTCTTGCCCTGGCCGCGGGTGCACTGCCTGCCGGTGCCCGCGGACCTGCCGGCGGTGGTGTCCGGGCTCACCCGCGCACTGGCCGACCTGCGCAGCGCCGGCCCCGTGCTGGTAGCGGTCACCGGCGCGTCCAACGTCACCGGAGAGGTCTGGCCGATAGCCGAACTCGCCGAGATCGCGCACCGGCACCGCGCGCGGATCGCCGTCGACGCCGCCCAGTTGGCCCCGCACCGTCCGGTCTCCATGACCGACGCCGGCATCGACTACCTGGCGCTGTCCGGGCACAAGCTGTACGCGCCGTTCGGCGCAGGAGTGTTGGCCGGCCGGGCCGACTGGCTCGACGCCGCCGCCCCGTATCTCGCCGGCGGCGGGGCCACCAGGCACGTCGGTGACGAGGCGGCCGAGGTGCAGTGGCATGTTGGTCCCGCTCGGCATGAGGCCGGCACACCGAATTTGCTGGGCGCGGTCGCGCTCGCCGCCGCCTGCGCCACGCTCGCTGCCTCGCCGGCCGTGCTGGCGCACGAACAGGATCTGCTGAAGCGGTTGCGCGACGGGCTCGCGGCCTTGCCCGGGGTGGCAGAGCTGCGGACGTTCGACGTCGGTCACGACCGGGTCGGCATCGTCAGCTTCGCCGTCGCCGAGCAGCGAGCAACGGAGGTCGCCCACCGGCTCGCCGCTGATCACGGTATCGGCGTGCGCGACGGGTTGTTCTGCGCCCACCCGCTCGCCCGGAAACTGCTGACCGACGCGGCCGAGCGGCTCGGCTGCCCGACCGACAGGTACGCGATCCGGGCCAGCATCGGCATCGGTACGACCGTCGCGCACGTCGACCGGCTTCTGCGCGGGTTGCGGGAGATCGTGACGTCGAGTCGGGCGGCAGCGCGTCGCTGAACCGGCGAGCCTTCTATCAGGGGGCGTGCCGGCTCCGATGACCTCGAAAGGTGGGCAGTTGGTAGAGATCGCGGGCGTCGGCCCACAGGTTCGCAAAAGCCGGTCAAGCCCCGTTCACTGATCTTGCCGAGCGGATTGTCGAGCAGGTCGGACCGGGCGGGCGTGGGCCACAACCACTCGTTACGGGCCCGGGCGGCATGATCGCTCGGGCCCGGGTGGCAGCAGGCACCGTGCGAGTGCCCTTACGGCTGCGCGGAGCCGGTCGACGCCGCCGTCGGCGATGGTTCGGCGGACCAGTTCGGCGTCGAATGCCCCGAGCAGGACGTGGGCGACGTATCCGGCGTCGAGGTCCGGGCGGAGTTGCCCGACGAGCTGGCGCAGGTGTTCGTGCCAGCGTCGGTAGGTGGGGTCGTCGTGCCGTCCGGCGGCGCAGGCCATTGCGTGGGCGGCGAGGAGGGTCGCGTTGGTCGCGGCGAGGTCGGCCAGTGCGTCGAGGAAGGCCAGGAGCCGGTCCCCGGGCGGTGCTCCGGGCCCCAGCGGTGGTGGACCGTGGCTGATCTGCTCTCCGATTCGCGTCGCGCGTTCGGCGAGGAGTTCCCGGAACAGGCCGGACCGGCTGCCGAAGCGGCGGAAGACGGTGCCTTTGCCGACGCCCGCCCGGGCGGCGATCGAGTCGACGGAGATCGGCATAGCTTCGCGGTACGTCAATAGATCCTCGGTGGCGCGCAGGATCATCGCCCGGTTGCGGGCCGCGTCGGCGCGTTCAGTCGTCATGGCATTTCCCCAGAAAATTGGACGAGTCGGACTTACGGTAGCGGGGACAACCGGGCCGCTGGTCCGGATCGTGTTTCTGGAGGTCGTACCGTGCAAGCCCTGATCGCCGCCCCCGACACCGCCGAGGGACACCGCTTGGCCGAGGTGCCCGAGCCGGTCCCGACGCCCGGCCAGTTGCTCGTCGAGGTGAGACAGTCCTCGGTGAACTTCGGCGAGGCCCGCTTCCGTGCCGGGATGCCCGCCGGCACGGTGCTCGGTTACGACGCCGCGGGTTACGTCGTGCGAGCCGCCGAGGACGGCAGCGGTCCGGCCGTCGGCGACCGGGTGGTCGCCTTCGGTCCGGGAACGTGGGCCGAACGTGCCGTCTTCGACGTCGACAGCGTGGCGCGGATCCCCGACGGGCTCGATCTCGCCGCCACGGCGGCCCTGCCGATGGTGGGCCTCACCGCCCTGCGGACCCTGCGAGGCGCCGGCCCACTGCTGGGCCGTCGGGTGCTGGTCACCGGCGCGTCCGGAGGCGTCGGACGGCTGGCGGTCCAACTCGCCCGCCTCGGCGGAGCCACGGTGGTGGCGTCGGTCGGCTCGCCGGCGCGGGGGGAGGGGCTGCGCGACCTGGGCGCAGCCGAGGTGGTGGTCGGACTGGACGACGTCCGCGAGCCGGTCGACGTGGTGGTGGAGACAGTCGGTGGTGACCACCTCACCCGCGCGTGGTCGCTGCTCAAGCCGGGCGGGATCTGCCAGAGCATCGGCTGGGCGTCGGGTGCGGCGGCCGTCTTCGCGCCCAACTCGACCTTCGCATTGGGCGAACCCCGGCGTCTGCAGTCCTTCGGTGACACCTCCCGCCCCGGAGCCGACCTGGCTACCCTCCTGGCCTTCGTGGCCGCCGGGGACATCTCCCTACCGGTCGGCTGGCGGGACTCCTGGAAGCGCGTCGACGACGCGATCGAGGCGCTGCTCGGCCGCCGCGTGGCCGGCAAGGCGGTCCTCGACATCGACTGACGCCCCACCGTCGGGCCTGCCGCCCGGCAGCGAGGTCAGCTCGCCCAGGCAGGCCGCGATGTCCGCCCGGAGCCGATCGCCCGACCGGAGGTGGAACAGGTGACCGCCGGGCAGCACCCGCAGCCGGAACGACGACGAGGTGTACGCCGCCCACCCGACCGCGTCGGCGCGCCCCACCAGCGGATCGGAGTCGCCGACATAGGCGCGCACCGGCACCGGCACCGGATCGGGCCCGGTCGGAGGCTGGGAGTGCAGGGCCGCGAGGTCGCCGCGCAGCAGCCGGACCGCCGTCCGCACCCACGCGGGATACCGGCGTACCACCTCGGACATGCCCCCGATGCGCACCAGCAGGTCGGCGACCTCGTCGTCGGACAGCGCCGACACCGCGAGCGGTGGCCCGCAGCGCGGGTCCGGGTAGCCGCCGACGAACAACGCCACCGGCGGTCGTCCCCGCTCGACCTGCCGTCGGGCCACCGCGGCGGCCAGGGCCGCACCCATGCTGTGCCCATAGAGAGCGTACGGACGTTCCAGTGACGGCTCGACAGCGTCCACGACGGCGTCGAGCAGACGGCCGAAATCGGTGATGGGCGCCTCCCGCACGCGGTTCTCCCGGCCGGGCAGCTGCACCGGGTAAACCGCGACCCGTGGCTGCAACGCCTCCGCCCAGCCGGCGAAGGTGGACGCTGCGGCGCCGGCGTGGTGGAAACAGAACAGCCGCACCCGGTCCGCCGGATCCGGCGTCCGGTCCAGGTAACCGGTCGATCGTTGCGTGCCCGCCCGCGCTGTCCGCCCCATGGGCGTCATCGTGGCTCACCCCGGTAAAGCGACACCAAGCACGCGGACGTACGTGGTTTCTCGGATGTGCGCTCACGCCGGCTGGGCGAGGATCGCAGGAACCGGCAATCACGAGAGGTCTGGCATGCCCACCGTGCTCTCCGTCTCCGGCAGCCCGTCGGCGACCTCGCGTACCGCTGGCCTGCTTCGTCACCTCGACCGGCAGTTGGTCGCCGACGGGCACGAGGTGATCCCGCTGGACGTGCGGACCCTGCCCGCGCACGTGCTGGTCGGCGCCGACCCACGCCACCCGGCGATCACCGGCGTGGCGGCGCTGGTCGCGGAGGCCGACGGGCTGGTGATCGGCACACCGATCTACAAGGCCGCCTACTCCGGCCTGTTGAAGTGCCTGTTCGACCTGCTGCCGCAGTACGCCCTGGCGGGCAAGACGGTGCTGCCGCTGGCCACCGGTGGCAGCAGGGCCCATGTGCTGGCCATCGACTACGCGCTGCGTCCCGTCCTGACCGCGATGGGCGCGGGGCACGTCCTGCCCGGCTGGTTCACCCTCGACACCGACCTGGTCGTCGGCGACGACGGCACACTTGTCGTCGCGCCGGCTGCCGCCGACGCGCTCTGCGAGGTCGTCGACCGGTTCGCGGCGGCGCTGCACCGCGCGGTGACCAGCGCGCCCCCGGACGGCACGGGGCGACCGGGAATGCGCTGATCAGTGGGGCGGATCGGCCGTGCCGGTCACGGTGATCGCCTGGGCCGGGCACAGCGCCGCCGCCTCGGTCACCACGGACCGCAGGGAGCCGGGGAGGCTGCCGCGCAACAGCCGGACGGTGCCCTCGTCGGACTGGCCGAAGACCGTCGGGTCGGTCCGCACGCACTGCCCGGCGCCGACGCACCGTGCCGCGTCGACGTTGACGTGGACCGGGTCACCAGGTGACCGGAAGGCGTTGGACACCCTGCACACCCCCCGCCTCCTTGCCGCCCAGCTCCTCGACGGGCACCGCGAGCGCCAGCGTCGGCAGCCGCGTGAACAGACGGGACAGGGCGATCTCCAACTCGGCGCGGGCCAGGTTCGCACCGATGCACTGGTGGGGGCCGTGCCCGAAGGTCACGTGCTGGCGACCGCCACGACGAGGGTCGAAGCGGTCCGGGTCGGGGAACGGGCCCGGGTCCCGGTTGGCCGCCGAGAGAGCGACCACCACCGCGTCGCCGGCGGCGATCCGGACGCCGGCCACCTCGGTGTCGCGGGTGGCGAAGCGGGCCACGCCGTCGGCCACGGCGGTGTGCCGCAGGATCTCCTCCACCACCGCGCCGACCCGCGTCGGGTCGGCGGCGACGGCGCCGGCGTCCTGCTCCAGCAGGAGAGCCACTCCGAGCGCCAACGTGCTGGCCGTGGTGTCGTGCCCCGCCACGAGCAGCAACAGTGCCAGGTCGACCAGGTCAGGGGTCGTGACCGTGCCGGTGGCCACCTGCTCGTCGACGAGCACGTCGAGCATGTCCTCGCCGCCTCTGCCCTTCGTTTCGATCAGACCGAGCAGATAGCGCTTCAGCTGGCCGAAGGCGTCCGCGCTCTCGGCGGCCGTCGAGGTGCCCGCCGCGATGCGCCGGGACTGGTGCTCGAAGAACTCGTGGTCGGCGTACGGGACGCCGAGCAGGCGGCAGATCACGACCGACGGCACCGGGAGCGTGAAGGTCGCAACGAGGTCCACTCCGGGCCCGCGCCGAACCACCTCGTCGAGGAGGGAGTCCACGATCTCGGTGATGGCCGGCCGGAGTGTGGCCACCCGCTTGGCGGTGAAACCGGAGATGAGCATGCGCCGCTGCGCCGTGTGCTCGGGCGGGTCCATCCCGATGAAGTTGCGGACCGCGCGGGCGGCCTCGAACCGCGCGGCGAGCGCCGGGAACGCGGGGTGCTGCCGGTCTGAGGAGAAGGTCGCGGCGTCCAGCAGCACCTGCCGTGCCGTCTCGTGGCCGGTGACCAGCCACGCCGGCCGGCCGTCGTACAGCCGTACGCGGGTCACCGGCCGCTCGTAACCCCCTGCCGGGCGATAGGGGCAGGCGCGCCGCTGCGGATACTGCGGCGACGCGGTCGCCGCAGACGGGATCTCGATCATGCGACTCCTTCGGGGTGGGCGGCGTAGGCGTCCCCCGGCCGGGGGAGGGCGGCGATGAGCTGCGCGGTGTAGGGGTGCGTCGGCCGGGCGAAGACCTCGGTCACCGGCCCGCTCTCCACGACCGTCCCGGCCCGCATCACCAGGACCCGGTCCGCCACGTGGTGCACCACCGCGAGGTCGTGGCTGATCAGCACCAGCGCGGTACCCAGGTCGGCGCGGATGTCGGCGAAGAGGTCCAGGATCTGTGCCTGCACCGAGACGTCCAGCGCGGAGACCGGTTCGTCGCACACGATGACCTCCGGGTCGCGGGCGAGCGCGCGGGCGATGGCGACCCGCTGCCGCTGCCCGCCGGACAATGTGCGCGGGTGCCGGTCGGCCATGGCCGGGTCGAGACCGACCTGGTCGAGCAGCTCGCGGACCCGGGCCCGGTCGACCCCCGCCTCGGCGATCAGCCGTCCCACCCGGTAGCGCGGGTCGAACGAGCCGAGCGGGTCCTGCTGCACCCACTGCACGCGGCCCCGCTGCCGCCGCGCCTCCGGCACCCCCGACCAGGGCTGCCCGAACAGCTCGATGGTGCCGGTGTCCGGTTCGAGGAGCCCGAGCAGCAGATGCGCGAGGGTGCTCTTGCCCGAGCCCGACTCGCCGACCACGCCGAGGATCTCACCGGCCGAAAGTGAGAACGACACCTCCGACACGGCCGCGAGCCGTGCCCCGCCCGGCCCGCGGAACGTCTTGGAGACCTCCCGGACCCGCGCCAGGACACCGGACGGACGCGGCGTACGGGTTCGCGCCGGTGTGCTGCGCGGCCCGGCCAGTCGGGCGCCGCGGGCGTGCGCGGAGGGCGTGGCCGCGAGCAACTGCCGGGTGTACGGGTGCTCCGGCGCGCGCAGCACGTCGGCCGTGCAGCCGGTCTCCACGAACTCTCCGTCGCGCATCACCGCGACCCGGTCGGCGAGCAGGGCCACCACGGACAGGTCGTGACTGATCAGCAGCACGGCGGTACCGGCTGCCTTGCGTGCCGCCAGCAGGTCGAGCAGCTTGGCCTGCAGGGTGACGTCCAGCGCGGTGGTGGGCTCGTCGGCCACCAGCACCGGCGGATCCGCGGCCATCGCGGCGGCGATCAGCGCGCGTTGGCGCAGACCACCGGAGAGCTGCTGCGGGTACTGCCGGGCACGCAGCTCGGGCTGCGGCACCTGGACGTCGGTGAGCAGTCGGTGGACCCGTCGCGCCACCTCACCCCGACGGACCAGACCGTGGTTGCGCGCCGCCTCGGCGACCTCGGCGCCGACGGTACGCAGTGGATCCAGCGCGGTGAGCGCGTCCTGCAACACCAGCCCCACCTGGGCGCCGCGTATCCGCCGCCACTCGCGGTCGCCCAGCCTGCTGAGTTCCTGGCCGGACACCACGAGCCGGTCGCTGCGCAGCCGTGCGCCGGGTCCGGTGAGGCCGACCAACGCGCGAGCCACCGTGCTCTTGCCCGACCCGGATTCACCTACGATGGCCAGGCACTCCCCAGCGCGCAGGTGGAAGTCCACCCCGCGCACGGCGAACACCTCGGCGCGGCCGACGCGGTACGTCACGTGCAGCCCGGCGACGGACACGACCTCATCGTCCACCGGTGCCCCGTCCCTCGAACCGGGCGCGCAGGTCGGCGCCGACGACGTAGCAGGCGATCACCGCGGCGGTGACCACCAGGCCGGGAAACACCGTCAGCCCCCAGGCGCTGTCCAGGTAGTCCCGTCCCTCGGCGAGCATCGAGCCCCACTCCGGAGCGGGTGGCTGCGCGCCCAGGCCGAGGAAGCTCAGCGAGGCGCTGGCCATCAGCGCCGTACCGACGTCCACCGCCGCGAAGGCGAGCACCGGCGGCAGCGCGTTCGGCAGCACGTGACCGAAGAAGATCCCGACCCGGGACCGGCCCATCACCACCGCCGCCGACACGTAGCCCGACCGGCGGACCACCAGCGCCTGCCCCCGGGCCAGGCGCACGTAGCCGGGTACGGCGGCGCAGGCCAGGGCGATGGTGGTGTTCACCGCGCCCGGACCGAGCACGGCGATCACCAGCAGCGCCAGCAGCAGTCCCGGGAACGCCAACAGGATGTCGGTGATCCGCATGAACAGTTCGTCGACGGCTCGCCCGGCGGCGGCGGCCAGCACCCCGAGCAGCGCGCCCACGGTCACGGCCAGCGTGGTCGCGCCGAGCCCGATGAGCAGCGACATGCGGGTGCCGTACACCACCCGGCTGTAGACGTCACGCCCGAGCTGGTCGGTGCCGAACGGGTGGTGCGGGCTGATCGGCGCGAGCGCCGAGGCGGGGTCGACCGTGTCCGGCGCGGCGGTGGCGAGCAGCGCGGGCCAGGCGGCGGCCAGGGCGAGCAACCCGAGCCCGACCCAGGCCAGCACCAGGGCGGGACGGGCACGGGCCACCGGCGCGGTGACCGGGGTGAGGACGGTCGTCATGCCGCCCACTCCCGCAGCCGGGGGTCGACGACGCGGTACAGCAGGTCGACGACCAGGTTGATCACGGTGAACAGCGCGGCGGCGACCACCACCACGCCGATCACCACCGGCAGGTCGCGGCCGAGGATGGCGGTGACCAGCGTGCGCCCGAGGCCCGGCCGGCTGAACAGCGTCTCCACCACGACCGCGCCGCTGAGCAGCGCCCCCAGGATCCAACCGGACAGGGTGAGCACCGGGATGAGGGCGTGCCGCGCGGCGTGCCGCAGCCGCAGGGCCGTCTCGGTGGTGCCTCGGGCCCGCGCGCTGAGCGCGAAGGGCTCGTCGAGGGCCTGCTCCATGCTCTGCCGCAGCACCTGGGTGAAGATGCCGACCAACCCGATCGCCTGCGTGACGGCCGGCAGCACGAGCCCTTCCAGACCGCCGGCGCCGGCGGCGGGGAAGAGGTGTAGCTGGAACGACAGCACCGCGAGCAGGATGGTGCCCACCCAGAATGTCGGGCTGGAGGCGGTCACGAGTTCCAGCAGGATGCTGACCCGGCGCAGGGTGGGCCGCCGGCCGGCGGTGGCGACCGCGAGTGCCGTCGACACCACCAGCGCGAGCAGCAGGGAGGCGACCGCGAGCTGGACGGTCCAGCCGAGGTCCGCCACGATCACCTCGACGACCGGGCGGCGCAGCTGGTAGGACTCACCCAGGTCGCCGCGCGCGAGGCCACCCAGCATGTGCGCGTACTGGGTGGCCAGCGGCTTGTCGAGGTCGAGGTCGGCGCGGACCTGGGCCACCAGGTCGTCGCTCGGGGCCAGCGTGCCGATCACCGCGCGGACCGGGTCGCCCGGTGCGAGGTGCAGCGCCGCGAACGCCACGGTCGCGGCCCCGAGGACGACCAGGACGGCCAGGGCCAGCTTGCGCGCCAGCCACCGGAGGGCAGGACTCATCCGGCGATCCATGCGCCGGCGAACAGCGGGGTGGCGTTCGCGCCGAATTCGACGCCGTGTACGTGGCGGGCCACCCCGAGCAGGCTGGTGGGCACGTAGACCGGCAGGGAGACGGCGTTCTCGACCACGTACCGCTGCGCGTCGCTGTAGATGCGCTGGCGCTGTGCCGGGTCGAGGGTGCTCACGCCGTCGGTGAGCAGCTTGTCCAGCTCGGGGATGTCGAGGCCGAAGATGTTGCCGCCGCCCTCGGCGAGCGTCGACTTCGTGCCGAAGAAGTAGCGCAAGATGTCCGGGTCGGAGCGGGTGAAGCTGACGTCGAACAGGTCCAGCGCCCGCTTGCCGATCAGGTCGCCGATCGTGCCCTGGTCGACCAGCGTGTACTGGATCTCGATACCCACCTGCTTGGCCTGCGACTGCAGGCCCTGCCCGATCAGGTTCCGTTGGTCGCGTTCCATCGCGGCGGTGTGCGGCCAGCGCAGGGTGAGCCGACGGCCGTCCTTGAGTCGGTAACCGGCGCTGTCGCGCTGGGTCCACCCCGCCTCGTCCAGCAGGCGGTTCGCCTCGGCCTGGTCGAAGGTGAACGCGTCCCGGGTCGAGTCGTCGTACAGCGGGGTGGCCGGGGTCAGTGGGCTCCACGCGCGCTGGTTCTGCCCGAAGTAGATGCTCTTGACGAGCTGGTCGAGGTCCACCGCCCGACGCAGGGCCTGGCGGACCCGGATGTCGGCCAGGATCGCGTCGCGGGAGGAGTTGAGGAAGATGGTGTACGGGGCCCCGGGGACCTCGGTCTTGAGCAGGTGGGCGCTGCCCTGCACCGTGCGCGCCTTGCTCGCCGGCACGTCGGAGACCTGCACCTGACCGCTGGTCAGCGACCCGAGCCGGACGCTGTCCTCTGCCACGAACGTGATCCGTAGCGTGTCCAGGCGGGCCGGTCCCTGGTGGGTTGCCCCGCTGGGCGACCAGGCGTAGTCGGGGTAGCGGCTCAGGTCGATGCCGACCTTCTTCTCCCACCGGACGAAGCGGAACGGCCCGGAACCGATCGGCTGTTCGCAGAGCCCGTCCTTGTTCTCCCGCAGTGACCGGGGGGACTGGATGCCCAGGTAGGGGGTGCTCAGCGTCTGGAGCAGTGCGGCGTCCGGACGGCTCAGCCGGACGGTGACGGTGGACGCGTCGGTGACCTCGGCGCTGCGGTAGGCGGCCAGCAGGCCCGCCGCGAAGCGGGACTCGGTGGCGGGATCGACGGCGTGGTCCAGGGTGGCCTTCACCGCCGCGGCGTCGAGGGTGGTGCCGTCGTGGAACCGTACTCCCGATCGCAGGTGGAAGGTGTAGGCCCGCCCGTCCGGCGCCGTCTCCCACCGCTCGGCCAGCCAGGGGTGGAAGCTCCCGTCCGGGGCCTGCCGCACGAGCGAGTCGAAGATGTTGCGGTTGATGACGCCGGTGACGTCCCGTGCGCTGACCGCGGGGTCGAGGCAGTCCGGTTCCACGGCGGTGGCGAAGGTCAGGGCGCCGCCCGTGGTGGGCTGGGCGTCGCCGGTCTGGGCCGCGGAGGTGCCGCAGGCCGCGGTGGCGGCGACCAGGAGCAGCAGAATGGCTGTCGAGCGGGTTGTCGTGCGCACGTCGGGAATCTCCTCAGGGCTGTCCGGTGGTGCGCCGCCACTGTGGGTGCCGCGCCTAAAGCTGGCCTAAACCCGCAGGTCGCGCGCATACACGGCGATGCTGGCCCGGACGGCGTCGGCCAGCAGGGCGTAAGAGCGCACGCGGTCCTCCAGCTCGGGCAGGATGGTCAGCGCCATCAGCTCGTTCGCGCCGGTCTCCGCGTGCAACCGCTGGACCCGCTCGCGCACCGTTTCGGGGCCGCCCACTATCTGGCTGGTGATCCGCTCGGCGACGAAGGCCCGTTCGGCGTCGGTGTACGAGTGCTGCTGAGCCTGCGCCGCGTTCGGAAAGGGGTCCAGTCGACCGACGGTGCGGTGCCCGATCTGACCGAGCAGGTACGGCGCGATCAGCCGCTCGGCGTGCTCGTCGTTCTCGCCGACCACGACCACGGCCGACAGGATCGCGTGCGGATCGGCGAGGTGTGCCGAGGGGCGGAACGACTTCCGGTAGAGCTGCAGCGCGGTGGCGGTGAGGGTCGGGTTGATCTGGTGGGCGAACGCGTACGGCAGCCCGAGCGAGCCGGCCAGGCGGGCGCTGCCGGGGCTGGAGCCCAGGATCCAGACCGGTACCTCGGACTCGGCAGCGGCCACGGCGGTGATCTGCCGGGGACGCGGTGCCGGGCCGAAGTGGTCGATCAGCTCGGCGAGCTCCGTCGGGAACTGGTCGGCGCCGTCGGGTGCCCGGCGCAGGGCACGGGCCGTGGCGGCGTCGGTGCCGGGGGCGCGACCGACCCCGAGGTCGACGCGGCCCGGGTACAGCGCGGCGAGGGTGCCGAACTGCTCGGCGACCACCAGCGGGGGGTGGTTGGGCAGCAGGACCCCGCCGGAGCCCACCCGCAGCGTCGAGGTGGCCGCCAGCAGGGCGCCGACCAGGACGGGAGGCGTGGCGGTGGCCAGGCACGGGGTGTTGTGGTGCTCGGCCACCCAGTAGCGGGTGTAACCGAGCCGCTCGACCTCGACGGCGAGCTGCACGGAGTCGCGCAGGGCGCGCGTCGCCGTGGAGCCGCTCCAGACCGGAACGACGTCGAGGACGGATACGGGCGGTGTGTCGGTCATCGGGGCCTCTCTGGGTGGGTACGGGGCCGGTCGACTCGGGGGCGCCGACCGGCCCCGGGTTTGGGGGTCAGGCCGCGGCGGTCTCCGCATCGGCCGGTGTGGGGGTGACGGGCTGCGGGCGTCCGGGCAGGAACCTGCTGGCCAGTGCGACGATCACGCCACCGGCGACGGTCCACCAGAAGGCTTGGTCGAAGGAGTCGGCGGGCGTCCGGCCGTCGGTGAGGCCGCTCTGCACGATGAGCGCGACCACCGCCACGCCCAGCGACGCGCCGATCTGGTTGAGGATGAACAGGGTGCCGGTCGCGCCGCCCACCGCCTCGGGCGCGACGGTGCGGTAGACGGAGCCCATCGTCGGTGCGCCGACGAGGCCGAGGCCGAAGCCGGTCACGAGTTGGGCGGCGGTGAGCAGGACCTGCGAGGTGTCCGGTCCGGCCTGGGTGTAGACGAGGGCGCTGAGCGCGATCAGCAGGGCGCCGGTCGGTACCAGCCGGCGGGGGCCGAAGGTGTCGGCGAGCTTGCCGGCCACCGGCATGCCGACCATCGTGCCCAGCCCGAGCGGTACGAGCAGCAGTCCGGCGGCGAGCACGCCCTGCCCGCGCACCTGCTGGTAGAACAGCGGCAGCAGGAACAGCAGCGAGAACAGCATGCCGCCGAGCAGGAACATGGTGAGCACGCTGGAGGTGAAGCCGCTGCTGCGGAACAGGCGCAGGTCGATGAGCGGCTGTGCGGAACGCAGCGCGTGCGCCACGTACGCGGCGACCAGCACCACCCCCACGGCGAGCCCGACGATGACCCGGGTGGCGCCGAACCCGGCCGTGCCGGCCTGCGACAGCGCGTAGATCAGGGCGGCGAAGCCGGGGGAGAGCAGGGCGACACCGATCAGGTCCAGCGGCGGCGCGGCGCCCGGCTCGGGCCGGTCGTCGCGCATGATCAGCAGCGCCAGGGCGATGGCCAGCAGCGCGATCGGCACGTTGACCAGGAAGATCCACTGCCAGGTCAGGTTCTGCAGGATCAGACCGCCGATGATCGGGCCGAGCACCGGTCCCAGGGTGATCGGGATGGAGATCAGGCCCATCGCGCGGCCCATCCGGCTCGGGCCGGCCGCCGTGGCGACCACGGTGAGCATGATGGGTTCGAGCAGGCCGCCGGCGAAGCCCTGGAACACGCGGAAGGCGATCAGGCTGCCCACGTCCCAGGCCAGGGCGCACAGCGCCGAGGCAACCAGGAAGAGGGTCAGCGCGGCCAGCCACACGCGGCGCGCGCCGAAGCGGGCCACCGCCCACCCGGCGAGCGGGATGGCGACGGCCACGGCGAGCAGGTAACCGGTGGCGACCCACGAGATCGTGCCCAGTGTGGCGTCGAAGTGGGCGGTCAGCGTCTCGACGCTCACGTTGATGATCGTGGCGTCGAAGTAGGACATCACCCCGCCGAGGACCATGACGCCGAGCAGGCGAAGCAGTGGGCCGTCGATGCGGTCGGATGGGGATTGGGTCATGGCCGTCTCCGGTTTTTGTCGGGCCGGTTCGATAGATTGAACTGATCAGTTCAGTTCGGCGCACTGCACGGTAACATGGCCGAATGACTGAGCGCGACACCCGAAACGCACCGCGCGGCAGGTTGGACAAGCGGCAGGCGATCATCGCCGCGGCCCTGCGCGTGTTCGCCCGCGAGGGCTACGGCCAGGCCAGCCTGGACACCATCGCGGCCGAGGCCGGGGTGGCGAAGCCGACCATCTACAACCACCTGGGCGGCAAGGAGAACCTGTTCCGGCACGTCCTCGCCGAGATCGCCGCGCGGTCGAACGCCAAGACCCTCGCAGCTCTCCAGACGTTCCCCACCGACCCCCACGAGCTGCGCGACCACCTCAACACCGTCGGCCTGCGGCTGGCCGAATGCTTCGTCGACGAGCAGTCCTCGGCGCTGCGCCGGCTGCTGCACGCAGAGATCGCGCGCTTTCCCGACCTGTTCGACGTCGTGCTCGACAGCGGGCCGAACCAGGCCACCGAGGCGCTCGCGGGCCGGCTCGCACGGCTGGCCAACGCCGGCTACCTGACGATCGAGGACCCGATCCGCGCCGCCCGCCAATTCGTCGCCCTGCTTACCGACGAGCTGCCCGCGATGACCGCGCTCGGCACCCGCCCGATCAATCCGGACGACCTGGAACGCGCGGTGACCGCCGGGGTGGACACGTTCCTGCGGGCCTTCGCCACACCGACCGACGCCCCGGCCGGCCCGCCCGCGCGCGAGGCCGTCGGGCCGCTGCCAGGCTGAGCCCCGGCGGGCCGCGCCGACCCGGCCGGGGCTGGTCGCCCGCCCCGGCCGCGTCCCGGGCCGCGGGCTCACGTCCGCGCGGCCCGTACGGCCCGCAGGTGCTCCGCCAGCGCGGCAGGGGTGGGGTGTTCGAACAGCGCCAGCGGCGACAGTTCCAGGCCGGTGCCCTCGCAGAGCCGGTTGCGCACCTCCAGCGCGGTGAACGACGACAGCCCGATCTCCACGAAGTTGTCGTCCGGGCCCACCGATTCCGGCGTGTCGTGGCCCAGCACCGCCGCCGCGTGCGTGCGGACCAGGTCGAGCAACCGCTCCTCGTGCGGCGTCGACTCCCGCGGCGGCTCGTCGGCCACCGGCGGCGGGGCGGTGGGCGCCGGGTCGGTCGGCGGGGACACCCAGTAGCGGCGGTGCTCGAAGGGGTACGTGGGCAGCGGCACCGCCGCCGTCCGCTCGTCGTGGAACGCCCGCCAGTCCACCCGAGCGCCGGTGACGTGGCTCGCCGCCAGCGCCCGGACGACGGTCAACGCCTCGGACTCGTCGCGGCGCAGGGTCGCCACGACGGGTGTCCCGGGGGCGTTCTCGCCGGCCAGGGCAGCCAGCACCGCGTCCGGGCCGACCTCCACGAAACGGCGTACGCCCGCCGAGGTGAGCGCGGACACGCCGGCGGCGAAGCGGACCTCCTGGCGCACGTGCCGCACCCAGTGCTCGGCGGTGAACGCCTCGACGACCGTGCCGGTCAGGTTCGACACGACCGGGATGCTCGGCGGGTGGTGGCGTACGCCGGCGGCGACCGCGCGGAACCCGTCCAGCACCCCGTCCAGGTGCGGGCTGTGGAAGGCGTGGCTGACCCGCAGTCGCGACGTCCGGTGCCCGGTGGCCGCCCAGTGGGCCGCGACCTCCTGCACCGCACCGGCGTCGCCGGAGACGACGATCGAGCGGGGGCCGTTCACCGCCGCGACGGACACCTCGTGCTCGCGGCCGGCGAGGCTGGCCTGTACCTCGTCGGCGGCGGCCCGGATCGCGACCATGGCGCCCTCGGCCGGGGCCGCCTGCATGGCCGCACCCCGCGCCGCGACCAGCGCGACGGCGTCGGGCAGGTCGAGGACCCCCGCGACGTGCGCCGCGACCAGTTCGCCGAGCGAGTGACCGAGCAGCAGGTCCGGCCGCAGACCCCAGCCGCCCAGCAAGCGGACCAGGGCCACCTCCAGGGTGAACAACGCGGGCTGGGCGTACTCGGTGCGCAGCAGCAGGTCCTCGTCGGCCAGCACGCGGTCCAGGGGCTGGTCCAGGTGCCGGTCGACCTCGTCGGCGACCTCCCGCCAGGCGTCGCGGAAGGCAGGGAAGACCCGCCGCAGCTCGGTACCCATGCCGACGCGCTGGCTGCCCTGCCCGGAGAAGAGGAAGGCGGTGGGTCCCCGTACCGCCCGTCCCGGTGTCGTCTCCCCGGCGGCCAGCGCGTCGAGACCGCGCAGCAGGCCGTCGTGGTCGGCCGCCACCACGGCCGCCCGCCGGTCGAACGCGGTGCGGGTGGTGGCCAGCGCGACCGCCACGTCCAGCGGGTCGTGCGACGCGACGGCGAACCGTTCCCGCAGGCGCGCGGCCTGCGCGCGCAGCGCGCTGTCGGTCTTGGCGCCGAGCAGCCAGGCGACCGGGCGGGCGGAGGGCGTGGGCGGCGTGGGCGGCGGCTCCGGGTCGCCCTCCTCGATGAGCACGTGGGCGTTGGTGCCGCTGATGCCGAACGACGACACCCCCGCCACCCGGCGGCGTTTCCCGCGCGGCCACGGCTGCTCCTCGGTGAGCAGCCGCACCTTCCCCGCCGCCCAGTCGACGTGCGGAGTGGGCTCGTCGACGTGCAGGGTGCGCGGCAGGCGCTCGTGGCGCAGGGCTTCGATCACCTTGATCACCCCGGCCACACCGGCGGCGGTCTGGGTGTGCCCGATGTTGGACTTCACCGAACCCAGCCACAGCGGCTCGGCGCGGTCCTGACCGTAGGTGGCGAGCAGGGCCGCCGCCTCGATGGGGTCGCCCAACCGGGTGCCGGTGCCGTGCGCCTCCACATGGTCCACGTCGGACGGTCGCAGGCCCGCGTCGGCCAGCGCGGCGCGGATCACCTCCTCCTGCGCGGGGCCGCTCGGCGCGGTCAGCCCGTTGGACGCGCCGTCCTGGTTCACCGCCGAGCCGCGCAGCACCGCGAGCACGCGCCGGTGGTGGTGCCGGGCGTCGGCCAGGCGTTCCAGCACGAGCACCCCGACCCCCTCGGCGAAACCCGTTCCGTCGGCCGCCGCCGCGAACGCCTTGCACCGGGCGTCGGGCGAGAGCCCGCCCTGGGTGACGAACTCGGCCAGCAACGCCGGGGTGGCCATGACCGTGGCCCCGCCGGCCAGCGCGAGATCGCACTCGCCGCGGCGCAGCGCCTGCGCCGCCAGGTGCAGGGCCACCAGCGACGACGAGCAGGCGGTGTCCAGGGTGACCGCCGGGCCGCGCAGCCCCAGCAGATAGGCGATCCGGCCGGACGCCACGCTGGTGGCCGTGCCGGTCATGAGGTGGCCGTTGAGCTCCGGTGGGGTGCCGTACGCGGCGTAGTTCTGCGACACCAGGCCCGCGTACACCCCGGTGGCGCTGCCGCGCAGGGTGGTCGGGTCGATGCCGGCGCGCTCCACCGCCTCCCACGACGACTCCAGCAGCAGCCGGTGCTGCGGGTCCATGGCGGTGGCCTCGTGCGGGCCGATACCGAAGAACGCGGCGTCGAAGCCGGCCGCGTCGGACAGGAACCCGCCCAGCGGGCGGTGCGCGGGCGCGTCGGCGTACACCTCGTGCACCGCCCAACCCCGGTCGGTGGGGACGTCGCCGATGGCGTCGACACCGTCGGCCACGACGCGCCACAGGTCCTCGGGGGAGTGGACGTCGCCGGGCAGCCGGCAGGCGGCCGAGACGATCGCGATCGGTTCGCGTTCCGCCCTCGCCCTGGCGAGTTGGGCCTTGGTCTCCTGCAGCTCACCGGTGACCCACTTCAGGTACTCGACGAGCTTCTCCTCGCGTGTCTCGCTCACCCGGCGTCGACCTCCTGATAGTCGCTGCGAGACCCCCGGCCGAGCTGGGAGTCGATCAAGTCGAAGATCTCCTCGACCGTGGCCGAGTCGAGTTGCTTTCGGGTCTTGCGGGCGGGCGTCGCCGCGCCGGCCGGCCCGTCGGCAGGCGGCACGAGCTGGTCGAGAAGGTGCGCGGCCAACTCCGCAGGCGTGGGGCGGTCGAACACCACGGTGGGTGGCAGCCGCAGCCCGGTGGCGCGGGACACCCGGTTGCGCAGCTCCACCGCCGTCAACGAGTCGAAACCGCTGTCCTTGAACGCCCGGTCCACCACCACGGCGTCGGTGTCGGTGTGGCCCAGGACCGCCGCGACCTGTGTACGGACCAGGTCCACCAGCAGGGCCGTGCGCTCCGTCGGGGACAGCGGCAGCAGCCGCTCGCGCAGCGAGTCCGGCGACGCCGTCCCCGCCGAGCGGGCCACCCGGCGCACCGGCCGCACCAGCGCGCGCAGCACGGCCGGCACCACACCGGATCCGGTGCGGCCCCGGTCCAGGCGCAGCGGCGCCGGCACCAGCACCGGACGGTCGGCCGTCCAGGTGGCGTCGAACAAAGCCAGGCCCTGCTCGTCGGTCATCGGCAGCAGGCCGCCGCGTTCGATGCGGCCCAGGTCCGTGCCGCCCAGGTGGGCGGTCAGGCCGGTGGCCCGCGCCCACATGCCCCAGGCCAGCGACACGGCGGGCAGGCCGGCGCGGCGCCGCGCCGTGGCCAGCGCGTCCAGGAACGCATTGGCCGCCGCGTAGTTGGCCTGCCCCGCACCGCCCAGCAGACCCGACGCCGAGGAGAACAGGAGGAACGCCGACAGGTCCAGGTCCCGGGTCAGCTCGTGCAGGTGCCACGCGGCGTCGACCTTCGGTGCGAGCACCCGGGCGATCTTCTGCGGGGTCAACGACTCCAGGACGCCGTCGTCCAGGACACCGGCGGTGTGCACGACGGCGGTGAGCGGGTGCTCCGGCGGCACCGCCGCCAACACCCCGGCGACCGCCGCCCGGTCGGCCAGGTCGGCCGCCACCACGTCCACCCGTACGTCCAGGGAGGTCAACTCACCGACCAGCTCCGTCGCGCCGGGCGCGGCCGGGCCGGACCGGCTGACCAGCAGCAGGTGACGTACCCCGTGGGCGCGCGCCAGGTGCCGGGCGACGAGGCCGCCGAGGCTGCCCGTGCCGCCGGTGACCAGGACCGTGCCGTTCGGGTCGAGCGGGACCGGGGCGGTCAGGGCGATCTTGCCGATCTGCCGGGCCTGGCTGAAGTAGCGCAGCGCCTCCGGCGCCCGCCGGACGTCCCAGGCGGTGACCGGCAGCGGCGGAAAGACCCCCTGGTCGATCAGCCGGACCACCTCGGCGAACAGCTCGCCCACCCGCGCGGGGGCCAGGTCGAGCAGCTCGAACGCGTGGTAGTCGACGCCGGTGGGCATCTGCTCGGACGACCGCAGGTCCGCCACACCCATCTCCACGAACCGACCGCCCGGACCCAGCAGGCGCAGGGACGCGTCGATGAACTCCCCGGTCAGCGAGTTGAGCACCACGTCGACCGGGCCGAACCGGTCGGCGAAGTCGGTGTTCCGCGACGACGCCAGGTGCGCCTCGTCCAGGTCCAGCGCCGCCCACTTGGCCGGGCTCGCCGTGCCGAACACCTCGGCGCCCAGGTGCCGGGCGAGGTGCCCGGCGGCCAGACCGACCCCGCCGGCGGCGGAGTGGATCAGCACCCGCTCCCCGGGGCGCAGGTCCGCCAGGGTGACCAGCGCGTAGTAGGCGGTGGTGCAGACCGCCGGCGCTGTGGCCGCCTGCGCGAAGGACCATCCGGCGGGCAGGTGGGCGAGCAGCCGCGCGTCCACGACGGCGCGCGGGCCGATGGCGCCCTGGAGGAAGCCGTACACCCGGTCACCGGGGGCGAAGCCGGTGACACCGACGCCGACCTCGACCACCACGCCCGCACCCTCCGCGCCCAGCGGGGCGTCGCGGGGTACGACGCCCAGGGTGGCCAGCACGTCGCGGAAGTTCAGCCCGCAGGCGCGTACCGCGACCCGGACGTGCCCGGCCGGCAGCGGCGCTTCGGTCACCTCCGTCAGGCGCAGCTCGTCCACAGTGGTGCCGGCCGCCTCCAGCCGCCAGGCGCCCGGCGGCGGGACGAGGCCCCGGTTGGCGGCGGCGCGGGCCAGGCGCGGCACGTACCCGCGTCCCTCGCGGACGGCGATCTGCGGCTCGCCGGTCGCCACGGCCGCCGCCACCACGGCTGCCGACTCGGGCCGCCCGTCGGTGTCGACGAGCGTGAACCGGTCCGGGTCCTCCGTCTGCGCGCTGCGCAGCAGGCCCCACAGGGCGGCGTGCGCCAGGTCGGCGGCAGGATCGCCGGGGCGCACGGCCACCGCGTCGCGGGTCACGACGACCGCGCCCCGGTCGTCGGCCAGCCGGCCGGCGAGCTCGGCGATCGTGGACGTCACCAGCCGGCCGGTGGCCGCCACCGGGTCGTGCGCATCCGACGGTGCCACCACCAGCAGGTCCGGTTCGGTCACCGGGGTGTCCGGCAGGGCCAGTGGGGTCCAGTCGAGGACCAGCACGTCGGGGGCGTGCGGCGCGGTGGCCTCCGGGGACGGTGCCGCGCGCAGCACCAGCGACTCGATCTCGGCGACCGGTGCCCCGGTGGAGTCCGCCAGCGCCACCGCCACGGTGTCCTCGCCCAGCGGGCTGAGCCGTACGCGCAGGATGTCGGCGCCGGTGGCGAACACCCGTACGCCGGTGAAGGCGAACGGCAGGCGGACACCCGCGCCGAGGAAGTCCCCGAACGCCAGCGCGTGCAGGGCCGCGTCGAGCAGCGCCGGGTGCAGGCCGTACCCCTCCGGTTCGAGGCCCTCGGGCAGCCGGACCTCGGCGAAGACCTCCTCGCCGCGCCGCCAGGCGGCCCGCAGTCCCTGGAAGGCCGGGCCGTACCCGTAGCCGGACGCGGCCAGCTGCGGGTACAGGCCCTCGACGTCGACGGCCTGCGCCCCGGGTGGCGGCCAGGCGCCCCAACCGGCCGGCGCGGGCGGCTCGGTGGGAAGCAGGACGCCGGAGGCGTTGCGTACCCAGGCGTCGCCGGCGCCGCGCGAGTACACGCGCAGCCCGCCGTCGCGGACCTGGACCTGCACGTCCACGCCCCCGCGCTCGGGCAGCACGCAGGGCGTCTCCAGGGTCAGCTCCGCCACCCCGGCAGCGCCGGCGGCCTCCGCGGCCTGGGCGCACAGCTCGACGAACGCCGCGCCCGGCAGCAACGGCACGCCCGCCACCGTGTGGTCGGCCAGCCACGGGTGGCTGTCGAGCGACAGCCGGCCGGTGAGCAGCACGCCCTCGTCGTCGGCCAGGTCGACGGCCGCGCCGAGCAGTGGGTGCGCGGTGGCAGCCAGCCCGAGCCCGGTGGCGTCGACCGGCCGAGTCGTCGCGTCGAGCCAGTAGCGGTCGCTGGCGAACGCGTACGTGGGCAGGTCCACCAGCCGTGCGTCGGCGCCCACGGCCGGACGCCAGTCCACCGCCACGCCGGTCACGTACGCCTCGGCCAGCGCGGTGAGGAAGCGGCGGCGGTCGCCCTCGTCCCGGCGCAGCGTGCCCAGCGCGACCGCCCCGGTGACCTGCTCGGTGACGGTGGTCAGCACCGGGTGAGGGCTCATCTCCAGAAAGGTGCGGTGCCCCTCGGCGTGCAGCCGGCGGACCGTCTCGTCGTAGCGCACGGTGCTGCGCAGGTTCGTGTACCAGTAGTCGGCCGTGAGCGTGGTGGTGTCCAGCGCCTCGGCGGTGACCGTGGAACAGAACGCGATCTCGGCGGCCCGGGGTTGCACGGTCTCCAACGCGGCCAGCAGTTCCTCACGCAGTGCCTCCACGTGCGCGGAGTGTGAGGCGTAGTCGACCGGCAGGATCTTCACCCGGACCTCCTCGGCGGCACACGTGGCGGCGATGTGGTCCAGCACGCCCGGGTCGCCGGCGATCACCGTGGTGTCCGGACCGTTGGTCGCGGCGACGGCCACCGTGTGGCCCCAGCGCCGGGTGACCTCTCCGACACCGAGTGCGACCGAGGCCATGCCGCCGGTCCCGGCGATCGCCGTGATCGCCCTGGCCCGCAGCGCCACCACGGCGGCGGCGTCGGCCAGGCTGAGCGCGCCGGCCACGTGGGCGGCGGCGATCTCACCCTGGGAGTGGCCGACCACCGCGTCGGGCGTGACGCCGTGGTGCTGCCAGAGCCGGGCCACCGACACCATCACCGCCCAGAGCGCGGGCTGCACGACGTCCACCCGCCGCAGGGCCTCCTCGTCGGCGAGCACGTCGAGCAACGCCCAGTCCACGTGCGGTGCCAGCGCGGCGGCGCAGGCGTCCAGGGACTCGCGGAAGGTGGGCTCGTCGCGGTACAGGTCCAGGGCCATGCCGGTCCACTGCCCGCCCTGCCCGGGGAAGACGAAGACCACCTTGCCCGGCTCGTCGGCGTCGCCCACCGGACCGGTGAACGTCGCGTCGTCCAGCGCCCGTAGGCCCTCGGCCAGCTCGTCGGCGTCGTCCGCGAGCACGACGGCCCGGGTGGCGAGGGAGGTGCGGGCCGCGAGGGTACGGGCCACGTCGGCGGGATGCCGGTCGGCCACGGCGGGGAGCAGACGGGCGGCCTGGCGGCGCAGCGCCGCCGGGTTGGCGGCGGACACCGGCACCGGTACGAGGCGGCCGGCGCGCACCGGCGGCACCTCGAGCGGGTCGCCCTGCTCGACGACGACGTGGGCGTTCGTGCCGCTCATGCCGAACGAGGACACCCCGGCGCGGCGCGGCCGGTTCGACTCCGGCCAGGGCCGCGCCTCGGTGACCAGCCGGACCGCACCCGCCGACCAGTCCACGTGCGGGGTCGGCTCGTCGACGTGCAGGGTCCGGGGCACCAGCCCGTGTCGCATGGCGGCGACCATCTTGATCACGCCGCCGACACCGGCTGCGGCCTGGGTGTGGCCGATGTTCGACTTCAGCGAGCCGAGCAGCAGCGGCTCGTCGCGGCCCTGCCCGTAGGTGGCGATGATCGCCTGCGCCTCGATCGGGTCGCCCAGGGTGGTGCCGGTGCCGTGCGCCTCCACCACGTCGATGTCGGACGGGCGCAGCCCCGCGTCGGCCAGCGCACCCAGGATGACCCGCTGCTGCGACGGCCCGTTGGGTGCGGTGAGCCCGTTGGACGCGCCGTCCTGGTTGATGGCGGTGCCCCGGATGACGGCCAGCACCGGCCGACCATCGCGCCGCGCGTCGGCGAGCCGCTGCACCAGCAGCAGGCCGACGCCCTCGGCGAAGGCGGTGCCGTCGGCGGCGGCGGCGAACGCCTTGCAACGGCTGTCCGGGGACAGGCCCCGCTGGCGCGAGAAGCCGACGAAGATGTCCGGGTTGGACAGCACCGTCGCACCGCCCGCCAGAACCAGGTCGCACTCGCCGCGGCGCAGCGACTGCACGGCCAGGTGCAGCGCCACCAGCGACGAGGAGCACGCGGTGTCCACGGTGACCGCCGGGCCCTCCAGGCCGAGGGTGTAGGCGATGCGGCCGGAGGCGATGCTGCCGGCGCTGCCGATGCCGAGGTATCCCTCCAGGTCGGCGGGGATCGGGTCGGCCCGGGAGCCGTAGTCGGTGTAGACGACCCCCGCGAAGACCCCGGTACGGCTGCCGCGCAGCGTCGTGGGGTCGATCCCGGCCCGCTCGAACACCTCCCAGCCGGTCTGCAGCAGCAGCCGCTGCTGCGGGTCCATGCCGGTGGCCTCGCGGGGGCTGATGCCGAAGAATTCCGGGTCGAACCCGGCGGCGTCGTAGAGGAAGCCGCCCTCACGCGCGTACGTGCGGCCGGTGGCCTCCGGGTCGGGGTCGTACAGGTCCGCCGGCCAGCCCCGGTCGGTCGGGAACGGTCCCACCGCGTCGAGTTCCGACACCACCGCCTGCCACAACGCCTCGGGGTCGGCGATGCCGCCCGGATAGCGGCAGCCCATCGCGATGATGGCGATCGGTTCGTCGCTGGCGACCGCCACCGGGGCAGCGGCCACGGCGGCACGGCCGAGCAGGTCGTCGCGCAGGTGTTCGGCCAGAGCGCCGGGACTGGGGTGGTCGAAGATCAGCGTCGCGGGCAGGGCCCGCCCCAGCGCGGTGTTGAGACGGTTGCGCAGCTCGATGGCGGTGAGCGAGTCGAACCCGAGGTCCTTGAAGGCACGGCGCTCGTCGATGCCGCTGGCGTCGTCGTGGCCCAGCACCCCGGCGACATGGGTACGGATGGTGTCCAGCAGCAGACGGCGCCCCTCGGCGGGGGAGGCGCCGGCCAGCCGGGCCGCCAGGCCGGTGGCACCGCCGGGCAGCGCCGGCACGAGGGCCCGCAGCGCCACGGGCAGCGTGCCCGCCCGCGCCTGCCCCCGCAGCCCCGCCCGGACCAGGGGCGCGGCCACCACGTCGACGTCGTGCGCCAAGACCTGCGCGAACAGTGCGGCCAGGCGGGCGTCGTCGAGGGACACCAGCCCGAGCCGGCGGGTGCCGGCCGACGGACCCCAGGCGACGACCTGGGCGGGCAGCCCGTCGGCGCGACGGCGGGCCGCGAGCGCGCCCAACCCGGTGGTGGCCGCCGCCACGGCGGCCTGCCCGATGCCGCCCAGCACACCCGCCGCCGAGCCGGACAGCACGAACCGGGTCAGCGGCAGGTGCGCGGTCAGCTCGTGCAGGTGCCGGGCCGGCGCCACGATCCGCTCGACCAGGGCCGTGAGGTCCTCGGGGCTCAGCGCGGCCAGCGGCGCGTCGGCCGTGGGCTGCACGGCGTGCACGACCGTGCGCAGGTTCGCGGCGCGGTGGACCGCCTCGGCGAGCACGGCACGGTCGGTGGGATCACCGGTGAGCACCTCGGTGGGTACGCCCACGTCGGCTGGTGCCGTGCCATCCGCGTCCACCACCACCAGCCGGTCCACGCCGTGGCGCGCCAGCGTGCGCAGCACGGCGTCGCGCAGCGCTCCGGCCTCCCCGACGATCAGGGCCGTGCCGTCCAACTCGACGGGGCGGCCCGGCGCGGTGAGCGGCGCGAGCCGGGGCGTACGCAGCTCCGCACCATGGACCGCCACCTGCGGCAGCCCGGCGGCCACGGCGTCGCGCAGCGCGTCGGCGTCGCGCCCGTCCCACTCGACGAGGCCGACCCGCCCGGGCTCCTCCAGTTGCGCGCACCGGACCAGACCCGTCACCGTGCCCGCCCCGCGGGCCACCACCACCTGGCGCGGCCCGTCCGGCTCGGCCAGCCCGCCGCGAAGCACGGCCAGCGCGGCGGGACCGGCGTCGCCGGGCAGCTCGTGCGGCACCGGCTCGGTTGCGGCGGCACCCCGGGGCCGGGCCACGGGGGCCCACTCCAGCGTGAACAGGGGGTCGTGGTGCCCGGCGGCCGACACCACCGGCACCGGACCCAGCACCACCTCGGCGATCTCGACCACCGGCGTACCGGCGGAGTCGGTCAGCGACACGGCCCACGAGTCGCCGTCGCGGCGGCGTACCGACGCGCGGGTCGGCTGGCCGTCCGGCTGCGGCAGCCGTACCCCGCGCCACCGGCTCGGCAGCCGGGCGTCGCCCCGGCCGAGGGCGGGCAGCAGGGCGGCGTCGAGCAGCGCCGGGTGCAGCGTGAAGCGTCCCTCCGGCGGCGACGCGAGGTCGGCGACGTACCCGTCGGCGTCGCCGGACACCGCCGTGGGCGCCGAGGCCAGTTCCACACCGGCCGCGGCGAGCCGCTCCACCGCCTCGTCCGGGGCGAGCGGTGCGCCCGGCACCGGCCGGTGCGGCGGGAGGTCCTGCGCCGTGGCCGGGACGAGCACACCGTGACCGTGCCGGGTCCAGGGCGCCTCGTGGTCGGGCCGGGCGTACACGCCGATCTCCCGGTCGCCGTCGGCGCCGGCCGGCGCCACCACGACCTGCAACCAACCGGCGGTGGCGGACAGCACCAACGGCGTCTCCACGCTGAACTCGCCGACCGCACCCAGACCGGCCAGCTCGCCCGCCCGTAGGGCGAGGTCGAGCAGCGCGGTGCCGGACAGCACGGGTACACCGCCGACCCGCAGCTCGGCGGCGGCCCGGTCCGCTCCGGGCACCAGCCGCCCGGTGAGCACCAGCGTGCCGTCGCCGGCCACGTCGACCGCACCGCCGAGCAGCGGGTGGTCGGTCGGGCCCACCCCCACCCCGGATGCGTCGCCGGTCCGCGCGGGCGCGTCCAGCCAGTAGCGGGACCGCTGGAAGGCGTACGTCGGCAGGGGCACACGGCGCGCCGGGCCGATCGCGGCGGACCAGTCCACCGGTACGCCCACGGCATGCACCGCACCCAGCGACGTGATGAAACGCCGACGGTCGCCCTCGTCGCGGCGCAGCGTGCCGAACGCGCCCTCACCGAGCACCGGCGTCAGTACCGGATGCGGGCTGATCTCGACGAAGATCCGGTGGCCCTGTTCGCGTAGCCGGGTCACCGCCTGGTCGAACCGGACGGTGCTGCGCAGGTTGGTGTACCAGTAGTCGGCGGTCAGGCCCCGGGTGTCGAACTCCGCACCGGTGACGGTGGAGTGGAACGGGACCCGGGCCTCGGTCGGGGTGAGGTCGCGCAGCGCGTCGAGGATCGGCTCCCGCACGGGCTCCACGTGCGCCGAGTGGGAGGCGTAGTCCACCGGCAGGACCCGGGCCCGGACTCCCTCGGCGTCGTACGCGGCGACCACCTCGGCGACGGCCTCTGGTTCACCGGCGACGACCGTCGCGTCGGCGGAGTTCGTCACGGCCACGGTGATCCGGTCGCCCCACCGCTCGGTGATCTGCTGTGCGGGCACAGAAACCGACGCCATGGCACCGCGACCCGCGACGGCGGTGATGGCCCGCGCCCGCAGCGCCACCACGGCCGCGGCCTGCTCCAGCGACAGGGCACCCGCGACACAGGCGGCGGCGATCTCGCCCTGGGAGTGGCCGACGACCGCGTCGGGGGTCACGCCGTGGTGCTGCCACAGCGCCGCCAGTGACACCATCACCGCCCACAGGGCGGGCTGGACGACGTCGACGCGTCCGAGGGCGTCGGCGTCGGCCAGCACGGCCCGCAGCGACCAGTCGACGTGCGGGGCCAGGGCCCGCTCGCAGTCGTCCAGCGCCACGCGGAACACCTCGTCCTCGCGGTACAGGTCCAGGGCCATGCCCGCCCACTGGGCGCCCTGGCCGGGGAAGACGAACACGACCCCGCCGGGGTGCCCGGCCGTGCCGCGCACCGGCGGCTCGTCGCCGTCCGCGACGGCGTCCAGGGCGGTGCGCAGCTCGTCGAGGTCGGCGGCAACGAGGACGGCCCGCTCGGCGAGCGGGGTACGGGTGGTGGCCAGCGAGTGCGCGACGTCGGCCACCGTGAGGTCAGGGTGGGCGTCGAGGTGCGCGCGGAGCCGGGCCGCCTGCGGCCCGAGAGCCGACGCGGTGTGCGCCGACAGCACCACCGGCACCGGCTTGCGCGCGAGCACGTCGTCCGGTGGCGCGTCGGCGACCCCGTCGGGGTCGCCCTCCTCCAGGATCACGTGCGCGTTGGTGCCGCTGATGCCGAAGGAGGACACGGCCGCCCGCCGGGGCCGCTCCCGCGCCGGCCAGTCGCGGGCCTCGGTGAGCAGACGGACGTCACCGACGCTCCAGTCGACGTGCGGGGTGGCCTCGTCGGCGTGCAGGGTGGCGGGCAGGAGCCCGTGCCGCATGGCCTGCACCACCTTGATCACCCCGCCGACGCCGGCCGCCGCCTGGGTGTGCCCGATGTTCGACTTGAGCGAGCCCAGCCAGAGCGGCTCCGTGCGCCCCTGCCCGTACTCGGCCAGCAGCGCCTGGGCCTCGATCGGGTCACCGAGCCGGGTGCCGGTGCCGTGCGCCTCCACCAGGTCGACCTCGGCGGGCTCCAGGCCGGCGCTGGCCAGCGCCGCCCGGATGACCCGCCGCTGCGCCGGGCCGTTGGGCGCGGAGAGCTGGCTGCTGCGGCCGTCCTGGTTGACGGCGCTGCCGCGCAGCAGCGCGAGCACCGGGTGACCGTTGCGGCGGGCGTCGGCGAGCCGTTCGACAAGCACCAGGCCGACGCCCTCGGCCCAGCCCGTGCCGTCGGCCGAGGCCGCGAATGCCTTGCACCGCCCGTCCGGCGACAACCCCCGCTGGCGGCTGAACTCCACGAAGAGCTCCGGCGTGGCGATGACCGTCACGCCGCCGGCCAGCGCCAGGTCGCACTCGCCGCGCCGCAGCGCCTGCGCCGCGAGGTGCAGCGCCACCAGCGACGACGAGCACGCCGTGTCGACGCTCACCGCCGGCCCCTCCAGGCCGAGGGTGTACGCGATCCGGCCGGTGGCCACGCTGCCCGCGCTGCCGGTGCCCACGTACCCCTCGAAGCCCGCCGGGATCGGGCGCAGGCGGGCACCGTAGTCGCCGTACATGACCCCGGCGAACACGCCGGTCCGGCTGCCACGCAGCGAGTCCGGTGCGATCCCGGCCCGCTCCACCGCCTCCCAGGCGGTCTCCAACAGCAGCCGCTGCTGCGGGTCGATGGTCAACGCCTCACGGGGGCTGATCCCGAAGAACTCCGGGTCGAAGTCGGCGGCGTCGTGCAGGAAACCCCCCTGCCGGGTGGTGGACGTGCCCGGGTGCTCCGGGTCCGGGTCGTACAGCTCGTCCAGTGGCCAGCCCCGGTCATCGGGGAACCCGCTGATCGCGTCGGTGCCGGACGCCACCAGCTGCCACAGGTCCTCCGGCGAAGCCACCCCGCCGGGGAAGCGGCAGGCCATCGAGACGATGGCCACCGGCTCCCGGTCGGCCGACTCCACCTCGGTCAGGCGCCGGCGGGTCCGCAGCAGGTCGTCGGTGACCCGCCGGAGGTACTCGCGCAGCTTCTGCTGGTCGGCAATGCTGTCCGTCCCCTTGCTCGGTGTGGTCATCGCCGGTCTCCTCCGGTCGTGGCGGTGGTGGGCCGCGACCGTCGGGTCGTCGCGTGGGCCGTGGTGTCGCAGGTGCTCATCGCTCTCCCAGCTCCGTGTCGATCAGGGCGAACAGGTCCTCGTCGGACACCTCGTCCAACTCGTGCGGTTTCTCGTCGTCGGCCGCCTCCTCGCCCACCAGCTCGTGTCGCAGGTAGTGGGCGAGCGCGGTGGGTGTCGGATGGTCGAACACCACCGTCGACGGGGTGCGGACGCCGGTGTCGGCACCGAGGCGCCCGGCCAGCTCGACGGCGGTGAGGGAGTCGAAGCCGAGGTCCATCAACCCCCGGTCGGGTGCCACGGCTGCGACGGAGGAGTGGCCGAGGACCTCGACGATCGTGCTGCGGACCAGCTCCAGCAGCAGCCGGTGCTGCTCGGCGGCGCCCCGCCCGGCGAGCCGTCGGGGCCAGTCCTGCTGCTGCGTGGTCGCCGTGGTCGCCGGGGCCAGCCCGGCCAGCACCGGTGCGACCCGCGTCGCCAGCTCCGGCTGGAGCGCGGCGGGCACCAACAGTGCCTCCCGGGCACCGAGGCAGGCGTCGAAAAGGGCCAGGCCCCGCTCGACCGGCAGGGGCGCCACACCGGTCCGCGCGATGCGGGCACGCTGCGTCTCGTCCAGCGCGGCACCCATGCCCGGCGCGTCCCACAGGCCCCAGGCCAGGCTCACGGCCGGCAACCCGGCGGCCCGGCGATACGCGGCGAGGGCGTCCAGGCCGGTGTTCGCGGCCGCGTAATTGGCCTGGCCGGCGTTGCCCACCAGCCCGGCGAGGGAGGAGAACAGCACGAACGCCGCCAGGTCCTGCTCGCAGGTCAGCTCATGCAGGTGCCACGCCGCGTCCACCTTCGGGCGCAGCACCTCGGCGAAGCGCTGCGGCGTCAACGTGGCCAGCGGCCCGTCGGACACCACCCCGGCCGCGTGCACCACGGCGGTGAGCGGGTGCGCGGCGGGGACGGTGTCGAGCACCCGGGCCAGCGCCGCCCGGTTTGCCGCGTCGCAGGCCGCGACCCGCACCGTGGCGCCCAGGGCGGTCAGCTCGGCGGCCAGCGGTTGCATCCCGCCGCGCCGGCCGAGCAGCAGGAGCCGCCGTACGCCGTGGTGGGTGACCAGGCGCCGGGCCGTCAGTGAGCCGAGGGCTCCACCCGCACCGGTGACCAGGACCGTCCCGTCCGGATCGAGCCGGGGTGGCTGCGGCGCGGCGGCGGTGCGGGCGAGTCTCGGCACGGTGATCCGCCCGTCGCGCACCACGAGCTGCGGCTCGCCGGTGGCCAGCGCCCCCGGGACCAGGGTCCGCGACCGGGGGTCGCCGTCGCTGTCGAGCAGCACGAACCGGTCGGGATGCTCGGTCTGGGCCGCCCGTACGAGGCCCCACAGCACCCCGTCGGCCGGGTCGGTGACCTGGTCGGTGGCGACCACCAGCCGGGCTTCCGGCGGTCCCTGCGCCAGCCAGCGGCGAAGCAGCTCCGCCACCTCGGTGACCCGGTCGTGCGCCCGTTCGACGATGTCGTCGGTGCTGGTGGACAGGTCGGCGTAGCGGGGCAGCCCGACGTCCCGGCCGACGCTCGGCCACACCGTCCCACCGGTGGCCGGCCGCACCGGGGTGAGTCGGACGGCGTACAGGTCGGGCAGGCCGCGCGCAACGGCCCGGACGGTGAGGTCCGCCGTGGCCACCGGCCGGTCGTCGGTGTCGGTGAGGGTGAGGGCGACACGGTCGGTGCCGGTCCGGCGGATCCGGGCCCGCAGCGTCGTCGCCCCGGTCGCGTGCACCGTCACCGACGACCAGACGTGCGGTACCCGGGTCTGCTCGTCGTCGAGCAGGTCCAGGGCCAGCGGGTGCAGCGCCGCGTCGAGCAGCGCCGGATGCGGCGCGGCGTGCCCGTCGGCGTCGACCGGGCCCACCTCGGCGTAGAGGTCGTCGCCGAGGCGCCACGCGGCGCGCACCCGGCGGCAGCCGGGGCCGTACGCGTAACCCGCGTCGGCCAGTCGCGCGTAGTCCACGTCGAGCGGCTCGGCACCGGCCGGCGGCCACGACCCGAGCGCCTCGGCGGGCTGCTCGACGGTGTCCAGCGTGCCGGATGCGTGCCGGGTCCACCCGCCGCCGGCCGGCCGGGCGTACACCGTCACCTGCCCCTGCTCGTCGACACCGACCCGCAGGTCGGCCGCGCCGCCGTCATCGGGCAGCACCAGCGGCGCGTGCAGCGTCAGCCGCCGCACCGTGGGTCGTCCCGCCGTGGCCGCGGCATGCAGGACCAGGCTCAGCAGTGTGGCGCCGGAGACCACGGTCTGGCCCAGCACCACGTGGTCGGCCAGCCAGTCGGCGTCCTCGGCGGCCACCCGGCCGGTGAACAGCACGGCACCCTCGGGCAGCTCCACCGCCGCGTCGAGCAGCGGATGACCGCTCCCGCCGGTGGTGCGGGGTGCGGTGGGCGTCAGCCAGTACCGGCGGCGTTGGAAGGGGTAGGTGGGTAGCGGCACCCGCCGAGCGCCCAGCTCCCCGAAGAAGGTCGCCCAGTCCACGGTCGCGCCCGTGTCGTGCAGCGCGGCCAGCGCCGTGACGAAGGCGCTCTCCTCGTCGTGGTCGCGCCGCAGCGTGGCGATTCCCGTCGGCCCGGTCACCGGGGTCAGCGCGGCGTCCGGACCCACCTCCAGGACGCGCCGTACGCCCCACTCGGCCAGCGACCGTACGCCGTCGCCGAAGCGGACCGCCTCGCGCAGGTGCCGCACCCAGTACCCGGGGTCGGTGGGGGAACCGGGCAGCAGGGAGATCAGCGGGATGGTGGGCTCGGAGAACCGCAGCGTGGCCGCCACCGCCCGGAACTCCTCCAGCACCGGGTCCATCCGGGCGGAGTGGAAGGCGTGGCTGACCCGTAACGGGGTGACCCGTCGGCCCGCGTCGCGCAGGGCCTGGGTGACCGCTGCGACGGCCTCCGCGTCACCGGACACGACGACCGCGTCGTCGGCGTTGACGGCGGCGATCTCCGCACCGGGCACCAGCAGCGCCAGTACCTCGTCCTCGCCTGCCCGGACGGCGGCCATGGCCCCACCCGGGGCCAGTCCTCCCATCAGTCGTCCCCGCGCGGCGACCAGCGTGGCGGCGTCGGGTAGGTCGAGCACCCCGGCGACGTGCGCGGCGGCCAGCTCGCCGACGGAGTGCCCGAGCAGCACGTGCGGGGTGACTCCGTAGTGGGCCAGCAGCCGGAACAGCGCCACCTCCACGGCGAAGATGGCCGGTTGGGCGTACTCGGTGCGTTCCAGCAGATCGCCGTCGGCGAGCACGTCGAGCAGCGGCGACGGCAGGTGCGGGTCGAGGGCTTCGGCCACGGACGCGAGCGCGTCGGCGAACTGAGGGAACCGGGCGGCCAGTCCCAGCCCCATTCCGGCGCGCTGGCTGCCCTGGCCGGTGAACGCGAACGCCGTGGGCCCGTCCACCGGCTGTACCGGCTGCAGCCGCGCGGTGGAGAACTCCGGGCGGTCCCGGCCGACCACGGACGCCCGCAGGGCGAGCGGGCTGCGGCCCAGCGCCAGCGTCGCGGCGATGTCCACGGGCGCGGCGTCGACCTCCCCGAGCAGCCGCGCGTACGCGGTGAGCGCCTGCCGGCTGGTCCCGGACAGCAGCCACGGCACCACGGCGGTGCCCGGTGCAACGGTGTCGGTCCCGGTCCCGGTGTCGACGGCG
>NZ_BOPA01000053.1 GCF_016863515.1 Micromonospora gifhornensis
TCGCCCGGCACGGCGTACGACTCGCCGCACCGGGCACAGGAGGTTACGCTGCCCGGCATGGCCAGACAGGGCTGGGGAGGATCGATCGCCACCGCGGTCGGCGTGGCAGCTGGCGCCGGTGCCGCCCAACTGGGATTCGGCTACGGCCTGGGCATCCTGAACTGGGCGCCGGCCGAGCCGACCGCCGGCACGGCCGCCTGGGTGGCCAGCCTGATCTGGGCCACCTGGATCGCCGCCACCTCGACCGTCTTCGGTGCGGTCTGCGCCCAGCGGCTGCGGGACCGGCGTCCGGCCCTGCCCACACCCGACGTCGAATCGGCAGCTGACCCGGGTCGACTGCCGGCAGCAGCTGACCCGGGTGGACTGCCGGCAACCGACAGGCGCGATGGTGACGGCCTGTGGTCCGTCGCGTTGGCCGGTGCCGCCGCACTGGGCGCGCTGATCACCGTGTTGCTTGTCGCCGTACCCGCCCGGGTCGCGGTGGTACCGGACACTCCCTCGCCGCGGGACATGGCCGCCGGGTACGCCGCGATCGGTGTGCTGGTCGGCGCTCTGGTGGCGCTCTGGTCACTGCGCTGCCGGGCGGCGGCCACCAACGTGATCGCCACCGCCGGCTGGTTGTGGCTGCTCGCGGTGGTCGCCGTACTCGACTCGGTGCTCGCCGGTCGGGGCCTGACCACCGCCCAGTTGGGCATCTGGCAGCTCAGTTCCGACAGCGACCAGTTCTGGATCCGGGACTACTTCTACTGGCCCGGGGCGATTCTCTCCCTCGGGTCGGCGTTGGTGATCGGCGCGCTGGCCGCCCGCCGAGGCGTCCGCGACGCCGATCGCCGGGTGGGTGCCACCGCCTCCGGTGCGGCCGGTCCGCTGCTGGTGGCGATCGCCTACTTCCTGGCCGTACCGAGGTTGACCGCGATCAACCCGGAGCAGGTGTCCGCCCACCTCATCGCCCCGTACGCGGCAATAGTCGGCGTCGGCGGTTCCGTCCTCGTCGCGGCGCTCGCCCAGCGGTCCGCCCGACACAGGTCGAAGCAGTCGGCGACCGACGCGGCACCCACTCCGCTGGTGCCTCGGCAGCGTCCCGGCACCCACGACAGCACGGGCGTCCCGGCCAGCGGTGACCACGACAGCACGGACACACCGGCCACCGGTGACCCCGGCGGCGCCCACCCACCGGCCAGCGGCAACCGCGACAGCGCGGACACACCGGCCAGCGGCGATCACGGCAGCGGCACGGGTGAACCGACCCGACGCGGCACCACCGAGCCGTCGGCGGGGCAGCCGTCAGAGGTCATCTCCGCCGAGGCCGAGGACGGCTCGGGTACCGAGCCGGCAGCCGACACCGTTGCCGGGTCGGAGGCTTCGAGCCGGCGGGCTCGACCACCGCGTCGCGCCCGCTGACGGGTCAGTCGACGGGCCAGGTGTGCACCGGCTCGTTGGTGGCCTGCAACTCGGCGTAGCGCTGGAGCATGTGATGCAGCGCGGCCGGTCGGTCCAGTCCCCGCTGCCGCTGTGCGGCCCACACCGTCGCCGTCTGCCAGACCGCCCCGTTACGGCCGGTACGACAGCGCTGCTCGATGATGCCGAGGAGCCGGTCGCGTTCGGCCGGGGCCACCCCGAAGGCGTCGAGCCCGGCGGACGCGATGGGCAACAGCACGTCAAGCACCAACCCGGTGACCGGCACCTCGCCGAGCCGGGGCCAGTGCAGGACGGCGTCCATGCCCCGTCGGGCGGCGGCGTGGAAGTTCTCCTCGGCGGAGCTGAAGGTGAGCTGACTCCAGATCGGACGGTCGGCTTCGGCCAGGCCGCGGACCAGCCCGAAGTAGAAGGCGGCGTTGGCCAGCATGTCGACCACGGTCGGACCGGCCGGCAGCACCCGGTTCTCGACCCTCAGGTGCGGACGCCCGTTCATGATGTCGTAGACCGGGCGGTTCCAGCGGTAGACGGTGCCGTTGTGCAGGCGCAGCTCGGCCAGCTCGGGCACACCGCCGGCGTGCAAAACCTCGACCGGGTCCTCGCTCTCGCAGATGGGCAGCAGGGGCGGGAAGTAGCGGACGTTCTCCTCGAAGAGGTCGAAGATCGAGGTGATCCACCGTTCCCCGAACCAGACCCGAGGTCGTACGCCCTGCGCCTTCAGCTCGTCCGGGCGGGTGTCGGTGGCCTGTTCGAACAGGGCGATCCTGGTTTCCGCCCAGAGCTGCCGGCCGTACAGGAAGGGTGAATTGGCACCCACCGCGACCTGCGCTCCGGCGATCGCCTGGGAGGCGTTCCAGTAGTCGGCGAAGCTGTCCGGCGCGACCTGGAGGTGGAACTGGAGGCTGGTGCAGGCCGCCTCGGGCGCGATCGAGTCGGTGTGCGTACGCAGCCGTTCGACACCGCGGATGTCGAGCTCGATGTCCTCGCCCCGCGCACCGACGATCTGGTCGTTGAGCACCCGGTACCGCTCGTTCGTCGACAGGTTGTCGGCGACCAGGTGGCGCTCGGTCAACGTGGGCAGGATGCCGACCAGGACGATCCGGGTGTCCGAGCGGGCCGCCCGCTCACCGGCCCGGTTGAGGCTGCCGAGCAGGCCGCGTTCGTAGTCGGTGAAGCCTGCACCGGAGATCAGTCGAGGGTCGGCGTTCAACTCGAGGTTGAACTGTCCCAGCTCGGTCTGGAACAGCGGATCGGCGATGGCGGCGAGGATCTCCTCGTTGCGCATCGCGGGTTCGGCTGCGGGGTCGACCAGGTTGAGCTCGATTTCCAGCCCGGTCATCGGCCGGTCGGCGTCGAAGCCGAAGTCGTCAAGCATCAGGGCGAAGACGTCCAGGCAGCGACGGACCTTCTGCCGGTAGAGCACCCGGTCCTCGCGGGAGAATGCGGCCCGATCGACGTCCCTGCCCATGTGTTCCTCCCGGCGCGCGACGCGACGGAACGGTGCCGTTCCGCAGCGCAGTGTGAACCTTACTCGGCGACGCGCCGGACCTGGCCGTCCCGAAGATCGGTCCATTGCCGCAGTCCTCCGCAGAGCAGCGCCGCTCTGACCAGCGACGGGCCAGTTCGGACACGCCGGAAGAAGTCCTACCCAGCACCGGTGCCGTGACCTACGAACAGCTTGACGAACAATCTGTGAAATTCCGCACCGACAGCAGGGGCCGTGGGTGGTGGTGCCAGGCCACCGGGTGGTGAACCACGGGTCCACGTGATCGCGCATCGGCACACCGGGCACAGCCGAAAGGCCCGCGCGGTGAAGCGCGGGCCTGTCGGGCGTACGGGAGGTCAGGCCTGGCGGACGGCCTCGCCCTCGATCTCGATCTTGATCTTCTTACCGACCAGGACGCCACCCGACTCCAGGGCGACGTTCCAGGTCAGACCGAACTCCTCGCGGTCGATCTCGGCGCTCGCCGAGAAGCCGAAGATGTCGGTGCCGAAGGGGCTGCGGCCGACACCCTCGAACTCGACCGTGAGGTCGACCGGGCGGGTCACGTCCTTGATGGTGAGTTCGCCGGCGAGGACGAACTCGTTACCGCTGTGGGACTTCACGCCGGTGCTGCGGTACTCCAGCGTGGGGAACTTCTCCACGTCGAGGAAGTCGCCGCTGCGCAGGTGGGTGTCCCGGTCGGCCTGGGCGGTGGTGATGCTGGCCGCCTGGATGGTCGCGCTGACCGTGGACTCCAACGGCTCCTCGGCGATCGTGATGGTCGCGCTGGCCTCGGTGAACTCACCGCGGACCTTCGCCACCATCATGTGCCGGGCCATGAAGCCGACCCGCTTGTGCGCGGCGTCCAGCAGGTAGGTGCCAGCCGCCGGGATGGTCAGGCCGTTCCACTCGCGGGTAACCGACTCGGTGCTGCTGGTCATGAGAGACTGCCCTCCGGTAGAGAATGTTGGCTTGGTCAACGACTGACTAAGCAACTATACCCTCGACAATATTCCACGTGTCAAGGACTGCTAGGATGGCCTGGTGAACCCGAACGTGTTCGATGACTCTCGCATCACGGCTGTCGGCCTCCTCTTCGAGGTACATGCCGGGCTGTCCGCCCGGTTCGCCGCGCAGATGGAAGAACACGGGCTGTCCCCGGTCGAGTTCGAGGTGCTGACCCGGCTCACCCGCTCGCCCGACAACCAACTGAGAATGACCGACCTCGCGGCCCAGACCTCGCTGTCCACCAGCGGCGTGACCCGGGTGGTCGACCGGATGGAACGTGACGGCCTGATCGTCAGACGTGCCTGCGCGTCCGACCGGCGCAGCTCGTTCGCCGTGGTGACGCCGGCTGGCCTGCGTCGGCTCGATGAGTGCCTGCCCGGTCACCTCCAACTCATCGAGGACTGGTTCACCGGCCAACTGGATCCGCCCGCCCTGAACGCCCTGCTCGACGGCCTGCGCCAGGTGCGGGACGCGGTGCATCCGTGCGCCACGGCCGGCAGTGGTGACCCGGCCACTGGACCGGAGAACGCCAAGTCCACCGACTGTTGATCATCGTTGGCAGGTGCCGCGTTATCAACCCCCGCCACTGAACTATCGGTGGTCGGCCCAGCAGCCGAGGGTGACGTCAGCGGCAGAAAGAGCGGCAGAACCGATCGAACAAACGGCGATAGGTCACCAAATACGACAGGTCGCCTTTCGCCGTCTCGCTAGTCTCGGGTCACCGGGGGCGCAATGGGGGGTGCCGGCGCGGGCGATGAGCGAGGGGTGGCAACAGGGGGCTTCCTCGCCCGCGCCACCACCCCCCGTTGCCGTAACCGATCGCGGGCCTCCGGCAACTCCTCCACCACAGCGGCCTGCTCGTCGGCGAGCGATGCCACCCCGTGCGATGCGCGCAGGCGCAGTTCCCCGTCGGCCTCGGCGGTACGTGGGTCGGCCAGCAGCCGCAGCAGCCACTGCCGCCCGGCACCGGCGCGCCCGCGAAGCCGCCACCAGAGCGGCAGGCCGGCCGCCAGGCGCAGCGCGGTCAGCGGGTCGTCCACCGCGGCGTACGCCAGCGCGGCACTGATGTCCCCGGACACCTCGTCGAGTCGACCCGCCGCACCGGTGGCGTCGGTCCCGGCCAGGCCCGGTGCGGTGCGCTCCACGAACCACGTGATCACCCGCGCGTGCCGACGCTGGATCACCGCCGACTCACCGGCGCCGGATACCCGTTCGACGGCGTAGTCGCGGACCGCGTCGAGCAGTCGGAAGCGAAACGGCCCATCCCCGCGTACGTGCAGCAGTCCCAGTTCGATGAACCGGTTGAGCAGCCGTACGGGGTCGGCGGTGATGGCCGTGCCGGCGAGCATCTCCTCGGCCAGTTCGATCGACCACCGGTTGTCGAACGCGGAGAACCGGCGCAGCGCCGCACGCTCCTCGTCGTCGAGCAGCCGGTAGCTCGTCGCCACCGCGTCGCGCAGCGTCCCCGCCACCCGGGTGTCGTCCGGCCGCGGTTGACCGGTCGGCCAACCGCTGCGGGTCGCCATGTCGAGGTCCAGCACCCGGTCGCCGTAGCGGTCGAGCAGTTCGGTCAGGCTGAGCAGTCGACCACGCGCCGCCATCAGTTCGACGGCCAGCGGAAGCCCGCCCAGTCGCCGCACCAGCGCGGCCAGCGCCGGAAGTTCGGCCTCGGTCGGTGGCTCCCGGCGGACCTGCGCCAGCCGGGCGGTGAACAGCGCCACCGCCGGGGAGGCGGCGAGCGCCGACGGCTCGATGTCTCCCGGCGCCGGCACGTCCAGTGGCAACACCGGTCGGACCCACTCGTCCGGCAGCCCCACCGGGTGCCGACCGGTGACCAGGATCCGCAGCGAGGGCACGGCGTCGACGAGACGCTGCACCGCAGAGGCCACCGAATCGGGGGCCCGGTCGGCCGCGTCCACCAGCAGCGTCGGGTCGCCGATCCGGGCGGTCAGCTCGGTCGTCCGGGACACCCCGAAGGCGCCCAGCGCGGCAGCGAGCACATCGGCGACGTCCGACCCGGCGCCGACGTGCAGCCCGCTGACACCGCCCGGACGACCGGACTCCGGCGGCGGCCCGACCGAGCTCGCTCGTCGAGCGGCGGCGACGGCGTGGCAGGCGGCCAGCGCGAGGGCGGTCTTGCCGACGCCCGCCACCCCCACCAGGCTGATCACCTGCGGTCCGCGCGGCTCGGTCAGCAGGGTGACCAACTCGGCCAGGTCCCGCTCCCGCCCGATCAGCTCGGGCGGTGGCGGAAGGGGTGCCGGCCCACCAACAGTGACCCGAGCGGTGCCGCCATCGGCCTTGCGAGCCGCGGCCACGAAGGCCGTACGGGCGGGACCGGACAGGGCGAGCGCATCGGCGAGCAGATCGACGGTGGTGCGCTGCGGGCGCGAGGAGCGTCCCCGTTCCAGGTCACGAACCGTCCGTACGCCGACGCCGGCACGAGTCGCGAGTTCGGCCTGGGTGAGGCCGGCGGCCCGGCGATGCCCCCGCAACAGATCCGCAAGGCCGGACGACCCGATCCACCCGGATGAACGATCATGACTCGAAGTCATGGTCCGGGACATTACGGGCCAGGCCCGACATCCGGCAGGCGAGCGTCAACCACCCGACCGGTCGATGCCGAAACCCGACAGGCGACCGACCCGCCCCGTCACCGGAACCCGGTCACATCCCCAGGTCACGCGCGATGATCATGCGCTGCACCTCGGACGTGCCCTCGCCGATCTCCAGGATCTTGGAGTCCCGCCAGAACCGGGCCACCGGGTACTCGTTCATGAAGCCGTACCCGCCGTGGATCTGCGTCGCCTCCCGGGCGTTGTCCACCGCGATCGTGCTGGCGTGCAGCTTGGCGATCGCCGCCTGCCGCTTGAACGGCTCCCCGGCCAGCATCCGGGCCGCCGCGTCGTAGTACGCCAGCCGAGCGGTGTGCGCCTTCATCTCCATGTCCGCGACCTTGAACTGGATCGCCTGGTAGTTGCCGATCGGCTGGCCGAAGGCGTGCCGCTCGCGGGCGTACTTGATCGACTCGTCGACGCAGCCCTGAGCGAGGCCCACGGCCAGCGCGGCGATGGCGATCCGACCCTCGTCGAGGATGCGCAGGAACTGGGCGAAGCCCCGACCGCGCTCGCCGAGCAGGTTCTCCGCCGGGACCCGGCAGTCGTCGAAGGTCAACTCGTGGGTGTCCGAGGCGGTCCAGCCGACCTTGGAATATCCGGGGGCGACAGTGAAGCCCGGCGTACCGCTCGGCACGATGATGGTGGACAGTTCCTTCGCGCCGTCCGGCCGGGTGCCGGTGACGGCGGTGACGGTGACCAGGGCGGTGATGTCGGTGCCCGAGTTGGTGATGAAGGCCTTCGAACCGTTGATCACCCATTCGTCGCCGTCCAGCACGGCCCGGGTCTCGGTGCCTCCGGCGTCCGAGCCGGTGCCCGGCTCGGTGAGCCCGAAACCGGCCAGCGCCTCGCCGCTGAGCAGCTTCGGCAGCCAGCGGGCCTTCTGCTCGTCGGTGCCGAAGCGGTAGATCGGCATCGCGCCGAGCGAGACCGCCGCCTCCAGGGTGATCGCCACGCTGGAGTCGACCCGGGCCAACTCCTCCAGCGCCAGGCAGAGGGCGAAGTAGTCGCCACCCATCCCGCCGTACTCCTCGGCGAAGGGCAGGCCGAACAGGCCCATCTTGCCCATCTGCCGGATGACCTCGTACGGGAAGGTGTGCTGCTCGTAGTGCTCGGCGATGACCGGCGCGACCACCTCGCGGGCGAAGTCCCGCACGCTGTCGCGCAGCGCCTGGTGCTCCTCGGAGAGCCGGAAGTCCATCGGGGTTCCTCCTGTGTGGACGGGCCGACGAGCGCTCGTGACGCCTCGACGGTGCCGGTGCTGGCTGCTGCGTGCGGTGGTGACGCCGGTCAGACTGGGGTGACGCCGTGCCGACGACGGGAGAAGTGCCGGTCCTTGCTCCGGGCGGCGGTGTACCGGCGAATCAGTTCGGCGCGCAGTTCGTGCGGCTCGACGATCGTGTCGATGACGAGTTCGCTGGCCAGCCGGACGACGTCGATGTCCTGCTCGTACTCGGCCCGCTTGGCGGCGACGAAGGCGGCCCGCTCGGCCTCGTCCTCGATCGCGGCGATCTTGTTCGCGTACACCGCGTTGACCGCGGCCTCCGCGCCCATCACCGCGATCTTCGCGGTGGGCAGGGCGATTGTCGCGTCCGGCTCGAAGCCGGGACCGGCCATGGCGTAGAGGCCCGCGCCGTACGCCTTGCGCACCACCACGCAGATCTTCGGTACGGTCGCCTCGGAGATCGCGGTGATCATCTTGGCGCCGTGCCGGATGATGCCCTGCTTCTCCACCGCGCTGCCGACCATGAAGCCGGGCACGTCGGAGAGGAACAGCAGCGGCACGTTGAACGCGTCGCAGAGCTGCACGAACCGGGTCGCCTTGTCGGCCGAGTCGACGAAGAGCACCCCGCCCTTGAACATCGAGTTGTTGCCGACCACGCCGACGACCTCGCCGTTCAGCCGGCCGAACCCGATTGTCAGTTCCTTGGCCCAAAGCGCCTGGATCTCGAAGAAGGAACCCTCGTCGAGCAGGCCCTTGACGTACCGTCGCATGTCGAACGCCTGCCGCTCGCTGGCCGGCACCAGCGCGGCCAGGTCCGCCTTGGCGGGCGCCTCGACCGCCTCGGCGGTCGGCGGCTGCTGGGTCCAGTTCGCCGGCAGGTACGACAGGTAGCGCTTGACCACGTCGAGGGCCTCGGCCTCGGTCTTGCAGAGGAAGTGCCCGACCCCGGACTCGCCACAGTGGACCTTGGCGCCACCCATCGCCTCCAGGGTGGTCTTCTCGCCGGTGACCATCTCGACCATGCGGTCGGAGCCGAGGTACATGCTGGCGTTGCCGTCCACCATGGCCACCACGTCGCAGAACGCCGGGATGTACGCGCCGCCGGCCGCGCTCGGCCCGAACAGCGCACAGACCTGGGGGATCGAGCCGGAGGCGCGTACCTGGTTCCAGAAGATCTTGCCGGCACCGCGTCGACCCGGGAACAGCTCCACCTGGTCGGTGATCCGCGCCCCGGCCGAGTCGACCAGGTAGACCATCGGCACGCCGGTGTCGTACGCCCGCTCGATGATCCGGATGATCTTTTCGACGGTACGCGCACCCCAACTGCCGGCCTTGACCGTGGAGTCGTTCGCCATCAGGCAGACCTGGCGGCCGTCGATGGTGGCGGTGCCGGTCACCACCCCGTCGGCGGGCAGCCCGTCGGCGAGCGCGTTGGCGTAGAGCCCGTCCTCGACGAACGATCCCTCGTCGACGAGCAGGGCCACCCGCTCCCGGGCGAACAGCTTCCCCTTTGCCGCGTTCGCCGCGTGGTACTTCTCCGCACCACCGGCCCGAACCCGCTTACCGAGCTGCTCCAGCGCCCCACCGTCAACAGTCACCACGGCTCCCCACCACGCCCAGCCTGAACGATCGTTAATCTACCCCACCCACACCCACCCCCACCACGCCCCGCCCACCCCCCATCTCCGCGATCTTGCACTTTGGGTCGCCGATATGCACCTTTCAAGGCGATATACACCGACGAAAACTGCAAGATCGCGGGGGCGGGTGGGTGGGGCAGGGGGTGGGGGTGGGGTTTTAGGGGTGGGGGGTTAGGGCGGTGCGGGGGCCGGCGCGGAGGATGCCGGAGGGGAGGGGGCGGGCGGTCAGGTCTTCGGCGAGTCTGGCGGCGCCGATCAGGGCATCGAGGTCGATGCCGGTGTCGATGCCCATGTCGTGCAGCATGTGCACCGCCTCCTCGGTGGCCAGGTTTCCGCTGGCACCCGGCGCGTACGGGCAGCCGCCGAGACCGCCGACGCTGGCGTCGAACTCGGTCACCCCGAACTCCAACGCGGTCAACAGGTTGGCCAGGGCGGTGCCCCGGGTGTTGTGGAAGTGCAGCAGCACCGGGATGTCCGCGTTGCGGTCGCGTACGGCGGTGAGCAGGTCACGGACCCGTCGGGGCGTACCCATGCCAGTGGTGTCGCCGAAGGCCACGCGGTCGGCGCCGTCGGCGACCACCCGGTCCACGATGTCCGCGACCCGGGCCGGATCGATGTCCCCCTCGTACGGGCAGCCGAAGCTGGTCGCGATGATCACCTCAGCCTGCGCGCTGGCACCGTGCAGCAGGTCGATCAGTTCGGCGATGTCGTCGAGCGACTCGGCGGTGGATCGATTGACGTTGCGCCGGTTGTGCGTGTCGCTGGCGGAGACGACCACCTCGATCTCGGTGAACCCGGCGGCCAGGGCCCGCTGCGCGCCTCGCGTGTTCGGCACCAGCGCCGAGTAGCGGACTCCGTCGACCTTCGTGGCCCGCTGCCACACCTCGTCGGCGTCGGCCATCTGCGGAATCGCCTTGGGATGCACGAACGACACCGCCTCGATCCGCCGTACGCCGGTGCGGGACAGCGCGTCGAGCAGCCGCACCTTCGCCTCGGTCGGGATCGGCTCCTCGTTCTGCAGCCCGTCGCGCGGCCCAACCTCCCGGATGGACACGACCCCCGGCAGTTCCCTCATCTCAACCACCTCACTGCCCACCCGAATCTCCTCTTCCTTCCCAGCATGGCACCCCACCCACCTGCCCCGTTGATCAAGAAGTTTGCGTCTGGAATCCACCCGGATCCGACGCAAACCTCTTGATCAACGGTTGCGGGTCCGGCGGACGGCGGGTGAGCAGGGTCAGCGCATGCGGGTTATCAGGGTGGTGTCGTAGGTGCCGGAGGTGAACTCGGTGTTGTCCAGGAGTTCGGTGAAGAAGGGGAGGTTGTTCTTGGGGCCGGCCAGGGCGAAGTCGGCCACGGCGGTGCGGGCGCGGGCGATCGCTTCGGGGCGGGTGTCGGCGTAGACGACGAGCTTGGCCATCAGGCTGTCGTAGAACGGGGTCACGGTGTTTCCCTCGACGTAGCCGGAGTCGACGCGTACGCCCTCGCCGGTGGGCTCCACCCAGGTCTTGATCACGCCGGGGCCGGGCAGGAACCGCTTCGGGTCCTCGGCGTTGATCCGCAGCTCGATGGCGTGGCCGCGCGGGCTGAGCGCGTCCGGGTCGAAGGTGGGGGCCAGGCCTGCGGCCACCCGCAGTTGCTCCTCGACCAGGTCCAGGCCGTAGACCAGCTCGGTGACCGGGTGCTCCACCTGGAGGCGGGTGTTCATCTCCAGGAAGAAGAACTCGTCGGTGCCCGGGACCAGCAGACATTCCACAGTTCCCGCGTTGCGATAGTCGACCGCCTCGCCGGCCCGTACCGCCGCCGCAAGCAGGCGTTCCCGCAGCTCCGGGGAGACCGCCGGGGAGGGCGACTCCTCGACCAGCTTCTGGTTGCGGCGCTGCACCGAGCACTCCCGCTCACCGAGGGCGACCACCCGACCGTCGGCCAGGCCGAGGATCTGCACCTCGACGTGCCGTACCCGGGGGAAGTAGCGCTCGATCAACACCGAACCGTCGCCGAACATCCGCTCCGCGAACGCGCGCACCTTGTCGTACTCGGTGCGCAGCGCGTCCTCGTCGGCGGCCACCCCCATGCCCATGCCGCCACCGCCCGCGGCTGCCTTCACCATGACCGGGTAGCCGATCTCGCCCGCCGCGGCCAGCGCCGCCGTCAGGTCGGCCGCCGGCTCGGTGGTCCCGGGCGCCACCGGAACACCGGCGGCGGCCATCAGGTTCCGCGCATTGATCTTGTCGCCCATCGCGCTGATCGCGTCCGCGCCGGGTCCGACCCAGATCAGGCCGCTGGCCTCGACGGTACGGGCGAAGTCGGCGTTCTCCGACAGGAAGCCGTAGCCGGGGTGGATGGCCTGTGCACCGGTCGACGCGGCGGCGGCGAGGATCGCCTCGGTGTTGCGGTAGCTCTGTGCCGGGTTGGCCGGACCGACGCAGACCGCCTCATCGGCCTCGCGCACGAACGGCAGATCGGCGTCGACCTCCGAGTGCACCGCGATCGCGCGTACGCCGAGCCGCCGCGCGGTACGGATGATCCGGCGGGCGATCTCGCCCCGGTTGGCGACCAGCAACGACTCGATCATGCGTCCTCCGAGCGTCCAGATGGTGGGACAGCATGCTAGGCAGGCGTGCCGCCATGGAGCAAGGAAGCGAGTCACTCACCGCCCACGCCAGCACTGCTCAACCCGCGTGTCGGCGCAGGTGGACAGGCGTGTCGGGCTCAGGTGAAGCCGGTTGAGGGCGCGGCCGGCTCAGGCGGGGCCGGTGGGGGCGAGAAGCGCGGCGAGGGTGGCGGCGCGCAGCAACTCGGCCCGACGGCGGCGATCGACCTCGCCACCGAGGAACGGGGTCGAGTTCATCAGGCCGAACGCGGCGTGGGCCAGCACCCGCGCCTCACCGTCGGGCAGCCCGGCATGCAGTGCGGTCAGCACGGTGACCCACTCCTCCACGTAGAGCCGCTGAAGACGCCGGATGCGCCGTCGGGGCTCCTCGGGCAGCCGGTCCAGCTCGTGCAGGTGCAACGCGATGACGGCGGGATTGGCAAGTGCGAAGTCGACGTGAAAATCGATCAACGACTCCAGCACGGCGCGGGGATCACCGGGGTGGGCGGCCGCGCGCTGCCGACCGCCGTCGAGCAGCCCTTCGCTCACCGGCACCAGCGCGGCGACCAGCATCGCCTCCTTGCCGGCGAAGTGGTGGTAGAGCGCCGGGCCGGTCACCCCGGCCGCCGCGCCGATGTCGTCCATCGACACACCGTGGTAGCCGCGCGAGGCGAACAGCCCCACCGCGATCTCCAGGATCTCGTCCTTGCGGGACCGGCGCCGCCCCGCCCCCGTGGCCCCGCTGTTCGCGCCGCGGGCCCGCTGCTCCACCGTCACCGGGCAAGCGTAGACCCAGGCCGATGACGGGGGGCACGCTTGGTTACCCGCCAGTCCGCCTGCCGGGAACGGCGGCCCCGCGGCGCTGCGGAAAACCCTCGCAGGACGGCACGCCGCCCCAGCCCAGAGGACAAATCCACCCCCGCCGGTCACGGCTGGCCTTCACCATCCAGCTACCGGACAGCGCGACAGGACGATCCATCATGAAGTTGCCGGGTGCGGGCAACTTCATGATCGACTCAGCCCGATCAGGTCGGGTTCGGGCCCTTCACGACGGGAGCGCGAACCAGGTTGCCCCATTCGGTCCAGGAGCCGTCGTAGTTGCGGACCTGCGGGTAGCCGAGCAGGTGGCGCAGCACGAACCAGGTGTGGCTGGACCGCTCCCCGATCCGGCAGTACGCGATCACGTCGTCGTCGGGGCTCAGCCCGAGCTGGTCGGCGTAGATGGCGCGCAGTTCCTCGGCCGACTTGAAGGTCCCGTCGTCGTTGGCGGCGGACTTCCACGGCTTGCTCACCGCACCCGGGATGTGCCCACCGCGCAACGCACCCTCCTGCGGGTAGTCCGGCATGTGCAGCATGTCGCCGGTGTACTCACCCGGCGAACGCACGTCGACAAGCGGGCGGCCCGCCGCGACGTGCGCCGCCACCTCCTCGCGGAACGCCCGCACCGGCGCATCGTCGCGCTGCGGCACCGGGTACTGCGCCCGCGGCCGGTTGGTCCTGTCGCGGGTCAACTCCCGGCCCTCGGCGATCCACTTCTGCCGCCCGCCGTCGAGCAGACGCACGTCCGGGTGACCGAAAAGCGTGAAAACCCAGAGGGCGTACGCGGCCCACCAGTTGAAGTTGTCGCCGTAGAAGACGACAGTGTCGTCCCGGCCGATGCCCTTGGCGGCGCAGAGTTCGGCGAACCGTTCGGCGTCCAGATAGTCGCGGGTCACCTGGTCGTTCAACTCCAGGTGCCAGTCGACCTTCACCGCACCGGGAATGTGCCCGGTGTCGTAGAGCAGCACGTCCTCGTCCGATTCGACGACGACCAGGCCCTCGTCGTGCAGGTGCTCGGCCAGCCACTCGGTGGTGACCAGCCGCTGCGGGTCGGCGTAGGACTGGAGTCGGGGATCGGGATCACTCGGCACAGGCATGATCCCCAAGGTACCCAGTCCAGGGCTGTCGGGTGGCGCGCTCCACTGACGGGACAGCGCGACGAGGCCACCGCGAATATCGTCGACAACAAACACTGGCCGATCACCTGGAAGGTTCTGCTGTGGCTATTGGTCGTCGCTGGCTGTCACGAACGGTGGCCGCCACGTTGCTCGTCCTTGCCGGTACGGCTCTCCCCGCCGGTCCCGCCGCTGCGGTGGACCCGGAGCCGAAGTTCGACTTCGATCTGACCAGTACGACGGCTCCGCTGGGGGTCGAAACGAAGAGAATCCATCTGAGATTCACCAACCTGACGACTGACGAGACCCCGACCGCGTGGCAGTTCAACGTCCGCCCCACCGATTCGGACTCCTGGGAGAAGGCCGCCGTCCAGTGGCCCGACCCGCGCGTCGACACCGGTGAGTGCGACGGCGAGCCCGAACAGTTCTACTGCTACATCGCCGCCCCTGCGCATAAAGGGTTGATACCGGGGCCCGGCGAGACGACGGAGATCCCGCTCGACATCCGTGTCCGCGTGAAGGACGAGCCGTACGAAGGCAGCTTCGTGGTCACCGTGCACGCGTACTGGGCGGACGAGCGGTCACCCGACGTCGAGAAGACCTTCCCGCTGACGATCGTCGACGATGCCGAGGCTGACCTGTCGGTGCTCGCACCGGACGTGAAGCAGTCGGTGCGCGTCGATGCGGACGGCAAGCTCGAAGCGACCGGGCCGCTGAACCCGGGCGAGACGGCCGCCGTGCGCTACCAGATCGTCAACCAGGGCCGGAAGGCGGTCAGCGGGGTCAAGGTCACCCTGGGCCTGCCCGAGGGCGTCGCCTTCACCGCGCCGCCCGAGGAGTGCGCGATCGACGACGACAAGAGGTCGGCGGTCTGCACCTACGACACGCTCGCGCTCGTCCCGGCCGCTGAGGACACCGACCCCAGGGACGACGTCCACTCCGCCGTCGAGTTGCACAACCTGCTGACCGTGCCGGCCGACACCAAGGCGCCCGTCACGTTGCAGGGCGGGACCGTGCAGGTCGAGGGTCTGACCGAGGAGGTCGTCGCCAAGTCCGACCTGGTGCGTACCAAGCTGCCGGCGAACGCCGTCGCCGTACCGGCGGCGGACGTGGATGCCAGCGACAACCAGGACGGCTTCTCCGTCGTGGTCGCCGCGCCCCGCAGCGGCGGGGACGACGACGGCGGCAGCGGTGGCGGCGGCAGCTTGCCGATCACCGGGTCGCAGACCACGCTGATCGCCGGAACCGGTCTCGTCCTGCTCGCGGGCGGCAGCCTCATGCTGCTGCTCGCCCGACGTCGGCACCGCCTGCCGCACGCCTAGCGGCCGTGGCGTCCCCGCCTGACCAGGAGGTCGTCGTGCTGACGGCTTCCTGGTCAGCGGGGTGGCTGCGGCGGAAGGGTGCCGAGTAGGGGGCGTTTGGCGGTCAGGGTGTCGCCGGACGAGCGGCCGGTGATCCGGCGCTTGATCCAGGGGGCCAGGTACTGTCCGGCCCAGCGCAGGTCGGCCGCGCGGGCGGACAACCAGGGTGTCGGTTCGGGGTGCGGCGGTACGAGCAGCCACTGTTCGTCGCAGCCGACGCCGAGGGCGGCGAGCACCTGGCCGGCGGCCCGGCGGTGACCGGCCGGAGACAGGTGCAGCCGGTCGGTGCTCCACAGCGTCGGGTTCAGGTAGGTGTCGTCGGCGTACAGGTCGACCACTATCGCGCCGTGCCGCTCGGCGGTCTCGCCGACCGCACGGTTGACCACGGCGAGCCGGGGCCCGATGAGTCCCTTTCCGGGCAGCCGGGGCGTCACGTCGGCGAACCGGAACAGCACCACGTCGGCCCCGTCCGCGCGCAGCCGACCCACCACCTTGTCGAAGCGGTCGGCCAGGGCATCCGGGTCGAAGGTACGACGCAACACGTCGTTGCCCCCGGCGGCGAAGCTGATCAGGTCGGGCTTCATCGCCAACGCCATGGGCACCTGCTCGGCAACCACGCTCGCGAACGTCCGCCCCCGGATGGCGAGGTTGGCGTACTGGAAATCGGGGCCGGCTTCGGCGGCGAGCCGGGTGGCGACCAGATCAGCCCAGCCCCGGAAGCTGCCGTCCGGATACGGATCGTCCAGACCTTCGGTGAAGCTGTCCCCGACCGCGACGTAACTACGCCAGCGCACCACTGCTGCTCCTTTGGCGGAGTAAGGAAGGGCCCCTTGTTAACGCCTGCGGTATAGGAAGGGCCCCTGCTTAACGTCGGAGAGTCTGGCATCAGGCAGGCGTCCCCGGCTGCCCCTGAGGCCGGATCGTGGCGGAGGTCATCGGCTGCCCAATTCGAGTACGCTCGCTGTTCGTGACGGCGGAGCTTGCCATGATCTCCATCGCGGCCGGGCAGGTGACGCTGTCAGACCGGCGTACCGAGCGGCGTTGGTCGGTACGACTCCAGCCGTACGACATCGCTGCGATCCCCGTCACCCAGGAGCAGTACGCGCAGGTCACCGGCGAGCGCCCCAGCGCGGCAACCGGCGATCGGCTTCCCGTCGAGAGCGTCTCCTGGTGGGATTCGGTCCGTTTCTGCAACGCGCTGTCCCAGCGGGAGGGCCTGACACCGGCGTACCGGCTCGACGGCGACCAGGTCGACTGGAACGTCGACGCCGACGGGTACCGGCTGCCGACCGAGGCCGAGTGGGAGTACGCCTGCCGCGCCGGCACGACCGGCCCTCGTTACGGGCCGTTGGACGAGATCGCCTGGTATCGCGGCAACTCCGCCGAGCGGGTCCACGAGGTTGGTGGCAAGCAGCCCAACGCCTGGGGCCTGTACGACATGTTGGGCAACGTGTGGAACTGGTGCTGGGACGTCTACGACGCCGAGGTGTACGGCAGCTACCGGGTGCTGCGTGGCGGCGGTTGGTTCGACGAGCAGTGGAGCTGCCGCGCCTCGGTACGCCGTCGCAGCCATCCGACGTTTACGGTCGACGATGTCGGTTTCCGTGTCGCGCGCTCTGCATGATCGAGGGATAGCGCCGCGAATCCAGCACGAATAGTGTCTCCAGCCACGCTGTCCGCTACCCGAAGGGTCCTGCTGTGGCCTCTGATCGTCGTCGATGGCTGTTGCGAGCAGCTGCCGCCACACTGCTCCTCCTTACCGGGCTGGCTGTTCCCGCGAGTCCCGCCTCGGCGGTCGAGCCAGACGCGAAATTCACCTTCGATCTGTCCAGCACGACGGTCTCGCTGGGAACCTTGAAAAAGAAGATCTCCCTCAGGATGACCAACCTGACCGATGAAGCACCGAATGTGATCTCCTTCTCTGTCGGCGGCTTCGGGCCAGAGTGGTACTTCCCCGACGTGAGAGGCCTCATGGCCACCGTGGAGTGGGCGGGTGGAACCGGCGAATGCGACGGTGACTGGGGAGCTTGGGGGTGCCATATCTATTTGGGCGAATACCCCCACTTCGTTCCGGCCCCCGGCGGAACCGTGGAGATTCCGCTCCTCATCACCGTCAGCACAAATACCAAGGAGCCCTTCGAAGGAGAGTTCGGTGTCTCGGCCGGCATGTCCTGGACTGAGAACAACCCTGCCGAAATCAGCAAGCGGTTCACATTCAACGTGGTCGACAGCCCCGAAGCCGACCTGTCGGTGATCGCGTGGGACGTGGACCAGTCGGTGCCCATCCATGCAGGCCCGATCGGACCCGATCCTCATGGGCCGTTGAACCCGGGAGAGGCGGGCGGGTTGCAGTACCTGGTCGCCAACCACGGCCGGAAGGCGGTCAGCGGCCTCAAGGTCACGATCCGCCTGCCCAAGGGCGTTACGTTCATCTACCAGGACGAATCGTGTGTGATCGACAGCGACGGACGGACGGCGGTCTGCACCTACGACAGGCTCGCGCTCGTACCCCCGGAGGAGGAGAACCACAATGAGCAACGCTACTCAGCTGTCGAGTTGACCATGGTGATTGAGGTGCCGGCCGACACCAGGGCACCTGTCACGTTGAAAGATGGCCTGGTCCAGGTCGAGGGTTTGACCGAGCGGGCGGACGCCCGCTCCGCTGCCAAGCGGACCCGACTGCCGGCGAACGCCGTTGCCGTACCGGCAGCCGATGTGGATGTCAGCGACAACCAGGACGGTTTCGCCGTCGTGGTCGCCGCATTCCCCAAGGACGATGGCGGGGGTGGAGGTGGTCTGCCGGTCACCGGTCCGCGGGCCGGGCTGATCACCGGCGCCGGTCTCGCCATGCTGGCGGTTGGCGGCATCCTGCTGCTCCTGGCCCGACGCCGCACCCGACTGCCGCACGCATAGCGACGCCGCACCCGACTGCCGCATGCGTAGCGACGCAGCATCACGTTGTCACCCGGTGGCTCCGACCAGGGACCACCGGGTGACGACGTCTGGCGATCACTGCCCGCGGCGGGCCAGGGGCCAGGCGATCAGGCCGCTCACCGCGCCGACCAGGACGCCGGTGAAGACGCTGCTGATGGTCGCGAAGACCCGGATGATGACTTCCTGCGTGCCGGGGGCGAGATCGCTGAGATTGCCGCCGAGAGTCGGCGGCGTGTCGAACGCAGCGTCCCAGAGCACCTGGTGGGTCAGTGCCAACAGCACGCCGTAGATCAGGCCGAGGACGAGCAGGGTGAGGAAGGGGTTGGGCACCCGCCGCACCACCGCGGTCACAATCCAGACCATCGGCGGTACGACCACCAGCAGCAAGTTGACGAAGGTGCCCTCGTGCACCAACCCCAGATCGTGCAGCGCCACCCGAGGCAGCCCGAGCAGCGCGAGCCCGAGCAGGGCGGGCCACGGAAGCCCGAGTGCCGTCCGACGCTGCGGAACAGGCTGTGCGGTGCTCATGGCGGCAACTCCCTCGCGTTGTTAATAGGGGGCCCTTCCTCTACACGAGGCGTTAACAAGGTGCCCTTCCTTTCAAGCGTGGCGGGGGTGGGGGTGGGGTGGGTACGTCGGTGGGCGACTGTTCGGGTCGCCTTCTGACGACCCCAACGTGCCTGCTCAGCGCCGTACGCTGAGTTCGTGGCCGGTCTTGCGAGGGAGCAGGCGTTCCGCCCCTGGGTCGTCGACGTGCTGCTCGGGGTGGGTGTCACCGCCATCGTCTCGATCGTGATCAGCGCCAACGAGGGTGGCCGGCACGGGCCGGAGCGGGTCGCGTACCTGTGGGCCTTCGGTCTCGGGGCGCTGATGCTGGCCCGTCGCCGCTACCCGGTGCTGGTGCTCGCCGTGACGGTGCTGGGCCTGTTCGCCTACTACGCCGTCGGCTACCCGGCGATCGGGTTGGCCGTGCCGGTCGCCGCCGCCCTCTTCTCCGCCGCCGAGTACGGGCGGCTCGCCGCCGCCGTCAGCGCCGCCGTGGTGGTCACCGTGGTCTCGGTGGTCTTCCGGCTCGCCGAAGGGCAGGACTTCGCCTTCGTGGTCGGCTACGAGTTGGCCGGGCACGTCCTGTTGATGGGGGCGGCGATCGCTCTCGGCGACAGCGTGCGGTCCCGGCGGGCGGCGCAGGCGGACGCCCGTCGGATCGCCGAACTGACCGCCGCGCGTTACCAACAGGAGGCGCAGACCCGCATTCAGCACGAACGGATGGCCGTCGCCCGGGACCTGCACGACTCTCTCGGGCACACCGTGTCGGTGATCGCCCTGCACGCCGACGTCGCACGGGAGGCGTTGGGCCGCGACGAGGATGCCGCCCGCTCGGCGCTGGAGTTGATCCGGTCGGCGGCCGGCCGCAGCATGGTCGACCTGCGGCGTACGGTGACGCTGCTGCGCTCGCCGGACGACCGGCCTCGCACGGTCGTCTCGCTGGCCAACCTCGACGCGGTCACCCAGGCGGCCGGCGCCGCCGGCTTCGACGTCGACGTCCGGGTCGACCTCGACACGCCCGTCCCCGGTCCGGTCGAGGCCGCCGCGTTCCGGATCGTGCAGGAGGCGATCACCAACGTGGTACGGCACTCCGCCGGCAGCCGGGTCGAGATCCGGGTACGCCAGGACGAGGACCGTCTGATCCTGTCGGTCATCGACAGCGGCACCGACGCGGAAGCACCGAAGGCAGGCACCGGACAGCCAGGCATCGGGCACGGCATCGCCGGGATGCGGGAGCGGGCCGAGAGCCTGGGCGGTCGACTCACCGCCAACCCGGTGCCGGGCGGTTTCGCCGTTCACGCCGAACTTCCGCTGGTCGGGCCGGCATGACCAGCGTGCTGATCGTCGACGACCAGGATCTCGTCCGGGCCGGCATCCGTACCCTGCTGTCGGCCGATCCGCAGATCGACGTGGTCGGGGAGGCTGCCGACGGGCGGTCCGGGCTCCGGCTCGCCCGCCAGCTTCGGCCGGATGTCGTACTCATGGACATCCGGATGCCGGTGCTGGACGGCCTGGCCGCGACCGCCGCGATCCGGGCCGACGCCGGGCTGGCCGCGACCCGGGTGCTGATCCTCACCACATTCGACGACGACGAGGACATCATCGAGGCGGTGAGCCTCGGCGCCGCCGGCTACCTGCTGAAGGACACCCCCTCGGATGAGTTGCGCCGGGCGGTGCTGACCACGGCGGCGGGCGGGAACCTGTTGTCGCCCACGGTCACCCGCCGGGTGATGGAACGGCTCGCCGCCGCACCCCGCCCGGCCCGTCCCGATCCCCGGCTGGCCGTACTGACCGAGCGGGAGCGGGCCGTGCTGGCCCGGGTCGGGTTGGGCGAGACGAACGACGAGATCGGCCGGGCGCTGTTCATCAGTCCCGCGACCGCGCGCACCTACGTGAGTCGACTGCTGGCCAAGCTGAACGCCCGGGACCGTACGGCGCTGGCGGTGATCGCGCACCGGGCCGGGTTGAGCGAGCCACCGAACGACCGCTGATGCGCAATGCGTTCGCCGACACCGGCCCTGCGGTCGTACCCTGCGGCAATGCTGTTGCGGATGTCCACCACGCTGCTCCGGACCCTGCGCGACGACCCGGCCGACGCGGAGGTGCCGAGTCATCGGCTGCTGCTGCGCGCCGGCTACCTGCGGCGGGCCGCGCCGGGCGGCTACACCTGGCTGCCACTGGGCAAGCTGGTCCTGGACCGGGTCAGCGAGATCGTGCGGGCCGAGATGGCCGAGATCGGTGGCCAGGAGGTGCACTTCCCGGCGCTGCTGCCGGCCGAGCCGTACCGCACCAGCGGGCGGTGGACGGAGTACGGCGACGACATCTTCACCCTGGCCGACCGGCGCGGTGCCGAGCACCTGCTCGCGCCGACCCACGAGGAGATGGCCGCGTTGCTGGTGAAGGACCTGTTCACCTCGTACCGGGATCTTCCGGTGACGCTGTTCCAGATCCAGACCAAGTTCCGCGACGAGGCCCGTCCCCGCGCCGGTCTGCTGCGTGGGCGCGAGTTCCTGATGAAGGACGCGTACTCCTTCGACCTGGACGACGAGGGCCTGCGGGCGGCGTACGGCCGGCACCGCGCGGCGTACCAGAAGATCTTCGACCGACTCGGCCTGGACTACACCGTGGTGCACGCCGTGTCGGGGGCGATGGGCGGTTCCGCGTCGGAGGAGTTCCTGGCCACCGCAGCGGTCGGGGAGGACACCTACGTCGGCTGCACCGACTGTGACCATGCGGCCAACACCGAGGCGGTCACCACGCCCGTGCCACCGGCCGGCGATCCGCTTCGGCAACCGGCCGTCGAGGTGCACGACACCCCGGAGACGCCGACGATCGCCAGTCTGGTCGCTCTGGCCAACGAGCGGGCGCTCGCCGGTCGGACCGACTGGACGGCCGCCGACACCCTGAAGAACGTGGTGCTGACCGTACGCCGCCCGGGTGTCGAGGAGACCGAACTGCTTGTCGTCGGGGTGCCCGGCGACCGGGAGGTGGACCTGAAGCGGCTGGCCGCCGCGCTGTCACCGGCCACCGTGGACATCTTCGACGGCTGGGACGCCCATCCGGAACTTGTCCGCGGCTACATCGGGCCGCAGGTGCTCGACAAGCTCGGTCTCCGTTACCTGGTCGATCCCCGGGTCGTGGCGGGGACGGCCTGGCTGACCGGTGCCAACGAACCGGGCCGGCACGCCACGAACGTGGTGTGCGGTCGGGACTTCACCCCCGACGGCACGGTCGAGGCCGCCGAGGTGCGTCCCGGCGACCCCTGCCCGGCCTGTGCGCAGGGCCGGCTGACGATGCGCCGGGGCATCGAGATCGGGCACATCTTCCAACTCGGCCGCCGCTACACCGATGCCTTCGCCGTCGACGTGCTCGGCCCGCAGGGCAAGCCGGTGCGACTCACCATGGGCTGCTACGGCATCGGGGTGTCCCGGGCGGTGGCGGCCATCGCCGAACAGCACCACGACGAGCGGGGACTGGTCTGGCCGACGTCTGTCGCGCCGTGCGACGTACACCTGGTGGCTGCGGGCAAGGGCCCGCAGCTCGACGCGGCCGTGGACCTCGGCGCGCAGCTGTCCGCGGCCGGCCTGCGGGTGCTCGTGGACGACCGGGTCGGCGTCTCGGCCGGGGTGAAGTTCACCGACGCCGAGCTGATCGGCATCCCGCGCACCGTCGTGGTCGGCCGCCGTCTCGCCGACGGGTACGTCGAACTGCGTGATCGGGCCACCGGCGAGCGCGTCGAACTGCCGGTGCCTGACCTGCTCGCCCAGCTGACGCCTGCGACGCAGCGGTGAGCCTTGCGCCGAATGGGGTGTAGTCGCCGGAGAACGGGGTACCGCATTCCGATCGGCCGAAAACGTTGCATGGAGGCTCTCATGTCCGACTACCGCGTCGCCGACGTGATGACCCGACAGGTCATCTACCTGCCGGCGGAGACCACCCTCGACGAGGCGGCCCGGGTGATGAAGGAGGCCGACATCGGTGACGTCGTCGTCACCGAAGGCGCCACCCTCGCCGGTCTGCTCACCGACCGCGACATCGTGGTCCGGGCGGTCGCCGCCAACAGCGACCCCACCAGTACGACGATCGGCTCGATCACCACCCGCGAGGTGGTGATGATCGAGCAGAACTGCTCCCCCGGTGACGCGGCGGCGCTGATGCGCGAACGGGGCGTACGCCGGGTGCTGGTCTGCGACGCCGAACGCAAGCTGGTCGGCATCGTCTCCCTCGGTGACCTGGCCGTGCAGTTCGACCCGCAGTCCGCCCTCGGGCAGATCAGCGAGCAAGCCCCGACGCTGTGAGGGTGGCACGCCGGTAGCCTGGCGGGATGCCCGAGATGCCGAGCAAGCTGGCCGAGATCGTGGACGAGTTCGCCGCCGCCCCGCGTGACGTGGTGTTGGAGATGCTGCTGGAGTACTCCGACGCGGTGCCGCCGCTGCCCGCCGGGCAGGAGGGCCACGAGGGCATGGAGCAGGTGCCGGAGTGCCAGACGTCGTTCTTCCTGCGCGCCGAGGTGACGCCCGAGGGCACGGTGCGCACCCTGTTCGACTGCCCGCCGGAGGCGCCGACCACGCGGGCGTTCGCCGGCATCCTCGCCGAAGGGCTGGCCGGGGCCAGCCCTGAGCAGGTGCTCGCCGTGCCGGACGACCTGTATCAGCGGATGGGTCTCGCGCAGGCGATCAGTCCGCTGCGGGTGCGTGGCGGCACCGCCATCCTGGGTCGGCTCAAGCGGCAGGTGCGGGAACAGATCGCCGGGTCGGCGAGTTGACGCCGGTTATGGAGATCGACATCTACGCCGACGTGGTCTGCCCCTGGTGCTGGATCGGCCGGCGGCGACTCGACCTGGCCCTGGCCTCGTACGACGGCAAGGTCACCGTCCGGCAGCGCCCCTTCCAGCTCGACCCGACGCCGGTGACCGAGCCCCGGCCGCTGTTGACGGCGCTGGCCGAGAAGTTCGGCGGGCCGAATCGCGTCGGTCCGATGGTCTCCCAGGTCACCGAGATCGGTGCAACCATCGGGCTGGATTTCCACTTCGAGCGGGCGATCGCGGCAAACACCTTCGACGCGCACCGGCTGATCGGCTGGGCCGACGAGCGGGGTCACGGCGCTGAGATGGTCGAGGCGCTGCACCGCGCCCACTTCACCGACGGCGTCGACATCGGTTCCGCGGAGGTGCTCGCCGCCGTCGCCGCCGAGGTCGGCCTGGACGGCGCCGAGGCCCGCCGGTTCCTCGACTCCGAGGCGGGAGTCGCCGAACTCACCGACGAACTGGCCGCCGCCCACCAGATCGGGGTGACAAGCGTGCCCACCTTCGTGCTCGCCGGCAAGTACGTGGTCGCGGGCGCTCAGGAGCCGGCCACGCTGCTGGCCGCCCTCGCCGAGGTGGAGCGACGCGAGGCCGCCGACGGCTGAGCCGTCGGCGATGTTTCACGTGCAACAACATCGACGGCGATCAGCAGCTAGGCCGGCTTGGCCAGGTCCTCCACCACCCGCGCGTTCGGCAGGGCGGCCAACGCCGCCCCGGGCAGCGCGATCTTGCTGTGCCGTACGCCCGATCCGACTATGACGTACGGGGTGGCGACCACGCGCGCGTCGATCAGGATCGGCCACTGCGCCGGCAGACCGATCGGGGTGATCCCGCCGTACTCCATGCCGGTCAACTCGACCGCGTCGGTCATCGGCGCGAAGCTGGCCTTGCGGACGTCCAGGGCCCGCCGGGCCACCCCGTTGACGTCGGCCCGGGTGGTGGCGAGCACCAGGCAGGCCGCGTAGCGGATCACGCCCTCACGCTTGCCGGCGACCACCACGCAGTTCGCCGACTCGTCCAGCCCCACCTCGTACGCGGCGCAGAACTCGGCGGTGTCGGCGAGGTCGGCATCGATCGGCGCGACAAGCACCGAGTCGACCTCCACCGAGGCGTCGGTCGGCCAGGCGGCGAGCGCGGCGGCCACCGGCGCGGCAAGCAGGTCGGGGCGGGTACGGGCAGGCTCGGTCTTCAACGTTCCCATCACAGCTGAGATCGTCGCATCCGCCGCAGGTCACACCGCAGGCAGCCGACCGAATCACCCGAGCCGGACCGCGGCCGAGCCGTCAGCCGTTGTTGCTGAGGAAGCCGTGCTTCTGAAGCAGCGCCCGGTCCCGGGCCGCGGCCATCTCCTCCGCCCGTTGGGCCTGCACGCGCCGCATCTCGACGTCCTCAAGGGCATGCCGGACGGCGAGCCGGATCACCCCGTACAGGAAGATGAACCCGCAGACGTACAGGATGCTTGTGGTGACGAACGTGAGCATGATTCGACCCTAGGGCGGGCGTACGGCGACACGTGTCGTCTCCGGCACCGTCCCTCATTCGGGTGAACGTCCGACTCACCGCACCAGGTCGACAACGGTGATCGCGAAGAAGATCGCGATCACCGCCTCGCTGACGATCCACGAGTGGGTGTCCGCCCACTTCCTGATCCTGGGCAGCACCACCTCGGCCCGGTGCCCGAGCAGCAGCAGAGCCAGCAACGGCAGGGCCAGCAGGGTCAAGGTGAGCAGCACGAACGGCAGCAGATGCCACCAGGCCTCATCACGTCGTGCCGCGGCGGCCCCGACCGCGATCATCGTCAGGCCGTCGGTCGGATTCGCCAGGAAGAGCAGCACGCCGACCCGGAACGCGTACCCGGGGCTGGCGTGTTGGAGCCGACCCATCCAGCCGGGCGGTCCATGGTGGCGAAGTAGGTAGACCACGACCGCCAGCACCACCAGCAGCCCGAGGACGAGCCAGTCGATGTTCCGCTCCACGGCGCCACGTTCACTGCCGGTCGACAACCGGATCCGGAACAGCCGCAGCGCCGACCAGGCCAACGTCGTACCGCCACCCACCACGATCGCCGCACCCGCCAGGTAGCCCAGCGACACGGCCTGCGGCCGGTCGGAGGAGGCGAAGAAGACCGCCGCCACCAACTGGGTGCCGGCGACCATGACCACCGCCAGCGGCAGCAGCGTCAGGAAAGCCATCGGCAGCCGATCACCGCCGGACACGACCGGCCCGCACTCATCCCGATCCTCCCCACACCCCGCCGTCATCCGGCATTCCACCCACCGAACCGGCTCAGGCCCACCCGAACGGGAAAACTTCCCCCACCCGGACGGGCATAACGGACGCCCCGCCGGGAAGCCAGGCCGCCGGGCACGACCGGTAGGAGGCGAGATGCGGTACGGCAGAAGCAGCGGGAAGCTGACCAGGCACCCGATCCGTGCCACCCGTCGATGACGTCCCTCGGCGGCCTCGTCCGCCGCCTCCGGCCACCTGTCGACGTGCCGCTGGTGAACGATGTCGCCCGCGACGCCGGCGCAGCCGTCACCCGGCTGGCCCGCACGATCGGGCTCAGCAGCCGCCGGGTCTGGTCCCGGCCGGGACGCCACCACATCGAGGTGCACGGCGTCTGCCAGGACGGCGGCGACGTCCTCGCCCGCCAGGTCGAAACGGCGCTGCAACGGATGCCCGGCGTGCAATGGGCCCGCGTCAACGCCCCCTCGGGCCGGGTCATCGTCGCCGTCGACACACCCGGACCGAAGGTCCGCGAACTCATCGCCACCATCGCCCGCACCGAACGCACCTGCCCGCACGAACCCGACCCGGACATCCCCCCGCCGCAACCACCCGAGGAAGGGCCACGAACCGCCCGTACGCTCGGCGCGCTCGCCTCCGACGCCCTCGGTCTGACCATCTCCGCGGCCACCCGCATCCTGCCCATCACGCCGATCCCCGCCGAGGTCGCCGGCCTGCTCGGCGCCGTCGACCTGCACCCCAGGCTGCACGCCCTCGCCGGACTCGGCATCCGCAGCGACCCCCGCGCTGACCTGCTGTTCCCGCTCGCCGAGGCGGTGGTGCAGGGCCTCGCCGGTGGCTGGACGGGCATCGTGCTCGACGGGGCGCAGCGGATCGTGCAGTGGGGCGAAGGGCTGGCCCAACTGCGCGCCTGGGAGAAGGCGGAACCTCGACTCACCGGGGAACCGGAACGCGCCGTCGCCCGTACGCCCGACGGTGAGCGGCCCTGCCCGAAGCCGGACAGCACCGTCGACAGGTACAAGACCCGGATGCTCGGCGGCGGGGTGGCGGCCTTCGCCGCGGCGGCACCGGTGATCGGCCCGAAACGCGCCGCCGCGCTGGGCTTGTCCGCGCTGCCGAAGGCACCCGGCAGCGGTCGTGAAGGATACGGTGCCCAGCTCGGCTGGATCCTCGCCAAGCGCGGCGTCATCGCCATGGACCGAAGCGTGCTCCGCGAACTCGACCGGATCGACACCCTGGTGCTGGACACCCGGGTGCTCGGCACCGACCGGGGCGTACTGGCCGACCTGGCCCCGCTGCCCGGCGCCGACACCTCCCAGGTGGCCGCGCGGGCCTTCGCCCTGTTCGATCCGGACGCTCCGGGCGAGCTACGCCGAAGCGACGGCTGGCAACTCGGCCCCCTCGACCAACTCGACGTGCACGACCCCGGCGACACCGACGACAGCCGCCGGCTGCGCGAACGTGGCGGAAACCTGCTCGGCCTCGCCCAGGGCGGCACCCTGGCGGCCGTGCTCCGGGTCGATCCGGAACCCGCACCGGGCGTCGACAGCCTGCCGGCCGTCGCCCGGCAGGCCGGACTGCGGATCATCGTGGCCGGCGGCGACGCCCAGCGACACGCCTTCGCCGACGCGCTGCTGCCCGGCGAGGACCAGCTGGCCGCATCGATCCGTGTGCTGCAACGCGAAGGCGCCATGGTGATGCTCGTATCCGGCGACCGGGCGGCGCTCGCTGCTGCGGACTGCGGCCTGGGCGTCGCCGAGCCGGAGGCGCTGCCACCGTGGGGTGCGCACCTGCTCATCGGCACCGACCTGCGGATCGCCGCACTGATCATCGAGGCGGCCGGGGTGGCCCGCCGGATGACCGTGCAGAACATGCGCGTCGGCCTGGCCGGTACCGGTCTCGGCGCACTTAGCGCACTCACCGCCGACCGTGCCGTCCTGCCCGTCCGTACCCTCTCCGCGGTCAACGGCGCGGCGGCGCTGGCCTTCGGCCACGGCGTGTGGCGGGCCACCCGGCTCTCCGAGCACGCCGAAACCCCCGCCCCCGCCATCACCGCCTGGCACCTGATGCCGGTGCCGACCGTCCTGCAACAACTCGGCAGCAGCCCCGACGGGCTGACCGACAGCGAGGCCGAACGCCGCCAGGCCAGCAGCCCCGGCGAGGCGGGCGGGCGCGGCGGGCTGCTCCGCGCCTTCGCCGACGAACTGGTCAACCCGCTCACGCCGATCCTGGTCACCGGCGCGGCGCTCTCCGCCAGCTTCGGTTCCCTTGTCGACGCGGCCCTGGTCGGTGGAGTCGTCGGCGGCTCCGCGCTCGTCGGCGCCGTGCACCAGCGCAACACCGAGAAGGCCCTGTCCCAACTGCTGTCCCGCTCAGCGGTGACCGCCCGGGTCCGCCGAGCCGGCACCGAACGGATGGTGCCCGCCGACGACCTCGTACCCGGTGATGTGATCGTGCTCGAATCCGGCGACGCCGTGCCCGCCGACTGCCGGGTGCTGGACTCCGTCGGCCTGGAGGCCGACGAGTCCTCCCTGACCGGCGAGTCGCTGCCGGTCAGCAAGAACGACCAGCCGGTGGTCGCCGCGGCCGTCGCCGAACGACGATCGATGCTCTACGAGGGCACCACGATCGCCGCCGGACAGGGCACCGCCGTGGTGGTGGCCACCGGCGCCGACACCGAAGCCGGCCGCAGCCTCGCCCTGGCCCTGCAGGCACCACCGGCCAGCGGGGTCGAAGCCCGGCTGGGCAACCTGACACGTGCCGCGATCCCCCTGGCCGCCGGTTCGGCGGTGGCGGTGGTCGGTGCCGGGCTGCTGCGCGGCGTACCCCTGGGTCAGACCGCCGCGACCGCCGCGAACCTGGCCGTGGCCTCGGTGCCCGAAGGACTGCCGTTCCTGGTCAGCGCGGCCCAGCTGGCCGCCGCACGACGCCTCGCCGGGCACGGCGCGCTGGTCCGCAACCCGCGCACCATCGAGGCGCTGGGTCGGGTCGACGTGCTCTGCTTCGACAAGACCGGCACCCTCACCGAGGGACATCTGCTGCTCGCCGGCGTCGGCGACGCGGACGGGTACGCCTCGACGGAACAACTCGACGACCGGCTGCGGCGTGCCCTCGCGGCGGCCTTACGCGCCACCCCCACCGCCGACGACCCGGAAGAGTTGTCCATGCAGACCGACCGCGCGGTGCTGCGCGGCGCACGCGCCGCCGGGGTGCACGAACAGGACTCGGCTCCGGGCTGGCGGGCGGCAGGCGGTCTGCCGTTCGAACCCTCCCGCGGCTACCACGCAACCGTCGGCGAAACCCAGGGCCGGATGCTGTTGAGCGTCAAGGGCGCGCCCGAGAAGGTGCTGCCCCGATGCGCCGCCCGCCGGACCGGCGGGCACGACGAGCCGCTCGACGACGCCGGCCGCACCGACCTGCACCGGCAACTCGGCGAACGCGCCGGGGCGGGACACCGCGTCCTCGCCATCGCCGAACGCTTCGTCGACAACCCCGACATCACCGACGACGACGTCGCCGACCTGACCTTCACCGGCTTCCTCACGATCGCCGACGGAGTACGGGACAGCGCCGCACCGGCCGTCCGCCGGATCCGGCAGGCCGGCGTCCACACCATCATGATCACCGGTGACCATCCGGCGACCGCCGAGGCGATCGCCGCCACCATCAGCCATGGCGAAGCCCAGCGCGTCGTCACCGCCACCGAACTCGACGAACTCGACGACGACGCCCTCGCCGACCGGCTCGCCGCGACCGACGTGGTGGCCCGCTGCACCCCGACCCACAAGGTCCGCATCATCCAGGCGTTGCAGAAACGCGGGCGGACCGTGGCGATGACCGGCGACGGCGCCAACGACGCACCCGCCATCCGGCTCGCCGACGTGGGCATCGCCCTCGGCCAACGCGGCACCCCCGCGGCCCGGGCCGCCGCCGACCTGGTCGTCACCGACGACCGTTTGGAAACCATCATCGCCACCCTGGTCGAGGGCCGCGCGATGTGGTCCTCGGTACGTCACGCGCTGAGCATCCTGGTCGGCGGCAACCTCGGCGAGATCGCGTTCAGCGTGCTGACCGCCGCCGCCACCGGGCAGGCCGCCCTCAACGGCCGCCAACTGCTCCTGGTCAACCTGCTCACCGACATGGCCCCCGCAATGGCCATCGCCGTCCGCCCACCCGCCGCCGACCACGCCGACGGCATGCTGCGCGAAGGGCCCGACCGCTCGCTCGGCCAGACCATGACCAAGGAGATCGGACTGCGCGCGGCCGCCACCACGCTGGGCGCGACCGCCGGTTGGACGTTGGCCCGCTACACCGGCCGCCGCCGACGCGCCGGCACCGTCGCCCTGGTCTCCCTGGTCGGTACGCAGCTCGGGCAGACCGTACTGGCCGGCGGCACCAGCCCGACCGTGCTCGCCTCCACCGCCGTGTCGTTCGGCGTGCTGGCCGCGGTGGTGCAGACGCCCGGGGTGAGTCAGTTCTTCGGGTGCACCCCGCTCGGCCCGGTCGGTTGGACGATCGCCACCGGCTCCGCCCTCGGTGCCACCTTCGCCAACGGCGCCATGACCAAGCTGGTGGCCCGGCTACCCCCACTCGACCGCCCGAACGCCAACCACGCCGACGCCGACCATGCCGATCACGCTGATCACGGTGACCAGCAGTCGCCGGAGTCGCCATCCTGAGCTCGGTTCGGGCGTGACATCACCTCCACCGCCCGCACCGCCACCCGGTCGCACCGGCCCCGGCCGAGACGGTGGCTCACGGCTGGCCGACTATCAGACGCAGGGAACCGTTGAAGGTCGGCTGGGTGCGCAGGTGCCCGTGTCGCGCTTCCCAGACACCCGAGTCGAGGTCGTCCCGGAGCCGCTCGACGGCACGGGTAGTCGCCGCCTCGTCGACGAAACCCCACGCCGACTGAGCGGCCCGGACCGCCGGGTCGAGGAGACGTTCCGGGCGGGCGTAGTAGGCCTCGGTGAAACCGTCCACACAGTCGACGGGAATCGGCACCTCGATGACACTCACCTCCGTACCGATGGCCTCCGCGATGGTGCTGATCGCCGGATAGCGGCGGCGCTCCACGGCTATCAGCCCCGGGGCGTACTCGGCCAGCCAGAAGCGATCGAGTGCCGCACCGTCGAAGGTGAGCACCACCACCGGGCCCCGCGCGACCCGACGCAGCTCCGCCAGCCCACGGGCGGTGTCCGCCCACTGGTGCACGGTCACGGTCGCCATCACCGCGTCGAACGCGTCATCGTCGAACGGGATGGACTCGGCAGCGGCGTCCAACGCCGGTACCGCCGTCACCGGCCGCTGACCACGCATCCGCGCCGACGGTTCGAGCGCCACCACGTACCGGTCGGTGGGCTCGTAGGAGCCCGCCCCCGCACCCACATTGAGAACGGTCCGGGCATCGCCCAACGCCGCGTGGATCAGCGCCGCGATCCGCGGATCGGGGCGCCGCTGCGCGGCGTACCCCTGGCCTTTTGTCTCGTAGTCGAAGTCACCGACCGGTGTGCCAATCATGCGGGCACGCTAAACCCGCACCTCGGGGTACGGGTCAAGTCGACTTCGCGGCCTTGACCCGTACCCCAGGGTCCGGGTTTAGCATCGGGGACGTGCGGGTGGGTGAGCTGGCACGTCGGACCGGAACGACCATCCGGGCCCTGCGGTACTACGAGTCCGTCGGGCTGGTCGTACCCCGCCGCCTCGGCAACGGCTACCGCGAGTACGACCCCATCGCGGTCCGCCTGGTCGCCCAGATCCGGGAACTGATGGCGCTCGGCCTCAGCGTCGAGGAGACCCGCCCGTTCGTCGAATCCATCGCCGCCGGCGCCGACGACACCGACGTCTGCGCCGCCGCGCTGGCCACCTATCGGGGCACCGTCACCGCCCTGCAGCAACGCATCGGCAAACTGACCGCCCAACGCGACGCCCTCAACGCCCGCCTCGACGCCGCAGCCACCCGCGTCGCACCCGGCCAGTCACCCGCCGGCACCGACCCAGCCGACCTGATCGGCAAACCCCTACCCGCACTGGCCTTCTACGCCACCGACGGCCGGCCCGTCGACCTCGCCGCACTCGGCCCCGGACGCACCATCATCTTCGTCTACCCGCTCACCGGCCGCCCCGGCGTCGACCTGCCGAACAGCCTCCTGGAGGTGGCCGGCGCACTGCGTGACACCGAGCAACCAACCTGGTTCCGCGACCACCACGCCGAACTACGCACCGCCGGCGCCGACCGCGTCTACGGCCTGTCCGCACAATCCACCGGCTACCAGCGCGAACTCGTACACCGGCTGAGACTGCCGTACCCACTGATCCCGGACCCGCGCCTCAGCCTGGCCGCCGCCCTCGGCCTACCCACCTTCACCGCCGGCGACATGACACTGTACGAACGACTCACCCTGGTCATCGCCGACGACGTGATCGAGCACGTCTTCCACCCGATCCACTACCCGGCGTCACACACCCTGGACGTCATGCGGTGGCTCACCAAGAAGCGGCTACCTGCCGCGAGGTCGGGCGGGTGAGCTGGCTGCGGCTGCCGCTTTTGCCCTTTTCGGGCCACTGCTCGTCCTAGTCTGACCCCATGGATGACGTGCGACGGTACGCCGCCGAGTTTCTCGGCACGCTACTGCTGGTCTTCGTCGGGGTGGGCAGCGCGGTCGCCGCCCGCGTCGACGGTGGGGTCGTCGTCGTGGCCCTCGCCTTCGGCTTCGTGATGCTGGCGATGGTCTACACGATCGGCCCGCTCTCCGGCAGTCACGTCAATCCGGCGGTGACACTTGGTGTACTCCTGTCCGGCAAGATCTCGCCCAGCGGCGCGATCGCGTACTGGATCGCCCAGTTCGCCGGCGCCACTGTCGCCAGCGCCGTGATCTGGGGCCTGGTGCGTTGGGGAGACGTGGTGGACCAGACCGGCGTGCTGGGCAGCAACGGGTACGGCAAGCACATCAACGGAGTCGGCGCGGCGGTGCTGGAGACCATCCTGACGTTCCTGTTCGTCCTGGTGGTGCTGGTGGTGACGAGTCGCGCGGAACACGCGGCGTTCGCCGGACTGGCGATCGGCCTGACGCTCGCCGCGGCACACCTGGTGGCCGTGACGCTGACCGGTACCTCGGTGAACCCGGCCCGGTCGTTCGGCCCGGCCCTGTTCGAGGGCGGCACAGCGCTGCGGCAACTCTGGCTGTTCATCGTCTTCCCGCTGCTCGGTGGGGTGCTCGCCGCGCTGGTCGCGCCCCTGATCGTCAAGCGCAACCCGCGCTACCGCGGCGAGCCGGAGGAACCGGCGAGCAAGCCGCCGCGCCGACCCCGGAGCGGACCCGAACCGGCCTGACGCCTTCGAGGTCGGGCGGCTGGCTTCCGGGTCAGCTCTGGAAGGTGACGGGGCGACCCTGCTGCTTCCAGCCCTTGAGGCCGCCGTCGAGGTGAGCAACATCGGTGTACCCGAGGAGCTGCAGGCTCTGCGCCGCGAGCGCGGACCGGCCACCGGATGCGCAGTAGAGGATGGTCCTGGAGTTCGGATCGAACTCGGTACGGTGGTATGCGCTGGAGGGGTCGGCCCAGAACTCCAACATGCCGCGCGGGGCCAGGACAGCCCCCGGGATGGCGCCGTCCCGCGCCACCTCCTCGGGCTCTCGGATGTCGACGAGTCGCACGTCACCGGACTCCAGGTGCTGCGCCACCTCGTCGACCGAGAGGTTGCGCACCTCGCTCTTCGCTTGAGCCACCAGCTGCTGAACAGTGAGGGTCATGCCGTCCTCCTTGTCGATGCCCGCACCCTGACGTGGTGCCGGCCGTGCCCGTTGGTTTAGATCCATTCGAGCGCACCTCGTCGCCTGCTACATCCGTGCTCAGTACGGAAATTCGAACCCGGGTCGGAGGTGGACCCCGGAAAGCCGGTCCCTGATCCTTGGTGAGTGCCCGATGCGGAACAGGTCCCCAGCAGGCTTCGAGCGGCCGGTGTGACGAGGCGCGAGGCCGACGTTCTCCGGCTGGTCGGCGGACGGCTGCAGAACCGGGAGATCGCGGAAGCGCTGCACGTGTCGGAGCGCACCGTGGAGAGCCACGTCTCGTCACTGTTACGCAAGCTCGGGGTGACGCAGCGGCGAATGCTCGTCGATGCCGCCGACGAGTTTGCCGTACGCCGTCGCGGTGTCCTTCGCCAGCCGTTGTCGTCCTTCTTCGGTCGAGAGCAGGAGACGGTTCAGGTCGCCTCACTTGTCCAACGGCATCGGCTCGTCACGCTCACCGGGCCGCCGGGGGTGGGCAAGACCAGGTTGGCCCTTCACGTCGCAGGCACGCTGCCACACCCGGCAACATGGGTTCTGGTCGACCTGGCCAGCACAGCCCCGGACGATCCGGTGACGCGGGTCTTCGCCGACAGCCTGGGGATCGCCGCGGACGAACGCCGACTGCTGTCGCAACTGCGCGACGTGCTCGCACACGGCGATCACTGGTTGCTCGTCGACAACTGCGAGCACGTGGCGGAGTCGACGTCGCGACTGCTGGACGAGTTGCTCGGGACGTGCACCAGCCTGCATGTGCTCGCCACCGGACACACTCCCCTCGGCGTGGCCGGAGAGGCTCTCTACGATGTCGCGCCCCTGCAGCCCTCGGAGGCCGAGCGGCTCTTCGCGGACCGGGCCGCCAAGGCACTCCCCAGCTTCACCCTCGACGACCGGAACTCCGACGACGTCGCGGCGATCTGCCGAAAGCTGGACGGCCTACCGCTGGCCATCGAACTCGCCGCCGCTCGGCTTCGCGCCTTCTCACCCAGTGAGCTGTTCGTGCGCCTGCAGGACCGCTTCGCGCTCCTGGCCGACACCGGCCGAGGCGCGACCGGCCGGCACCGCACCTTGGAGGCCGCGATCCGCTGGAGCTACGAACTGCTCGACGAGGACGAGCGGGTGCTCTTCGAACGGTGCTCGGTGTTTCCCGGCAGCTTCGACTTCGACACCGCTGATGCGGTCGTGTCCGACCCGCCGGCCATCACCCACGACGACGTGGTGCGCGTCTTCCCGCGGCTTCTGGACCGCTCCCTGCTGTCGAGCCGGCGGGACGGGCCGACCACCGAGTACCGCTTGCTGGACAGCATCCGCCACTTCGCCCAGTCCCGCCTGGAGGAGCGTGGCGGTCTGGCCGCTATACGAGAGCGTCATGCCGTCCACCACCTGCAGGGTGGCCCCGCATGGATGGCGGATCTTCAGGGCAGGGACCAGGCCGGAGCCCTGCGCTGGTTCGAGCAGCGGTGGCCCGACATCCGGGCGGCGGTGCACTGGGCGCTCGACACGGGGAACCTGGACGCGGCCTGGACGTTCATCTCCGGGGTCGGCACCGGCTGGGAGATCCTCGGCGCCCGCGGTGAGCTCTTCGACTGGCTGGACCGCCTGCTCGAACATCCGCTGCCCCCCTCCCGCCTCGGCGTGCAGGCCGCCGTGACCGCATCGTTGCTCCGGTGCTACCAGGACACCGGAGCAGCGCTCGAAACAGCCCGGCACGGCGTCGAACTGGCAGCGGGGCCCGCGCTGGGTGAGCACACCCGGTCCCTGGCCACCATGGCGGTGGGCTGGGCCCTGATGTACGACGGACAAGCCGAGCCGGCTCGCGAGCAGTTCCACCGGGCGGTGGACGAATTCCGTGGCCACGGAGACGACTGGCATCTCGCCTTCAGTCTCGAGGGCCTGGCCCTCGCGGGACGCGATCTCGATGACACCCTCGACCATCTCAGGCAGGCGGCAGACGCGTTCGGGCGGATCGGCGACCTGGTGAAACGCAGCAACTGCCTCATCCAGATGGCCTCCCGATGCATCGACGTGGGCTCCCAACCCGATGACATCGAGACATGGCTGACGGAAGCCCGCGACCTCGCCGAGTCGACCCCGAGCAACCACGAGAGGCTGCACGCGGAGGTCTGCCTGGCACGGCTCGAACAGCTCCGCGGACGTCCCGCAGCAGCCGGCGCAGCCTTCGAGACGCTGCTGCCCGAATTCCGCAGGATCGGCGATCTTCGCTGCCTGAGTCGATGCCTCAACGGAGTGGGCATGGCGGCGCTGCACGCAGGCGCGTACGACGTCGCCGCCGAGAACCTTGCCGACAGCGTACGGATCGCGCAGAGCACCGGAGACAGACGTGAGATCGCACAGGGCCTGCGACTGCTTGCCGAGTGTGCACTCGCAGGCGGCGGCCCCCACCGTGCCGCCCTACTGCTCGGCTGCGCGGAGGGGGTGGCCGGACAACTCGACCCCGGCCGTCGTCCCGTGCTGGACACCGAACACCTGTTGTCGCTCTTGCGGAACAGCCTCGGCGAGTCGTTCGAGCTGGCGATGTCCCAGGGACGCGCCTCCACCCCAGCAGACCTCCTACCCAGCTGAGGCAGCGCTCGTTGACCTCGGGTCGCCGACCGGTACGGTTCGCGGGAACGACTGGCCCCACCGGACACGAAGTCAATTTGGCAGGACGAAGCCAGTCGCGACCACCGGTTCGCCGGAACGGCCGACCGAACGCCGGGGTGGGCACGATGCTGGAACCGAACGGCAGTCGATCGGCTGACACGTGCGGAGGTGGCAACGCATGCCCGACGATCCCCGATACCAGCATGCCCTCGACACCGCGGAGCGCCTCCTCGGCCAACCGTTGACCCTGCCGCTTGCCGACGGGGAACCCGCGGTCGGTCAGGACTTCCGGCGGCTGGCGACCGAGCACACCTTCGGCGACTCGTGGCCGCGACCCGGCCTGGACCTGCGGAGCCGCTGCCTGATCTCGGTGGCCGTCGCGGCGGCGCTGGGCACCCACGAGCCGCTGCGGGGGCAGTTGCGCATCGCGCTGACGTCCGGCGTGACCAAGGAGGAGATCGTCGAGCTCTTCATCCACCTGGAGGCGTACGCCGGGGCGGCCCGGGCGTTCGACAGCTACCAGGTGGCCACGGCGGTCTTCGGCGAGCACCGCTGACGACGCGCCAGCACCCGTCAACGAGGAGCCGTCCGATCGCGTTCAACCCCTGCGAGGGTGTCCACCTCCCTGCCCAGCGGAAGCAGGCTGGCGGAGTGCAGACCATCTCCCAAGCCGACGTGACGGATCGTCCCCTGCCCGCAGTGCCTGAGTGGCAACAGCGTGAACGGCTTGGCTGTACGGAGGCTGTCCTCGGACCGAGATCAACCAAGGAAAGTGCTGGTGGAGCCCAGGGGACTCGAACCCCTAAGCCGCGAGCCTGCGCTACGGCTGACCTGCTCGCCGTGTCGCCTACTGTCGGCCCCGGGCCGTATCCGTCGGCGGGCTTGGCTGTACGGGTGGCTGTACAGCCCACCTTCTGATCGGTAGGACCGTCCGGTATCCACGGACACCTGGCTCGCCTCGCCACCAGGTCGCGGCTGTCGTTCATCCGAGGTACGGCCGTGTCGGCGCGGCTGGGTCAGGCTGAGGTCAGGAGGCAGCCGCTTGCGGGTTGCCGCCGGAGGACGTCTGAACTGGCCACTCTGTCCCCCTGGCTTCTATCTCCAGT
>NZ_BOPA01000054.1 GCF_016863515.1 Micromonospora gifhornensis
CCCTCTAAGGGAAAGCGCGCACGGACCGTGCCGCTGATCGAAGAGGTACGGCCGATCGTCGCTCACCGCCTGGACGCCGTGTCCAAACCCGATTCCCGACTGTTCACCGGGCCGCGCGGTGGCCGGATCAGCACCGCCGTGCTCCGCGACGCGACGCATTGGGATGAGGTGGTCACCAAGCTCGGATACGAACACCTACGCCGACACGACCTACGGCACACCGGCCTCACATGGATGGCCGACGCAGGCATACCGGTCCACGTCCTACGGAAGATCGCCGGACACGGATCACTGACCACCACCCAGCGCTACCTACACCCCGACCGGCAGTCGATCACCGACGCCGGAACGGCCCTCAGCGCCCACTTGAAGGCCCGCCGGTCCCCAAGTGGTCCCCAGCTACGCGCCGTCTAGATCAGCAAATCCCCACTGCCCAGATACGAATTAGAGGCCGTTGACCAGGGTTTTCACCCCGGTTGACGGCCTCTTTTCGTGCTGTCGGGACGGCCGGATTCGAACCGACGACCCCTTGACCCCCAGTCAAGTGCGCTACCAAGCTGCGCCACGTCCCGTTGCCACCGCCAGACCTTGCCCGCGGCAGCCGGTACAGCTTAGCGCAGCTTCTCCCATCCGTCGCACAGCCCCCACCCCCACAGCGCCGCCCCGACGACCAGCTCACCACCCCTAAAGCATCCTAGGAAGACAGGATCAATGAGGCGGGCCCGGGTGCGGAGGCAAGCGCCTCGCGACCCGGGCCCAGGGTGAAACAGGATCAGCCGTGCGCCTTGCCTCGGCCGCCGGGGCCGAGCTTCTTGCGGGGGCGTACCGAGATCTCGATGGGGCTGCCCTCGAAGCCGAACTCCTCGCGCAGCTTGCGCTCGACGAAGCGTTGGTAGCCGGCGTCCAGCGGGCCGGTGGTGAACAGCACGAACCGTGGCGGGGCCACGCCGGCCTGGGTGGCGAACAGGATCCGCGGTGCCCGTCCCCCGCGTACGGGGTGCGGGGTGGCCTGGACCAGGGCGGTGAGCCAGGCGTTGAGCTGCGCGGTGGGGATCCGGGTCTCCCAGCTGTCCAACGCCCGGTGCAGGGCGGCGGCGAGCTTGTCGACGGCCCGGCCGGTCATCGCCGACAGGTTCAGCCGGATCGCCCACGGGATGCGGCGCAGTTCCCGGTCGATCTCCTTGTCCAGGTAGTACCGACGGTCGGCGTCGACCAGGTCCCACTTGTTGAAGGCGATGACCATGGCCCGGCCGGCCTCGGTGACCATGGACAGGATCCGCTGGTCCTGTTCGCTGATCGGTTCGCTGGAGTCGAGGAGCACCACCGCCACCTCGGCCGCTTCGATCGCGGCGGCGGTACGCAGGCTGGCGTAGTACTCGGTGCCGCTGGCCTTGCCGACCCGCTTGCGCAGGCCGGCGGTGTCCACCAGGTGCCAGGTTTCGCCGCCGATGGTGACCAGGCTGTCCACCGGGTCGACGGTGGTGCCGGCGACCGAGTCGACCACCGCGCGTTCCTCGCCGGAGAAGCGGTTGAGCAGGCTGGACTTGCCGACGTTGGGTCGGCCGACCAGCGCCACCCGTCGTGGGCCGCGCGGGCGGTTCTCCACGATCTTCGGTGCCTCGGGCAGCGCGGCCATGATGGCGTCGAGCAGGTCACCGGAACCACGGCCGTGCAGCGCCGAGATCGGGTGCGGTTCGCCGAGGCCGAGCGACCACAGCGAGGTGGCCTCCAGCTCGATGTTGGCGTTGTCGGCCTTGTTGGCGACCAGGATGACCGGTTTGGCGCTGCGCCGCAGCATCTTCACCGCCGCCTCGTCGACGTCGGTGGAGCCCACCGTCGCGTCGACCACGAACACCACCACGTCGGCGGTGGCCACGGCCGTCTCGGCCTGCGCGGCGATCGCGGCGGCCCGGTCCTTCGCGTCCGGTTCCCAGCCGCCGGTGTCGACGACGGTGAAGGCCCGGCCGGACCACTGCGCGTCGTAGGGGATCCGGTCGCGGGTCACCCCGGGTACGTCCTCGACGACCGCCTGGCGGCGGCCGATGATCCGGTTGACCAGAGTGGACTTGCCGACGTTGGGTCGGCCGACCACGGCAACCACCGGCTGCGGGCCGGTCGGCTCCTCGATGTCGAGGTCCGGTTCCCGCAGCTCCACCCAACCGTCGTCGTTGCTCACGCCACGCCCCGCTCGGTGAGCAGCTCACGCAGCCGGGCCACGACCTCGTCGATGCCCAGTTCGGTGCTGTCGAGCACCACGGCGTCGGCGGCCTGGGCCAGCGGGTCGGCCTTGCGGGTCGAGTCCAGCTGGTCGCGCCGGGCCAGGTCGGCGGCGGTGGCGGCGACGTCGGCGGCGTTCTCGGCGCTGCGGCGGGCGGCCCGCGCGGCAGCCGAGGCGGTGAGGTAGACCTTCAGGTCGGCGTCGGGGGCCACCACGGAACCGATGTCGCGGCCCTCGACCACGATCCGGCCCGCCTTGTCGATCATGTCGCGTTGCCGGGCGACAAGCAGCGCCCGCACCGCCGGTACGGCGGCCACCGCGGACACGGCGGCGGTCACGTCGGCGCCCCGGATGTCGGTCTCGACGTTCACCCCGTCGGCGGTGACGGCGTACCCCTCGGGGTCGGTGCCGATGCGCAGGTCGACCTCGCCGGCGACCTTGGCCACCGCGTGCGCGTCGTTGAGGTCGACACCGGAGCGCAGCACCGCCCAGGTGATGGCCCGGTACATCGCGCCGGTGTCCAGGTAACGGGCGCCCAGGCTGGTCGCGAGCCGTCGCGACACGGTGGACTTACCCGAACCGGACGGCCCGTCCACAGCGACGACGCAGCGCCCGATCGGTATGTTTTCTCCCACCGTTGTCCTCCTCAGCCCGTACCTCACGGTCCGCCGTCATCGACGTCACGCAAGCGGTTGACACACATGTCCCATCATGCCCGGCGCCGAACCCCACGGCCCGCCGGGCCGTCCGCGAGCCTACCCTCAGCGGTACCCGCGACCGCGCGGTCAGTCACCCACGGCCTTGAACAGGGCGGCGACCTCCGCGTTGGTCAGCCGTCGGGTCCGCCCGCTGCGCAGGTCACCGAGCCGGATCGGCCCGATGGCGGTACGCACCAGCCGGCTCACCGGGTGCCCGACCTCGGCGAGCAGCCGCCGGACGATGTGTTTGCGTCCTTCGTGCAGGCTCAGCTCGACCTGGGCGGTACGCCCCAGACTGTCCACCACCCGGAACGCGTCGACGCTCACCGGCCCGTCCTCCAGCTCGATGCCGGCGGCCAGCCGCTTGCCCAGGTTGCGCGGGATCGGCCCGGCCACCTCACACAGGTAGGTCTTCAGCACCCCGTAGGAGGGGTGCATCAGCCGGTGCGCGAGGGTGCCGTCGTTGGTGAGCAGCAGCAGGCCCTCGCTGTCCGCGTCGAGCCGCCCGACGTGGTAGACCCGCTGCTCGACCCGGTTGTTGAGGAAGTCGGCCAGCGCGGTGCGGCCCTTCTCGTCGGCCATGGTGGAGACCACCCCGCGGGGCTTGTTCATGGCCAGGTACACCAGCCGGGTGTCGGCCTGGAGTCGTTCACCGTTGACGTGGATGACGGCGGTGGCCGGGTCGACCTTGTCGCCGAGCTGCGCCACCCGCCCGTTGACCGTCACCTTCCGCCGGAAGATCAGGTCCTCGCAGGCGCGCCGGGAGCCGACACCGGCGGCGGCGAGCACCTTCTGCAGGCGTTCCGGGCCGGTATAGACGGGCGCGTCGGGCGAGGGGGTGCGGTTATCGCGATGCATCAGCAAGCTCTTCTACGTCGTCGGGGAGGAACGGGGCCAGCGGCGGCAGGTCGTCGAGGCTGTTGAGGCCGAGTTTCTCCAGGAACATCGTGGTCGTCCGGTACAGGTACGCCCCACTGTCGGACTCGGTGCCACACTCTTCGACCAACCCCCGGGAGACCAGGGTACGGATCACCCCGTCGCAGTTGACACCGCGGATGGCGGAAATCCGCGACCGGGTCACCGGCTGCTTGTACGCGACCACGGCCAGGGTCTCCAGGGCGGCCTGGGTGAGGCGGACCGACTGCCCGTCCAGGATGAAGCGTTCCACGTAGCTGGCGTATTCCGGCCGGGTGTACAGCCGCCAGCCACCGGCCGCCCGCCGCAGGTCGAAGCCGTGTCCGGCGGCGGTGTAGCCGGCGGCGATGTCGTCGAGCATCGGGCCGATCCGCTCCGGCGGCTGCTCCAGCACCTGGGCAAGTGTGAGCTCGCTGACGGGTTCGTCCACCACCAGCAGGATCGCCTCCAACGCGCCCCGCAGTTCGGTGTCGTCGAGCAGCGGCGTCGGCTCGGGTGCCGGCCTGGCCCGCCCGGACCGCTGCCTGCGCGCCCCACCGGCATCCCCCACCGCCGTCCCGGCCCGCTCACCGGCCGCCTGCCCGCCGGCACCCGGTGCACCGACCGAGAGTGTCGACGACGCATCTGTCCCCTGTTCGTCGGCACCCGGCTCACCGACCGAGTGCGTCGATGACGCATCTGTCGGCTGTTCGTCGGCGACCGGTGCACCGACCGCAAGCGCCATTGACGCATCCGCTGCCGGCTCGTCGGCAACCGGTTCGCCGTCGGGAAGGGTCACCGAGGCGTCGGATGCCTGCCCGTCGCCAGCCGGCGGCGGGGTGTCGTCGGCGTCCTGTTGCGGCGGGGTGTCGTCGGCGTCCTGTTGCGGCGGCTCGGTCGGGCTCTGCGGGCCGGACTCACCGGTGTCGTCGACAGCATCGTCAGTAGGCCGTGCCTGGGCAGGCACGGTGGTGGCGGTCTCGGCGGGTGGGGCGGGACGCTGCCAGGGTGGGATCCAGGCGGCTGCCTGGTCGGCAAGCGAATCCCGGCGTTCCTCGTGACTCATCCGGCGTGCTCCTGCCTCGTTGCCGTCCCGTCCGTGCCTGCTTCGCTTCCCGACACGGCCCCCGAGTCCGTCACCGTGTCGACCACCGGCACAGGCCCCGGATCCGTGTCGACCACCGGCGCGGGCCCCGGATCCGTGTCGACGACCGACCCGGGTTCCGGATCCGTCTCGGCGGCCGGTGCCGTCGGGTTCTCCGCCGGCTCGGCGGGGGCGCCGGCGTACTCGTCGATGGTCAGCGCCGGTCCGCCGTCGGCGGGTCCGGTCCAGCGTACGGTCAGCTCCTCCAACGCCTGTTCCTGCACGAAGGCCACCACCCCCTGCCGGTACAGCTCCAGCAGGGCGAGGAAGCGGGCCACCACCTCCAGGGTGGCCTCGCAGTCGGCGCAGAGCAGGGAGAAGGTGGCGGTGCCGGCGCGGCGCAGTCGTTCGGCGATGATCCCGGCGTGTTCCCGGACACTGACCCGGACCATGTGCACGTGGGCGATGGAGACCTCGGGGATCGGTTTCGGGGTCATCGCCTTCACGGCCAGCTTGAGCAGGCGTTGCGGGCCGATGCCGAGCACCAGGTCGGGCAGGGCTTCGGCGAAGCGGGGTTCCAGGGTCACCGCGCGCGGGTAGCGGCGTCCGCCGACCTCCTCCAGCGCGGCGATGTGCGCCGCCGCCTCCTTGTACGCCTTGTACTGCAGCAGCCGGGCGAAGAGCAGGTCCCGCGCCTCCAGCAGGGCGAGGTCCTCCTCGTTCTCCACCTCGGCGGAGGGCAGCAGCCGGGCGGCTTTCAGGTCGAGCAGGGTGGCGGCGATGAGCAGGAACTCGCTGGCCTCGTCGAGGTCCCAGTCGTCACCCATGGCCCGGATGTAGGCGATGAACTCGTCGGTGACCTGGTGCAGGGCGACTTCGGTGACGTCCAGCTTGTGCTTGCCGATCAGTTGCAGCAGCAGGTCGAACGGGCCGGTGAAGTTGGCCAGCCGTACGGTGAACTTGCCGCTGTCGGCACCGTCGACCGCGTCCGGATCTGCCACCGGCGTCTGGTCGTCCGCAGCGGCGGGGTCGAGGGGCGGGGCGGTCACGCCGACGACCGTAGTCCACGGCCTGGCCACGGGATTGCGGAGCCTACCGCTCCGCCTGCGCGGCGATCACCTCGCGGGCGAGCTGGCGGTAGTTGCGGGCTCCGGAGGAGGCCGGGTCGAGGGTGGTGATCGGGGCGCCGGCGACGGTGGACTCGGGGAACTTCACGGTCTTGGTGATCACCGTCTGGTAGACCTTGTCGCCGAATGCCTCCACCACCCGTTGCAGCACCTGCCGGCAGTGGGTGGTGCGGCTGTCGTACATGGTGGCGAGGATGCCCTCGAGTTCCAGGTCGAAGTTGAGCCGCTCGCGGACCTTGTCGATGGTGTCCAGCAGCAGCGCCACGCCGCGCAGGCTGAAGAACTCGCACTCCAGCGGGATGAGCACGCCGTGCGCGACGGTCAACGCGTTGATCGCCAGCAGACCCAGGGAGGGCTGGCAGTCGATCAGGATGTAGTCGTACTCCTTGCGGACGCTGCGGAGCACCCGCGCCAGGGCCATCTCCCGGGCGACCTCGTTGACCAGTTGGATCTCGGCGGCGGAGAGGTCGATGTTGGCGGGCAGCAGGTGCAGACCGGCCACGTCGGTCTTGATCAGGACGTCCTCGGCGGTGACGTCGTCCTGCATCAGCAGGTTGTAGACCGACAGGTCCAGGTTGTGCGGGTTGACCCCCAGGCCGACCGAGAGGGCGCCCTGCGGGTCGAAGTCGACGAGCAGCACCTTGCGGCCGTACTCGGCCAGGGCGGCACCCAGGTTGATGGTCGTGGTGGTCTTGCCGACGCCACCTTTCTGGTTGGCCATCGCGATGATCCGCGCCGGGCCGTGCCGGTCGGTGGGCATCGGCTCGGGGATGGGCTTGCGCATCGTGTAGGCGGCCGGGTCGGCGGGCCCCAGGTCCGCACCGAGGGCGTTCTGCTGTTCGCGGAGCTCCGACGTCCAGGTCTCGGCACGGTCACCGTTGCCAGCCATGTCCTCGTTGCCCCCTCCCGACGACCATCCGGCGTCGGAGCCGCCCGACGTCCTTTGCGGCGCCGCTGCACACCCCGGTCATCTCACCGCCAAGGCTGCGCTGCCGACTGTACGCCACCGGCGAGCAGGGCGTTCGGCACCCGCTCGGCGTGTCGGCCAGCGGCACCGACCAGGGCCGCTCAATCGCGGGCACGTGGGTGGGCGGTGGCGTAGACCTCGCGCAGCCGGTCGACGGTGACCAGAGTGTAGACCTGGGTGGTGGTGACCGAGGCATGCCCCAGCAACTCCTGCACCACCCGCACGTCGGCACCGCCGTCGAGCAGGTGGGTGGCGTACGAGTGGCGCAACGTGTGCGGGGAGACCGCCTGCGGCCCGTCGACGGGCAGGCCGGCGCGTTCGGCGGCGCGGCGCAGGATCATCCAGGCGCCCTGGCGGGTCAACGGACCGCCCCGGGAGTTGAGGAACACCCTCGGGGTGCCGCGGCCGGCGGCGACCAGCCCGGGTCGAGCCCGGACCAGGTAGGCGCCCAGCGCCTGCATCGCGTACCCACCGATGGGCACCAGGCGGTCCCGGCCGCCCTTGCCGCGCAGCTGCACCACCGCGTCGGTGAGGTCCACATCGTCCACCGCAAGGCCGACGGTCTCGGAGATGCGGGCGCCGGTGCCGTACAGGAACTCCAGCAGTGCCCGGTCGCGCAGCGCGAGCGGCGCGGTGTCCCCGGCCGCCTGCGCCGGCCCGGCGGCGTCCAACAGTCGGACCACGTCGTCCAGCGACAGGGCGCGCGGCAGCCGGCGCGGCGGGGCGGGCGGCCGCACGTCGCGGCTCGGGTCGGCGGCGGCGAGGCCCTCGCGCAGCGCGAACCGGTGCAGGCCCCGCACGGCGCTGGCGGCGCGGGCTGCCGACGAGGCGGCCAGCGGCGGATGCCCGTCGTCACCGGCGCGCAGCCGGGCCAGGTGACGTTCGATCTCGCCGGCAGGGACGACGGCCAGGTCACTCACCCCGGCGGCGGCCAGGCTGTTGAGGTAGCGGTCCAGGTCCCGGCGGTAGGCCACCAGGGTGTTCGCGGCCAGGCCACGTTCGACGGTGAGGTGGTCCAGGTAGCCGCGCAGGGCGCGGCGCAGAGCCGGCGCGGGCTGGTGGCCCGTGCCGGCTCCGTCCGCTGCGGCGGTCGGGGTGCGGCCGGTCAGGCCAGCACCTCGGCCAACGGGGTGGTCGGCAGGTCGTGTGCCTCCGCGACCGGGCCGTACACGACCTGTCCGTCGTGTGTGTTCAGGCCCAGCGCCAGCGCCGGATCGCGGCGGGACGCCTCACGCCAGCCGTGGTTGGCCAGCTCCAGCGCGTACGGCAGGGTGACGTTGGTCAGTGCGTACGTGCTGGTGTTCGGTACTGCGCCGGGCATGTTCGCCACGCAGTAGAAGATCGAGTCGTGCACCTTGTACACCGGGTCGGCGTGCGTGGTGGGCCGCGAGTCCTCGAAGCAGCCGCCCTGGTCGATCGCGATGTCGACGAGCACGCTGCCGGGCTTCATCCGGGAGACCAGTTCGTTGGAGATGAGCTTGGGGGCCTTCGCGCCGGGCACCAGCACCGCGCCGATGACCAGGTCCGCGTCCAGCACCGCCCGCTCGATCTCGTACGCGTTGGAGGTGACGGTCTGCAGGTGGCCCCGGTAGATGGCGTCGGCCTGCCGCAGCCGGCCGACGTTCATGTCCAGCAGCAGCACCTCGGACTGCAGGCCCAGCGCGATCGCGGCGGCGTTCATGCCGGAGACACCGGCACCGATGACGACGGTCTTGGCCGCGTAGACGCCGGAGACGCCGCCGGGCAGCACTCCCCGACCCCCGCCGGTACGCATCAGGTAGAAGGCGCCGACCTGCGGGGCGAGTCGACCGGCCACCTCGGACATCGGGGCGAGCAGCGGCAGCGACCGGTCGGGCAGCTCCACCGTCTCGTACGCGATGCCGGTGACCTTGCGGTCCAGCAGCGCCTGGGTGCAGTCCGGGGACGCGGCCAGGTGCAGGTAGGTGAAGAGCACCTGCCCCTCACGCATCCGGTGGTACTCCTCGGCGACCGGTTCCTTGACCTTGAGGACGAGTTCCGCGGTCTCCCACACCTCGTCGGCGGTGTCCAGGATCTTGGCGCCGGCGGCGGCGAACTCCTCGTCGGTGATGCTCGACCCGACTCCGGCGCCGGCCTCGACGAAGATCTGGTGACCGTTGCGGGTGAACTCGTTGACTCCCGCAGGCGTGATCGCCACCCGGTACTCGTGGTTCTTGACCTCGCGGGGAATGCCGACCTTCACGATGCAGACCCTCTCTCCGCCGGACCGCTAACCCGACTACGCGGCATGTGGTGGCCCCTTTGCCACTACACGGACAACCGGTCCCGTCGGCGCAGTTTATTCGGGCCCGGCACCACGTCGGAGCATGCACTGTGACACCTGGTGCCCGCGGACGTTGACGAAGTGTCAGGTGCGGCACCCCACCCTTCGGCGGAGTGGCAGGTCAGCCGTCCAGACGGTGATCGGCCGCAGCGTCTGACTCATGGCATGCCGGTCACACGGGCCGCCGGATGGATCACTACTGTGTCGCCTCATGACATACCCACCTCAGCCCGGGTTTCCCCAGGGCGTTTCTGACAAGAGCAAGGTCGTCGCGGGCGTCCTGGGCATTCTGCTGGGCAGCCTCGGCGTCGGCCGGTTCTACACCGGCCACATCAAGATCGGCGTGCTGCAGCTCGTCGTGAGTGTCTGCACCCTCGGCCTCGGTGGCCTGTGGGGCCTCATCGACGGCATCATGATCCTGGTCAACGGTGGCACCGACGCGCAGGGGCGTCCGCTGCGCGACTGACCCGTGACAGCACGCAGGGGCCGGGCGATGTTCGCCCGGCCCCTGCGCGTCGTCTGCTCCCGGCTCAGCCCGGCAGTGCGGCGTCCGCCCCGCGCAGCGCCGACCAGCCGGCGTCGCGGGCCCGGGCGGCGGCGAGCAGCCCGGCCACACAGGACGCATTGGTGATCTCGCCGGCCAGCACCATGCCGACCGCCTCGTCCAGGTCGATCCGGACGATCTGCAGGTCGGCCTCCTCGTCGTGCCGGTCGTGGCGCTGCTGCTCGGGCACGTCGGCCAGATCGCGGGCCAGGAAGACCCGGACCAGTTCGTCGGTGAAGCCCGGCGAGCTGTGCAGGTCGACAAGCACGTCGAGACGGCCGGCGGTCAGGTCGACCTCCTCGGCCAACTCCCGTGCCGCGGTGACCGCCGGATCCTCGCCGGCCACGTCGGTCAGCCCCGCCGGCAACTCCCACAACCGTCGACCGATTGGCTGGCGGTACTGCCGGATCAACACCACCTGACCGGCATCGTCCAGCGCCACCACCGCCACCGCGCCGACGTGCCGGACCAGGTCACGGGTGGCGGTGCCACCGCCGGGCATGGTGACCTCCTCGGAGACCACCTCGAAGATGCGCCCGGAGTAGCGCACCTGGCGGGAGCGCACCTCGTAGCGGTGCTCGACCGCGCTCACGACGCGGACGTCGCCGGCGCGGCGGTGCCGTTGCGGGTGACCCGCTCGGCGGCGTCCAGGTCGACCGGAAGCTGGTCGGCCTGCGAGTACGCCACAGCGGCCTGCACGAACGCGGCGAACAGCGGATGCGGCCGGGTCGGGCGGCTCTTGAGTTCCGGGTGCGCCTGGGTGGCCACGAAGAACGGGTGCAGCTCACGGTCCAGTTCGACGAACTCGACAAGCCGCCCGTCCGGCGAGGTGCCGGAGATGTGCAGCCCCGCCTTGGTCAGCTGGTCACGGTAGGCGTTGTTCACCTCGTAGCGGTGCCGGTGCCGTTCGCTGATCTCGGTGCTGCCGTACGCCTCGGCGACGATCGACCCCTCGGCCAGCTTCGCCGGGTACGCGCCCAGCCGCATGGTGCCGCCCAGGTCGCCCTTGCCGGCGACGATGTCCTCCTGGTCGGCCATGGTGGCGATGACCGGGTGCACGGCCTCGGCGTCGAACTCCACCGAGTTGGCCCCTTCGAGTCCGGCCAGGTGTCGGGCCACCTCGATGGTCATGCACTGCAGGCCGAGGCAGAGACCGAGCAGCGGGATGCCGTTCTCCCGGGCGTACCGGGCGGTGCCGATCTTGCCTTCGATGCCGCGCACCCCGAAGCCACCGGGAATAACGATGCCGTCGACACCGGCCAGGGCGGCCGCTGCGCCCGTCGGGGTGACGCAGTCGTCGCTGGGCACCCAGCGCAGCTGCACCCGGGCCCGGTTGCCGAACCCGGCGGCCCGGATCGCCTCGCTGACCGACAGGTACGCGTCCGGCAGGTCCACGTACTTGCCGACCAGGGCGACGGTGATGGTGCGCTGCGGCTGGTGCACCCGCTCCAGCAGGTCGTCCCAGCCGTCCCAGTCCACGTCGCGGAAGGAGAGCCCGAGCCGACGCACCACGTACGCGTCGAGCCCTTCGCGGTGCAGCACCTTGGGGATGTCGTAGATGCTCGGCGCGTCCGGGGCGGCGATGACCGCCTCGGAGTCGACGTCGCAGTACAGCGACAGTTTGTGCTTGAGCTTGTCGGGGATGTCGCGGTCGGAGCGGCAGACGATCGCGTCGGGCTGGATGCCGATGTTGCGCAGCTGCGCCACCGAGTGCTGCGTCGGCTTGGTCTTCAACTCCCCCGACGGCGCCAGGTACGGCACCAGCGACACGTGCAGGTAGAAGCAGTTGTCCCGGCCCAGGTCGTGGCGGACCTGACGGATCGCCTCCAGGAACGGCAGTGACTCGATGTCACCGACCGTGCCACCCACCTCGGTGATCACCACGTCGGGGGTACGGCCGTCGTCGTCCGGGTCACCCATCGCCAGGATCCGGGACTTGATCTCGTTGGTGATGTGCGGGATCACCTGGACGGTGTCGCCCAGGTACTCGCCGCGCCGTTCCTTGGCGATCACGTCGGAGTAGATCTGGCCGGTGGTGACGTTCGCCTTGCCGGACAGCGCCCGGTCCAGGAAACGCTCGTAGTGGCCGACGTCGAGGTCGGTCTCGGCGCCGTCCTCGGTGACGAAGACCTCGCCGTGCTGGAACGGGTTCATCGTTCCGGGGTCGACGTTGAGGTAGGGGTCGAGCTTCTGCATCACCACGCGCAGTCCCCGCGCGGTCAGCAGGTTGCCGAGGCTGGAGGCGGTCAGCCCCTTACCCAGCGAGGAGGCGACTCCCCCGGTGACGAAAATGTGCCTGGTCGTCCGTGCTGTTGGGGCCAAGGCCTGCTCCCGTGTCGTCCGTCGCGGTCGTGCAGACCGCCGAGCCGATCAGCGAAGTGATCACGCGATCCACGGGATTCCACGCTAACACCTTCCCGGTGCGGGCCTGGTGGCGCACCCGAGGTACGCCACATCGGCTCACCCGGTCGCCACCTCGGCCGATGACCGTACGACCCGGCCCCGGTCGCGTCGCGGCTCGTGCGACGCCCCCGCGCCGCCCGCCGGGGCGGCACCAGAGCGGTCGGCGTCAGCGGGCCCGGCATCGGACGGCCCGGCGTCCTGGGGGCGATCGGTGGCGGGCCGCGTCCGGTCCGCGGCATGGTCGAGCACCCGCAGCGCGGACAGCGCCGCCATCGGCACCACCACCGCCGCGGCCGCACCGGCCACGTCCAGGGCCACCGCGCCCAGCACGCCACCGATCCCGACCGCCACACCGGTGCCCGCCATCGCCGCACGGATCGCCGGATAGATCCCGAACAGCCGCCGCAGGCCACCCCACGGCTGCAACAGCGCGAACCACACCAACAGCGCCCCGACCAGCGCCAGCACCGTCAACGGACTGTTCACCAGGGTCTGGAAGCTCGACGCGCTGGACCGCTGCACCGTCAACCCGCCCGTACCGTCGCCCAGGGCGGCGAGGAACCGGCCCAGGCTCCCCCGCTCACCGGGCGGACGACCCAGGTCCACCACCGCGAAACCGATCATCACCGCCAGCCCGGCCATGCCCGCCCAGGCCAGCCGGGTCATGGTCAGCCAACCACCGGTACTGATCGCCGCGGCCACGCTCACCCCGGCGGTCAACGCGATCGCCCCGATCGAGTCGGCGCCCAGGTAGGGGCTGCCGACCACCACCACGGCCGCACCACCGATCAGCACCATCACCGTCGGCCGCCACTCGCGACGCACCCGCTGGGCCAACCATCCGGCGGTCAGCAGCGCGGCGGCGATGAACACGCCGAGCCCGACCGTGCCGAGCCCGGCGTACCGGCCGCCTTCCAGGGCGGAGTAGCCGATGACCCCGTTGAGTTGCAGGCGCGCGCCGGTGACCACGTCCAGACCGACCGCCAGCATGGTCAATCCGGCCACCGCACCCAGCGGGCCGAGGGTGCTGCGGTAGCCCGGCGCGAGCCGCACCAGCAGCGTCGCGGCGGCGAGCAGCGCAGCCGTCAGCCCGGCGAAGGTGAGCGCCGGGTAGGTGTTGCGCCACCAGGGCACCGCCTCGGCCAGCAGCGCCGCCGGCATGGCCAACGCGGCGGCGACGAGCAGCAGCTCCACCACCGCCACCACCCGCCGGGACACCGGCTTCGGACCGTACGGCCCGGCGTGCCGACGGGCCCGGCGCAGCAGCGGCAGCACCGCCACCGCCAACGCCACCTGCACGCCGGCCAGCAGGATGAAGAACCCACCGGCGACCTCCCGCTGCGCGGCGGCCTCCCGGTCGGCGTCGGCGGGCTCGGCGATCGCCGCGGCCAGGTCGTCCGGCCGGCCACCGACCGACTCGGCGGGTCGACCGAGGAACGCCCGGTCCGGCATCGGACGACCCAACGCCGTCAACGCGGTCGGCGCGAGGTCGATCAGTTGCAGGTAGCCGCGACGCCCGGTGGTCGGCGAGGTCAACCAGCCGTTGTCCCACCCCGGCCCGTCAGCGACCGCCACATGCAGCCGCGACGGCTGTTCGGTGTCCGCGACCCCGGCCACGATCACCAGCGAGTTCGGTGGCCGGGCGGCCAGCACCCGGGCCAGTTGCGCGTCGGCGTCACGGGCCGCCGCCGCCCGCTCGGCCGGGTCGGTGCCGGCGACCGTGCCCAGGTCGACGATGCTGAGCACGCAGGAGCCGAGCAGCCCGGCCGGATCGGCCGGCAGGGTCGGCTCGTACCGGTCGACGCGGCCGAAGGGTCGGGCGGCGGCCACCGCCGCACCCGGACCGACCGCCACCGAGCAGCGCACCGACTCCGACAGGGCACCGGGCACCGTGCCCCACGGCAGCCGGTCCTGGTTGTGCACCACCACGCTCTCCTGCTCCGGCAGGTTCGCGCCGATGCGGTCCGGCTTGTCCACCCGCACCTCGGTCGGCGGGCACGTGCCGTCCCGCTGACCGCCGGTCCACCCGGCGAAGCTGCCCGCCCCCAACGTCAACCAGCCGTCCAGCGGGCAGGTGGGCCGGTAGGCCGAACGCACCGACAGCGACCCGATCGACCCCCCGCGGGCCATCTGCCACAGCGTCGGGGTGCGCTGCGGGTCGACGTCGTCCCACCGCAGCCCGGCCACCCCGACCAGCACCACGAAGTCGGCGCTGGGTCGAGGCGGCGGCGTCCGCGGCCCCGCCGCCAACGCGAAGATGCCCACCACCACCACGACCAGGGTGAGCACGATCGGAGCGACTCGTCGCAGCATCACCGACGTCCCGTCGACGAGGCGTCGGCGTCCGGTGCGGCCAGTTCGGCGTAGAGCGCAACCACCTGGGCGACGGTGTCCGTCTCGGTGGGCCACGTCGCCGCCCGCGCCGCGCCGCGCCGTCCCCACTCGGCGCGGCCGGCGTCGTCGTCGAGCAGGCCCTGGACCGCCGCGTCGACCGCGTCGACATCACCCGGTGGCACCAGCACGGCCGCGTCGCCGACCAGCTCCGGCAGGCCACCCACCGCGGTGGCCACCAGCGGTACGCCGGCACGCAACGCCTCCTGGGCGAACAACTGACGCGCCTCCCAGTCGCTGGTCACCACGGCCAGGTCCGCGGCGGCGAGCAGGTCCGCCACGTCGGTGCGGTGCCCGAGCAGAGTGATCGGCGCGCGCACGGCACTGATCCGGGCGGCCAGCGGCAGATATGCCGGCCCGCTGCCGGCGATCACCACCGCCGGGGGCGGGGTGCGCTCCCGCCACCGGGCCGCGGCGTCGATCAACACGTCGTAGCGTTTCTGCGGGTGCAACCGGCCGACCGAGAGGATCAACGGCTGGTCGGCGGCGACGGCGAACTCGGCCCGTACGGCGGCGCGCCCTCGACGCGGCGCGGGCAGCACCGGCGCGGCCACCGGCGCCAGCCGGGCGTCGGGCGCACCGAGCGCGACCGCACGGTCGACCAGGTCGGCCGAGGCGCCGAGGGTGACCCGGGCGCCCCGGGCGACGATCCGCTCGACCAGCCGCGAGAGGCGGCCCCGCAGCCCACCGGCGAGCACCGCGTTGTGCCAGGTGACCACCAGCGGGGCGGACGGTCGGGCGAGCACCGCCACCAGAGCGGCGCGTAGTCCGTGCGCGTGCACGACCCGGACCTGCTCGTCGGCGAGCACCCGCCGCAGCACCGCGACCGCCCGGGCGTCGCCGGGGGCGGGGCTGGCCGGGATCTCCACCGCCGCGAACCGGGCACCGGCCGCCACGAAGTCGAACTGGTCCTGGGTCGCCGCGGGCCCGCAGACCAGCACCGGCAGCCCGGCGGCGGTCAACCCGCGGGTCAGTGCCCGCACGTGCTGTCCGACACCACCGGTGCTGGAGGCCAGCAGCAGCACCACCGTGCCCGTCCGCTCAGGCGTGCCCACCGGCTGATCACCCCTTCCCGTCGGCCTGCTCCGGGCGGTTCCCGTCCGCCTGCCTACCCCGTACGCGGGCCGGCAGCCGTCGGCGCAGCCCGGCCAGCACCGGACGCACGTCGCGTCGGTCGACCAACCAGACCACGGCGAGGAACACGACACCGACCAAGGCTCCGGACAGCATGCCCTGCCCGAGGGCCACCCACCGCGTCGGGGTGCCGTCGGCGTCCGCGAGCAGCCGCAGCAGGCCCAGCGCGGCCAGCGCCCCTGCGGTGGCGCCCAGCAGTCCCGCGCCGGCGGCCCGGGCGGCACCGGCCAGCGCCACCGGCCCGGCGGCACGCCGCACGGCGACCAGCAGCAGCCCGCCGAGCAGCAGCATGCCCACCGAGTTGGCCAGCGCTGCGGAGAGCACCCGGTCGGCCACCGGCAGCAGCGTCGACAGCGGCAGCAGGGCCAGCGGGACGACAAGCCATCCGGCGGTGATGGCGGCGGTGGCCGCGCGGGTCGCGCCCCGGGCGTACAGGGCCCGGGAGAGCACCGCGAACAGCCCGTACCCGAGCAGCCCGGGCGCGTACCCGGCGATGGCGTCGGCGGTGGCGTCGGCGTTGAGGGGGAAGAACCGCCCGATCGGCCCGGCCGTGCCGACGAGCACGGCGGCGCCGAGGAAGCTGAGCAGCAGCACCCCGCGCAGGGTGGCGGCCAGGGTGTCGCGGTAGGTCTGCTCGTCGCCGCCGGCGCAGGCCGCGGCGAGGGTGGGGTACGCGGCGGTGGCCAGCGGCACCGCCAGCACCGCCCAGGGCAGCAGGTAGATGGTCTGGGCGAGGTTGAACACCTGCGGCGCCTCGGTGAGCCCACCGGCGACCCGGAAGAGGATCACCGCCAGGGCGACCTGTTGGGCGGTGACGGTCACGACCCCGGCCACGGCCAGCCCGCCGACCCGGGCCCGGGCGTCGGCGGTGAAGGTGTACCCGAGGCGGGGCCGCAGCCGCAGCCGGCGGATCGGGATCAGCAGCGACAGCGACAACACCGCCACGCCGAGGGTGGTGCCCGCCGACAGGATCAGCTCCGCGCCGCGGCCGGCCTGCGCCACGCTCGCCCCGGGCCCGGCGACACCGCCGAAGACCAGGTACACGACGATCACGGTGAGGCTGGACAGCAGCGGCGCGATCACCGGCCAGGCGAAGCGGCGGTGCGCCTGCAGCACACCGCTGAGCACGATGCCGATGCCGTACAGCGGCAGCTGCGGCGCGAAGACCCGCAACATCCGGGCCCCGGCGGCGAGTTCCTCCGGTGAGCGGTTTTCCAGCAGGTTGATCAGCGGGCCGGCGCCCAGCGCCAGCAGCACCGCCAACGGCACCAGCAGGGTCACCGTCCAGGTCAGCAGGGCACCGGTGGTGGCCGCCACCGCCCGCCGGTCACCGGCGGCGACCGCACCGGCGAGCAGCGGCACGACCAGGCTGGCCAGCGCCCCACCGGCGACGATCTCGAAGATGATGTTGGGTGCGGTGTTGGCCAGCACGTACATCGCACCCAGGTCGCTGTCCTGGACCACCCAGGTGAACACGGCCGTACGCCCGAACCCGGCCACCCGGCTGAGCACGGTGAGTACGGCGATGAGCGCGGCAGCCGAGGCCACCCGGCCGGCGCCGGCGAGGGGGGCCGGTCTGGTCACGTCAGTCGGGGCGGCGGCCCAGCGCGTCGAGTTCACGTAGTCCCGGCGTACTCGCGATGACCTTCGTGAAGCTGACCTTCTCGCTGGCGGCGGTGAGTCCGGCGAGCACCGCGAGCAGGGCGGCCCGGCCGGCCGGGCCGGTGCGGGCGGCCAGCGCCACGCCGAGCACCGCGCCGAGGGCGTTGGCGCCGCTGTCGCCGAGCATCACGTCCTCGTCCAGGTCGGCGGGGAGCAGCCCGGCGGCGGCACCGATCGCACCGGCGGCGATCCCGCCCTGCCGGCCCGCGGTCAACGGTGTGCCGAGCAGCAGGCCGGACTTCAACGCCCGCCCGGGCCGCAGGTCCAGCAGGTTGAGCAGGTTCGCGGTCCCGGCGATCACACCCGCGCCGAGCAGCACGTCGACGCCACGGCCCAGCGGACCCTGCCGCGCTCGCCGCCGGTGCCCGGCCACGCCCTGGTCGGCGGCGAGCAGCGTCGCGGCGCCGAGACCGGCCGCACCCACCCCGACGATCTTGACCAGGCCGGCGGTGACCCGGCCCTGCCGCAGCGCGGCGAGGTGCCCCGCGAAGCCCTTGTACGCCTTCTGTTCCGGCCGGGCGCCGACCACGTCGTCGTACAGGCCGACGGCACCGGCGCCGATCCCGGCCAGCAGGGTCGCCGCGCCGGCGGGCACGCTCGCCGCCCCGCAGGCCGCCGCGCCGCTGGCGCCCGCGGCGAGCGCCGGCCCGGCCGCCAGGGTGACGGTACGGCCACGGAAGTTGGTCCGCTCAAGCCCGGCCCCGGCCGGGGAGGTGCGCACCTGACGCAGCGCGTACCGGGCGGCAGCCGCCCCGATGCCCGCCGCCAGCAGTCCCCGCACGATCGTCACGCCGCCGCCTCGCTCCGCACGCTCACACGGCCCTCCTGCCAGTCGGCGGACATCGTCGAATTCGGTGCACCGGGTGCACCGGCGCTCACTGGGGCAGTTTAGGCAGCAGCGACGCGGCGTTGTCACCCACGCCGTACTGACCGGCCTTGCGCTCGGTGAGCTGCTGCACCAGGGCCAGCGTGGTGACCAGTTGCCCCTGCACGGTGTTGGCGTTGTCGATGGTCGAGATGGTCTGCGCGAGCACGGCGTCGCCGCGGACGAAAGCCACCAGGTTGCCGTTGGCGGAGCCGTTGCCGGCCACCACGATGCCCCCGGTCCGGTCGAACTGCTCGGCGATCTTGACGACCGATTCGTCCTTCTTGGCGGAGTCCTTGTCCACGTACGGCAGCCCGCTGACCACCACCACCGCCTCGGCCGCCGTGGTGATCCGGTCGGCGGCGCTCAGATAGCTGGCGTTGCTGTACGCGGCCAGCACGGCCCGCCGGTCGGCCTCGGTGACCGGTTCCGACCCGGCCGGCTGGTCCAGCAGCACGGTGGCCAACAGGGCGCTGGAGGTCTCCACCCCGTGGCCGTTGCCGGGCAGGTTGGCCGTCGGCGCCCCGGTCGGCCGCGCCGCGGTGACCGCCAACTCCAGCAGGTTGTTGTTGTTCTCCGGGTTGATGAACTTGTCCTGCAGATCGATGCGGCCGGTGAGGTCGGCGCCCGCCAGCTGCAACATCTTGATCACGCCTTCGGCGTGGTCACGGCCGGTCGGCGTGGTCAGCACCAGCACCCGCTTGCCGGTCAGCTTGCCCGGCAGCGTGATCTGCGCCATCTCGGCGGCGAACTCCTCCTCCAGCTCCAGTTCCCGTTCCATGCTCTGGACCGTCTGGCGCATCTGCTGGTTGGCCTTGCTCAGCGCGTCGACGTGTTCCTTGAGCGAATCGGCCACCGGGCCGTTGAGCGCGGCGGTGCCGACCACCAGGCCGATCGCCAGTGCCAGGAAGACCGCGGTCAGGGAAACCACGTGGTAGCGAAAATTGATCACGCTTGCAGCCTCTTGAATCGGTCGGGGGCTAGAAGAGCTGGCCGAGCTGGAACACGAAATTGTCCCACCACTCGGAGACCACACCCAGGTACGCCTTACCAACGGTGGAGACGGCCACCGCCGATGCCATGGCCGCGACCGCCGAGAGCACCAGCAGCAGCAGGGAGGAACCGGAGATGCCCTGCCGGTAGAGCCGGCTGACGCCCTTGGCGTCGACCAGCTTCCCACCGACCTTGAGCCGGGTGAGGAACGTCGAGGCCATGCCGCCGCGGCCCTTGTCGAGGAACTCGACAAGGGTGGCGTGGGTGCCGACCGCCACGATCAGCGACGCGCCCTTCTCGTCGGCCAGCAGCATGGCCAGATCCTCGCTGGTGGCCGCGGCGGGGAAGGTCACCGCCGACACCCCCAGGCCGTTGACCCGGGGCAGGCCGGGCGCCCGCCCGTCCGGGTAGGCGTGCACGATCACCTCGGCGCCGCAGCGCAGCACGTCATCGGTGACCGAGTCCATGTCACCGATGATCATGTCGGGTGTGTAGCCGGCCTCGACCAGCGCGTCGGCGCCACCGTCGACGCCGATGAGCACCGGCTTGAACTCGCGGATGTAGGGGCGCAGCACGTCCAGGTCGGCTTTGTAGTCGTAACCCCGGACCACGATCAGGCAGTGCCGGCCCTGGACCTCGGTGACGATGTCCGGCACGCCGACACCGTCGAGCAGCAGGTCACGCTCCTGCTTGAGGTAGTCCATGGTGTTGGCGGCGAACGCCTCCAACTGCACCGACAGGCCCTCCCGGGCATCCGTCATCGCCTTGGCCACGCTCTCGGCGTCCTGCAGGCTGCCGTGCGCCACCGGGTCGTCGTTCAAAAAGACGGTGTTGCCGTCGATCCGCACGGTGTCGCCCTCGCGGATCCGTTCGAAGATGCCCTCGCCCAGGTCGTCGAGCAGCGGGATGCCGTTTGCGACCAGCACCTCCGGCCCGAGGTTCGGGTACCGGCCGGAGACCGACGGCTTGGCGTTGAGCACCGCACCGACACCGACCGCGACCAGCGAGTCGGCGGCGACCCGGTCCAGGTCGACATGGTCGATGACCGCGATGTCACCCGGGCGGAGCCGCCCGACCAGGCGTTTCGTCCGGCGGTCAAGGCGTGCGGTGCCGAGGATCTGTCCCGGTTCCGCGTTCCGGGCCCGGCGCAACGTGGGTAGACGCATCGTGACCATCCTGGCATGTGAGGCAGGCGAATCTGTCGCGACATGCCTGAGCAGGGCCGCCTACCCAGGGAAGCACATACCGGCGAAGGCCGGTGTGCCTCCGCTCACAATGATGGTCTCACGACCGCCTTTCCCGGGCCGCCACGGCCAGCAACTCCTCCGCGTGAGCGATACCCAGATCCGAGTCCGGCAAACCCGCCAACATCCGGGCCAGCTCCCGCGCCCGCTCGGTGTCCTCCACCACCCGCACCCCACTGGTGGTCACCGCACCACCGGTGTCCTTCGCCACCACCAGATGCCGGTCGGCGAACGCCGCCACCTGCGGCAGATGGGTCACCACCAACACCTGGTGACTGCGGGCCAACCGGGCCAGCCGCCGCCCGATCTCCACCGCCGCCTGACCACCGACCCCCGCGTCGACCTCGTCGAACACCAACGTGGGCGGGCCACCGGAACCGGCGAAGACGACCTCGATGGCCAACATCACCCGCGACAGCTCACCACCGGAGGCACCCCGCTGCAACGGCAACGACGGCGCACCCGGATGCGCCAGCAACCGCAACTCCACCTCGTCGCCACCGTCCGGCCCGACACCGACCTCCACCCCGTTGACCGGCAACGTGGGCTCGGACCGACCCGCCGGTCGGGGCAGCACCGCCACCTCCACCCGGGCGTGCGGCATGGCCAGCCCGGCCAACTCCGCAGTGACCTGGTCGGCGAACCGGGCCGCCGCCTCCTGTCGGGACACCGACAACCGCCCGGCCAGCTCGGCCACCTCACCGGCCAGCCGCGACGCCTCCCGGTCCAACTCGTCGAGCAACTCATCCGAGGTGTCCAGCTCCGACAACCGGGCACCGGCGCGCTGCGCCCAGGCGATCACCCCGTCGACGTCGTCGGCGTACTTGCGGGTCAACGCCCGCAACGCCGCCCGACGCTCGTAGATGGCCTGCAACCGGGCCGGATCGGCATCCAGGCCGGCCAGATACGTCGACAGTTCCACCGACACGTCGGCGACCAGGGTCGCGGCCTCCTCCAGCCGCGCCGCCAACTCACCGAGAAGCGGATCCGTGCCGGCCTGCGCCTCCAACGTCCGCCGGGCGGTGCCCAGCAGCGTCGACACGTCCGGCGTGTCGTCGGTGGCCTCCAGACCACCGGCCACGCACTGGTGCGCCAGCTGCGCCGCAGCACGCAGACCCTCGGCATGCTCCAGCCGCTGCACCTCGGCCTTCAGCTCGTCGTCCTCACCCGGCTGCGGATCGACCCGGGTGATCTCGTCGAGGCCCAACCGCAGCAGATCCGACTCCTGATGACGCTCCCGCGCGTTGCGCCGCCGGTCGGCCAGGTCGTCGACCACCCGCCGCCACTGCGTGTACGCCTCCCGCGTCGCGTCCAGCAACTTCTCGTGCTCCGGGCCGGCGAACCGGTCCAACGCGGCACGCTGCTCGGCCGGACGCAACAACCGCAGCTGGTCGGACTGGCCGTGCACGGCCACCACCTGCTCGCCCACCTCACCGAGCATCGACACCGGCATGCCCCGCCCGCCCAGATGCGCCCGCGACCGCCCCTCGACGGTGACCGTACGGCTCAACAGCAGCGAACCGTCCTCGTCCGGCTCACCACCGGCGTCGCTGATGCGCGCGTGCACCGTCTCGGCGAACCGCCCGGACAGCCGCAGCCGCCCCTCCACGACCGCCCGACCAGGCTGAGCACGCACCCGCCCCGCGTCGGCCCGGCCACCGAAGAGCAGACCGAGGCCGGTCACCACCATGGTCTTGCCCGCACCGGTCTCGCCGGTGATGACGTTCATCCCGCCGGTCAACGGCAGCGTGGTGTCGTCGATGACGCCCAGTCCGGTGATGCGCAGCTCTTCCAGCACAGCACCCGACAGTAGACGCGGTCCCCGACAGTTGACCAGCCGGCGCGGGCCGCGGCGCGTCCCGACGGCAGGCGTCGTACAGTTCAGCCCCATGTTGGAGGTGATCGGCCTGACCCCGGCCGAGGAGGAGCTCTACCGCTGCCTGGTGCAGCTCACCACGGCCCGCATCGACGAGCTGGCCGAACGGCTGCACCGTCCCCGTACCGACATCGTCACCCACCTCGACGCCCTGCGCGCCAAAGGGCTGGTCCTGCCGGCCGGCCCCGAACCGGACGCGGCGCTGCGCCCCCTCGCGCCGGACGTCCCGCTCGGCGGGGCACTGCTGCGCCAGCAGGAGGCCCTGGAGACGGCCCGCGCCTCGGTCAACCAGCTCACCGAGGAGTACCGGGCCGCGATGCGACGACACGACGCCGCACACCTGGTGGAGGTGATCACCGGGGCGCAGGCGCTGCGCGACCGCCTGCGCGACATGCAGAACGCCGCCCGCTCCGAGGTGCTCTGGTTCTGCCGGGCCAACCCGCTGGCCATGCCCGGCCAGGACAACGTCGAAGAGTTCGACGCCCTCGCCCGCGGCGTCCGCTACCGGGCCATCTACGAACGCGAGATGCTCCTCGAACCCGCCGCGCTGCAAGACGTCGAGCAGGGCGTACGCGCCGGCGAACAGGCCCGCGTCCTCGACCGCCTGCCGGTGCGCCTGGCCATCGTGGACGCACGCACGGCCCTGTGCCCGCTGGTACCCGACCGCAGCAGCGGCGAACCGAGCGCCGCGGTGATCGGCCGCAGCCAGTTACTCGACGCGCTGCTGGCCCTCTTCGAAAGCCACTGGCAGATGGCCACCCCTCTGCGCTCCACCGCACCACCGGCCGACGTCACCGAGGGCTACCGGCCGCAGGCCGACGAGGTGCGGCTGCTGTCCCTGTTCGTGGCCGGGGTACCGGACAAATCCATCGCCTCACAGCTCGGCGTGAGCCGACGAACCGTGCAACGCCGCCTCGCCGACCTGATGGCCGTCGCCGGGGTCGACACCCGACCGGGCCTGGCCTTCCAGGCCGCCCGCCGCGGCTGGATCTGACCCCCGCAGGCTGCGGGCGGGACAGCCACCCGGCCGCCCCGCCCGCAGCCGGCGCCTCAGCGCAGCCCGTACGCGTCGATCACGGTCTGCTCGACACTGTTTCCGGCCCGGTCGCTGGCCTGCACCCGCAGCGACACACTGCCCCGACCGGCCGGCACCGTGGCGGTGTACCGGCCGCCGTGCGCCTTCACCGAAGCCGTACGCCAGCTCCGCCCACCGTCGAAGGACACCTCGACGCGCAGGCTGGTGCCGGTCGGCGCGGGCACCCCGGCCGGATGGCGCAGGGTCAGCCCGAGCTTGTGCGACCGCTTGCCCGGCACCGCACCCTGCAGGTCGGCAGGAACCTGGTAGTCGACCTGCAACAGCGGCAGCGGCGTGGGCCGCTCCCCGGCCGGGCGGGCCGAGGTGAACTGCCACGCCGTCTCGGTACGGGTGGCGTAACGCCACGCCGCCGACGAGCGTCGGGTGGACACGTCCAGCCGGTAGCGGGCCGAACCGGCGGTGGTGGGCACCGGCGCCCACCCGTCGGACAGGTCCGCGATCTGCCGCCCGTCCCGGCTCAGGCGCACCTCGACGGTCGACGGCTCCTCACCGGTGTCGGCTCCAGCGAAGTGACCGTCGGCGTCGACGAACTCGGCCACCTGCAGGTCCAACGTGTCACCGGTACGCGCAGGCACCGACTGGGCACCGGCCGGCACCGCCGGACGGACCACCGGGGCGTGCCAGGTCTCGGTCACCCGGTCGCCGGCGCCGTACCGCCGGGGCTGCTGGCTCAGGCCGTCGGCCAGCGGCCCCCACTGCATGAACATCACCTTGTGCAGCACCCGGTGCTGCCACCAGCTGTCTCCGGCGCTGACGAACTCCTGCCGGGTCGTGCCGTTGCGCACGATCCGCTGGTCGTCGTTCCAGGAGTGCGTCTGCCACGGACGCCAACTGAACCGCTGCTCGGTGGCCCACCCCGCGCCGGTGCCGCCGTAGCTCGCGGTCACCTCGGCGGTGTTCTTCGCCGTCACCGTGTGCACGATCCGCTCCGGCACCCGCCCCGTCGACACCTGCCACACGTCGTAGAGGTACGGGCTGTCCACGGTCAACGTCAGGTCCAGCGTCGTGCGGCCCTTACGCGCCGCCGCGATCAGCCGCTGCCCGTCGTCGTACGCCACCACCAGCGACGGCACCGGCAGCCGGTCCCCCTCCGGACGCCACACCGTCCAGGCGCTGAAATCCGCCGGCCGCACGATCAGCACCGCGGCGGCGCCGGCGGCCGCGGCGGCGGCGACCTGTTCCTCCTCCGATAGGCGCGGGTCGGCGGTGAGCAGCGCGGCCGCACCCCGCACCCGGGTCAACTCGGCGGGCGTGCCGGTGCCGGCGAAGACCAGCGGCAGCTTCCGCCGGCCGGTCGGCGCCGGCGACATACCCATCAGGTTGATGTCCGACGAGCCGGACACCCCGCTGATCTTCGCCTCCACCATCGGCGCGACGAGCTGCCAACGGGAGGCGAACTCGAACTGACCCGTACGCACCGGCCGGGTCGGTGTGACGTTGACCTGCTGCACGGTGCTGAACGCCATCGCCCCGTGGTCGATCTGCCGGCCGTTGCCCAACACCCGGTGCACGTAGTAACTGAGCGACGCCCGCTGCTCGGTCGGCTTCGGCGTCTCGATCCGCACCGGGACACCCTTACGCGCGTCCAGCACCACGCTCATGTCCCGGTCGACGGTCAGCTCCGGCTCGATGACGGAGGTCAGCTGCTCGTCCAGGGGCGCGCCATGCTCGACCATCGCGGTCAGCAGGTACGTGCCCTCCTCGACCAGCAGCGTGTCCGTCCCCGCCCACGGGCCCCAGTAGTCCGACTCGGGCTGCTCACCGAAGACCGTCAGTCCCGGCGACAGGGCCGGCTGACCCTGCCTGTCCAGCACGGTGACGGTGAGCTTGCGCTGCGGACGGGCGACGGTGAAGGCGACCGCCGTACGGGCCACCACCCCGTTCGCGCCGGTCGCCACCAGCCAGCCCCCGTGCGGCCCGGGGGCCAGCTTCGCCGGGTCCACCCGCAGCGACACCGGCACACTGCCACCCGCCGGCACGCTCACCTGACCCGCCGCGACGTCGACCCCACCGGTCACGGCCTTCCCGCTGTCCAGGTGCCGCAGGTCCAGGGCGAGCCGCAGGGTCTGCGCCGCGTCCGTGCCGTTGGTGTACGTGACGCGCCGCTCGACCGCACCGCCACCGATGGCCACCCGACCGACGTCGGCGGTGGCCGAGGCGTACACCCGCTGGCCGAGCGCCCGGGCCACGTCGACGCGGCCACCACCCTGTTCGAAGACCGTCAACCGCGGATTCGCCGTCGTGGTACTGACCAGCGCATCCTTCAGCTTCCCGGCGTTCCAGTCGGGGTGCTGCTGAGCGAGGATCGCCGCCGCACCGGCCACGTGCGGAGCGGCCATCGAGGTGCCGGAGGCGGTCGTGTACGCCTCACCCACCGGCGTACCCATACCGGTGCCGGCGGACCGGGCCGCGACGATACCGACGCCCGGCGCGGTGATCTCCGGCTTCAGACCGTTGTCACCGACGCGCGGCCCGCGGCTGGAGAACCACGCCAACTCGTCGGCGCGGTCCACCGCCCCGACGGTGAGCGCCGCCGTGGCCGCGCCCGGCGAGCCGACGGTACGCGCCTCGCCCGCGTTGCCGGCAGCGACCACGAACAGCGCCCCGGTCTGCGCGCTCAGGTCGTTGAGCGCCTGACTCGTCGGGTCGGTGCCGTCGGTGGCCTCGCCACCGAGACTCATGTTGATCACCTTCGCGCCGGAGTGGGCGGCCCACTCCATGCCCTCGATGACGTCCGAGTCGTAGCCGGAGCCGTTGTCGTCGAGGACCTTGCCGACCAGCAGCCGTGCGCCGGGGGCGACACCCTTGCGCAGACCGTCCGACGCGGCACCGCTGCCGGCGACGATCCCGGCGACGTGCGTGCCGTGACCGTGACCGTCGTGGGCGCTGCCGCTGCGGGAGAAGTCCCGCGCCTGCACGATCCGACCGGCCAGGTCCGGGTGGGTGGCGTCGATGCCGGTGTCCAGCACGGCCACGGTGACACCGCTGCCGTCGCGGCCGGCCGCCCAGGCCGTGGGCGCGCCGATCTGCGGCACACTGTGCTCCAGGGCGGGACGCACCCGCCCGTCCAGCCAGACGCCGGCGATGCCGGCACCCAGCGCCGGGGCGGCGTCGCCCTGACGGGCCGCCGGTGTGCCCGCCAACTGCTTCCACAGGCCACCGACATCGTCCTTGTCGACCCGCACGGCAGCACCGTTGATGCTCGCCAACGGGCGCGCCTCGGCGACGGCGGCCAGCGGCCGCACCCGACCGGACGCCGGCTCCTGGTAGCGCACGATCAGCGGCAGGACACCCTGCGCGTCGTCGCCGTAGCCCTCCTCGACCAACTCCTGCACGTCGAACAGGTCGGCGTCGAGCACGCCACTGGAGACGTACGGCAGGACGTCGCTGGGCATCACCCGCAGCCCGCCGTCCACCTGCAGGGTCTGGAAGATGACCCGTTCCCGGCCGGGGCCGGGACGGACGGTCGCGGCGACCCGACCGGGCGCCGCCGGCACGAGGTCGACCTGGTCACCGGTGATGAGGGTGATCCGGACGGGTCCGGTACCGGGGGCGGTCAGCCCGGGCACCGGGCCGGTGGGGTGAGCGGGCGGGTCGGCGGACACGGGTGTGGCGAGTCCGACGGCCAACGCGCCGACCGCGCCGGCGATCAGCCAGCGTGGGGGCCTGTGCATGCGATGCGCTCCTCTGCTCCGGGGGCCCGATCCATCGAAGATCGATTGCTCGGAGTCTGCGACGCGCCGCATCGCACGGTCACTAGTCGCGGCACGCCGCACCGGCGACATGTCGCCAGGTGGACACCGGACGGACCGCCGGACGGCGGACAGGTGTCCGGCAGGTTACCGCCGGGGCCTCACGAAGCGGGAGCGGTCAGCGACGCGAGCCCCGCCAGCCCTGCACCGGCAGGTCGAACTTGGCCACCAGCCGATCGGTGAACGGCCGATCCCGCAGCCGCACGACCCGCACCGGCAGCGCACCCCGCCGCACGGTGATCCGCGCCCCCGGCGGCACGTCGTAGACGCGCCGACCGTCGCAGGACAACACCGCAAGCGTGGTGTACGGATCAACAGTGATCGAGATGGTCGACGTGGGTGCGGTGACCAGTGGACGACTGAACAGCGCATGCGCACTGATCGGCACCAGCAGCAACGCCTCCACCTCCGGCCAGACCACCGGCCCGCCACCGGAGAACGCGTACGCGGTAGACCCGGTCGGGGTGGCGCAGACCACGCCGTCGCAGCCGTACCGCGACAACGGCCGACCATCCACATCGACCATCAGCTCCAGCATCTGGGCCCGCTCGCCCTTCTCGACACTGATCTCGTTCAACGCCCAGGACTCGATGGTCGGCCCGCCGTCGAACTCGGCCGTGACGTCGACGGTCAGCCGCTCGTCGACGGTGTAGCTGCGGGAGACCACGTCACTGACCGCACTGTCCAGGTCATCGATCTCCGCCTCGGCCAGGAAACCGACCTTGCCGAGGTTGATACCCAGCAACGGCACCTTCGCCGGCCGGGCCAACTCCGCCGCACGCAGGAACGTGCCGTCGCCACCGAGCGCGAAAACGATCTCCGCGCCATCGGCGGCCTGCGGACCGCTGACCGGAATGACCTTGGGCAGGTCCAGATCCTCGGCCTCCTCGGCGACCACCCGCACCTCGAAACCGGCGGCGATCAGGTCGCAGGCCACCGCCCGGGCGTGTTCGGTGCTGCGGCGACGGCCGGTGTGAGTGACCAGCAGAGCGGTCCGGCTCACCGGCCCCACCCTTCGGTCACGGCACCAACCCGCCGACCGGCGAGCGGCCGGTACGGGTGTGCCGTTCGACGCCCACTGTTCGCGCTCACCCTGCGACCTCCTCCGTCGCCGCGCCCGGCACCTCCCCGGACATCGTCGGGCCCTGCGGCCCGGCGGCGACCACCGCCCGGACCCGTTGCGGATCGGCCGGCGGCGCGCCCCGGCGTAACCATACGAAGAACTCGACGTTGCCGCTCGGCCCGGGCAGCGGGCTGGCCGCCACGTCCACCAGACCCAACTGGTGCCCGGCAGCCGCTGCCGCGACATCGAGCACCGCCTCGGCCCGAAGCGCCGGATCCCGCACCACCCCGCCCGCACCGACCCGCTCCTTGCCCACCTCGAACTGCGGCTTGACCATCAGCACGAGGTCCCCGTCGGTGCAGCCCGCCAGCGCCGGCAGCACCAGGCGCAGCGAGATGAACGACAGATCGGCGACGGTCAGCTCGACGGGACCACCGATCACGTCGGTGGTGAGCGTCCGCACGTTGGTGCGCTCGAAGACCCGTACCCGCTCGTCGTTGCGCAGCGACCAGGCGAGCTGCCCGTAGCCGACGTCGACCGCCACCACCTCGGCTGCACCGGCGCGCAGCAGCACATCGGTGAAGCCCCCGGTGGACGCGCCGGCGTCGAGGCAGCGTCGACCGGCCACCGTCAACCCGCCGGGAGTGAACGCGGCGAGCGCCCCGGCCAGTTTGTGGCCGCCCCGGGACACGTACTCCGAGGTGGGATCGTCACCGGTGACCAGCAGCGGATCGGCCGGATCGACCATGGCAGCGGCCTTGTGAGCCCGCACCCCCCGCAACTGGACCCGACCGGCCTCCACCAGAGCGGCTGCCTGCTCCCGCGAACGGGCCAGGCCACGGCGGACGAGTTCGGCGTCCAACCGGTTTCGACGTGCCATTGACCGACGGTCTCCTCAGGCCTGATCGATGGTGGCCAGCGTTTCCCGCAACGTCTGGTACGCGGCCTCGTACTGCGCGATCTGGTCGGCCGGGGCCAGGGCCGCGGCGTTGGCCATCGCCTGGACCGCGGCCTGCACCGCCGGGTGCTCGACGTCGTCGGTGTCCTCCGCGCTGAAGCGACGCGGCGGCGGACCCGGACGTGGCCCCGGCAGCGGCCCCGGCGCACTCATGCCGCGCCGTCCGTGTCCGCTCGACGCGCCGAGCCGGACCCACCAGCTGCCTTCTTGGCCACCGTCTTCTTCGCGACCGTCTTCTTCGCCACGACCTTCGTCGCCGGCCGCTTGGCCACCGCCGCGTCCCCGGCTTCCTCGCCGGAACTCGCGACCGGCTGCGTCGCCACCGCCTTCTTGGCCACCGCCTTCTTCGCGACCGCCTTCTTCGCGACCGCCTTCTTCGCCACGGTCTGCTTGGCCAGGGCCTTGCTGGGCGGAGCCGCCGCAGCGGTCGCAGGCGTACCCACCGACGCACCGTCGCCGGACGACGCCGGACCGCCCGCCCCGCCGGCCGTCCGCAGCCGGCGCTCCAACTCCCGCACCCGGCGCTCCAACTCGGCCACCTCGTCGGCGCTGGCCAACCCCACTGCACCGAGCGCCCGCTCGACCTCGAACCGCACCAGCTTGGTCAGCGACTCCCGGTTCGCCGCTCCGGTCGCACGGAGTTCGTCGGCGAGGGCCTGGAGCTGAGCGGCGGTCGCGCCGGTCGAGCCCATCGCCCGACGCACCGCGTCCTGCGCCTTCTTCCGAGGCGCCTCCGTCAAGCCCATGGCCAGTTCGAGGTAGGCGCGCCACGCGTCCTGCATGCCTGATTCCTTCCACCCGGCGGGTCTGCAGGTGTCACGCTACCGGGCCACCCGGACCACCCCGTGCGGTACGGTGCCCGGGGGATGACGTGGTGTGGTGAGGAGGCGATGGTGGCCACGGTGGACGAGTGCCGGCAGGCGTTGCAGGATCTGGCCGCCCGGCTGGAGAGCAACGCGCAGACCGTCCGTGAGCGGGTCGACCTGGATCGCACCCTGGCCTGCCGGATCACCGACCTGGAGACCGCCTTCCACGGCCGGATCAGCGACGGACGGCTGATCGACCTCGCCGACGGCGACGACCCCAAAGCCAAGATCGCCTTGAGTACGACAAGCGACGACCTGGTCGCTCTGGTCCGCGGCGAACTCGACGTCACCCGCGCGGTGGCCAACCGCCGGGTGTCGATCAAGGCGAACCCGTTCGACCTGATGAAGCTCCGCAAGCTGCTCTGAGCGCGGTCAGGAGGTCAGGCCGAGAGCATCCAACGCCTGCGCCGCCTCCGCCGACGCCGCCCGGGGTACACCGGTCGGCCGATGCCACCAGGCCACCGCGCAGAGCGCCGCAAGCGCGTCCAGGGGACGCCCGGCACCGGCCAACTCCCAGCCGTCGGCGCCGGTGACCACGTGCCAGCCGCCGACGTCACCCGCCGGCGCCGGCACCCGCACCACCTCCGCCGGGTCGAAGAGCCCGGCCAGATTCCAGCCGACGTACGTGGGACGCCGATCCGACGGCGCAGCAAGCAACTCCGGCACGTCACTGACACCGGTCAGCACCAGCAGACTGTCCAGCCCGGCCCGGTTGGCGCCCTCGATGTCGGTGTCCAACCGGTCACCGACCACCAGGGTCCGCCCCTCACCGGCGCGACGCGCGGCGGTGGCGAACAACTCCGGTGCGGGCTTGCCCACCACCTCGTCCGGCTCCCGCCCGAGCGCCGTGGCCAACGCGGCCACCAACGCACCGTTGCCGGGCAGCGGTCCCCGACCACTGGGCAGCGTCCGGTCGGTGTTCGTCGCGATCCAGGACGCACCCTGCCGCACGGCCACCGCCGCCTCGGCCAGGTCAGCCCAACCCACCTGCGGACCGTAGCCCTGAATCACCGCCACCGGCGAGTCCTCGGCCCGCGACACCGGCTTCAACCCGACCGCAGCGACCTCGGAACGCAGCGCCTCCGCACCGACCACCAGCACGGGCGCCCCGGCGGGCAGCCGCTCACCCAGCAGTTGGGCGGCGGCCCCGGCGCTGGTCAGCACCTCGTCCGACCGGGCCTGCACACCCATTCCGGTGAGCAGGTCGGCGACGTCGGCCGCGCGACGCGACGCGTTGTTCGTCGCGTACGCCACGGCCCGACCCTCGTCGTGCAGCCGCGCGACGGCCTCGACCGCGCCGGGGATCGGCCGGTCGATCAGGTAGATCACGCCGTCCAGGTCGAAGACGACCAAGGCGTAGCCGTCGACCAGCCGCTCCCCGCCACCGCTCATCGCCGCTGCGTCTCCGACTCCGGCGAGCCACTCTCCTCGGAACGGTCCGCACCGTCGACCGGCGTAACCGTCGGCGGCACCACCGCGTCGTCGTCCCGCTCCTCGTCCGCAGCCTCCCCGGCCACGTCCTCGACCGCGTCGCCCTCGACGACCGCGACGACCGGGCTGTTCTCCACCGCGCTGTCCTCGACCGCGTCGTCCGCGTTCACAGCGTCACCGGGCTCGCCTTCGATGGCGACGGCGACGGTCACGTCCTCGGTCGCGCCGTCCTCGTCGTCGTCCGCGTCGTCGTCGTCCGCGTCGTCGTCGTCCGCGTCGTCGTCGTCCGCGTCGTCGTCGTCCGCGTCGTCGTCACCGGCGCGTTCGGCGAACGCGACAGCTGCCCCGGACACGTCGGTGTCCGGCTGGGCCTCGACGGCTCCGGGCGCACCCGGGCCGGCGACCAGTTCCTCGGCCGCCTCGTCCTCTTCGTCGCCCTCGATGAGCACGCCGTCGAGTTCGAGCAGCCGCTCGGCCGCGTCGGTCTCGGCGTCGGCGTCGACCTCCGCCGCACGGGAGAACCACTCCCGGGCCTCCGCGCGCCGTCCGACGGCCAGCAGAGCATCGGCGTACGCGTACCGCAGTCGCGCCGTCCACGGCTCCGCCGTCTCGGACGTCAGCTCGCGTACCTGGAGCATGGCCACGGCCGCGTCCCGCTGTCCGAGGTCACCTCGGGCACCAGCGGCCACGATCAGCAGTTCGATCGCGACGGCCCGGTCGAGCTTCTCCTGGTCGGCGCCACGGAACAGGTCGATCGCCCGCTCGGGGCGGCCCAGGGCCCGCTCACAGTCGGCGATGACCGCCAGGTGACTCTGCAGACCACTCATCCGGTGGTACGTCCGCAGCTCCGCGATCGCCGTCTGCCACTCGCCAGCGTGGTACGCGGCCAGCCCGACGGCCTCCCGAACCGCGGAGATCCGCGATGCCAGGCGACGCGCGGCCAGGGCATGCGCCAGCGCCAGCTCCGGGTCCTCGTCGATCAGCTGCCCGGTCGCCACGAGGTGGCGCGCTACCGTCTCCGCGACCGGCTTGGCGATCGAGAGCAACTCGGCGCGAACGTCCTTGTCGAGGTCGGTCGCGAGGATCTCGTCGGGCAGCGTCGGAGCCGCCGTGCCGTCGGCCTGCTCCGCTCCGTCCCGCCGAGCACGCGCGTCGTCGCCGCGCCCTCTGTCATCGCGGAAGCCGCCCTCACGG
>NZ_BOPA01000055.1 GCF_016863515.1 Micromonospora gifhornensis
CGGTCGCCACCACGGAAGCCACCAGAGCGCTCACCATCACGGGAGCCGCCCTCGCGACGGTCGCCGCCACGGAACCCGCCCTCACGACGGTCACCGCCACGGAACCCGCCCTCACGAGAACCGCCGGGACGGTCACCGCTGTCGCGGCGGAACCCGCCCTCACGACGATCGCCGCCCTCACGGAACCCGCCCTCACGACGGTCACCGCCGCGGAAGCCGCCCTCACGGGAACCGCCGGGACGGTCACCGCCCTCGCGGCGGAACCCGCCCTCACGACGGTCGCCGCCCTCGCGGAAGCCGCCCTCGCGACGGTCGCCGCCACGGAAACCACCGCCGGGACGGTCACCGCTGTCACGGCGGAACCCGCCCTCACGGCGATCACCGCCGCGGAAGCCACCCTCACGGCGGTCGCCGCCCTGGAAGCCACCGGAGCGCTCGCCGCCCTCGCGGCGGAACCCGCCTTCACGACGGTCGCCGCCCTCACGGAAGCCGCCCTCGCGACGGTCGCCGCCACGGAAACCACCGCCGGGACGGTCACCGCTGTCACGGCGGAACCCGCCCTCGCGACGGTCGCCGCCGTCGCGGAAGCCGCCGGAACGTTCCCTGTTGTCGGGGCGGAAACCACCCTCGCGGCGGTCGCCACCGCGGAAGCCACCAGAGCGCTCACCATCACGGGAGCCGCCCTCACGGCGGTCGCCGCCACGGAAACCACCGCCGGGACGGTCACCGCTGTCGCGGCGGAACCCGCCCTCGCGACGATCGCCGCCGCGGAAGCCACCCTCACGGCGGTCGCCGCCCTGGAAGCCACCGGAGCGATCGCCGCCCTCGCGGCGGAACCCGCCCTCGCGACGGTCGCCGCCCTCGCGACGGTCGCCGCCCTCGCGACGGTCGCCGCCACGGAAACCACCGCCGGGACGGTCACCGCTGTCACGGCGGAACCCGCCTTCACGGCGATCGCCGCCCTCGCGGAAACCGCCCTCGCGGCGGTCGCCGTCACGGCGGAAACCGCCGGAACGGGAACGGTCAGCCCCGTCACCGCGTCCCTCACGGGAACCACGGTCCCGGTCGCGATCGTCGCGGTACGACGGGCGGTCGTCCCGGCGGAAGCCGCGGTCACGGCCCTCGGGCCGGCCCTCCTGGCTCCGGGGACGGTCTCCGCCCTGAGCTCCTGAACTCACAGGTACATCCTTCCTCAGTGCGCCATTCCATGGCGCAACGCAGTCGAGGGCCGACCCGATTCCGGGTGGCCCTCGACTGTGACGTG
>NZ_BOPA01000056.1 GCF_016863515.1 Micromonospora gifhornensis
CAACTTTGCAAAACGCTTCCGAGGATTTACAAGAATTGGCATTTTCCGTCCCTCGACCCTCGCCGACCAGGCGTGTGACCGTGGTCTGCACCACCGGCGGCCGGGCAGCGGAGCTCAACGGCCACGGTGTGCCACGAATGGTGAAGGGACACGAGACGATGCCTACTCCGGTCGAGCAGTTGCAGCACGAATGGGACACCAACCCCCGCTGGCGGGGTGTGCGTCGGAGCTACCGAGCCGAGGACGTGGTGCGGTTGCGCGGCGCGATCCAGGAGGAGCACACCCTGGCCCGGCACGGCGCGAACCGGCTGTGGCGGCTGCTGAACAGCGAGGACTACATCCATGCGCTCGGCGCCCTCACCGGCAACCAGGCCGTGCAGATGGTCCGGGCCGGGCTCAAGGCGATCTACCTGTCCGGTTGGCAGGTGGCCGCCGACGCCAACCTGGCCGGCCACACCTACCCCGACCAGAGCCTCTACCCGGCCAACTCGGTGCCCGCGGTGGTCCGCCGGATCAACAACGCGCTGCTGCGCGCCGCCCAGATCACCACCGCCGAGGGGGACACCTCCGGCATCGACTGGCTGGCCCCGATCGTCGCCGACGCCGAGGCCGGTTTCGGTGGAGTGCTCAACGCGTACGAGCTGATGAACGCCATGATCGCGGCCGGCGCGGCCGGGGTGCACTGGGAGGACCAGCTCGCCAGCGAGAAGAAGTGCGGCCACCTCGGCGGCAAGGTGCTCATCCCCACCGGGCAGCATGTCCGCACCCTGGAGGCGGCCCGGCTGGCCGCCGACGTGGCCGGGGTGCCGAGCGTGGTCATCGCCCGCACCGACGCCCAGGCGGCCACCCTGCTCACCACCGACGTGGACGAGCGTGACCAGCCCTTCGTCACCGGCGAGCGCACCGCCGAGGGCTTCTACCGGGTGCGCAACGGCATCGAGCCGTGCATCGCCCGGGGCCTGGCGTACGCCCCGCACGCCGACCTGCTCTGGATGGAGACCAGCACCCCGGACCTGGAGGTGGCCCGCCGCTTCGCCGAGGCCATCAAGGCGGAGTACCCGGACCAGCTGCTGGCCTACAACTGCTCGCCGTCGTTCAACTGGCGCAAGCACCTCGACGACGCGACCATCGCCAAGTTCCAGCGGGAACTGGGCCACATGGGCTACAAGTTCCAGTTCATCACCCTGGCCGGCTTCCACGCCCTGAACTACTCGATGTTCGACCTGGCCCGGGGCTACGCCAGCGACGGCATGGCCGCCTACGTGTCGCTGCAGGAGCGGGAGTTCGCCGCCGAGTCGGCCGGCTACACCGCCGTCAAGCACCAGCGCGAGGTGGGCACCGGCTACTTCGACCTGATCAGCACCGTGCTCAACCCGGCCGCCGAGACCACCGCGCTGCGCGGCTCCACCGAAGAGGAGCAGTTCGCATGAGATACGAGGTCATCGGCCCGATGGCCGAACGCTTCGACGAGGTGCTCACGCCCGAGGCGCTGGAGTTCCTGGTCACCCTGGACAGCGAGTTCGCCGCCCGGCGGGTCGCCCTGCTGGACACCCGCCGGGCACGCCGCGACCGGTTCGCCACCGGCCAGCTGCCCGACTTTCTGCCGGAGACCATCGGCGTGCGGGCCGACCCGACCTGGCGGGTGGCCCCACCGGCACCGGGGCTGGAAGACCGGCGCGTCGAGATCACCGGCCCGCCGGAACGCAAGATGACAATCAACGCGCTGAACTCCGGCGCCAAGGTGTGGCTCGCCGACTTCGAGGACGCCACCGCCCCCACCTGGGACAACGTCATCGGTGGACAACTCAATTTGATGGACGCCCTGGACCGGCGGATCGACTTTACCGACCCGCGCGGCAAGCGGTACGCCCTCGGCGAGGAGCTGGCCACCATCGTGGTCCGGCCGCGCGGCTGGCACCTGGTGGAGAAGGGCATCGTGGTGGACGGGCGGCCGATCTCGGCCAGCCTTGTCGACTTCGGGCTCTACCTGTTCCACTGCGCCCGCCGGCAACTCGCCGCCGGCGCGGGACCGTACTTCTACCTGCCGAAGCTGGAGGACCACCGCGAGGCACGGCTGTGGAACGACATCTTCGTCTTCGCCCAGCACTACCTGAAGCTGCCGCAGGGCACCATCCGCGCGACCACGCTGATCGAGACGATCACGGCGGCCTTCGAGATGGAGGAGATCCTCTACGAGCTGCGGGAACACTCGGCCGGATTGAACGCCGGCCGGTGGGACTACATCTTCAGCATCATCAAGAACTTCGGGCAGTGGCCGGACTTCGTCCTGCCGGACCGGGCCGCGGTCACCATGACCGTGCCGTTCATGCGGGCGTACACCGAATTGCTGGTGCGGACCTGTCACCGGCGCGGCGCGCACGCGATCGGCGGGATGGCCGCCTTCGTGCCGGCCCGCGACCCGGAGGTCAACGCGACCGCCCTGGCCAAGGTGCAGGCGGACAAGCAGCGGGAGGCCGGCGACGGGTTCGACGGCTCCTGGGTGGCCCACCCCGGCCTGGTGTCGACCTGCCGGGAGGTGTTCGACGCGGTGCTCGGCGAGCGCCCGAACCAGCTCGACCGGCAGCGGGACGAGGTGTCCGTGACCGCCGCCGACCTACTCTCGGTGGACAAGACCCCGGGCCAGGTCACCGAAAGCGGCCTGCGGTCCAACATCGCGGTGGCACTGCACTACATCGACGCCTGGCTCGGGGGAGCGGGCGCGGTGGCGCTGTGGAACCTGATGGAGGACGCCGCGACCGCCGAGATCGCCCGCTGCCAGCTGTGGCAGTGGCTGCACCACGGCACACCGCTGGCCGAGGGCGGCAGCGTCACCTCAGACCGGGTGCGGGCAATGCTCGCCGAGGAACTGTCGTCGTTGACCGAGGGGCGCGGGGACGCCGAGCGGGAACGCGCCGCGCAGGCGGCGCGCATCGTGGAGGAGACCGCGTTGGGCGAGGACCTGCCGGCCTTCTTCACCACCGGCGCGTACGCCCGGCACCTGGGGCCGCGTCGCCGGTCGCTCGCGGCGGCCAGCTGACGGCAATCGGGGTGGGGCCTCTCGCCCCACCCCGGCCTGCCGTCGTCGTCGACCAGCGCCATCCGTGGCCACCGACCGCCCGGTCACTCTCTCCCGCGCGCGCTTTGCTCTGCTTCAACCCACGCAACGGTTACCCTCCGGATTCGGGTCAGCGTGCCGCCGTTGCGACACCGACAGCAGAAAACGCAGGTCAACGGGCCTGTGCGTGGGTTGAAGCAGAGCAAAGCGCGGACAGGGAGCATCTGGCCGGGGACGACCGCCGTGACGCACGGTGGTCGCGCGGAAGCTTGACCGGGGTGGGGGTCAGCCGTCGATGCGGGTGATGTTGCGGATCTTGTTGGCGGCGTCAAGCGCCGCCACCTTGTACGCCTCGGCCAGGGTCGGGTAGTTGAACACCGTGTCGACCAGGTAGTCGACCGTGCCGCCGCAGCCCATCACCGCCTGCCCGATGTGCACGATCTCGGTCGCGCCGGTGCCGAAGACGTGCACGCCGAGCAGGCGTCCGTCGTCCGGCGAGACGAGCAACTTCAACATCCCGTACGAGTCGCCGACGATCTGCCCCCGGGCCAGTTCGCGGTAGCGGGCGATGCCCACCTCGAACGGGGTGGCGCTGTCGGTCAACTCGTCCTCGGTCTTACCGACGAAGCTGATCTCCGGAATGGTGTAGATCCCGATCGGCTGCAACTCGTGCATCGCGCGCACCGGTTCGCCGCAGGCGTGCTGCGCGGCCAGCCGGCCCTGCTCCATCGAGGTCGACGCCAACGCCGGGAAGCCGATCACGTCACCGACGGCGTAGATGTGCTCCACGGCGGTGCGGAAGTGCGCGTCGACCTCGATGCGCCCCCGCCGGTCGGCGGTCAGCCCGGCCGCCTCCAGGGCCAGCCCGTCGGTCTGCCCCTGCCGCCCGGCGGAGTACATGACGGTGTCCGCGGCGATCTTCTTGCCGCTCTTGAGGATGCACAGCGCGGCGGTCTGGTGCTTCTCCACCGCGGCGACCTCCTCACCGAAGCGGAAGGTGACCGACAGGTCGCGCAGGTGGTACTTCAGGGACTCGACGACTTCCTCGTCGCAGAAGTCGAGCATCTTCTCCCGGCGTTCGACCACCGTCACCTTCGTGCCGAGGGCGGCGAACATGGAGGCGTACTCCATGCCGATCACCCCGGCACCGACCACCACCATGCTGCGCGGCACGGCCTGGAGGTTGATGACGCCGTCGGAGTCCACGATGGTGCGGTCGTCGAAGTCGACGCTGTCCGGGCGGGCCGGGCGGGTGCCGGCGGCGATGATCGCCTTGTCGAACGTCACCTTCGACTCGTGACCGGATCCGCCGTCGACCCAGACCGAGTGGGCGTCGGCGAACCGCCCGGTGCCGGTGATCATCGCGATCCGGTTGCGGGCCAACTGGTTGCGGATCACGTCGGTCTGCCGGTTGATCACGTGCTGGGTGCGGGCGGCCAGGTCGCTGACCGTGATGTCTTCCTTGACCCGGTAACTGCTGCCGTAGAGGTCCCGCTGGCTCAGGCCGGTCAGGTAGAGCACGGCTTCGCGCAGCGTCTTGGACGGCACGGTGCCGGTGTTGATGCACACCCCGCCGATCATGTCGCGCCGTTCCACCAGACCGACCCGTCGGCCGAGCTTGGCGGCGGCGATCGCGGCTTTCTGACCGCTGGGTCCGGAACCCAGCACCAACACGTCGTAGTCGTACATGGCCGCAAGCGTCGCAAGCGGCGTCCACTCGCGCCAGGCCTGCCGGCTGCCCGGGGCAAGGGTTTACCTACTCGGAACGTTGTCGATGTTTGACATGCAAGTAACTGCTTGCCTATCGTGCGGCGGTGGGCGACGTGTACAAGGCGCTGGCGGATCCCACCCGGCGTGCCATCCTCGACGAGTTGCAGGATCGCAGTGGCCAGACGCTGTTCGAGTTGTGCGTCCGCTTGACGGGCAAGGGGTTCACCTCGACACGCCAGGCCATCTCCCAGCACCTCGCGGTGCTGGCCGACGCGGGGCTGGTGGTGTTGCGGCGTCAGGGCCGGTACACCTTCATCGACCTGGACACGTCTCCACTCCAGCAGATCTATCAGAGATGGCGGGTGGGACCATGCGAATCGGACACGTGAGTGTTCTCGTCGACGACCAGGCCAAGGCCCTGGCCTTCTACACCGGGGTGCTCGGCTTCATCAAGAAGACCGAGGTGCCGCTGGGCGAATACAGTTGGTTGACCGTGGTCTCCCCGGAAGACCCGGAGGGCGTGGAGCTGGTTCTCGAACCGGACCAGCACCCGGCCGCCCTCGCCTACAAGAAGGCCCTCGCCGCCGACGGGATCCCGGTCACCATGTTCACCGTCGCGGACGTGTCCGTCGAGTACGAGCGGCTGACCGCGCAGGGAGTGACATTCACCCAGCCGCCGCTGGACGCGGGGACGGTGACGACCGCCGTCTTCGACGACACCTGCGGCAACCTCATCCAGATCGTGGCGCCGCAGGGGTAGGGCGGTCACCGACCGCGGTGCCCCGGCGGGCGGGACGCGGGCTTGCGCCTTGTGGGGCGTACGCCCGCCCGCCGGGGTCCGGACCCGTGCCTCAGCAGTTGCGCAGCTCCGGAGACTGGTTGAGCAGTTGACCGCGAGCGGAGACGAAGCGACGGTAGGTGTCGGAGTCGACGGCTGAGGGGCGGAATGCCGCGACCCGGTGGCAGTTCTGGAAGGCCAGCTTCACCCCGAAGTGCCGCTCCAGACCGGCCCGGATCGCGTCGCTGGCCATGGCGCGCAGCAGTTGGCCCCGCTCCGCGTCACCGGGCGGCGCGATCACGTTGTCGGAGAACTCGACGTCCGAGGTGGCCAGCTCGGCGGCCACCCGGCTGACGGTCTGCCAGGCGTACGGCAGCGATTCGCGGACGCAGGCGATGAACTCCTCGTCGGTGACGGGCCCGGACTCGGCGGCTCGCAGGAGGTCAGGTGACACGGTGAGAGACATGCTTCTCCTCGCTTAATGGAAACGATTGTCATTGGCGCGCGCAGTCCGAGCACACCATGGCACCCGTACGCTGTCAACGCTCCTGCGCGTCGCCACGCCGGTGGTCGGTTCGGTTCGGTGGGTATCCCCTGGTGGGGTGCGCGGGCTGGCACTTTCGGCCATCTCCACAGGGAAGCTTGATCATGATAGGTTAGGCTTGCCTAACTTGGAGGTGCTTATGGGGTTCGCCGCAGAGGTGCGAGAGCTGACCAGGGCGGACCATCGGGCCGCGCAGAGTGTGACGTACTTCGACGCGTTGTTGTCGGGACATCTGGACCGGGCCGGGTACGCCGCGCTGCTCGAACAGCTGCACGTGGTCTACCAGACCTTGGAAGAGGCCGCCGACACGATGCGCGACGATCCGGTGGCCGGCCCGTTCGTCGTCGACGAGCTGCGTCGACTGCCGCGCATCGTCGATGATCTGTCCTTCCTGCACGGTCCGGACTGGACCGGTCCGATCGTCCCGAGCGCCGCCACCGACGAGTACCGGGCGCGTCTGCGCGAGGTGGCCTTCTCCTGGCCGGCCGGTTTCGTCGCCCACCACTACACCCGATACCTGGGTGACCTCTCCGGTGGTCAGGTGATGGCCCGGGCGCTGCACCGCACCTTCGGCTTCGACACCGACGGGGTGCAGTTCTTCCTCTTCCCCGGCCTGGACGCGCGTGCCTTCAAGCAGCAGTACCGGGAGCTGCTCGACGCGGCGCCCTGGGACGCCGTCGAGCGGCAACGTTTCCTCGACGAGGTGTCGTACGCCTACCGGCTGAACACCGCCATGCTCGACGACCTGGGGCGGGCCGTGACGCAGGAGAGTGCGGCGTGAGCGCCGCGAACCCGTTCCCGCCGGAAGTCGTCGCGGCGGTGATGCGACACATGAACACCGACCACGCCGACGACTGCCGGGTGATCTGCCAGGGGCTGGGCAGCCAGCCGACGGCCACCGCGGCCGCCATGTCCGGCATGGACGCCGACGCGATGGAGTTCCTGGCCGTCGTGGACGGCGTCGAGGTGCCGGTGCGCGTCCCGTTCTCCAGCCGTATCGCCGAACGCCGACAGATCCGTGCCGAGGCCGCCCGGATGTACCGCGAGGCGTGCGCCGCGCTGGGCCGCACCCCCCGCCCGGAAGCCAGCTGAACCCGACCGGCCTCGGCGGGAACCTGACCTGACGCCCCTGACCAGCCCGGCTGGTCAGGGGCGTACTGGCAGCACCAGCGGGACACCGGTGTGCGGGTGGGGCAGCACCTCGACCTCGTGCTGGTAGACCTCACTGAGCCGGTCGGCGGTGAGCACCGCGTCCGGCGGCCCGTCGGCGACCAGCCGGCCACCGGCCAGCAACGCGATCCGGTCCGCGTACGCCGCCGCCAGGCCCAGGTCGTGCAGCACGATCACGACGCTGCCACCCTGCTGGGCCCGGTCGCGGGCCAGCCGGAGCACCAACTCCTGGTGATGCAGGTCCAGCGCGGCGGTGGGCTCGTCCAGCAGCAGCATCGGGGTGCGCTGGGCGAGAACCCGGGCCAGTGCCACGCGGGCCTGTTCGCCGCCGGACAGCGCGGAGAACACCCGGCCGGCGAACGTCTGCATCCCGGTCAGCCGCAACGCCTCGGCCACCGCGTCGTCGTCCTCGGCGGCGAGCCGGGTGCCGGCCCACGGGGCACGTCCCATCGCCACGACCTCGGCCACGGTGAACGGGAACGACATGGTGGCGCGCTGCGGCAGCATGGCGCGCAGTCGGGCCAGCTCGACCGGCGCCCAACGGGTCAGCGGCCGGCCGGCGAACTCGATGGTGCCGGCGGCGGGAGCCAGGTCACCGCAGATCGCGGCGAGCAGGGTGCTCTTGCCGGCACCGTTGGGACCGACCAGCGCCAGCAGTTCGCCGGCGCGCACCGTGAGGGACACGTCGGACAGGATCGGCCGAGCGTCGCGCCGGATGCCCAGGCGCTCGACCCGCAGGCCCACCCGGTCCGGGTCGACATCGGTCCACTTCATCCCCAACCTCCCGCTCGGGCCCGGGTCCGACGCAGCAACCAGAAGAAGCACGGTCCGCCCACCACGGCGGTCAACACGCCCAGCGGCAGTTCCTGGTAGTCGACAAGGGTGCGGGCAGCCAGATCCCCGGCCACCACCACGATGGCCCCGCCCAGGGCACTGGCCGGCAGCAACAGCCGGTGACCCGGGCCGGCGACCATCCGGACCAGGTGCGGCACGACCAGGCCGACGAAGGAGATCACGCCGGTGAAGGCCACGGCGGCGGCGCCGAGCAGGGCGGTCACCGCGACCATTCCCAGCCGCAGTCGTTCGACGTGGACACCGAGGTGCCGGGCCGACCGGTCGCCGAGGGCGAGCAGGTCGAGGCGGCGGGCGGCGGCGACGGCGATCGCGATGCCGACCGCTGCGCACGGGGCGGTGACCGCCACCGCCGCCCAGTTCGCCTGCGCCAGGCTGCCGAGTTGCCAGAACGCGATGGCCCGCACCGCGTCCGCATCGCCGAAGAACATCAGCAGGCCGATCAGCGCGCCGGCCACCGCGTTGACCGCGATGCCGGTCAGCACCAGGGTGACCACCTCGGTCCGCCCGCCGACGCGCGACATCGAGTAGACCAGGCCGGTGGCGGCGAGACCGCCCAGGAACGCACCGGCCGCCACCGTCCAGCCGCCGAACGTGGCCGCCCCGGTGACGATGACCGTGGCCGCGCCGACCGCCGCGCCGGAGGAGACGCCGATGACGCCGGGCTCGGCCAGGGGATTGCCGAAGACGCCCTGCATCAGCGCACCGGCACAGCCGAGCGCGGCCCCGACGATCACGGCGAGGACGACCCGGGGGAAGCGCACCACCCACAGCGCGCTCTCGCCGTGGGTGACGCTCGGCGTCGGTCCGATGTCGAGGCCGATGCGGTGCAGGATCGAGCCGAGCACCTCCGCCGGGGGGACCCGGACCTGCCCGGTGCCGGCGGCGACGAGGCAGAGCAGCAGCAGGGTCACCGCGAGGCCGGCGACGAGGGCGGCCCGTCTCACGCGCATGATCCGTAGACCGCGTCGGCCAACGCCCGGATGGCCCGACCGGTACGCGCACCGAAGGTGAGCAGCAGCCCGTCGTCCATGTCCACGATGCGGCGGTGCTGACCGGCCGGGGTCTGGGCCACGCCGGGCAGGGCGAGCAGCCCGTCGACGCCCTTGACCGACGCCAGTCCCTCGGTCATCACCAGGATCACGTCGGGTGCCGCGTTGATCAGCCCTTCACTGGTCAGCGGCCGGAAGTTGGACAGCCCGATCTCGGTGCCGGCGTCGGTGGCGCCGATGGCGCGGACCATCTCGTCGGACCCGGCGCCCCTGCCGCCGATCAGGTAGACCCCCGCGGTGCCGCGGACGTACAGGAACGCGATGCGTAGTGGTGCCGTGTCGGGTGGGGCGGCTCGGCGGGCGGCGGCGATGTCGCCCTCCACCCGGGCCACCAGCTGTTCCCCGGCTTCCGGTACGCCAAGTGCGGCGGCGATGGTCCGGATGTTGCGGCCGATGGCGGCCAGGCTCTGTTCGTCGTCGACGAGGACCACCGGGATGCCGGCGCGGCGCAGCTGGGCGAGCACCTCGGGCGGCCCGATGCTGTCGTCGGCGAGGACGACGGTGGGGTTGAGTCGCAGAATGGCCTCGGTGGACAGGTCGTGTCCGGCCGGGGTGACCACGGGCAGGTCGCCGGCGGCGGGAAAGGTGGTGGAGGTGTCGCGGCCGATCACCCGGTCACCGAGCCCGAGGCTGAACACGATTTCGGCGATCGAACCGTAGAGGTTGACCGGCAGGATGCGGCTGGCGTCGGTGACCGTCACGGTGGAGCCGTCGGCCGACGTGACCGTGGCCGGCAGGGTGCTGCCGGGATCGGCGCCGATCGGCTCGATGTCCACGTCGGTGACCACGGCCGTGGCAGGTCCGCAGCCCGTCGTCGGGGCCGCCGTCGAGGCGGTGGGCGCACAGGCGGTGAGGCCGAGCAGCGCGGGCAGCATCAGCAGCGTCAGGCACCTTCTCATCGCTGTTCCCGGCGTCGGCCCCGCATCCGCAGCGCCACCACGACGACCAGCAGCACGGCAAGTCCCGCCAGGACCGCGGTGAACCAGCGTCCCGCGCCGGTGCTGTCGCTGACCTGCGTGGTGAGCAGGGGCTGTTCGGCGCCGGGTGCCGGCGCGGCCTCGCCACCGGCGGCGTCGGTGGCCCCGGCAGCGGCAGCCGAGCCGACGATGGCTGCGGGTGCCGAGCCGGTGGCGGCCGGTGTGGTCGCGGCGGAGGTGTTCGTCGGCGCGGCGGAGGTGTTCGTGGGCGTGGCGGGAGCGGGTGCGGCCGGGGCGGCAGCGGGTGCGCTCGGGGCGGCCGGGGCGGCCGGGGTGACGAAGGTTACCGGCACCTTGACGTCCTGGGACCGGTCCGAGGCGCGGGTGTGGTCGTTGCGGCTGGCCACCACGCAACGACTGGTGGTGCAGTCCACGTCACCGATCTTCGAGGTGATCTTCACCTGCACGGTGAACGATCCGCCCGCGCCGTACGGGACGGTCAGCCCTTCGGCGTACGAGGGCGGGTTGGAGGAAATCCAGTGCGAGGCGCCGGTGGAACCGGTGGTGTCGACGCCACCGCCGCACGGTGAGGGTGCCACGCCCGCCCCGTTGTCGACGCAGTACGCGACGTAGATCCCCTTGGTGGTGTCGTAGCCGGAACCGGTGACGGTGACGGTGGTGCCGCCGAGCGGGATCCCGGTCGTCTTGCTGACGGAGAGCCGTTGACCGTTGGGTCCCTTGCCGACCGTGTTGGCGTACGCGGGGGTGGCGAGGGCGCCGAGGGCCAGCAGCATCGCGCTGACCAGGGCAGCGGCTAGGCGGGCAGGCATGACTAACCTCCATGACTATGGTTAGGCTAACCTAAGTCGATCTTGCCTGTGGCGCAAGAGGGTGTTCGGCGGATTTTCGAAGAAGTTAGGAGAGCCTAACCTAAGGTCGCCAACCCCCTTCTGAGAGGAAGACACATGTCCGTACCCAGACCAGGCGGCGTTCGCCGCCGGTCGTACCGGTGGGTGACGGCTGCCGTGCTCGGCGCCGCCGCCTCACTGGCCGTGGTGGTCCCCGCGACGGCGGCGCCCGCCGACGTCACCGGGGGAAGCCTCGACTGGGGTTTCAAGAGTTCGTTCCGCGCGTACGTGTCGACCGGCAACGGCAACCCGCCGATCGCGGTCACCGACGGTGCGACCCGCAACGCCGACGGCACCTTCAAGTTCCCGGCCACCGGCGGCACGTACGACAGCGCCACCGGAGCGACCACGGTGACCTACGGCGGCACGGTGGTGTTCTCGTACCCCGCGCACTTCTTCACCATCACCCTGGCCAACCCGACGGTGGTCCTCGACGGTGCCGGTGGTTCCCTGCTCGCCGACGTCGACCTGCAGGCCAGCGGCGGCGGCTTCCAGCCGGTACGGATCGAGCAGGCGGCCATCGCCACCCTCGCCACGGCCAGCCCGGCGGTCTCCGGCGGCACGGTCTCGTGGAGCAACCTCACCACCACGCTCACCGAGACCGGGGCCACCGCGTTCTCCGGCTTCTTCACCGCCGGCACGGTGCTCGATCCGGCGTCGTTCACCGTCACCACCGGCGGCGGCGGTGCTCCCGCCGCCCCGTCGGTCACGGTGAATCCGTCCGCCGCCCTCGACCCCGAGGGAGCCACCGTCACCGTCAGCGGCACCGGGTTCGACCCGGACGCCAACGGCGGTGTCGGCTTCTACCTGGCATTCGGACCCAAGGGCGAGAACTACTGGACGAACTCGCGGCCCTACAAGCCGGTCAAGTGGGTGCACAAGAACGCTTCGTCGTCCGCCGCCCAGGTGCGGCTGCCCGCCGACGGCAGCTTCTCCACCACCCTGGACCTGGTGCCGACCTACACCGACGGCAACGGCAACGGCGTCGACTGCACCGCGATCCAGTGCTACGTGATGACCTTCGCGGCGCATGCCTCAAGCGACCGCAGCCAGGACACCTTCACCCCGATCACCTTTGGCGGTACGGGTGGCCCGAGCGGTGCCGAGCAGGAGATCACCGCCGAGGTGCTCCAGTCCGGCCCGCTGACGCTCACCGCTTCGGGCAGCAGCGTCGCGTTGTCCGCCGTGCACCCCGGTGCCTTCGCCGACGGTGCCCTGAACGCGGTGACGGTCAGTGACCTGCGCGGCACCAACGCCGGCTGGAACGTCGTCGGCCAGGTGGAGGAGTTCACCAGCGCACTCGGTGGCACCATCGCCGCCGACAACCTCGGCTGGACGCCGAACGCGTCCGTGCTCGCCGACACCCTGGTCGGCGCCGCCGGCGTGGTCACCCCCGGCGCCCCGGCCACCCCGGGTGACGGCCTGGGCAGCGCCCGTACGCTGTGCGCCGCCCCGGCCGGGACCAGCGCCGGCAGCTTCCAGTGTGGTGCCGACCTGCGCCTCGGGGTCCCGCCCGCCGCCGTGCCGGGCGGCTACACCGCCACCCTCACCCTGACCCTGTCCTGACGCGTGAAAGGGCATCTTGTTGTGCGCAGATCGATGACGAGGTGCCCTTTCCCGCACCTGGTCGCCGCGACCGCGGTCCTCACCGTGCTCGCCACCGTCCTGACCGTAGGCCCGGCAGCCGCTCTCACCGCCGCGCCGGCCCCCGCCACGCCCCCGAGTGCCACCGGCTTCACCTGGGCGGTCCAGCCCTCCGGCCCGTCCGGACCCACCGGGCGCAGCTACTTCGTCCACGACGCCGAGCCCGGCCAACGCATCGACGACCGGGTCGCCATCACCAACCTGAGCGAGCGCGCGATGACCTTCGCGGTGTACGGCGCGGACGCATACACCACCACCGACGGCGGGTTCGCCCTGCAGCCGGCCAGCCGCCCCGCCACCGACGTGGGCGCCTGGACCACCTTCGCCGAACGGACCTACCGGGTGCCCGCCGGCGAGCAGGTGATCGTGCCGTTCCAGCTCACCGTGCCGGCCAACGCCACACCCGGCGACCACGCCGGCGGTGTGGTCGCCTCGATCGCCCAGGTGCAGTCCGCCGGCGACGGGGGACAGGTCAACCTGGACCGCCGGGTCGCGGCCCGGATCTACCTGCGGGTGGCCGGTCCGGTCCGTCCCGGCCTCCAGGTCGAGGCCATGCGGATCGGCTACGACAACCCGCTCAACCCGTTCGGCACCGGCCCGGTCGTGGTCAGCTACCGGTTGCGCAACACCGGCAACACCCGGCTGACCGGCACCACCCAGGTACGCCTGACCGCCCCGTTCGGCATTCGGCTGGCCCGCACCGAACCCGTCGACGTGCCCGAACTGCTGCCCGGCGCGGCGATCACCATCACCGAACAGATCAACGGTGTGGTACCCGCCGGTCGGCTGACCGCCGCCGTGGTGGTCGACCCGGCCACCCCCGACCAGATCCTGCCCACGGTGCGCCGTACCGCCGGCACCTGGGCCGTACCGTGGGTCTGGGCCGCCGTCCTGCTCACCGGTCTCGGCTGGCTGCTGGTCATCCGGCTGCGCTCGGCGCGGCGTCGACCGCCGACGGTCGAGACGTGAGGCTCTCGATTTCCGCTCTCGCCCTGGTCGCCGCGCTCGCCCTGGCCGGTGCCCCGGATCCCGGCCCTCAGGTCGGCGTGGACCGGGCCGAGGCGAAGCCGGGGGAGCAGGTGCTGGTCCGGCTCACCGGCTGGCCCGGCGGCACGGTCCGCGTCGAGCTGTGTGGCGCGGGCACGCCGACACGCTGCGCGGTGGACAGTTCGGCGCAGATCCACCTGCCCGCCGGCGGCGCCGGTGGGACGCCGCTGACCGTCGTGGCGCCACCCGGCGGTTGTCCCTGCCAGGTGCGGGTGACCACACTGGACAACTCGCTGTCGGCCACCGCGCCGCTGGTCGTCACCGGGGCACCCGCACCGGTCGATGACACCGTCCGGCAGGCGGCCACCCGGCCCCCGACCGTCCTCGCGGCGCATCTGGAGCGCGCCGACGGGTGGACCGCCCATTTCGGCGCGCCCGCCCGCCGGACGCTCGTGCTGCGACTGCGCAACGAGCAGCCCGCACCGGTGAACGTGGCCTGGTCGTTCAGCGTCGGTCGAGGCCCGGACCCGACCGGCTTCGTCACCCCACCCGAACCGGACGAATTCGCCGCTGGGGAGGAACGGGAGGTTCGCGTACCGGTCACCCTGCCGGCCTTCGCCGTCGGCACCTACCAGATCCATGGCGACATCGTCACCGCCGGGGCGACGAGCCGGGTGACGGCGAGCACCGACCACCAGCCATGGGGACTGGCCGGAATGCTCGGGTTCGTGCTGACCGCGCTGGCGGTGGTCCGGCCGCTCAAGGGTGCGTCGGCAGGATGGCGTAATCCGCGATGATGGCGGGCTGGCGGCCCCAGCGAGCGATTCGCGGCAGATGTTCGCGTACCGTGGGTGCCCGGATGTCGCTCTACGCTGGATCGATGCGATCGATCACGGTTCTCGACGCCCCGTCCAATCTCGGGTTGCGTGCCCCGGCCCCTGGCCTCGTCCCCGGGTGCTACAAGCTGGCCGGTGCGCTTCGCGATCAGCGCCTGCTCGACCGGCTCGGGGCGCACGACGGTGGCGTGGTCGTCCCGCCGCGCTACGACATCCGTGGCTGGCGGCCGGGGGACGGTGTACTCAACGCTGCCGCCCTCGCGACGTACACGCGCCGACTCGCGGAGCGGGTGAACGTGGTCCTCGACAACGCGGGCTTCCTGATGCTGTTGGGTGGTGACTGCTCGATCCTTTTCGGGGCCGCGCTCGCGCTACGCCGACGTGGCCGCTACGGCATCGTCTACCTTGACGGTTCGATCGACTTCCGTCATACCGGCAACAGCACGCATGTGGGGGCGTCCGCAGGCGAGGGCACCGCCATCGTCACCGGCCGGGGCCAGCCGGACATTGCCGACATCGACGGGCTTGCGCCGTACTGCCGTGAGGACGATCTGGTTGTTCTGGGCGTCCGCGACTACGACGACCATCTCCACGAGGTGCGTGGCCTGGGCATCGCGGTGCACACCGCGTCCGAGATCATCGCCGAGGGCCCTGTCCTGGTCGGCGATCGTGTGGCACAGGGACTTGCTGCCTGCGACGGCTACTTCGTACACCTCGACGCCGATGTGCTCGACCCTGCGGTCATGCCGGCCGCCGACGCGCCCGACCCCGGCGGCTTGGACTATCCGCATCTGGTGGAGCTGCTCCGTCCGCTGCTCGCCAACCCCGCCTGCGTCGGCCTTGAGGTGACGATCTACGACCCGGACCTCGACCCGGACGGCCGCTACGCCGCCGCGCTCGTCGAAACCCTGGTCGACGCCCTGCAAGGCTGATCGATCGGATCCGGATGCCGGCGCCTTTGTCCGTACCGACGTCACCCGGCTGGCCGACAACATCGCCGCTGTCCGAACCGGTCGTCATGTCGCGCGTGGCGGCCTGGCGTGTCGATCCGGGCGGTCACAGAATGCCATGTGTGGATGACGCAGAGCAGTTTCCGGGGGTGGTGATCCGGTTCCGGCGCAGGGACGACCCGGTTGCCGTGGTGACCGACCACGACGCCGTGCAACGCGCCGAGGCGTATCCGGTCCTGCGCATCGGCGCCCCGCTGTTCGGTCACGCGATCGATCTCGGTGGTGGGCGGTGGCGGGTGCACGGTCTCGTCGAGGACACTCCGCAGGCCGCCCGCGACGCCGTGGCCCACCGGCTGCGCGAACGACTCGCCACCGCCACCGACGCCGACCTGGTCGCCGAGTTGACGGCGGTGGGTGAGGTGCTGGACTGGCAGAAGGTCGACGAGGTGACCGTCGGCGGGCGTCGGCACCGGGTGATCCGGGCGGACACCTTCGCCCGGTTCGGCCCGGCCGGGCCGGAGCCGCCACGCCCCACCGACCTGGATCCCCGCCAGGCTGACACCTGTGACAGCTTCCTCGGCGGGGCCGACCTGATCGCCGACCCGGCCGCACCCACCGGCGTCGGCGCAGCGGTGTTGAAGGTCGAGTTGCTGCCCGCCCGCTACCCGAAGGCGGACGTGTCGCCGGCCGCGTACGCCGACAGTGTCGCCGCCGTACGCTCACATCCCAACGGCGTGCTGCTGCCCACCCGCTACGCCGTGGCCGAGCAGGTGGCCGGCGTCTGGCAGCCGTCGAGCCGGGCGGTCGCGACTCCGCAGCAGGCCCGCGAGCTGATCCTCTTCGACCTCCGGTGGCTGACCCCGCGCATCGCCAATCCCAGCGCGGCGGAGGCCGCCGAGTACCGCCGCGCCGCCGACGACCTGGAAGCCAGCCGCGCCGACGAGGTGAGTGTGTGCGGCCGACGGCTCCGGGTCATCCGGGTGGAGACGCTGCTGCGCTTCGCCGCCGACGGGCCGGAGGGGCCACGTCCCTCCGATCCGGATCCTGAGCCGCCACCCGAGGTCCACTTCGCCCGACTGCGAGCCGAGGGCCGCCTACCCGAACCGGACTGACCCACCAGCCGAACTGACCACTGCGGCCGGGCTGACCGCACCAGTTGGGCTGACCACTGCGGCCGGCGCCGACAGATCACCGGTGCGCTGACGTCCATCCCTGCTGCTGCAACCGTTCGATGCCGTCGAGCAGCAGGTCCAGCGCGAACTCGAACTCGAACTGGTCGTCGCAGCCGGACCCCACCACCGACGCGTCGTCGTGGGACGCCGCCGTGGCGATCTCCGCGAGGTGCGGGAACCGGGCCGCGACCTCCGGTGGCATGGCGGCCGGCTGCGGCGCGGCGGCCGGGCCGGAACGGCCGGCGTCGCGGGCGGTGTCGAACAGTTCCTGGCTGAAGCCGAGGACCCGGCTACCCATCGCGTGCATCACGTGGTGGGCGAGGTCGGCGGAGAGCCCGCCGGAACGCAGGGTGGCGACCACGGAGTCGAGGTAGCCCAGGATCGCCGGGGTCGCCATGTTCCGTGACTCGATCGCGAGCGCCGCCCAGGGATGGCGTTGCAACGCCGAGCGGGCCGACAGGATCCGTCCCCGGATGGCCTGCTTCCAGTCGGTGTCGGGGATCGACGTGTCGATCTCGCCGACCACCATGTCGATCATCGCGTCGAGCAGTTCGTCCTTGTTGGCCACGTGTTTGTAGAGCGCCATGGGCACCACGCCCAGTTCCTGGGCGAGGTTGCGCATGCTGAGCGACTCGATCCCGGCGGTGTCGGCGAGCGCGATCGCGGTGCGCAGGATCCGCTCCCTGCTCAGCGGTGTTCGCCGGGGCGTTCCTGCCTGCTCAGCCATCGTGGTCCTCGTCTTCCGGGTGCCGGGAAAACCATAACCGCCTTGACAGGTGTACGGCGTACACCTACCGTAGGTCGCAACGGTGTACGCCGTACACCTGGCAAGGGGGGGAAGCGCGATGAGAGCGATCGTCCAGGACCGGTACGGCCCGCCCGAGACACTGCACCTCGCCGACGTCGACGTGCCGGTGCCCGCCGCCGGCGAGGTGCTCGTGCGCGTCGAGGCCGCCGCGCTCAACGCGTACGACTGGCACATCGTGCGCGGCGACCCCTGGATGTCCCGACTGGCCTTCGGCCCGGCGAAGCCTCGGGCGCGCATCCGTGGCCGCGACTTCGCCGGCCGGGTGAGCGCCGTCGGTCCCGACGTCCACCAGGTACGCCCCGGCGACGCCGTCTTCGGCGACCTCGGCGACGCCAACGGCGCGTTCGCCGAGTACGTCTGCGTACCGGAGACCCTGGTCGCGCCCGCGCCGACGAACCTGACCCCGCAGCAGGCCGCCGCCCTGCCGCTGGCCGGGGTCACCGCCCTCATGGGACTGTCCGACGTCGGGCGGGTCGAGCCCGGTCAACGGGTCCTCGTCAACGGCGCCTCCGGCGGCGTCGGCACCCTGGCCGTGCAGCTGGCCAAGGCCCTCGGCGCGACCGTGACGGCGGTGTGCAGCACCCGCAACGTCGACCTGGTCCGCTCCCTGGGCGCCGACCACGTGGTCGACTACACCTGCGACGACTTCACCCGCGACGACCGCCGCCACGACCTGGTGTTCGACCTGGTCGGCAACCGTTCACTGGCCGCGCTGCGGCGCGCGGTGACCCCGACCGGGACGCTTGTGCTCTCCGGCGGCGGTGTCCGCCGTCGGGGCAGCCTGCTCGGACCGGTCTGGTTGCTGGCCCGAGGGCGGCTGCTGGCCCCCGTCGTCGGGCAGCGCATCGCCATCCTCACCGCGACACCCAGCCGTGCCCACCTCGACACCCTCCGCGCGTACGTGGAGGCAGGCCGGCTCACCCCGGTCATCGACCGGACCTACCCGCTGCACGAGGTGCCACAGGCCATCGGCTACCTCGAAGGCGAACACGCCCGGGCGAAGGTGGTCATCACCATCTGAGCGGCCCGGTGCTCCGCTGGAATACCCGTAACCCATCGGTTACGCTTCTGCGGTGGACAAGGTAGCCGGCGCCATCGCCGATCCGGTCCGCCGGCGGATCCTCGAACTGCTGCGGGAACGCCGGCTCACAGCCGGGCGGATCGCCGAACACTTCGAGATCAGCCGACCCGCGGTCAGTCGCCACCTGCGCGTGCTGCGCGAGAGCGGTCTGGTGCACGACACCCTGGTGGGTCGCGAGCGTCGCTACGAGTTGGACGCGACACGCTTCGACGAGCTGAATCGTTGGCTGTCGCAGTTCGCTCAGCCCGAGCGCTGGGAGCGCCGGTTCGACGCGCTGGAGACCGAGGTTCACCGTACCCGCCGCGAGCGCCGTACCGGCCGCTCGCCCAACCACCGTGAGGAGCGGACAGCGTGACACTCACACCAACCGGACGCCTCTTCGGCACCGACCGCGGCACCGACCTGGTCATCACCCGCGAATTTCGCGCCCCCGTCGAGGACGTCTGGGCCAGCCTTACCGAACCTGACCGCACGGCCCGCTGGTACGGCCGCTGGGACGGTCACGCCGCACCCGGTCGCAGCGTCCGACTCCAGATGGCCTTCGAGGACGGGCAGCCGTGGTCCGAGCTACGGATCGACGCCTGTGAGCCACCCCGTCGGCTCGCCCTCTCCAGCCAGGACGAAGCCGGTTCCTGGCGGTGGGAGGTGCAGCTCACCCCGCAGGGGGAGCGGACGGAACTGCGCTTCGTCCAGCACCTGGACACGGTCGAGGGCCTCGGCGAGATCGGGCCCGGCTGGGAGTACTACCTGGATCGGCTGCTGGCCGCCCACCACGGCACCACGATGCCGTCGTTCGACGACTACTACCCGGCCATGAAGACCTATTTCGATCAGTTGAGCCTGTCGCCGCGCTGATCTCCTGCGCCGGCAAGCGCCCGCTCCGGCGGATGTGATCGATTCGGCGGCGTCGAGTGTCTTCGGCCCGTTTTGTTCTCCCTGGCCAGGGTACCGCCCCTGGGGTCCGGTCGTTGTGCTCCAGGGAGGTACCTGCAGAGATGGAATCGCGTAACCCCGCCAAGGCGGTCAAGGACGTCGTGGAATCCGCGGCGGAGAAGGTCACCGAGGCACTGACCCCGCAGGTGCCCGGTGCGCCGGGCAGCGCCCCGCCGTCCCTGGCGGAGCCGACCACCCCGCACGACCCGCTGCCACCCAAGCCCGAGCAGGGCACTCCGCAGACCCGTACGCCCACCGGCGCGAAGACCGGCACGCCGCCGACGGCAAAGGGTCAGCAGGGTCCCTTCCTCACCACCGCGCAGGGGGCGCGGCTGCGGGACACGGACCACTCGCTCAAGGCGGGACCGCGCGGCCCGGTGCTGCTCCAGGACCACCACCTGCGGGAAAAGATCACCCACTTCGACCACGAGCGCATCCCCGAGCGGGTCGTGCACGCCCGGGGCGCCGGCGCGCACGGGCTGTTCACCGCGTACGGCACCGCCGAGAACGTCACCCGGGCCGGTTTCCTGCGCAAGGGCCGCGAGACCGAGGTCTTCGTCCGCTTCTCCACCGTGCTCGGTTCGCGCGGTTCGGCCGACACGGTACGCGACACCCGTGGCTTCGCCACCAAGTTCTACACCGACGAGGGCACCTTCGACCTGGTCGCCAACAACATGCCGGTCTTCTTCATCCAGGACGCCATCAAGTTCCCCGACATCATCCACGCCGCCAAGCCGCACCCGGACCGGGAGATCCCGCAGGCGCAGAGCGCCCACGACACCTTCTGGGACTTCGTCTCCCTGCACACCGAGGCGCAGCACCACACCATGTGGAACATGTCCGACCGGGGCATCCCGCGCTCGTACCGGACCATGGAGGGCTTCGGGGTCCACACCTTCCGCATGGTCAACGCGGCGGGGGAGACGGCGCTTGTAAAGTTCCACTGGAAGCCCAAGCTGGGCGTGCACTCCCTGGTCTGGGAGGAGGCGCAGCTGCTCAACGGGATCGACCCGGACTTCCACCGTCGGGACCTCTACGACGCCATCGAGGCCGGCGCGTTTCCCGAGTGGGAACTCGGCATCCAGGTCTTCCCGGACACCCCGGAGGAGACGTTCGCCGGCATCGACCTGCTCGACCCGACCAAGATCGTGCCGGAGGAGCTCGCGCCGGTGCAGCCCATCGGCAAGCTGGTGCTCAACCGCACCCCGACGAACTTCTTCGCCGAGACCGAGCAGGTCGCCTTCCACGTCGGTCACCTGCCGCCGGGCATCGACGTCACGAACGACCCGCTGTTGCAGGGCCGCCTCTTCTCGTACGTCGACACGCAGTTGACCCGGCTGGCCGGGCCGAACTTCTCGCAGATCCCGATCAACCGGCCGCACGCCGCGGTCAACGACATGCTGCGGGACGGCTTCCACCAGCACGCCATCCACGCCGGGGTGGCACCCTACCGGCCGAACTCCCTCGACGGCGGCAACCCGTTCCCGGCCGGCGACGACGACCACCCGTTCGTCGACGTACCCGTCCAGGTGGCCCAGGCCCCCAAGATCCGGCAGAGTCCGGCGTCCTTCGACGATCACTTCAGCCAGGCCCGGCTCTTCTGGCTGAGCATGTCCCCGGTCGAGCAGGAACACATCATCCGGGCCTACACCTTCGAGCTGGGCAAGTGCTACCACCAGGCGATCAAGGAACGGCAGCTGCAATGCCTGGCCAACATCGACCCGGTGCTCTGCGCCCAGGTCGCCACCGGCCTGGGACTGCCCGCACCGAAGCCGACAGTACCGCTGGCCGACGTCGAGCCCAGCCCCGCGCTCTCGCAGGTGGGCCGGCAGTGGCCGGTCGACGGCCGGACGGTCGGCATCGTGGTGACCGACGACAGCGACCTCGACACCCTCCACCAGGTGCGTCGCGCCGTCTTCGCCGCGGACATGGTGCCGCTGCTGATCGCCGGGCACGGCGGCATGATCGGCGATCTGCCGGTGCAGCGCACCTTCGCCACCGGCCGCTCGGTCGAGTTCGACGCGCTCCTGCTCGCCGCCGCCCCACCACCGGCCCCCGACGCGCTGCCCGCCCGGGACGCCAAGGCCGGCGCGGCGAACTCCGCCACCGTCGACCCCCGGGTGCTGCTCCTGGTCGAGGAGGTCTGGCGGCACGCCAAGGCGATCGGCGCCTGGGGCGCCGGCGTCACCGTCCTGGACCAGGCCGGTGTCACCGGCAGCCCGGGTGTGGTCACCGGCGACTCCGCCGATGACGTCTTCGGCACCGTCCAGCAACTGATGACCAACCACCGGGTCTGGGAAAGGTTCCCCGCCTCGGTCGGCTGATCCAGCTCGAAACGCCGGTGCCCCGCCTGCTCAACGGCGGGGCACCGGCGTTTCAGTGGGTCCTCGGCTGCGGTGCGAGGCACCCGGTGTCAGCGGCTGCTCAGCGGCGCGTCAGTGGGTGGCCAGTGGCGCGGCGCTGCGGGCGGGCACGGCCATCACCAGACCGCTGACCGGCCGGGTCGGGATGCGGTGCAGCGGAATGTCCAGGTCCTGGGCGGGCACCTGGTGGTCGAGGCGGGCCAGCCGTACGGCCAGGGCCTTCAGTAGCGCGACGGTGATCTGCTCCCCGGGGCAGCGATGGCCGGTACGCGGGTCGCCGCCGCCCTGCGGTACGAGGTCGAAGGCACCGATCTCCCGACCGACGAAGCGGTCCGGATCGAACCGGTACGGGTCCGGCCAGAGTCGCGCGTCGTGGTTCTGGCCGTACAGGTCGAGCAGGACGATCGCGCCGGCGGGGATGTCCACGCCGCGCCAGGTCAGGTCGGTCCTGGCCCGGCCGCCGATGAAGGGTGCGAACGGGTAGAAGCGGCGTACCTCGTGGGCGAATGCCTCGGCGAAGACGGTGTCGCCCTGTCGGAGCCGGTCGCGGTGCTCGGGCCAGCGGTGCAGGGCGTGTCCGGCGAAGGTCACGAACCAGGTCACCGCGACGGTCGGTCGGATGATGTTGAGCAGTTCCACCGCGGCGATCCGCGGGTCGAGCAGTTCACCGTCGCTGTCCCGGTGCTCGGCCACGACCGCCAGCGCCGCGCCCGGCGGCACGTCAAGCTCACCCCGCCGGAGCTGGGTGACGATGTCGGCCAGCCAGCGCTCCCGACGTCCCCGCGCCCGGCGGGCCCGCCAGTGCCGGGGCCCGGCAGTGGCGAAGCCGTCGACCATCGCGACCAGGTCGGCCGCGAGTGCCGGAAGGTCCTGCGGCTGCACGGGGATGCCGGTCCACTCGCAGACCGCGCGGGCCAACACGGGGGCCGTCTCGTCGAAGAGCACCACCTGCCGCCCCGCCCAGGATCGGGTGGCCGCGTCCCACGCCGTGTCGGCCCGCTCCACCAGGCCGTCGTAGCCGCCGTTCATCAGCAGCGCGGTGAACATCGCCTTGCGCACCCGGTGCGGCTCGCCGTCGAGGGTGTGTACGGCGCCCTTGCCGAACAGCGTGCCGCGCAGCGGCTCGGGAATGGCGCCGTGCCGGCGGATGTGCTGCTCGTCGTAGAAGAACCGGGCGGCGTCGGGCCCGCGCAGCGCCACCGTGGTCTGACCGAGCAGACGGGTCCGCACCACGTCGTCCGGGCTGTGGCGCAGGCGGTTGGGCAGCCATCCGTAGCCCTGGATCGCGAGCGTCAGCGTGTCGTCCATGCGTCCCATCAGGTCAACCAGCATGCCGCTGGTCCTGCCCACTGCGAGCGTGGTCAAACCAGCGACTCACTGCTGCGCCACCAGGGTCTTCCGCATCTGCTGCGTGACCACCCGGTATCCCGAACTGCCGTACAGCCCGACGGCGCGGGCGTTGTCACCGAAGACGTTGAGTTCGATGGCACCGACGCCGTGCCGACGGACCGCGTCCTCACCGGCGGCGAGCAGGGCCCGCCCGTAACCCGCCCCACGGTGGTCCGCGCCGATCTCGATGTCGTAGAGGAACGCGCAGTCCGGAACGCCACGCGGATGGGTGAGGCCGATCCACAACACCCCGATCGGTGTCCCGTCGCGGAGTTCACCGGTGAGGAACAGCATCCCGGGGGTGCCGAAACCCGCCGGCAGCAGGGCGTCGTTGTTCTGCTGGGCCAGTTCCTGGGCCTCCTCGGCGGGCCAGTTGCCGGCCGCCACCTGCGCGTCCGCGAAGGCCCGCACAATGCCGGCCCGCCACCTGTCGAACTCTGCCTCGGTCATCGGTCGCACCGTCAGCTCAGACATGCGCGAGATGCTCGCACATCACGTCAATCAGTCGGGTCGCCGAACCAGCGCGGTAGCTGGCCCCGCAACTCCTGCTGATCGGCACCGGCCCAGGCGATGTGGCCGTCGGGCCGCAGCAGGATCGCGGGTACGTCCAGCTCGCCACTGGTGTCCACGACGTGATCGACCCGGTCGGCCCAGCCGGCGACCGAGAGCCGGCCGGTCTGGTCGAGCAGCAGCCCACGACCGGTCCGGGTCAGCTCGTAGAGGCGTCCCCGCTGCAACGGCACGTCCCGCATCCGTCGGCCGAGCAGGTCGTGCCCCACGCCGAAGTCGTACCGGACGCCGATCGCGGTGATCTTCTCGGTCAGGTGCCGGTTGACCTCCTCGAAGTCCATCAGCTCCGACAGCAGCCGGCGCATCGACTGCGGGCCCGGCTCGGTGGAGAGCAATTCCATCTGCGCCCGAGTGTTGTCCAGCACGTCCGCGGCGACCGGATGCCGTTCGGTGTGGTAACTGTCCAGCAGCCCCTCCGGGGCCCACCCGTTGACCTCGGCCGCCAGTTTCCAGCCGACGTTTACCGCGTCCTGGATGCCGAGGTTGAGGCCCTGCCCACCGGTCGGCGGGTGGATGTGCGCGGCGTCGCCGGCCAACAGCACCCGGTCCACCCGGTAACGCTCGGCCAGCCGGGTGGCGTCACCGAAGCGGGACAGCCAGCGCGGTGAGTGCACCCCGAAGTCGGTGCCCGCGTACGCCCGCAGTTGCTGTTTGAACTCGTCGAGCGTCGGCGCGACGGTCCGGTCGACGGCCACCTTCTCGGCGGGCACGATGACCCGGTAGACCCCGTTGCCGAGGGGCCCGAGACCGAACCGCTTCTGGGTCTTGCGGATCTCGGTGACCCTGGCGACGATCGTGTCCAGCGGGGCATCCGCCTCCATCTCACCCAGCAGCGTGTCGACCCGGCTCGGCTCGCCGGGAAAACCAACCCCGAGCAGATTGCGTACGGTGCTGCGCCCGCCGTCACACCCGACCAGGTAGCGTGCCCGCAACCGGGTGCCGTCTGCCAGCTCGGCGGTGACGCCGTGCTCGTCCTGACTCAGCCCGACCACTTCGCAGCCGCGCCGCAGGTCCGCGCCGACGGCCACGGCATGCTCGGCGAGCAGCCGGTCGGTGGTGGTCTGCGGAATGCCGAGCACGTACGCGTGTGCGCTGTCCAGCTCCGGCGCCGGCTTGTCGATCCCGGCGAAGAAGCCGCCGACCGGGTACCGCTGGCCGTGCGCGAGGAAGGTGTCCAGCAGCCCGCGCTGGTCCAACACCTCGATGCTGCGTACGTGCAGGCCGAGCGACCGGACGAAACTCGTCGGCTGCGAATCCTTTTCCAGTACGACGACCTGCACCCCGTGCAGCCGTAACTCGGCGGCCAGCATCAGGCCGGTCGGTCCGCCGCCCACAACGATCACGTCAAACATGCGCCGCCCATTCGGTGAAGGATTCGGCCACCAGTTCCTGCGGCTGCACTCACACCGCAGGCGCTGCCGTTTCCGCAGCTCGTGGCCTCGGGCGCAGATTCTGCGCCATCACCAGGGTCTTGCCGCAAGACCCCCTGTGCGCTATAAGTTAAGAGTGGCAGGAAGCGATCAGCTTCCTGCTTTTCGCATTTCCCGGCCCTGATGTCGTCGCGAGGCTGCCCCGTCTGTGCGCCGGCACCGGATCAGTGCAGTGCGACGGCCACCGGCTCCGCTTCCACTGCGGCGAGCTGGTCGGGCCGGGCCACGACGAGCAGGGCGAGCAGTGCCGAGGCCAGGCCGCCGGCGATCACCGCGGCCATCGCCACCGCGCCGTTGCCGAGCACGCCGACCAGCGGCGCGGCCACCGCGCCGACGCCGAACTGCACCGCGCCGAGCAGAGCGGAAGCGGTACCGGCCGCCTCACCGTGCCGGCTGAGCGCCAACGCCGGCGCGTTCGGCAGCGCGAGGCCGGTCGCGGCCAGCACCAACCACAGCGCGGCCAGCAGCGCCGGCAGCCCGCCGAATCCGGTCACGGCGAGCGCGACGAGCACCAGAGCGGCAGCGGTGCCCGCGAGCAGGGCGACCAGCAGGATCCGCTGCGGGGTGTAGCGGCGCAGCAGTCGCACGTTGCCCTGGGTGGCGGCGATCAGCCCGACGGCACCGGCACCGAAGGCGAGCCCGAACTGCTGCTCGTCCAGCCCGTACTGCTCCTGCATGACGAACGAGGACCCGGCGACGTAGGCGAACAGCGCCGCCATGGCCAGACCGGCAACCATGATCAATCCGACGAAGGCGCGGTCGCGGAGCAGACCACCGTAGAGCCGCGCGATGTGCAGCGGCCCGCCGCGTTGCCGCTGCGCGGGCGGCAACGTCTCCGGCAGCCCCAACACGGCGACGAGCATCAGCAGTACGCCGAAGACGGCCAGGGCCGCGAACACGCCACGCCACTGCGTCCACCGCAGCAGTTCGCTGCCGAGCGTGGGGGCGAGCACCGGCGCGGCACCCATCACCAGCAGCAGCCGGGACAGCGTGCGGGCGAATGCGATGCCGGTGAACAGGTCACGCACCACGGCCATGGCGATCACGGCGGCGGCTGCCGCGCCGAGACCCTGCACGACCCGCAGCGCCCCCAGCACGGTGACGTTCGGGGCGAGCGCGCAGCACACCGAGGCGATGATGTGCAGCGCGGTGCCGGCGATCAGCGGTGCCCGGCGTCCGACGGCGTCGGAGAGGGGACCGATCAGCAGCTGACCCAACGCGAGACCGATAAGCGTGCCGGTGAGGGTCAGCTGGACCGCCGCCGAGCTGGTCGCGAAGTCGTCGACGATCGCGGGCAGCGCTGGCAGGTACATGTCGATGGTCAGCGGCCCCACCGCGATCAGCGAGCCGAGTACGAGGATCAGCCGCAGGCGTTGCCGAGGGGTCATCAGGTCGCCGGGCATCACCGGCCGCGGCGCCACGGCCGTGTCGACAGAGGTCATCGGATCGTCTCCACGAAACGGGCGGTCAGAGCAGTCAGCGGCGTGATCGTCACAACTGGCTGCAACCCACGACCGGCGAGCTGATTCCCGCTCCGGGCATTGGTAACGCAGGTCACAGCCAGCCGGACGATCCCGCCCGAGCGGTCGGGTCGGCAGCACGATGCACCGCCTGGTAACTCTCCGCCACTTGACCCGGCATGGGCATTCAGGCGCGCCGAGCCGGCCGCTTCTCTTTGGCCTATCTGCCTAGGATGCTTTACGGGTAGTGTTGCGGTCAACGCCGATAACAGCCACGTGGGTGGTCACGTGACCAGCAGCATCAGATGATCAGCCTGCGTCGTCAGGCGGTGTCCGTGACGGGCGACGCCGATTGCCGAGGTGCGGCTGCCGGCCGCTGGGGTACGGATGCGGGGGTCGCGGAGGGGCGAAGGCGGGGGAGGTCAGCGGTCGGCGCGGATCAGGTCGGCGGCGCGCCAGGCCAGCGCCATCACCGGGGCGTTGAGGTATCCCGAGACGAGTATCGGCAGCACCGACGCGTCCACGATGCGCAGGCCGGCCACACCGCGTACCCGCAGTCGGGGGTCCACCACGAAGTCGTCGCCCGGGCCCATCGCGCAGGTGCCCACCGCGTGGTAGCCGCAGTAGCCGAGGGCGAGCCCCGCCTCGATGATCTCCTCGTCGTCCTGCACCGCCGGGCCGGGCAGCGTCTCGGCGACGATCCGTTTGGCGATCGGCGCTGTGCCGAACAACTCCCGCACCCGCCGGAACGCGCCGACGGCGACCCGACGGTCGTGCGGGGCGGTGAAGTAGTTCGCCACGATCGCCGGTGCGGTGCCCGGGTCCGCCGAGGTGATGGCCAGGCTGCCTTCGCTCTCCGGCCGGGTCACCGTGACCTGGGCCATCAGCCCCGACTCGGACTCCAACTCGATCGCCCGTCCGGGGCGTCGGAGTGCTGCCGAGAAGGGCGCGAGCAGCAACTGCGCGTCGGGGTGCCCGACGTCCGGCGCGGAGCGGAAGTACGCCCCGACGTCGTACACCGGTAGGGCGAGCAACCCCCGTCGGGTGGTCAGGTAGCGCAGCATCTCGCGGGCCTGCCCGAGTGGGCGGCTCAGGCGGGCGTTGTAACCGGCCCGGCCGGCCAGCCGGAACTGCATGGGCGTGGTGCGGTGCTCGCGCATGCCGACCCCGACACGCGGCCGGTCCGCCAGCACCGGCACACCGGCCCGGCGCAGGGTGTCGGCCGGCCCGATGCCGGAGACCTGCAACAACTGCGGGCTGGCGATCGCCCCGGCGGCGAGGATCACCTCGGCGGCGGCCCGATGCTCGACACTCTGACCGCCCTGGCGGGTGCGTACCCCGATCGCCTGACCGTTCTCGATCAGGATGCGTACCACGACGGTGTCGACCACGACGGTGAGGTTGGGTCGGATTCGGACCGGGTGCAGGAAGGCGTCGGCGGCGTTGCTGCGGCGACCGTCGCGGATGGTCGCCATCAGGTAGCCGATGCGTTCGTCGTCGGTGGCGTTGAGGTCGTCCACCCGCTGCCAGCCCAGTTCCACCCCGGCGGCGATGGCGTTCTCACTGATCTCATCGGTGCCGGTGGCGGTGGACAGGCGCAGCGGCCCGCCGGCGCCGCGCATGTCCGAGGCGCCGAGCGGATTGTCCTCCAGGCGCTTGAAGATCGGCAGCATGGTGTCCCAACCCCAGCCGGGGTTGCCGAGACGTTCCAGCTCGTCGTAGTCGAGCCGGTCGCCGCGGCCGTACACCATGCCGTTTATCGAGCTGGACCCGCCGACCAGCCGACCGCGCTGCCAGACCTCCTGCTGGCCCGCTCGGACCTGCGCCGGGTAGTGCCAGGCGGTGCGTCGGTCGTCCATCAGGCGGCTGAATCCCTTGGGAATGCGGACCCAGGGGCTGCGGTCCCAGCCGCCGGCCTCGATGAGCAGGACCCGCGTGCCCGGGTCCTCGGTCAGCCGGTTCGCCAGCACACAACCGGCCGAGCCTGCACCCACCACGATGTAGTCGAACTCCGCCATGTCGGCCCCCCGGATCGGCGTGTCGCGCTGCCACACACCGTATTGGGTTGATCACCGCTGCGAAAGGGGTGAGTGCACCCGGCCGGTCGGCGGCCCCATCGCAGGGATGGGGCCGGCGACCGACTCCGATCGGGACGTGCTGCGCTCAGTCGGCGACGGCGGTCACCGCGCGACGTTCGGACGGGTACCGGATGTTCTCCACCATCTCCGAGATCTCCGCCGGAGGGGGTGCCGTCAGCTTCGAAACGACAATCGTCACGATGAAGTTGACGATGGCACCGATGGTGCCGATGCCCTCCGGGCTGATGTCGAAAATGTGCGGGTTGGCCGCGGTGCCGAACACCGGCAGCGTGTAGATCATGTAGCTGGCGGTGAACACCAAGCCGGTGATCATGCCGGCGGCAGCGCCTGTCGCGTTGCATCTCTTCCAGAAGATGCCGAGCACGATGACCGGGAAGAAGCTCGCCGCTGCCAGCCCGAACGCGAAGGCGACCACCTGGGCCACGAACGCGGGCGGGTTGATGCCGGCGTAGATGGAGATCAGCACCGCCAGGCCCATGGCGATCCGGCCGGCCAGCAGCCGCTGCTTGTCAGTCGAGTCCCGCTTGACCCGCCGGAAGTACAGGTCGTGCGAGAAGGACGACGAGATGACCAGCAGCAGGCCTGCGGCGGTGGACATGGCGGCGGCCAGACCACCGGCGGCGACCAGGCCCACGATCGGTGCCGGCAGGCCGGCGATCTCAGGACTGGCCAGCACCAGGATGTCGTTGTTGACGATCAGGTCCGCGCCGGAGGTCGGGCTGTTGCTGACCGAGTTGATGGTCGACACACCGTCGCTGACGGTGACCAGACCGGTCGCCGCCCAGTTGTTGACCCAGGAGGGCAACGCGTCCGCCGAGACGCCGTTGACACCCTGCAACAGGTTCAGCTTGGTGAACGCGCCCACCGCGGGAGCGGTGGTGTAGAGCAGGGCGATGAAGAGCAGCGCCCAGAACGCCGAGTAGCGGGCGCCCCGCACGCTCTTGGTGGTGTAGAACCGGACGATCACGTGCGGCAGGCCGGCGGTGCCGATCATCAGCGACATGGTTACCAGGAAGACGTCGATCTGCGGACGGGCCGCGAACGCCTCGGTGAACTGGGCCATCCCCAGCTCGACGCTTATCGCGTTGAGCTCGTCGAGGATCTGCCCGAAGGACAGCTGCGGGATCGGTACGCCGGTCATCTGCTGGGCCACCGCCACGGCGGGGATCAGGTAGGCCGTGATCAGCACCGAGTACTGGGCCACCTGGGTCCAGGTGATGCCCTTCATGCCGCCGAGCACCGCGTACAGGCCGATGATCACGGCGGCGACGATGACGCCGCCGGTGACGTCCAGGCCCAGGAATCGGCTGAAGACGATGCCACCACCGCGCATCTGCCCGACCACGTAGGTGAAGGAGATGATGATGGCCGCGACGGCAGCCACGGTGCGCACCGTCTCCGAGTACCGGTCGCCGACGAACTCGGGCACCGTGAACTTGCCCCACTTGCGCAGGTACGGCGCGATCAGCAGAGCCAGCAGGACGTAGCCACCGGTCCAGCCCATCAGGTAGATGGAGCCGTCCGAGCCGAGGAAGGCGATCAGGCCGGCCATCGAGATGAAAGAGGCGGCGGACATCCAGTCGGCGGCGACCGCGGCACCGTTGGCGACGGTCGGAATGCCCTGGCCGGCGACGTAGAAGCCGGCGGTCTCCCGCACCCGGCTGCGCCAGGCGATGTAGAGGTAGACGGCGAAGGATCCGCCGATGAAGACAAGTGTCCAGAGCTGGATGTCGCTCACTTGGCCGCCTCCTCGGTCTCCGGCTCGGCGACCCCGAACTGGCTGTCCAGGCGGTCCATCATCTTGGCGTAGACCAGGATCAGGATCACGAAGACGTAGATCGACCCCTGTTGGGCGAACCAGAAACCGAGCGGGAATCCGGCGATGACGATTTCGTTGAGCGGCTCGACCAGCAGAACGCCGAAGCCGAACGACACGATGAACCAGATGGCCAGCAGGATCACCATGAGCCGCAGGTTCCGGTTCCAGTACTCCTTGCGCCAACCGTTGTCCGGCGGGGCCGACCCGGGCGGTGGTGGCTCGCCACCGCGGGCTTCCTGCTCGGGGGTTACCTCGGTCATCTCTTGAAGCCTCCTGGTCGGTACGGAAACGACGAATCCGGCGAGGGGCCTGCGGCGCCGTACCCGGCCGGTGAGGGCACGAGCCTTTGCCGCTGCCCGATCCGCGCTCCCGCGCCCCGTGCTGCCTTGACGCGGGCTGTGCGGTCGGTCACACCTTTGGTCTCGGAAGCGAACGCGAACCGGCCGAGGCAGGCAAGAGTTGATCTGTCGAACGGCTGCTGTGCGTCGGTGAGCGGTCTGGAGAGTTCCGCGAACGGTCGACCGTGCCGTGCGACGACCACGGTGCGTCTGCTATGCGGCTGTTCGTGGTGATGTGGTGACCGCCTGCCGACGCATACCGACCACTCGCCGATCGTCGGGCACCGTTGTCGGTCGCGGGCACCTAGCATCCCGACATGCCTGACACCGCAACCGCCGCCGCTCCGGCTCGCCGTCGCATCCTCCACGCCGGCAGCCTCGGCATGATCGTCGGCGGCCTGCTCGCCCTGGTCGGCTCGCTGCTGCCCTGGGTCATCACGCCGTTCGGTTCGCTGAACGGTGCGGCCGGCCCTGGACTGTGGACGCTGAGCGTGGCGTTCCTCGCCATCGCCGGTGCTCTGCTGCCGTACCGCAAGGTGGCCATCGCGCACAGCCTGATCCCCGGCCTGACCGTGGCGCTCATCGTCGGTTGGCAGGCTGCCCGCCTGATCAGCCTCAGCGCCAGCACCGACAGTTGGGGCCAGCTGATGCCCGGCATCGGCATGGTCATGGCCGCCGGAGGCGCGGTGGTCCTGATCCGTACCGGCATGCGTCTGCTCGCGATGCGCTGAGCATCGGGCTGTCCGCAACGCCCGACAAACAATGCGGCGGACGGGTGAAACCCGCTGCCGGCCCCACGCGTCATCAGGCTGAACAACCGAGGACCAGCCGTCGGCAGGGCTGCTGGCCCCGGCAGGCGAGGCAGCCGGGAGGAAACGTGGTGGTGGGTAGATGGCTCGCTGGAGCGAGCCTGGTGGCGCTGACAGGCGTCGCCGCAACGGTGTACGGGGTCGCGTCGGCGTCCGAAAACGACACACCGACGCCGAGCGTGGTGGCTGTCGAGGCGCCGGCTGCGGCCGTGCCGGTGGCCGGGGCGCGGCCGCCCGGTGCCGGGACGGGCAAGCCGCAGCCGACGCCGAGCGTCGACGCGGTGCTCTCCGGCACACGCCGGATCACGATCGTACGGGTGGGAGCCTTCGAGTCGGGCCTGTCGCTGCTCGACGGTGGTCGGCTTGCCGAGGTGGACGGCGCCGAGGGACGGCAGGTGTTCGTGCCGACTCCGCTGGGCGCGGGGGAGTACCTGATCAAGGCGTACTACGGTGGCGGCACCGGCAAGCCGATCTGCTGGCAGTCGCACAACCCGCAGAACACCCAACCGCTGTACGTGCGGGGTGCCACCTGCCGGGCGAACGACCCGGCGCAGCGGTTCGTCATCACCGCCGCCGAGGGTGGCGGCCCCCGGGAGTACGTGATCAGCAACCGCTGGGCGTACCTGCGAGACTCGGTACGATCCGGGCTGATCCTGGAGGAGTTGGGCGACGCCGCGCCGTTCAGCAGCTTCCGGTTCAACGACACCGGCCCGGCCCCGCGCAAGTGACCGGCCCGGTGACCCGGCCGTCCACCCCCGGCCGGGTCACCGGCGTGACCAGACAGTTGACGGGTTCAACCGGGTCGGGTGGGAGACTTTTATCGATGCGTGACGCTGCGGAGTTCGACGCTTTCTACTCCGCGTCCGTGCAGCGGGTGCTGGGACAGCTGTACGCGATGATCGGCAACCGGGCCGAGGCCGAGGACGCGGTGGCCGAGGCGTACGCCCGGGCCTGGGACCGGTGGTCCTCGGTGCGTGAGTGCGACAGCCCGGAAGCCTGGGTACGGCGGGTGGCCTACCGGGTGGCGGTGAGCGCCTGGCGCAAGACCGTCAACCGGCTGCGCGCCCACCGGCGGGACGCCACCGGGCAGCGGGTGGAGGCCACCTCGGTCGACCACGTCGCGGTGGTGACTGCGCTGCGGCGCATCCCCACCGAGCAGCGTCGGGTCGTGGTGCTGCACCATCTGGTCGGCCTCAGCGTCACCGAGATCGCGACCGAGGTGGGCAGCAACGAGAACACCGTCAAGACCCGGCTGGCCCGGGGCCGCCGGGCGCTGGCCGCCCATCTGACCGAGGAGAGCAGTCCCCACATGGACGGAGGGCGCAGCACGTGAGCTTCGACAACCAGCTCGACGACGCCCTACGGGCACTGGCGCGCGACGGCGGACAGGACAGCCGGATCCCCGCCGCCACCGACATCCGGCGACGCGGCGAAATCCGCCGCCGACGTCGCCGGACCGCCTCGGTCGCACTCGCCGCCACCGCAGTCGTCGCGCTCGGCGCGGGCGTCGCACTGGCCCGCCTCGGCGGCTCCACGCAGTCGATGCCGATCGACCCGGCCGGCCCGTCCACCGTCATCGGCCCGTCCACCAGCCCGTCCTCCTCGCCCACGGCTTCGCCCGGGACGCCCAGCAGCTCACCTGCGGCACCGAGCAGTTCCCCTGCCGCGCCGAGCAGTTCCGCCGCAGTGCCGCCGAGCACCGATCGGCTGCTGTCCGGCACACGCCAGGTAGCCATCGTGCGCACCGATGCGTTCGAGTCGGCAGTGTCGATGCTCGACGACGGCCGGCTCGCCGAGGTCGACGGCGTCGAGGGTCGCCGGCTGTTCGTGATCACGCCACAGGGCCCCGGCACCTACCAGATCCGTACCGCCGCCGACCCCGACACCGACCTGACCGACATCTGCTGGGAGGTCCGCTCCGCCGGCAGCCAGCCACTACGCGTCGAAGGCGTCCCCTGCGACCAGGACGAACCCCGACAGCTTTTCTCCCTCGATCCCGCCGCCGGAGGCACCTACCTGATCAGCAGCAACTCCGCCTACCTCCAGAACTCCCCGACCCGAGGCCTGATCCTCGAAGAGGCCGGCGACGCCCCGGTAACCGCCCGCTTCCGCCTCGTAGACAACGGCCCCGCCCCCAACTGACACCCCACCCTCGTCCGCCTTCCCCACCCCGTCCTCACCCGCTTTCCCCGTCGATCATGGAGTTTTGGTCGCCAGATCGAGGCATATCTACTATTTGTCCCGACCGAAACTCCATGATCGACGGGGCGGAGGGGTGGGGGAGGGGGCGTCGGGGTTGTGGGGAGGGTTGGGCGGGGCCCAGCGGGTCTGGTTGATCGTGGTGAGCACGTCGTGGGCGGCGGCCACGGGCACCTCGTCAAGATCGTGCTCGATCCAGGATCG
>NZ_BOPA01000057.1 GCF_016863515.1 Micromonospora gifhornensis
GCACGACCGGACGCCGATCCGACCGAGCATCGTGACGTCGCGTAGCGCGCGACTCGCGGCTAGTTTCGGACGCTGTCGGTGACTCCTGTCGAGTCAGGAGCAGTCGAATCGGTGGTCGTGGGGACGCTCCGGACATGACGTGCAGACGAAGATGTAGACGCCGCCAGCGTCGCCGAGCATCAATCCTGTCGGGTTCTGAAGTGACCGCCACGGATGGTCATCCGGACTATCGAAGCTCCAGCCGGCCATTGCGGGCCGGTCCTCCAGCGGGACCCAACGCCGCTCGTCGCCCCGGCTGAACTCCCAGGTGGCGATGGTGAGCAGGTGCTCCATCCGAACCCCGCAGGTGCAGACCGGCCAGTCAGGCGGCTGTGTCCAGCCGGGGTAGCCGCCGACCTTGATCCCGGAAGCGACCGCCAGGTCGGTGTCGTACTGCCAGCCGTGGTCAGCCTCGATCCGACGCGCCGTTTCCTGAATCTGCGACCACACCTCACGCGGTAGGTCGTACGACGGGTACTCGACGACCCGCTCGGGATCGACGACGCACGCGTCGGGCACGTACCAGGCTTCGGTGTCCTCGTGGGGCGGGGGCACGGCCGTCAGTCGGGGTCCGATCGCTGATCGTCGCCGCCAGCGCAAGCGTGGCAGCGGAGCAGTCCAGGGGTCATGGTCGAACGGGCACCACAGCACCTGCAGCACGTCCGAGTCCTCGGGGAATGGCAGCTCGGGCACATCGTCGGCAAGTAGTTGCAGGACCGGCACGAGTGGTACCCCAGCCTCGGCGGGATGATCGTCCAGACCTCCACCGTCACAGGTTGGCCATGGCTCGTTAGCCGGCCACAGCAGCGGCCCGCCCACGGAACTCTGCTCGACCGACGGTGAGCCCTTGCGTGGATGCAGCCGGATAGTCGTCCGCGCGAACCCACGCAACTGCGGGAAGACCGCTTCCACATCGATCGAAGGCAGCGGGGTGGTATGCACGGCCGAGATGGTACGGGCAAGTCGCCTTCGTCTCTGGGAACACCTCGCCGGCAAGCGCGATCGGTGCCAGATGCCTACACCCGATCTTGGGTCGGCCGCCTGTGGAGATGACAGTCGTTGATAAGTGGCCTGTGGGCGGGACGTTGATCCTTGCAGCGATATCGCTTGACTGTGCTGACCCCTCAAAGGGCCGCGTTCTACCAGCGCGCCACCGGATTCCACCACATCCCAAGTCTGACGACGAGTTCGCCGGGCTTACCCGGGACGACGGGCTGTTCATCGGCTTTCAACGAGTCAACGACTACCAGCCGCAACGCTGGCCCCCGTAAGACCGTGCTCCAACAGCTATGCGTCGACTTCGCAGCAGAGGACGTCGAGGCGACCGCGACTGACCACCACGGCCCTGCGAGCAGAGTCAGGCCACCGCATGCGACCCAGGCCCACGCTGTACCCCATTCCGACGCCGCCACCCAGCCCAGTTGAGCACGATGCCACGACCGCGGCCGGAACCATGCCTCGCTGGGCAAGCGGGTGCATCGGACCGAGTCGCAGCACGACCCATGGCGAGGTCAGGCACGTCAGCAGGATTCGGCGACGCCCTGCCGGCTGCGCTGGCCCGTATCGCCGGGCCAGCAGAGCCCACCGGTGGCAGAGCCGAACGTGCGCGCCGTCGAAGCTGGGCTACGGTGATGCGCGCTCCTGCCCGTCCGTGCGCCCGGACGGAGACGTCGTCGTCGCATTCCCCTCTGCCTATCCATGAAGATGCGCGCCCTGCGCAGCGCATTCTGGGCATGACCGGGATCCGACGACCGACACCTACCGTCACCCTAGGTGACGAGCAGATCGCGAAGCGGACGTGTGGGCACGCGTCGCCGTGCGCGTTCTCCGGCATCACGATTGTCGCCGGCACCACCGGACGCATGGACAACGGTCGTACCTGAGCGGGAGCGGCGATGCTACGGACTGCTTTCCGTTCGCGAGGGTTCAACGGCGGCGGCGGTGTTCATGGATGAACCTCATGACCGTCGCCGGGTCGGGTCGAGCTCCGCCGCGAAATACGCACTCGCAGCCTTCAGAATCTCGTTCGCCCGCCGCAACTCAGCCACTTCCCTACGCAGCCGGCGATTCTCCTCAGCCACCTCACTGCTCGGCCGATCGGTGCACTCACCAGCGTCGGCCTCAGCCTGGCGGATCCAATTCCGCAACGCCTCGTGATCCACACCAAGCTGCTCAGCCAGACGCCGGATCACCGGCTTCGGATCCGACTCGCGGTACAAGCGCACAGCACGCTGACGTAGCTCATCGGGGTACTTCTTCGGTGCTGCCACGGACGACTTCCTCCCCACGGCCACCAGACCATGATCAAGAAGCTCCATGAAAGCGGGGGGAACTCACCGATGCGGGAGACGGAGCCGAGCGACGCGGACGCGACCCGGCCGGGCACGAGATAGTGCGGGACAGGGATCGACGCTCACTCTCGGGAACCTGGTTGCATGATGATCGGGGGGTTTGAGTAATGTTGTGTGTCATGTCGAGCCCTGAGGCATCCACGGTGGGGGCTTTCGGTCACGCCGTCAGCCCCCTGAACCGCTGAGTTCATCACCCGCTTTCCCGCAGCCGTTGCTGCGCGGGACCTGTGCGCGTACGCCTTGGGGCGCTGGCCGCGGTGACGAGACGTGTCCGTCTCCTTCTCGCTCACCTCGGAGCTTTCGATGCCTCTCCCGCTCTATCTGCTTGCCGTGGCGGTCTTCGCCATGGGCACCTCGGAGTTCATGCTCGCCGGCCTGGTGCCGGACATCGCAACAAACCTCAACGTGTCGGTCGGCACCGCCGGGCTCCTGACCTCGGCGTTCGCCGCCGGAATGATCGTCGGCGCGCCACTGATGGCGGCACTCGCGCGCCGCTGGCCCGCCCGGGCCAGCCTGCTGAGCTTCGTGCTGATGTTCGCCGTGACCCACGTCGTGGGCGCCCTCACCACCAGCTTCACCATTCTGCTGGTCACCCGCGTGCTCGCCGCCCTGGCCAACGCGGGCTTCCTCGCGGTGGCACTGAGCACGGCCGCCACGCTCGTCGCCCCCGATCAGAAAGGACGCGCGCTGACAGTGCTGCTCTCAGGCACGACGGTGGCCACCATCGCCGGAGTTCCCGGCGGGGCGCTGCTCGGCACGCTGCTCAGCTGGCGGGCCACGTTCTGGGCGATCGCACTGCTCTGCATTCCCGCTGCCTTCGGCGTCGTGAAGGGCATTCCCGCCCGTACCGGAACAACCCCGCACGGCATGCCGGGCGGCTCGTCTCTTCGCACCGAGATCACCCACCTCGCGACACCCAGGCTGCTCCTGGTCATGCTGCTCGGTGCCCTCGTCAACGCTGCCACCTTCGCCACGTTCACGTTCCTGGCACCGATCGTGACGGACACCGCTGGCCTGCGCGGACTGTGGGTCTCGGTGGTGCTGGTGCTCTTCGGGGTCGGGTCCTTCGTCGGCGTCACCCTCGCCGGACGGCTCTCCGATCAGCGGCCCGGCATCGTGCTCGCCGTCGGTGGCCCGTCGCTGCTCCTCGGCTGGGTCGCGTTGGCGGCCCTGGCTGCCCGGCCGGTAGCGCTTCTGCTCCTCGTGTTCGTGCAGGGCACCCTGTCCTTCGCGGTGGGCAGCACCCTAATCGCCCGGGTGCTCTATGAGGCAGCAGCCGCACCCACCATGGGCGGGGCGTATGCGACCGTGGCACTCAACATCGGTGCTGCTGGCGGGCCCATCGTTGCCGCCATCACCCTCGGGGCCGACGCCGGCGACCTCGGCCCGGTATGGGTCAGCGCCCTGCTGGTGGCGATCGCACTGCTCATCGCCCTGCCGCTCCGGCGAGTCATCACACCCCGCGCCGGTCACGCCGTCCGATGACCCACACGCGTGGTCCGTAGCGGACCACCGACGACCGACTCGCCATCGAACGTCGCCGCACGGTCACCAGAGACCTCCGCGTGTTTCCTGGTCCTCAGGGTGGTTCGGTCCCGAGTGCCGATGGCACGAACAGCCATCGGCACTCGGATCCGCCCTGCGCACGGATGCTCCTGACCGTCAGGACTGCGGGCCGCGCCGCAGGACCAGCACATCCTCGTGGGCGATGAGGTGGACGGGGAGACCTTGGGCCCGGGACGTGCGGACGGCCATGAGCCCGAACATCGAGGCACGGTGCACGATCTGCCCGTCACGGACAGTGGCGAGCATCGCGGCGCACCGCTGCACCGGTATCAATCCCACCGAGCGGGCCACGGCGAGCAGTTCGCCGGGCAGGTCGATCAGGTTGTCACGGTGATGACGCACCGGCCGGCAGGTGATCACCACAGTGCCGCCGGGTCGCAGCAGCTGGTAGCTGGCGGCCAGGATCGCGGCGAACCCGTCCATCAAACGGGACCATCCGCCGTAGGCGAGGTTGCCTCGTTCCCGGTCCCCGTACAGGTGGCTGCGTTTACGGACCCCGCTGTTGGTCAGCTGAACGAGGCCGTGGGTGCCGCGCCCGTACGGCGGTGAGGTGAGCACGATTCCCACCCGGCCGAGCGTGGACGCCGGGACCACGCCGAGAAGAGTGGTCGCGTCGCCGGTGAACACTCGCGCGGATCCGGTCGCGCCCTGCGACCCGGCGAGGGCGATGTTGGCGGCGGCCAGCGCGGTGAACCGAGGCTCGATGTCGATGCCCAGGCCGTGCCGGCCCAGATGCATGGCCTCGACGAGCGTGGTGCCGGACCCGCACATCGGGTCGAACACCAGGTCCCCCGGTGTTGTGTAGGAGCTGATCGCGTGTGCGGCCAGATGGGGCAGCATCTCAGCCATCGGCGCCGCTGCGGCGGGTCAGGATCAGCACGTCGGTGTGGATGTCCAGCTGCGTACGCTGACCGGGCCGGGGTGGCCGGTCAGCCGCGACGATGTGCTGCAGGTACGCCAACCCGGCCCGCTTGGCGGCGATGACGACATCGCCCGGCAGCGGGCCGGCGCGGCAGCGGGCCGGCGCGGCAGCGGGCCGGCGCGGCAGCGGGCCGGCGCGGCAGCGGGCCGGCGCGGCAGCGGGCCGG
>NZ_BOPA01000058.1 GCF_016863515.1 Micromonospora gifhornensis
GCGGCAGCGGGCCGGCGCGGCAGCGGGCCGGCGCGGCAGCGGGCCGGCGCGGCAGCGGGCCGGCGCGGCAGCGGGCCGGCGCGGCAGCGGGCGAAGAACTCCCCCGGCGACGTGTCGGCCACCGGCCAGCCGGTCACGACCAGCATCGCGGGTTTCCGACCCCAGCCGAGGTGCCGGTGGTGACGGTGGCGGCGGCGGTGTGCGGCGATGACTGCGCAGGCCAGCTGCGGCCCCGCCACCAGATCGATGACCAGATCGAAGGGATGGGTGAGGTTGTGGACCAGCCGCAGCGCCATCGCGTGGGACATGGTCTCACCATCTGACGGGGCGGGGACCGGCCAGACGGTGATCGGCACCGCCCGCTCGGCGAAACCACCGGTTTCTCCCGTGCTGGCGACAACACGCCGCCCCAGCCAAGCCGGATCCACTTGCGCCCCGACCGCACTGACCAGCCCGGCTACCAGACCGCCCGGCACATACGGCAACCACGGCCGTTCGTGCCACCTGTCGGTGCCACGCCGAATCTGCGTCTCGACGAACGTTATGCCCGCCACCGCCACCTCGACCACCACCTGGCCCGGCCCGGCCACCGGATCCGGCATCTCGCCCGGAACCAGGACCTCGGGACCCCCGAAACGCATCGCCTGAGCCACTCGCATACCAACTGCTCCCGTCGTTCGCCACAGCGAATGCCGAAAGCATGCGACCTCAAGCTTTGTTGAAGTCAATCGAGCTGGCGGCCTGTGAGCCCGTCGAAGCTGCAGGTTCGGCGACCGGGATCCCGCGCGGGCCCCACGGCTTCGTTGTGATGGCGTGAAATGAACGCAGTCCGGGATAGCCTTGGCGTAATGGCTACCTATCGCAGCGCCTCAGTGCTTGTCTCCTCGGACGGCACCAGGACCCCCGGCACCGCCGCACTCTTCGCCGAACCCGCCCGCAAGGGTGGGACCCCGCCGTGGGCAGGCGACTTCCGACCCGCCAACAGCGCCGGCAACGGCCCCAAGAACGCGGTCGGGAAGACCTTTATGTTGGAGCTGCCAGACGGCAGCACCGGCAAGGTCGTGATCCAGAACCTCAAGAGAGGGAAGGGCGGCGTCGTGCTGGCGTTGATGGGCGAGGACGCGCCTCCCTTCTGATCAGAACCTGATCGACGGGGCCTCCGCCCATGCCTGCCGATCATCCGTCCGGTGGTGGCGGCCGTCCTGGCCGCCACCACCGCCGCTATTCCGGCTCGGTTTCGCTGCACGCTCCTGTGCGATGCGCTGCCCTGGCTGCGGGATAGGGGAATCTGGTGGTGGTCGCCGCGTGGCGCCTGGTGGGCCCTGTGGTGTCAACCGGCAAGGGTGATGGTGACCGTGACCGAGGTGGCGGTGTCCGAGGTTCATACCAGCGTCGGCGATGTGCATGAACGTGGTGCCATCGGAGCGTGGGCGAGGAAAAGACCAGCGGTGTATGACCGCCGCGGTCGCGTCGGCCAGGCACTGAAGGGGATCTGATGGATCGAGCCACAGTGACCGAGTTCCAACGCGCGGACGGTGTCCGAGACTGGTGGCTCCTGGACACCGGCGCGAGCGCCTGGTTCGACGCGCCGTCGATGAGCGCGGGTGCGGCACTCGTCCGCCGTATCGTCGAACTGACCGCCACCACCGGTCTGCCAGACGTGGATCTGCGTCCCGGCGGGGTGCGCGTGCGGATCGGCCCGGCGGGGGATCTCACCCGGGCCGACGTGGAGCTTGCATTGACGCGGTCGACGTTCCTGCGGTCCGCGCCTTCTGGACGTCCGTACTCGGTTACCAGCACGACCCACGGGCGTTCGTGACCGACATCTACGATCCGCATCGACTCAATCCGGTCCTGTTCTTCCAGCGGATGGACGCATCGGACACAGAGCGGCGGCAGCATCGCAACCGCATCCATGTCGACCTCTTCGTTCCGTACGACCAGGTCCACGCCCGCATCGACGCGGCTGTGGCCGCTGGAGGACGGACCGTCACCGAGAGCGCTCCTCGTCGAACCCTCATCGACCGGGAAGGCAACGAGGTGGACATCGTTACCGTCCACCAGGCGTAGCCGGGCGCTCCTGGCAGAGCGGGCGGGTTACGGGGACATCGCGCACAGGTCCGGCACTGCGGAGCCGTCGCACCTCATTCTCGTCGCGTCGTCGCCACTCTGCGGGACCTGATCGTGGTCACGGCACCAGATGGATGCGGATCCGTCTGGCCGTGACCGCCGCATCCTCCAGGACGGCCAGACGGGGCTCGGCGGATTCGAGCAGGTGTGGATGACGCAGCAGTGCCAGGGGCGCCAGACGCCGGTCCGTCAGCACCTCGTCGATCATCAACCGGTCGCCGCCACAGACCAGGGCACTGATGGCATCGTGCGGGTCGGCGACAACACCGGGCGCATGGGGCAGCATGATCCGCGCGGCGATGTCCGCAGCCCGCGACGTGGCAGCCTGGGCCTGGTTGGCGCGGCGACGCGCGTAGCGCTGCTGCGAGGATCCGCCGGCCGCGGTGCGACCCTGCACGTAGAAGCGCTCGACCTTGGAGACGGTGATGGTCGTACCGTCCACGACACCGGCGGCAACCGCGCCCTTCCGGGCCAGCAGCACGGCGATGCGGGGTGGTCGGATGATGCGGGCCAGCAGCGTGTCGACATCCTTCACGTCGGCAAGCCCCGGCGGCGGATACAGCGTGGCGGTGTCACCGTTGCTCGCACCGGTCAGCACCAGGCCGTGCTCGGTGGCGCCGTCGTGGCGGCTGTAGAAGCCGTCGAGCCAACCACGGATGCGCTCCGGTGAGATCTCCACCCACCGCCCGCCACCCGCGGCGGGTCGCGCCTTCACCACGTGAACACCGCCTATCGGAACGGCTGGCCTGCACCCACCATGCTCACATGAAGCGGGTCACGTCATCGAACACAGCCCCGCTGATATCCGGTTCCAGCCGAGATGGGGGCGTTCACGACGCCCGTTGAAAGAAGTGCCAGTGGGCGTCGTCTCGCCGACGCCGGCGTCTACCTCGGCGCCCACCGAGGTGAATGTCAGTGTGGGGATTCGCCGGAGCGTAGTCCGTCGACGAGGAGCGCGACCATGCGCCGACCGTAGTCGGGGTCCTCGTTCGGCATGGGCGCACACAGTTTCGCTACGGCGTACAGCAGGTCCTGGGCACTGATCCGGGTCTGGATCTCGCCGCTGGCTGTCGCGGCTTCGAGCAGGGACTCGAGGGCCGGCCCTAGCTTCTGCATGAGATATCCGGGCAGGCCGTCGAACGCCGGATCGCCGGAGTGCAGGGCTGCGGCGAATCCGCGTTTGGTGGCGACGAACGCGGTGAACCGGTCGAGCCACCTCGCGAGGGCGATCCCCGGCTCGTGCGCGGCGGCCAGCGCCGGGGCCGCATCGGCGCAGGCGTCGATCTCGCGCTCGATGACGGCTTTGATCAGGTCCGAGCGCTGCGGAAAGTGCCGGTAGAGCGTGCCGACGCCGACGCCGGCCAGATCGGTGATCTCTTTGGCGGGGGCGTCGACGCCGGCGGCGCTGAAGACCGTCTTCGCCGCTTCGAGCAGGGCCTCGACGTTGCGGCGCGCGTCGGTGCGCATCCGGCGCGGAGCGCGTTCGCGAGCAGTCGATTCTGCTGTGTTGTCGGACACTGCTACGCCTCCCTTGCTTATCCGGAAAGCTTTTCCGTATAGTTAGTTCCGGAAAGGGTTTCCGGATAGCCACGATACCGCAAGGAGACGCTCATGTTGTACCGCACCCTGGGCCGGACCGGCATGAAGGTCAGCCCGTACGCGCTCGGCACGCTGATGTTCGCCACGGTGATCGGGAATCCCGACCCTGACGACTCGATCAAGGTCATTCACAAGGCGCTGGACGCGGGGATCAACGTTGTCGACACCGCCGATGCCTACGGCGACTCGGAGGAGATCGTGGGCAGGGCCCTCAAGGGGCGCCGGGACAGCGTCATCCTCGCGACCAAGGTGGGCTTTCCCCGGCTGAACGCGCTGCCCCGGACGCCGGGCGCGGCCGTCGACCCCAACCAGCGAGGTGCCTCCCGCCGCTGGATCATGAACGCGGTCGAGGGCTCGCTGCGCCGCCTGCAGACCGACTACATCGACCTGTACCAGATCCATCGTCCGGACCCCGACACCGACATCGAGGAGACGCTTTCCGCGCTCTCCGACCTGATCCGCAGCGGCAAGGTCCGGGCGATCGGGTCATCCACGATGCCCGCATCCGACATCATCGAGGCCCAGTGGGTCGCCGAGCGACGCGGGCTGGAACGTTTCCACACCGAGCAGCCGCCCTACTCGATCCTCAACCGCAGCATCGAGAGCGAGGTGTTGCCGGCGGCGCAGCGCTACGGGATGGGCACGCTGGTGTGGGGCCCACTCGGGCAGGGAATGCTCACCGGCCGGGTCCGCAGGGGCGAACAGAACGATCTGCGTCGTGCTCGCCTCTCCACGCACCTCACCGACGAGCGCCGGATCGACGTCGTCGAACAACTCATCCCGCTCGCCGACGACGCAGGCATGCCGTTGGCCCACCTCGCCATGGCATTCGCCATCGCGCACCCCGGCGTGACCAGCGCGATCCTGGGCCCGCGCACGATGGAGCACCTCGACAACCTTCTCGCGGGCGTCGACGTCACACTCACCGACGAGATCCTCGACCGGATCGACGAAATCGTCACGCCCGGCACCGATGTCACCCGGCTCGACCAGGCCTACCTGCCCCCGGCCCTGCTGAACCCGAACCTGCGCCGCCGGCCGGTCAGCGAGCGTGGCGCCGCCTGATCATCACGCCACAATTACGGCAGGACAACATCATCCGCGATTCCCGTGAGCATGGCTGACGTCGTCGCCGAGTCGGCGATTGTCGTGCCCGGCAACCCAGGTATCCCGGTCCGGCAGAGGATCACGAGGCTGACCTCACCGTGACAACACGGTCAGCGCGGCGGCGGATACTGCCCTCGCTGCCTGTATCGACGGGACCGGGTGGCTAACCGAACCGGTCAGCGAGCTTCGTCAGCTTGGTGACGTACGCCGGCCAGTCGTAGTCGTCGGGAACGCCAGCGTTCTCCCGCCGCAAGCCGATCGCCCTGTCGTGCTGCTCGCGCATGATGTCGGCGTGACCGGCGTGACGGGCAAGGTCGCAGGTCACGTGGATGATGATCCTGTGCAGTGTCACGTCCCTTTCGCCTGGGCGCCACCACGGCACATGCCCTGGCGCGTCAAGGGGTAGCTGTTCGATCGTCTGATCCGCGAACACCCCGACACGGCGATACAGGTCGATCAGCCCATCCTTCGTCTCGCCCTCCCGCGCGTACCAGTCTGCCTGTGGGTCCTCCTCGAACACCTGCATGGGAACCAGTTCCTCAGACATCGGGAACTCACGCCCGAAGGTGGGCCCGAAGTAGCCAGCTTCGACATTGAGGCAGTGCTTGAGAACGCCCAGTAGGTTGTTGCCGGTCGCGGTGCGCGGCAGCCTGGCCTCGCGTTCGCTCAGCCCGTCGAGTTTCCAGATCAGGTTGTCGCGCATCGCCTGCAGGTAGTGGTGCAGCGCAGCCTTCGGGTCGCCCAGATCAGCCATGCCTGCCAGTCTTCCTCATCCGCCCGAGCCATCTCTGCATGCGCTGCCTGCAAGATCAGCGCCTGACTGGACCGGCCGCTATACGCATCTGCCGCTCCGGGTGGACTTCTTCCTACGCGGTGCACCGACCACGCCCTGGACCCGCTGACTACGACGCGGGTCGACGTCGAGCGGTACGTGCGTTGGCTGCGCTTTCAGCTCGAGTTGAGGCGTGCGTGTGCGGCCCGACGCACGGATGCCTCTTCTATGGGGTTGTCGCGTAGCGTGAGCAGCCAGCGTCGTGTCTGGTCGGTGAGCGGGGCGTGTTGAGCGGCCAACAGCCGCACGTCCGGCTCACAGTCGAGCAGGTGGGACGGCAGCACGCCTGTCGTCTTGTCGGGATCGAGGAGCAGCAGGCTGCGCAGGTAACTGCCTCGCTCGTAACTGTGTGGCGATGCCCGGGTCAACCAGCGCAACCGGCGGATCAGGTATGCCCGCACGTCGGTGTGGGAGGCGCAGGGGGTGCTGGCGAGGATCCTGGTCAGTCCCTCGGTGAGCCGGTCGTGGCCGCACCACTCGTCGGTGAGCCGATCGAGTGCGGCGCGGATCACCGGGATGTCCTGCTCCTCGCCGTGCTCGCCGAGTAGGTGCGCGGCGGCGTCAAAGAGCGGGTGTTCGGTGTCGATGGCCCAGCCTCGTGCAGCCGGGAGTACCTGCGGGCCGAGGACCCGCAGGGTACCGAACAGTCCGGCTTGCCGTTCGGTCGCCAACTGCTCGACCGCGTCGAGCAACTCCGGTACAGGCCGCGCATTGCGACGGATCTGACGCAGTGCGAATGCCTTCACGGCGCGGCCGGTGTCCGGCGCCTGCAGGAGCGCCACCAGTTCGGCGTCACTGGTGGCCGAAAGATCGACCGGGCGGTCGCGAGGATCCTGTCGGCTGCGCTGCGCGGTGTTCAGGACCGTGTCGATTCTCGGATCCCGGCCCCGCCAACGCCGCCACGGCGCAGAGGCGGGCAGCACCTCGGCCGCATCTTCGCACCTGATACGCCTGGCCGCGGTCTCCCACAGATCGTCCCACCACTGCGCCGGCCAACTGCCGGCCAGCGTGGACAGGGCATCGATCCAGCGAATCCCGTCGCGGACATATCCGCGCAGCGTCTCGGTTGCCTGCATGTTCCCTTTGCGGGCGAGCGCCTCCAGGACGCCGACGGCAAGGTTGAACTGGTTGTCATCACCGGTCGGATCCGCTCGAGGCCAAGCACGGTACGGGCCGCAGGCACGAAGCTACGTGACGAGTGGGGCCACGTCGAGGCGCAGGTCATGCAGCAGCCGGGCCAGGTACCTGTAGCGATCGTCGACCTGCCAGTCCCACCGGGCGTCGCGACCGGTGCAGGCGTAGACCAGGTGTCCGTGATCCGGCTGCTCCCGCAGCCAGGCCACCGCGACACCCTGGCCGCGCTGCAACGCACCCAGCCCCGTGCGGTACGGCGCATAGTGCCAGTCGCGCGAGCAGTCGTCGTCCTCACAGCCCATCACGACAGAATGAAACCGGCCGGCTCCCCCGCTCCACCGAATTTGCTGCGATGAGCAGGGTACGCAGCACAACTGCCGACGAAGGGACCGATGACCACCCTCGCGAGAACGGAGCTGAGTGCTCGTCACGCGAGAATCGGCGGCAGGTTACCCACCGACACAGTCACTCTGCGTCGAGGTAGGTTCGGGCAGGGCCGCTCGCGAGTGCCCGGATCTGCCGCGATCCGCGCCGCCTGTATTCACGGGGCCGGCACCGGGCACAGCGCCTTCAGCGCGGCAAGTACGCGGTCAACTGGTCGGCGAGTTGCGTCGGATGGCTGAGCGCCACCGCGTGGCCACCGTCGATTTCATCCGGTACGGCATCGAGGCGGTCGGCCGCCACGCGGCGCTGGAAGTCGGGCGGGAAGAATCGGTCTTCGCGGGCGATGAGCACCCTCGTCGGCACGTCCGGCCACGCACCCAGGGGCCACGGCTCGTTCCATTCTGCGCTGACCTGGTCGCGACCATGCGCCGAAGCCTCCGCGACAATCTCGGCCGGCACGCCATTGTAGAACTGTTCCTCCTCACTGAACCCCTCCGCGCTGCGGTGAGCGGTGTTGCCCCACCAGTCGCCGGGACTCTCACCCGGCTTCGGAATCATCGGAGTAAGCAGGACAATGAGCCGCACAGGCAGCTTGTCAGCGATCAGCGGCGCCGTGAACGCACCATACGAGTGTCCGACGACGACGAGGTTGCTGCGATCGCCAACGGCATCGACGACCGTGTCACAGAACTCGGCGAAGCCTGCCGCCCTATCCTCGATCGGCAGCTCCGGCACCACCACGTCGTGGCCCCGTCCGGCCAGCTCAGGGCCCAGCAGATGCCAGTCCCAGGAACTGCCGCCGCCACCGTGGATCAGAACGAAAGTCGCCATGCGTCACAGCCTCACACAGGAGTACGACAGTCAGTAGCGCCGCCCGATACGCCACACCCCGCCACCCACCAGCGCCCTCACGGCAGAATCACGCACCGGGCCGGAAGCGTTGTCCCGCGACGACCGGATCTGCCGCGCTGCGCACCTCAGCGCTATCCAGTCGCTAAGCGGTACTACTCGGAGGGATTCTCTTCCTCGGCGTCCTCCCGGAATCGGCCCCGTGCCTGCATGACGTCCAACGCCGCGCGAGCAGCGGGTTGAATCCTGCCCGGCCAGCCGGAGGCGATGAAGTCGTCGTCAGTGTCATTCCAGGGCGTCACCACGCAGGCCGCCTGCAGTAGTCCATGTACGGCATCGAGTCGCTCAACCTCCTCGGGCGTGAAACACGACCATTCGCGCCACTGCCACGGGATGTCGTCGTCGATCACGTCGAAGAACAGGTTGATGTAGTCGCCGACGCCGACGCTGCGAACGCCTGAATCACCCTTGCTCAGGGCGACCAGCGCTTCCATGGCGCGATTGCGCAGGCGTTGCTCGACGAGGCGCTCGCTGGGGCGTTCGGGATCGTCCACACCCCGAAGGTAGCGGCTGTCAGGACCTGGTTTTCAGGCGAAGCCCTACCCGAAGCGCGCCAGACGTCACGGCCTTCCGATCAACTGGGCAACTTCTCGAAGAGTTCGTTGATGGTGTCGTAGTACCTCGTCGTACGCCCGAGAGCAGTCATGCCGAGTCGCCTGCAGACGGCCTGTGAGGCATGGTTGTCCGGCTCCGTCACGGCGAGGACCCTCGGCAGCCCACGGCCGAAGGCATCGCGAAGGACGGCATCCGCGGCTTCGGTGGCATAGCCCTGCCCCCGAGCGTCCGGGTGCACGTGCCAGCCGATCTCGACATCGTTCGACCCGCTGAAGGATTGTTCCGCCCATGGGGGATTGGCAGGAGCAGGAGGTTGCCGACCAGTCGACCGTTCGCCGTGGCGATCGCCCAGTTCCCGTGAATGGGATGTTCGATGGCACGCAGACGTCTGATCGACGCGAGCGCGTCCTTCCTCGTTTTCATGGTCGTCGGTTGCGCGCCGGAGGAGACTACGATCTGCGAGCCTGACTCCAGGCCCAGGAGGAAGTCGGCGTCGTCGTCCTGCCAGGGACGCAGGAGAAGGCGGTCACTAACGATCGTGCGCATGCCACCCACCCTATTCACTGCCCATCATCCGCTCGTGGTCGCAGATAGGGCGCTACGGAGCATGACGGAGATCCCGGACCCCGCGCCCGAACGTACCGATGAGCGGATTTCGATCCACGCTGGCTCGAACGCACGGGAAGTGCTCCAGCCGCGCCGAGGGATGCTGGTTCCGCAGGTGCACGGCCTTCGCTCTCCCGCTAAGAGGTGGGCCGCCCGGCTACAGGCTCCCCGACTCCGGCCAGTTCGACCAGTGCGTGTTGGGCGGCAAGCTGGGCGCGTATCGGCTGAGGTCTCCGGTCGCCAGGACATCGGCGATCTGGTGGAAGGTCTCAGACTCGCTGGGGCGTAGCCCGCTCACCAGGTCGGGGTGGTTCCACTGGTCGAGCCGCAGAACCTCGGGTAGGTCGACTGGGATTCGGCGCCGCAACTCCCCCTCATCGGCTAGGAGCACCTCGCGATGACGCGGAACAAGCTGACGCAGGACGTTGACCAGATCCTCGCCCGGCTCGGCAGCAACAGCGATCGTCCGGCCGCGAACCACCACCGGCCCTCCGCGGTAGGTCTCGGGCTCGTCGGGGTCCTCTATCTGGTTCCAGTTGTCTACTCGTTCGTGGAAGTCACCGTTTCCGTAGCCAGGTTCGCCGCTGGTCAGGCAGTCGCCGAACACGTGGAGCACGTCGATGAGGTTGCCGGCCCGGGGCGAGTAGCCGACCGTCTCGACGATGAGGGCCCACTGCCCAGCGTCCCGGTACCCATGGAGCCGAGCATCGACGGCGTAGTAGTAGCCGTGGCCGAGGTCCGGAAACAGGAACTCCTCGGCAGCGGCGTCGAGCTGTTCGAGGACCTCAGCCGAGCGCACAACTGGGCAGTCTAATCAGCCTCGGCCGCGACCCTGAGGCGTCCACATCCGCCGTCAAGGCGCGTCGACCGTCAAGGACGGCTGCCGATCCTGAGGCACGTGGGCGGGTCTACCCCGTTCGGTCGGGGTCGGTGAACCATCGAGCAGGGCGCCCAATCGAGCGGCGGATTCGTCGGTCAGACGATAGACGCCCTGGAGGCTGATGGAGCGTTCGAGACGACCGTCGACGACGTACTTCAAGGTGCGCTGTTCTCCGCGACGGTTGCGCCAGGTCAACGCGCCGAGCAGGTCGCCGGGAACAGCGACGTCGAAGCGGATCGGCGTCGCCTCGACATGCACCGGGCTCGCCCCGCATCCGCCGGCGCCGAGCATCGCCCAGTCGTCGTGACCGGGATAGGCCGGGTCGCGCCACGTTGCTGGAGCAGCGCCGCAACAGGCGCGCCGTTGCTTGTCGACGACACGCAGACGACTCACCACGTAGACCACGTGTCGGTTGACATGCAGCGCGAAGACATCGTCGCCGACACCGACGCTGGTCCAACTGGGCAGAGACTGATGCACCCCGCTGAACGCCACCGGCGGCCGCTGGCCGACGCAGTGCCTGCGTAGCTCCCGGCAGACGTCATGGGTCCACAAGGCGGTGAAGGCAGCCGACATGGCCGTGATCATAAGAGCGACGACCGACAGTCTCGACCCATCACGCCGGGGGCGTTGAGGGACCGAACCGGCATCCGGATCTGCTGCCTGAGCACGCGCGACCCCCTACAAACTAGAGGTGGTCGCAGTACCGAGAGCAACGATTGCGCAAGGCGTGGCCCAGGTTTGGCAGAAGAGTGCCCAAGCGCTCTGCTTCCTCGTTCATGGGCGCAGTGATGGCTCCGCCGGGCCGCAATGTGCTCTCCGGCCTCGTTCAGCGCGACGTACAGATCTTCCGCGGTGGTGCGGTCGAGCACAGAACAATGTCATCCCGCGTGCGCAGAACCTCATCGCACGTCTCGCGGGCACCGGTTGGCCAAGGTAGGGTGCGCCGATCTGCCGCGGACCGCGCGCCGCGCAGCGGCACGATCACTTGACTCAGGTGCCGTCCGATCACGCCGGTGACAGAGCGGAGGGCTCGTCGATTGCGCTACGGATTGGCGGTCTGCCGGATGAACGACAAGAGCCTCGGCAGGACGTGACAGAACTCGCCTCCACCCCATGAGTCCACGAGGCCACCGGCTCGCTCCATCGCGTCCCAAAATGGCTCAGTCGAGCGGATGATGTCCTCCGCGGTAGCCGCATCGATGTCGATGGCAGCGCAGACAGCCGCCGTCAGCTCCGCGCGAGAGTCGGCGGGCATGTCCTGCAACGGATCATGAGGCATCCGCAGAAGCTACCTCAGGCGACGTCACGCTCATGCCGCTCATCGGGTCGAACGTTGAACCAACATGCGAGCTTCGGCACCAAGATCAGATGATGGGAGACGCCATCCAGGTGACGCACACGGCAGACGATGGCCAACATTCGGGTGCCACCGTGGGTCAACCGGTGCCACGCCAGGTCAACGCGGGTCAGTAATTTCCTAACCCGACGGTCTGCCGGTATCCGCAGGCCGATGACCTGCGGTTTTCCTATCGTCCCGGTGGCGTGCCGGTCGCTTCGCGGGCTCGCTGCGATCGCTTGCCGAAGATCAGCTGGAACGTTGTGGGTCCTGCGGGTGCAGGCTTGACGCTGCCGCGAGTCGGGGCCGAGTCATCGTTTCTCGTCGTCGAGCAGTTCGCGGCGCCACTCCGCGAATCGGCTTCGGAGATTGTCAACTGCTGGGCCGGTGACGCCGTATTGGGCGAAGTCGTCGGGGTCGAGCTGGGTGGCTTGTCCGAGGGCATCGGCGAAGATGCGCGGGTCGAAGCCACGGTCGGCGCGCTGCGCGAGAGCAAGAAGGGCGTCGCGGGTGTAGCGGCCGGATCGGAGGGTGGCGTCGATGTCGATGAAGTCGCGGGCGAACGCTCGCCCGTAGAGGGCGCTCATCTTGTTCGCGACCGCGTCGTCAGGGTGGAGGACCGGTCCGATGGCCATCAGGATTGGTTCGTTGGCGCGCCAGTCCACGCCGAGTTCGACCTTGGAGATCCGCACGCCGTCGGTGACGGCCAGCCGGGCGAAGGTGTCGTACTGGCGCTCGGTTTCGACGGTAAGGCCGTCGTCTCGGTAGGCGTGGACGACGGCGGTGACTGCGGCGGTGAACTCGTTGCGGCGGTCCCAGGCGGTGAACAGGCCGATGTCCTCGCTGGGTCGCTCGACGAGCCCGGCGGCCTGGACCGCGTAGCCGCCGGCCAGCGCGAAGCCGTATCGATCGGCGGCGCGGAGCCCGGTACGGGCGAGGCGTTCGTGGAAGGGGTCCACCGCTACGCCGCCTCGCTACGGGCCGCGGCGAGTTCGGGGAAGGCTTCCTCCCAGCGCTGGCGGAGCTGGGGTGGCAGCCAGAGATTGGGCCAGAGTCGCCGGAGGAGGTTGGCGTCGAGCCAGGTGTGCAGATCCTCGACCGTACCGGCTTCGGTGAGCACCACCTTGTACATGCTGGCCAGGCGCGCGGGCCGGTTCAGGTCGTACTCGGCGTGCCCGGACCAGTCGAGATGACGCGGAAGCGTCACCGTGCCTTCGGTCGGGCCGTGCAGCGCGGCGAGGGTTTCGGCCACCACGTAGGGCCTCCGGTCACCATAGGGCCGGTAGTCCGCCGGTGGCCGGGGTGATGTGCGGCGCCGGCTGAGATTGGTCGCCCGCCGGACTTCCGGTCGTAGCGCCTGACGGATCGTCTCCCGGCTGTACCCGGTGACCCGCTGCAGATCCACCGGCCGCCAGCCGGCCGCGTGAAACGCCCGCAGTTGCTCGTCCCGCTCGGTCAAGGCAGCCGTCCGCGTCGCCTCGTACCGGGCGACAACCGCATGCAGTTCGTCCTCGGAGAACCGGCCCATACCGGTCAGCCTACTACGCTAGGCCAAGCGCGCTTGGCTTTGGGTCGTATCTCTGTGCCTGGCGGACCAGCCATGGTGATCGCGAGCGGATGCACTCATGTTTTGGTGAAGCCGAGTGTCCGGTATCCGGGCATGCGGCGTGAGAGCGAGGCGGCGAGGATGGGGGTGGCTGGGTCGTGGTAGTCGTGGACCTCGGCGACGTCCTTGCCGGGCGCGGCGCGGATGACGCGGCCGGCGCATTGGACGAGTAGGCCATCGTAGGAGATCGGGCCGGCGAGGAAGAGGGTGTCGAGGGCGGGGGCGTCGAAGCCTTCACCGATGAACGGTGTGGTACCGATGACGAGCAGGCCCTCACCGGCCTTGGCGCCGTCGAGCCGGTCAACGACGGTCCGCCGTTCGCTGGTGCTCATCGCGCCTTGGAGCACGAGCGGCTGGTGTCCGCGTGCGGCGAGCAGGGCAGCGAGGGCCTCGACCTGGGCGACCCGCCGGGTCAGGACGAGACAGTTGCGACCGCGGGTCAGGGCTACGGCGACGTCGTCGGCGATCTGGGTGTTGCGGGGCTCGTCGAGGGCCAGCCTTCGGTGCACCTCGGCGAGCGCGCCGGGCGCGTCCAGGTCGATGTCGCCGGGTTGGAACGTGGTCTCGTGGATGAACAGCGCTCGCCGGGGTCCGGCATCGGCGTGCATCGCGGCCTCGAGGGTGCCTTGTTCTTCGTCGGTCAGGATGTGGCGGACGGGTCCGAGTTGCCAGGTGACGAGTTGGCTGAGGCCGTCGCGTCGGGTGGGTGTGGCGGTGAGGCCGAGCCAGAACTGCGCGGCGATCCGTTTGACCGAGTGCTCGTACGCGGCGGCCCCGAGGTGGTGGCATTCATCGACGATGACGTGCCCGTAGCCCTGAGTCAGGGTGGCGACGTCGTCGTGCCGCGCGAGGGAGGGCAGCAGCGCGATGTCCACTGTGCCGGTGAGCTTGCGTCGGCCGCCGCCGAGTTGGCCGGGCTTGATGTCGAGGAACTGTTGGATGCGGGTGCGCCACTGGTCGGCGAGGGCTTTGCGGTCGACGAGGACGAGGGTGGAGGTGTTGCGTTCGGCGATCACGGCGCAGGCCATGACGGTCTTGCCGGAACCGGGTGGGGCGACCAGGATTCCGTCGTCGTGGGCGAGAAGGGTGCCGACCGCGGTGGCCTGTCTGCTGGTGAGTTCGGCGGTGAACGAGGTGTCGATCTCGGTCCCGGGGTTTCGTACGTCCGTGACGGCCAGCCGTGACCCGGCGTGTTCGACGATGGCGGTGATGGTGTGCCGCAGGCCCCGCGGGAGGACGAGGCGGTCGTCGAGGGTGAGGTCGTAGCCCTGGATGAAGCGTGGGGTGTCCCAGGTGGACTTGCGGAGTCGCTGCAGCTCGTAGAACTTCGGGTTGGCCATGGCGGCAGCGTGCTTGATCGTCGCCAGTGCGGCGGGGGTGAGCTGTCTGGCATCGATGCTCAGCCCGGCACCGGCCTCCGCGTGGACCACCGCAGGTAGCGGTGGATGGACCTGCGTCGCGGCGGACCGGCTCATCGTGGCGACGTCGGCACCGGTGACTGCTTGCTTGGCCTGCCGGGCGACGTGTTCGGCGTCGCCGGGGCTGAGGCGGTCCAGCGTCGACAGGAATGCCCACTGGTCGGCGTACGGCTCGAGGGTGCCGAGGTCGAGGAAGGTGGTCAGTCCGTCCTTGCGGCGGCGGCCCTGCAGCGGTGCGGCGATGAGGTTGCCGAAGCCACCCTCAGGCAGCACGTCCTGGTTGGGGAACAATCGGTCGTACGAGCGCAGGTCCATCGACCCGCGTAGCACCATCGCCTCACGCAGCAGGACCGTGCCCACGGCCCGCGCGGTGGCCGCGGCAACAGCACCGGTGAAGAAGACCCACACGTGGGCTCCGCGACCCGACTGGGAGATCTCCAACGCGGCCGGCACCGCGCAGGCTCGTGCCGCCTTGACGTAGGCGAGGGCGTCGAGCATCGCCGTGGGCCCGTCGAAGTCGGCCACGACGAAGTGGCAGGTGTTGCCGGGCATCAGCGGGTACAGGCCCATGAACACGTCGCCGACCAGATGCGCCGCGACGACCTCCGCCGTGCGGGGCAGGTGGGTGGCACCCCGCCGGTCCATCCCCTTACGCCAACCGCCGGCGACCGCGGGCATCCACCCGGCAGCGCCGGTACGGGCGTTCTCCCACCGCACGGCGTACACGTCGGCCCGGGCCCTGAACCGGTCGGCGAACAACGCCAGCTTGTCCCGGGTCGGCGAGGCCATGCTGACCAGCCCCGGCGGCTCCACCGGCGCGGACAACTGCTCCGGCGCCGCAGACGTGTCCGCACCGCGCAGCTGCAGCAGACGCGCCAGCCGGGCGTTCTCCGCCCGTAACCGCTCCACCTCCCGCCGAAGATCGACGAACTCCGCCACCGAACCCATGCGAACATCCTCGCGCATCGGGCTTCAAACGCCGCGACACCGGTCCGCTATCCTCCGCCGATGGCATCGAAGGGGACCGCCGCGCTGCAGGCGATGATCGAGGAAGCCACGGTCGACACGGACGGTTGCGAGGACGAGCGCACCGGCCTGTTCACCATGATCGAGGAACATCTGGCGGTGCCGTTCACTACCACCGTCCTCGGCGTCGAGGTCACCGTGCGGACGATCGACCTGACCGCGGACACCATCGTCGCTCTCTGCGCCCGAGGCCACCACCGGCAGCGGATCGACCTACTCGACCTGCCGCTCCCCACCCCGCCACCGGACGGCGCCGGATGGATCGACGCTTACCGGCACTGGGCCGGAAGGTAGGCCACGATGAGCGAGTACCAGTACTACGAGTTCACCGCCGTCGACCGGCCCCTCACCGGCCGGGAGCGGGCCGAGTTGCGGTCGCTGTCGACTCGGGCCGACATCACCGCCACCAGCTTCGTCAACACCTACGAGTGGGGCGACTTCAAGGGCGAGCCGCGAAAGCTGATGGAACGGTACTTCGACGCGCACCTGTACCTGGCGAACTGGGGCACCCGCCAGCTCATGCTGCGGCTACCGAAACACGTGCTGGACCCCGCCACGGTGGCCCGGTACTGCCAGGGTGACAGCGCGGCCATGTGGACCGCTGGCACGCACGTCATCATTGACTTGCATGACGAGGACGAGGACGGCGTCGACGAGTGGGAGCTCGACGGCCACGGTCTGCTCACCTCCATCATCCCGGTCCGGGCCAGCCTCGCCGCGGGCGACCTGCGCCTGCTCTACCTGGCCTGGCTGCGCTGCGTACAGTCCGAGGAGATCGCCGACGACGAGCCCGAACCACCCGTCCCGGCCGGACTGGGCGCCCTCAACGCGCCCCTCACCGCCGCCGCCGAATTCCTGCGCATCGATCCCGACCTGATCGCGGCCGCGGCGGCCGGGTCGACGCCGGCCGCCTCCGGCGAACCGACCGCCGCGCACCTACGCACCTGGGTCGTCGGACTGCCCGCAAGGGACAAGGACGCCATCCTGACCGACCTGATCACCAGCGGCGACAGCCATCTACGCAACCGACTGCTGCGTCGTTACCGCGACGCGCATTCCGCCGAGGCGTCTACCCCGACGGCCGTCCGTACTGCCGGTCAACTGCTCGCCACCGCCGCCGAGTTGCGCGCCGTGCGGGAACGACGGGATGCTGAGCAGCGGGAACGCGACCGGATTCGCCGCGAACGGTCCGCCGCGGCCGCCCGACAACGACACCTCGACACCCTCGCAGTCGACCAACCCGCCGCCTGGCAGCGGGTCGACGAACTCATCGCCACGAAGAGACCCCGCGAGTACGACACCGCCGTTCAACTCCTCGTTGACCTGCGCGATCTCGGCGAACGCGACGGGGACAGCACGTCGTTCCGACACCTGCTGGCCGAGCTACGGGCGGCGCACGCCCGCAAGCCCAGCCTGCTCGAACGCCTCAACCTCGCAGGCCTCGACACCTGACCAAGAGGGGCCTGGCCGGCTTTTGAACTCGAAGACGCTACGCCGGCTCTCAAGGCCATCCAGCCGGGCTGCCCGTCTGCCGAGCGCGCGCGGATCTGCTGCACCCTTATTGGCGGACGGGGGCCTTGGCTGTTCCTATGCATATCTCTCCCTGGCTGAGCATTGCCGAACTGGCCAGCATGAAAGAGGTCACCACGCACACAGCGAATATCGATCACACGAAGGGACCCATGGTCTCTTCATTTCAAGGAGCGCTTCATGACTACCTGGTTCATCACCGGCGCCTCGCGCGGTTTCGGCCTGGAGATCACCCGTCAGGCGCTGGATCGCGGCGACAACGTCGTAGCCACCGCCCGCAACCCCGAGGCGGTGTCAGCGGCGTTGCCCGATCACGGTGACCGCCTGCTCGCGGTCGCGCTCGATGTCACCGATGAGGAGCAGGCCCGCGCAGCAGTGTCTTCCGCGGCCGAGGCCTTCGGCGCAATCGACGTACTGGTCAACAACGCCGGGCGCGGCCTGCTTGGCGCGGTGGAGGAGTCCTCCGATGCCGAAGTTCGCGCGATCTACGACACCAATGTCTTCGGCTTGCTCAACGTCACCCGCGCGGTGCTGCCGGTGATGCGTTCGCAGCGCTCGGGCCGGATCCTCAACGTCAGCTCTCTGGGAGGTTTCAGCAGCTCGGCAGGCTTCGGCATCTACTGCTCGACCAAGTTCGCCGTCGAAGGGATCTCCGAGGCCATGCGCGCCGAACTCGCGGGGCTGGGCATCGCCGTGACGTTGGTCGAGCCGGGCTACTTCCGCACCGACTTCCTCGATGACCGGAGCCTGCGCACCGAGGGCACCGTGATCGATGACTACGCCAGCACCGCTGGAGCGGTGCGCGGCGCGGTGCCCGGTCTCAATCACGCTCAGCCCGGGGATCCGGTCAAGGGTGCCGCGGCGTTCCTGACCCTCGCTGACGCGGAGAATCCGCCAGTGCGGGCTCAGCTGGGCAGTGACTGCCTCCAGGAGCTGGAGAACAAGATCACCCAGCTGCGTGCGGAGTCGGAGGCGTGGCGGGACCTGGCGCTCTCCACCGATTACGACGACGCCCTGGTCTGAGAAGAGGAGACGCTATGACCGAGCTGGGTGACTATCTGCGATCATGCCGTGCCAAGGTGAGCGCTGAGGCCGCCGGGCTGCCAAGTAGCGGTCACCGCCGCGTGCCCGGGCTGCGGCGCGAAGAGCTGGCCATGCTGGCGGGAGTCAGCGTGGATTACATCGTGCGCCTGGAACAGGGCCGCGCGAAGACGGCCTCACCGGAGATCCTTCAGGCGCTGGCGCAGGCCCTCGACCTGCGCCCTGACGAGCAGGAATACCTGTTTCGCTGCGCGGCCGACGCCAAAGGCCCCGCAACACGGGTGAAACCGGCACCGCCCGACACGCAACGTGTCTCCACCGCCACCCGGGTGCTGCTGGACAGCATGACCGCAGTGCCCGCCCTGGTGCTGGGCCGAAGGATGGACATCATCGGCTGGAACACTCTCGGGACCGCGCTCTTCACAGACTTCAGCGTTCTCGCGCCGCAGCACCGCAACCACATCCGGCTGGCGTTCCTCGACCAGCGAGTACGCAGCCTTTACCGCGACTGGGAGACGGTCGCCAAAGAATGCGTGGCCTACCTCAGGATGGATGCCGGCCGCTACCCGCAGGACCCGGCACTGGCCCGTCTTGTCGGCGAGCTGTCCATGAAGGACGAGGATTTCCGCCACTGGTGGTCCACCCACCGCGTTCGCGCACAACGGTCAGGACGCAAACGATTCCTCCATCCCACCGCAGGGGAACTCTCGTTGGACTTCCAGGTCCTCGATGTGCGCGGCACGCCGGATCAAACTCTGCTCGTCTACACCGCGGCACCGAACTCCCGCTCCGCGCAGGCCCTGGCCTTCCTCAGCGGATGGACCCGGACCACTCGGGAAGAACCCGCGGCAAGGCTCACCTCACACCACCCCAGGAGCTGACAGGACCGGGCACGGCGGCAGGCAAAGCTCACAGAGTACGCAGACCAATGGCATCCGCACTCGTCACCGGTGCCCGAGCCCTGAGCAGACCACAGCGACTGATCTGCAGGTAACAGATGGGCGCGTCACCGCCCACGAGATCCCACCGGCCTGTCTGGTCAATGCCACGGGAGCCTCCGTCGTGCCGCTGCCGGCAGACACCAGGCGCAATAAGATGCCGTACCTGACCCCGGCTGACGCCTACCGCACGTCGCCGATTACGGCGTCACCACGATCTTGCCCGCCGGCGTCCCCTTCTCCAGGTACCGGTGCGCCTCGATGATGTCGTCCAACGGGAACACCCGGTCCACCGTCGGCTGCAGCACGCCGGTGCGGACACCTGCGGCCAGGAACGCGGCGACGCGCCGCGCGGTCTGCGGGTCGACCATGTCCGCGAAACTCATGTAGCGGTGAATGGTCAGCGACGGATTCGCCGGGAAGGACGCCGGCCGCGGGTCCAGCCAGCCCACCGCGGCCAGGGTGCCGCCGAGCTTCGCGGCCAGCGACAGTTCGGCCAGGCCCGGGCCCATGACGGCGTCCAGGATGATGTCGGCGCCCACCCCACCGGTGTGCCGCCGGGTGGCCTCCCCGATGTCCTCCCGGTCGGTGGCGATCACCGCGGCGGCCCCGGCGGCCAACAGGCTCTGCACCTTGGCGCTCTGCCGGGTGACCGCGATCGGCACGGCACCGATCTGGTTGGCGATCTGGATCGCGGCCCGCCCGACACCGCCCGACGCCGCGGTGATCAGGACCTGGTCCCCCGGCCGCATCCCGGCCCTGTCCACCAGCGCGCCGTAGGCGGTGAAGTACGACACCCACAGCGCCGCCGCAGCGACGGGCTCCAGCCCGGCGGGCCGTGGCACCACCCGTTCGGCCAGCAGCGTGGTGTACTCCGCGTACGCGCCCCTGGCCTCGAAGTCGGGCATCGCACCGAGGATGACCGGGTCGCCGACGGCCAGTCCGGTCACCCCGGGCCCGAGCGCGTCGATCACACCGGTTCCCTCGACGCCCAGCCGCGCGTGCGGCAACTGCACGGGCCGCGGGGACTGCCCGGCCCGGACCATCTGGTCGAGCGGGTTGACTGCGAAGGCCTCGATGCGTACGCGCACCTCGCCGGCTGCGGGCTCGACGACCGGCTCGTCGACGACGCGCAGAACGTCCGGACCGCCGGTCTCGTCGAACACGACTACTCGTGGCATGGATGGCTCCTTGTGCTCCTGGTGGGCTTCACCGGAAAACGCTACGGAGCCGATAGGAACCCGCTGGTACCTTTCGACCTTGTGCACGACGCCCACGGTCAGGTCTTCCTCGCCGACTGCCCCACCCGCCTGGCCGTCGAGATCATCGCCGAGAAGTGGGCGGTGATCGTGCTGTTCGCCCTCAGCCTGCAACCCCGGCGCCCCGGCGAGCTGGCCCACCTCATCGGCGGCATCTCCCACAAGGTCCTCACCCAGACCCTGCGTCGCCTGCAGGCATACGGCCTGGTCGAACGCCGCGCCTACGCCGAGGCGCCCCCACGCGTCGAGTACAGCCTCACCCCACTCGGGCAGACCCTGGTCGAGCCGATCAAGGTCCTGACCGACTGGGCCCGAGACAACGGCGCCGCCATCGTCGAATTCCAGGAACAGAACGAGCACTGAACCAGCCAACCCACCGAAGAGGTCCAGGCGACGCTGCGCCCCAACGCCTCGCGCGTGCCCTCGCCACGACGAGCTCATTGGCGGACGGATAGGCAACAGCTTCGCGCGGGGTTGCAGGTGCGGACACGAGTACGACGACGACCTGAGCCTTGGGCTACGCGGAGTTGTTGGGCGCCACCACGGTGCGGCTACTCCTGCGAGGTGGCGCCAGCTCGCGGCTGATGCGTAGCGGCCCTGGTTGCCAGACCGGAATGTCGTCGCGAAGGCCGGAGGCAGCGCGGTGCTTGTCGGAGCGAGATTGCTGAGCACGACGAGTTGCTCGGCGGTGGGCGTGTCGGTCGAGCGTCTGCTGGCCGGTGCCCGTGCTGCCGGATGACGAGCTTCGGCGTCAGGGTCCGCGGCTTCGGATTTGCCCCCGAAGTCGCGAAACGTGCGATGCCCCTGCGGTACCCCTCCGGCGTCAGCCGGATACGCGGAATCCAGGACTTCCCTGTGTTGACCCATTCCGCCGCGGAGTGTGCGATTATCGCACCATGGCTGATGGCTGGGACTGGCCCCTCGTCGGTGAGCAGGTACGACAAGCCCGCCTTTCGTTGGGGATCTCACAGCAGGATCTCGCCACGATGGTGGGGCTAGACCGCACCATGCTGGCCAAGGTTGAGGCCGGCAGCCGCCGTTTGGACGCCCTGGAGCTGGCTAGGCTCTCCAGGGCGCTGAAGGTGTCGATGGAGTACTTGATCCAGCCGCCGCCCACGGTGTTGTCCCGACGGGCGGCGCCGCTGACCGAGGAAACCGACACTGAGGCAGCACGGTCGTCGGAACGCCTCGAAATCGCTCTGGTGGAGTGGTTGCACAATGTCCAGCAATTGCTGGACATTGGCGTCCTGCGTGCCCGTCCGCTGCTTCGCTACCCGCATCCGGTGACGTCCGAGGACGATGCGCGTCAGACAGCCCGGTGGTTGCGGCAGCGGTTCGATCTCGGCGATGGACCGATCGACAGCATCATGGACGTCTGCGAGCGCGCAGGTCAGTGGGTTCTGGTCACCGACCTGCCAGGCGACGGCGCATCGCTCATCGAGGGCGACATCGCCGTTGCTGTCGTGAGCACCACGGGCGATCCTGGCCGCCGTCGGGCTACCGCTGCCCATGAGTTGGGGCACCTCATCATTGGTGATGAGTATTCCGCCGACCTCGGCCTGAGTGCCTCACGTGCAGAACGGGAGACGGTGATTGACGCCTTCGCCGCCGAACTGCTGCTGCCCGTGCAAGCGATTGCCGCAGCCCGTGGGACGGTGAGCCGGGATCAGATCGTGAGCTATGCGGCTCGATACCGTACCTCCTGGTTGCTGGCACTGCGGCAGGCTGAGCAGGCAGGGGCCATCGACGCAGAGACCCGTAGGGCCTGGAGCCAGGTTCGGCCGACCCACGCGGAGTTCATGGAGGCGGTGGGCTGGGTACCGCAGCCCGACCTCGAGTCGGTACGGGTATCGCCCACATACGCAAAGGCCGTGATGGGGGCGTTGCGGAACAGGCGAATCACACGCACCAGGGCTTTGGAGTTGATGCATGGCCACATCGCCGAGGCGGACCTACCGCAGGACGACGACCTGGAAATCGCCCCGTGAGTCGCCCACCGCACGTCACCTCCGTCCTTGTGCTCGACACCATGATTCTCAGCCACTTCACTCTCGCTGACCGGCTGGACGTCCTGCAGGATCTGCTGCTCGATGCCGAATGTTGGACGACGCAGGTGGTTCGGGAGGAGTTGCGGGCGGGATCTGAGGATCATCGTGAACTGGCCGTCGCTTGCGAGGCGGACTGGCTGACCACTGCCCAGCTGGACACGCTCGATGAGGTGCGGTGCTTTACCAAATGGGCCGCGCGGCTCGGTTCAGGTGAGCGCGACCTCGGGGAAGCGTCCGTCCTCGCGGCCGCCGAACTGCGGGAAGGCGTGGCCATCACGGACGACAGGAACGCGACGCAGGTCGCCCGTGCCTACGGTGCCCGCGTTCACGGCACCATCTGGCTTCTCGCGGCGGCCTGCCGAGACGGCAAGCAGACCCTGACGGCTGCGGGGAACCTCATTGAGGCATTGAGAGCAACGGGTGCTCGTCTGCCCTGCTCCGGAGCGGAGTTCCCGGACTTCGCCCGTAAGCACAATCTCCTGTAGTCGCTGCTGACAACTACTCGGCTTAACGAAGGGGCAGTGCCTCGTATGCGGCGGCCAGGGTCTTCGCGTGGTCGACCGGAAGCTGCTCTCATCCGACCGGCGCCGCGACGACAACGCTGACCGGCGAAGAAAGGGCGGTAGCTCGCCACGCCGTGGTGCTCGACCGCCGGAAATCCTGACTCGCCGTTGAAGACGAGGCGTTCGAATCGGCGGTACGCCCGGTCAGGCACGGGCATGCCCACACAGGACCGGTCTGGCCGCCCAGGCCCATTTTCTGTCGAGCACCAAAGTGCGGAACGGCGATCAGCTGATGTTGACGTGCCGACGAACCCTCGCCATCGGCAAGCCCCAGGAAACGTCGGCTTCTACCGCCGGCCGCGTGCCACGGACGGTGACTGCTCCCGAGGCCACCCGGTGTCGGGACGTGCCGATCAACGGGCACACCGTATGGTGTCGGCGATGAGCGAGACCGTTGTCCCGGCCACCCGCAATCGGCGCGGCACCATAGCGTTGGTACTCGCGTGCATCAGCCTCGTGCTGTCGCTGGTCATGTGCTGTGGGGCCGGACTCGTCGCCAGCACCAGCGGATTCGACCTGCTCCCAGTGCAGTCCACGCCGCAGGTCGCCAGCGCCGCTCAGGTGGAAGCGGTCGCTCACGTGACCCTGCCGCCCGGAACCGTGCTCCTTACCGCCGCCTACAGCAACGGCCTGGAAACTGTGCTTTCGGCGAAGTTTCGCATACCCCGAACCGAGCTCGACGTCTTCATCGCCACGGCGAAGTTCACTGCGGCGCCCGTACCCCGGCTACGGGCAGTCGACGCAGAACACAACGTCGGCGGCGGCGACCTGTGGGATCCCGAAACCGCCAAGTCCGTCTCCGGCATCGATGAAGAGCAAGCCACTGCCGACGGCACACGTCGAGCCGTCCTGTTCAACCTCGATGCCCCCGACGCGGTGACCGTCTACTTGTACGCCAGCCGCGGCTGAGCCCTGCGGCCATCCTCTTCTGGCCGCTGGCCGCGTGTTGCAGAACGTGATCAGGTCGCTTTGTTCAGCCTGCCGGTACTGCCGGTGAGCGGATGCTGTTCCCCGGTCAGGTGCCCGAAGGATTGCCTGGTCCATGGAGGTGTCGGCCCGTGGGAACGTCACCGAGCAGCAGACGGGCACCTTGGCGGACAGCGTTCCAGTCGGTCTTCGGGGCACGGTCGAGGTTCCTGGCAAGCCAATGCCGCCGGTCTTCGTGTTCCCGCCGCAGGTCGACGAGGTCGATGTCCACACCAGGTAGCCCACCGCGGTGTTCCAGATCCTCTACCCGCTGCCCCATGGCGTCCATCAGCTCACGGTCGAGGATGTGTACGGCTTCCAGGAAAGCGGTGGTCGGAAGGCTGAGCCGGACTGTGGAGTCGGCGGTGAAGCCGATCTCGCCGTCGTCCTCGTGCCGCCAGTCCAAGGTGATCTCGTCGCGATCGCCGCAGGTGGTGCGCCAGAGCCGGAGCTTGGGAGGGTTCCGCAGGTATCCGAAGTCCAGGTGGTGCTCGCCGTGCCATACCGCGGCCGTGACGACCGGATGGTCGGGCACGTCCGCGTTGCCGTCGTCGAACCGTCTCTCATCCGGTTCTTCCACGAACTCGAGCGGGTCACACGTCCACTGCGCGCGGTGGGAGGCGATGAACGGCTGCAGATCGTCGGGCACCGGCTCCAGCACCTCCGGTGTCAGGACGATGAGGTCTTCCCAGAGCCGGGCCAGGTAGTAGTCGATGTAGGGATGCGGGTCGGATTGCCGGGTGCGGCGCAGCAGTTCCTGCCCGCTTGTTTCGAGCCAGTACCAGCCCTCGGTGAGCCCGAACCAGTGCAGGCTCGGCTGGTCGCTGCCCCACGGCGACACCTCGTCCAGTGGGTACAGCTCGAACCGGAACCTGATCATTGAGGCAGTACCCGGCGCAGCTCTGGGGTGTTCTTGTCGGCGCGGAGGTTCAGCAGCGAGATGAGGCGGCTGCGGACTCGTGGATCGTCGTTGGTCAGGTATATGTGCAGGCCGATTTCTTGGAAGTCGTGCCGCAGGTCGGTGCACGGATCGTCCTCGACCCCGCTGCCCGCGACGCGGAGGTACGAGCAGTACCAGGCGTCCGCCGCGCCGATGATCTCGTATTTTGTTCCCGTCCGGAGGTATTCGAGAAGCCTCGTCTGAACGCGTCTGCGGCCGAAGGCAGCCAGCGCTGGCCTGATGTGCCATTGGGTGTGGCTGGGGTCGGGTTCGTAGACGGCGGCGCGCATGAGTGGTTCGAACAGTTCCTCGGGCTGCTGTGGCGCGGCCTCCCGCATGATCATGAGGGCTACGTGGCATTGGCAGTGTCGGCGGACCTTCTGGTTGGTGCGCTCGTCGCCGGACGGTGCGGGCGGGTGCGCAAGGCCGAGCAGGTCAAGAACTTCTATGAGTGCCCGCTCGTACCGGTCGTAACACTCGAAGCGATCCTCGTCCACGGCCAGGGACTCTACGTGGATACACGCTGGCGGCTCAGCGCGAATCGTTTCAGGCCATGCCGCCGCCACTCCCCACGCCAGCTCTCCAGCAGCGTCGTCTCCGTGTCCATCAGCAGGGCGTCGAAGTCGAAGATGAGCGCCTTGACCGTCACT
>NZ_BOPA01000059.1 GCF_016863515.1 Micromonospora gifhornensis
GGGGCGCACTGCGTCTACGTCACCGACTCCGGTGGTCGGCTGCTGATGTCCGATGTGGCGCAGCGGGTCGACGCGTACCGGCAGGTCCTCGATCCGAGCACCCAGATCGGCATCCACGCCCACCACAACCTCTCGCTCGGCGTGGCCAACAGCGTGGTCGCCGTGGAGCACGGCCGGATCGTCGGCGACGGGCCGCTCGGGTCACCGTCCGGGCGTACCGTCCGGGTGGACGCCTCGCTGGCCGGGATGGGTGCCGGGGCCGGCAACGCGCCGCTGGAGGTCTTCGTCGCGGTGGCCGAACTGCACGGCTGGAAGCACGGCTGTGACGTGTTCGCGTTGATGGACGCCGCCGACGACATCGTCCGCCCGTTGCAGGACCGGCCGGTCCAGGTCGACCGCGAAACCCTCTCCCTCGGGTACGCGGGGGTCTACTCCAGCTTCCTGCGACACGCCGAACGTGCCTCCGCCCGGTACGGCGTCGACGTCCGCTCGATCCTGGTCGAGCTGGGGCGGCGGCGGATGGTCGGCGGCCAGGAGGACATGATCGTTGACGTGGCGCTGGACCTGGCCCGCGACGGTGCCGGTGACCCGGCCCGCGACGACGCCGGGGAACCGGCGGTCACGCAAGCGCGAACCGAGGAGCAAGCATGAGCGGGCTGGACCCGGCCGGCATCGCCGAGCAGTTGGACAAGGCCGCCACCACCGCCACCGCGATCCCGCAGCTGGCCGCCGAGGCCGGCCTCGACGTCGACGCCGCGTACGGGGTGCAGACCGCCCTGGTGCAGCGTCGCCTCGACCGGGGCGAGCGGCTGGTCGGCCTGAAGATGGGGCTGACCAGCAAGGCGAAGATGGCCCAGGTCGGCGTCGACGAGGTGATCTGGGGGCGACTCACCGACGCGATGTGGGTGCCCGACGGGGGCAGCGTCGACGTGTCGACCTACATCCACCCCCGGGTCGAGCCGGAGGTGGCGTTCCTGCTGGACCGCATGCCCGAGCCCGGCGAGCCGCTCGGCGCGTTCACCGACGCCGTCCGCGCGGTCGCCCCGGCGATCGAGCTGATCGACTCCCGGTACGCGAACTTCACCTTCTCCCTGCCGGACGTGATCGCCGACAACACCTCGGCCGCCGCCTTCGTGGTCGGCCCCTGGTCGCCGGTGCCGGACGGGCTGGACAATCTCGGTGTGCTGCTGGAGATCGACGGCCGGGTGGCGCAGGTCGGCTCGACCGCGGCGATCCTCGGCGACCCGCGCCGGGCCCTCGACGAGGGCGTCCGCCTGGCGGGGCGGCACGGGGTGCGGCTGCGTGAGGGCTGGGTGTTCCTGGCCGGCGCGGCCACGGCCGCCGTCCCGCTGCGGCCCGGCGCTCAGGTCCGGGCAGTCGTCGAGAAGCTCGGCACCGCCAGCCTGAAGGCCGCGTCATGAGCGCGGAAGGGGCGCGGGTCGTCGCCGGGAAGGCTGTTCCCCGTGGTGCGTTCCCGCACGTCAAGGTGGCGAACGGGTTCGTCTTCGTGTCGGGTACGTCGTCACGGCGGCCGGACAACAGCTTCGCCGGAGTGTCGGTCGACGAGTTCGGTACGACGGACCTGGACATCCGGGTGCAGACCCGCGCGGTGATCGAGAACATCGGTGACCTGCTGCGTTCGGTCGGCGCCGACCTGTCCGACCTGGTGCAGGTGACGTCGTACCTGGTCAACATGAACGATTTCGGCGGGTACAACGAGGTGTGGGCGGAGTTCTTCGACGCCACCGGGCCGACCCGGACGACCGTGGCCGTGCACCAGTTGCCGCATCCGCACCTGCTGATCGAGATGCAAGCCGTGGCCGTGCTGCCCCAGGGAGGTCAGTCGTGAGTGAGATCGCCGAGCCGTTCAGCTTTCCGGGCTGGATCGCCGAGAACCAGCACCTGCTCAAGCCGCCGGTGGGCAACAAGGAGATGTTCCCCGGGTCCGACGACTTCATCGTGATGGTGGTGGGTGGCCCCAACCAGCGCACCGACTTCCACGTCGACCCGTACGAGGAGTTCTTCTACCAGGTCAAGGGCAACATGCACATCAACCTGATGACCCCGGAGGGGCCGCGTACGGTGCACGTGCGCGAGGGTCAGATGTGGATGCTGCCGCGCAACGTCCCGCACTCGCCGCAGCGCCCGGAGCCCGGCTCGATCGGCGTGGTGGTGGAGCGGGTCCGTCCGGAGGGCACGCTGGAGAAGTTCCAGTGGTACTGCCCCGAGTGCGGGCACAAGGTGCACGAGGTCGAGTTGCAGGTGCGCGACATCGCCGCCGACCTGCCTCCGGTGTTCGGCGCGTTCTACGCCGACGAGACGGCCCGCACCTGCGACAACTGCGGCACCCTGCACCCGGGCAAGGGCTGATGGCCCAGCCGCTGACTCACCCGGTGGTGGACGTGCACTCGCACGTCGTACCGAAGGGGTGGCCGGACCTCGCCGCGGCCTGCGGCGGGTCCGGCTGGCCCTGGCTGCGCATCGACTCGGAACGCGCCGCCATGATCATGGTGGGGGAGACCGAGTTCCGCCCGATCGGCGCGCAGTGCTGGGACGCGCCGACCCGACTGGCCGACATGACCGCCGACGGGGTCGACGTGCAGGTCGTCTCGCCCACCCCGGTCTTCTTCGGCTACGAACGCCCGGCCGACCAGGCGGTGAAGGTGGCCCGCATCTTCAACGACCTGACCCTGGAGGTCACTGCGGCCGGTGGCGACCGGCTGCTGCCGTTCTGCCAGGTGCCGTTGCAGGACCCGGACGCGGCCTGCGCCGAGTTGGACCGCTGCCTGGCGGCCGGCCACGTCGGCGTGGAGATCGGCAACCACGTGGGTGACCGGGACCTGGACGACGCCGGGATCGTGACGTTCCTGACCCACTGCGCCCAGGTCGGCGCCCCGGTCTTCGTCCACCCGTGGGACATGCCCGGCGGCCCTCGGCTCGACCGGTGGATGGCCCGCTGGCTGACCGGCATGCCGGCCGAGACCCACCTGTCGGTGCTGTCGATGATCCTCGGCGGGGTCTTCGACAAGGTGCCGCCCGGCCTGCGGATCTGCTTCGCCCATGGCGGCGGCAGCTTCCCGTTCTGGCTGGGACGGGCCGACAACGCCTGGCACCGCCGAGGCGACCTGGTACGCGGTGCCTCCGCCGCCCCGCCCAGCTCGTACGTCGACCGCTTCTTCGTCGACTCGGTGGTCTTCGCGCCACCGGCGCTGCGCCTGCTGGTCGACACCATGGGCGTCGACCAGGTGCTGCTCGGCAGCGACTACCCGTACCCGCTGGGGGAGCGGCCGGTCGGCCAGGTGATCCACGACGCCGACTTCCTCACCGAGGACCAGCGCGCACGGTTGCTGGGCGGCAATGCCCGACGCTTCCTGTACGGCTGACCGGGGCGCCCGCTCCTGACCCGCAGCGGTCCTGCTCGAAGTGGCTGAAATCGGTCATCTTGATCGGCGCGTGCCGACCGCATCGTGCTGACGGGCAGGGCAGGATGGCTCTATGGCCGAGCCGCACGACCTGACCGCGTTGGAGCAGGCCGAGGCGATCGTCCGTGGTGAGTTGTCCAGCCTGGAGGTGGTCGAGCACCACCTGCGCCGCGTCGACGCGCTCGGCGACACCGTCGGCGCGTTCGTCACGGTCACCGCCGGCCAGGCCCGCGAGGCCGCCCGCGCCGCCGACGCGACACCACCCGGTGAACGCGGGCCGTTGCACGGCGTACCGACCGCGATCAAGGACCTGACGTTGACCGCCGGGGTACGCACCACCTTCGGCTCGGCCGCCTTCGCCGACTTCGTCCCGCCGGTCGACGCCGACGTGGTGCGGTTCATCAAGGCGGCCGGACTGGTCATCCTCGGCAAGACCACCACCTCCGAGCTGGGCTGCTCGCTCTACTCGGAGGGGTTGGTGGCCCCGCCGGCCCGTAACCCGTGGGACCTGTCGTACACCGCGGGTGGGTCCAGCGGAGGCGCGGCGGCGGCGGTGGCCGCGGGCCTGGTGCCGGTGGCGCAGGGTTCCGACGGTGGTGGCTCGCTGCGCATCCCGGCGTCCCTGTGCGGCCTGATCGGCTACAAACCCAGCCGTGGCCTGGTCTCCAGCGGTCCGCTCGGCTTCGGCGCCTACGGCCTGCCGAGCAACGGGCCGATCGGGCGTACGGTCGCCGACGTGGCCGCGTTGCTCGACGTGATGGCCGCTGCGGTGCCGGGCGAGCCGTACCTGCCGCCGCCCTCGCCGGCCGGGGGCTACCTGGGTGCGGCCCGGGCCGCCGCGCCGGGTCGGCTGCGGGTCGGCCGGTTCACCGCCGCGATGCTCGTCGACGAGCCCGTGCACCCGGACTGCGTCGCCGCGGTGGACCGGGCCGCCGCGCTGCTCACCGCCGCCGGCCACGAGGTGGTCGAGGTGCCACCGCCGCTCGGGCCGGAGGTCTGGCCGCTGTTCGAGACCCTCTGGTACGTCTTGGCGCTCACCCCGGTGCCGCCCGAAGGGGAGCACCTGCTGCTGCCGTTGACCCGTTTCATGCGGTCCCGAGGTGCCGACGTCTCCGCCGGCACCCTGACCACCACCCTGGGCGAGCTGCAAACGCAGGTACGCGCCGGTGTCCGCCGCACCGCCGGCTGTGACCTGCTGCTCTGCCCGACGTTGTCCGCGCCGCAGGCTCCGGTCGGCTGGTTCACCCAGGGGCGCACCCCGGAGGAGGACTTCGACCGGCAACGCCGCTTCTCGCCGTACTGTGCGGTGTTCAACGTCACGGGTGATCCGTCCGTCTCGTTGCCGGTCGGAACGACCGCCGAAGGGCTGCCGGTGGGGGTGCTCCTCACCGGACGGTACGGGGCCGACGCGACACTGATCGCCACAGCTGCGCAGCTTGAGCGCTCCTGTGGCGGTTGGGATCGCCACCCCGTGGTCTGGCGGGGCGTCGACTCCGCTAACGTGAGTGGCAGCGGAGTCGGGAGGTCACCGCGGTGATCCGTCACCCGATCCGGTCGAAGGTCTCTCTTTCCGCCTGGGGGCGTTGGGATTGTCTGTAACCGACACGTTGCTGGTCTTCGTCGGCATCCCGGCAGCCGTCGTGCTGGTGATCGCCGGCCTCGTGTACGCGGGCAGCAGCCGAGACGGCGGTGGCGGCGCGAAGCGCTACCGGCCGGGCCGTCCGTTCAACTTCACGCCGGTCTGGTTCCTCGGTGAGCCGGGCGAGCTGGCCGACTCGGCCGGCGCGGTGCTGGCCGCCGGTGCACAGGCACCGGCGTTGACCAGCCGCAAGCAGGAGCAGGCCGGCGTCGAGACGCCGGCCGGTGGAACCGGAGGCGCAAGTGACCGTTGGTGAGATGCAGCCCGAGACCGGGACGGAGCCCCGGCCCGACGTGCTCGACGGGCCGTTCTCGACCCGCCAGCTGCTGCGCATCGACGAGGCGCTGCGGCTGGCCGACCGGACGACCGGACTTGTCTTCTCGGTCTTCGTCGGCGGTCTCGACGAGCCGATCCGGGAGCACGCCGAGCGGCTGCACCGGCAGCTGGCCAACCCGGACCGCTCGGTGCTGATCGCCGTCTCGCCCAACCAGCGGCAGCTGGAGATCGTCACCGGCCGGTACGCCCGCAAGCGGGTCCCCGACACGTACGCCAAGATCGCTGCGCTGTCGATGGTGGCCTCGTTCGGCGGTGGCGACCTGGCCGGCGGCATCATCCAGGGCCTCGACCAGCTCTCCCGCTACGCCGGCAAGGGCTGACCGCTTCCGATACGTAAAGAGCCCGGCCCCGCGACGTGCGCGCGGGCCGGGCTCTTTCCTGTCGCTGGCCGGCCGGCTGACTAGCTGACTGGCTGACTAGCTGACTGGCTGGCCGGCTACGGCGGCCGGTGCCGGCGCGGGAGTGACCCACGCCGGCACCGCCGTCGTCCGTCTCAGGCGCTGCGCGCGTCCCGCGCCCGCGCCGCCACGGCCCGGACCACCCCGTCGCGGCCCTCGGCCACCAGCCGGCGCAGCGGTGCCGGGCTGCCCGGCTGCGCCAGCCAGGCGTCGGTCGCCTCGACGGTGTCCTCCTCGACCAGGTACGCCGGGTAGGCCAGCATCGCGAACTCCTGCGCCGGTTCGCTGTCCCGGTTGGCCCAGACCTGTCCCACGACCTCGAAGTACCGCGGCCGGTACGGCGTGATCAGTTCGACCTGCGCCGGGTGGCTGAAGCCCTGCAGCAGCGCCCGGTTGCGCCAGTTCGGCAGCGCCTCGGCACCGGTCAGCTGGGCCCAGACGGCAGCCTTGTTCTTCTCGGTCGGCACCAGCGCGTGCGCGTACGTGGCCTCCCGCTCACCGCTGGAGGTCCGGTCCCGGGCCAGCTCGGCGTCGATCTCCGGCGCGCCGGCCACCCCGTTGGCCACCAACGCCTGCAGCACGCTCCACCGCAGCTCGGTGTCGATGGTCAGCCCTTCCGTCACCTGCGTGCCGTCCAGCCAACCGCGCAGCACGGCCAGGTCCTCCGGGTCGCGGGCAGCCGAGACGTACGCCCGCGCCCACGCCAGCTGGAACCCGCTGCCCGGCTCGGCCGAGGCGACGGCGGTCCGCGCGGTACGGGCCAGCTCGGCCCAGCCGGTGGGCGCCCAGGCCGGGTCGGCGTAGAAGGTCAGGGCGCTGCTCGCCTGACGCAGGGTGGCGGTGACCAGGTTGATGTCCGTCTCGGCGGGCAGCCCGGCCAGCACCAGCGAGATGTAGTCGCGGGTGGCCAGTTCGGCGTCGCGGGTCATGTCCCACGCCGCCGTCCAACACAGCGCCCGCGCCAGTGACGAGTCGAAGCCGGCGATGTGCTGCACCACCGTGGCCATCGACCGCTCGTCCAACCGCAGCTTGGTGTAGGTGAGGTCGTCGTCGTTGAGCAGCAGCACGTCGGCCGCGGGCACGCCGACGAGCTGGGGCAGCTCGGTCAGCTCGCCGTCGATGTCGACCTCCAGACGCTCCCGGCGGACCAACCGGCCCTCGGTGAGGTCGTAGAGCCCGACGCCGATGCGGTGGGTACGCAGGGTCGGGTACCCCTCCGACGCCTCCTGCCGCACCAGCACCTGCTGGTACGTGCCGTCCGGACCGATGGTCAACTCGGGCCGCAGGGTGTTCACCTGCGCCGTCTCCAGCCACTGGCTGGCGAAGGTGCGCAGTTTGCGGCCGGAGGCGACCTCCAGTTCGGAGAGCAGGTCGTCGAAGGTGGCGTTACCCCAGGCGTACTTGGCGAAGTAGGCCCGCAGACCGGCCAGGAAGGACTCCAGGCCCACGTACGCGACCAGCTGCTTGAGCACGCTGGCGCCCTTGGCGTACGTGATGCCGTCGAAGTTGACCTCGACCGCCTCCAGGTCGGGCATCTCACAGTAGACCGGGTGGGTGGAGGAGAGCTGGTCCTGCCGGTAGCCCCAGTTCTTGCGGATCGACAGGAACGTCGTCCACGCCTCGGTGAACCGGGTGGCGTGCGTGTTGCACCAGTGGCTGGCCCACTCGGCAAAGGACTCGTTGAGCCACAGGTCGTTCCACCAGCGCATGGTGACCAGGTCACCGAACCACATGTGGGCCATCTCATGCAGGATCGTGTTGGCCCGCTGCTCGTACTCGAAGTCGGTGACCTGCGAGCGGAACAGGTAGTGCGACTCGGCGTGCGTGACACAGCCGAAGTTCTCCATCGCGCCGGCGTTGAAGTCCGGCACCCACAACTGGTCGTACTTCGGCAGCGGGTAGCGCACGCCGAACTGCTCGTGGAAGAAGTCGAAGCCCTGCTTGGTGATCAGGAACAGGTCGTCGCTGTCCAGGTACTGCGCCATCGAGGTCCGGCAGAACAGGCCCAGGTCGATGCCGTCGTGGCTGTCCCGCACCTCGTGGTACGGCCCGGCGCACAGCGCGGTGATGTAGGTGCTCATCCGCGCCGAGGTGGCGAAATGGACGGTCTTGAGGTCGTCGCCGGCCGGCTCGACGCGCTCCACCGGTGCGTTGGAGATCACCTTCCAGTGCTCCGGGACGGTGGCGTGCCAGGTGTAGACGCTCTTGAGATCCGGCTGGTCGAAGCAGGCGAAGACCCGCTGGGCGTCGGCCGTCTCGAACTGGCTGTAGAGATAGGTCTCCCCGTCCACCGGGTCGACGCTGCGGTGCAGCCCCTGCCCCGAGTTCGAGTACGCGAAGTCCGCGTCGACGACCAGGACGTTCTCGCCGGCCAGCCCGGTAAGCGTCAGTCCCTTCTCGGCGGAGAAGCCGGCCAGGTCGATCGACGTGCCGTTCAGCGTCGCCGAACGCACCGAGTCCGCCGCCACCTCGATGAAGGTGCTGGCACCCGGTTCGGTGCAGCGGAAGTGCACCTCTGTGATCGACCGGAAGGTACGACCCCCCGCCGCGTGGACGGCGCTGGACAGGTCCAGATTGATGTCGTACCCCGTCACGTCGAGCAGGCGAGCCCGCTCGGTCGCCTCGACCTGCGTCAGGTTGCGCACTCCCGGCACGTTCGTCTCCATCCCGTTCTCGCCGTACGCCACGGCCACATCGTCGTGGACCGCCCGTGACGGCCCGTCCGATGCCGAGTCTTCCATGCGCGGGCACCCGGTGGTGGGCGAGGTCACGCAGCCGTTTCCAGCCCTGTCGGGCGGGCGTGGAGTAAGGATCGGAGGGTGCACCGCAGGCACGGTGCCATCGATGCGAAGGGACCTCACCATGAACGAGCGCAGCAGCGTCGACATGTGGTTCGATCCGATCTGCCCCTGGGCGTGGATCACTTCCCGCTGGCTGCTGGAGGTGGAGCAGGTCCGCGACATCGAGGTCCGTTTCCACGTGATGAGCCTGTCGGTGCTCAACGAGGGCCGCGAGCTGCCCGAGCAGTACCAGGAGTCGATGCGTACCGGTTGGGGGCCGGTCCGGGTCTGCATCGCCGCGCAGCAGCGGTACGGGCCTGCCGTGCTCGGCGCCCTCTACACCGCCCTGGGCACCCGCATCCATCTGAGCAAGGAACGCCTCGGCCCGGAGTTGTTCGCCGCCGCCCTCACCGATGCCGGCCTGGACCCGCAGCTCGCCGCCGCCGCCGAGGACAGCCGGCTGGACACGGCCCTGCGGGAGAGCCACGAGGAGGGCATGCGCCCGGTCGGCCTGGAGGTCGGCACCCCGGTCATCCACGCGCCGGGCCTGGACGGACAGCAGGTGGCCTTCTTCGGCCCGGTGGTCACCCCGGCACCGAAGGGCGAGGCCGCCGGTCGGCTCTGGGACGGTGTGCTGCTGGTCGCCAGCACCCCCGGCTTCTTCGAACTCAAGCGCAGCCGCGATCTCGGACCCACCTTCGACTGAGGTGTAAGGAAGGGCACCTTATTAACGCCTCGTGCATAGCCCGGGCCCCTTGTTAACACCACACCTACGTCGCCTCCGAAGTCGCCTCGCGTGCCGGGTGCGGCGTCACCGCTGCCTTCGCGGACTCGTTTGACCGGGTGTCCGCAGAGTGCTGGCGGGCCGTACTGTGCCCGTCGGCCGCCGCTCGTGGAGGCGTCAGATGGCCAAACACCGTGCCCCGGTCGATGACCGTCGGAGCCGTAGGGAGGGGATCGGCAGCGCCGCGCCCTCTCCCACGGCGAACCTGCGCTGGCCGGTGCCCCGGCAGGATGTCGCCGAGAGCTGGCCGGCGCCCCGGCAGGAGCGTGCTGAGGACCGGTCGGCACCTCGGCAGGACCGCACTGAGGGCTGGTCGGGGCTGGGGCAGGAGCGCGGCTTGATGTGGCCGAGCCCACCTCCACACAGTCCCGACGGCCGGCCGGTACTGCAGCAGGAGCACCCGCTCAACGCGGCGGGGCCGCTGGGCCGCACCCCGGTGGTGGGCGTCGCCCGCGTTCCCGCCACTTCACGATTGACGCCGCCCGGCCGGGAGGTCCGCAACCAGGGCCCGCGGCCGGTGCGGCGGCCGGCGGTGCTGCCGGCCCCCGCCGGCCGGCATCGTCGTGCGGGCGAGTCGGAGTGTTAACAAGGGCACCTTGCTCTACCTGAGGCGTTAAGCCGGGGCCCTTCCTTTCACCTGGTGGGCGGGGTGTGGGTCCGGCGACGGAGCGGGAAGTGGCGACGGTAGCGTCATGGGTCATGACGGTCGTGCACCCGATCACCCGGGCTTGGATCACCACTGGCGGCACCGGAGCGCAGAACTATGACGAGTTCGCCGACGACGCGGAGATCACCGCGATCATCGAGGCGAATCCGCACAGCGCCCTCGGCATCGAGATGCCGCACCGGGCTCCGGAGAGCCTCGGCAAGACCTTCGGCGACGCCCTGCCGGACGCCGTGACCCGGCTCGCCGAGGCGAAGGCCGACGGCAGCTACACCCCCGCCGAGCAGGTGGTGGTGCTGTACCGGATCACCGCACCCGGCGAGGAGCCCGCGTACGGCATCTTCGCCATGGTCGACACCGATCAGATCTCCACCCGGGCCGACGAGCCCGGCCTGGTCATCCGCAACGAGGACGTCTTCATCGCCAAGGTGCGCGAGCGGGTCGCCCTGGCCGAGGCGCTGGGTCACCTGCTCTCGCCCGTACTGCTGCTGCAGACCGGGCGCGGTGACGAACTGCACGCCGCGCTCGCCAGGGCCACCGACGCGGCCGGCGCCCCCGCCGCCACCGACACCGACCAAACCGGGCGTACGCACGCCATCTGGCTGCTCGGGCCGGGCCCGGAGCAGGACGAGCTGACCGCGCTCGCCGGCGGTGGCGAACTGGTCGTCGCCGACGGCAACCACCGCAGCCTCGCCGCCCAGACCGGCGGGTTCCGCCGCTTCCTCGCGGTGGTCACCACGCCCGCCTCGGTGGCCATCCAGCCGTACAACCGTCTGGTCAGCGAGCTGCCGACCACCCCGGACGAACTGCTCGACCGGCTGCGCGCCGCCGGCGCGCAGATCACCGCCACCGACGGCCCGGTGCAGGTCCCGGCGACCGGCGGCAGCGTCGTGCTCCAGCTTCCCGGCCAGGCGTACGACGTGACGCTGCCGCACACCGGCGCGAACCGGTTGGAGAACCTCGACCACGCCCTGGTCGAGCGGCTGCTGCTGCGTGAGGCCCTCGGCCTGGACCCGGGCGACAAGCGGATCACCTATGTCGGTGGCGACTACCCGGCGAGCTGGCTGACCGGTGAGGTCGAGGCCGGCCGGGCCGAGCTGGCCATCCTCATCGCGCCGGTGACCGTGGACGACTTCGTCGCGGTCAACCTGGCTCGGGAGAAGATGCCGCGCAAGAGCACCTGGTTCACCCCGAAGGCGCGCGGCGGCCTGGTGGTCGCCGAGTTGCCGGACCCCGCGTAAGACCCCGCGCCACCCGGTCGGGACGCCGATCCCGGTCGGTGCGGATGCCGGGTGGGCCGGGTGTGACGTGATGCTGCCGACCCCGCGGAAGGTGGCGTCCGTCGCGCCCGGCCCCGCCCCGGCGGTGCCCGGTCCGACGGGCCTGACAGACTGCCCGGTATGCGCGTCTACCTGGGATCCGATCACGCCGGTTTCGAGTTGAAGGTGCACCTGGCCAACCACCTCGCCAAGCAGGGGTACGAGGTGGTCGACGTCGGCCCGCACGTCTTCGACCCGGACGACGACTACCCGGCCTTCTGCCTGCACGCCGGCACCCGTGTGGTGGCCGACCCGGGCAGCCTGGGTGTGGTCATCGGTGGCTCCGGCAACGGCGAGCAGATCGCCGCCAACAAGGTCGCCGGGGTCCGTGCGGCGCTGGCCTGGAGCGTCGAGACGGCCCAGCTCGGCCGGCAGCACAACGACGCCAACGTGGTCGCGGTCGGTGCCCGTCAGCACACCCTCGACGAGGCGACCGCCATCGTCGAGGCGTTCCTGACCACCGCCTTCTCCGGCAGCGAGCGGCACGCCCGCCGGATCGCGCAGGTCGCCGACTACGAGCAGACCCGCAAACTGCCCGACCTGCCCTGACCCCTCCGCACCTGCCCTGGGCAACCCCATCCGTCGGGATCCGCTCGGGGCCGCGCCAGCACCGCGCCTCGATCCGGGATCGAGTGGTCTCCCCGTCGTCGGGACACCACTGGATCCCGGATCGAGCACGATCTGGAACCGCCAGGTGCCAGGTGCCACGCCAGGTGGGGTTGGTCGGCCAGCACGTCGGCCGGCGTCAGCGGCGGGGGAGTTCGTCGCGGGGGGTCCAGTTCCGCCGCACGATGACGATGTCGGCTTCGGCTGCGGCGAGGTCCTCGTCGGTGGGCCGGGCGGCGTCTCTGGCCCGCATGGCCGCTGTCACGCTCACCTGTGACGAGCCCGAGCCGACCAGCCCGCGTAGCCCACGCTCGTTCTCCTCGGCCCCGCCGCGTCGTCCGCGAGGCGGCTCCGTGTTGTCGTGCACCCCTGCTGTGGTCGCTGCGGCGCTGGAATCAGCGGTCCCCTGTGCTCCGCCCTGGTGCCGGTGTCGTCGTCGCCGTCGTGCCTCGTCCGCCACCCCCCGACCCTACCTGGGCTGACGGTTGTCGATCACGGTCTCGGGGCCTTCTCCACCCCCGATATTTGACACTGAAAGCACACACGGGCACGGCAGTAGGCGCTGTCAGCGGTGTGACGTGGGGTCGGACGCAGCACTGTGCCGCCGGTCAGGAACCGGCTCGGCTCCCGACCGGCGGTCGGTGTGACTTCCGTGCAGGGGTCAGAAGACTTCCAGGGCCGAGGGGGCGCGGTGCCAGATGAACGCGGGGTCGGCGACGGCCAGCGCACCGGGCTGCAGCTCGCGTACCCGGCCGGCGTCGGCCAGGGCGGTCAGGGTGCCACCCCCGAGGAAGAGTTCGCCCAGGCAGCTGATGTCGCAGGCCAAATCGGCCGGACCATTCGCCGGTACGCAGCTGGCCGTCTTCGGGCCCCCCTGTAGCCGCCACCGGCCGCTGTTCTCCGGCAGCAGGTCGTCGGTCACCTCGATGACCACGTCGACGTCGGTGGCGTAGCGGCGGGCGGCCATCGCGGCCGGCACGTCCACCACGCGTACCCACAGGGCGTCGACCAGCCGCGGGTTGAGTCGGCGTGGTTCGTCGACCAGCCGCAGCAGGGGCTCGTCCACGGCGGCCCGGAGGAAGGTCACCTGGCGGGTCAGGTCGATCGAGAGCAGCATCCGCCAGATCGCCCGGTACCCGGCGACACTCGTCGCCACCACCTCGTCGACGCTGGTCTGGCACTTCGGGCCGGTGCCGTCCCAGTCGGACTTGGTGCGGAACAGTCCGTACCCGTCGACGCCGTCAGGTCCTTCGTGCAGCACCACCCGTCGTTCGGTGGCACCTCCCCGGTGGGCCTCCGGGTCGAGCAGGACATAGCGCCACCACCGCTCGTCGCGGGCGGACCAGCCCGGCCGGGCCGCGCGTACGGTGTCGTACACCCGGGAGAGGTCGGCCAGGCGATCGGCCGGACGGTCCAGGCGTAGCCGGCCCTCGTCGGCAGTCGGCGGCGGTAGCCGCAGCTCGTTGGTGTCGCCGGTGAGCTGCAGGCGCTGTGCCGCCAACCCGTAGCCGAAGCGCGGGTAGATCCGTCCCTCGCTGGCCCAGAGCACCGCGACCGGTTCCCGGCGGGCCTCGTGGACCTCGCGTAGTTGTCGACGCATCAGCGCGGTGAGCAGACCACGCCGCCGATGGGTGGGCGCCACCCCGACCATGCTGACGTGTGCGGCCGGCACCTCACCGCCGGGCACCCCCAACGCCCGGGTGAACGCGGCAGTGGTGCCGACCAGTTCGGGACCGTCCCGTACCAGCAGGGCACGTTGCGGTTCGAAGATCACACGCTCGGTCTCGTGGGCTTCGGGTTCGAGGCCGTGGTGGAACAGGAAGTTGAGGAAACGGCCCATCTCGTCGAAGTCTTCGGCGCGGGCGCTGCTGATCGGCAAGGAAGTGCTGGTCACCGCTCGTGTGTATCGGATAGGTGCGGGTGCGGCGACCTATTTGCCGGCTGGCTACCCTCGAAGCAGGGCCCGGCGGTGATCAAGTTCATCGCCAGCCGAGGGGGAGGAAACGACATGGCCGACCAGACGCAGCCGTGGGCGGAACGGACCGTGGAGGTGCCGCCACCGCAGCCCGGCGCCGGCATTCCGCCGCAGCGTGACCCGTACCGGCGTGGCGTGGCCTCGGTGGGGGCCAGCGCGGCGCGTACCGAGCCGTTCACGGCGGTGGATCAGGTGCCGACGGGCACCGGCTGGCCGGGCGAGCCCGCGCCGCGCCGGCCGTTGAGCTGGCACATGGCGCAGTTGCGCAAGGGTGGCGAGTGGAGCGCTGCGGGCGCCCTGTTCGCTTTCGTGTGCTGGGGAATCTGGGCGATCTCCGGCGGCGGTGATCTCGCCGGACCGTTCCTGGTCTTCGTGCTGAGCCTGCTGGTGGCGGCCGGGCTCTTCGCGCTGACCCGGCTGCTGGGCCGGTTGGTGCTGGAACGGCAGTTGGGTCGGGTACGGCGCAGCGCCCGTGGCGCCCACCTGGTCACCGCGCTCTTCCTGACCGGACTGGGCATCGCCTACCTGCAACAGACCCAGTGGGTCATGGACGCCTGGAACTGGCTGACCACCTGAGGTCGCGTCGTCGGGCGGGTCGGCGCGTCATGCCGACCCGCCCGACGGCACCGGTCGCGGGCATCGCGACCGGAAGGTCGTCACTCCACCAGGACGGCCGCTGCATACCCGGACGGAGCCGGTTCATCCCCCGAGTCGGGTACGGTACGTGCGCGACCCGCCACACTACGGACATGACGGCATCTGTCCGGATTGGTGGCAAATTTATGATCGTCACCGTATTTTGGGTGCGCGGACACATTTTCCGGTAAGGGGAAAGTGACCGACCGGCGGGTGGAATATTGCAACCTCAAGCTTCCCTGGCTCGTGAAATTTCCATGTACACAGGTCTTCCTAAATGTGAATGCGTCTATAGGATGGCTCTGTGAGTAACGGGGCACAGGTCACGGGCGACGGATTCCCGGGGGGCGCGAGCGTCCCGGTCACCGTCCTCCGGCTGGACCGTCCCGAGCTCGACGGCACCCGTCTCGTCGTACGGGCCGTCGATGTCGAGCTGCGTGAACGTCGTCGCGGGCACCACCTTGCACCACTGGGATACCTCTACGACCGCGCCGACCACGACGAATTGGAATCCGATCTCATCCTTGACGCCGGGCACTACGACGCGGGTGACCAGACCTGGTCATTTTCCGCTGAGGTGCCCGGGATTATCGGCCTTACCGAGCCGCTGTCGTCGGCTGACAACCCGCCAGCCGAAAGAGTCGGAAAAGAAGGAGACCAGACGTGACGGCCACCCTGACGCGCAACCCCCTGCGCACCTCGCTGTCGATGACCAGTGGGCACGACTTCAGCCAGCCGCTGCCCGCCGACCACGACCGCCAGCCCTTCGGCTACCTCTTCGCCAACTGGGAGCCGGGCACTCCGGCGGAGACCGAGACCGAGCTCGGCTACTACGACGAAGACCAGCAGGTCTGGGTCACCCCGGACGGCGCCATCACCGCCGGTGTCTACACCAAGACCCGCACCTCCGGCTCCAACTGCGGAGACTGCGTGACCGACGACGCCTGCGCGTAAGGACGACGCATGACCACCTCGCCATCTGATCGCGGGATCCTGATCTTCACCCAGGACTTCGATCCCACGGTCGACCCCGTCGTGCGGACCCTCACCGCGCGGGGCGCCGACATCGTCCGCGTCGACCTGAGCTACTTCCCGCAGACGCTGACGTTCACCACCTCGGATTTCGATGGCGAGCGGCGGCGGCTGCTGCACCGCGGGCGGGAGGTCGATCTCGATCGGCTCTCCGGGGTGTGGTACCGCCGCCCCACAGCCTTCCGCTTCCACGAACAGATGAGCGAGGCCGAGCAGCAGTTCGCCCGCAACGAGGCGCTGCACGGCATCGGCGGCATCCTGCGCAGCACCGACTGCCTGTGGGTCAACCGCCCCGACGTCGACGCCGTCGCCGAACTCAAGCCCTACCAACTCCAGTTGGCCAAGCAGGTCGGCATGCGGGTGCCCCGCACCCTGCTCACCAACGACCCCGACGAGGTACGCGCCCTGGTCGGGGCCACCGACAAGCCCGTCGTCTACAAGGCACTCACCGGTGGGGTCATCCACTACCCGGGCGCTTTCCCGAGCGGCCTCTACACCACCGTCGTGGGCGAGGAGGTGCTGGCCAACGCCGACCGGGTCCAGCACACGATCTGCATGTTCCAGGAATACATCGAGAAGGCGTACGAAGTCCGGCTGACCGTCGTCGGGAACACCTGGTTCCCGGTGGTCATCGACTCGCAGGCGCTGCCCACCACCTCGGTGGACTGGCGGGGCGAGAACCACCTGCCGTACGGGCCGTACAAGCCGCTGCCCGACGAGGTGGTGGCGAAGACCCAACGCCTGCTCGACCACCTCGGCCTCGTCTACGCGGCCATCGACTTCATCGTCACCCCCGACGGGGAGTACGTCTTCCTGGAGGTGAACCCGGGCGGCCAGTTCATGTGGCTGCAGCACGACCTGGGTCTGCCGATGGACGAGACCATCGCCGACCTGCTGCTGGCCGGCGGCCCCTTCCGGCGGGGCGAGGTCACCCAGGTCGGCTACTGAGATGACCGGGGCGCTGCTGCTTGCCGCCCAGTTGGCCCTGGGCGGCACGTTCGGCTGGGCGCTGGTCGGCAAGGTGCGCAACCGGGCCGCCTTCGCGACCTTCCGCGCCTCGCTGCCCCGTACCGTCGGGGTGCCGGCGGCACGGGCGGGCGCGCTCGCCGTGGCGGTGCTGGCGGCCGAGGCGCTGACCGCCGCGGCGCTGCTGGCCGCCGTCGCCGTTCCGGCCCTCGCGCCCACTGCCTTCGCGCTGGCCACCGGCCTGTTCGGCGCCTTCACCGTGGCGGTGGCCGGGATGGTGCGCCGGGGTGTCCGCGAGCCCTGCCGCTGCTTCGGGGTCACCGAACGCCCACCCGGCCCCGCCCACGTCATCCGCAACCTGCTGCTGACGGCGGTCGCTCTCGGCGGGGCGGCGCTGGCCTTCGGCGGCGTCCGGCCACCGTCGCCGCCCACCCTCACCGCTGACCCGACCGGAGGTGACATGACGCTCATGACCGTCCTGCTGCTGGTGGTCACGGTGCTGTGTCTGGTCAACACCACAGTCCTGCTTGTCGTGCTCGCGCAGCTGCGGCGGCAGTCCACCCTGCTGAAGGTCAGCATCGAGGGGGTGGAGAACCCCGAGCCGATCATGCTGACCGCCGGTGCCACGATCGGCGACTTCACCGCCACCACGGTCGACGGCACGCCGGTGTCCCGGGCCGGGCTGCGGGGTGAAACCCTCGTGGCGTTCCTCTCGCCGAGCTGCCCGGCGTGCGCGGAGAGCCTGCCCGGCTTCGTCGCCCGGGCCGAGGCGATCCCCGGTGGACGGGAGCAGGCGCTGGCCGTCGTGTTGGGCTCCGGTGAGGCCGCCACCCAACTCTGCGACCGGCTCACGCCGGTGGCCCGGGTGGTCAACGAGCCCGAACGCGGTCCCGTGGCCCGCGCCTTCGGAGTGGACGGCTACCCCGCCTTCGGCCTGCTCTCCGACGACACGGTGATCGCCAGCCACTTCGTGCTCGACCGGGTGCCCGCCACCAGCGCCCCGTGATCAGACAAGCAGGCGGCTCGCTGATCGAGGCGACCCGGATGGCGTGGGCCGCGTCCCGCCGCTGGCTCATCGCCCGGGTGCTGCTCACCGTGGTGGGGGGCATGGTGCCCATCGCCGTCGCCTGGCTGATGAAGGTCGTACTGGACCGGCTGGCCGCCGGCGACGACCGGCTCACCGGGCCGGTGCTGCTGCTGGCCGGGGCGGGCGCCGCCGCCGTGCTCCTGCCCGAACTGGGCCGCTACGTCGACGCGGAGCTGCAACGGTCGGTCGGGCTGGCCGCCCGGCATCGGTTGTTCGCTGCCGTCGCCCGGATGCTCGGGCTGCGCCGGTTCGAGGATCCGGCCTTCCACGACCGGCTCAGCATCGCCGCGGAGACCGGCCCCGCCGGGCCGCCGGAGGTGGTCAGCGGCTTCCTCGGCGCGGCACAGGGGCTCATCACTATGCTCGCCTTCCTCACCACCCTGGCCGCGATCAACCCGTGGATGGTGCTGGTGGTGGCGGTGGCCGCCGTACCCACCCTGCGAGCGGAGCTGCGGCTGGGCCGGCAGCGCGCCGCGCTGCTCTGGGAGTACGGGCATGCCGCCCGGCGGGAGTTCTTCTACGCCCAGCTGATGACAAGCGTCACCGCCGCGAAGGAGGTCCGCCTGTACGGCCTGGGCGGGCTGTTCGGTGCCCGGATGCTCACCGAACTGCGCGGCATCCAGGCCGGCCAACGCCGAATGGACCGGCGCGAGCTGCTCGTGCAGTCCGTGCAGGGTCTGCTCGGCGCGGTGGTGGCCGGGCTCGGTCTGGTCTGGGCGGTCTCCGCCGCCCGGTCCGGCGCACTCACCATCGGCGACGTGTCGGTCTTCGTGGCCGCCGTCGCCGGCGTGCAGGGCGGGCTGAGCACCGCCTTCGTCAACGCCGGCCGGCTGCACGAGGCGATGCTGCTGTTCGGGCACTACCGCTTCGTCGTGGAGGCCCCACCCGACCTGCCTGCCCGCGCCACCGCGCTACCGGCGGTGCCACCACTGCGGCACGGCATCGAGTTCGACGACGTGTGGTTCCGCTACGGCGACGACCTGCCCTGGGTGCTGCGCGGGGTGAGCCTGCACATCCCCGCCGGCTCGTCGGTCGCCCTGGTCGGGCGCAACGGGGTCGGCAAGAGTTCCCTGGTCAAACTGCTGTGCCGGTTCTACGACCCGACCCGCGGCAGCATCCGCTGGGACGGCGTCGACCTGCGTGACCTGCCCCCGGCCGAGCTGCGGGCGCGGATCGGCGTGCTGTTCCAGGACTTCATGGCGTACGACCTCAGTGCCGCCGACAACATCGGCCTCGGCGAGGTGGCCGCCCTCGACGAACCGGCCCGGATCCGGGCGGCGGCCCAACTGGCCGGCGTCGACGACATCCTGTCGGCGCTGCCCCGCGGCTACGACACCCTGCTCACCCGGGTCTACATGAACGCCGAGGACCGCGACGACCCGACCACGGGAGTGGTGCTCTCCGGCGGGCAGTGGCAGCGGGTCGCGCTGGCCCGGGCGCTGATGCGCGAGGACGCCGACCTGCTCGTGCTCGACGAACCCAGCGCCGGCCTCGACGCCGAGGCCGAGTACGAGATCAGCCGACGACTCGCCGCACACCGCGCCGGCCGGACCAGCCTGCTGATCTCACACCGGATGAACACCGTCCGCGACGCCGACCTGATCGTCGTACTGGCCGACGGCACGATCACCGAACGCGGCGACCACCAGGAGCTGATCGACCTGAACGGCACGTACGCCCGACTGTTCCGCCGCCAGGCCGCCGGCTACCAGGACCCGCAACCGGCGGCCTGACACCGTTCATCGGCCCTGGCCGCCGAGCACCTCGCGAGCGGCGGCGCCCATCGGGTCGTCCCGGGTGGGTAGCTTCCGGATGGCCGACACCATCTCCTCGTGGAAGACGTCGTACAGCCGGCGCAACTCCTTCGCCGGGTGATCGTGGTCGTCGACCCGCAGATCCCACAGCGGATACGGCTGCTGGCCGATCACTGTGACGGTCGCCGACCGGGCCCCGTGCCGGTCACCACCAGCGTCCTCGCCCAACTCGATGGTGCGCAGCAGTCGCTCCGCCAGATCCTGCTCGTGGCTGGCCGCGAACCCCCGGACGATCTCGTCGAGCGGCTCCGGGCCGACCAGCCGGTTGCCCTGCACGGTGTAGCCGTCGCCGATACGGTGACCCGACCAGTCGAGCGTGCGGTCACCGGTAAATGCGTACGCCCGCCCCGCGCGGTCCACCATCCCCGCCTGCCGTACCTCCCGACCCGGATCGCGGGCCAGCAACTCGGTCATCACCTCCCGTGGCGAGTGCCCCTGCGCCAGCATCGGCAGGCCGTCGTAGGCCAGGAACGGGTTGGGCAGCGCCTGGGTGGCGACCGCCCCGGCATCGTGGCGTACGTGCGCCACCAGCTTGCCCACGCCGGGTTTGGCGGTCAGGGCCGCCACACCGAGCTGGCCGGTACGCCGACACCGGGCCACGATCGAGAAGGTCACGGCGCTCCTTACCCCGGACTCCGCTGCGGTATGCCGACGACCAATTGAGTCGCCGCCCTGGTGTGGGTCGGCCTAATATTCGCCGGATGCGAGTGCTTTCCGTAAACGTGGGCCGGCCCCGACCCAACCCGGCCAAGGGTGGACTGACCGGCATCGACAAGCGGCCGGTCGACGGCCCGATCGCCGTCGTCGTGCCCGGCCCGAAGGGCACCGGCGAGGTCGGTCTGGTGGGCGACCGCGTCTACGACGTCAAGCACCACGGCGGCGCCGACCAGGCCGTGTACGCCTACGCCCGGGAGGACCTGGACCGCTGGGCGGCCGAGTTGGACGTCCCGCTCGACAACGGCGGCTTCGGGGAGAACCTGACCACCAGCGGCCTCGACGTCAACGCCGCCCTGATCGGGGAGCGCTGGCGGATCGGGCCGGACGTCGTACTGGAGGTGTCTGCCCCACGGATTCCCTGCTCGACGTTCCAGCACTGGCTGCAACAGCAGGGCTGGATCAAGCGGTTCACCCAGGCCGCCGTGCCCGGGGCGTACCTGCGGGTGATCGAACCCGGCGAGCTTCGCGGCGGCGACCCGATCGAGATCGTGTACCGGCCCGACCATCAGGTGACAGTCGAACTCACCTTCCGTGCCCTGACCCTCGAACCGGACCTGCTGCCGCAACTGCTGGCCGCCGAGGCCCTGCCCGATGAGGCTCGGGACACGGTCCACCGGCGCACACCCGCGGGCCGACGTCGCGGGTAGCGCCGATCCACCGGCCCCGGAATGATCGCCCTCATGTCGGAGCATGATCTGGCCGGAACCTGGCGTCGCATCATCGAAGGGGACGGCAAGTCCTGGGTGGTGTTCGCCCACGGCACCTGTGTCGTGTTGCCGGATCCCGGTCCCGGATGGGTGGTCTACGGCCACCACGACGACGTGCTGACCTACGTGGGACCCGACGAGATCTCGGACAGCAGTGACCTGGCCATCGGTCTGTACGGGCGCCACAAGCGGGACCGGGACGGCCATGAGCTCGACGTCGTGCACGTCGAGGACAAGCGGCCCCGGTAGGTCAGGGCCGAGCTTCCGACTGTCGGTTCGGCTACTCCGGGAGCTGGTGCTGCGTGCTTCACTCTGGAGCATGACGTCGCGGAGGACCCGGTTGGTGGCAACCATCTCGGCCGTCATCCTGGCGGCGGTCTCCGTGGTCGGCTGGCGGTGGTGGCACAACCATCCGCCGTACGGTCCGGAAGCGCTGGCCGTCACGTCATCGCTCCGTTTCGTCAGCTACGACGAGGCTGAAACTGCGCTCGGCGAGACGGCGCATGCCCCGGTCACCTACGGACGCGACCAACTGGTGCTCGGCCGGGTCTCCTGGCAGACCCCGCCCGAGCCGCTCGACGGCGGCTACTTCGCGATCTTCCTCATCGACAAGCGGACCAACCACAAGCCGGAGGTTTTCGGCGTGGCCGCGCCACAGGCGGCCGTCGGCATCGGGAGCGCGGGCATCGAGAACCGGATTGCCGAACGCTACTCCTGGCTGCGCGGCGCGGGTGATGCCACCTTCGGGGACGACGAGTATCGGAGCAACGGCAACAGACTCCATGTGGCAGACGAGAAGGCCTCACCGCTCACCTTCGTAGCGCTCTTTCCGTACGTCGAGGAGCCGGATCCGGAGCTTCCGATGGCCACCGCGCCGGTGGCGATGTCCGACCTGCTGCTGGCCCTGGTCTACATGGGTGAGGACGGCCAGGTGTACTGGGCGCAGCGACTCCAAGGCTAGGTAGCGACCGGCCGGCCCGGCGGCGGGTTGTCCCTGGCCCGGCATTGGCACGGCGAGCCCGTGCCGTCGATCTTGGGATGCGACGATGCCATGGTGAGCGACTATGCCGATCGGGTCGATCCCGCGACATACGTCAATGATCCGATCGTGGCGGTCTACCGCGATGACCTGCCCAACGCCCTCTGCGTGCCCGAGCGAGTGTTCTGGCGCTTGTCACACGTGGCGAAGGGCTACGAGTTGCACCTGTTGCCGCTGCTCGGAGGTTCCGATCCAGTCCGGCTGAACCGGCCCATGATTCAAACGCTGATCGACGAGTTGTGTTTCGTGGCTGACCGGCTCGATGACCCCGTTGTGGAGCTGTGGGTCGCCCAACTCCTCAAGGCTGCCCAGACGGCCTTGTGGCTACCGGGCGACATGCACCTCACTGTGGAAGGCGAATGAGGCGACAACCATCTCCTCGCAGGTGAGGGTCCGGGGGCAAGCAGCTCGGCTGTGCGGCAGCGATCGCCCCGACCTCGACGCGTGAATGGCACGCCGATGGCATGCAAGATCATCCAGGGCGGAAACGAGAACGGCCCAGGCTCGGCGATCACGCCGTTGACCTGGGCCGGAAGGTGTGGAGCGGGCGACGGGAATCGAACCCGCACCGTCAGTTTGGAAGACTGAAGCTCTGCCATTGAGCTACGCCCGCGTACGCCCGGAAAACCGGACGCGCCCGACAGCCTACCCAATGCCCGCGGCGAGCGCGCGGCCGTATCCCGCCACCGCGCCGCACCATCGATCCCGCCGTTCCGGAGAGCTGGGGGTATCCGGCCGCCACGGATGCCGCAACATCCGCGAAACCGCTGCCACCCAGCGGGCGGAAGCCGCAACATCGCCGCAGCTGCGGCGCGCCCGCGCTGGGGAAGCTGCATGTTCGGCGCGTTGGGGGACGCCCCGGCATCCGGTTGTCGTATGGAAGGCATAGACTGCTCGTCGCCACGGGGTGTGGCGCAGCTTGGTAGCGCACTCGCTTTGGGAGCGAGGGGCCGTGGGTTCAAATCCCGCCACCCCGACTGCCTCCAGCGTGGGGCCGGTGCACCCGGGACGGTGGGCGAGCGGGAGGCTTCGCTGCCGGGTCCCTGGGCGCTGCCGGTCGGCCACGCCGGTTCGCCTACACTCGATGGGCCGTAGTGCGCCCAGAATAAACCGAGATCCGTCAAGGAGTACGCCTGTGAAGAGCACCGTCGAGACTCTGAGCCCGACGCGCGTGCGGCTCGCCATCGAGGTGCCGTTCGTCGAGCTCGAGCCGAGCCTCAAGAAGGCGTACCGGGAGATCGGCCAGCAGATCCAGATCCCCGGCTTCCGTAAGGGGAAGGTCCCGCCGGCGATCATCGACCAGCGGGTGGGCCGGGGCACCGTGCTCAACGAGGCGGTGCAGGAGGCCATCCCGCAGAACATCCTCGCTGCGGTCCGCGAGCACGACCTGAAGACCCTCGGTCGTCCCGAGGTCGACATCACCGAGTTCAACGACGGTGACTCGCTGAGCTTCACCGCCGAGGTGGACGTCCGGCCGGAGATCACCGTGCCCGACCTGGCCTCCCTCGAGGTCGTCGTGGACGAGCTGCAGGTCGACGACAGCGAGATCGACGAGCAGGTGAAGAACCTGCGCGAGCGGTTCGCCACCCTCAAGACCGTCGAGCGGGCCGCCGCCGAGGGCGACTACGTCCAGATCGACCTGCGGGCGACCGTCGACGGCGAAGAGGTGCCGGGCGGCTCGGCCAGCAACATCTCCCACGAGGTGGGCAGCAAGCAGCTGCTGCCGGGCCTGGACGAGGCCGTGGTCGGCCTCGCCGCCGGTGAGGACGTCACCTTCACCACCCAGCTCGTCGGCGGCGACTTCGCCGGCCGCGACGCCGAGGTCCTGGTGACCGTGCGTACGGTCAAGGAGAAGGAGCTGCCCGAGCTGAACGACGAGTTCGCGCAGCTGGCCAGCGAGTTCGACACCATCGAGGAGCTGCGCAACGACCTGCGTGAGCGGGTCACCCGGGGCAAGCGGGTCGAGCAGATCTACGCCGCCCGGGACAAGGCCCTGGAGCAGCTCGTCGAGGCCGCCGAGGTGCCGGCGCCGGAAGGCGTCATCCGCGACGAGGTGGAGAGCCGCAAGCAGGCGATGGTCGACCAGCTGGAGCGCATCGGCGCCTCGATGGAGGACTACCTCGCCGCCGAGGAGAAGACCGAGGAGCAGATCGACGCCGAGCTGACCGAGGCCGCCACTCAGGGCGTCAAGGTCCAGCTGCTGCTCGACACCCTCGCCGACGCCGAGGACGTGCAGGTCTCCGACGACGAGTTCGGTCACGAGATCGTCCACCGCGCCCAGCGGGCCGGCATGGCCCCGCAGCAGTACTACGACCAGCTGGTCCGTTCCGGCGCGGCCGGCGCGGTCTTCGGCGACGTCCGCCGGGGCAAGGCTCTCGCCTCGGTCATGGAGCGCATCACGATCAAGGACACCGCCGGCAACGAGATCAGCCTGGACGCGCTGCGCGAGGCCAGCGAGGCGGAGCACGGGCACGAGCACTGATCGTCGGGTGGGGCCACCGTCCGCCGGTTGCGGTGGGTGGTGGCCCAACCCCTTTTCCGGGTACGAGTCCCGGGGCCCCTGCGCTGAGAGCGAACAGTGCCCGGAGCGGGACTCTGCCGCCCGGCTGAGCGGTTAGTGTCGGACAGGACGGTACGGAGAGCGAAGGGCTGCCATGACCGACATGCACATCCCAGCAAAGCCGCGGGCGCTCGACGCCCGAGGTGGCGACTCAATTGGCAACCTCGACGACTCGGTCTACAACCGGTTGCTCAAGGAACGCATCATCTTCCTCGGCAGCGAGGTCAACGACCAGGTGGCCAACCGCATCTGCGCGCAGCTGCTGCTGCTCGCGGCGGAGGACCCGGACCGGGACATCTTCCTCTGGATCAACTCGCCGGGTGGCTCGGTCTACTCCGGCATGGCGATCTACGACACCATGCAGTACATCGACAACGACGTGTCGACCGTGGCGATGGGCATGGCGGCCTCGATGGGCCAGCTGCTGCTCTGCGCGGGCACCAAGGGCAAGCGGTACGCCCTGCCGCACGCGCGGATCATGATGCACCAGCCCTCGGGCGGCCTCGGCGGCACCGCGTCGGACATCGCGATCCAGGCCGAGCAGATGCTCTACACCAAGCGGATGTTCCAGGAGCGGGTCGCGCACCACACCGGTCAGTCCCAGGCGCAGATCGAGGCGGACTCGGACCGCGACCGCTGGTTCACCGCCCAGGAGGCCATGGACTACGGCTTCATCGACAAGGTGATCATCGGGGCCGCTCAGGTTCCCGAGGGCGCCGGGACCCTGAGCTGATCGAGGAGCAGACGATGACCGACCTCAGCCTGCCGCCCCAGTTCGCGGCCGTGCACAACCGCTACGTCCTGCCGTCGTTCGTCGAGCGCACGTCGTACGGGGTCAAGGAATCCAACCCCTACAACAAGCTCTTCGAGGACCGGATCATCTTCCTCGGTGTCCAGGTCGACGACGCCTCGGCCAACGACGTGATGGCCCAGCTGCTCACCCTGGAGGGGACCGACCCCGACCGGGACATCATCATGTACATCAACTCGCCGGGTGGTTCGTTCACCGCCATGACGGCGATCTACGACACCATGCAGTACGTCCGGCCGGACATCCAGACCGTCTGCCTGGGCCAGGCGGCCTCCGCTGCGGCGGTGCTGCTGGCGGCGGGCACGCCGGGCAAGCGGATGGCGCTGCCGAACTCGCGGATCATCATCCACCAGCCGGCCACCGAGGGCGGCTACGGGCAGGGCTCGGACATCGAGATCCAGGCCCGGGAGATCCTGCGGATGCGGACCCAGCTGGAGGAGATGCTCTCCCGGCACTGCAACCGGCCGATCGAGAAGGTCCGCAAGGACATCGACCGGGACAAGATCATGACGGCCGAGGAGTCCCGCGAGTACGGGTTGGTCGACACGATCCTCAGCAGCCGCAAGAAGGGACTGCTGGCCGCCAACGCGGCCAGCTGACCGGCACGGAGTCAGAGGCCGGACGGGCCTGTCGTCCGCCGGCCTCTGACACACCCGTTTTGGGGGTCGGAGAATGCTCCCGCAGCGGGTAACGTCGGGTCCGTACCGCTTCGTCGGGCGACCGGCGCGGTGGGGGTAGAGACGGGCGGAGCGTAGCGTCCGCAGGTCGTGGCCGGGGCTCCGGCCGATGAGTGCAGGGAGAACGTAGGTGGCACGGATCGGTGACGGCGGCGACCTACTCAAATGCTCCTTCTGCGGCAAGTCGCAGAAGCAGGTCAAGAAGCTCATCGCGGGCCCCGGGGTCTACATCTGCGACGAGTGCATCGATCTCTGTAACGAGATCATCGAAGAGGAGCTGGCCGAGACCGGCGAGGTGAAGTGGGAAGAGCTTCCCAAGCCGATGGAGATCTGCCAGTTCCTCGACACCTACGTGGTGGGGCAGGAACAGGCCAAGAAGGCACTCGCCGTCGCGGTCTACAACCACTACAAGCGGATCCAGGCCGAGGCGGCCAACGCGCCCGGCGCCGGTAACGACGGCGTGGAGCTGGCCAAGTCGAACATCCTGCTGCTGGGCCCGACCGGGTGTGGCAAGACCCACCTGGCGCAGACCCTGGCGCGGATGCTCAACGTGCCGTTCGCCATCGCCGACGCCACCGCCCTCACCGAGGCCGGCTATGTCGGCGAGGACGTGGAGAACATCCTCCTCAAGCTGATCCAGGCCGCCGACTACGACATCAAGCGCGCCGAGACCGGCATCATCTACATCGACGAGGTCGACAAGATCGCCCGCAAGTCGGAGAACCCGTCGATCACCCGTGACGTCTCCGGTGAGGGCGTCCAGCAGGCGCTGCTGAAGATGCTCGAAGGCACCGTGGCGAACGTGCCACCGCAGGGCGGCCGCAAGCACCCGCACCAGGAGTTCATCCAGATCGACACCACGAACGTGCTGTTCATCTGTGGTGGTGCCTTCGCCGGCCTGGACCAGATCATCGAGGCGCGTACGGGCCACGGCGGCACCGGCTTCGGTGCCCGGCTGCGGGCCGTCTCCGAGCGTTCCACCGACGACATCTTCAGCCAGGTGATGCCGGAGGACATGCTCAAGTTCGGGCTGATCCCGGAGTTCATCGGCCGTCTGCCGGTGATCACCAGCGTCCGCAGCCTCGATCGGTCGGCCCTGGTGCGCATCCTCACCGAGCCGCGCAACGCCCTGGTCCGGCAGTACCAGCGCCTCTTCGAGCTCGACGGCGTGGAGCTGGAGTTCGAGCGGCCGGCCCTGGAGGCCATCGCCGATCAGGCCATGCTGCGCGGCACCGGTGCCCGTGGTCTTCGCGCCATCATGGAAGAGGTCCTCCTCTCCGTGATGTACGAGGTGCCCAGCAACCCCGACGCCGCCCGGGTGCTCATCACCCGTGAGGTGGTCCTGGAGAACGTCAACCCGACAATCGTTCCGCGCGAGTTCACCGGCCGCCGGGCCCGGCGTGAGCGCGAGGAGAAGTCCGCCTGATCCACTGAGGCGGACTCTTCGCCCTGCCGCACACGGCAGTTCGCCCGTACGCTGGAATCATGCGCGTCGCCGTCTGCCAGCTGAACTCCCGCGACGACCGGAAGGCGAACCTCGTCGCCGCGGAGGCCCTGATCGACCGCGCGGCCGACGCCGGCGCGGACCTGGTGCTTTTGCCCGAGTACGTCGACTATCTGGGCCCCGGTGCCGGGATGCCCGCGCCGGAGCCGGTCGACGGTGAGGTCGGGCAGTTCTTCGCGGCGGTCGCGCGTCGACGGGGGATCTGGGTGATCGCCGGCTCGTTCCACGAGGCCGGCCCCGACCCCGAGCACACCTGGAACACCATGCTGGTCTTCGACCGCACCGGCGCGCTCGCCGCCAGCTACCGCAAGATCCATTTGTACGACGTGGAGATTCCGGGTCGGGTCTCGTACCAGGAGTCCGCCACGGTGTCCCCGGGCGACCAGCCTGTGGTGGTGGAGGTCGAAGGGCTACGGGTGGGGCTGTCGATCTGTTACGACCTGCGCTTCCCCGAGCTGTACCGCCAACTTGCCACCGACGGCGGTGCTCACCTGCTCGTGGTACCCGCGGCGTTCATGATGCACACCGGTCGTGACCACTGGGAAGTCCTGCTGCGTGCCCGGGCGATCGAGAACCAGTGCTTCGTCGCGGCCGCCGGGCAGACAGGTGACCACGAGCCCGGCCGGACCTGCTTCGGCCGCAGCATGGTCGTCGACCCGTGGGGGACGGTGCTTTCGCAGGTGCCGGACGGCCCCGGGTTCGCGATCGCCGACGTCGACCTGGACCGGCTGGCCCGCATCCGCGCGGAACTGCCCAGCCTGGCCAACCGTCGACTCTGAGCGCCGCCTACCCCTGAAGCAGTACGCCCACCACCGCGAAGCCGGCGATGGCAGCGGCGGTGACGAGGAGCGCGGTGCTCATCCGTGAGGGGCCGCGCCGGACCAGCCGTCCGATCGACACCACGACGGCGAAGAGCACGAACGCTCCGATGATCAGTTGCCAGAAGGGGAGTAAGAGGCCGAGCAGCGCGTCCTCGGCGAGGACCGGGCTGGTTGGCCGGGACACGTCATCCATGCAAGACACTCTGGCACGCCGATGCCCTCCTCGGATGTCGGCGCGAGTACGGAGCCGCCGAGATGCCGACCTGAGTCGTCGGTGCATGTCGCGCTGCCACCCGCTGCTGCGGCGCCTACCGCTCACCCTCGCCGTGCCCCGAACGCCGGAGTTCCGGGCCGGGAGAACGTCATCGACAGTCGCTGATTTGCCTTCTCCGGTGCGTACGCGTAACTTTCTCTCTGCACGAGGGAGGCCGGGCAAACCGGCCGAGAACGGGCGCCGGTCCCGCGATGAAGGTGGTCGCGAGGCCGAGACTGGGCGGTGCGAGTTGGCTCTGAAAGTTGGAGTTGCGATCGCGAAGCCGACCGGGTAGAGTTCTGGAGCCGGCAGGAGCCGGGCGAGTCCCCTGAGGGTGACTGGCCGGTCTGCGGTTCTCCACGGAAGAAGCGACCGCCGAAAGGCGTGCGCCACCGTGGGCCCCGAATGATCCTCAAGGATCCTTCCTGATCATCAGGTTGATCTGCCGAGTGTGGTTCGGATAGTTTGGAGCGGTTGCCCCAGACACGGTTTCAGATTGAGGCCGCGGTTT
>NZ_BOPA01000060.1 GCF_016863515.1 Micromonospora gifhornensis
GACGTAGAGGGTGGTGAAGGGGTACCAGGGGAGGTTGCGGGCTACGGAGAAGGCGAGCCAGGCGGCGAGGAAGACGCCTACCGCCTTCGGGCCGACGCGCAGCTCCGGCAGTCGCCAACCGAACGCCTGCTTGCCGGCCCAGGCGATGAAGAAGTACGCCAGGAAGGGCAGCGCGAAGACGAAGAGGAAATGGTGCCGGGCGGCGGCGGGCAGGTCGGCGTGCAGCACGTACCACAGCGCGCGGGTGCCACCACAGCCCGGACAGTCCAGCCCGGTGGTCAACTTGAGCAGGCAACTCGGCAGGGCGTCCGGCGCCGACCGGGTGGGGTCGCTGATCAGGGTGTAGCCGATGCCCGCGCCGACGCAGCCGAGCGCGGCCAACGGCACCACCCAGCGAGGCGTACGAGCGTGCAGCCGCGCGACGAACCGGGACAGCCGATCCGACTCGGCCACCGGATAGCCGCCCGGATATCCCTGCGGCCACTCACCCTGCCCCCCACCGTGCGGCGCGACACCGCCCGGCCCGACACCGCTCGGCCCGACACCGGGTGCTGTTGGTTCGCCCGTGGGCTGGTGCGGCTGGGCGGGCGGCCGGTCAACGCTCGTCACGAGCCTCACCGTACACCGGCCACGCCCAGCAGGGCGGCGGCCAGCGGGGCGGCGAGGTCACCGGCGGCCGGCGGCGCCACCGCGTCCAGGCCCAGCCAGCCGGCCAGGCGGTACAGCTCGGCGGCCAGCGCCACGGCGGTCTCCCCCGGGTCGGCGCCCGGCTCGATCCAGGCGGCCGGCACCAGCAGCACACCGGCCTTGCGGTCGGCCTTCAGGTCGACCCGGGCGGTGAAGCGTTCACCCTGCCGGAGCGGCAGCACGTAGTAGCCGTGCACCCGCTTCGCCGCCGGCACGTAGATCTCGATGCGGTAGCTGAAGTCGAACAGCCGCTCGGCACGGGCGCGTTCCCAGACCAACGGGTCGAACGGGCTGACAAGCGTGTTGCCGCGTACCCACCGGGGTAGCCGGGCGTCGGCGTGCAGCCAGGCCGGATGCCGCCAACCCTGCACCGTGACCGGTCTCAGCTCCCCCGCCTCGACCAGCTCGGCGATGGCCTGCCGGGCCCCGGCCACCGGCAGCCGGAAGTAGTCGCGCAGCTCCTGCTCCGCAGCCACCCCGAGGGACCGGGCGGCGATGCCGACAAGCGTGCGGTACGCCTCGGCGTCGGTCGGCGTCGGGGCGGCCAGCACCTCGGCCGGCAGCACCCGTTCGGGCAGGTCGTAGCGGCGGGCGAAGGAGGTGGTGCGCTCGGCGGCGCAGACCTCACCGGCCCAGAAGAGGAACTCCAGGGCCTGCTTGACCGCCGACCAGTTCCATCCCCAGTTGCCTGTCGTCCGGGGGGCGTCGTGCTCGATCTCGGCGGCGGTCAGCGGCCCTCGGGCGGCCACCTCCTCGCGGACCCAGGCCACCAGCTGTGGCTGCTCCTGAGCGATGTGGCGCATGCCGCTCCAGGCCTCGGCCTGTGCCCGGACCATCCGCCAGCGCAGCGCGGGATGCAGGCCGACCGGCACCAGCGACGCCTCGTGCCCCCAGTATTCGAACAGCGCCCGGGGGGCGCGGTAGGCGGCCGTGTCGAGCAGCGACGTCGGATAGGGCCCGATCCGGCTGTAGAGCGGCAGGTAGTGCGCCCGCTGAAGGACGTTCACCGAATCCATCTGGATCAGGCCGACCCGGTCGAGCACCCGACCCAGGTGCCGGCGGGTGGGCGCGCCGGTGGGCGCAGGGTCGGCGAAGCCCTGTGCGGCCAGCGCGATGCGCCGGGCCTGGGCGAGCGAGAGCGATTCCTTGGTGGCCATCGCGGGCAGGCTACGTCAGCGGTACGACACCCGTGCGCCACGCTGGACCTGCCGTCGTCGGCCGCGTAGAACGGCAGTCATGCCGACCATCCGCCGCGAGCAGGCCACCGACGCCGAGGCGATCGCCCGGGTGCACATCAGCGGATGGCGGGCCGGGTACGCCGGGATCATGCCGGACGAGGTGCTGGCTCGGCTCAACCCGGTCGCCTGGGCACAACGCCGCCGCGATCTCGGCACCGCCGAACCGGAGCACCCGTTCACCACCCTGCTCGCCGAGATCGACGGCGTGCTCGCCGGGTTCACCACCTTCGGGCCGTACCGCAACAACCAGGACCGGGGTGACCTCGACCCGACGTACGGCGAGGTGGTGGCGATGTACGTGGCACCCGAGCACTGGGGTGACGGCACCGCGAAGGCCCTCTTCACGGCGGCCCGGGCCGGCCTGCGTGAGCGGGGCTGGACGCAGTACCGGGTCTGGGTGCTGGCGGACAACCATCGGGCCCGCCGCTTCTACGAGCGGGCCGGGCTGTCACCGGACGGTGAGCGGTCGACCTATCAGGTGCCGCTGTCCGGCGGGCGTACGCCGCTCGGCCTGGTCGAGCTGCGCTACACCGGACGGCTCGACGACTGAGGCCGCCGGCCCGTCGGCCCGGACGGCTCCGCGCACCGGCAGGAGAGCCAGCAGCGCCAGGCTGATCCAGACGTACGTGTTGCTGAACACGAACCCGTCCAGGCCGGTGAAGTCCTTCTCCCACGCCCAGACGATCCGGCTGATCAGGAACCCGTACCCGACGATCGCGGCGGCCAGCAGCAGGCGGCGTCGGCGGCTGCGCGACGGCGCGGCCACGGCGCCCTCGACCAGCAGCAGCAGCGCCGGCAGCAGCCAGACCAGGTGGTGCACCCAGGTGACCGGGCTGACCAGACACATCACCGCGCCGGTCAGGGCCAGGCCGGCGGCCTCGTTCCCGGCGGACACGGCGGCGCGGGACCGCCACACCCAGAACGCCACCGTCGCGGCCACCAGCGCCAGCCAGGCCACTGTGCTGGGGCTGGTGGGGTCGAGCCGGGCCACCACGCCACGCAGCGACTGGTTGGAGACGAACGCCAGCTCACCGACCCGGCCGGTGTTCCACAACGCGGTGGTCCAGAACTCCCGGGAGGCGTCCGGGAACAGCGCCGCGGCGAGCACCGTCGCCCCGGTGGCGGCGGCGACAGCGGTGACCGCGGCCCGGATGCGACCGGTCACCAGCAGGTAGACGATGAAGATGCCCGGCGTGAGCTTGATCGCGGTGGCCAGGCCGATGCCGATGCCGGCCCACCGGCTGCCGCCCGGCAGCAGCCGCAGCAGATCCATCGCGACGAGGAACAACAGCAGCGTGTTGACCTGGCCGAAGTTGATGGTCTCGCGCATCGGCTCGAACGCGGCGGCGAGGCAGAGCGCCACCGCGAAGGCGAACCAGCGGGTCCAGCCGGCCCGGCGCGACACCGGGTCGAGCAGCCACCAGATCAACACCGCGCTGGTCGCCACGCCGGCGACCACGCTCACCACGATCGCCGCGTGCCAGGGCAGGTACGCCATCGGCAGCATCAGCAACGCGGCGAACGGCGGATAGGTGAAGCCGTACTGGGTGCCGGGGCGCAGGTAGTCGTAGAGTTCCCCGCCGTCGCGGGCCCACCAGACCAACGCCCCCCGGTAGACCTGGAGGTCGAAGAAGCCGTGTCGGGCCGCCGCCACGGACAGGAAGGCGGCCACCGCGACAGCGAGCACGACCACGACGACGATCTGTCCGACCGTCCGCCTGGCACCCTGCGCCACCGTCGCCTCCCTCACCCTGCGTAGGCTGTCGTCCCATGGCTCTCGGGTTTGTCCGCCCGGCGCGTCCCGAGGACGCCGGCGAGATCGCACGCATCCAGCTCGCCACGTGGCGGGTCGCCTACCGGCGACTGCTGCCCCGGCACGTGCTGGCCAACCTCGACGAGGCGTTGCTCGCCCAACGCTGGGACGCTGCGGTACGTCAACCGCCCAGCGAGAACCATCGGGTACTGGTCGCCGTCGAGCAGGCCGAGCAATCGTATCTGGTGGGCTTCGCCGCTTCCGGTCCGGTCGACGCCGAGGCGCTGGCCCCGAACGAGCCGGCCGAGGCCCTCGGCCCGGACGTGGTCGCGGTGACCGACCTGCTGGTCGAGCCCCGGTGGGGCCGCCGTGGACACGGCAGCCGACTGCTGGCCGCCAGCGTCGACCTGTGGCGCGAATCCGGCTTCAGCACGGCCCTGGCCTGGGTGTTCGAGGGCGACCAGGCGTCCCGCAAGTTCCTCACCGCCGCCGGCTGGGAACCCGACGGCGCGGGCCGCGCGCTGGACGTGGACGACATGCTGGTCCCCCAGCTCCGGCTGCACGTCGCCGTCCCCACCGAGCCGACCACCCCCACCGACCCGACCGTCCCCACCGAGCCGACCGACGCCTCCTGAAGGCCCACCACGCGGGCTCCTGACCGGTCTCGAACGGTCAGTCGAGCAGTGGGTCCAGGCCGACGGTCAGGCCGGGGCGGTTGCCGACGGCGCGGACCGCGACAAGCACGCCGGGCATGAACGAGACCCGGTCGTACGAGTCGTGCCGAATGGTCAGCGTCTCACCGGTGGTGCCGAAGAGCACCTCCTGGTGGGCGACCAGCCCGGTGGCGCGGACCGCGTGCACGCGTACCCCGTCGATGTCGGCGCCGCGGGCACCGGCGACCTCGTCGGCGGTGGCGTCCGGCACCGGGCCCAGGCCGGCCTCGGCGCGGGCCGCGGCGATCAGGCGGGCAGTGTGGGTGGCGGTGCCGCTGGGCGCGTCGAGCTTGCGCGGATGATGCTGCTCGATGATCTCGACGGACTCGAAGTGCCGGGCCGCGCGGGCCGCGAACTGCATCATCAGTACGGCGCCGATGCCGAAGTTCGGGGCGATCACCACGCCGACGCCCGGCTTGCCTGCCAACCAGTCGCGCACCTGGTCGAGGCGCTGCTCGGTGAAGCCCGTGGTGCCGACCACCGCGTGAATGCCCTGCTCGATGCACCAGCGCAGGTTGTCCATGACCACACCGGGGGTGGTGAAGTCGACCACCACCTGCGCACCGGCGTCCGCCACCGCAGCCAGTTCGTCGCCCTGGTCCACCGCCGCCACCAGCGTCGTGTCGGCAGCGGCGTCGACGGCCTTGCACACCTCGGCACCCATCCGACCCCGCGCACCCAGCACGCCGACCCGGATCGGCCCACCCTTTTCCCGCTCGTCAGTCACGCGGCACAACCTATCCCAAGCGGCTCCGCAGCCACCGCCAGAGGCAGCAGATACGGCGTGATCGACTCCGTTACGCCGCAGTGGCGGTATCCGGCCGACCGGGTCACCGCCATCGCGCCGTAACGGTGTTGATCTCCGCCCGCCCCGAGACCAGCCCGGGCGAGCAGGGCGGGGCGAGCAGGGCGGGGCGGGGACGGTCAGGCGGAGAAGTCGCGGTCGGCGAAGGGGCCGACGACTGCCAGGGACATGGGTCGGGCGAGCAGGTCGGCGGCGAGGGTGTTGACGTCGTCCAGGGTGACCGCGTCGACCCGGTCGAGCAGTTCGTTGACCGGCATCAGGTTGCCGTAGAGCAGCTCACCCTTGGCCAGTCGACTCATCCGCGAGCCGGTGTCCTCCAGGCCGAGCACGAACGACCCCTTGCTCATCCCCTTGCCCCGGGCCAGCTCGGCCTCGGTGATGCCCTGTTCGGCGGTACGCGCCAGTTCGGCGCGAGTCAGCTCCAGCACCTCGTCGACCCGCCCGGGCGCACAACCGGCGTAGACGCCGAACAGTCCACTGTCGGCGTACTGGCTGGCGTAGGAGTAGACCGAGTAGGCCAACCCTCGCTGCTCCCGGATCTCCTGGAACAGCCGGCTGGACATGCCGCCGCCGAGCACGTTGTTCAGTACGCCGAGCGCGAAGCGACGCTCGTCGAGCCGGTCGATGGCCGGGCAGCCGAGCACGACGTGCGCCTGCTCGGTCTCCTTCACCTGCACCACAGTGCTGGCGGCCCGGGTGCGTACCGCCGGGGTGGCCGGTCGGTGCGGCGCGGGCGACGCCGGGTCGGTGTCCAGGGGGGTGCCGCGCAGCGCCTGCCGGACGAGCCGGACCACGGCGGCGTGGTCGAGGTTGCCGGCGGCGGCGATGACGATCTGCGGCGCGACGTACCGACGCCGGTAGAAGGTCTGGATCTGGCGGCGGGTCATCGGGGTGACCGTGTCCGAGGTGCCGGAGATCAGCCGGCCCAACGGATGGTCGCCGTAGACGGCCCGGGCGAACAGGTCGTGCACCTCGTCGCCCGGCTCGTCGTCGTGCATGGCGATCTCTTCGAGGATCACGCCCCGCTCGGTCTCCACATCGGCCGGTTCCAGCACCGAGTCGGCGACCAGGTCACACATCACGTCGATGGCCAGCGGCAGGTCCTCGTCGAGCACCCGGGCGTAGTAGCAGGTGTACTCCTTCGTGGTGAAGGCGTTTGTCTCACCGCCCACCGCCTCGATCGACGAGGAGATCTCCAGCGCGCCCCGCTTGTGGGTGCCCTTGAACAGCAGGTGTTCCAGGAAATGCGCGGCTCCGGCCGTGGGCCCGGTCTCGTCCCGCGATCCGACGGCGACCCAGATGCCGAACGAGACGCTCCGCATCGCCGGGATCGCCTCGGTCAGTACCCGCAGCCCGCTGGGCAGCACGGTGCGGCGCACCGTACCCCCCAGGGGGTCCTCGCTCAGCGTCCGGGTGACGGCCCGGGTCGAGCCGCCGGCCGACCGGATGGTGCCGACGGCGTGCCGGTCGGTGCCGGGTGGCGTCGCCCCCGGGCGAGCCACGGACGGGAACGAACGCCGGGTACGACTCACGGCAACCTGCTTCCAGTACGACGAGGGTGGTGGACGGTGACGAACCGGCCGGGCGACTTCGTCGCCCGGCCGGTCAGCGGATCAGTTCAGTACGGGTGGGAGATCAGCTGTGCCGGGTGCGCCGGCGCGGCCGGGAATCGCCGCCACCTTCGCCGCCGCCTTCGCCGCCCTCGCCCCGCTCCGGGCCACGGCCGCCCCGGTCACCGCCGCGCTCACGGTCACCCCGGTCACGCGGGGCACGGTCACCCCGGTCACCACGGCTGGCCGGCCGCTCGCCACCCGCCTCGGCGGGAGCCGGTGCCTCGGCACCCTCGGGACGGACCTTGTCCAGGTAGATCTTGCCGCGCTGGTCGATGTCGGCGATCTCGACCTCGACCCGGTCGCCGACGTTGAGGAAGTCCTCGACCTTCTCGACCCGCTTGCCGTCGCCCACCTTGGAGATGTGCAGCAGGCCGTCACGACCCGGCAGCAGCGAGATGAACGCGCCGAACGGTGCGGTCTTGACCACCGTCCCGAGGAACCGGTCGCCGGCCTTCGGCATGGTCGGGTTGGCGATCGCGTTGATCCGCTCGACCGCCGCCTGCGCCGACGGGCCGTTGGTGGCGCCGACGTAGATCGTGCCGTCGTCCTCGATGGAGATCTCGGCGCCGGTCTCGTCCTGGATGGCGTTGATGGTCTGACCCTTCGGGCCGATCACCATGCCGATCTTGTCGACCGGGATCTTCACCGTGGTGACCCGCGGCGCGTAGTCGGACATCTCGGCCGGAGCCTCGATGGCCCGCTGCATCACGTCGAGGATGGTCTGCCGGGCCTCGTGGGCCTGCTGGAGCGCGGCGGCCAGCACGTCGGACGGGATGCCGTCGAGCTTGGTGTCGAGCTGCAACGCGGTCACGAAGTCCCGGGTGCCGGCGACCTTGAAGTCCATGTCACCGAAGGCGTCCTCGGCACCGAGGATGTCGGTGAGCGTCACGTACTGGGTCTTGCCGTCGACCTCGTCGGAGATGAGGCCCATGGCGATGCCGGCCACCGGGGCCTTCAGCGGCACACCGGCGCTGAGCAGACCCAGCGTCGAGGCGCAGACCGAACCCATCGAGGTGGAGCCGTTGGAGCTCAGCGCCTCGGAGACCTGGCGGATGGCGTACGGGAACTCCTCGCGCGCGGGCAGCACCGGGATCAGTGCCCGCTCCGCCAGCGCGCCGTGGCCGATCTCGCGACGCTTCGGCGAGCCGACCCGGCCGGTCTCACCGGTCGAGTACGGCGGGAAGTTGTAGTTGTGCATGTAGCGCTTGGACTTCTCCGGGGAGAGGGTGTCCAGCGCCTGCTCCATGCGCAGCATGTTGAGCGTGGTGACGCCGAGGATCTGCGTCTCGCCGCGCTCGAACAGCGCCGAGCCGTGCACCCGGGGCAGTACGCCGACCTCGGCGCTCAGCGGCCGGATGTCGCGCGGGCCACGCCCGTCGATGCGGACCTGCTCACGCAGGACCCGGTTGCGCACCTCGGACTTGGTCAGCGAGCGGAAGGCAGCCGACAGCTCCTTCTCCCGGCCCTCGAAGCGCGGGCCGAGCTCCTCCACCAGGCGGGACTTGATCGCGTCCAGGGCTTCCTCGCGGTCCGCCTTGCCGGCGATCTGGAGGGCCTCGGCGACGTCGGCGCGAGCGACCTCGGCAACCGCGTCGTACGCGTCGTCCTGGTAGTCCAGGAAGACCGGGAACTCGGCGACCGGCTTGGCGGCGACCTCGGCCAGCTCGCTCTGCGCCCGGCACAGCTCACGGATGGCCGGCTTGGCGGCCTCCAGGCCGCTGGCCACGACCTCCTCGGTGGGGGCCGGGGCACCGTCGGCGACCAGCTTGACGGTGTGCTCGGTGGCCTCGGCCTCGACCATCATGATCGCGACGTCGCCGTCGGCCAGGGCCCGACCGGCCACCACCATGTCGAAGGTGGCGCGGCTCAGCTCGTCGTGGGTCGGGAAGGCGACCCACTGGCCGTCGACGTGCGCCATCCGGGTCGCCCCGATCGGGCCGGAGAACGGCAGGCCGGACAGCTTGGTCGACATCGAGGCGGCGTTGATCGCCACCACGTCGTACGGGTGCTGCGGGTCGAGCGCGAGGATCGTCTCGACGACCTGGACCTCGTTGCGCAGGCCCTTGACGAAGGACGGGCGCAGCGGCCGGTCGATCAGGCGGCAGGTGAGGATGGCGTCCTCGCTGGGCCGGCCCTCGCGACGGAAGAACGAGCCGGGGATGCGGCCCGCGGCGTACATCCGCTCCTCGACGTCGACGGTCAGCGGGAAGAAGTCGAACTGCTCCTTCGGCTGCTTGCCGGCGGTGGTGGCGGAGAGGACGACCGTCTCGCCGAGTTGGGCGATGACGGAGCCGGCGGCCTGACGGGCCAGCCGGCCGGTGGAGAAGGTGATCTCACGGGTGCCGAAGGACCCGTTGTCGATCACGGCGGTGCGGGATTCGGTGCCGAGTTTGGTCTCGGTCATGGTGCGGCAATGCTCCTTCGCATCGGGGGGCCACGAGCGGGAGCTGTACCGACGGCCGGTCTTCGATCGAAGCGCCCGGGACCACCGACGAGATGCCGGATGCCCGGAGGCCACTACCGGAGACCGGTACGCCGACGGCTCCCCTGTCTGGGTGCCCGCAGCCCGTGTCTGGAGGTGGGACGCCGACGGGGGAGCGGCCCGGTGGCCACTCCCCCGTCTCACGTCACCGGCGCAGGCCGAGCCGCTCGATGAGCGACCGGTAGCGGTTGATGTCCTTCTTCTGCACGTAGTTGAGCAGCCGACGGCGGCGGCCGACCAGCAGCAGCAGCCCACGGCGGCTGTGGTGGTCGTGCTTGTGCACCTTCAGGTGCTCGGTGAGATCGGCGATCCGCTTGGTGAGGACCGCGACCTGTACCTCCGGCGACCCGGTGTCACCGTCGGCGGTCGCGTACTCCTCGCGGATCTTGGCCTTTGCCTGCTGGTCGAGCGCCATGTTCTCCCTGTTTCAGTGGGTTGTCGATGCAAGTCCGTGCGGGCCAGGCTGAATTGCCACAGGCTGGGGACCGTCTCCGGACCGTCCTCGCATCCGCGGCGTCGAGCAGACATGCGAGGACTCACGTCGGTCAGCCGACGTCTCCGCCAGCCTACCAGCACCTCGTCCCGATCGCCCGGATGAGGCCACTGAGTGCCGCGCCCGGCGGGTCAGTCCAGCGCCCGGCGGGTCCGCTCGACGTCCTGGGCGATCTGGGCCACCAGCGGCTCGATGCCATCGAAGCGGACCTGCCCCCGCAGATGCGCCACGAAATCCAGGGCCAGCCGCTCGCCGTACAGGTCGCCGGTGAAGTCCAGCGCGTACGCCTCGACCCGACGTTCCCGCCCCGAGAAGGTCGGGTTGGTGCCGATCGAGACGGCCGCGCCCAGCGGCTCACGTTGGCCGCGCCGGATCAGCCGGGCGGCGTAGATGCCGTCGGCGGGAATCGCGGCGTACCGGTGGCAGAGCAGGTTCGCGGTCGGGAAGCCCAGCTCCCGGCCGCGCTGGTCGCCCCGGACGACCACGCCCTCCAGCCGGTGCGGCCGGCCCAACGCACTGGCCGCCGCCGTCACGTCGCCGGCATCCACGCAGGAGCGGATGTATGTCGAGGAGAAGACCGTGCCGGCCTCGGCCACCAGCGGGGCGCTCTCCACGGCAAAGCCGAAGGTACGACCGAGTTGCTCCAGCAACGCCACGTCCCCGGCGGCCCGGTGCCCGAACCGGAAGTTGTCCCCCACCACCACCAGCGCGGCGTGCAGGTGCTCGACCAGCACGTCATGGACGAACGCCTCGGCCGGCAGCCGGGAGAACTCGGGCGTGAACGGCACCACACAGAGCACGTCGACGCCGAGCGCCTCGATCAACTCCGCCTTGCGGGCCGGCTCGGTGAGCACCGCCGGATGGGAGCCCGGCCGGACCACCTCCGCCGGGTGCGGATCGAAGGTGACCACGACCGACTGCACGCCCAACTCCCGGGCGCGGGCCACCGCGTACCCGATGGTGGCCTGGTGGCCCTTGTGCACGCCGTCGAAGACACCGATGGTGACGACCGCGCGTCCCCAGCCCCCCGGCGCCGCGTCGTACCCCCGCCACCGCTGCATGCTGATCCTTTCCTGTCGCCGAAGTCGCCGGTGTCGCCGGTGTCCCGCCCCGGTGCACCGGCCGCTGTCACGCCGGGGCGAGCACGATCTCCGCGCGGGCCCGACCGGCCCGCTCGCTGACGATAGCGATCAGCTGGCCGGCCGGATCGAAGACCGCGTACGGCCCGGCGTGGCCGACCGCGTCGAGTGGTCCGCCGTGGGAGAGCACCTTCGCCTCGTCCGGGCTGGCGTCCCGGCGGGTGAAGAACCGGGCGGCCGCCGCCGCCAGCGGCAGATCGACCACCTCGGGCGCCCGTTGCTCCAGCTCGTCGAGGGTGGCGGCCTCGGCCAGGGTGAAACCGCCCACAGCGGTACGCCGCAGGGCGGTGAGGTGCCCGCCGACCTGCAGCGCCAGGCCCGCGTCCCGGGCGATCGCCCGGATGTACGTGCCTGTCGAACAGGCCACCTCGACGTCGACGTCCACCAGGTCGGGCTGGTCGCGGCGGATCGCCAGGACGTCCAGCCGGGACACGGTGACCCGCCGGGCGGGCAGGTCGACGCTCTCGCCGTCCCGCACCCGCTTGTAAGCCCGCTGCCCATTGATCTTGATGGCGCTGACCGCGCTCGGCACCTGGTCGATCTCGCCGGTCAGCGCGGCCAGGGCGGCGCGGATCGCCTCATCGGTCACGCCACCGGCGGGTGCGGTGGAGATCACGTCGCCTTCCGCGTCGTCGGTGACTGTGGACTGCCCCAACCGGATGGTGGCGGCGTAGGTCTTGTCGGCACCGATCACGTACGTCAGCAGGCGGGTCGCCCGCCCCACCCCGATCACCAGCACGCCGGTGGCCATCGGATCGAGGGTGCCTCCGTGGCCCACCCGCCGGGTACGCGCGAGGCGGCGCAGCCGCGCCACCACATCGTGCGACGTCATGCCGCCCGGCTTGTCCACCACGATCAGACCGTCTGTGCTCACGACGTGCAAGCCTGCCAGATCGACGTGGCGCGCTCGGCAGCGGACGACCGGCCCCCGAAACCGGATTTACGGTGTGGAACCCGGCTGTAACGATGAGCTGACAGCGGCGTCGGCCGACCGGCGCCGCCGACCACGGGGAGACCGAGATGACCAGCGACGGCACACCCACCGAGCGGCCCGCCACAGAAGAGAAGATCCACCTGCGTACGCCCCGACCGGCGAGCACGCTGCCGGCCTGGATGCTCGATCCGCCACCGCCGAGGCGCACCCTGGGCGGCCGGATCGCCCAGGCGTTCGCCGCGTTGCCCGGCGCGGACCGGCTGCGCCGCCGTTGGTGGGCCTGGCAGGACCGGGAGCGCCTATACCAGCGCTATCCGACCGCCTTCAAGCTGGTCGCCATGGTCGTCTCCTGGGTCCTGGTGATGGCCCTGGTGCTGCTGGTCTACGCCCTCTACGGCCAGAGCTGACCCCTGCGGGTGATCCGAGACGGCCGACAGGATGCGACCTACCCGCCGGCCGGAGGGGCTCAGGAGGCGGTTCGCGCGCGGCTCTCCGTGCGGACCGCCCCGGTGACCGCCCAGGCGCCGCTGCGCAGGCGCAGCAGCAGGCCGATCAGCCGGATCACGACGAACAGCAACAGACCCGCCCAGATGCCGCCGAGGCCGAGGGCGAAGGCGTGGGAGAGCCAGATCGCGGGAAGGAATCCGCCGAGGGCGCCGACCATGGTCAGATTTCGCAGATAGCGGATGTCACCGGCACCGATCAGGACGCCGTCGAGGGCGAACACCACCCCGGCCAGCGGCAGCATGACGACGAACCAGGGCCAGGCCACCAACGCCTGCTCGTGTACGCCCGGGTCGGAGCTGAACCAGGTCGGCACCACGCCCGCACCGGCTGCGGCCAGCACGGCGAACGCCGCCCCGCAGACCGCACCGAACCGACCGATCCGTTTGGCGAGCGTGCTTGCCGCCACCGCGTCGCCGGCTCCGAGCGCGGCGCCGACCAGCGCCTGCGCGGCGATCGCCAGCGCGTCGAGCACCAGCGCCGCGAAGAACCAGAGTTGTACCGCGATCTGGTGGGCACCGACCGCGGCGGCGCCGAACCGGGCGGCGACCGCCGTCGCGGACAGGAAGCTGGCCTGGAACGCCAGGCCCCGGATCAACAGGTCGCGGCTGAGTACGAGTTGCTGGCCGATGACCCGCGGACGGGGTCGCAGGGCCACCCGCTCGGACACCAGTGCCGCGGCGAAGAGCACTCCGGAGAGGGTCTGGGCGATGACGTTCGCCACCGCGGAGCCGTTGAGGCCCATGCCCACGGGGTAGACCAGCACCGGGCAGAGCACTGCGGAGAGCAGGTTGGGCCCGACCACGAACCACAGCGGCCGTCGGGTGTCCTGTACGCCGCGCAGCCAGCCGTTGCCGGCTGCGGCGAGCAGCAGCCCGGGTGCGCCGAACGCGGCGATCCGCAGCCATTCGCCGGCGGCCCGGCCCACGTCACCACCGCCGGCCAGGGCACCGGTCAGCGCCGGGCCACCCACCTGCATGCCGACGGCGACCAGTACACCCAGGGCCAGGGCCAGCCAGGACGCCTGGACACCCTCGGCCACCGCGGCGGCCCGGTCGCCGGCGCCGAAGCGGCGAGCCGCCCGCCCGGTCGTGCCGTACGCGACGACGGTGCCCACCCAGGCGGTGAGGGTCATCACGGTGCCGCCGACGGCGACCGCCGCCAACGGGACCTGGCCGAGGTGTCCGACGACAGCGGTGTCCACCAGGACGTAGAGCGGCTCGGCGGCGAGGACCACGAGGGCCGGCAGGGCGAGCGCGGCGATCCGGCGCAGCGAGGCGACCTGGTCGACGGCGGGCGTGGAGTGGCTCATCGCCGCCGATACTGGCACGCGATGTGTAAGGAGACAAGACCGAGGCGCTGCTTACCTTCGGCGGGTCGTGTCACACCGTCGGGCGGGCAGCGGAGGGTCGGATGGAGCAGGAGAACTGCCGGACGGTGACGCCGTACGCACGGGGGCGGCTCGGCGTCACCGCCGGTCGCGTACCGTCACTGACGGGTGTCCATGGAGGTCTGCAGGGCGCGGCGGGCCTGCTCGCGGGCCTCGTCGGTGGTCTCGGGCTTGGGCTTGGCGGCCATGGTGGAACCCCTTCCAGGGCGCGCGTCGCCGAACACGGCGGCGCGTCACGGGCGGTGTCGCTGACGGTGCCCGGCCACGGGCTCCGGGGTCGCCGGAGCGGGTGGTTGGACGACCTTACGGCCCGGGTCGGTCGACCCTGGAGGAAAGCGGTGCAGGGTATGGCTCCGCCATCCTGACCTGCGCCATAGTGGCGTCGGCCGATACCCAAGTTATCGTTCAGGTCCACATGTTGTCCGGTGTTCCCGGCATCTGGACAGGTCCGCCCCCGTCACCGAGCCAGGAAATGCCACCCCACCCACCACCAGAAACCGAACAGCCCGATCCGCCCGACCGGGACCGGGCCCACCTCGTAACGCATCACGTAGGCGCATACCTCACCGAGGGTCGGAATCCGTGAACCCTCCCGGCGGGCCAGCCACTCCACCAGCCCGAACAGCGCCAACCCGACCAGAAATCCACCGATCGCCACTGCCCGCATCATCGCCGCACCAGCCCCCAGAACGCCGACAGCCACACCAGCCAGCCGGCCGACCGCACCAGCCGATCCTCCAGCAGCGGGTCCGCCAGCAACGAGAAGGTGGGGAAATCCTCGCCCGCGGCCGAGAAGAATGTCGCACCTTCGAAGACGCCGAACACCAGCACCGGCAGCGTCCACCAGACCGCACCCGAACTCAGCCGCCGCGGCGCCGGCCGGCGCGGCACCCGGTTCGACAGACCGAGCCAGATCAGCACACCGCCGGTACCGAAGACATAGAGGTTGGCCTCCGTCGAGAAGGACGGGAAACGACCGCCGACCAGAGAGAGAGCGACGAGCACAGGCACGCTGACGACCGGGCGTTCCCAGGTACGAGGGGCGTCGAGGGTGAGGTCGTGGGGCTGCTCCATCATCCGATTCTCCCGATCCTGTCCAGGTACGGAAATGTCGACACCCCCGGAAGCGACCCTGATATCACCCCTGCCGGTCGACGCCTTCCCGTACCGCAGGCACGTTCAGTTCCGTCCGGATCCGCTCGATGACCTCGTCGACGGTCCCCCGGGCGCTGAAGCCGGCGGCGAGGCGATGCCCACCACCGCCCAGCGCGACGGCCACCCGACTGACGTCGACCGCGCCCTTGCTGCGCAGCGACACCGCCCACTCGGCCGGCCCGGTCTGCTTGACCACACAGCTCACGTCGGCCTCCGCGGTGCACCGCACCGGGTCGATGAGGGCCTCCAGCACGTACGGTCGCTGCTCGTGCCGCGCCAGGTCGTCAAGCGTCGCGTAGGTCCACACCAGGCCGATCCCACCGGCGGCGGCGGGTTCCAGCCGGGCCCGACCGAGCACCTCTCCGAAGAGTCGCACCGCACCGAACGGACGGTTGTCGAAGATCCGCCGGGAGATCTCGCCGGGCCGGATGCCGGTGGCCAACAGCCGGGCCGCCATCTCGTGCACCGACGCGGTGGTCGCGTCGAACCGGAACGAGCCGGTGTCCGTGCTCAGCGCGACGTACAGGCACTCGGCGATGCCCGCATCGAGCGGTACGCCGAGCCGAGCCAGCAACTCCTCCGCGACCACCGACGTCGCCGCGGCACCCGGATCGACCAGATTGACGTCACCGAAGCCGGGGTTCGACGCGTGATGGTCGAGCACCAGGGCGGTGCCGGTCCCGGTCAACCGGCCGGCCAGCTCACCGAGGCGCGACGTGCTCGCCGCGTCGAAACAGATGACCAGATCCGGTGCCGGCTCCGCCTCCGTCGCCGGCACCAGCAACTCCATGCCGGGCAGCCCGCGCAACGGCTCGGGAATCTCCGGCGGGCCGGGAAAGGTCGCCTGCAACCGCCCCACGCCGAGCCGGCGCAGGCCGAGCCCGAAGCCGAGCATGCTGCCCAGCGCGTCACCGTCCGGGTTGACGTGGCAGATCAGCAGCACCCGGGCGTCCGGTGGCAACCGGCGCACCGCCGCCACTGCCGCCGCCCAGTCCGCCTCGGTCGGCCCCGCCGATCCGGCTAGTGCGCCCGCCGATCCGGCTTGTGCGCCCGCCAGCCGGTCCGGGACCGCACCGGAGGAACCCGGCTGCTCCGGGACCGCACCGCCGACACCGACCCGCGCCGCCCCCGGCGGCGTGTCAGTCGGCCCCACCTCGGTCGTGGCACCGCCGGACGGGGCGGTCACCGCCGGTCCCCGCCCCGGTCCCCGTCGGAGTCGCCAGCGTCGGCCTCGTCGCCGTCCTCGGCCTCGTCGATGTCCTCTTCCTCGGCCTCCAGGCGGTACGGCTGGGCGTCACCGGCGTACGCGGCCCGGGCCGCGAGGCGCTGCACCTCGGCGTCGGCGTTACGGGCCGCCGCGAGCAGATCGTCGATGTGCTTGACCTGATCCTGCACGTCGTCGAGAACGAAGGTCAGGGTCGGCGAGTGCCGCACGCCGAGCGCCTTGCCGACCGTGCTGCGCAGCATGCCCTTGGCGCTGTCCAGCGCGGCTGCGGTGCCCGCCTGGGCCGCCGCGTCACCGAGCACGGTGTAGAAGACCGTGGCGTCGCGAAGGTCGGCGGTGATCCGGGCATCGGTGATCGTGATCATGCCCAGCCGCGGGTCCTTGATCTGGCTCCGCACCACCGACGCGACCAGTTCACGCACCCGTTCCGCGTGCCGGCGTACCTTGGCCGGATCCGTCATCTCGCCACCTCCACGGCGTACCGCTACCGACCGGACCGGATGACGCCGAACGTCACCGGGCCCGGACCGGCCCTGACAACTCGAACCCTACCCGCGCCGCACCCGCCCCCGCGCGGGGCGGCCGATGCCCCGGTCAGTCCTCCTCGCCGTGCAGCCGGCGACGCACCGACAGCAGTTCGATCTCCGGCCGACCGGCCACCATTCGCTCACAGGAGTCGAGCACCTCGCGGGCGTGCGCCGCCTCGGCAGCCACGACCGCCACACCTATCTCCGCTCGCCCGTGCAGGTCGAGCGCGCCCACCTCAGCGGCCGAGACCTCGAAGCGGCGCAGCGCCGCCACGATCGGCCGTACGTAGGATCTCTTGGCCTTCAGCGACCGGGAGTCACCCGGCAGCAGCAGGTCGAATACTGCGGTTGCGGTGTACATCGTCTGCGGACACTACCCGCACCCCACCCCACATGATCAAGGGGTTTACGCCTTTCGGCGTAAACCCCTTGATCAGTGCGTCACCGCAGGATCAGGCGCGAACCTTCTCCCGCATCTCGAAGGTTTCGATCACGTCGCCGACCTGGACGTTGTTGTAACCACCCAGGGTCAGACCACACTCGAAGCCCTCGCGGACCTCCGTCGCGTCGTCCTTGAAGCGCTTGAGCGAGCTGATCGTGAGGTTGTCCGCCACGACCGTGCCGTCGCGCAGCAGGCGCGCCTTCGCGTTGCGCCGGATGACACCCGACCGGACGATGCAACCGGAGATGTTGCCGATCTTGGACGAGCGGAACACGTCGCGGATCTCCGCGGTGCCGAGCTCGACCTCCTCGTACTCCGGCTTGAGCAGGCCCTTGAGCGCCGCCTCGATCTCCTCGATGGCCTGGTAGATGACGGTGTAGTACCGGATCTCCACGCCCTCGCGGTCGGCCATCTCGCGGACCTTGTTCGAGGCCCGCACGTTGAAGCCGATGATCGTGACCGGCTCGGACGAGGCGCTGGCGAGCATGACGTTGCTCTCCGTGATCGCGCCGACGCCCCGGTCGAGGACCTTGAGCTGGACCTCCTCGGGAATGTCGAGGTTGAACAGCGCGTCCTCCAGGGCCTCCACTGAACCGGAGACGTCACCCTTGAGGATGAGGTTGAGCGACGTCTTCTCGCCCTCCTTGAGCTGCTCCATGAGCGTCTCAAGGGTGGCCCGGCCACGGGAGTTGGCGAAGGCCGCCGCCCGCCGCCGCGCCTGGCGCTGCTCGGCGATCTGCCGCACCGTACGGTCGTCCGCCGCAGCCAGGAAGGTGTCGCCCGCGCCCGGCACCGCGGTCAGACCGAGAACCATGACCGGACGTGCCGGACCAGCCTCGGTGACCTGGTTGCCGTTCTCGTCGAGCATCGCCCGGACCCGGCCGTGCGCCCCACCGGCGACGATCGAGTCGCCCGCCCGCAGGGTGCCCTTCTGCACCAGCACCGTCGCCACCGCACCGCGGCCCTTGTCCAGGTGCGCCTCGATGGCCACACCCTGCGCCGGCCCGTCGATCGGAGCGGTCAGCTCCAGCGACGCGTCGGCGGTCAGCAGCACCGCTTCGAGGAGGTCCTCGATGCCGATGCCGGGCTTCGCGGCCACGTTGACGAACATGGTCTCGCCGCCGTACTCCTCGGCGACCAGGCCGTACTCGGTCAGCTGCTGGCGGACCTTGTCCGGGTTCGCCTCCGGCTTGTCGACCTTGTTGACCGCGACCACGATCGGCACGTCCGCCGCCTTGGCGTGGTTGAGCGCCTCGATGGTCTGCGGCATCACACCGTCGTCGGCCGCCACCACCAGGATCACGATGTCCGTGACCTGGGCACCACGGGCACGCATGGCGGTGAACGCCTCGTGACCCGGGGTGTCGATGAAGGTGACCGCCCGGTCCTCGCCCTCGTGCGGGACGTGGACCTGGTAGGCGCCGATGTGCTGGGTGATGCCACCGGCCTCGCCGGCCACCACGTTCGCCTTACGGATCGCGTCGAGCAGCTTGGTCTTACCGTGGTCGACGTGACCCATGACGGTCACCACCGGCGCACGGCTGACCAGGCGGTCCTCCGCGACCTCGGCGTCGAGGTCGATGTTGAACTGCGCGAGCAGCTCGCGGTCCTCGTCCTCCGGGCTGACGATCTGCACGTTGAAGCCAAGGTGCTCACCCAGCAGCAGCAGGGTGTCGTCGGAGCACGACTGGGTCGCGGTGACCATCTCGCCCAGGTTGAACATCTCCTGGACCAGCGAACCCGGGTTGGCGTTGATCTTGTCGGCGAAGTCCGACAGCGAGGCGCCCCGGGAGAGCCGGACCGTCTGCCCCTGACCCCGGGGAGCACCCGAGCTCATGGTCGGAGCCGACAGGTTGTCGAACTCCTGTCTGCGCTGCTTCTTGGACTTGCGACCACGGGTCGGCTTGCCACCCGGACGCCCGAAGGCACCGGCGGCACCGCCGCCACGGCCACGACCGCCACCACCCGGACGGCCACCGCCGCCAGCCGGCGCGCCTGGCCGGAAACCGCCGCCAGCACCGGCGCCACCGCCGGGGCCGCCACGGTAGCCACCGCCACCGGCACCACCACCGGGGCCGCCACGGTAGCCACCGCCACCGCCGCCACCACCGGGGCCGCCACGGTAGCCACCGCCACCGCCGCCACCACCGGGACGACCTGCACCGCCGCCACCACCGGGACGACCGGCGCCAGGACCACCCGGACGACCGGGACGCTGGCTCGGCATCGACGCCGGGCTGGGCCGCGGCGGCATGGACGCCGGGCTGGGCCGCGGCGGCATGGACGCCGGGCTCGGACGGGGCCCACCGGCACCGGCGGCCGGCGGACGCTGCTGCTGGCTGCCCTGGATGCCGAACGGGTTGTTACCGGCGCCCCGCGCCGGCGGACGGCCCTGCCGGCCACCAGGGCCGGGGGTCGGACCACCAGGGCGGCCCGCGGCCGGGGAACCCGGACGGGGCGGCATGTTGCCGGGGCCCGGACGGGGACCCGGACCCGGACGAGCGGTCCCTTCCGCCGGGGGCTCCCGGCGGACGTTGTCACGCTGCTGCTGACGGGCGGCCTGCGCGGCCTTGACCGCAGCCTCCTGCTCAGCCTTCAGCGCAGCCGCACGCGCCTCGGCGGCGGCCACCTCGATGTCGTGAGCGCTCGCCGGCTTGGCGACCGGGGCCGCCGGCGGCGGCGGACCGGGCACCGGGGCCTTCGGCTTGGGCCCGGGAGCCGCCGGACGCCGAGGCGGCGTCGGCTTGGCGGTGATCCGGGGCTCGCCGGGGGTCGGCGACGGGGTCGGTGCCGCTGGAGCCGGCGCGGCCGACGGCGCAGCCGCCGGAGCACCAGCTCCGCTGGAGGCGACGAAGGCGCTACGCAGCCGCCGGGCGACTGGCGCCTCGACGGTGCTCGATGCGGACTTCACGAACTCGCCCATTTCCTTCAACTTGGCGAGAACGGTCTTGCTTTCGACCCCGAGCTCCTTTGCAAGCTCGTGTACGCGGGCCTTACCTGCCACTGCACTCCTCACTCCGAGGTCGTGCGGGCAGCACCCGCAGCGACCTCACTCGTGCACTTGAAGCCTGGTCATTTCTGGGACTTCATCGTGTGCTCATGCTGGTCGTCCTACCTTGCTAGCGAACCTCGCCCGACCGGGTGGCCGGACGTGGTGGTTGACGCGTCAGGTACTCCGCGAGGGCTCCGTCATCGGGAACCCCGGCGAGGCGCAGCGCACGCCCGAAGGCGCGGCGCCGCACTGCCTGCGCGAAGCAGGCCGGATCCGGGTGCATGTTCGCTCCCCGACCCGGCAGTCTGCGGGCCGGATCGGGTCGGAGACCGTAGCCGGCCTCGTCGTCGATCGCGACGATCCGCAATAACTCACTGGCCGGCGCACGCTGTCGGCAGCCCACACAGGTGCGCTCCGGCTGCGCGCGTCGTACCACTGGTGGAAGTCTACCCCTAGCTGCCCGAGACCGCGCCGCCCGGTTCCCGGACCTGATCTACTCCGGGCCGACCGGCAGCGCCAGCCTGCTCGGCGTCGGACCGAATGTCGATCCGCCATCCGGTCAACCGGGCGGCAAGCCGGGCGTTCTGCCCTTCCCGCCCGATCGCGAGCGACAACTGGAAATCCGGGACGGTCACCCGCGCCGCCCGGTTCGCCAGGTCGACCACCTCGACCCGCAGGGCCTTGGCCGGAGAGAGCGCATTACCGACGAAGGTGGCCGGATCGTCCGACCAGTCGATGATGTCGATCTTTTCGCCGTGCAACTCGCTCATCACGGCCCGGACCCGCTGACCCATCGGGCCGATGCAGGCGCCCTTGGCGTTGACACCGGGTGTGGTGGAGCGCACCGCGATCTTCGTACGATGACCCGCCTCGCGGGCGATCGCGCCGATCTCGACGGTGCCGTCGGCGATCTCCGGCACCTCCAGCGCGAAGAGCTTCTTGACCAGGTTCGGATGCGTACGCGACAGGGTGATCTGCGGGCCGCGCATGCCCTTGGACACGTGCACCACCACACACCGGATCCGCTCACCGTGGGCGTACCGCTCCCCGGGGACCTGCTCCGACTGCGGCAGGACACCTTCCAGCTTGCCCAGGTCGACGGTGACGATGCCCTTCTCGGACCGCGCCTCGTGCGCCTGCACGACGCCGGTCACCAGGTCGCCGTCGCGGCCCACGTACTCGCCGAAGTGCACCTCGTCGGTGGCCTCCCGCAACCGCTGGAGGATCACCTGCTTGGCGGTCATGGCGGCGATCCGACCGAAGTCGTGCGGAGTGTCGTCCCACTCCCGGAGCACACCGCCCTCCGGGTCCATCTCCTGGGCGTAGACCAGGGCCACGCCGCTCTTGCGGTCGATCTCCACCCGGGCGTGCGACTGGGCACCCTCGGTGTGCCGGTACGCGGTAAGCAACGCGGTCTCGATCGCCGCGAGGATCGTGTCGAACGGGATCTCCCGCTCGCGCTCGAGTGCGCGCAGCGCCGCGAGGTCGATGTTCACCTCTCCTCGTCCTCCACATCGTCATCGTCATCGTCGTCGACGTCTTCTGGTTCGGGTAGTTCGTCGAGGCGGCTGAACTCGACCTGCACCCGGCCCGGGCCGAGATCGGCGTACGGCCACTGGGCGCGCTCGCCGTCGACCTCCAGCGCCACGGACTCGTCGTCCGCGGCGACCACGCGACCGGTCACCTGCCGGTCGCCCGCCGGTCGGGCACCGGACTCCCCCGCGCCCCGGACGGTCACCCGGACCAGCCGGCCGACGTTGCGTCGCCAGTGCCGGGGCAGGGTCAACGGACGGTCCACGCCCGGTGAGCTCACCTCAAGCTGATATTCCCCGGCGACTATGTCGCCGCCGCTCTCCTCGGCCGCGTCCAGCGCCGCCGAGACCGCCCGGGAGACATCCGCCACCGCGTCCAGGTTGATGCCGCCGTCGGCGTCCACGATCACCCGGACCACGTGTCGACGGCCGGCCCGGGACACGGACAGGTCCTCCAGGTCGTAACCGGCCTCGTCGACCACCGGCGCGATCACCGCGCGTAGCCGCTCCCGACGGGCGGCGAGGTCACCCCGGGGAACCTGGCCGCCACGCGGGGCCGGGCCGCCACGCGGTCGCCCCGCCGTTCTGGTGGCACGGCCACGCTGCGTCATCTGTCCGACCCTTCCACTGCTCGCCGACTGCCATGCCGGCACGCCACCGGTGCGGACGCGCCGGTGGCTGCGCAGAGCGTAACGCGCCCGCCTCCGGACGGCCCGGGCGGCGCACCGACGCCACCGCCGTACACGGGCCGTGGTGATGGTGTTGACTTGTCCGGTGGCGATGGGCAGAACGACTCGGCGGGACGGATCCTCCCCGCTCTCCCGACGCGCGGTGCTGCGGGCCGGCGCGTTGCTGGCGCTCGGCGGGGCCGCCGCACCGCTGACCGGATGTAGCTTGCTCGACCGCGAGGAGCCGCCCCGGCCGGACCCGCTCGCTCCGCTGATCGACGAGTCGCTGCGCCTCGCGGCGGGACTGCGCGCCGCCGCCGACGCCCATCCCGACCTGGCCGCCCGCCTCGTCCCACTGGCCGAGACACATGAGGCGCACGCCACAGAACTCGCCCGGGTGACCGGCACGGCCCTTCCGTCGGAGTCGCCGTCCGGATCGACCGCCCCACCGCCACCGGAGCAGCCGGCGAGCCGGGCCGCCACCCTGTCCGCGCTGCGCAAGGCCGAACGCGCCGGGCGGGACTCGGCCACCGCGGCCTGCGCCGCCGCACCCGGTGACCGGGTCGCGCTGCTCGGCTCGATCGCCGCCGCGCGGGCCACCCACCTGGAGGCGCTCAAGTGATGACCGCACCGACCGGCACCGAGGACCCGCTCGCCGCCGCACTCACCGCCGAATACGCCGCGATCTGGGCGTACGGCCCGATCGGGGTACGCCTCGCCGACGCCGAACGCAAGGCCGCCGTCGAGGCGGAGGACGCCCACCGCAGCCGGCGCGACGCCCTGATCCTGCAGTTGAGTACCGGTGGCGCCGCCGTCCCGCCGGACCGGCCCGGCTACGCGCTGCCCTTCCCGGTCACCGACCGGGCCAGCGCGCTGCGGCTCGCGGTCGAGGTGGAGGAGCGCACCGCGGCGTTCTGGCGCGCCGTGCTGCCGGCCAGCACGGGTGCCGAACGGGACCGGGCACTGAGCGCTCTGATCGAGTACGCGGTACGGGCGACCCGCTGGCGACGGGCGGCCGGAATCGCCCCGCTGACCGTCGCGTTTCCCGGCCGTCCCGGCTGAGTAGGCAGGCCCGGCGAGCCGCCCAGCGGTTGCGATCTGACATACCAGGTATGCATACTCCGCAGCATGTCCATCCGCCACGGTCTGCTCGCCCTGCTCGAACGCGGCCAGATGTACGGCTACCAACTGCGCGCCGCGTTCGAGGAGTCGACCGGCTCGACCTGGCCGCTGAACATCGGGCAGGTCTACACCACCCTGTCCCGGCTGGAACGTGACGGGCTGGTCCGGTCCCTGCCGGAGAGCGAGGCCGGGCAGCGGCCGTACGAGATCACCGACGCCGGGCGGGCGGACCTGGCGCTGTGGTTCGCCACGCCGATCAGCCGCACCGACCGCCCTCGCGACGAGTTGGCGATCAAGCTGGCGCTGGCGTTGACCACCCCGGGAGTCGACGTGCGCACGGTGGTGCAGAACCAACGCACCGCCACCATGCGTACATTGCAGGAGTTGACCCGGTTGAAATACACCAGCGACCGGCCGGAGGATCTGCCCTGGCGGTTGGTGCTGGACGCAATGATGTTCCAGGCCGAGGCAGAGGTGCGCTGGCTCGACCACTGCGAGACGAGTCTGGTGCGACACCGCCCCCCGGTTTCCGGCCCGACGCCCACCTCCGAGGCGGTGGGCATCAGGGATGAGGAGGCGCGACGGTGAGTTCGGGCAACGAACCGACACCTGCCCTGTCCGACCGCAGCGGTCAGCCGAGCGCGGGGCACCGGGGCAGTGCCCCGACCCCGACGGCGACCGACGCCGTGCTGGAGCTGCGTGACGTACACCGCACCCACGGCAACGGACCCGCCGCCGTCCACGCCCTGCGCGGAGTGAGCCTGGTCGTACGCCCCGGCGAACTGGTCGCCGTGATGGGTCCCTCCGGCTCCGGCAAGTCGACCCTGCTCACCCTGGCCGGTGGCCTGGACAGCCCGACCTCCGGTGAGGTGCACGTCGAAGGCCAGCCACTGCACGCCCTGGACCGCAGCGGCCTGGCCCGGTTACGGCGACGCCGGATCGGCTACATCTTCCAGAACCTGAACCTCATCGGCAGCCTGACCGCGGTGGAGAACGTCGCGCTGCCCCTGGAACTCGACGGGACGGGTGTGCGCCGGGCCCGCCGGCTCGCGCTGGACGCGCTGACCGAGGTGGGCATGTCGGAGCTGGGCGACCGGGTTCCGGACCAGCTCTCCGGCGGCCAGCAGCAGCGGGTGGCGATCGCCCGGGCGCTGGTCGGCGAGCGCCGCCTCGTGCTGGCCGACGAGCCGACCGGAGCGCTGGACTCGCACACCGGGGAGGCCGTCCTGCGGCTGCTGCGCCGCCGGGTCGACGCGGGTGCCGCCGGTGTGCTGGTCACCCACGAGGCCCGACACGCCGGCTGGGCGGACCGGGTGGTGTTCCTGCGCGACGGCCTGGCCGTCGACTCGACCGCACCGCTGGTCGGCATCGAATCCCTGCTCTCCGGCAGCGGCCGGTGAGCGAGCAGGGACGCCCGGGGATCGGTAAGGCACGGACGGCCGAGTTCATCGGGTCGTGGCGCGCCGCGCTGCGCATCGCCCGCCGGGAGGCGAGGCGAGCGCGCGGCCGTACCGCGCTGGTGCTGAGCATGATCATCCTGCCGGTGCTGGCACTCACCTTCGTCGCGGTCAGCGTGGACATGTCGCGGCTGACCGCCGACGAGCGACTCGACCGCCAACTGGCAGCGGCGGACGCCGAGCTGCGGTCGGTCTCCCGCGCCAGCCCGATCACCCAGAGCGGCAACGGCGACCACTGGAACGTGACGGTCGAGAACGACGACGAGACCACCGAGGTTCCGCGCCCGCGCAGTACGCAGGAGATCGCCGCCCTCCTTCCCGAAGGCAGCCACGTCCTGCCGGTGGTGCGCTGGCTGCCGATCACCACCTGGGATGACGACCAGGACCGCATGCACGAGCTGTCCGCGTCCGTGGTCGACCTGACCGATCCGCTCGGGCGCGGACTGGCGCACATCCACGCCGGCCGGGCACCAGTCGGTGCCGACGAGATCGCGGTGAACCCGGCCGCCCGGCGCAAGCTCGGCGTGGCCCTCGGTGACCAGGTCAACGCCAGCAACGGCAGGAAGAGCTGGACGGTCGTCGGAGTGATCGAGGCTCCCGATCAGCTGAGCCCGGCGGCGATCCTGCACCCCGCCGGAGTGCCGGCGGGCGCGATGGAAATCGACTCGGTCTTCCTGGTCGACCTGCCCGGACCGCTCACCACCGAACTGTTCCGCCACCTCAACGACCACGGCGTGGTGGTCACCACCCGGACCCCCGCGCCACCGACGGAGTACGACGCCGCGTGGCGCGGCGGGATCGGGGCGCGGGAGGAAGTCAGCCTCGGGGTGCTGATCGGCGGACTCGGTCTGCTCGAGGTGGTGCTGCTGGTCGGCCCGGCCTTCGCCGTCGGGGTACGGCGTCGACGCCGGGAACTCGCGCTGGTCGCGGTGGCCGGTGGCGACGCCGCCCACCTGCGCCGGGTGGTACTCGCCGACGGTGTGGTCCTGGGCACCGTCGGTGCCCTGATCGGAATCGCGCTCGGCATCGGCCTGGCCGTGGCCGGTCGACCGTTGATGGAGGAGTTCGTCTTCCAGCACCGCTTCGGCGGGTACCGGTTCTGGCCCACCGCCCTCGTCGTGATCGGGCTGGTCGCGGTGCTCGCCGGGGTGTTGGCGGCCCTGACACCGGCCTGGATGGCCGCGCGACAGGACGTGGTGGCCGGGCTCGCCAATCGGCGTACGCCTCCGGTGCACTCGCGGCGCTGGCTGGTCGTCGGCCTGCTGCTGGCCGCCGGTGGGGCCGCGGTGGCCGCGCTCGGTGCGGTGGTGTCCTCGGATTCGGTCACCCTCGCCGGGCTGCTCGTCGGTGAACTCGGGCTGGTCTTCGCCACCCCGACGCTCGTCGGTCTGGTGTCCCGGGCCGGCCGGTTCCTGCCACTCGTACCACGGATGGCACTGCGCGACGCCAGCCGTAACCGGTCCTCGGCCGCGCCCGCCATCTCCGCGGTGATGGCCGCGGTCGCCGGCAGCGTCGCGGTCGGTCTGCTGCTGGCCAGTGAGCAGGCGCGCGACGAGCAGCGGTTCCGACCGTCGTTACCGGACCGCAGCGTGCTGGTATGGGTCGAGGGCGCGCCCGGCGAGCATGCGCCCCCCACGCTCGCCGAGATCACCGAACCGGCTCGGGAGCATCTCAAGGCCCGGAACATCGCCCCGCTGATGTCGACCGACTGTCTGCTGGAGTCCGACTGTCTGGTCACCGCGACGTTGCCGCCGGAGCGGGCCTGCCCGTGGCGAAGTGACCAGACACTCAGCGAAGCCGAGCAGCTGCGGGCCCGGGCCGACACCCGCTGCCAGGGACGACCCGACGACTACTTCGGTCTCACCTTCCGGGTGGTCGTCGACGACGGGTCGGCGCTGCCGATCCTCACCGGCGCCGGGCCGGATCAGGTCGCCGCCGCCACCGCCGTGCTGCGGGCCGGCGGTGCGGTGCTGACCGACCCCCGCTACGTGGTGGACGGTCGAGTGGAGCTTCAGGTGCTCCGCCACCTCGACGAGGATCGGCAGGAGAAGGTGCGGACCCTGGAGGTGCCCGGCCACGCGCTGCACCACGATCTCGACTCGAAGTGGCTGCTGCTGTCCCAGGCCGCAGCCGACCGGCTGGGGCTCGTCACCAGACACACCGGCTGGGCGATCGACAGCGATTCCGTAGCCGATCAGGAGCAGCAGATACGGTTCAACACCGCGATCCGCTCGCTCGGACCGCTCGGGGTGCAGATCTCGGATTCCCATTACCGCGGCGGCACGCTGGGCGGGTTGCTCCTGCTGGCCGGGGTCTCCGCGGTGGTGACGGTGGGTGCCACGGCCAGCGCCACCGGCCTGGCCGCGGCCGAGGGTCGCGCCGACCTGTCCACCCTCGCCGCGGTCGGCGCCAGTCCGGGCGTACGTCGACTGCTCTCCCTGTGCCAGGCCGGTGTGATCGCCGTGCTCGGCTCGGCGCTGGGCATCGTCGCCGGCCTCGGCGCAGCGATGATCATCTTGCTCTCCACCAACCAGCGGTACGTGGACACCTGGCCGATCGAGCCGCCGTACCCGGTGATCGTGCCCTGGATCACCCTGGGCGCACTCGTCGCGGTGCCGCTGGTGGCGATGGTCGGGGCGGCGTTGTTCACCCGCTCCCGGCTACCGGTGGAACGACGGATGGACTGAGCCGGGACACTAGGAGAATGTCCACTCTGGGTTCCCTCACCCGCCGACTCGGACGACACCGCTGGTTCGGTGCCGCCATGCGCCTGCTCGTCCCCGCCGACCGGCTCGTCGGGCGGCTCACCCGCGGCCGGGTGGTGGCGCTCGGGCTCGTACCGTCCCTGGTCATCACCACGACCGGTCGCCGCTCCGGCAAACCCCGCAGCAACCCCCTGCTGTACGTACCCGACGGCACCTCGTACGTCGTGATCGGCTCCAACTGGGGGCAGACCCACCAGCCGGCCTGGTCACTCAACCTGCTGGCCAACCCCGAAGCCGAGGTCGACGTCGGGGGGCGACGCATCCCCGTACGCGCCGAGTTGGCCACCGGCCCCGAACGCGACCGGCTGTGGCAACTGCTGCTCGACGAGTGGCCCGCCTACCAGGCCTACGTCGAACGATCCGGCGGCCGCCAGATCCGCATCTTCCGCCTAACCCCCACCACCACCCCC
>NZ_BOPA01000061.1 GCF_016863515.1 Micromonospora gifhornensis
TTCCCTGGCCCGCACCGTCCTGCGCGGCGAGGCCGACCTGCGCACGGCGGCGACCCACTCCTGGCACGGCCGGGCGCTCGGTGACGCCTTCACCGCGTCACTGACCGAACGCGCAACCATTCCGGCGGATCAGCGCGCCGAATGGGAGCGGCAGGCGCAGCTGCTCCGCGACGCGGGTGCGGCGCTGACCGTCGAACCGATGCCTCCGGACGGGGCTGCCGGCGACGGCCGGGAGGAACGGCGGTGAACGCCGGCACACGGTGGAAGCTCGCCGTCCCGTTGATCGGCTTGAGCCTGCTGATGGTGGTCCCGGCCGTCGGCGGCACCTGGGTGTTCTGGTCGGAGTTCGGCACCACCTACCGGGCGCTGAGCGTGGTCATCTGCCTGGTTCTGCTGGCACAGCTGGCGTTGGCGGTGTCGATCGGCGTACGGCCGACCCGGGACGTGCCCTGGCTACGGATCGGACTGATGGCGGTCACCTTCCTGGCGGCGTGCGGTGTCGCAGCGGTGCGCAGGTCGGTCTGACCACTTCGCGCCGCAGCGGATCTTGCCGTCACCGGATCCGGCTCCGCGGCTGCCGTGACCGCCGGGGGCGGTTCGGCCGTTGCTCGGCGCCCATGGGTCATTCGGGTTTGCGGGCGAGGGTGGAGGTGAACTGGTAGCCGCGCAGCGCCACACCGGGGTCGGTCATCAGCTCGCCGAACCGGGTCAGGTCGGCCTCGTCCAGGTCGGTGGCGGGTAGGAGCCGGTCGTGCAGTTGGTGGGCGTTGTCGGCCAGCAGCAGGCATCCGGGGCCGCCGCCGGTCCAGGTGTCGGCGCGGGTGTGGCTGTGCACGTGTGTCATGCCCGCGTCGAGCAGGTGGGCGTGGATGTGGTTGCCCCAGTCCAGGTCGGTGCCGCCGTCGGAGAGGATGTCGAGGATGGCGTGGATGACCCGGTGGATCAGGTCACGGTCGTCGTCGGCGGGTGCCCGGTGGATCACGGTCGGGCTGTAGACGATCTCGCCGACCGCCAGCCACCCACCTGGTCGTAGGAGCGCGGTCATCTGCCTCAGCAGGTCGGTGCGGTTGTCGAGGTGCTCCAGCACGCAGCGGGCGTGGATGAGGTCCAGGCTGCCGGGTGTGATCGGCAGGTCGAGCCCGTGGCGGAGGTCTCGGCGGTAGACGTCGATGATGTTGGTGGGGTCGAGTAGGCCGGTGTCGAGGTCGACGGCGATGACCGCGCCGGTGGGGCCGACGGTGTCGGCGAGGTGTCTGGTGATCGAGCCCGCGCCTGCGCCGACGTCCAGGGCCCGCCAGCCGGGTCGGATGGGGATCTTGGCGAGGTCGTGGCGGGTGATGGGGTCGAGGACCTGTTGCAGGGGGCCGAGCTGGGCTGGGGCGTTGCGGAACTGGTAGGCCGTGGTGGTCACCGGGCATCTCCTTCGGGCATGGGTAGGCAGGGTGTGGCGGGCAGATGCGGTTCGTTTCGTGTTCGCCGTGGATGTTGCGGGCCTGACGGTGGTGGGCCGGGTGGCTCCCACCAGCGGGCGTCGACGCGGCTGTGGCCGAGGAAGAGCCGGTAGCTGATGGCCCGCCAGCCGCCGGCCGGGTCGGGGCGGGCGGTTTCGTAGGCGAGGATGTCGCCGGTGATCGGATGCACGACGAGCAGGCCACGCCGTCCTTCGTTGTCGGTGGCGGTGATGCCGACGCCGACGCGGCCGGCGCGGTGGGATACCCGCCGGTAGCCGACGAGTTCGTTGTATTGGGCCAGGGTGGTGAGGGCCGTGGCCCGGTCGGCGCGGCGCAGAGTGTGCCAGGAGGCGAGGTCAGCGACGGCCCGCAGGGCGTCGGCGGGGGTGTAGTAACGGCCGTCGTCGTGACGCAGGAGAGCGTGTACGACGAACGGCAGCTGCGGGTTGAGGATGGGATCGGCCGGGATGTGAGGAGGGACGTGGCCCGCGTGCCACCAGTTCTTACTCACGGGCATGGGGCCGGGCGGGTATTCGGTGGCGAGTTGCGCGTCGGAGAGGTCGTCGGCAGTCCATCGGAGGATTTCCCACACCGTTCCCGGCTCCCCTGAAGACGAGATGCCCCGCCATTGCCGGTAGCGGATGAGGTCGTAGCGGCCTGGCATGGTGTCGCACGGGCTGGTGGTGATGGTGTCGGCGAGAGCCCTCAGGGTGGGGCGGGCCGGCTGTGGGTAGGCCAGTCGGGTGGCGGGTGACCGGTCGTTGGGGGCGGCGGACGAGGCCATGTCGAGGTGCGGTGACACCGGCATCGAGCACGGCCCTGGGACGGTGGCGGGTGCCGGCCGGACAGGCGATGCGGCCACGGTGGCGGCGGTGGTCAGCAGCAGGACGGCGACCAGCATTGCCGCGTTTCGCGCCGCGATGGTGTCGGTGGTCATTGGCGGGGCTCCGCGGTCTCGTCGCCGGGGTCAGTGAGGGTGAGGTGTCGGCGCAGCAGGTGGCTGGCCGCGGTGCTGGTGTGGGTGTGGCCGAGGAGCTTCCCGGCGGCGAGGACGTGGATGGTGTCGGCGATCGTCGCCGCCACATTGGCGTGTGGAAGCGCGGCGAGGACGGTCACGCCTCGTGCGGGCAGGCCCTGCAGGACGGTGGTGATCTGGTCGGCGACGGTAGGGGCGAGGCCTTCGGTGGGTTCGTCGGCCAGCAGCAGTCGGGGTGCGGTGCGCAGGGCGCGGGCGATGGTGAGCATCTGTTGTTCGCCGCCGGAGAGCTGGTGGGCGCGGTGTCCCATGCGGGCGGCCAGTGGCGGGAACATCGTCAGGAGTTCCTCGACGGTCCAGGCTTCGTCGCGTCCTGCGGTGGGCTGTGTGGCGGCGAAGTGCTCGGCGACGGTCAGTGAGGGCCACAGCCGGCGGCCCTGGGGTGCGAGTGCTACTGCGGCGCGGGCGGCGGTGGTGGGGTGCCAGCCGGTCACGTCTTCGCCGTCGAGATGGATGGTGCCGGCGCGGGGGTGCAGGTGGCCGGCGAGGGTGTGCAGCAGGGTGGTTTTGCCGGCTCCGTTGGGGCCTACCAGTGCGTGCACGCCGGGGTGGCGCAGGTCGAGGGTGAGGTTGTGGAGTACGGGGGCGCCGTGGGGGTAGGCGACGGTCAGGTCACGGATGTGCAGCATGGCCACCCCCATTGGTGCCGAGGTAGAGAGCGGCGACGCGCGGGTCGGCGCGCACGGTGTCGGCGGGGCCGGCGGTGTGCCGGCGGCCGTGGTGCAGCACGGTGATCCAGTCGGCGACCGCGGCGACGACGTCCATGTGGTGTTCGACGAGGACCACGGCGATCCAGCTGGGCATCCGGTGGATGACGTCGATCAGGCGGCCGGTTTCGGTGTCGGTGAGTCCGGCTGCGGGTTCGTCGAGCAGCAGGATCCGGGGTTGGCCGGCGATCGCGACGGCCAGGTCGAGCATCCGCCGGTGCCCGTGCGACAGAGAACCGGCGTGTTGGTGGGCGTGGTCGGCCAGACCGACCAGGTGCAGCGTCTCCATGGGGGTGCGGTCGGGGTTGCGGCGATGGTGCCAGCCGCCGATCCGCACGCAGTCGAGGCAGGTGAGGTCCGGCCAGAGGGTGGGGTGTTGGAAGGTGCGGCCGATGCCGGCACGTGCCCGCCATTCGGCGCCGTGTCGGGTGACGGTGTGGCCGTTGTAGGTGAGCTGGCCGGTCTGGGCTCGGATGGTGCCGGCGAGCACGCCCAGGAGAGTGGACTTGCCGGCGCCGTTGGGTCCGATGACGGCGTGCCGGTCGCCGGGGGCGATGGTGAACGTGTCGAGGTCCAGCACCGTGAGCGGCCCGTAGGCGTGGCGCAGACCGGAGGCGACCAGTCCGTTGCCGTGGGCGTGATCGGGATCGCGGCCGCTGCGCGGCGAGGGTGGCTGGTCCGGTTCGACGGGGTGGACGATTCTCATGACGTCCTCCTGACGCTCGCGTTGGCGGGTGCGGGCGGCGCGCTGTGCGGGCCTGCGGACAGCTGGCGGCGGAGGCGGGTGGGTAGGGCGGTCAGGCCGCCGGGCAGCAGGTACACGCCGATCACGAACAGGGTGCCGAGCAGCAGCGGCGCGTGGCCGGGGACCTCGACGGCGACGATGTCGCGGACGATGAGCACGATCACCGCCCCGACGGCCGCGCCGATGAGGGATCGGGCGCCGCCGATGACGACGGCGAGCAGGGCCAGGGCGGCGACGCCGAAGCCGACATCGGCGGGGGTGATCCACCGGTGGGTGTGGATCAGCAGGGCGCCGGCGATTCCGGCCAGTCCTCCGGCGGCGGTGTGGACCATCCACAGGTTGGCGTAGACGAGATGGCCGCTGGCGCGGGCCCGGTCCTCGTTGGTCCGGGCGGCGGTGAGCAACATCCGCCGGTCTCCGCGCAGCAGCCACACGGCCACGAAGGTGGCCGCCACCGCGATCGTCGCGGCGTAGAGCAGGACCGTGCGGTCGCCGTGCAGCGGTGGTAGGCCGGGCAGGAGGCGGGGTGCGGGGATACCGGCGAGGCCGTCGGTGCCGCCGCTGACCGCCCGCCACTGCCCGGCGGTGATCGCGGTCACCTCGGCGACCGCGAGGCTCAACATGAGGAAGACCGTGCCCCGGTACCGGACCAGGACCGTCCCGATCAGGCCCGCGACGACCGCACCACCGATGGCTGCCGTAAGCAGGTGCACGGCGGCGAGGTCGATGCCGGTCAGGGCGAGGCGGGCGGTGAGGTAGGCGCCGACGGCGTAGGGGGCGACCTGGCCCAGGGTGGGCAGGCCGGCGTGCCCGGTGACCACCGCGACGCTGACCGCCAGTAGCGCGAGGGGCAGCATCCGGGCGACGGTGGTGTGCAGGTATGAGGCCGGTGACATCGCCACCGCCGTAACCGCCCCGGCGGCGAATGCGGCCGTGGCACCCCGCTTCAGCAGCGGTGGCGTCCGGTCGGCGGCGAACGCCTGGGTGAACGCGCTCATGAGGCCGCCCCGTTCGGGACAGTGGGGCGGCGGGCCACGAGGGTCACGGTCATCGCGGCGATGAGCAGATACGGTGCTGCCGTCGGGACGGTGACCACGCCGACGGTCTGCACCACCCCGACCCCGATCGCGGCGGTGACAGCGCCGGGCACCGAACCGAGGCCACCGCAGACCACGATGATCAGCGACAGTAGCAGCGTCGTGTCGGCGGTACCGGGACCGACGCCGAGGATCGGGGTGGCAAGGGCACCGGCCAGCCCGGCCAAGGCTCCGGACGTCACCAGGACGGCGGCGTCCACGGTACGGGGGTTGACACCGATCCCGGCGACCATCGCCCGGTCGTCGACCGTGGCCCGGATCAGCCGACCCGCGCGGCTGCGGTGCAGCACCACATAGCCGACGGCGGCCACCAGCACGGCGACGGCGAGCACGGCGAGCCGGTCGACCGGATACCGGTACCCCGCCACCATGACGGTGCCTTCCAGCGCGGCGGGCATGCGGGGCCGCAGCACGTCCGAGCCGAAGATCGTGGTCAGCAGGTTCCCGCCGATCAGCGCGATGCCGAAGGTCAGCAGCGCCTGATCCAGGTGCCCGCGTCCGCGCAGTGCGGCGGTGGCGGCGGCGAGGGCTCCCCCGCCGGCCGCGCCTGCGACGGTGGCGAGGACGGTGGCGGCGACGAGGCTGGCCCATGTGCCTGCGGTGGTGGTCGCGGCGATGTAGCCGCCGGCGGCGATGAGGACGCCGTGCGCGAGGTTCAGTACTCCGCCGGCACCGAAGGCCACGGTCAGCCCGGCAGCGGCGATGGCCAGGAGCAGCCCGTAGGCGACCCCGTCAACGACGGTGACCGCGAGCGTGTCCACGTGCACGGCACCTCCCTTCGTGAACCCTGGTGGCTCAGGTGGTGGGCAGGGTGGTGAGGTCCTGCAGCAGCACGTTGGACAGGACCGGTCCGTCGGGTTTGACCTCGCGCAGGTACCAGCGCTGCACCGGGCGGTGCTCGGTGGGGTGGAACTGCCAGTCCCCGCGTGGGCTGTCGATCCGCCCCACCTGCCCGATCGCGGTGTTGAGTGTTTCGCCGGTGACGGGGCCGTCGACGGCGGCCAGGGCGCGGTCGAGGACGGCGGCGGCGTCGTAGGAGGCCATCGCGAACGTGGTCGGTTGTCCGGGGTAGCCGGCGGCGGACCAGGCGGCGACGAACTGCTGGTTCGCCGCGTGCGGCAGGGTCGGTGAGTAGTTGAGGACGTTGCGGATGCCGGTGGCGGCTGTGCCCTGGGCGTCGAGCACGGATCCTTCGGTGAGGAATCCGGCCGCGTACAGCGGTACGTCCTTGAGGGCGGACTGCCGGTACTGCTTGACGAACGCGACAGCCGGACCACCGGCGTAGAAGGTGTACACGGCGGCCGGTCGGGTTTCGGCGGCCTTGTTCAGGTACGGCAGGAAGTTCTCCGTGGCCGGGAACGGTGTGAACACGGTCTTCCCGTCCGGGTTGGCGAGTTTCCCACCGAGGGTGGTGAACGTGTCGGTGAAGCCTCGTAGCTCGTCCCAGCCGCCCTGGTAGTCCGGGCCGATCGCGTACACCGTGCCGTCACCGACCTGCGTCTTGATGTGCGCGGCGATCGCGATACCCGGCTCGTCGGAGTTGTAGGAGGTGTGCCAGGTGTAGGACAGGTCGCGGGGTTTGTCGGCGACGGGGGCGAATTCGGGGCGGGCGTTCGCGCCGAGCAGGGGGATGCGTCGTTCGTGGGTGAGGGTTTGGACCTTGTCGACGGTGGCGCCGCCGACCAGCCCGGTCAACGCCACCACCCGGTCGCGTTCCAGGAGTTTCTGGGCGGCGGGGACGGCCGTGGCGGGGCCGTCACCCGTCGGCGACGACCAGGTCGATGTCACGGCCGCCGAGCCGACCGTCGTGGGTGTCGAGGTACAGCTGGAAGCCGCGCCGCATGTCCTCCCCGACGCTGGTGTAGATGCCCGACAGCGACACCAGCAGTCCGATCCGCACCCGGTCGGAGTCGCCGGCGCCGCTGCCGCACGCCACACCGGTGGCGAGCAGGCTGGTGGCGGTGACGGCGGCCAATGCGTGTCGCAGCCGTGCACGGGCACGTTGCATGAAGTGCTCCTTCGATTTGTTGAGAGGTGAAGCGGGCTAGGTGGTCAGGAGGCGACGCCGGCCGGGGCCTGTGTGGTGGCGATGACGTGCTCGACCAGGGCGATGAGCAGGTGGCGGACGCTGTCGCGGTCCCGGGCGTCGACCTCGACGATCGGCACGTCACCGGCGAGCGTGAGCGCGTCACGGATCTCGCCCGGCGAGTAGACGTGCGTGTCGGGGAACTGGTTGACCGCCACCACGAACGGCAGCCGCCGGTTCTCGATGTAGTTCAGGTGCCGGAACGAGTCCGCGAGCCGGCGGGTGTCGACCAGCACGACCGCGCCGACGGCACCACGCACGATCGCGTCCCACATGAACCAGAACCGTGCCTGCCCCGGCGTGCCGAACACGTACACCGTGACGTCGTTGATCGCGAGGCGACCGAAGTCCATCGCCACCGTCGTGGTCACCTTGCCCGGACGGTGCGACACATCGTCGCCACCGGCCGACATGCGGGCCTCGGTGGTCAGGGGCACGATGTCCGACACCGCCCCGACCAGGGTGGTCTTACCCACCCCGAGTGGCCCGGTCAGCACGATCTTCAACCCTGGAGGCGGGTTCGTGGACGGACGGACCGGCCTGGCGGGCATGGTCATCGTGCGCCGGCCGCCGCGGCAGCGAACGACGGGTTCAGGTAGGAGTCACCCACCTGCTCGGCGAAGCGCTCCAGTTCCCCGGTGACGAACGCGAGGTCCGCATCCCGGCGAGCCAGGACGAGCAGCGACGCCCCCCCGGCTCAGGCTGGTCAGGATCAGGTAGCCCCGGTCGGTGTCGGTGATGTTGCCCCGCACCGCGCCCGCGTCGAAGTCGCGGGCGGCGCCGTTGAGCAGGCTGTTCAGCCCGGCCGCGACCGCGGCGAGGCGTTCGGCGGCATCCCGGTTGAGCCCCTCGGTCCAGGCCAGCAGCAGCCCGTCAACCGACACCGCGACGGCGTGACTGACCCCGGCGACCACGCGCACGTTGTTGTTCAGCAGGAAACTCAAGTTGTTGTCGCTCATCGTTGTTCTTCTCTCGGCTGGTGGGAACGGCGGCCGAGGCCGCGCTGGTAGGCATCTGCGGTCTGCGCCAGGCCCGCCGTCGGACGGCAGCGCGCCGCGACAGGAGCAGGCCGGACGGCGGGCGTGAACGCGGTGGTCGGCTGCCGCTTGGGTAGCCCGTTCGAGGTGGTCGCACCGCCCTCGAACGGCACGGTCTCGGCGGACACGTGCACGGTGCCGCCTTCCTCGAACCACGCGGATGGGCTATGCCGTTCACCGGCCTGCCGGTAGATGGGTGGTTCCTGCCCGCCCGGGCCGGGCCGCTGCGCAGGGATCTGCGGCAGGGCCTGGGTCGGTGCGTCCACGGGCGCCGGCCGGTCGTGCCGGCGGGAAGGTCCACCGGGATGAGGTGCGACGGTGGCGGGCAAAGCGATGTGGGAGGCGGGGGTGCCGCCTGGGGGGCGTCTGCCGGCGATCGGTCCGGTCGGCAGCGCCACGCGTTCAGGGATCCGGACGAGAAGCTTGTCGGCGGGGATCTCGACCTCGGCGACCGTGCCGTGCGGTGACGCGGGAAGCAGCCGCACCCGCAACCCGTGCGCGGCGGCCAGCAGCGCCACCGTGGCTATGCCCTGCCGGCGGATGTGCTCCACCCCGATCGTCGGTGACGGTGCCGCCAACTCCCGGTTGAGCTGGTCGAGAAGGTCCGGCGCGATGCCGTTGCCCGTGTCGGTGACCTGCAGGATCGCCCTGTTACCCATCAGGTGGCCGGAGACGAACACGTCGTCGGGGCTGTAGCGGGCGGCGTTGTCCAGCAGTGACGCCAACAGATGAACCAGATCGTCGATCAAGGCCGGCGGCACGAGCACACGGTCGTCGACCAGCCCGAAGACGATCCGCCGGTAGTCCTGGATCCGGCTCTGCGCCGCCTGCACCACCGTCACCAACTCGGCCGGCTCCTCGTACGCCATCCCGAGTGTCCGGCCCGACAGGACCAGCAGGCTCTGCGTGCCGTGCAGCAGCTGCGCCGCCAGGTTGTCCACCGCGAACAGGGTCTCCAGCGTCGCGGAGTCCTTCTCGTCGCGCTCCGCGCGGTCCAGCTCACCCAGCAGCCGGTTGGTGATCGCCTGACACCGCCGCCCGACCGCTTCCACCGCGCCGACCGCCACCTGGCGATGCCGGGCAAGGTCCGTCGAGATCCGGTACGTGGTTCCCGCGAGGCTGTCGAAAGCGGCAGTGACCTCGTCCACCTCGTCGCGGACCGTCGCCGGCGCCAGAGCTCGCGGTGGCACCGGTACCGAGCCCGGATCGGTGGGATCAGCCGACTCCACCCGGCGCACCAGTGCGGGCAGCTCATCCCGGGCCATCCCGGTGACGGCGTCACGCACTCCACGCAGCCGCCGCGCCAACACCCGGCCCTGCCACCACGCGAACACCGCCGCCACCGCGAGCAGCACCGCCGCCACCCCGGACAGCACGCCGCTGGCCGTCCACTGCCGCGTCCGCTGCCGCCCGACCTCGGCCAGGATGTCGTCATCGATACGAGACTGCACCTGGTGCAACCGGTCCCGGCGCTCACCGCTGGCGGCCGACCAGCGGCCAGGCGCGACCCGCAGCCGCTGACCGACCTGCGTCCGCGCGATCCCGTCATCGATACGCTGCGCGGTGAGCACCTGCTCGCCGGTCAAGGCCTGATCCAGCCATGCCCGCCACCGCGTCGGCGAACGCTGCGACACCACCAGCAGCGCCTCGTCGAACCCGGCCCGCGTCGCCGCCAGGTCCCGTTGCACCGCCTGCGACACCACCCGGCCACTACCCACCGCCACCGCCGCCTGCTGGACACCCGCGTACTCCGATGCCTGCGACAACGCCGCCGCCACCCGCAAATGGTCGGCGAGCACACCGTCCGCGCCGCCCACCTGACCCACGGCCTCCCGCACCGCCAAGCCACACGCGATCACCGCCCGGTACCGCACCAGTACCGCCGTCAACGACGTCGACCGTGCCTTGACCTGCTCCCGCAACGCCGGCAGCAGCAGCAACTGCTCATCCAACGGACCGACCAGCCGCCCAACCGCAGGCCGCGACATGTCGAGCTCCGCACGGCGTTGCCGGTAGGCGTCAATCGCACGGTCGGACACCGCGCTCTGCTCCAGCACCGCGTTCAACCCGCCACCGGCATCCGAGACCACCGACACCGCGACCTGACGCTCCCGATCAAGCTCGTACAGCACCTCACCGACAGCGGACGACACCGCCACCAGCACCTGGAGACGATCAGCGCTCACCGCCTGCCGCGCCGTCGACGTCACACCCCACGCGGCAAAAAGCACAGTCGCGGACAGCGGGATGGCCAGCAACAGCGCCAGCCTCCGAGCAACACGCACAACGGTCCTTTCCAGGTCTGATCCGGGTATGACGGCGCTGGCCTGCCCAGTAGTGCTGCGGTCCAGGCGGCGTCGTCCCACAAGTCACCCGGTGCCGCCAGCACAAGATCTGCGCCGTAATCGAGGGTCGTATCCGGGACCGAAAAGATCGACCACCGATGGCGGGATGCAAATTCACTCAGTCCTCCCCGGCAAACGTGGAGTACAGGCTTGACCGGCTTCCGAAAAAGCAGCGGCGATCGCTAAAGTGCTAGCCAATGTGGGCAGGACACGCCGTGGAGGTGGGAATGGCCAGAAGCGCACGCAGCTACCAACGAGAGGCCAACGAACTCCGCGCCAGCGGCTGGACCTATCGGCAGATAGCCTCACACTGGCAGCAGCGATACGGCTTCAACCCACGAGTAGCATTCCGTCTAGCTCACGGGTTGACCCAGGCGGACGTGGCGCAGCGCTGGAACGAGCAGTGGCCCGACGCTGACGCCCCGAAGACCGCGAAGCAGGTCTCTTACTGGGAGATCTGGCCGGGCCCGGCGGGCCGGACACCATCGTTGGACACGTTGAACAGGTTGGCGTTTCTCTACCGGTGCTCTGCTGGCGAACTACTCGGCGGCGAGGACTACAGCCATTTGGACGCCACGGACATGCGCCTAGGCGAATCAGGCACGCAGGTGAACGGGTTCGGTTCAGTTTCGACAGTTAACGCGCTTCCGCCTGCAGGCAAGAGCCTGAGTCGGGTTACCGAGCGGGTCGTCGAGAACTTTGAGATGCTGACGGACACCTATCGCCTTATCGATTATCGAGAGGGCTCCGGCCGGGTTAGCGCAGACATTGCCACCCACCTGCGCCGAATGCTTGAGGTCAGCAACCGAACAACCACCAGCAGGACTCACAGCCGGTTGCTGCGCGCTGTTGGGGACGCCGCCCAATTGGCTGGCTGGCTCGCCATCGACGCGCAGAGGTACGACCAGGCCGAGCGCTACTGTCGGCTGGCCGTGTCGCTTGCTGAAAAGACCAACGACCGCGCGCTACACGCCTACGGCCTTGGCGTGATGAGCTATATCCATTTGCATGCCGGTGACGGCAAGGCCGCACTCAGTGTGCTCGACACGGCCCAGAGCGTGGCTGGCCACGGCAGCCCTGCGGCTGTTAGATCGTGGCTACACGAGGCGACTGGGGAAGCACATGGGCTCCTTGGTCAACCACAGCTCGGCCTTGTAGCGCTGGCCCAGGCCGAGAGGGTCTTCGATGGTGTCGATGCGAACGCATCCCCGGTGTGGTTGGGCTTCTACAACGCCGACTGTCACGCTGCCCGGCTGAAGGGCCGGTGCCTGGCCCGTCTGCGCCAACCTCGGGAGGCCACTCGGGCGTTGTACGAGGCTCTTACGCTCCTGCCGCCCGCGTTCGTCCGGGAGCGCTCCGGAACCCTGATCGATCTCGCCGTCGCGTACGTTCAAATGGGCCAGGTCGAGCAAGCATGCGACGCGGCGAGCCAGGCCGACACCCTTGCCCGACGCACCGGCTCAGAGCGCAACCGCAAGCGCCTCCGTGAGCTGCTGATCGATCTCATGCCGTGGACCAACATCGACTGCGTGCAGAGCCTTTACCGTCAGGTGCTGCTTAACTGAAGGCGTGTTGAGGGCATACCGCGCGAGTCACAGGTGAACCGAAGGGGCTGGGTCGAGCTCATCATCCTCGCCGCCTTGTGGGGTGCGGTCTACCCGTTGATCGAGGTGGCGCTGCGTGGCCTGTCACCCACGGTCGTTGTTCTCGGACGTGTCCTGCTCGCCTGTCTTCTTCTAGTACCACTCGCCATCCGGAGCAACGCACTACCTGATCTTTGGCGGCGGCCACGGGCGATCATCGAAACCGTCTTGGTGCAGTCGACCATCCCGCTGCTGCTGCTGACCTACGGACAGCAGTACGTCCCCGCTGGTATCGCCGGCATTCTGGTCGGCGCGCAGCCGTTGTTCGTCGCGATGCTGGCCTACCGGTACGCCCCCGACGAACGTCCCCAGGGCTGGAAGGGTGCCGTCGGCCTCGCCATCGGATTCGTCGGACTTACTCTGCTCTTCGGCATTGACCTCCGCGGTGGCCCTCTGGCTCTCCTCGGTGGCGTACTCGTTCTGGTCGCCGCGCTGTGCTACGCCGCCGGCGCCATCATGATCCACCGACGCCATGCCGCCGCTCCGCCGCTCGGCGTTGCCACCTCGGCAATGCTTGTCACGAGCGCCGCGATGATCACACCGGCCACTCTAACGCTGCCTGATCGTCTCCCCGGCTCTGACGTAGTGGCGGCTGTGATTTTCCTCGGCGTCGTCTGTACCGGTATGACCCTCGTGCTCTTCTACACCTTGATCGCCCGCACCGGTCCAGCCCGCGCAGCACTAGCGTTCTACCTATCGCCCGCCTTCGCCGTCCTGTTCGGCGTGGTGTTTCTCAGCGAGCAACTCACAGCCACTGCCGTTGTCGGCTTGGCCGCGATCGTCGCAGGCTGCCTTCTCGCAGCTCAACGCGCGGAGCCGTCACCCGCGTAGCGATCCTTCCACTGCAACTCCCCACCATGCGTGGAGTCCTATGGACGCCTATGGAACACATGCAGGGATTGGTCTACCGCAGTCGACGCATCATGCTGGTGGTTCGCCATACATCCATAGCAGCCAGGTTGAGGAATTCCGATCAGCGCCGGAGTTAATGACGACAGGCAGGCACGGAGCGGCATGAGTACCAGCCAGACAAGGTTCGCCGGGAATCGACGTGCTGCGGGTTTCTTCGCGGTCCAGGCTGATCAACAAATGGGAGGCCGCACGACCAACGGTTCTGGAGTCGAGCCGGGCAGCGTTCAACCTGTCACCCGCCCATCTCATGTGGTCGGTGCGGAGCCCGGTCTGGCGCTGTAGTTCGTGGCCATCACGCCGGCCAGGAACCCGGTGCCCTGACGGCATTCCTAGCCGCCATCGTCCGCGAGTACCACCCGATCGGTACAGGTGAGCACCGCTGTCGTCGATGCGGCAGTCGGTGGCCTCGCCATCATCTACCGCTAGCTGTAGGAGGTCCCGGATGACTACACCACTCCGCAAAGCCGTTCCCCACGTGGACCGGACTCGCTCGAACCTTGCGGCAGAAGACTCGCCTGTGGCGGGAGTTGCCCCTTTCCCTGGCGGGCTCGCAGCCGGCAGCAAGCTCGGGCCAACGGGCGACGATCTCGATTCGCGCTATGACGAGGTCGGCTACGGCGACATGATCCGAGCGCTCAACACGGTCCACTACGCAGGCGAGACGACCTTCTACGGCACGGCCTTGCTCCGTGCATGCGAAGAGAGGCTGTTCTCCCGGTATGGACACCGAAGCCGCATTCTGGATGTCGGCTGCGGAGCGGGCAGGGTAACGCGCGCCGTCACCACTCTGGGCGGCAGTATCACAGGTGTCGACATCAACGGTGCGGCCCTGGACGCGGCACGCGCATTAACCCCGTTGGCGACGTACGTCGAGGCCAGCATGGCGGGTCTCCCGTTCCCGGACGGCAACTTCGACCAGGTGTGGTGCCTACGGTTCTCGTTCAACGCTCTGCCGACCGTCGCCGAGCGGCAGGCGGCTCTCCGCGAGTTCTGGCGAGTGTGCGCACCTGGCGGGAAGGTCGTCATCGAGGTGTTCAACTGGTACTTCCCGGGACGGTTCGGGCTGCTGCGGTGGGCCAACCGGCTGGACGCGGCAGCACGACACCTGAAGTGGCTCGGCCAAGGGCGACGCGGCTCGTTGCCGCTGCCACCGCGCGACATCATCTACCTGGCCAACAAAGCGTCCGGTGCGGCACCCGGCTACGCACACCTCACCACTGTGAAGGAGCTACGCCACCTGGTAAGCGACGTCGGGCTCGCCAGGCACATGAAGGTGACCGACGAGGCGGGACTCATTGCCGGGCACCTGTCGCCGGTTCGTAACCGTCACCGCGGTTACTCGACCTGGCTGCTGCTGAGCAAACCCTCCGAGGACATGCCGTGAAGGTCTTGGAGTTCGGTGACCAGCGTCTTCACCTCGACGCAACAGCGGTACGTCAACCGCACCTGCAGCGATTCATCGACCGGATCAGCATCGATGGCGTACCGACGCCCGTTCGGTATCAGATGCGCATCGTCGAGGGGGAGCAGGCGGAACTGGTGGTCGATGAGCAGACGGGCAGCATGTCGCTCGTTGTCCCCAGCATGACGACGGTATCCCCAACGGCCCTGGAGATTGCGATCCTGCAGGCCGGGGCGCGGTGCCTGGCCCTGCTGAGCACCGCCGACCGATGCGTGCTGCTGCACGGCAGCGCTGTGACCGCCACCGGTGACTGTGGGGCTGTCGCGGTCCTCGACGGTGGGCTCGGGCAGGGCAAGACGTCACTGGCGTTGGGCTTGGCAAAGGCCGGCTGCGCTCTGCTCGTCGATGAGTTCACCTTCGTCACCTGTGACCGCGAGGAGAGCGTCGTCACCCCGGCACCACGGTTGCCTTGGCACGTACGCGGTGACATGGCTCCGTACCTGGCACCTGAACACCCCGACCGCCGTCTCCTCTTCCCAGACGAGCTGGCACCCGTCAGTACAGCCAAGACCGCGGCGAGCCTGACGCTCATCATCGTGCCGGACAGCGGGATCCCCGCCGGAAAGCTGGAACAAATCGACCCCGCCCAGACTGGCGTCCTGCTGACCAGCGCGGTCACCGACCATCTCGCCAAACTGATCGATCCCAGCCTCGATCATGTCAGCATCTTGAGCAACCCGAGCCAGGTCCGGTACGCCTCCGGGCACCCGCTACTGAGCCGCAGAACGCAACTGTGCGCGCCGCCTCGTACTGTGCTCGACAGGTTGTCCCGGGTACCGGCCTTCCGGGTCGGCATCGGATCGCCGGCCGATCTCGCCGCCAGCGTCGATGCCGTCACGCACGTGGTGGAGTCGCTGTGACAGCCCAGACCGCACCGCCTGGATTGATTCTGCTGGCCGGCACCAGCGAGAGCGGCAAGTCCACCGCCGGCAACCACCTGGCGCAGCGCGGCGCACAACGGATCAAGATCCGTACGATCCTCCTGGCGTTGGCCTCGGGCGCGGAAGTACGGCACGAGGGAGTCACGACTCGTGAAGGCTTCGGCACGGGCGAGTTCCTGTCGGCCCTTCACGATCGTGCCCGCACCGAGGCGGCCGACGTGGCCGTGGTGGAGAGCTTCATCGACGCTGAACTCGCCCACGCGACGAAGGCATCCTGGCCCGGTCCCGCCGCCATCGTCTTCATCACCGCAGCCGAGCCACTGCGCGTGAAGCGCCTGGCGGCGGCCATCAACATCGACCACACTGCGGCCCGCGCTCTCATCAAGGCCAAAGACGCTCGGAAGCGCGTGAACGAGCAACTGTCCCGCTGGCGGCAGATCGCCGACCATTGGATCGACAATCGCCACGACCTCGCCCACTTCACGGCGACGCTGGACGACGTCTACGCCGCGACCTGCCCTTCCATCACGAGAACGGAACCCTCATGACACGGCTGTACGCCTCCGCCGGCGCGATCGTCGTCTGCGCAGACCTCCAACATCCGCGGATGCTGCTGTTGGAACAGATCCGTACCACCGGCGAGCGCCAGGTAGTCGCCCCGAAAGGGCGCATCGAACCGGGAGAGTCACCGCTGATCGCCGCCGCCCGAGAAGTATCGGAAGAGGCCGCACTGCACGACATGCGCTACGTCGCCTACCTCGGACAGGAGGCGTACCACTTCACCGACCGCGACGGCACGCCAGCACAGAAGACCGTCGACTGGTTCCTCTTCGCCACCACCGACACGAACGCCACCGCACGGCAGACCGAAGGGTTCGTCGCCGCCCAATGGCACGACCTGCCCGACGCGCTGACCGCCGCGAGCCATGCCAGCTTCCATGAGTACGTCCGACGGGCCGACGAGATCATCGCCTGGCGCCGCAGCGGCCCGCTCGACTACAGCGACACCCTCAGCCAAACGGTATGGAACTTCAGCCAACCTGCCAACGCCCTGCTAGCCAAGAACCCCGATGCCGGTGTCGCCCTCTGCGGCTCCGCCGCACGCGGAGACTTCATCGAAGGCTGGAGCGACCTCGACCTCATCGCTTGGGGACTCGAACCCGCATCCCCGCCCGCCATCGCCCTGCGCCAACTCGCCGACGAACTCAGCCACCAAGCCGGCATACGCATCTCACTTCACCTCTCACACCCAGACAGAGACGGTGCCAATGGACTCGAACGGCTGCACACCATGAAGCTGCACGCCGTCCTGCGCCGAACCCACATCGACGTCCCGATCGTGGCCGGCACCCGTGCAGCGTCCCTGCCGGAAGTGCCCCACACCGCCAACCTGGCCGCCGATATCGGCCATCTACGCGACTTCGCCTACCAACGCCAAGCGGCAACACCCACCAGCCGCCGCTGTGGACCTACCTGAACGACCTGTCCGCACCAGAGCACTTCGCTCCCTGGGTACGGACAACACCAGGCATTCAGATCGCCCAGGCGCTACTCGAAGCCAAGACACGCCGAATCGAATCGCTGATCACGACAGCCGGAACCCGCCGCGCTCACGACGTCATACTCGTCGACCGTGGCCCCAAGACGGTGATCTGCTCCGCCCTGGCCCACCACAAGACCGGAATCCCCGCGCCAGACAACCCCCAACTACCCGATCCAACCACCGACCAGCACCGTACGCGACTCGAACAGCACGTACGCCACCTCTCAACTGTCGAAGCATTCATGTCCATAGAGCTTCGGCCACCGAAGCGACCAAACGGACTAGACGTCATCCTCACCCGGCTGTCGAAGCGTGAAGAACTGTCGTCGCCCTACGTCCGATACCTAAACGCGCTGTGCACCGAATTAGCCGCATACTCGTCGAGCGAACTACTGCTACCACTCGATGCCACGGCGAGTATCGCGACCAACACCGAATTGTCCCTCACACAGGTACTGAAACAACCCAGCGTTGTCCACACGCCGGTCATGCAGGGCACTCAGATTCGGCCGTCCAGGAGCGCAGGAACAACGTGACCGGCGTGACCGCATGACTGACCCCACCTTCGGACGGTTCACCGCCGAGGCCATGACCGCCGCCCTGCACCGCATCGCCGACCACCTGCGTGTGACCTCAGACGACGCCCGCCTGCTGCACCTCGCCAACAACGCCGTCTTCGCTCTGCCCACCGCAGGCATCGTTGTCCGCATCAGCCGCACCCGACGGCTCCTCGACCGCGCGACCAAGGTCGCGGCCCTCGGCGCCTGGTTCGCCGACACCAACGCACCGACCATTCGTCTTGTCCCCGGCGTCGATCAGCCCCTCATCGTCGACGGGCTCGCCGCCACCGTGTGGACTTACCTACCCCCAAAACCACCCCCACCGACCGTCGATGACCTCGGCCCCGTCCTGCGGCAGTTTCACCGCCTGCCCCGTCCACCGATCGACCTGCCGCTGTGGGACCCGATCGGCGACGCCCGGCACCGCATTACCGACGCCGAAGGACTCACTGCCTACCACCGGGACTTCCTGCTGGCCTGGTGCGACAGACTCACCCCGCGTATCAATTCCCTCCGCGACAACATCAGCCCAGGGCTCATCCACGGCGACGCCCACCCCAGCAACCTCCTACGCGACGCCACCGGCAACACCGTGCTATGCGACTTCGACGCCACCAGCCTCGGCCCCTGGCAAGTCGACCTCGTCGCCGTCCCCGTCGGCGAAGCCCGCTTCCACCGCGCCGGACAACACCAACGCCTCGCCACCGCCTACGGCTACGACATCACCACCGACCCGCACTGGCCACTGCTCCGCGAAGCACGCGAACTCAAAATGATCACCGCAGCCGTACCACTCCTTAACAGCAGCCCCGGCATCGCCGACGAATTCGCCCTACGCCTCCACACAATCACTACCGGCGACGACCACACCCGATGGACCCCCTTTGCTGACCTGCCCGCCACTGATCAGCACAGACGCCCACTACCAGCACAAGAGACGTCCTAATACTCCAGCCGGACGCCGGTACTCTCTCGGACGAGGCCGTTTGCCAGACGGAGGACACGACGTGCTCGGTGAGTCATCTTCGACAGCGCCCGCGCAGCCCGTAGCCTTCCGAAGCCTCGACGGGCTCCGGCTGGCGGGGACATATGTAGCGCCAGCGACGCCATCGACTTCGGTCGCAGTGCTCGTACATGGCGGCGGTGTCACCCGGGAAGAGGGCGGTTTCTTCGCCCGCTTGGCGGACGGACTGGCCGCGGGCGGTATCGCGTCCTTGCGGTTCGACTTGCGGGGCCACGGTGAGAGCGAAGGGCGTCAGGAGGATCTGACCATCTCCGGCGTGCTCAACGACATCCGCGCCGCGCTGGCACATGCCAGGACCCTCGCCGGCTCGACGCCGGTGCATCTGCTCGGTGCCAGCTTCGGCGGTGGCATCTGCGGCTTCTACGCCGCGCGGTATCCGGAGTCGCTGGCGAAGCTGGTTCTGATCAACCCCTTGATCAACTACAAGAAGCGTTTCATTGACGACAAGCCGTACTGGACCGACGACCGGATCGACGACGATGCTGGACGCCAGCTGTTGCAACAGGGTTTCCTGCCGCACTCGCCGACGTTCAAGCTCGGTCGTCCGCTCTTGAACGAGGTGTTCTACCTGCGACCCGATCAAGCGGTCGATCAGATCAAGGTTCCGACGCTGGTGCTGCACGGCACCGGTGACACGTTCATCCCCGTGCAGAGTTCCCGCGACCTCATCGAGAAACTGGCGGGCCCGGCCGAGTTGATCGAGATCGAAGGAGCGCAGCACGGGATCGCGGCGCACGACGATCCCCAGTACCTGGAACCGCAAACCCAGGCTTGGCAGGCCGCAGCGATCCAGTCAATCACCGAGTGGTTGTCCTGACTACACCGCATCCATCAACCGCAGAAAACCGTGTACGGCTGGGCGGGCGCGCCACGGTTGAAGGCGACGGCGCAGGCGGAACAGCTCTCGGAGAGTACGGGCCGATCCCGCAGCCGCGGCCGCGCCGATCGCCGCGGTAGCGGCAAGCGCCGCATCGTCGAGACGATGTACGGCCACCAGGGTTTGAGCCTTCAGCGTGGAGAAGTAGGCGAGATCGCGGGCGGAGAACACGGTAGGCGTCAACGTCGACCCGTAGATTTCGACGGCTTGCTCCGGGCGTCCGGATTCCCCATAACAGATCGCCGTCTGCACCTTGAATAGAACGGTGTCGTAGTGAGCCGCCAACGATGTTCGGTCCTCGGCGGCGAGGTCGAGGAAGTCGCGGGCCTCCTTCAGCATGTCGTCGACTTGCCGCTGACCGGTGCCGAGCATCGCCAGACCGCGAGCCTGCTGCTGCACGGCCTCCGCCATGACGCGCGCCGGGAGTCGCCATGGCCCTTCTCGCGCCGCCCGAGCCAGTCCGAGCATCCTGGGCGCGTCACGGTCGTCCCATGCTGACTGGCTCTTCTTGATCAGCACGTAGCCCGGCATCGCGAAGTCGGCGGCCTCCATGGCCCACTCCGCTGCCCGGTCGCGCCAGTAGTCCGCTGGGGACGGCTGACCGCAGTCTCGGTACAGCCAGCCGGCGAACTCGGCCGCCCGGGCACCGAGGGCGAGCAGCGGCTGCCTCACCTGCGGCTTCGCATCGCGTGCGCAGTGCTGGACCAGGGCCACAATGCCCAGCACTCCCGGTAGCGCGTGCCGTGGACCGTGGACCCCGTCGTCGGTGGCGCATCGGTCCAGTCCGTTGTCGAGGTATCGGACCAAGTCGGCATCCAGGTAGCGGGGGGCATCGCGTCCCACGGCATGGAACCGGTCGAGGTCATCGAGAGCAAGCCCCGCTGGGCCGAGCGTATGCGCTGCCGCGAGCAGACCACCTTCCGGCCGCGAAGCGTCCGGCCTGCGGCCCCGAAGAGGCGATCGCCCGTCGACGTCTTCACCGTCGGCGTGGTCCGGACCAGAGGGCCACGGCAGACCACGAAGGGCGGACAAGCGATCCAGCTGTCGGGCGCGGGCCTGCATCCGGTCGTAGTCGGCGGCGAGCGCACCACCGGTGTCGAGTATCTGGTCGCAGCGGACCCAGAAGTCCCGGCCCACGCTTTGTCGGCCCAGCTCGACGTTGGCGACGGTGCTGCGTCCGTACAGGGTCAACGGTGCCAGGCTGTTCTGGGTGTAGCCGGCGGCCTTACGCAACCCTGCCAGCTTGCGCCCAAGCGCGAGGCGGGCTTCGCGGACCTCTTGCGGCGCGCTGGACATAGGGCTGGCTTCCTACAGGCGCGGGTACGGGGTGTTGTCACAGTAGCCGGATCCTGTAGGGACCGGGAGCCCCGCCACCCCGCCGGAGCCGGCCGACTCGGCTCGGGCGGCGCGCCTGCCAACCGGCGGGTTGGCGGCGACTAGGCTGCTGCGGCCTGACCGCTGTCCCGGAAGCAGTGCATGAAGTCGAGGTTAAATATCGCGTGAGCGACGAGACGGCGCTGCTGGCGGCTCTGACAGCTCACGGAGTTGTGTTGTCCGACGCGGTACGTCAGGACGATCAGGCATACGCGCCTTCGGCGTGGCGGTACGGCATGAGCAAGATCGGGGTGCCGTTCGCGCGGCTGCGCACCCAGGACGGCCGGCACCTGTTCACCGTCAAGCGGCCGGTGGACAACGAGATGGCCTGCCTGGAACACGAGACCGTGGTAGCCGACCGGGAGCAGATGCACGGCGCGCTGGTGACAATGGGCTTCACACCGACGGTACAGATCGTCAAGAGGCGCCGCACCGGCCGGTGGGGTGAGGTGTCGCTATGTCTGGACGCCGTCGAAGGGCTGGGCACGTTCGTAGAGGTAGAGGCGTTGATCGGCACCGAGGAGTCCGGCCGGGCCGCGCAGGAACGTCTAGACGGCCTGGTCCGGTCGCTCGGAGTGACGGTGACGCGCATAACGGACACGTACGACTCGTTGCTGCGGAGTACGGCAGCAGCTGGCTGAGGCAGGACGGTCTGTGGGCCGTCAAGACAAGCCGATGTCACTCGGCCGAGGGCACCGTCGCGACTGTCGTCCATCGGTAGGTGTGGTTCTCCCGTCGGAGCGCGATCAACGGCACCTGTCTGATTGTCACCTGCACCGGGGGCCGGTGACGGAGTTCGGCCAGCCGGGCACGTATCGGTTCGATTGGTGCTGGTGAGCCGCTGTAGGCAATCGTGACGTGCGGCCGGAACCTTTGCGCGGGCTCGGGGACAGTGGGCCACACCGCGCCGATGGCGTCCCGGATGGTGGCGCGGAGGTGTTCGACGCGGTCCCAGGGGCGGACGAGCAGGCCGATTCCTTCGGCGTCGGGGTCTACCGGGCCGAATGACAGATCCAAAGGTGGTAGGCCGGCGCAGCGATGCCGGGCTTCGGCGACGATGGCGTCGATGTCGGCGTCGCTGATCTCGTCGGTGAAGCCGATTCCTTACATGGTCAGTTGTGCAGGCCGTCGAGCGGCACCAGGTCCAGGCCGGGCAGCGCCAGTTGGGGGACTGGAAATAACGGCACTCCCGCCTGGAGAGAGCGCTGGCGACTGCGGAGGTCTCCCAGTTGTCGTCTTCGGCCAGTTCGAGGAGCCACTGCTCGTTGAGTGGCAGGTCGCCGATGCCGGCCTCGATCAGCTCACCGGTGACGCTTTGCTTCTGCTTCGACTCCCGTTGGTGGCGCTTGAACCCTTCCAGCGGCAGAGGTTGGTGGATTACGGCTGGGTGTCTCTAGGATTCTACCGAGGGAGGCGGGCCGGAGGTGCCGTTCACGGGGAGTCACGTCGCGGCTGTGCTGCCGTTGACACGGTCAGCATGGCTGGTGCCATCGGCCCTGGCGATTGGGAGCATGGCTCCTGATGTCCCCTACTATCTTCCGCTGCCGGTGAAGGCGACCCTGACCCACTCACTCGTCGGCGTCCTCAGCGTCGACGTGGTGCTGGGTCTTGGGGCGTTGATCCTCTGGCATGGGCTGCTGGCCCGCTTCCTGACCGCCATCTCGCCGGCTCGACTGCGCGAACGCCTACCTTCGCCCGGGTCTCAGCGTCGATGGTCGGTTGGCTACGCGGCGATGCTGGTCGGTTCCCTGGTGATCGGTGCGCTGACGCACGTGCTGTGGGATTCGTTCACGCACGACGGGATGTGGGGTGCTGCTCACATCGGCTGGCTGGCTGAATCGCACCTCGGCACGCCGGGCTATCGCTGGATACAGCGCGTGAGCACCATCGTCGGCGCCGTCGTGGTCGTGGTCTGGCTGCTCCGATGGTGGCGCAGGCAGTCGCCGGTACCTGAGCAACGGCCGACCGCCAATCGGGTACTCGTGGTGGCCGCCTGGCTGGTCATCGGGCTCGCCGCCACCGGCGGTGCCGCCCTGGCCGCCGTCGAGGACGTGGCCCCCCCCAGCGAATGGTATTCCTAGCCGTCACCCAGGCATGCGGTGCCGGTCTAACGGTCGCGATCGTCCTTGCCGCCGGCTACGCTGTCCTGCTCCGGCACGACCAACCAACCCCGCAATGACCGACCAGAAGCTCAGCCGCCGAACCAGAACGGGCACCCAGTAGGGCAAACGGCCGGCCGCCACGGACCTGGTCAAGCGTCAGTTCACCGCGCCCGCGCCGGACGTGGCCTGGTGCGGCGACATGACGGAGATCGCCACGCAGGAGGGCAAGCTCTACCTCGCCACCGTCATCGACCTGCACTCCCGACGGATCCTCGGCTACGCCATGGGCGAACGCCACGACGCCGGCCTGGTCGTCGCCGCGTTGAAAATGGCCGCGGTCACCCGCGGCGGTGACGTCGCAGGGGTGATCTTTCACAGCGACAGGGGCAGCCGAATACTGCTCGGCCGACTTCGCCCGGGCGTGCGCCCGCTGGAAGGTACGCCAGTCGATGGGCCGGGTCGGGTCGTGTTTCGACAACGCCGTGGCCGAGGCTACCTTCTCCACCATCAAGGTCGAGTACGTCCACCGTCACCAGTTCCGCACCCGTACCGAGGCCCGGCTGAAGATCGCCACCTGGATCACCGACTTCTACAACCGCCGACGCCGCCATTCCGTCTGCAACGGACGCTCACCGATCGACTACGAACGATCAACTACATACGTCCTGGAGAACCAGGCCGCATAACCGAGTCCTCCACGGTTCCAGGGGATTGACAGAACCTGAGAGCAACGCGTTAACGATCTCCCGTAGCTCGTTACGGCCCTGATGCCCCGACACCGACGGACGCCGGTCCTTCCATGCCTGCAGGAACGGCCCGACCACCGCCCACTGCTCATCGGTCAGATCATTCGGAAACGCTGCACTTCCACTCACGAGCGTGCTAACGCGACATCACCCCATCGGGGTATGGGCCCAGATCAGCCAACCGCAAAGGGATAGAAGGTCACACCACCCTCTGGGGAATAGAGGTTCATGACTGAGAGACTGTCGGGTAAACGGTATGGGCGTTGCGTTACGGCGAGACATGTCGATGGCGGGTGCTCGACAAATGGATCATCCCCGCCATGATCGCGTTGTGTGCGCAACTTCAACTGCGGCGGGGATGACGCCCGTTCATGCTATCCGTCGAGCTTGACCGATGCGATGCGGACGATCTTCGCACCCTTGATGCCGGTACGAGACCTGCGTAAAGGCAGCCAGCTCCGCAAGTACGGCGATCGGTTGATCCTGGATTCGGTCTTCTGTGTGCTGCAGTCGGGCTGTCCGTGGCGGATGATGCCTCGCGATCTGGCGCCGCCGGATGCGGCGCATCGCTGGTTCACGACGTGGCGGAAGAGCGGGACGGGGGACGCGATCGATGACGAGTTTCGCCGACGGGTGCGGGTGGCGGCTGGTCGTGAGCATTACTTATTGACAGGAAGCGACCCAAACCTCAGGCGGCCAAGGTCCTCGACGTAGACGAAATCCTTGCCATCGGGTGAGAAATTGGGATGATAGGCCTCTTCGCCATCCACGACTTGCAACATCTTGCCACTGGCGGCGTCGATGGACCACACCCCATTTCCCTTGCCCCGAGAATGGACCGCCACAATAATTTCTTGACCGCTCGCTGCAAGGTCGGCGATGCCAGGGATTTCGGCGACAAACTGCGTTGACCCACTTTTTGGATCCCACTGCACGAGCTGCCAGGTGAACCCCTCCAACACATCCGATGTCGTCACCGGCAGTTTGCCGAACGAGTTCGACGCGACCAAGAAGAACAATTTTCCGCGAGCAACCGCCGGCGACTGCACCCAGACGACTGAGCTACAGTCATCGCCCCCGCCGCCAATATTGAGCGACTTTCCATCCACCGTGATGAGTGCGTCAAGGTCCCCCAGCTTGCCGTCGACGAGAGATTGGATAGCCATGCCACACTCGCGTGGCACCTCCGCATAGCCGGTCGCCTCACCCTCTACGAGGGCAACATCTCCAAGGAACGAAACCGATGCATGCGGCTCAAGCTGGTGCCTCCCGTCGGAGTAGGCAACCAACTCGGTACGAGTGCCGGAGTCGCACTCCACCGCCACTCTCAGCCCACCAGCGGGCGACCGATGGAGAAAACTGAACGCACCGTCGAGGCAGACGGATTTGGCGGCAGCCTGGTCCAAAACAAGCTCCCCGGATCGCTGCGCCGGCCGCTGCCGCCACAGCTGCCTGCCGTCGGAAGCCTCCTCCCGCAGGTAATACACCCAGCCGTCGTTCGACCAGACCGGGTCCGAGATCGTGACATGTACGACCGAGAGCGAAGACCATTGGCATCCACCTGCCAGCGCCACGAGCAGCAAGGCCAGCGGAACAGCCACCAAGCCCGACCAGCTCCGGACGGACACCTTTCGCCGTCGCCGCCCAGTGCGTCGCACGTCTCACTTCCCCGGTTCGATCATGATAAGCCAGCCATCGCGGGTGCACACCGAGATGTAGGAGGCAGGGCCCTTCTCAGGTGCCGCGGGGCCACGGCCGGGAACACCTCCGCCAACCATCAGCATCAGCCTATCCTCTAGCTCCTTCTCGTGCTTGGCGGTGGCACCGACACCGGTCGCGGCCACGTACCACGGTCGAACATCCACGCCGATGCGGGCGCCAACGGAATTGTTGTGCAAATCAGCGTTCGAGTCGGCCGATCCGGGAAGCTCCCCCTGCGTGTCGGTGTCCTTCTCGTGCGCGACACCGAGCGTGACCGCGTCGTCATACGTGAAGCCATGCACGGTCATCAGCCCCATCCAGTAAGAATGGCGGAATGCGTTACGGCGCCCCGTTGACCAGCGGAAGTTGTCAGCAAGGCGGTTCGACACGTCGAGCGCCTTCTGTTGAATCACAATGCCTCTCGCGCAGGCAAGTAGCCCCATATC
>NZ_BOPA01000062.1 GCF_016863515.1 Micromonospora gifhornensis
ACACTGCTCAAGACTGGTCTGGTGTTCGGCATGAACCCTGCCGCCCTCAACTACAACCAGATCCTCGCCATGGCACCCGCCACCATCGCCTGGTGCAAGGAAGCCATCGCCCGCGACCATCGAATCAATCGAGCCTTGGCGAAGGAATGGGAATCGCTCCTCACCGAGTCCGACCGACAATCGCGATGATGGCGATCCGGCGGCCAGGACGTTCTCCAAAGAGAGTCGAGCACCGGGCGTCCCTGCTCCACCGGCTCGGCGTCTTCCGGCATGCTGACTCCAGCGGGTTGTAGAGGGTGATCGCGGCCCGCCTGGCTGACGATCCAGGGGATGCGTTGCGGGAAGACGAACTGCGGGACTTTGTTCGGCGTAGCCCGTGGCTGATCCGGGCGCTGGACACTGTGCGGGACTCCGCCCTGCCGGACGCCTGGATCGGCGCCGGCACCATCCGTGACCTCGTCTGGGCCGAGCGGTACGGCAACGGCTTCGACCCGTCATCGGTACGCGACGTCGACGTCGTCTTCCTCGACCCGACGGACCTCAGCCGCGACAACGACAACCGCGCCACGCAACGGCTGGTGGCGGCCTGGCCGGAACCACCATGGGAGGCAAAGAACCAAGCCGCCGTACACACCTGGTATCCGGCGAAATTCGGCGGCGGCCCGGTGTCACCCCTGCGCAGCATCGCCGAAGCGGTCGCCACCTGGCCCGAGTACGCCACCGCCGTGGCCATCCGCCTCGACGCGCACGACCACATCGCCGTCTGTGCACCACACGGCCTCGACGACCTCCTCGATGGCATATGGCGACCCAACCCCACCAGAGTCACTCCAGAGAACTCCCGCCAAAGACTCGCCCGCCACCGCCCCACCGAACGCTGGCCCGGTATCCGCGTCATCATCTGAACCACTCACGCCCCACGCCCACAGCCGCCGCCCCGGCCAACACCTCGACCGCCGTCGACGGCCAACGCGAGGTGTGGGGCCTGGACGTCGCTTCCGACGAGGACGGCTCCGGCTGGCTGGCGTTCCTACGCTCGTTGACCCTCGGCCTGGCCGGAGTCCGCCTCGTGATGTCGCACCCGGAAGGCGTTCAGACCGGGAGAACAGGCATTCCACGAGTTCTCGTTGTGGCGGCCGCAGGACCCCGGCAGCCGTCGTGCGACGAGCTGGAGCACACTCTGCGACGACGATGGTGTGAGGAGTTGCTGGTGGGTCTACTCTCTGCCCGACATGCCGTACGACTACGGTGCGCTGGAGCCGGCGATGTCCGGCGAGATCCTGGAGCTGCACCACAGCAAGCACCACGCCGCGTACGTCAAGGGCAGCAACGACGCCCTGGAGCAGCTGGCCGAGGCCCGGGACAAGGGTGACTTCGCGGCGCTGGTCGGGTTGGAGAAGACGTTCGCGTTCAACCTCTCCGGGCACGTACTGCACTCGATCTTCTGGAACAACCTGTCCCCGCACGGCGGCGACCGCCCCGACGGTGAGCTGGCTGCCGCGATCGACGAGCACTTCGGCTCATTCGACGGCTTCGCCGGCCAGCTCTCCGCGGCTACGAAGAGCGTGCAGGGCTCCGGCTGGGGCGTCCTCGCCTGGGAGCCGCTGGGGCAGCGGCTGATCGTGGAGCAGGTCTACGACCACCACGGCAACGTCGGGCAGGGCTCCACCCCGCTGCTGGTCTTCGACGCCTGGGAGCACGCCTACTACCTGCAGTACCGCAACGTACGCCCGGACTACGTCGACCGGCTGTGGAATCTCGTCGACTGGGCCGACGTGACCTCCCGGTTCGAGGCCCCCCGCGCCGCGACGCCGAAGCTCTGACCGGCGTGACCGGCCCGGTTCCGGTCGCCGCCGACCTCGTGCAGCGTGCCGCCGGGGTCATCGCCGCCCGTCACCGCGGTGACCTCGCCGGCGCGGAGGCGCTGCTGGCCTCGTTCGACACCGACCAGGCCTGCACGCTCGGCTTCTACCTCCTGGCCGACCTTGCCCTTGGACTGGTCCGCGCGCAGACCGGTCAGTCCCTGGACGACCTGGTCCGGGAACTCGTCCTGCTCGTGGCCGCCACACCACCGCCCTCGCCCGGCTGAGGTGCATGCCCACTCCCATGGCGGCTGGGGAGCGGCCTGCGAGCGAGGTCAGTCTGCTGTCGAGGTGGAAACCTGCCATAGGGCGCTGACCGGCATGGCGCGGAGTCTGTCGCCGAACGGCAGCGTGGCGGTTCCGGTATAGAGGACGATGCCGACGATGAAGTCGTCGCCGAGGCGGTCGGCGAGTCGGCGTAGGCCGCGGAAGTCGTCGGGTCCGACGGTGCTGGCTGCTTTGACCTCGATCCCGACCACCTGACCAGCTCGGTTCTCGAGCACCGCGTCGACTTCGTACCTGCTCTGGTCGCGATAGTGGGACAGGTCGACGAACTGCTCGGACCAGGTGAGCTGCCGGGACAGCTCGGACAGCACAAATGACTCGAGCAGCGGCCCGAACGGTGCGCCCGGCCGGAGCAGTGCCCGGGCGTCGGTCGCGATTTCGTTGGCGGCGATGCCCGAGTCGACGAAGATCAGCTTTGGCGCGGCGGTGGCACGGGTGCCGAGGTTGCGGGACCAGCCGGGAATCCGTTTGATCAGGAAGATCTCTTCCAGGGCCTGGAGGTAGCGGACGATCGTCGGCCGGCTCAGTCCGAGGGCGGGTTCGAGGGAGTTCGCGGCGATGATGGTCGCGGACCTGGCCGCGAGGAGGCGTACCAGCCTGCGTAGCTCGCCCTTGTGCTGGATGTCGGACAACTGCCGGACGTCGCGGTCGATGAGCGCCTGGACATAGGCGTCGAGGAACCGTTGGCGGCGGCGCGGGTCGGTGCGGGCGGTGGCCTCGGGTAGGCCGCCTCGCACGATCCTGGCCGCGTAATCGGCGCGGGTCACGTCCGACTCGTGTCGCAGGTCCGGGCCGAGCGCGAAGACGGCGTCGATGAATCCGTCCAGGGCTCCGTCGAGTTCACCTTGGGAAAATGGCCAGAGCTCGACGGTTTCCATCCGACCGGGCAGCGCGTCCGGCGCAGCCACCATGCCGAACAGCCGAGACGATCCGGTGAGCAGGTACCGGCCAGGACGGGGATCCTCGTCGACGGCAGCCTTGATGGCCAACAGGAGCTCCGGAGCGCGCTGGATCTCGTCGATGACCAGGAGTTCGGAGGAGTCCACGAACCCGACCGGATCGGCGATCGCCGCCGCCCGGTCCTGAGCCCGATCAAGATCGCGGCGCTCGGCCAGACGATCGCCGGCAACGAGGCGGACCAGCGTGCTCTTGCCCGCTTGGCGTGCCCCGCTGATCAAGACGACGCGGGTGTCCGCCAGAGCAGCGTTGACCTGCGCGGCAGCGTGGCGGGGGATCAGACGCGGTGTGGGCACGGCGTCATCATAACCGCCGCACTTCCGATCCGCGAGGCCCCTTGCTTTCGATTTGCGGCACCCGAAGAGTTCGATACGCGGCTGTTTGATGTTCGATCTGCGGGCCAGGCGAACGGGGCGGTTCGTGGAAGGGGTCCACCGCTACGTCGCGTTGCTGCGGGTCGCGGCGAGTTCAGGGAAGGCGTCCTCCCAGTGCTGGCGGAGCTGGGGTGGCAGCTACAGGGCGGGCCAGAGCCGCCGCAGCAGGTCGGCATTGAGCCAGGTGTTCAGGTCCTCGACGGTACTGGCTTCGGTGAGCACCACCTTGTCGACGTCGCCTGCCTCGACCCGACGGGTCAGCGGCGACATACCGCGCCACCAGACGGCTGGTAGCGGCCTGGCCGGAGCCACCATGGGAAGCGACGAACCAAGCCGTCGTACACGCCTGGTATCCGGCGAAGTTCGGCGGCGGCCCGGTGCCACCGTTGCGTATAGCATCGCCCAAGCAGTCGCCACCTAGCCCGAATACGCCACCGCGTGGCCATCCGCCTCGACGCGCACGACCACATCGCCGTCTGCGCACCACACGGCCTCGACGGCATATGGCGACCCAACCCCACCAGAGTCAGCCCAGAGAACTCCCGACAACGACTCGCCCGCCACCGCCCCACCCAACGCTGGCCCCGCGTCCGCGTCATCACAGGACAACCCAGGTCAACGCAGGCCACTCCCTGCCACCCCGGGTCAACCCGCAGGCCGTTAGACTGGGCCCTCGCGCCCTCGTAGCTCAGGGGATAGAGCATCGGTTTCCTAAGACTGGTCTATGCCCATTTACGCAGGCTGACTTCCTGCAGCTTTTAGCTTTTCCCCACGTTGACCTGTCGCTTTAGGGCGTTGCTGTGGTCTGTTGCTGAAGATCAGCAACAGGGGTCTGCCCAAGGCGGCCTTGGTAGGACCAAGACAGAGGGCGCAGGGCTCTCCCTGCCCATTTGACTTGGACTCGACGCCTTCTGGCTAGTAGTCGCATGCTTCAATGCATAAGGCGACTCGTCTAGCCCAGTCCAGCTCGGTCCAAGGCGGTCCGAATGCGTTATAGCAGGTGGGAGACAGGGCGGCCGCGAATGCGTAGACGCCGGACCCTGTGGGCGTGGTTGCCCTGTTCGCGGCGCGTCTCGTCGTAAGGTCTCATCAGGGACACGAGTGTGAAGTATCTGGGCCTGGGACTCGGCGACCTTGGCGAAGACCACCCGCACCTGCCGGGCCGCCACGGCGCGGGGCAGGCCGGTTCGTGGCTCGGTGGGCCATGAGCCGCGGGCAGCCCCTTGCTGCTGCCTACGCGTCGGGTTCCGATGTTCGGACATCAACGAAACTTCCGTCGCGCGTAGGTTCCGTCGACCTCGAATGGCGGGTTTGGGCTGGGCCGCGGACCGCCTCCTCGCGCGTGCAGGCCATTTCGGGTACGGAGTAGGTGAATTCCTTGCCGCCCCGCTCGGCGACTCCGCACCGCCGGACGAGCGCTCTAGCCGCGACGAGGCGTTTGAGACGGTTGTTTGCATTTGGCGCGGTGATGCGCAGTTGTTCAGCGACCGTCGTCGCGGTGAAGGTGCCTAGCTCCCTGGCGAGCTTGAAGGTGTCCGAGAGAACTTCCGACGCCGCCAGTAGTGCAAGGTCATCACCGAGTCGCTCGAGCGCGATAAGTTCGCGGCGTTCGAAGGCGATGACGATCGTTTCGCGGGTGTCGTTGTTGAGTCCAGTCACGAGCACGGAGGTCGGGCCGTCGTCCTGGGTGGCGAGGGTGGATTAGTACTTGCGGAGGAACTCGTCGGTGAAGCTGACGGTCATGGCCTCGACCTTGGTGAAGTCGATGACAAGAAGGCTGGTGCCCGGTGGGATGCGGTCCTCTAGGTCGTGAAGCACTTTCCTGCCGCGTTCCCTGGTTGACAGGAACGCCCGGTGTTGTCCGACGTCGTAGGTGACGGTCGTAGCGGGATCCGGTTTCACCTGACTGATTGAAAAACGTTACGGGCCGTTATGGAACTCGGACGCGGAGCCAGGCCCAGGTACCGTCCACCGGGTTCGGCGACGCGGCTGTAGATCGAGGTGGGTTCCGAGCGGAGCTTCGCGGTGGCGACGGCGTCTCCGCTGCGGAGCATGAGTTCACCTCCCTTGCTGTCGGCGTACGGCTTCGAGTGCAGAGCCGGGTACGCCACCGGATACACGGCAGCTATCGACACTCGCGAATTAAGCTGCGGCTCGCAACCGAGCTCGCTCTGCAACAAGCAATTACAGTCAGTCATGTTGGTCGACCCGCCGGCTTACTCTCATGGCCGCGGTAAGTGTGTGGGTGTTGCGGTTTGGGTTGACGGGCGCGGTTCAGCGGAAGTCGTCGGCGTGATCGTGCGCCCACGCCGCGAACGTTCTTGCCGGGCGTCCGGTCACCTGCTCAGCCGTAGGTAGCGGTCCGGCCGACGCCGGGTCGAATGCTTCGGAGGGGGTCGGGGTGGTGTCGTTGCCGGAGTAGTCCTCGAAGCCAAGGAGGAAGTCGGCGTTGGCGGCAGCGAATCCTCCCTGCCTGAGGTAGTGCTGTCGGGCCTGGCCCGGGGTCACGACCTCCAGCCGGATGTCCTCGCCGATCGCCTCGGCAATGGCACGCACCTGGTCCCGGTTGCTGATGAGTTGGGGGCCGTTCACGTCGTACACGCGGCCGGCGTGGCCGGCGTGCAGCAGTGCGGTGACCGCGACGTCGGCGATGTCGTGCTCGTGCACCGGGTACCACGCCGTGTCCGGGAACGGTTCCCGGACCACCCGCTCGGCCCGGATCGATGGCCCCCACAGCGAGAGCTTGTTGAGCATGAACTCGCCCGGGCGCACATGTGTCCACGCCACGCCTGACGCCTCCACAGCCTGCTCGACCGGTAAGTGGAAGTCGGTGTCGAAGCCAGCGGTGACGGCACCGGACGACAGCACGACGATGTGCCGCACTCCGGCGTCAACCGCCCCCACCACGACGCCGCGTGCGGTCGCCGGGACTGGGAACAGGTACATGCGCTGTACCCCACCGAACACGGACACCAGCGTCGAGGGGTCGGCGAGATCGCCCGCGACGACCTCGACGCCGTCCGGCAGCCGCGCCGCGTCCGGGCTACGTGTCAACGCCCGCACCCGTACACCGGCGGCGACGAGCCGTTCGACCACGAGCCGGCCCACCGAGCCGGTCGCGCCGGTCACCAGGATCGTCATCTGCTTCTCCTTCTGTCTCGGCTGGATACGGCGGGCGATCGTCGGAAGCCTGGACTGCGGCATGCCCGACGCTATGGCACCGCGCTTGCGGGACCGCGCCATCGTCGCGCGACACCGCAGGCTCAGCGCAAACCCGAGTGCCTTGTTCATGTCTGCGCTGTGACCTGGTCAAACGACATGCACGAACAGGGCTGAGATGTGACACATTTCACACCGCCACCCGAGCGAGTGCGGTGTGCGCGAACGCGCAGAGCCTGATGCCGTGCCGGCGCCGGCGCCGGCGCCGGTAAGCATGATCGAAAGGCGCTCATACCGCGACGCGGGCGCCAGCCCACGCCCATCGGTTACTAAACGTGAGCAACTTATGTGCGTCGCCGAGGCGACCGGCGCCGCAAGGTCCCCCAGCGCCACTCGCCCAGGCCTCTGCACGTTTGGCGTACATGGCTCTGCACCAGAACCCGTACGCCGACACTTGCCGCCTCGGATGGCCTGCCGCCACAGGTTCGGTAGTCCGTGGCCTCGCCCTCGGCGCAAACAGCCGACCCGCCGCGTCTCGGTAGCGATCCGGAAGGCGACCCGGTTCGACAAACCCCATGCCCGATCCCGTTCGCACCACACGACGCGCAGAGCTCAGATTCCTAACCCGGGTACGGCCACAACCCCTGCCGCCGGCTGCACAGCTCCTACCGTCCGGGCCCGACCCACCAAGACCCATACGGCACGCAGACCACAACGCGGTCGCCGGGATCGAGGCGGATCGCAACGGCCGTGCCCCACTCGCGCCGCACGACATCCCAGCATTCGGGAACAGGAGGACAACGACCCGAACCGCCGCCCAAACGCACGCGGACTGACCGGCACCCGCCGGGACGCAGGGGACGCTCGTCGCACGAGCACCCTCCGAGCACCCAACCGACCACAAGGGACAGAAACACAAAGGCGTCTGACCCACACTTCCGCAGGTCAGACGCCTTATAATCTTGCGCGCCCGAGGGACTCGAACCCCTAACCTTCTGATCCGTAGTGCCAAGCCACGAGCGCATACCTCTACGACCAGCACTCAACCGAAAGCGTCCGATCGCAAGCCCGACAGTCCGCCCCCATTCGGTTGCGTTCATGCAGGCCTACGTGGTGGCGACGCCGGAATTCACTTTCGCCGATGAAAGGCGGGTTCCGCGCCTCCGGTCGGGTCCGCGCGGGTAACGGTTCATCCGCGTCAGTTCCCCGTCGCCCGAGCAGCCACCGAGCAGCCGCGATCCCCGCAGTTCCCGGTCCGCGGCGCCCCGATTTGCCAGGCGCCCGACGATTTGAGTGTGATCTGGAGCAACGCTGACTGTGACGACAGGCGGGCCACCTGGCGTGGACGAGGCCGCCCAGGGCACGGACGGCAACCCAAAGCGGATGATAGGAAATCTTGTCTGGCTCGCTCGGCCTCCTACGCGGCGTTCACGCCGCCCACGCAGTGGCGACTAATGCGGGTCCCGTTTGAGCTCCCCTAAAATGCGGGCAACAATACGTGAGTTCACGCCATCTGCACCCTCAACGGAAGACAGCGCCACCGCCATCAGCTCCGCTGATTTCATTAGAGCATTTCTCAGCTCAGACAGGGCAACCTCAGTTTCAGCTTTCAAAGTTTGCCCGAGTTCGCCATCTTCGGAGTAGGCGCTTATCTTTACCGACACCTCAGGCGCAGAAACGGAACGACGGTAATTCAAGTTAAACGGACCATCGAAGACAAACGATACCGCCTCAGGCTCACCCCGCATCAACTCCAGGTAAGCGTCGAACGCAGAGCCGAGCATCGAGAGTGGAAAGTCGTACCAATCCTCCCCCGGGAAGCTTACTCCATCCAAGACGAACCATGCTCTCCCGGACGGCGATTTTGGTATCGGCCGATGAAGCAACTCGAAGTCTTTGAATACCAGCGCAATCATCGCCTGCCACCCTTTGGATAAATTGAACGAACCTCTCCCGTCCCCTTATTGACCATCATCTCGTAAACCTGACCATTCACCGTCGATTGCGCTCTAAGCATGTTGGTTTGCGAGTCATAGCCGGTGATCCTGGGGTTATTCTTGAACGCCTGCTCCGCAGTAGAGACAATCTGCGCGTCCGTCGTTCCGGCCGGCCAGAGATCTTTCCCCGCGTTCACCCGATGACCTCCGGCCATATGACCAGACTTTGTATGCTCCAGGTTTACGCCTCCGAAAGCTTTAGGCATCTTCATACCCTGGATCGCCTTGCCTCCTGCCATCGGGCAGTTATGCACCAGGACCGGCACGCCACCGGCAACCACATAGTACGTGTGGATGCCGGCGACGGTGAGGTTGTACACGGCCTGCGGCTGGCTCCAGGCCCGCAGCCTAGTGACTTGGACGTAGGTGCCGGCTGAGGTCTTGAGCAGGTCGCCTGGGCGTAGGTCTTTGGCGTCTACCCACCGCCAGAGTTTTTCGACCCAGAACGGGTGGTTCCCGGTAGCGACGATCTCGTCGGCGGGTTCGGATTGCGAGCGGGCGGCAATGGTGATAGCGACGAGTTCCTTTGGTCCGTCGCTGTTGATGACATGCGTTACCAGCCGTTCACCTGTCTCGCGGCTTTCGGGATCCGCGGCAAGTACGAGGTCGCCAACCTTTACGTCTTCGATCGGCTTGGTGGTGCCGTCCGCCATCAGGACATGAGTTCCGGCCGTGAAGCTATTGGAGCCCTGGCAGCCGCTTAGTTTCGCCTTGTATCCAGTTCGGCCGCCTGCCCCAGCCATGCTCCCTCTTGCGCCCGGCATTGCTCCACTTCCGCCGTTGAACATGCCCTCGGCTAGGAGATTGACGATGTGGTTGTCGTCGGATATCGCGATGCGAACAGAGTGGCCGCATTCTCCGGTACTGCAGATGCTGTAGAGAGCATTGACCGCTCCCTGGTCTTTGTAGATTTCATCGCAGGCAGAGTCAGCACCGCAGTAGAAATTGATTTCACACTGGAACCCGCCGGCATCGCACCAGTCTCCGAGAAGCTTGGCGACCTTGGTGCCACTGATGCCTGGAGGAACTGGGTACGTGTTGACGTACACCTTCCCGTCGTCTTCGACGGTCACCTTGTAGTTCGGGGTGCTCACGATGACGATGGGTGGCCGCGGCTCGGTTGAGTCTCTGACCTTCGGGGTGTAGTCGACGACTTTGTGCACGCCGCGTTTGGGGCTCATGTCGCGGACGTGTCCGTCGTTGTCGCCGGTTGCGTAGAGGCCGCTGGGGTCGCTGAAGGTGATGGGGTTGTTGTTGGCGTAGGAGTAGCCGTGCCATTGCTGCGGCTGGGCCATGTCCTGGATGGGGTCGACGGAGATGAATCGGCCGATGGCGGGGTCGTAGTGGCGTGCGCCGAGGCGGGTGAGGCCGGTGGGTTCGGTGTCTCCGTTGACGAATCCCTTGAGATTGGGCCATGCGGGTTGGCTACTGCCACGCGGTTCGCCGTAGGGGGTTTGGCGGCGGGTGGTGGCGACCTGGGTGACATTGTCGATGGCGGTGGTCTGGGTGCCCTGGTGGTCGTCGGTGAGCCAGGTGAGTCCGCTGGCGGCGCGGGAGGCGACGGTTCTGCCGGCGTGGCTGTAGTAGCGGGTGCAGGTGTTCGCGCTGGTGGCGTTGGTGTAGCGGATTTCCTGGCCGGGGAGGTAGAGGGTGGCGCCGGTGGGGTCACGGCGGATGATCCGGCTGCCGTCGGCGTCGTAGACGTAGCGGGTCTGTCCGGTGGTGTCGGTGGCGGTTTCGAGGAGACCTTCAGCGTCCCAGGTCAGGGTTTGGGCGCCGGATGGGCTGGGACGGGTGAGGGTGTCGCCGGTTTCGTTGTAGGTGTAGGTGCCGGTTTTCGCGCCGGTGGTGGAGGTCAGCCCGTGAGGTCGGGCGGCACCGGTCGCGGGGTAGTGGTAGTCGGTGGTGCTGACGCCGGTGGTGGTGTGGATGTTGTGCTTCTTCCGGTTGCCGATGGCGTCGAACGTCCAGGAGTGCCAGTAGGGTGCCGGGCCACCGAGAGTGGCGGCGTTGCGGGTGGCAGCGCAGTCGCCTGATGTCGGTGTCCAGGCGTGGGTGAGTCGGCGTAGGTGGTCGTAGGTGAAGCACTGGGTGTCGTCGACCGGGTCGGGTGCCACGTCGGCGATCTTGGTGATGTTGCTGGCGGGGTCGTAGGTGTAGTGGGTGTCGCCGAGGGTGTGGGGGGCGACGCTGTCGCGGTCGGTGCGTATGCCGGTGAGTCGGCCTGTCTCCAGTTCGCGGGTGAAGCGCTGCCAGACGTGTCCGCCGCTGCCGGTGTGCAGGTCGACCTGGTCGAGCTGACCGAGGGCGTTGTAGATCGTTTCGTCGACGTAACTGGTGGTGGTGCTACCGGTCAGCGTCTCGAGTGTCGTGGGCAGCCCCAGGTCGCTGTAGCTGTACAGCAGTGTTTCGGCGCCGAGGTCGGATCGGGTGGAGGGCAGGCCGAGTGAGGCGAGAGATCCGTCGGGGTTCCAGGTGTTGGTGTAGTTGTAGGTGCCGCCGAGGCCGGTCTCGGAGGTGGGGATGATGTATTGCGTGCCCGCCGGCTGGTAGGTGTCGGTGTATCCGGTGACCTTGACCTGGTAGTTGGCGCCGCCTGGCAGGAAGCGGGTGGATTGGGTCAGGTAACCCTTGGCGAGGGTGTCGTAGATCCACTGCGCACGCATGGTGCCGCCGACCTGGTTGTCGTAGGCGGCGCGCTTACGGTTGAGCGGATCGTACAGATAGGCGATTTTTTTCTGCCGGGCGTCCGTGGTGGTTTCTATCCGGCCGGCGTTGTCGTAGGTGAAGGTGGTGGTGCCCCGGTCGGGGTCCTCGGTGGTGGTCTGCCGTCCGCGCAGGTCGTAGGTGTACTTCCACTTGTTGCCGGCGGTGTCGGTGATGCTTTCGGCTTGGCCCTTACGGTTGTAGGCGTAGGTGGTGGTGTCCCAGCTGCCGGCGGTGGTCGGGGTGGGTGCGGCCCCGTGGTATTGGCGCAGCTGGACGACCCTGTCGCGGGCGTCGGTGACGGTGGAGGTCGCGGTTGCGCCGTCAGGTGGGGTGATGTCGGTTCTGTCGCCCGCGTAGTAGGTTCTGGTCCGCCAGCGTTCCGCGTCATACGGCTGGAAGATGCTGGCGATGGCGCGCCCGGCGCCGTCGTAGTCGGTGCGGGTCTGCGTGGGCACCAGGGCGCGTTCGGTGGCGGTGACCAGTGATCCGCTGGGGTTCCCGGTCGTGTGGTAGGCCCCGAAGACCTTCTTTTCTCGCCCGGCCGAGTCGTAGAACGTTTCGGTGAGCAGTCGTCCTCCGGAGGGGGACGGCGCTTGGGTTTGGCGGGGACGTAGGAGGCCGTCGTAGAGGGCGTATGAGGTCACGTAGCCGCTGGCGGCGTTGAGCCGGGAGGTGGCGACGTAGCTGGCGGCAGTGTTCTGGATCCGGTAGTCCATGGCGACGCTGGCCGGATCGGTGTCCTTGTCGCGGTCGGGTAGCCAGACTTTGGTGATGCGGCCGAGGCCGTCGAAGGCCAGGTCGGTGCGTTTGCCGTTGGCGTCGATGCTGCTGGTGACCGCCCCCCAGGCCGGTGACACCGTCGTGGTGGTGTCGTGCAGCATCGCGTTGGTGATCTTGACTGAGGTGACTGGACCGCCGGTGAGAGGGGTGTAGGCGGTCTTGGTTTCGTAGTTCATCGCGTCACGCGAGGAGGTGATGCGCCCGTGGGCGTCGTAGCCGGCCTGGCCGGTGGTGGTGAACGTGGGGTTGCCGCCGTTCCAGGTGGCCATCTCCTCCGTTCGGGTGGGCAGGCCGCGGGTGGGGGCGGTGCCGAAGGAGTTGCCATCGTAGGAGGTGCGGGTCTCCCCAATGACGTCGTTCTCGGTAAGGGTGCTGGTGGTATCGGCGCACTTGCGGGCGTAGGTCTGCGTCCGGTGGGGACGATCCATCAGCCAGATGTTGTCGTTCCGCGGCGTGTATTGGATTTTGGTGCATTGTTCGTCGCCGTCGACGCCGTCGTGACCTTGGTCGTCGATTGCCGTCGCCATACCGAGGTTGTCGTAGGTGGTGGTGACTCGGGTGGTCCGCTCGCCTCGCCCGGCATCGAGTGTGGTGTGGGAGCGGACGGTGGCGATGCGGGTGAAACGGGCGGTGACGGTGTCGCCGTTGATGGTGCGGGTGGCGGTGGCACCGGAAGCCCAGGGCTCGTTGGTCACCCTGGACACGGTCTGGCCGCCGGGGCCGTTGAGGGTCTTTTGCTCACGGACCATGCCGGCGTAGTAGTCGTGGTCGGTGATGCCGTCGATCGTGACGGTGCGTCGGTCACCGGCGGTGGTGGAGGCGCGGTCCCCGTGCATGCCTTGGAAGTAGCGGGTCTCGGTGGATGTCTGTTCGCCCGGGTCGCCGACGGTGACCTCGACTCGGCCGTATCCGCGCCAGTCGGACCAGGTCTTGGCGTCCTTGTCAATGATTCCGTCGTCGTCGTTGTAGTGCCAGGCGGCGTCGAAGTACTTGTAGGAGTAGACGATGCGCGGGCTGCCCTGGGGTGGCGCGCCACCGGTGTTGTCCGCCTCGTAGATGGTGTCGACGACGTACTTGTGGAACCAGTCGGTGACCGGCGAGCTGTAGCCTTCGGGCTCCCAGATCACTGGGTAACACCGGCGCTTGTTGTTCGCCGGGCTGGGTTTCGGCTGATCGGCAGCGCAGTCGGCCGCCGAGTAGTTGACACTGATGGTGCCGCCGGACTCGGTGCGGATCCGGGCGATCCGCATCCAGTTCATCGCAGGCGAGTGATCACCGATCGCGTCCACCCGGTTCGCCTTCTGAACCGGCGTGAACTCGATGTCCGGCACCGTGCTGGTGGTGCCGACAAGTCCGGCGTGGGAGATCTTCTGGAGCCAGAGACCGGCCCGCGTACCGTCTCCAGGATCCGGGAAGGAGTGGGTGAAGGTCCAGCGTTCGACGTTGTCGTAACCACCACCGTTGCGGACCTGTGTGGTGACGCTGGCCAGCCGCTTGGCGGACCAGAACGTGATCGCATGGTTGTCGGTGCAGGGCGACGCCGTGCATTCGCTGTCCCAGGGGGTGTCCGGCCAGCTCAGCTCGCCGCGGTTGGTGCAGTTGCTCAGACAGCGGTCTGCCTCGGCGAAGTCGACCCGCACGGGAGCCGGCGTAGAAAAGATCGAGTCGACGTCGTTGGTCCTGCGGGTGCCGTACTCGATCTTGTCGAGCCAGCCGCCACGGTCATAGAGCGCGGCGTCGGTGGCCTGGAGGTTACGACCGTAGCGGTTGGTTTCCTTGCCGTACCAGTAGGAGATCGAGTTGCCGTTGAGGTCGACGACGTAGTCGAGGTTCCACCGCCATGCCTGGCTACAGTGCGAGCTGCTGAACGTGTCCCCACGGCAAGGTTCGTTCGGGTGGTTACCGAAGACCGGAGCCGTCCACGTTGAGTTGGTCACCGGCTTGCCGGACGTCCAGCCGGGGAGTTGGTGCCGGCCAAACCAGTATTCGATGCCGTTGGTGGTGGTGACCACCCAGTGCTCGCCGTTGTTGTCACCGTTGACGGCACCGGTTTCCCGCCGGATCCGGGTGCCATCGTCGGAGCGTAGATGCCACCGCTGCTCGCTGGCGTTGTAGATGAGTTCGCCGGAGTGCCCCGTTAATGACAACACCGCGTTGTCCGTTGCCCAGCACAGGTCACCTGTCTTGGTGGTGTTGCTGGCGTCACCCGCCATGTCCTTGGCGCAGGCACGGTAGCGGCGCTCGATGTAACCGCCGGGCCAGGCTTCGAAGCCCTCCCCCATCCAGGACGGCTGGTTGTTGCTCGCGGCGTGCCGACCGTCTACCGACTGCGCGGAATAGCCCAATGCGAGCTGCGGGGTGAGGTCACCCGGCGCCGGGGGCACCCGCATCGGGTAGGACCAGGTGAAGTCGCCACTGTTACCGCCGGCTGACCAGGTCGAGGATGCCTGCAGCGGGGTGGCGCTGTAGTCACCGGCGGGACCTGATGCCGCAGCCGACACCGCGAACAGCGACGCCTGCGACGTGACGCTCACATCGGCGGACACCGTGCGGGCCGCAAGGTTGTTCGTGGACGCCAGCGGGATCGCCGCACACTGCTTCTGGTGAGGTGTGACCAGGGCGCACTCGGGTAGGGCGACCATTCTGAGCCGGGTTGCCCAGTCGGCGCCGTAGGCGGTGGCGAATGATCCGTAGTCGATGCTGAGGTTCAGCTTTCCGGTGCTCGCGTCCTTGGCTGATACCTGCAGCAGGACACCCTTGATCCCGCCTTTGGCCGTGGTCGCGCGGTCGAGTACCTCGATGTCGACCTGTCGCGGCGGCGCGCCGAGCCGGCGCATCGTCGAGTCGTTGGCCGTTGCCCGTACGGGCAGGCCGCCGGGCTTGCCGAGTGCCGGTCCGCTATCGGCGGCCACCGCGATGTGGGCGGTGCCGGCTGCAGGCCAGACCGGTGCCGGCTTGTCGCTGGCCCGGCTCAGGCGCGTCTGCGGGGTGTCGGCCGGCGAGACGTCGGTGACTGGCACGGCGGGTACCGGTGTGATGGACGGCTTGGTATAGGTGGCGGCGACCGCGGCCCGTTCTGGTACCTGCAGGAGGCCGGCGGCCATCACGACGGCGGCTGCGACGGCGATGACCCGCCGTCGAGTACGGGAGCGGATAAGCGTGAGCATGCCGTGGCTGGGGCGGTTCGGCGTCACCGGGTGACCTCCGGGGTGTCCGAGGGGCGACAGGGCGAGTAACGGGAGCCGGTGTGTCGCCGGCTTACGAGGTGGGTGCGGTGAACCGCAGGCCCAGGCCGGGTCGGAGGACAGGTTGGCGATAGGTGTACTGGATCGCGGCAGTGCCGTCGGCGTTTTCGATGCCGATGGTGGCGCCGCCGCCACGTTCGAGGAAGGTGCCGTCGTTGTCGGTGTAGGCGAAGCTGTAGCCGCCGGCTTCGTCGAGGATGGCTTGGAAGGTGACCCGGGTACGGGGGTCTTCGTAGGAGTGGACGTTGCGCCATTCGATGACGTACTGCCGGTTGGGTGCGGTGCCCCGCACGGCGGTGCGGACGCTGGCGTTGGCGTCGACGACCCAGTCGTGCCAGAACGGGTAGAGCGCGGCGTTGGCTTCCTCCGGGCTGGCCGTCGAGGGGATCGGCCAGGCGTCGGGTGACGGCTCACCGGGGTCGATGAAGCTGACCAGGCCGTTGATGTCCACGTAACCGGTGTTGTAGGTCTGCCCGTACAGGCTCACCGGGAAGGGCAGGGTGACCGGGGTGTAGGCGTCGTCGCCGGTGAGCGACAGGACGGTGCCGTTGGCAGGGGTGTAGGTGACGGGTTGCTCGGCCAGCCGGTAGCCGCCACCGGCGGGCGTGGCGCCCAGGTGGTAGTCGGCGCTGATCTGGGTGTTGGTGCCGACCACGACCTGCCGCACGTCCGAGCCTCGGCATGTCCCGCTGGGCACGGTGGCGATGACGGCCCAACTGCCGGCGGGCACGTCGGTGATCTGGTAGGTGCCGTTGGCGGCGGTGGTGGCCGTCTTGTCCGCCACCGCGACCGTCGCGCCGGTCACCGGGTTGCCCTGGCAGGTGACAGTGCCGGCGACGCTGCCCTGACCAGGCGGGTTCGGGGTGAAGGTGACACCCTGGCCGCTGGCCAGCCACGGCTCGCGGAACAGGTACTGGAAGCCGATGGTGCCGTCACCGTTCTCGATGCCGACGGTGCCCTCACCGCCGCGCTCGATCGGCTTGTTCGGGTCGATGTCGGCGTAGGCGAGGGTGATCTCGCCGTTCTCCTGGAAGATCACCTCGAAGGTGGCGCGGGTGCTGGTGTCGCCGTAGATGTGCACGTTGCGCCACTCCACGACCCACTGCCGGTTCGGTGCGGTGCCGCTGATCCTGGTGGCGATCCGGGCCGCGGAGTCGACCACCCAGTCGTCCCACAGCACGTAGACGGACGCGTTCGGCGAGCCATCCACCGCCGGTGAGGGGATGGTGCCCGGCCAGGAGCCGATCCACCCGAAGTACGCCGGGTCCTTGAAGCTGATCAGCCCGTTGGCGCTGATCCACGCCGAGGTGTACGACTCGCCGTAGAGCTTGACCGGGAACGGCGGGTTCTTCTGCCACACCGTCTCATCACCCTGCCAGCCCTCGACCACGTCACCGGGCACGAAGGTCCGCGGACCGGCGGTGCACTTGTAGCCGAACTCGTCACCATCGACCATCACCGACAGGTCCACATCCGAGGTGCCGCCGGCATAGTTGATGATCTCGCGGGCGTACTGGCCGGCACACCGGCTGTCGCCGGTCGACGCCGCGACCTTGTACTCCCCGACCGGCACCGCGGTGAACTGGTAACTGCCGTCGGCCGCGGTGGTGGTGCTGCGGTTGCCCGGGTTCAACGTCACCGTCGCCCCGGCCACCGGGTTACCGGTCACCGCCGTGGTCAGCACCCCTTCGACCGCACCTGCGGGTGCCGGCGTGTAGGTGATCGAACTGTTCGCCGTCAACGCCGCCTCCTGGAAGGAGTACAGCGCCGCCACCGTCCCGGACGCGTTCTCCAGACCGACCGTCGCACCGGCACCCTGCTGGATCGGGGTGGACATCGCACCGTAGTGGAACGCGATCCGCCCGTCCTCATGGAAGATCACCTCGAAGGTGATCCGTTGCGCGTTGGTCGGTCGGAAACCGACGTTGCGCCACTCGATGACGAACGACCGGTTCGGTGCCGTGCCCATCGTCTGGGTCCGCACACTCGCCGACGCGTCCACCTCGAGGTCGTCCCAGAACGGCGCCACCACCGCGTTCGGTGCCGCCACCGTCGGCAGCGTCGGGTTCACCCAGGTGTCCGGCTCACCCGACACCGGCCCGAAACTCACCAGACCGTTGGTGTGCACCCGCCCGCTGGTGTACGACTCGCCGTGGAACCGCACCGGGAACGGCAGCGAGACCATGGACACCGCGTCGTCACCGGTCAACGCCAGCACCGTCGACGCCGAGACAAAACCAGACGCCCCGGTGCTACAGGCGTAACCCAAGCCGCCATAGTCAGGACCCAACGTGAGGTCACGGACCACGTCAGCGAACAGCTCCACCTGGCTACGAGCCACCGCGCCACACCGACCCGCCATCTGCACGCTGACCGCATAGCTGTCCGCGACCAGGCCGGTGAAGCTGTACGCACCACCCGCACCTGTCGTGGTACTCACCCCGCTCGGGTCGAGGGTGACAGTCGCGCCAACCACGGCGGCACCGGCGGCGTTGGTCAGCGCGCCGGAGAGGTTGTGCAGCTCCAACTCGCTCTCCGACTCCGGGCGAGTGAAGGTAATCGCCTGGCTGCTCGCCAGCACCGGCTCGGCGGTCGAGTACCGCAGGCGGTCCTGACCGTCCTCAGCCTCAATGCCGACGATCGCGTGGGCACCCCGCTCGGCGGCGTTGTCGAGCTGGTCGTAGCTAGTCGTCACCGTACCGTCGGGAGCGAGGACCGCCGCGAAGGACAGCCGCTGACCGGTGTTGCCCTTACGGTGCACATTGCGCCACTCCACCACGAACCGCTGGCCCGCGCCGGTACCGGTAGCCGCGGTCCGCACACTCGCCGAGGCATCAACGACCAGGTCATCCCAGAACGGAGCCACCGCCGCGGCCGGTGTCACCGGAGCCGGCAGTTGCCCCGTGTACGGGTGGGAGCCGCCCGGATCGGTGAACGACAGCAGACCGTTGGTATCCACCCAGGCGCTACGGTAAGCGCCGCCGTAGAACGGGAACGCGAACGGCAACGCCACGGCAGCGACCGCGTCGTCACCGGTCAAGGCGAGCACGCCGGATGCCGTCGTGAACGTGGCCGTCTGTTCGGTGCAGGTGTGTCCGAGGTCGTCGCGGAACGCGGCCAGGAGAATGTCGTATGTCGTGCCCTGCCCGTCGATTTCCAGCGGTGCGCTGAACGACAGGCCGCATCGGCCGCCGAGCGTGGCGGTGATCGTGTACGTGCCAGGTGCGAAGCCGGTCATGGCATAGCTGCCGTCAGCAGCCGACGTGGCCTGGTGACCGCCCGGTTGTAACTGCACCACCACATCGGCCTGCGGCAGGAAGTACTCGTTCCACACCGTGCCGGACAGGCTCGCCGCCGGCCGTGCGGTGAACTCGTCGGTGGTCATTCCGCTGACCCGGTTCCCGTCGTCCACGGCAACCGCATATATCGGGCGCGGTCCGAGGCCGCTGCCGACGTTGACGGTCACGGTCGCCGTACCGCCGACGGTGGTGGCGTTGACGGTGCTGCCCAGCCCGGTGCCGTCGATGCTGTACCGGAACTTGGTGACGTTGGTGTCTCCCCTGGCATCAAACCTGACCGCCAGTTGTCCACCTGTGGTGGCTTCACTGCCGTTGGGAAACGTGACTGCCGGCGGAAGCGGCACGGCGAGCTTCGCGATGTTGGCTGCGGTCTCGGCGAAGTTGTAGAACCGGACGTCGTCCACGAGACCAGCGAAGTAGCTGCCCTGGCTTCCGTTCCACGTGCGCCGGCCGACGGAGAAGTCACTTGTCGCATTGAAGCCACCGGACAACGTCGCGGTTTCGGTCTGCGCCACACCGTTGACATACAACGTCAGTCTCTTGGTCGCCCCGTCGTACACGGCGGCCAGATGCGTCCACTTGCCTGCTGCAGGCGCGGCGTTGGAGTGCGCGTTCACGGAGGCGGCGCTGTCGGCGTCAGCAGATGTCATGGTGAAGCGCCATCGCTGGTTGCCGCCGACGTAGCCGAGTTGGTACGCCGGTTTTCGGGAACCGTTACCGCTCATGACTGTCTGCACACCGGTATCGGCTGTCGAGTTGATTCTCGCCCAGGCGGAAATCGTGAAACTCGCGTCGGTCCGCACCGGGGTGGACACCCCGGTGTCGGGATGTGGGGTGTTGATGGCGCCTGCCCTCGTAGCCGCGGTCGTGCCGGGCAGCGACAACGCGGTACCGATCCCGGACCGTCCGGTGACCCGGGTGGCGGACCCGCCGACGGTCAAACTGTTGCCGTGGCCGGAGTCGTCGGTGGCCGTGGTGCCCGTGTCTTCGAACGTCCACTCGGCGGCAGGGCCGGAGCCAGCTCGTACCGTGAAGGAGTACGTCACGGGGGTGGAGAAACGCCCCGCGTGGTCCTTCGACCACACGTAGAGGATGTTCACACCGTCATGCCGAGGTAGCAGGCTGATCGACGCGCCGTAGTCCGTCGTACGCGCTGCAACGGTCTTCGCCGCGGTCAGCACACCGGAGTCGAGGCTGTAGGCGTATTCCTTCACCTCGTAGGGACGCGTCGTCGGCGCGGTCACGTTGAACGTGCCGGGTAGGCCGACACCGCCGCGCGGCACGCCGTCGCTGGTGTAGTTGGTGGAACTCACTGCAGCTGGCGGCGGTGGCGGTGTCGCATCGACGGTGAACTCGCAGGTACCAGACCACTTGCCGTTATGCTGCCGGTCCCAGGTTTGGGCCTGCCACACATAGCTGCGCCCGTCGACCAATCTCCCCGACGGAATCCTCCCGGAAACCGCAAACGGGTTACCCGCTGCCTGTGAGACCCGGTCGGTGTCGCTGCGGGAGCCGCCAACCGGCCACCAGTAGAAGTACGTCGTCAACGACTGCTGATCGGCATCCGGGTCCGATTGCTTGGCGGACAGGATCGGCGTGGTCGTGAGCACATACGGTCGCGACGCCCCCGTCGCGCAGGTCTTGCCGTCCGACTTTCGGTCCGACGGCGCGTTCGCCAGCGTGTTGAAGGTGATCGCGAGCTTTGGCGAGGAGTGGTTGAACCGCTTCCACTGGTTCTTGGTGCCCTCGTCCACCGCCCGCAGCCCCACCGTCAGGTCGGGCTTCTCATTGTCGGCTGCTTCACGCACCATCGTGGTGACGTCGAACTCGATCGGTCCGGTGCCTCGGCAGCCGTGGGCAGCTCCGTGCTTGCGGTCTCCCTTCACCTGGACCGTACGACTGCCATGCCAGGTCGGCTGGTTGTTCCAGGTCGTGCTCGACGAGATCGCGCCGGTCTTCCACAGCTTCGCGTTGCTCGCCGGACTACATGTCCATGCGTGTCGCTGCTCGATGCGGAACTCCGCCTTAGTGACCTTCGTGTTCTTAACCCGCGAGATGTTCATCCGGAACAACGACCGGATGACGTGGTCAGCGCAGCCGGAGCAGTCCTCAGTACGTCCCGCACCCGCGGAACCATAGGTCGAGCCGTTGTTCAACGCCGACGAGTTCTTCCAGAACGAACTCGTCTTGTGCTTGCTCCACACCGACGTCCACGCGTTACTGGCGATCCCACCGGTCCACGACGGATCGATATAGATCGGCAGCTTCGTCCTGGGATCGGCCAGCATCGCCTTGTCCGGAACGATCGTCATCGCCTTACCGTCGACCCGTACCGGCATCACCGCCCGCCGTGTCGTCTCGCGGATCGCTGCCCGGCCCGGCGCCACCTGAACCGACGCTTCCTCATCCAGTTGCCGCTGCTGCTCCGCGGTACCCGGCTTGCGCTGCGGGCTCGCCCCGCTCAGGCCCTTCTCCGCCGGCTCGGCCAGCGAATCGGCCTCCGACGCCTCCGAGGAGTCCCACATCATCGGTGCCGGTGCGGCGAACACGATGGCGCCCTTGCCGTCACGGGCCGCCAACCCACCGGAGTTGGTCGCGCTCACCGTGACGCCCCTGGTTTCCAAGCCGAACCGCAGCGACGCCAATCTGGGGCTCGCCGCCGCCTCACGGGAGCGCACCACCAGCACCTCGGAGAAGCCCATCGGCTGCGCGGTGACCCGCAGATCCACATCCGGCAGCACCTCGCGGTAAACCGCCGTCGCGCCCTCCAGCTCCGGCGTCGGCAGCCGACCGGGCCAAGTCATCGCGACTTCCCGATCACCATCCCGAAGCCGGGCCAACGGCTCGTCACCACCGGTCGAGAAGAGCATCGGCAACACCGTCGCCCGCGGCGTGACCCCCTCTGCGGACACTTTCAGCGTCGTGTCCACCGGCGCCCAGGACTTTCCCTTGCGGACCCGCGTCGGCTCGATGGTTTGCTCCAACGTCCGCGACCCATCGGAGTTCAGGAACATCTGCGACCACTCGGTACGCTCGGCGAGGATCTCCACCCGCCGGCCGCACACCTCGACCATCCGCCCCGCCGAAGCGGCATCCGGCTGCTCGTCTTCACAGACCGCCGCCGGCTTCGGTGCCGCTGCCTCGACACGGGTAGGCGCTGCCAGCGCCGACGCGACCATTGTCGGCACCAACGCCGCTATCCACCAACGCCGCATCGCACCCATGCAGACGCCAACCACCCGGCCACCCCCGTGATCAAGCCAGTCGATGCGGGAACTGTAAGGATGCCGAACGATTGGTGTAAAGGGCGATCACAAGCTGCAACCACAAACCGGACATAGCCACTCGTTACGCGTGTTCCGCCGACCCAGCGTGACGGTTTCGCACTCGATCCTCGGTTTCCAGGCCGCCGACCCCGGCAGCCTTGACGATCGAGTCAGGGCTTCACGACCAGGCAGCCCAGCCAGACGCAGGCCCCCGGTTAGGGCGTGTGTCGAAGTCGGTGCCAGGGCTTGAGGTGGCTTGAAGATCTTCGCGTGTCGGAGTCAGCGTAAGATGAGAGTGTGGCGACAGCACAGCGGCCACTCGGTGGACAGCCGAGGGCTGATTGGCGTGCGACTGGAGTACCGACCGACGGCAACCTCATGGAGGAGTCCGTTCCATCGTTCATCCAGCTCTGGGACGCGGTTCAGGCTGCAATGGATGACCTCTACACTCACGACTTGAATCTGCTCGGAACGACCGAACGCGCTATCGTCGGTCGCCTGATGGTCTACCTCGATAGGCACCTAGCTCACCTGTCGCGGGACGGCCTAGTACTCGACCAGGACTACGAGCGGGCTGGCCAAGTGACGAAAACCCTGGTTGGCACGGGGATGCGGGCCCGGAAAGTTGTCCCGGACCTCGTCTTCCATCGACGGCGCGACCCAGGTCCGGCTGGAAATCTACTTGCAATCGAGGTCAAGACCGATAGCCGATCGAACGGACGTCTCCACGACTTCGCCAAGCTCTCGGTTCTCACCGGGCACGTCACGCAGGCGATCGCCTACGACCGGTGCCTGCGCCTTTACGGCGATCCCGCTCCACCCCGACAGAGCGAGAAGGGCATGGTCGGCCTTCCTGACGGGATGCACCCATACCGCGATGGGCTGTGGCTCCTCCTCGAACCCACCGGCGTCCGATGCTGGTGGTGGTCGAACGGGAGAGGCCCCCAGTTGCTCAGCACTAGGTAGCGGCAGCCCGGTTCGTCGCTATCACTACCGTTTGCTTTGCGCCTTTCCTTCGGCAACTGTGGCGGCATTATGACCCTTGTGACATCGACAGCTAGTGCCTTGACCACGAACGTTCACGGTGTCGAGTGGACGGTAGCCTCGGCGCGGTGACGGAGGACGACTTCATGATCAGGCTGAGCCGGGACGAAGCGTTGGTGCTCTCAGACTGGCTTCACCGGATGATGGGCACTGCCGATTTCGACGAGTTGGTCGATCGCGACCAGGCAGTTTGGTCCCCGCTGTATCGCATCTCCGGGACGCTGGAGACCTCGCTGGCGGAGGTGTTCAGGCCGGATTACCCCGGCCGGCTGCAGGAGGCGAGGAACCGGCTACTGGATGCGCTTGGCGGGGTGGGGCGGGCAACCGGCGATGCGTGACGCTCAGGCGGCACGTGTAGTCGGCTGCCGCCAGCCTCGTTGGCGTTCGCTGCGAATGCGGGCGTTCGCGGCGTTGGGCGGCCAGGACGTCGGGATTACGTGCGTTGACGTTTCGCCAGCGCAGGTAGGCCTGCAGTTTGCGGGTCAGGACGGTGTGGTTCGGGTGGTCGGAGCCGGCGATCACGAAGGTCCGCAGCGGGCCGAACTGGGCTTCTATCGGGTTGGCCCAGGACGCATACGTCGGGGTGAAGCACAGTTCGACCTTGTTCTGAGCCGCCCACGCCCGGATCTTGAGGCCCTTGTGCGCGGAGAGGTTGTCGAGGATGACGTAGATCGGCGCTCCGTCCGGACGCGCAGCCCGGATCGATTTGAGCGCGGCCAGGGTGTTCGCAGCGCTCTTGCGACGTCTGACGATGCCCCAGAGTTGGTCGTCCCCGACGCTGTAGCAGCCGTGGAATTGCCGGACGCCGTGCAGCTTGTGGTAGTTCGCCGGCAGCCGCTGCGGATGCCCGGACGGCGCCCACCCGGCACCGGCCTGCGGACGGATGACCAGTGGCCCGAACTCGTCGAAGGCGAACACCCGCTGCGGGAAATGCGCGGTGACGTACTCGATGCGGGCCAGCTTGGCATCCCGGTCGGGGTCGGTGGACTCCTTCCACGTCTTCGTCCGCTGAAAGGTGATCTTGTGCTGGTGCAGGATCTGCCGCAGACGTTCCCGCCCGATCCGAACTCGGCGGGCGGCATGGGCGGTGAGGTAGTCGGCGAGCTTGCGCACGCTCCACCGGGTGAACGGCCGCCCCAGTGCTTCGGGGCGGGCGTTGGCCGTCTCGACGATGAACGCCTCGTCATCGTCGCTGATCAGGCGGGGACGGCCACCCGCCCACTGAGGGTCCAGGCTGGCCATGCCCATCTCGTTGAACCGGTGGATGACCTGCCGGACCGTGTCCTCGTCCGCCTGCACCAGCCGGGCGATCGCCGGCACCGTGTTCCCACCGGCCGAAGCAAGCACGACCATGGCCCGCCGTAATCGGACCGGCGAGCCGGTACCACGACGGGTGATCCTCAGCAGCTGCTGACCCTCCTGGTCACTGAGCCGCCGGACGCGCACGGGTTCTGCCACCGCCACAGCCTGAAGCCCGCGACGCCGCCCGTCAGCCAAGCCGGACGGCGTGTCATCCAACACCGCGAACCTTCGTGGTCAGAGCACTAGGCCGTGTGTCATAAGAACCTGTCTCGGGTGGTGGTTGGGC
>NZ_BOPA01000063.1 GCF_016863515.1 Micromonospora gifhornensis
CCCCACCGCAACCACCGAACAACAAGGCACCCCAGAGCCCCAAAGGGTGCACAGTTCGGAGGGTGTGGCAGCGTGGCCGGGTGGGTTCTGTGCCGTTGGAGGTCGACCTCGCCCTGCTCGGCGGGGGCGGGGCGGCTTCGCTGGTGCTCGCCGCCCTGGCCCGGCATGGCGTACGCGACCTGCGTGTTGCTGTGGTCGATCCGGTGCACCGGCGCGGTCAGGACCGGACCTGGGCGTTCTGGGACCGGCCCGGAAACGACCTGGACGAGTTGCTCAGCGCGAGTTGGTCGCGGGTCGAGGTGGTCACCGCCGAGAGGCAGCGCGTCCTCGACGTCGCTCCGTTGCGGTACGCGATGCTGCGGTCGTCACCGATCTATGACCGGGCGGCCGAGGCGGAGCGCCTGCTGGGCGTGACCCGCGTGGTCGCCAGCGCCGACACGGTGACCGATCATGGCGACGGGGTGCTGGTGGGTGGCACCGATGGGCCGGTGCTGAGGGCCGGCTGGGTGCTGGACTCGCGACCCCGACCACCGGAGCGGCCCGGGCGGACGAACTGGTTGCAGCATTTCCGCGGGTGGTGGCTGGCGGCGGACCGCCCGTTGTTCGATCCGACCCGTGCCGTGTTGATGGATTTTCGTACGCCGCAGCCGACCCGTGGGGTGTCCTTCGGGTACGTGCTGCCGGTCAGCAGCCGGTACGCGTTGGTCGAGTACACAGAGTTCTCACCGCACCTGCTCACCGGGGCGGCGTACGACCGTGCTCTCGGTGGCTACTGTGACCTGCTCGGCCTGGACCCGGCCCGGTTCACGGTGGGCGAGGTGGAGAACGGGGTCATCCCGATGACCGACGGGCCGTTCGTCGCCCGCCCGTCACCTCGGGTGGTACGCCTGGGCACTGCTGGCGGTGCGACCCGCCCGTCCACCGGGTTCACCTTCGCGGCCATGTACCGGCAGGCCGACCAGGTGGCCCGGGCGCTGGCTGCCGGGCGGCCACCGGTGCCGGGTCCGGCGTACCCTCGTCGGCATCGCTGGATGGATGCGGTCGCGCTGCGGGCCCTGGACCGTGACCTGGTCGGCGGTCCCGCGTTCTTCGCCCGGTTGTTCGACAGTAATCCGGCGTCGCGGGTGCTGCGGTTCCTCGACGGTGCCACGAGCGTGGCGGAGGACCTGGCGGTCATGAACTCGACCCGGCTGCCGTCGATGGCCGCCGCAGCGGTGGGTGATGCCGCCTGTCGACTTCGCGATCGGGTCGTACCGGCGCGGCGGCCGGTTTGGCGGGTGCCCCCGCCGGTCGTCGGTTCGGATCCCTGAGCCCACGGGTCGAGGGTGAGTCGCGGGTTCAGGGTTTCCGCCGGGCTCGCGTGGCCGGTCGTCGGTCGGTGCAGGTGGCTTCGGTAGGTTTGGTGGCATGGTGGACGAGGCGGCCGGTCGGGTCGTGCAGATCTGGACCGACGGCGCGTGCAGCGGAAACCCCGGCCCGGGTGGCTGGGGTGCGGTGTTGCGCTACGGCGCCCACGAGCGGGAGATCTGCGGCGGGGAGGCCACCCCGACCACAAACAACCGGATGGAGTTGACCGCCGCCATCAAGGCTCTGGAGAGCCTGACCCGGCCGGTCACCGTCGAGTTGCACACCGACAGCACGTACGTGCGCAACGGCATCACCAGTTGGTTGGCGTCCTGGAAACGTAACGGCTGGTTGACCGCGGCCAGGCAGCCGGTGAAGAACGCCGACCTGTGGCAGCAGTTGGAGGCGGCCTGCGCCCGGCACCGGGTGACCTGGCTGTGGGTCAAGGGCCACAACGGACATCCGGAGAACGAGCGGGCCGACGCCCTGGCCAACCAGGGCATGACCGAGGCGCGATCCGCCACCGTGTGACACCTTCGTGGCCAGGCGACCGACGCACCGACACGGCGTCGGAGGTGGTCAGCGTCGTCGGGTGCGGCGGGGGGTCAGCGGCAGGGCCGACCAGTGGGCGGGCCGACCGAGCCGGACCGGTAGGCGGGTCTGCCGGTCACCGCGGGCCGCGTCGAGCTGAGCCTGATGCAGGAACAGGGCGTCGGACAGATCCGCGCCCCGCAGGTCCGCCCCGCGCAGATCGGCACCGGTCAGGTCGGCGCGGGTCAGGTCGGCACCGCGCAGGTCCGCCCCGATGAGCGTCGCGCCGCGCAGGTTCGCCCGACGCAGGTCGACCCGGCGCAGGTCCCGGCCGACGAGCACGGCACCCCGGTGGTCGGCACCGGCGGCCCCGCCGCCGGTGCGGGCCAGTTCGGCGGTACGCGACAACAGCACGTTGAGCTTCGCGCGGTGCCCGTCGACGTCGAGGGCGAGCAGGTCCTGCGCGCTGCCCGAGGCCAACGTGTCGGTCTCGGCCAGTGCGGCGGACAGTTGCGCGACCAGGTCGGCCGGCGGCCGCAACCGCAGTGCCTCGGTCAGGTACCAGAGCAGTTCGTGCAGCGACCGCATCACCGCGAAGACGTCGAACATCTGACCGGCGTGTTCCGGCGCGGTACGCCAGTCCCGGCCACCGAAGGTCTGCTGGGCCACCCGCTGGCCCGCGCCGAAGCAGTCGAAGACGGTGCACCCGGCGAAGCCACGCTCGCGTAGCTCGGGGTGGATGCCGCAGCCGAAGTCGGTACGCAGGTTGCGGCACGGCTGGCCGGCGGGTTTGTCGTGCGCGAAGTCGGCGGACGCGGCGAACGCGGGGGCGACGCAGCAGAGACCGAAGCAGCGGGCACAGTCGGCGCGCAGCCCGCCCTCCACCGCACCACCGCCGAGGGCGACGCGCCCCGCACCGGTGCGTCCGGTCACGCCTGCGGTTCCGGTCATCTCCGACACCTTGCCCGCCTCTTTCTCGCTGATCCGTCGCCGGCACTCATTGTTCCCGCCCGGCCAGTCCGGCCGACCAGCGGCCGGCCGCCGGTCGAGCTGCGGGCATCGGTGTCGATCAGGGGACCTGTCGCTGGTCGGTACGGGCCCAGCGGAGGAGAGCGGTGAAGGACAGGGCGGCGGTCACCGCCCCACCGGCGAGTCGTACCCAGTGCCCGGCGACGAACTCGTCGGCGACCTGGCGCAGGTACTCCGGTGAGTGGGTGCCGGCCGGATCGACGAACATGATCTCGTTACGAGGCCAGAAGAAGACCACCGAGAACAGGAACTCGCAGGCGACGAAGACCGCCGTCGCGGCCACGATCCACCATCGCAGACCGCGCTGACGCCAGGTGAGCACCGTCGCGGCGACGCTCAGCAGCACCACCGAGGCGCCCAGCGGGGGAAAGTAGTCGCTGGGGCCGCTGACGGCGAGGAACTCGCGGGCCCGCTCCAGCGAGGCCGGCGGGTCCTGGAAGATGTTCGGGTAGAGCATGACCGTCTCGGCTGCCACCCCACCGAACGACATCATGGCCGCCCAGGTCAGGCCGACGAGGGCGATCCAGATGAGTTTGCCGCGCATCGCATCCTCCCATCGGTGCCCGGACGGGCACGCTCCATCTGGTGCGCGGCCAACGGTAGGTGCGCCGACGGTGCTCGCCTGCCGTCCACGGACCCGGATCCGGGTCGCCTTTCGACGTACGACGGTGCCGGGCCGGCACGTCGCTGGGCGTACCCGTGCCCTGATGCGCGGGTAGGTGTAGGCACCACGAGCGTGGGTAGCCGCCGCGGATGGAGCTGGTCGAGGAGTCGCCGTACCGTTTCCGGATCGACCGGCGTGATCCGATGCGGGTCCCGGGGGTGATCTTCGCGTCCCGCGCGTTGCTGCCGGACCCGGTGGCCGACCGGTCGCTGGAGCAGGTGGCAAACGTCGCCACCCTGCCCGGCATCGTCGGCGCCTCGTACGCGATGCCTGATCTGCACTGGGGTTACGGATTTCCGATCGGCGGGGTGGCGGCCACCGACGTCGCGGCCGGCGGGGTGGTCTCGCCCGGCGGGGTCGGCTTCGACATCTCCTGCGGGGTCCGGCTGCTCGCCGCCGACCTGGACCGCGACGAGCTGCGGCCTCGGCTGGAGGCGGTGATGGACGCGCTGAGCGCGGCCACCCCACGCGGTATGGGCAGCGGCGCGGTGTGGCAGCTCACCAGCCGCGACGAGTTGAACGCGGTGCTGCGCGGTGGGTCCCGGTACGCCGTGCAGCGTGGCTTCGGGGTCGAGCGGGACCTGCTCCGCTGCGAGGACTACGGCGCGGTGCACGACGCGGACCCGGCGCAGGTCAGCGAGCGGGCGATCGAGCGCGGCGCGCACCAGGTCGGCAGCCTCGGCTCCGGTAACCACTTCCTGGAGGTCCAGGCCGTCGACCAGGTGTACGACGAGTCGGTGGCCGAGGCGTTCGGGCTGCGCCGCGACCAGGTCTGCGTGATGATCCACTGCGGTTCGCGGGGGCTCGGCCACCAGATCTGCACCGATCACGTACGGGCCATGGAGCAGGTGATGGGCAGCCACGGCATCCAGGTGCCGGATCGGCAGTTGGCCTGTGCTCCGGTCGCCTCGTCGGCCGGTCGGGCGTATCTGGGCGCGATGGCCGCCGCGGCGAACTACGCGCGGGCCAACCGGCAGTTGCTCGCCCACGCGACCGGCCGGATCTTCGAGCGGGAGACGGGCCGGCGGCTCGACCTGGTCTACGACGTCTCGCACAACCTCGCCAAGATCGAGGAGCATGTGGTCGACGGCGCGGTGCGGCGGTTGTGCGTCCACCGCAAGGGCGCCACCCGGGCCCTGCCGCCCGGCCATCCCGACCTGCCGCAGGAGTTGCGGGACGTCGGTCAGCCGGTGCTCATCCCCGGCTCGATGGGCACCGGCTCGTACGTGCTGACGGGGGTGGCGGACTCGCCCGCGTTCGCCTCCACCTGCCACGGCGCGGGGCGGGTGCGCAGCCGCAAGCAGGCGGTCGCGGCGGGTGTGGGCGGGGATCCGCGCGCCGAACTGGAGGCCCGGGACATCGTGGTACGCGGGGCGTCGCGGCGCGGTCTGGCTGAGGAGATGCCGGCGGCGTACAAGGACGTCTCGGCTGTCGTCGAGGCGGCCGAGGGCGCCGGGCTGTGCCGCAAGGTGGCCCGGCTGGTGCCGTTGGGCGTGGTCAAGGGCTGAGGCGCAGCCGTTCACACGTCCAGGGTCACCGCACCGCACCAGCCCCGGTCGTCGCCGCCGAAACGCAGCTCGTGCAGGGAGACCGCCTTCGGCACCGCGCCGGTCAGCTCCACCTCGCCGGTGCCGGTGACGCCCCAGCGCACCCGCAGGCCACCCGCGTCGTCGGTGATCTCGGTGACCAGCGGCAGTTCGTCCGCCGTCTCCATCCGGTAGATCACCTCGTCGAGGACGGCGACCAGCAGGTCCTCGTCGGCGGCCGGTGGCGGGCGGAACTCCCGTTCGGCGTGGAGTCGGGCACCGGCGAGGTCGGCGAACGACTCGACCATCGCGGTAACCGCCTCGGTCAGGCAGCCGGCCCGGTCCGGTGCCCACGCCTCGATGCGGACGTCGGCGGTGTGCGGCACCAACCGGTGCCCGCGTGCTGGCCCCATGCCCCGAATGATGCCGCCCGGCGGGTCGGCGCGGTGACCTCTCTCACCGACGGGTCGGGCCGTCGCAGGGCGATCACCGTTCGGCGGCGACCAGATCCCGGGTGGCCGGTGCCACCTCGGCGGCGAACCGTCGCAGGTCGTCGGGGTCGTCGCTGGCCAGGATGAAGGCGCTCACGCCCTCGGTCAGGGCGAGGTCGGCCAACTCCTCGGCCCACTGCTCGGCCGGGCCCTGCAGCGGGCCGCTGCCGGTCTCGGTGAACCGTCCGCTGATGTTGAGCAGCCGGCGTACGTCGGTGGGGGAGCGGCCGGCGGCGGTGGCGGCTTCGTCGATGACGGCGTTGCCCTTGGCCAGGTCACCGGGCTGCAGGTAGGGCAGTGACGGCAGCCAGCCGTCGGCCAGGCGTCCGGTCAGCGCCTGCATCCGTGGCTTGTACGCCCCGACCCAGACCGGTACGTCGTGGGCGGGGGCCGGTCCGCGTTTGGCCCCGATCACCCGGTGGAACTCGCCGTCGACCCGCACGCCGCCCCGTGCACCGGCGTCCCAGACCTGGCGGATGATCTCGATCGCCTCCTCCAACGCCCGTACCGACTGCCCGGGGGAGAGGCGTCGCCCGCCCATGGACTCGATGGCGTCCCAGAACCCTCCGGCGCCCAGGCCGAGCTCCGTGCGGCCGCCGCTGAGCAGGTCCAGGCTGGCGATGCTGCGTGCCAGCACCGCGGGTGGACGCAGCGGCAGGTTTGTCACGTTCGCGGCCAGGCGTACCCGGCTGGTCCGGGCGGCGACGAAGCTCATCAGTGTCCAGGTGTCCAGGTACGCGGGCTGGTAGGGATGGTCCTGAAAGGTGACCAGGTCGAGCCCGACCTGCTCGGAGAGCACGGCGAGCCGGACCGGCTGCGTCGCGTCGGCGCTGCCGGGGGTCAGGAACGAGCCGAAGATCAGGTCGTGTCCGTAGTCGCTCATCGCGGTCGTCCTTCCTGAGAGCGGAGACCGCCAATGCTATGCCGGATAGAACATGTGTGCTCAATAAAATCTGTGATCTGGGCTAACCTGGGGGCATGAGCGGTCCCCACGGCGACGACATCCACACCGACCCGATCAGGGACGACCTCGGGTGGATGCTCGGCGTCCTCTTCCGGGCCCACCTGCGTGGTGCCGAGCACACCGTCGGTGACCTGCCCGGCGGGCCACGCGGCTACCAGGTGCTCGTCGCCGCCGACCGGGACCCGGCTCGTAACCAGGGCGCGATCGCCGAGGAGTTGGGCATCGACCGCACCGTGCTGACGTACCTGATCGACGACCTGGAGCGCGACGGGCTGCTGTCGCGTCGTCCCGACCCGGCCGACCGGCGCAGCCGACTGGTCGTCGTCACCGACGCCGGTCGGGCGGCGGCCCGGCAGCGGCGGGAGGCGTTGCGGGACGTCGAGACACGCCTGATGTCGGCGTTGACCGACGAGGAGGCCGCCACCCTGCGGGGCCTGCTGCGTCGGGCGGCGTGCGCGGCGCAGCAGGCCGACCCGTTGACCGACCTGTGTGCGGTGGCCGAGGTGGTGGCGGACCCGCCACCGTCACGTCGCCGCCCGGCGACCCGCGCCACGCGCAGCGGGACCACCCGCCGCACCGCCGAGCCGTAGCCTGCATCGGGTGCGGACAACCAAGTACACCCACTCCTGCGTCCGGCTCGAACTGGACGGCGCGGTGCTGGTCATCGACCCCGGCACGTGGAGTGAGCCGCGAGCCCTGGCCGGCGCGGACGCCGTGCTGGTCAGCCACGAACACACCGATCACGTCGACGTGCTGCGGCTGGCCGGTCTGGGCGTGCCGGTCTTCGTACCGGAGGGCGCCGTGCTGCCGGACCTGGCCCGCCTGCCGGTGACCCGGGTACGGCCGGGGCAACGGTTCACCGCCGCCGGGTTCGAGGTGACCGCCGTCGGTGGACGGCACGCCACCATCCACGGTGGGCAACCCGACTGCGTCAACCTCGGCTATCTCGTCGGCGACGCGGTCTACCACCCGGGCGACTCGCTGCACCTGCCGGGTCGGCCGGTGCGCACCCTGCTGGTCCCGGCACAGGCATCCTGGCTCAAGCTCACCGAGGCGATCGACTTCGCCACCGCGGTCGGCGCGACCGAGGTGTTCCCGATCCACGACGCCCAGCTCAACGACCGGGGCCTGGCCAGCGTCAACGGCTGGTTCACCGAGACCGTCCCCGGTTACCGGTATCTCGCCCCGGGCGAGACCGCCTGAGGGCACCCCCGGTCGCGTACGGGATCGGCGCAGGCCCGCCGGCTGCCGGGCGAGCCGGATACGCTCGGGCCACCGCCACAGCAGGAGACGTGCGATGAGCGACGACACCGTGTCCACGATGCCGGCCGTGTTCTTCGGCCACGGCAGCCCGATGAACGCCCTCGAGGTCAACCGGTACACCGCTGCGTGGCGGGCCTTCGGCCGGTCGGTGCCCCGACCCCGGGCGATCCTGGTGGTCTCCGCCCACTGGTACATCGGTGCCACCGCGGTCACCGCGATGCCGCGCCCGAAGACGATCCACGACTTCTACGGCTTCCCGCAGGAGTTGTTCGACGTCCGCTATCCGGCACCGGGCCTGCCCGAGCTGGCCGAGGAGGTCAGTGACGTGGTGCACCCGACCTGGGTGGGCGCCGACGTCGACTCCTGGGGCATCGACCACGGCACCTGGTCGGTGCTGGTGCACGCCTTCCCCGAGGCGGACATCCCGGTCGTGCAACTGAGCATCAACGCCTTCAAGGGCCTGGACTACCACCTTGAACTGGGCGCGAAGCTCGCCCCGCTGCGCGAGCGTGGGGTGCTGGTGGTGGCCAGCGGAAACGTGGTGCACAACCTCGGTGGCGTCGACCGTCGACTTGTCGACCAGGGCTTCGACTGGGCGCAACGCTTCGACGAGGCGGCCAAGGCGACCATGCTGGACGACCCGACCGAGGCCGGCCGCCTCGACGCCCACCGCGACTTCGACCTCGCCGTGCCGACACCGGACCACTTCATCCCGCTGCTCTACCTGGCCGGCCTGGCCGGGGCGACCGGGGAGGGCACCGAGGTGCTGGTGGACGGGTACGCCTACGGGTCGCTGTCGATGACCGCGTACACCCTGGGTCTGCCCGGCCGGGCCACCGAACCGCTCGCCGGTGCCCCCACCCTGCCGGAGGCGGTGCCGCCGGACTCCGCGAACATCTGAGCCGCAGCCCTGGTCACCGACGCCCGCCAGGCCGCGCTGGTCCACCCCACCGGATAGGGTCCCCAGGCAGCGTCTCGCGTACCTGGAGGAAGATCAGATGGCCCCGGACCACGTCGACGTGCTCATCGTGGGCGCCGGGCTGTCCGGCATCGGCGCGGCCTGCCAGTTGCGCCGGCACTGCCCGGACAAGACGTTCGCCGTGCTGGAGGCCCGCGACGAGGTCGGCGGCACCTGGGACCTGTTCCGCTATCCGGGCGTACGCTCCGACTCCGACATGATCACCTTCGGCTACTCGTTCGCCCCGTGGCAGGCCCCGAAGGTGATCGCCGAGGGCGCGACGATCCTCGACTACCTGCGTCGTACCGCCGACGAGCACGACGTCACCCGGCACATCCGGTTGCGGCACCGGGTGCTGCGGGCGGACTGGGACAGCACGCAGGCCCGGTGGACGGTGCTGGTCCGCCGCGACGACACCGCCGAGACACTCACCCTCACCTGCGCCTTCCTGTACGCCTGCACCGGCTACTACCGCTACGAAGCCGGGTACGCCCCGCAGTTCACCGGGCAGGAGCGGTTCACCGGCCGGATCGTGCATCCGCAGCACTGGCCCGCCGACCTCGACCTGCGCGACCGTCGGGTGGTGGTGATCGGCAGTGGCGCCACCGCCATCACCCTGGTCCCGGCGCTGGCCCGGCAGGCCGCCGAGGTGACCATGCTGCAACGCTCACCCACCTATGTGCTGGCACACTCCAGCGACGATGCGTTCGCCGACACGCTGCGCCGCCGGTTGCCGGCGCGGCTCGCGTACCCGCTGATCCGCTGGAAGAGCATCCTGCTGGTCACCGCCATCTACCAGCTCAGCCGGTTGGCGCCCGGGCTGGTGCGGCGGGCGCTGCGCCGGCGAACGGCCCGCAGACTGCCGGCCGGCTACGACGTCGACCGCCACTTCAACCCCCGCTACGACCCCTGGGATCAACGGTTGTGTGTGGATCCCGACGGGGACCTGTTCGCCGCGGTGTCCGCCGGGCGGGCCACCGTGGTCACCGACACCATCGACCGGTTCACCACCGACGGCATCCAGCTGACCTCCGGTGTCCACCTGCCGGCCGACGTGGTGGTCACCGCCACCGGGCTCGACCTGCTCCTGCTCGGCGGGATGACGCTGCGGGTGGACGGCGTCGACGTCGACGTGGCGCAGACCGTCGCGTACAAGGGGACGTTGCTCTCCGGGGTGCCGAACTTCGCGTTGGCCTTCGGCTACACCAACGCCTCCTGGACGCTGCGGACCGACCTGGTCGCCGAGTACGTGTGCCGGCTGCTGCGGCACCTGGACCGCACCGGCACGCAGGTGATCACCCCGCTGGCCCCGCCCGACGACCGCCGGGCGCCGCTGGTCGGGCTCACCTCCGGGTACGTGCGCAGGGGCGTCGATCGGCTGCCCCGGCAGGGTCATCGGGCACCGTGGCGGGTGCGCCAGAACTACCTGCGCGATCTGCTGCTGCTGCGGTTCGGGCGGCTCACCGATCCCGGGGTCCGATTCAGTCGGGCCGACTCGGCACTACGGAGGTCTGTCGATGCGTAAGTTCGACTTCACCGGCGGCACCGCCGTCGTCACCGGCGCGGCCGGTGGCATCGGCGCGGCCCTGGCCCACGGGCTGGCCCGACGCGGCAGCGACCTCGTCCTGCTCGACCGCGACGCCGACGGCCTCGACGCGGTGGCCGCCGCGCTGCGTGCCACCGGACGGGCGGTGCAGACGTACCAGGTCGATCTGGCCGACGCGCAGGCCACCGCCGCCGTCGCCGAGCAGGTCCGCGCCCGGCACCCGAGGATCCGACTGCTCGTCAACAACGCCGGGGTGGCCCTCGGAGGGCGCTTCGACGAGGTGACCTTCGACGAGTTCAGCTGGGTCGTCGAGGTGAACTTCCGGGCGGTGGCGCAGCTGACCCACGCGTTGTTGCCGGCGCTCAAGGCCGAACCCGGCGCGCACCTGGTCGCCGTCAGCAGCCTGTTCGGGTTGATCGCCCCGGCGGGCCAGGTCGCCTACTCGGCCAGCAAGTTCGCGGTGCGCGGCTTCACCGAGGCGCTGCGACACGAACTCGCCGCCGACGGCATCGGCGTGACCTGCGTGCATCCGGGTGGGGTGCGGACCCGCATCGCCCGCGACGCGCGGGTGGGCAGCGGGGTGGACCGGGTCCAGTTCGAGGATGGCCGGCGGCGTTTCGAACGGCTGCTCACCATCGACCCGGCGACCGCCGCCGAGGCCATCCTGCGGGGTGTCGCCCGCCGCCGTGGTCGGGTGCTGATCGGCTGGTCGGCCCGCCTTCCCGACCTGCTGGTCCGGGTCGCGCCGGCCGCTCACGGTCACCTGCTGGCCGCCCTCGGCCGCGCCGAGACCCGCCGCGCCGAGTCCCGCCCCCGTACCCCCGCGCAAGGGTGAGCATCCCCGCCCGGTTCCGGCACCTCACCGTCGACGGGCGGCGGGTCCATCACCGCGTCGACGGCGCCGGGCCGCCGGTGCTGTTGCTGCACGGCATCGGGCGTACGCTGCGGGACTTCACCGAACAGCATGACCTGCTGGCCGACCGGTACCGGGTGCACAGCGTCGACCTGCCGGGCCACGGCGGATCGTTGCCGATGGCCCAGCCGTACACCCTGCCGGCGCTGGCCCGGTTCGTCGGCGCCTACCTGGACGCGGCCGGCGTCGACGAGCCGGTGCATCTGGTGGGCAACTCACTCGGCGGCGCCGTCGCCATGGGTTACGCGGTCACCCGGCCGACCCGGGTCGCCTCCCTCACCCTGGTCGCCAGCGCGGGTTTCGGCCGCGAGGTGACCCTGGCGCTGCGGCTGCTCACCCTGCCCGGCCTGGGCCGGCTGCTGCTGCGGCCCAGCCGTCACACGGCCGGTCGCGCCGAGCGGGCGCTGTTCCACGACCCGACGCTGGCCAGCCCCGAACGGATCGGGCACGCCCTGGCGGTGGCCCGCCACCCGTACGCCGCCCGGGTGGTGCTGGAGACCGCACGTGGTCTCGGCACGGTGCGCGGCATCCGGCAGCCCTGGCGCGACGATTTGCTCGGCCGGTTGGCCGGACTCGGCCTGCCGACCCTGGTGGTCTGGGGCGACGACGACCGGATCCTGCCGCCGGCGCACCTGGCCGCGGCGCGTACGCTGCTGCCGCACGCCCGTACCCGGGTGTTCGCCGGTTGTGGACACCTGCCGCAGGTCGAGCGTGCCGAGGAGTTCAGCGAGGTGGTGCGGGAGTTCTGGGCCACGACGCCCGGGTGGCGACAGCACCAACAGGACGACGCGCGACGGCACCAGCAGGACGACCCGCGGCCGTAGCCAACGCATCCGACGAACGCCAGGACCCCACCGGAGCTGCCGAAAGACTTGAGGCGCATCATAGATACATGACGCATCCCTCGCCGGTCGGTCGTACCGTCGCGCCCTCGGCCGCCGAACGCGCCTACCGCCACCTGAAGCGGGCCATCCTGGAACAGGTCCATCCCGGTGGGTCGTTGGTCAGCGAGGGCGAGATCGCCGAGGCGACCGGGGTGTCGCGTACTCCGGTGCGGGAGGCGTTGCTGCGGCTGGAGACCGAAGGACTGGTCCGGCTCTATCCCAAGCGCGGGGCGCTGATCCTGCCGGTCTCGGCCCGCGAGATCACCGACGTCATCGAGGCCCGCCGGCTGGTCGAGGTGCACGCCGCCGAGCAGGTCTGGCCGCGGCGCGCCGAGATCCGCGCCGACCTGGCCGCCCGGTTGGCCGAGATGCGCGCCGCGCACGCCGCCGGTGACCTGACCGCCCTGATGGCCGCCGACCGGGCGTTCCACGCCACAGTCGTGGACGCCGCCGGCAACGAGATCCTCGCCGAGTTGTACCAGCGGCTGCGTGACCGGCAACTGCGGATGGGTGAGACGACCTTCCGGCTCTCGCCCCGCTGGGCCGACATGGCGCTGACCGACCACGCCGCGCAGTTGGCCGCCCTCGACGCCGACGACCCCGGACCGTGGCTGGCCACCGTGGCCAGCCACATCGACAACGCCGCCCGCGCGCTGCGGGGCCTCCGGTGAGCCTGGCCGACCCGGCACCCGTACCGCGCCGGCAGGCGCTGCTGGTCTGGGGCGTGGCCCTGAGCGCGTACGTCGCGTCGGTGTTCCACCGCAGTTCGCTCGGCGTGACCGGGGTGGAGGCGTCCCACCGCTTCGAGATCAGCGCCGCGACGCTTGCCACCTTCACCGTCGCCCAACTCGCCGTGTACGCGGTGATGCAGGTGCCCGTCGGCATGCTGCTCGACAGGTACGGCTCCCGCCGCCTCCTGATCACCGGTGGCGCCCTGATGGTCGCCGGTCAACTCTGCTTCGCCCTCGCCACCGACGTACGCCTGGCCGTGGCGGCTCGCGTCCTGGTCGGTCTCGGCGACGCGATGACCTTCATCAGCGTCCTGCGGATCGTCGCGTACTGGTTCCCGGGCCGCCGCAACCCGATGCTCGTGCAGTTGACCGGCACGCTCGGGCAACTCGGCGCGGTTATCGGTGCCGTCCCGCTCGTGCTGCTGCTGGAACACACCGGCTGGACCACCGCCTTCCTGACCGCCGCCGCAGTGTCCACGGTGATCCTGCTGGTGGCCGTCGCCGCGATCCGGGACACCCCGCACCGGGTGACAGTGGCCGCCGCGCCGCCGCCGCGCGGGCTGCTCGCCGCCGCCTGGGCCGCCCCGGGCACCCGCCTCGGGCTGTGGACGCACTTCGTCACCGGGTTCTCCGGCAGCGTGTTCGCGCTGCTGTGGGGCTTCCCGTTCCTGGTGCAGGGGCAGGGACTGGCCCCCACCGCGGCGGCCACGCTGCTGACCGTGCTGACCCTGGGCATGCTGGTCACCGGGCCGACGGTCGCGTACCTGTGCGGCCGGTTCCCGCGACACCGTTCGGTGCTGGTCTTCACCATCAACGGGATGACCGCGGCGACCTGGGCGGTGGTGCTGCTCTGGCCCGGACGCGCCCCCGGCTGGCTGCTGGTCGTCCTCGCGCTGGTGCTGGCCCTCAACGGCCCCGGTGCCCTCATCGGCTTCGACTTCGCGCGCACCTTCAACCCGGTCAACCGCATGGGCAGCGCCACCGGGATCGTCAACGTCGGTGGCTTCGTCGCGGCGATCGCCCTGGTGCTCGCCGTCGGCGTAGTGCTCGACGTGGCGACCCCGACCGGGCAGAGCGTCCCCGGTCTCGACGCATACCGCTGGGCCTTCGCCCTGCAGTACGTACTGTGGGCGGTGGGTGTGGTGCAGGTGCTGCGGTGGCGTAACGCCGCCCGACGCCAGCACGACGGGCCGGACCTGCCGGTCGGCCGCCCGGACACTGTGCCGATCGGCGGTCGCGGCGGTAGGTTCGCCTCCGGGAATGATCGTCGGCGCCGTCGGTTCTCCGGCGAAGCCGCAGCACGGCGGCGCGCCGCGCCGGCGCGGATGAGGAGGAAAGCGTGAGCCAGCAGGTCAGGGGAGTCATCTCGCGCAGCAAGGGCGCTCCGGTCGAGGTGACCGACATCGTGGTGCCGGACCCCGGGCCCGGTGAGGCGGTGGTACGGGTGCAGTCCTGCGGGGTCTGCCACACCGACCTGCACTACCGCGAGGGCGGCATCAACGACGACTACCCGTTCCTGCTCGGGCACGAGGCCGCCGGCATCGTCGAGCAGGTCGGTGCGAGGGTCGACGCGATCGCCCCCGGCGACTTCGTGGTGCTGAACTGGCGGGCGGTCTGCGGTGTGTGTCGGGCCTGCCGGCGGGGCCGCCCGTGGTACTGCTTCGCCACCCACAACGCCGCTCAGAAGATGACCCTGACCGACGGCACCGAACTCACCCCGGCACTGGGCATCGGCGCGTTCGCCGAGAAGACGCTCGTGCACGCCGGCCAGTGCACCAAGGTGGACCCGGCCGCCCGGCCCGCCGCCGTGGGGCTGCTCGGCTGCGGTGTGATGGCGGGGCTCGGCGCGGCGATGAACACCGGCGGGGTGACCCGCGGTGACTCGGTGGCGGTGATCGGCTGCGGCGGTGTCGGCGACGCGGCGATCGCCGGTGCGGTGCTGGCCGGCGCGACCACGATCGTCGCGGTGGACACCGACTCCCGCAAGCTCGACTGGGCCCGCAAGTTCGGCGCCACCCACACCGTGAACGCCTCCGAGGCCGACCCGGTGGCCGAGATCCAGGCCGCCACCGGCGGGTTCGGCGCCGACGTGGTGATCGACGCGGTCGGTCGACCGGAGACCTGGAAGCAGGCCTTCTACGCCCGTGACCTGGCCGGCACCGTCGTGCTGGTCGGCGTACCCACCCCCGAGATGCGTGTCGAGCTGCCGCTGCTGGACGTCTTCGGCCGGGGCGGGGCCCTCAAGTCCAGCTGGTACGGCGACTGCCTGCCCAGCCGCGACTTCCCCATGCTCACCGAGCTCTACCTGCAGGGCCGCCTCGACCTGGACGCCTTCGTCACCGAGGAGATCAGCCTCGACGGGGTCGAGGAGGCGTTCGCCCGGATGCACCACGGCGACGTGCTGCGCTCGGTGGTGGTCTTCTGATGACCGCCCGCATCGACCACGCCGTCACCTCCGGCACCTTCTCCCTCGACGGGCAGACCTTCGACGTCGACAACAACGTCTGGGTCATCGGCGACGACAGCGAGTGCGTCGTCATCGACGCCCCGCACGACGTGGACGCCATCTGCAAGGTGGTGGCCGGCCGTCGGGTCACCGCGATCGTCGCCACCCACGCCCACGACGACCACGTCCGGGTCGCCCCGCAGCTGTCCCGCGCCACCGGCGCGCCGGTGCTGCTGCACCCCGCCGACCGGGTGCTGTGGGACATGGTGCACCCCGACGAGCCACCGGGCGGCGAGCTGCACGACGGCCAGCGGATCGAGGTCGGCGGCAGCACGCTGACCGTGCTGCACACCCCCGGGCACAGCCCCGGCGCGTGCTGCCTGCACGACGCCGCCCAGGAGGTCGTCTTCACCGGCGACACCCTGTTCGCCGGCGGACCCGGTGCCACCGGCCGCTCCTACAGCGACTTCGGCACCATCATCGACTCGATCCGCGACCGGCTGCTCACCCTGCCGCCGCAGACCGTGGTGCACCCCGGTCACGGCGACAGCAGCACCATCGGTGCCGAAGCGCCGCAGCTGCCGCAGTGGCTGGCCCGGGGGCACTGACCTGCGCCGCCGACAAATGTGATGCTTCGGTGGCGGGAGTCGGGCGACCCTGTCGCCGTGTCGTCCGTACCCGATTGTGAACGCGCACCGGCGGCGGTTTTGCCCGCCGCCGGTGTCGCTCCACGCCAGCCCGGCCCACCACCGACGTTGACCCCGGCCCAGCGCCACGCGCTGCGGCACGTGCGGACCGTGGCGCTGCGCGACCGCCCGGACGCGCGGGCCACCATCGGTCGACTGCTCACCGGGGTACGCGCCGACCCGGCGCACCTCGTCGCGGCGATCGGCCACGCCGGCCGGATCACCCTCAACTTCCACCCCGACCGGCTGCTCGCCGACGGCCGGTCGGTCGCGCAGGCCCTCGCCACCGAAGGCGTCTACCGCAGCCAGTTCGAGACCGGCATCTCCAACGGCGGGCTGACCGCGTACCCGGGGGGCGACCGGGACCGGTGGGAGCAGCAGATGTTCGGCGGGGCGTACCAGCGACCGGGCGTGCGCCCGGCGGAGCGGCCGAAGTACGGCGGCCTGAACCTGCTCGACCACCCGGACGGCGCCGCTGTCCGGTTCGGCTCCTGCCACCTGCGGTTGCGGCCCGAGGTGCGGCACCGCACCACGTTCTGCTTCGGCGACAGCCACCTGGGTCCCCGCGACGTCGGCACCGCCGAAGTGTTCGAGCCGGTGTTGGCCGCGCTGCTCGCCGCGACGGTGGACACCGGCGTCTGCCTGGGCCGCCCCGGCATGAACCTGGTCGACCTCACCGCGCACCTGCTGCGCCGCCGCGAGGACCTTGCGGCAGCCGCCGGCCGGGCCCTTGACGACTACGTCGAGGCGCAGGTGCACGGCGTGCTGCACCTGGGTCGCGACGTGCAGGAACTCCTCGCCGATCCCTCGTTCCGGGGCACCGCCGTCGGTGCGGACCTCGCCACGGCCGCCCGGCGGTACGGCTTCCGGCTGCGCTGGCACGCCGGCTTCGCCCTGCCGGTGGACCGGGTCGACGCCGACTTCCGGGGGCCGGCGATGGTGCCGCTGGCCGCCCGGGTGCACGCCGAGTTCGCCCGACCCGGCGAACCGCTCACCGCCGCCCTGATCGGTCGGGCCGCCGCCTCGGTCGTCACCGACCCGGCCCGCTGGGCCGACCGGGGCCCGATCACCGACACACGGCAACACCTCAAGCAGCTCTGGCATGTGCTGGTGCGGTTCGGCGCGCCTGCCGACTGACCGGTTCGCCACCCGATCCGCATCGGTGTCTGGTTCGTGCCGGCTCGGAGCGTCCACCCGATCCGGGGCGTGAGCAGCGTCTCACCCTCCGCGTTCAGGCTATTTCTGGAAATGCCCGACACGTCGGCCGGGTTGTGTCCCCCGAGACGCTGGCATCCAAACCCCTGCCGGCGACCGTCCCCCGAGAGCGGCTCAACCCGGAGCGGCTCGTAACGATCGAAAGGGCAACCATCGTGAAGTTCGACTTCACTCGATGGCTCCCGGCCATCGCGACGAACCCGAATCGCAAGACCACGCTGAGCGTGGTGGGCGTCACCGCCCTCGCCGGACTGGCCTTCGGCCCGACGGCCGTCGCCGCACCACTCACCACCGGCCCGCACGAGGGTGCCGTGGCCGCGATCGACAAGGCCACCGGTCGGGAGACCACCGGCACCACTGTCGAGTCGGCGCTGACCACCGGCAAGCCGACCCGTGGGGAGCTGATCCCGCACGGCGTCCAGGGCGCGCAGTCGCGTGTGCCGCTGGACGGCGCCCAGCGGGAGAACGCCAAGACCATCATCGAGGTGGCCAAGAAGACCGGCGTCGGCGAGCGGGGCGCGGTGATCGGCATCGCCACCGCCCTGCAGGAGTCGAAGCTGTACAACCTCGGCCACCTGGGCGCGTACAACGACCACGACTCGCAGGGGCTGTTCCAGCAGCGTCCGTCCAGCGGCTGGGGCACCGAAACGCAGATCACCGATCCCGAGTACTCCTCGAACGCCTTCTTCCAGGCGTTGAAGAACGTCAACGGTTGGCGTGACATGCCGTTGACCGCCGCGGCGCAGACGGTGCAGGTGTCTGCCTACCCGTTCCACTACGCGCAGTGGGAGGAGCAGGCGGCGGACATCGTCACCCAGCTCTGGTGAGTTTCGAAACGGCCGGTCCCGAATTCCGGGGCCGGCCGTTTCGCGTTCTTCTGCCGCAGGCCCGCAGCCTCAGGCGGGCCGACGGTGGCGGAAGATGTCGACGAAGGCGACCAGCAGGGCCAACGCGATGATCCCGGCCGACACCAGCAGCGACCGCTCGAACGCCTTCGACCAGTCGTTGTCGCTGCCCACGGTCGAGAAGAAGACCGCGCCCACGGCGGCGATCCCGGCCGCCGAGCCGATGCGTTGACCGGTCTGCAGCATCCCCGCCCCGCTGCCCGCCTGCGGCACCGGCACCTCGGAGAGGGTCAACGTCTGGTTCGGGGCGATCACCAGACCACTGCCGATCCCGGCGAGCAGCAGGGGAGCGGCGGTCACCCACGGCACCGGGGCGTGCGGCGCCACCTCGATGGCCAACGCCACCAGACCGAGCCCGACCACCACGGCGAGCAGCCCGGTGGCGACCAGCGGCCGACCGAACCGGTTGACGATCCGACCACCGATCGCCGACGCGACGGCCGAGCCGAGCGCGAACGGGGTGATGGCCAGACCGGCGACGAGGGCGCTGTAGCCGAGCCCGGTCTGCAGGTAGAGGGTGAAGATGAAGAAGATCGCGGTGAAGCCGCCGAAGTAGCTCAGGGCGATCAGCGCGCCGAGGGCGTACGACTGGACCCGGAACAGGCCCACGTCGAACAGTGGGGGACCCTGCCGGGCGTACCTGCGCTCCCAGAGCGTGAAGCCGACAAGCGTGATCAGGCCGGCGGGCAGCAGCAGCCACTTGGCCGGGCCGTGCCACTGCTCCCGTTGCACCATCGGCAACAGCAGCAGCGTCACACCCACGCCGAGCAGCAGGACGCCCACCGGGTCCGCGCGGCGGTGGGCGGTCTGGCCCACCGGCCGGTGCGGGATCAGCCGCCAGCCGAGGACCATCGCGAGAATCCCCACCGGGACGTTGACGAAGAAGACCCACCGCCAGCCGTGTTCCGGTCCGCCCGCGGCGATCAGCACACCGCCGAGCAGCGGACCGATCGCGGTGGAGATGCCGATGGTGGCACCGAGCAGGCCGAACGGTCGGGCCCGTTCCGGACCCTGGAAAAGCTGCTGGATCATCCCGGTCACCTGCGGATTCACCACCCCGGCGGCGGCGCCCTGGAGCAGCCGGGCGAGGACCAGCCAGGTGGCGGACTGGGCCAGGCCGGCCACCGCGCTGGTCGCCGTGAACAGCGCGATGCCGAAGACGAAGGCGTTGCGGCGGCCGTGCACGTCACCGAAGCGACCGGCGGGCACCAGCACCAACCCGAAGGCCAACGCGTACCCGGACAGCACCCACTGCAGGTCCGCCGGGCTGGCGTCCAACCCCCGGTCCAGCGACGGGATGGCCACGTTGACGATGCTGATGTCCAGCAGCGTCATGAACGCCGCGACCAACCCGACGCCGAGGGCCTGCCACCGTCGTCGCCCGTCGTAGGACTCAGGTGCCGCTCGGGCGGCGTCCGTCACGCCAGTTGCTGGGCGCAGAACCGGGGACCGAAGTCCAACCCGGCCATCGGGGAGTCCTCCCGGTGCAGCAGGTTCTTCTCGGTGAGCAGGTGCAGTGGCGTCTGCAACTGCTCCTCGGTCAGTCCGCACTCCTGGGCGATCGAGTCCGGGTACGGGACCTGTCCGCGTGCCTCCAGCGCCGCCACCGCGTCGTACACCCGAACCTCGACGTCCGACAGCTGCACCTGCTGCATGGTGCCCTCCTCACGCTCCACCCGCCCACCCAGGCGGTCTGCGCCGCGCGGTTACCCCCTGCGAGGCCGAAAATGCACCGGCGACGGCGCGTGGATCGGCCTCCCCGCGTGGTGGCCCACCCTGCTCTACGCTGCTGCGGTGACCGTCTGGGAACTCGCAGTGATCGGCGGTGGGCCGGCCGGCCTGTCGGCCGCTTTCGCCGCCGCCCGGCGCGGCGTCCGCACGCTTGTCCTCGAACGCGCCACGCACCCGCGTTACAAGACCTGCGGCGGCGGGTTGACAGGCATCTCGTTCGCGGCCGCCGCCAACCGCATCGACGTGCCCGTGCACGACGCGGTCGACGAGGTCACCTTCACTTTGGACGGCCGTCGGTCGTTCACCCGACGGCACCGCTCGGGTGCCCTGGTGCGGATGGTGCGTCGGGACGAGTTCGACGACCGGCTGCGCGCTGCCGCGGTGGCCGCCGGGGCCGAGGTCCGCGAGCGGGTCACGGTCCGCGCCGTGGATCAGACCCCCGACGGCGTACGCCTGCGGCTTGCCGACGGTGCCACGGTCCTGGCGCGCACTGTCGTCGGTGCGGACGGCTCGTCGGGGGTCAGTGCCCGCCACGTCGGGGTGCGTTACCGGCAGGTGGATCTGGGGTTGGAACTGGAATTGCCGGTGTCGCCGCAGCAGCAGGCCCGGTGGCGGCGTCGGATGCTGCTCGACTGGGGCCCGCTGCCCGGCTCGTACGCCTGGGTGTTTCCCAAATCCGACCGGCTCAGCGTCGGTGTGATCGCCGGCCGGGGCGACGGGGAGCGCACCCGGGATTACCTGCGCCGCTTCGTCGACCGGCTCGGCCTGGCCGGGGTGTCACCGGTGCACGACACCGGGCACCTGACCCGCTGCCGCGCCGAGGACTCACCGTTGCGTCGGGGTCGGGTCCTGGTCGCCGGGGATGCCGCCGGCCTGTTGGAACCCTGGAGCCGGGAGGGGATCAGCTTCGCGTTGCGCTCCGGGGAACTGGCCGGTGCAGCGGTCGCCGACGCCGACCTGGCCGGCTACGAACACGCGGTGCAGCAGCGGCTGGTGCCGGCCATCCGGGCCGGGCACCGGTTGCGGGAGGTCTTCGCCCAGCGACCGGAGTTCTTCCACCTGGCGCTGGGCACACCGCCCGGCTGGCGGGCGTTCACCCGGTTCTGCCTGGGCCGGTCCGACTTCGGTCAACTGGTCGAGGCGCTGCCCGTCCGCACCGCCCTGGCGCTGGCCGCCCGGCTGCCGCACCCCCGCTGATCCCGATCCTCATCGGCGTGGCGGCACCCCCGCCCCGCCGATGGCGCCGCCACCGGCGGCACCTGCCACCCAGGATCCTAGGATGCTTTAGCGGTGATGATCTACGGCGCAATCCGCTGTTTCCGCGCCGCCAGTGGGGGTAGGGCCATCGGGGACCGGATCCCAGCAACCCGCACGAGGAGACCCCCGTGAGCCAGGACCAGCACACCCAGCAGGACCCCACCGAGCAGTACGGCCAGCAGTCGGGACAGCCCGCCCAGCAGCAGACGCCGCCGGGACGAACGGGGGACATGAACCCGAAGCCCGACCACGGGGAGGAGACCTACACCGGCAGCGGCAAACTCGACGGCAAGAAGGCGGTGATCACCGGCGGTGACTCCGGCATCGGTCGGGCCGTGGCGATCGCCTTCGCCCGCGAAGGCGCCGACGTGCTCATCTCCTACCTGAGCGAGGAGGAGGACGCCGACGCGCAGGACACCGTACGACTCATCGAGGCCGCCGGCCGCAAGGGCATCGCGGTACGCGGCGACATCACCGACGAGAGCACCTGCCAGGGGCTGATCGACCGGGCACTGTCCGACCTGGGCGGCATCGACATCCTGGTGAACAACGCCGCCTACCAGATGGCGCAGGACAAGGGCATCGCCGGAATCAGCACCGAACAGTTCGACCGGGTGCTCAAGACCAACCTGTACGCGATGTTCTGGCTGTGCAAGGCGGCCCTGCCGCACCTGGAGGAGGGCTCGGCGATCATCAACACCTCGTCGATCCAGGCCTTCGACCCGTCGCCGCAGCTGCTGGACTACGCCACCACCAAGGCGGGGATCGCGAACTTCACCAAGTCCCTCGCGGCCGACCTGGTGGACAAGGGCATCCGGGTCAACGCGGTCGCCCCCGGCCCGATCTGGACCCCCCTGATCCCGGCCACCATGCCGGAGAAGAAGGTCGAACAGTTCGGTACGGACACCCCGGTCGGCCGCCCCGGCCAGCCCGCCGAGCTGGCACCCGCGTACGTCTTCTTCGCCTCGCAGGAGTCGAGCTTCATCACCGGTGAGGTGCTCGGCGTCACCGGCGGCCGCTTCACCAAATGACCTGCAAGGAGGGGCCCCTTGTTAACGCCTGCGGTAGAGGAGGGGCCCCTTGTTAACGCGTGTGGTTGAAGGGCTTTGTTGGCGGGGCCACGCTGACGGGGCGAAGCATGCCTGGTCAACCCTGTGATCAGCGGGGCCAGGCTGCCAGTTGCCGGCGGACTCGGGTGATGTCGGCGGCGTCGAGACCGTAGCGGGCGAAGCGACGGTCGGGGATCCGGTCCAGGTAGCGGCCGGCGGCGCGGACATCCTCGTCGTCCAGAGCGGGATCGAGCTGCCTGGCCAGCTCCAGCAGTTCGGCCACCGACCGGTCCGCCAGCGCGGCGGCCACGTCGATGTAGTCGCGTACCTCGCGCCGGTTGACCAGCGCCGCGGTCTTGTTGGCGATCAGGTCGCGGACGTCCATCACCGGCCCGAAGTCCATCACCACCGGGCTGCGATGCCGGTCGAGGCGGGCCAGACTGAGCCGGATCTGCCGGCCGTCCCGGGCGACCACGAAGTCCCGCATGTCCGCGTGGAAGCCCTCGAACAGGTCGCCGAGGTCGCTGTCCGGGTCCGCGTCGGTCACCTCGAACCCGGCCGCCCGCAGGGCGTCGCGTACGCCGGCGGCCGCCGCAGCGGCGGCACCCTCCACGTCGGCGAAGAGATCGACGTCCTCGGTGGGGCGGGTCACCAGCCCGTGCGCGGCCCACGCGACACCGCCACCGAGCACGAAACGGTACGGCCCGGCCACTGTCAACGCGACCCGGGCCACCTCGCGGTAGAAGTCGTGCGGATGGGGCGTGATCACGCCGACCGCAGACCCCGGTGCCGACTCTCCCAGGCGGTGCGTACGCCCCGGGGCAGGTTCAGCAGCCGCCACACCCGCGGCAGGGTCCGCCCGTTGACCAACCGACGCAGGTCATCGACGCTGGTGGTCTCCCGCAGCACGTTCTCGTACATCCAGAGCAGCTGGTCGGGGTCGGCCAGATCGAACGCGCGGTCGCTGCACCACATCAGTCGTACCGGCAGCTCCACCACCCCACGGGTGGGCCCACGCAGCTCGCTCAACGTCCGGGCCACCACGGCGGGCCGCCCCGGCCGGGCGAGATGCGCCACGCCGGTCGTCACTCCGAAGACGGCCTGCATCCTGCCAGGGTAACCCCACACCCCCCGGAACCGGACTCTCCCCAACCCACCCCCACCAAATCCACCCACCCCCCGACCTCCCCGACCCCCGCGATCACCGCGACCCCTTCGATCACCCCGAACCCCCGAACCCCGAACCCCGACCGCCTTCACGACCAACCACCTCACGATCGTCGTGATCGACTCCGTTACGCCGAAACGGCGCTTTCCCGCCCCCCAGGATTCCGCCGTTTCGGTGTAACGGTGAGGGCTTGGCCGGCCGAACTGTGCGATGACGGTGGGAGGCTTCATTGCCGCGTCTAGCCTCTCGGCAGGGCTGGCCTGTCACCTGACCCGGTCGACCGCCCGCAGGGCTGTCGGCTGTCGTGCTGTTCTGGCCATGTGCTGTCCTGCCCCTGGTCACGGGCTGTCCTGGTCACGGGCTGTCCGCGCCCCTGGTCACGGGTTGTCCGCGCCAAGGGCGGGATTTAGGTTGTTTGGGCTATCTTTGGCTGGTTTGCCAGCTGAAGTCGGCGCGGTGTGGCCGTTGGGGTGTGCCCGGCGCGCGGTGATCGACACCGTTACGGCGAAATGGCGGTATCCCGCCGAGTTGGACCCCGCCGTTTGGGCGAAACGGTGCGAGTCCCTCCCGCAGACGTCGTCTGCCTCGGCCGTTGCCGCCTGCCTCCGCCCCTCCGGTGGCCGGAAGTGCGGCCGGTGCGCGGTATGTCCGGTCTGACGGGCGGCGTCCGGGCAATGGTGGCGGCCAGCGGGCGGTTGGACGGACGTACCTTGACCGGCCGGCGAAGGCGGCGGTGCCGAGTAGATGGCTCCGACGAGTGGCCGCCTCCGGGATGTGGATGGGTCAGCTCTCGGGAATGGTGGTGGCCGGCGGGTCGTTGTACATGTCTGACCGGCCGATGAAGACCGCCCGGAGCAGAGCAAGATGGCTTCGTGGTTGGCCCGTCCCCCCGGGAATGATGGTGGGTGGTCGGTCGTTGTACATGGTCCCGGCGCCGTGAGGGCCCCTCGCCCTCTGCGATGAGCGCGGTGGGATTCCCCGCCCCGCGTGTGAGCCGGTGAACCTTCCCCC
>NZ_BOPA01000064.1 GCF_016863515.1 Micromonospora gifhornensis
TCCTTGAGCTCCAGGATCTCGCCGCGCGCGTCGACCGTGATCTTCTGCGACAGGTCACCCTTGGCCACCGCGGTGGACACCTGGGAGATGTTGCGGACCTGGCTGGTCAGGTTGCCGGCCAGCTGGTTGACGTTCTCGGTCAGGTCCCGCCAGGTGCCGGAGACCCCGCGTACCTGGGCCTGACCGCCGAGCTTGCCCTCGGTGCCCACCTCACGGGCCACCCGCGTGACCTCATCGGCGAACGACGACAACTGATCCACCATCGTGTTGACGGTGTCCTTGAGTTCGAGGATCTCTCCCTGCGCGGCCACGGTGATCTTCTGCGACAGGTCGCCGCGGGCAACCGCCGTGGACACCTGGGCGATGTTGCGCACCTGGGCGGTCAGGTTCGACGCCATCGAGTTGACGCTGTCGGTGAGGTCCTTCCAGGTGCCGGCCACGTTGGGAACCTCGGCCTGACCGCCGAGCTTGCCCTCGGTGCCCACCTCGCGGGCCACCCGGGTCACCTGCTCGGCGAAGAGCCGCAGGGTGTCGGTCAGCGAGTTCATCGTGTCGGCCAGCTCGGCGACCTCGCCCCGGGCGCTCACCGTGATCTTCTGGCTCAGGTCGCCCTTCGCCACTGCCGTGGCCACCTGGGAGATCGACCGCACCTGACCGGTGAGGTTCGACGCCATGGTGTTCACCGAGTCGGTGAGGTCCTTCCAGGTGCCGGCGACGCCGCGTACGTCGGCCTGGCCGCCGAGCTTGCCCTCGGTGCCCACCTCACGGGCCACCCGGGTCACCTCGTTGGAGAAGGACGAGAGCTGGTCGACCATGGTGTTGACGGTGCGGCCGATGCGCAGGTACTCACCGCGCAGCGGGCGGCCGTCGATCTCCAGCGCCATGTGCTGGGAAAGGTCACCGTCGGCGACGGCGACGATGACCCGCGCGATCTCGGTGGTGGGTCGACCCAGGTCGTCGATCAACGAGTTGACGGCCCGCTGACCTTCCGCCCACGAGCCGTCCAATCCCTCTTCGTCCAGCCGCTCGGTCAGCCGGCCGTCCCGACCGACGATCCGGCTGATCCGCCGTAGATCCAGATGCTGCCGCTCCTGGAGCGACACCACGTCGTTGAAGGCGTCCGCCACCTCCCCGGCCGCGCCGGAACGCCGCGGAAGCCTGACCTTGAGGTCACCGCCGCGCACCCGGCGCAGCGCCTCCGCCAGCTCGGTGAGGACCGCCTCGTGGTCGGCGACGCTGATCTCCGCGGTCGCCGACTGTTTCGCCGTGGTCATCATTCCTCGCTCACCTCGGGGTCCACCGGCTCGCGCCGGGTCACCCCATCATTGTCCCCGTGACCTCGAAACCGCCACGATGCATCGCCACCCGGGTTACGGACGCGAACGCCGATCGGTTTGGCACACCAGGGGTGGCGGTGGAGGATACGAGGGTGGCAGCGGAGGCGGGGCCCGCGGCGACCGGAGGCCCACACGAGCACGTACGACGTGTCCGGCTGCCGGCGGATCGTCGTACGCCGGCGGCGGCGCGGGCCGTCGTGCGGTCCGTGCTCGCCGAGGCTGACCTGGACGAACTGCTCAACGAGGCACTTCTGCTCACCACCGAGCTGTCCACCAACGCCGTCGAGCACGCCCGCACCGAACTGGACGTCGAGGTGAGCGCCGACGCGGCCGGGCTGACCGTGACCGTGTCCGACTTCGCCTCCGGCCCGGTCGACGAACTCACCGTCGGGGTACGCAACGCCTCCACGGAGATCAACGAGGTCGCCGAACGCGGCCGGGGACTGCTGCTCGTCGATCACTTCGCCAGCCGCTGGGGCACCACCTACCTGCCCAGCGGCAAGGGCGTGTGGTTCCGGCTGGACCGGCGCAGCCCGGGCGGGCACTCGGGCGACGGCCGGACGGCGGCGGCCGGTGACCCGGACGGCACCGCAGCGACCACCGCACCCAGCGCCGGGGCGATGAGCTCGCTGATGCAGACCCTGCCCGATCCGTACGCCGAGGATCCGCTGCCCGACTTCGCCACGAACCTGCTCACCCGGGTGGCGGAGATGATCGGTGCCGCCGGAGGGGTGGTGCGACTGGATCGCGGCGACGGGCAGGGCACCCAGGTGCTCGCCCGGTACGGTCGGCAGCCCCGGCCCGGTCACGACCTGCTCCAGGTGCCGCTTGCGGTGCATCGCCCGTACGCCGGTGAACTGGAACTGGATGCCGCGCCCACCGCGTACGCCCGCCCGCTGGCGGTGCTGACCGCAGAGCGGCTCTCGCTGCACCTGGAGAACGACCGGCTGCGCCGCGCCGACGTACGCCGACAGGCCTGGCTCACCTTCCTCGCCGAGGCCAGCGAACTGCTCGCCCAGTCGTTGGACGTGGAACTGACCATGGCGCTCGTCCCGCAGCTGGTGGTGCCCCGGCTCGGTCAGTGGTGCGCGGTGCACACCACCGACGAGTGGGGTCGGCTGCGCCTGGCCGCCGCCACGCACGCCGACGAGGCGATGCTGCCGCAGTTGCACGCCACGCTGCGCGAATCGGGTCCCGACTCGATCCAGGCCCGGCTGCGGGAGGCCAGCCGCAACGGCACCCAGACGCCGCTGGGCGCGCCGATGGAGGGCTTCGCCGTACCGTTGATCGCCCGGGGTCAGCGCCTCGGCACCCTGGCGGTCGGGCGACACCAGCGGCACCGGCACGACCCGGACGAGATCGCGGTGCTGGAGGACGTGGCCCGCCGGGCGGCCCTGGCGATCGAGAACGCCCGGATCCACGCGGAACGGCGACGCATCGCCCAGGCCCTGCAACAGTCGCTGCTGCCGCCGGTGCTGCCGGTGGTGGACGGCATCGGCTTCGCCGCCCAGTACGTCCCGACCGGCGGGGACGCCGACGTCGGTGGTGACTTCTACGACGTGGTGCCGCTGCCGGACGGGCGCTGGCTGGTGGTGATCGGTGATGTCTCCGGCAAGGGAGTGCAGGCCGCGGCGGTCACCGGGCTGGTCCGGGATGTGATCCGGGTGCTGGCCGGCGACGGGAAGCCGCTGCCCGAGTTGCTGCCCCGGCTCAACGAGACGCTTGTCGAGCGGGGTGCCGGACGGTACTGCACGCTGGCGCTGGCCGTGGTCGCGCCGAGCGAGGATGATCGGCTCGACGTCGAGCTGCACCTGGCCGGGCATGACCGACCGTTGCTGCTGCGTTCGGGTGGTGGCCCGGCCAGCTTCGTCGGCAGCGGTGGCACCGCGCTCGGCCTGCTCGACAAGATCAGCTCACCGCCCTCGGAGATCACCCTCGGCCCCGGTGACTGCCTGGTTTTCTACACCGACGGGGTGACCGAGCGACGCCGGGGCCGGGAGCTGTTCGGCATCGGTCGGCTGCGCGACGCCGCCACTCCGCTCGCCGGCTACCCCGCCGACGTGGTGGCGGCCCGGCTGCGGGCCACCGCGATCAACTTCTCGGTGGAGGAGCCGCGCGACGACATCGCCATCCTCGTCCTGCGCAACGACGCCGCCGGCTGACCCACCTCACCCGCCGTCAGAGGCCACCGACTGATCCACCTCACCCGCCAGCGGCTGGTCCGCCTCGTCCCCGATCAGAGGCCGCCGGGGAGGCGGCCGGGAGCGAGCCGGTGGCCCGGGTCGAGGTGCTGCTTGACCGCGCGGAGGCGGGCCAGGCCGACCAACTCGCCCCAGAGGTCGACGGCCCGCCGGACGGCCGGTGGCGCGGAGAGCACCACGCATCGGCCCTGCCGGGCCAGCAGCACGCTGCGGACGGCGGCCAGGATCGCCGCCACCCGGTCGGGCGCGAGCGAGCCCGGCAGGGCGGCGTGCACCACGCCCAGACCGGCTGAGCCACGCACCGGAACCGGGGACCCGGCCGCGTCACGCAGCGCGTACACCGCCGCGTGCAGGTCGGTGATCGGCACCTCCAGCCTCAGCGCGGTGTCACCGGGGGCGAACGGATAGCTGCGCCACCAGGCCGGGGCCGACCTGGCCACCGTCGCACGGGCGCCGAGCAGGGACACCAGCCGGTCGCTGCGCTCCGCCACGTCGGAAGGGCCGCCCTCCAACAACACCACGAGCGACCCGGCGCCTGCCGGGCTGGCCGGTGACCGCCCGGTCATGGACGGATGACGGGCCATCGCGGCGGCCCGCGCATCCCACGGCAACCGGTCCTTTCCGCCGACCGGCAGATCCAGCTCGATCGCGGCCGGGTCGAGGCGGGCGGCGAGCACCGCGCGGATCAGATCGTGCACCTCCAGCGGCGTCCACACCGGTCGGGTCACCCACACCCGACAGGCCGGCATGGCCTGCACCCGCAGGGTCGCGCTGACCAGCACGCCGAGCGCCCCCTCCGAGCCGCACAACAGCCGGGCCTGGGCCAGCCCGGCGGCCCCGCCGTCGGCCTCGGTCAGCTCCCCGTCGGCGGCCAGGTAACGCAGGCTGACAAGCTGGTCGCAGGCGGTGCCGTGCCGGTGCCGCAGCGGACCCGCCTCGTCGGCGGCGAGCACGCCACCGATCGTGGCACCGGGCGAGGGGGCGTCCACCGCGAGCCGCTGACCGGTGCGTTCCAGGGTGGCCTGGACCGCCCGCAGCGGCGTGCCGGCGCCGACCTCGGCGGCACGCTGACCGGGCGGCCGATGCCCGATGCCGGCCAGTCGCCCGGTGTCGAGCAGAATGTCGACCCGCTCGGGCGGAGCACCCCAGTCGATCTTCGTGCCGGCCCCGCGCGGGACCACGCTCAGGTCGTGTCGTGCGGCCAACCGGAGCACCCGGGCCGCCGCGTCGGCACCGCCGGGAACCGCCACCCAGCGGGCCGGTCGCCCGGCCACCTCGTCGGCGGGGCCGGCGAACCGGGCGAAGCGCGGGCCACAGATCTCGATCAGTCGGCGGGTGATGTCGAGGGCACCGGACGTGCCGGTGGAACGTGCTGGCACCATGCCGCGATCGTACATGTGTTCGAACGATTCGGTAGGTCTTTGCTACCTACGGGAGCCGAGCAGGGCCGGTAACGTGACGCCGTGACCACCGAGACCCCCGCACCCGTGGCGAAGCGGGTACCCACCGAACGCGTCCACCACGACGACATCGTCGTCGACGAGTACGCCTGGCTGGCCGCGAAGGACGATCCGGAGACCATCGCCTACCTCGAAGCCGAGAACGCCTGGACCGAGCGGCGCACAGCGCACCTGTCCGGGCTGCGGACCGAGTTGTTCGAGGAGATCCGTCGACGCACCCAGGAATCCGACCTGTCGGTACCGACCCGCAAGGGCGGGTACTGGTACTACACCCGTACGGTCGAGGGCCGGCAGTACGGCGTGCACTGTCGGCGGGCCGTACGCGACGGCGAGACCACGCCCCCGATCAGTGCCGACGGCGCACCCCTGGACGGCGAGGAGATCCTGCTCGACGGCAACCTGCTCGCCGAAGGGCATGACTTCTTCGCCCTGGGCGCCTTCGACGTCAGCCCCGACGGGCGTTTTCTCGCATACTCCACGGACTTCTCCGGCGACGAGCGGTTCACCCTGCGGATCAAGGATCTCGTCAGCGGCGAACTGCTGCCCGACGAGATCCCGGGCACCTTCTACGGCACGGCGTGGTCGACCGACGCCTCCGTGCTGTTCTACGTGACGGTGGACGAGGCGTGGCGCCCGCACCGGGTCTGGCGTCACGTGATCGGCACCGCCGCCGGCGACGACGTGGTGGTGCACGCCGAGGATGACGAACGCTTCTGGGTCGGGGTCGAGTTGACCCGCTCGGAGCGGTTCATCCTGATCGACATCGCCAGCAAGCTCACCAGCGAGGTACGGGTCATCCCGGCCGACAACCCGACCGGCGAACCCGCGGTGATCGCACCACGCCGGCAGGGCGTCGAGTACTCGGTGGAGCACCACGGGCACCGGTTCCTGATCCTGCACAACGACGGCGCCGAGGACTTCGCCCTCGCGTACACCTCGGCGGACGCGCCGGGCGACTGGGTGCCGATGATCGACCACTCCCCCGGCACCCGACTGGAGGCGGTGGACGCCTTCGCCGACCACCTGGTCGTCACGCTGCGCAGCAACGGCCTGACCGGTCTGCGGGTGGTGCCGCTCGACGGCAGGGACGCCCACGACATCGAGTTCCCGGAGCCGCTGCACACCGTCGGCCTGGACGGCAATCCCGAGTACCGCACGGACCGGCTCCGGCTGCGTTACACCTCGCTGATCATCCCCGACTCGGTGTACGACTACGACCTGGCGACCCAGGAACTGACGCTGCTGCGCCGCCGGCCGGTGCTGCCCGGCCCGGACGGCCAGCCGTACCAGCCGGAGGACTACGAGCAGCAGCGCGAGTGGGCGCTGGCCGACGACGGCACCCGGGTGCCGATCTCGCTGGTCTACCGCCGGGGTACGCCCCGCGACGGCTCGGCCCCCTGCGTCATCTACGGCTACGGGTCGTACGAGGCCAGCATGGACCCGTGGTTCTCGGTCGGCCGGCTGTCCCTGCTGGACCGTGGGGTGATCTTCGCGGTGGCCCACATCCGAGGTGGCGGTGAACTGGGCCGCCGCTGGTACGACCACGGCAAGATGCTGGCCAAGAAGAACACCTTCACCGACTTCGTCGCCTGCGCCCGCCACCTGGCGAAGGCCGGCTGGACGGCACCGGACCGGCTGGTCGCGCGCGGCGGCTCGGCCGGTGGCCTGCTGATGGGCGCGGTCGCCAACCTCGCCCCCGACGCCTTCACCGGCATCGTCGCGCAGGTGCCGTTCGTGGACGCGCTCAACACCATCCTCGACCCGTCCCTGCCGCTGACGGTGACCGAGTGGGAGGAGTGGGGCAACCCCCTCGCCGACCCCGAGGTGTACGCCTACATGAAGTCGTACACCCCGTACGAGAACGTCGCGCCGCTGGACTATCCGGCGATCCTCGCGATGACCAGCCTCAACGACACGCGGGTGTTCTACCACGAGCCAGCCAAGTGGATCGCCCGGCTGCGCGCCGTCGCGCCGCAGGGCGACTACCTGCTCAAGACCGAGATGGAGGCCGGTCACGGCGGCCCCAGCGGACGGTACGACTCCTGGCGGGAGGAAGCCTTCATCAACGCCTGGACCCTGGACCGCTTCGGCCGCGCCTGACCGCTCCTGTCATCCCCTCTCCCGCGGCGCCGGCCGCTCACCCGCTGCCGGCGCCGCACCACCCTCCCAGGTCTGCCCAGTCCTCCATGATCGCGAGAGGCACCCCCGGCGGCGGTCAGGCGAACGCGACGAGGTCGCGGCCGGCAGGTCGGCCGACAGCAGGGATCTGGACGGTGCCGAATCGGCTGTCGAGCAGGTGCCCGCTGCCGCTGAGCGCGATGACCCGCGCCGGGCCGCCCTGGGCGGCGGTGACGGTCATCCGCTGTCCGCGCGCCATGGCCGTCTGCCTGATCCTCAGCAGGACGGCCAGCGCGGCGCAGTCGAGGAACCGCAACGTCTTCAGGTCGAGCGTCAGGTGCGTGACCCACCGGGGCGCGAGCAGGCGTCCGAGGTCATGCTGAAGGTGTTTGATCGTGGACAGGTCGGCCTCACCTGTCAGGGTCACGAACCGGCTGCCCGGTCGTACGTCGTAATGATCGAAGCGCAACAGATCGTCCATGGGAAGACTCGGTCCCTGCCCTGGCGAAGGGCGTTCTGAGGGCCGGAGAGGTTGCCACCGTCAATCCGGCGCCGGGGAGGACAGAGCTGAAGCACGACAGTGCCGACCTCGACGTGGTGTTAGGACACCACACGCAACGCTACCCGCACCGGGCCGTCGCGGCCAGTTTCAGCCGGTCAGTGCCGACGCAGGGCCACCACGGCGACGTCGTCCTGGATCTCGTCGGGGGCCAGTTCGTCGAGCAGTCGCTGACAGAAACGGTCGAGGTCGGCGTCCACCCGCACGGCGCTCGCCGCGAGCGCGTTCAGTCCCTCGTCGATGGTGACGTCACGCCGCTCGATGAGACCGTCGGTGTAGAAGACGATCGTCGCCCCGGGTGGCAGCACGAACTCCAGGTCGGCGGGGCGCGGTGCCCGTACCCCGAGCAGTGGTGCGGAGTGGTGCACGTACTCGGTCCTGCCGTCCAGGCTGATCAACGGGGGCAGGTGGCCGGCGCTGGCCAGCCGGACCTTCCCGGTGGCCGGGTCGAGCAGCAGTACGCAGATGGTGGCCAGTTCGGTGGGCAGCAGCGTACGCATCAGCTCGTTGACCCGGTGCAGGATCTCTCCCGGCTGGTGGCCCTCCACCGCGTACGCCCGCAGTGCGTGACGCAGCTCGGCCATCACCGTCGCGGCGTGCAGTGAGTGGCCCGCCACGTCGCCGATCGCCAGCAGCAGGTGACCGTCGAGCATCACCAGCTCGTAGAAGTCGCCACCGATCTCGGTACGGGCGCTGGCCGGCTCGTAGCGGACGGCCAGATCGAGCCCGGCGATCTGCGGGATGCGTTGCGGGAGCAGGCTGCGTTGCAGCGTCACCGCGATGCGATGCTCCTCGTCGAAGGAGCGTTGCACCTCGATCGCGGACGCCACCGCCTGCGCCAACTGGCGCAGCACCGGCGTCTGGGCGGTCTGCGTCGCGGTGGGTACCACCACGTAGAGCGGCGCCCGGTCGTCCCGCAGCCGGCCGGCGGCCACCGTCACCGTGTCGTCCGGTGGCCATTCCACCAACGCCCAGGCGGCGGGTTCCTCCACCCGGACGGTGGCGCCGATCGGAGTGTCGCTGTCGTCGACGACCCACGGCACGACGCGGCTCTGGGCACCCGGCCCGGCGCAGACCCCGGCCAGGCATTCACCGTCGTAGGTCTCGGCGACCACCGCGGCGGGGCTCTTGAAGATCTCCGCCGTCCCGGCCGCCGCCAACTCCAACAGTCGGTCGAAATCCGGCGCGGCGTGCACCGCGACCGTGGTGTCCGCCAGCCCGGTGAGTCGTTCGGCGAGCAACTCGGCACGTTGCCGTGCCTGGTAGTAGCGGAGCACCGCGTGGGCGGTGGCGATTAGCTCCTCCGGATCGATCGGCTCCGCCAGGTACGCGTCCGCGCCCCGGGTCAGGCCCTGTGCGCGGTCGGTCGTGTCGATGGCGTGTGCCGACACGTGGATCACCGGCAGCGCGGGACGGGTCGACTTGATCCGCTCGCAGACCTCGAAACCGCTCAGGTCCGGCAGCCGTACGTCGAGAACGACCAGGTCGACGGGATCCACCTCGACCTGACGCAGGGCCTCGCTGCCGCTCTCGGCCTCGATCACGGTGAACCCGGCCCGCGTCAGCCAGTTCACCAGCAGGTAGCGCTTGGTCCGGCTGTCGTCGACCACCAGAACGGTCGGCGGGGTTTCCACGTCACGTACCGTTCGCCGGCAGCGAGACGGTGAAGGTGCTACCCCGACCCGGCTCACTCGACAGTTCGAGCGTGCCACCGAGCAGAGTGGCCAGCCGCCGGGCGTACGGCAGACCGAGGCCGGTGCCACCGGCCCGAGACGGCCCCGGCACCTGGTAGAACTCCTCGAAGATCCGCTCGTGGAACTCGGCCGGGATTCCTGAGCCGGTGTCGGTCACGACGAGGTTCCAGGTGTCGCCGGACCGCTCGGCACGCAGCCGCACCTCGCCCCGGGTGGTGAACTTCAGACCGTTGTGCAGCAGGTTGCGCAACACCTGGGCGAGCAACATCTCGTCGGTACGGATGGTGGCGGGCGAGGCTGGTTCCTCCACCACCAGCGTCACCTCGGGGACGGTGTGCAGTGCCCGCAGAGTGCCGCGCAGCTGACCGAAGAGGGCGCGCAGGTCCACCTCGGCCCAGTTCGGTTCGAGCCGGCCCGACTCCGCCTTGGCCAGGTCCAGCAACTCGTTGACCAGGGAGAGCAGATCCGAGGCCGAGGATCGGATCAGGCCGACCTGGCGTTCCTGCTCAAGGGTGAGCGGGTCGGACGCGGCGTCGGTGAGCAGCCGGGCCAACCCGATGATCGCGGTCACCGGTGCCCGCAACTCGTGGCTGACGTTGGCCAGGAAGCGGCTCTTCGACTCGCTTGCCGAGCGCAGCTGCACCGACTTCTCGTCCAACTCGGCGTACAGCGCCACCACACCCCGGTTGGTCTCCTCCAACTCGTCGGTGAGCTGATGATAGAGCGCCAGCACGCCTCGGTTGGTCTGCTCCAGCTCCTCGTTGAGCCGCGCCAGTTCGTCGCGTTGGCTGCGTACCTCGTCGAGGGCGGCGATCAGTTGCGAGTTCTGGGTGGCGAGTTCCTCCTCCACTGTGCCCGGCACGCTCTGCCCCAGCTGGGCACGCAGTTGCTCGACACGCTGTGGCGTGAGCGTCGGCGCGGTGACCGGGATACGTCGTGACATCCTCACGACCGTATCCCCCGCTGCGGCCACCACGCTCAACGTGTCCACCAGGCGTGCCACCGCACCCGACTGCGGCTCGTACCGTCGGTCGGGCAGCGGGCTGACCGGGACGAGGTCGACTCGCAGGTGCTGTCGCCCGTCCGGAGCGGCGGTGATGGTGAACACCACGTCGGCACCGCCGACGCCGCGCAGCAGGTCCCGGGCCACCTCGCTCAGGGCGGTGGCGATCCGGACCTGGTCCTGGCGCTCCAGGCCGACCGCGGCGGCAACTTCCCGGCCCCGCTGGCGGACCACGAAGATGTCCTGCTCCACCCGCAACGCCATCTGCAACAGCGGTTCGTGCTCCATCACCAGGGCCTCGCCACGAGTACGCCGGCGTCGTCGCGGCGGATGCCCGCGTCCCGTAGCAGCGTGGCGGCCACCACCAGCGGCGACCGCCCGGTCAGGCCGGGATAGTCGGGGAGCCGCCAGCGGTCGACCACCCCGTCACTGTGCATGATCAGCAGGCTGTCGGCGTCGAACGGGTAGTCGTACTGCCGGATCGTCGGCCGTTGGTGCCCGGCGATACCGGGCAGCGAGACCAGCCCGCGACGCCGGCCGTCCCCGGTGGCCACCATGCCGCTGATGTTGCCCAGCCCGGCGTACCGCAGCAGCCCGGCTGCCGGGTCCGGCTCGGCCACGGCGAGCGCCGCGCCTCGGGTGTGTGACAACGCCCGGTGCAGGTGGCTGACCACCTCTGCGGGGGCGGCCGCCGGTGCGGCCCGGAAGGCGGCGAGCGCGGCATCGGTGGCGGCGGCGGCCAGCGGCCCGTGCCCCAGGCCGTCGGAGACCAGCACCTGACGGCGTTCGCCGATGGTCCGCCAGGCGTACCCGTCCCCGCTGATCGTCTCCCCGGTCAGCGGCCGGGTGACGCCGCCCACCCAGGGTCGTTCGGTTACCGCGTCGGCGAACACCTGCACGACGATGACCGTTCCTCGACCCGGCTGCGAGTACGCGTCGAACCAGCTGGCCTGCCGGACGATCGCCCCCAGGCCGATGCCGAGCGTGCCGGTGGTCGAGTGACCGTCGCGGGCGGAGTCGACAAGATCGATCATGCCCGGCCCGGAGTCGATCGCGACCAGTTCAACACCCGCGTCCAACTGGCGACGTACCGGTCGAAGCAGCAGCACCCCGTCCTCGGCGTGCTTGATCAGGTTGCTGGTCAGCTCCGCCGCGACGATGGCCAGATCGGCGATCCGACCGTCGGGCAGCCCCAGCTGCTCGCCCAACCGTTCGGCGGCCCGCCGCACGGCAGTGCCGGGACTGCCGGACTCCACTCGGAACCAGGCACCCCGGTCGGTGACCGGCTCGGCCGTCAACGAGACCACTTGGTGATCGTGATCCGGGTGCCTTGACCGGGAGCGGTCTGGATGTCGAACTCGTCGACCAGCCGTCGGGCACCGCTGAGGCCGAGGCCGAGGCCACCGCCGGTGGTGTATCCGTCGGTCAGCGCCAGCTCCAGGTCGGCGATGCCGGGCCCGGAGTCGGCGAAGACGATGCTGATGCCGGGGCGGCGGCCATTGTCCACTGCGGCCACCTCGACGGTGCCCCCACCGCCGTAGACAAGGGTGTTGCGGGCGAGCTCGCTGGCCGCGGTGACCACCTTGGTCTGGTCGACAAGGGACAGCTTGACCGCCACCGCCACCGTACGCACCAACTGGCGTACGCGTACCACGTCTTCGTCGCTGCCGACCGTCTGCGCCTGCGGTCGGCTCAGGTCGACTCCGCTGGTCATGGCGACGCCGTCGGCTCAGCGTCCGAGCTGTCGTCGAACTCGTCGTACTCGCGTTCGCGGTCGGCGGCGATGAGTTCCATCCCCCGCTCGACGTTCAGCGCGGTACGGATGCCGTTGAGCGACAACCCCAGCTCGACCAGGGTGATGGCGACCGCCGGACGCATCCCGACCACCACCGTCTCCGCGTCGAGCACCCGGGAGATCGAGGCGATGGTGGAGAGCATCCGCCCGACGAAGGAGTCGACGATATCCAGGGCGGTGATGTCGATGATCACACCGTGGCAGCCGGTGGCGACGATCCGCTCGGCCAGGTCCTCCTGGAGCGCGACGGCCGTCTGGTCGGACATGTCGACCTGGATGGAGACCAGCAGAATGTCGCCGATCTTGAGAATCGGCACCCGCTCCATCAGGCCTCCCGGCGCGACTGGCGGCGGCCGGTCTCGACGCCGGTGAGCCGCAGCACGTGCCGCAGCGCGTCGGCGAGGCTGGCCTTGGTGGCGATGTCACCGAACTCGATGCCGAGCGCGACGATGGTCTGGGCGATCTGCGGCCGGATGCCGGAGATGATGCAGTCGGCACCCATCAGCCGGGCCGCCACCACGGTCTTCAGGATGTGCTGGGCGACCTGGGTGTCCACCGCCGGCACGCCGGTGATGTCGATGATCGCGTACGGCGAGCCGGTGTCGACAAGGGTCTGCAGCAGCCGCTCCATGACCACCTGGGCGCGGGCCGAGTCGAGGGTGCCGACCAGCGGCACCGCCACCACGCCCTCCCAGAGCTTGACCACCGGGGTGGACAGCTCCAGCAGCTGCTCGGCCTGGTCGGCGATCAGGCTCTCCCGGGTGCGCACGTAGCTCTCGAAGGTGAACAGACCCATCTGATCGACAAGCGTGCCGAAGGCGACGTAGTCGCGCAGCGTCCCGGCGCTCTGGTCGGCCTCCATCACGCTCAGCAGGGCGTCCTTGAGAGCGAACACACCGGTGGCGGTCTCGGCGGCGGAGAAGCCCTGGCGGGCCTGCCCCCGGGACACCTCCGCGAGGACTGCGCGCAGCTCGGTCCCCTCCTCGGCAGCCAGGTCGGTGAGACCCTTGCCGAGCGCGTCGACCAGGGCTCGATGCAGCTCCTGCACCTGATGGCGCAGCTCGGCCTGGCTGAGCCGGCCCCGCAACTGCCCGGCGACGACCTCGGTCCACCGTTGCGTGACCTGATCGACATGACTGGTCAGCAGACCGGCCAGCCGACCGCTCTCGTCAGCGCTCAGCGCCATGACATAACCCCCTCGACCTGGACCGGCCGGACTCTATCACCGAGCACCCGAAAGTTACTTGCCCCACAGCAAGCGAATGGCGGCAGCCACTCGATCTCGTGCCCGTTCTGCGTACCGGGGCTTCGGTGGGATAACGTTCCACCGATAAACAGGAGGTCTGGCGAATGTCCTTGACGGTGCACACGGAACAGCGCGGTGACGTGGTCGTAGTGGCGGTCGCGGGCGAACTCGACATGGCCACCGCGCCCCAGTTGCAGGACCAGATCACCGACCTGCTCGACAAGGGGCGCAGCCGGCTCGTCTTCGACCTGTCGGAGGTTTCGTTCTGCGACTCCACCGGCCTGTCGGTGTTCGTCCGCGCCAAGAACAGCTGCGACGAGGCCGGCGGAGTGGTGCGCCTGGCCGCACCGCAACGCGGAGTGCTTCGCATTCTGGAAGTGAGCGGCCTGGTGGAGGTGCTGCACACCTATCCCACCGTCGACCAGGCGGTGGCGGGCGACCCCACCCCGGCCTCCTCCTGACTCCAGCTCATCAGCGCTCGTCCTCGATGTAGCGAGGGCGGGCGATCACCATGCCCGCACCCGTCTGCACCGCGAGGGCGAGCAGCAGGAAACCGATCGGCGCCGTCCAGCCTCCGGTGCCCTCGTAGAGGATTCCGACCATCAGCGGCCCCAGCGCCGCGATCACATATCCCGCGCTCTGCGCGAAGGCCGACAACGCGACCGTCCCGTCGGCGGTGCGGGCCCGCAGGCCGATGGTGGTCAGGATCAGGGGGAAGGCTCCCTGGCCGAGGGCCAGCAGCAGCACCCACAGCACCGCCGCGTCCCGGGGCGCGAGGGCCAGGCCCAGGTAGGCCAGCGTCGAAGCGGCGGTCAGCGCGAACACCAGCATCCGCAGGTTCTTCAGCCGGCCGGCAAGCGTCGGCATCAGCAGCGCGATCGGCACCCCGAGCGCGGTCACCGCGGCGAGCAGCAGACCGGCGTCCTGCGGACGGAAACCCGCGTCCCGGAAGAGTTGGGCCAACCAGCCCATGATCGCGTACCCGCTGAGCGACTGCGCGCCGAAGTAGACAGCCATCGCCCAGCCGAGCCGGGTACGACCGGGCCGGATGATCACGCGGGCCACACCGTCGCGGGTCGCCCGCCGCGCATCGGTGCGGCTGCGGCTGCGCAGCGCCGCCGGCAACCACGGGAGTACGGCGACAAGCGCCAGCCCCGCCCAGACGCCCAACCCCGCCCGCCAGGAGCCGAAGGCGTGCGCCACCGGCACCGCAGCCGCCGCAGCCACCGTCGTGCCCGCCACCAACGCCATCGAGTACGCCCCGGTGACCAGCCCGGTGCGATGCGGGAAGTACTGCTTGACCAGCATCGGCATCATGATGTTCGCCACCGCGATCCCGGCCAGCGCGAGCGCGCTGGTCAGCAGGAACACCACGGCGGACCCGGTGACCGCCCGCAGCACCTGACCGACGGCGAGTGCCAGCATCCCCAGCACCAGCAGACGAGCTGTGGACAGCCGGCGCACCAGCCACGGCGTAGCCGCTCCGAGACCGGCGAACGCGATGGTGGGCAGGGTGGTGACGAAGCCGGCCATCGTGCCGGAGAGCGCCAGGCCGACGCGTACCTCGTCGAGCAGGGCGCCGAGGCTGGTGACGGCGGCCCGCAGGTTGAGCGCCACAAGCAGCATCCCCACCAGCACCAGCAGGCCACCGTGGGCGCGGGACGCGGTCGGTTCACCGGTCGCGGGTACGACCTGGGTGCCCTGAGCGGTCGACCCGTCGGCGGTGCTCAACCCGTCGGCGGTGGTCGATCCGTCGGCGGTGGTCGTCGGAACAGCGGGGGTGCCAGCGGGCGACGAGGGCATGACCTCGAACCTACAATCATGGGATGAATTCGGGCGAGAGGTTGTAACCAGTGCCACCGGCAGTTGATTCCACCTTGGCACCGCCCCGCGGGCGGCGGATCCAGCAGACGATCACCCAGCTGCGCCAGCGCATCCTGGCCGGCGAGTGGCCGGTGGGCAGCCGCATCCCGACCGAACCACAACTGGTCGAGGCGCTCGGCGTCGGGCGCAACACGGTGCGCGAGGCGGTCCGGGCCCTCGCGCACGCCGGGGTGCTGGAATGCCGGCAGGGCTCCGGGACGTACGTCATCTCCACCGACGAACTGGCGCCGGTGGTGGCCCGTCGACTGACCGACGACCGGATGGCCGAGGTGATCGAGGTACGCCGCGCCTTTGAGGTGGAGGCGGCACGGTTGGCCGCTCGTCGGCGTACCCCTGCGGACCTGGCCGCCCTCGACGAGGCGCTGGCCGTGCGCGAGGCGGCCTGGCGCGGCGGCCGGGTCGCCGAGTTCGTCGAGGCCGACGCGGCCCTGCACACGGCGGTGGTCGCTGCGGCGCACAACAGCATGCTCGCCGAGCTGTACGCCTCCATCGGTGCCGTCATGCGCCGCACCGTCACCCAGGCGATGGGCGGTGTCCTGACCCCGGACCGACACGTCGACCACGCCCGGCTGGTGGCCGCGATCCGGGCCGGTGACCCGGATCTCGCCGCCCGGGAGGCTGCCGCCTTTCTGGAGCCCGACCCCGGGGCATAGGTTGGCCCCTGACGAACACGGGACCTCTCGGGAGTACGGATGCTCAAGGGCTTCAAAGACTTCATCATGCGCGGCAACGTCGTCGACCTCGCGGTCGGTGTCGTCATCGGCGCCGCGTTCACGGGTGTGGTCACCCAGCTCACCAAGTCGTTCCTGGATCCACTGATCCGGGTCTTCGTGGTCCTGGCCACCGGCAGCGACGAGGGGCTGGAGGGCAGCGCACCGACGATCCAGGGCATCCCGTTCGACTGGGTCGCCTTCGTCAACGCGTTGATCACGTTCCTGCTCACCGCGGCGGCGCTGTACTTCCTGGTCGTCTTCCCGATGAACAAGCTCGCCGAGCGTCGCAAGCGGGGTGAGGAGCCGCCGCCCGCCGCGCCGAGCGAGGAGGTCAAGCTGCTCACCGAGATCCGCGACGCCCTCGTCGCCGCCGGCCGCACCACGCCGGCCCAGCAGCGCAGTGCCCTGGACGACGTCCTCGGTTCCCGGGAGGAACCGCCCAGCGGGCGCTGAACCCGACACCCGCACATCACCCCTGGCGGGATTCCTGCCAGGGGCCACCCCGAGTCGAACACATGTTCGATAGAGTCCGCGCCATGGAGCAGCGAAAGCACTTGTGGAACGGGAAGTGGGGGCGGCTGGCCCGACGAGACGTCTTCCTCCGCACGGATGCCGACCGGTGGTATGTCGAGCAACGAGCCGGCGGCGCCGAGGGAGTCTCCCGCTTCTACGAGTACGACACCCTCGACGAGGCCGAGGAAACCATTCGCGCCCTGCTCCACCCCTCCGACCCCTGGCGCGAACTCTCCCCCCGCCCACCCTCCTCCTGGACCACCACCCCCACCCCGCCCAGCGACCGTTGATCAAGAAGTTTGCGTCGTGGACCGGCCGATCGCCGACGCAAACCTCTTGATCAACGCGCTCTACCCAGGTGGGTTTAGGGAGAGTGGGGGGTGGGAAGGGGTGGGGGATGGAGCAGCAGGGGATCGATCAGCAGGCGATCGTTTCGCGGGTGACCACGGGGATGCGGGTGGTGGATGTCGCGGGGCGGGACGTGGGGACCGTCGATCTTGTGCAGCGGGGTGACCCGAACGCGGTGACGGTGCAGACGCCGACCGCCGATCCGGGCGGCAGTCTGGACGAGTTGATCGAGTCCGCCACCCCCGAGGAGCCGGACGTCCCCGCCGACCTGGCCGCCCGACTACTGCGTACCGGTTATCTCAAGGTCTCCACCGACCTGGTACCCACCGGCGCCGTCTACGTGCTCGCCGACCAGATCGCCTCCGTCACCGACAACGAGGTTCTCCTCGAAGCCCTGACCGCCGACCTCCCCGCCGAGGAGTGACCCCCACCTCCGGTCGGCGCTGAGCTAGCGGCCGATCGCGTGATCAACACTTTCCTGGCGCGGCGCGGTCGGCGCGGATGGCGTGGGAGTGGGCGGGGTGGTGGAGCGGCGGCGGAAGATCACAAGCATCAGGCAGCCGGCGATCAGTCCCCAGAATGCGCCGCCGATGCCGGCCAGGGATACGCCGGAGGCGGTGACGACAAGGGTGACGACGGCCGCCTCCCGGGCGTCGGGGTCGGCCAGCGCCGAGGTCAGCGAGGTGGCCAGGGCGCCGAGCAGGGCCAGCCCGGCGACCGCCTCGATCAACACCGGCGGGGCCCAGCCGACCAGGGTGGTGACCGCGCCGGCTCCCAGCCCGAGCAGGGCCAGCCCGACACCGTTCGTCACCGAGGCGATCCACCGACGATTCGGATCGGGGTGGGCGTCCGGCCCGGCGGCGAGGGCGGCGGTGATCGCGGCCAGGTTCACCGCGTGTCCACCGGCCGGCGCGGCGACGAGGCTGGCCAGCCCGGTGGCCCGCAGCGCCGAGCCGAGTGGCGGCCGATAGCCGTAGCCGACAAGTACGGCCGTGCCGGGCACGTTCTGCGCGGCCATGGTCACCACGAACAGCGGCAGCGCCAATCCGATCATCGCCGGCAGGCTCCACTGCGGCACGGTCACCTCGATCACCGGGCGCAGTCCTCCACCGCCGCCGCCCGAGGTGGTCAGTGCGATCACGCCGGCTGCCACCACCAGCGCCCCGGGCACCGCCCAGGGGCGGGCGAAGCGGTGCAGTACCAGCCAGCACACCAGCACCGGGGCAGCCAGCAGGGGCACCTCGACGAGCGCGCGGACCGGCGCGGTGCACAGTGGCAGCAGTACTCCGGCGAGCATCGCCCCGGCGATCGGTTTGGGAATCGCCGCGACGGCCCGGCCCAGCACCGGGAAGAGGCCTGCGGCCACGATCAGCAGCCCCGAGACGAGGAACGCGCCGACCGCCGCCGGCCAGCCGCCGGGCATCGGGCCGGTGGCCACCAGCAGCGCCGCGCCGGGCGTGGACCAGGCCACGCTCATCGGCAGCCGGTGGCGCAGGCCCAGCCAGGCGGCGCAAAGGCCAGAAACCAGGCAGAGTACGAGCAGTCCCGAGGCAGCCTGACTCTCGGTGGCCCCGACGGCCCGCAGTCCGGCCAGGACCACGGCGAACGAACTGGCGAACCCGACAAGCGCGGCCACCCCGCCCGCCAGCACCGGTTGCATGCGACCCGCCATACCCCACCCCCCGATCGTTCCGTTTACGGAACAGCGTTGTGTAGCACGATAGCGGGGTGCCGTACTCACCCGCATCAGGCCCCCTGACGGCCAACGCCTCTGGTCAGCCCGCCGCGTCCGACGACGATCCTGCGGCGATCGGTCGCCGGGTCCGGGCCCTGCGCGAAGCGCGGGGGATCTCGCTGTCCGCGCTGGCCCGACAGGCCGGGGTGGGCAAGGCGACCCTCTCCGGACTGGAGAACGGCACCCGCAACCCCACCCTGGAGACGCTGTACGCGATCACCGCTCAGCTCGGCGTACCGCTGACCGCCGTACTCTCCGCACCGGCGAGCGGGGCGACCGTGCGCGGGGCTGCGGTGAGCGCCACCCTGCTGGAGGTGTTCGAGGACTCCGACGTCACCTACGAGCTGTACCGGATGCGGGTCGCACCCGGCCCGGGCCAACTCTCCCCCGCACACCAGGCCGGGGTCACCGAACATGTCACGGTCTTCACCGGAGTGCTGCGCGCCGGCCCGGTGGACGCCCCGCTGACCGCCGCCGCCGGCGGGCACCTCCGCTGGGCCTCCGACGTCCCACACGTGTACGCCGCTGTCGGCGACGAGGAGGTCACGGCCAGCCTGCTCCTGCGCTACCCCCGGAAGTAGCGGCCACAGTCCGACCGACGGGTCCGCAGGTCATGGCCGTCCCTGGGAGGAGGTCGCCGCGCTCGCCGGGGTGAGCGTCGGCAGCAGCCGCGCACCGTTTCGCCGAAACGGCGGTATACGGAGCAGCGGGATACCGCCATATCGCCGAAACGGAGTTGATCAGCGCCTCAGCCGTCGCGGCTAGCGGCGGGTGCGGCGAGTCCGGCGGTGGGTGGGGTGGCGGTGAACTGCTGGCGTACGGCCCAGAGCGCCGCCTCGGTACGGGAGGCCGCACCGGTCTTGCGCAGCAGGTTCGACACGTGCACCGTGACCGTCCGGACCGAGATGCCGAGGGCGCGGGCCACCTGCTTGTTGGACATCCCGGCGACCAGGCAGTCGAGCACCTCGGCCTCCCGACCGGTCAACTCGACAGCCGCAGCGACCCGAGGCCCAGGAACGGCAGGAGCGGCAGTGGCTGGGGAGGGGGCGGGGTCGGTCGGGGCGAGCAGCGTGCCGGGATCGTCGTCGGTGTGGGCGGCGAGCAGTTCGGTGAGGGCGTACGGGTTGCCGCCGGTGTGCTGCCAGACCCGGTGCACCAGCCGGGCGTCGGCGGCCGACCCGGCGTACACCTGCTCCAGCACCTCGGCGACCTCAGCGGGGCGCAGCGGGCCGAGATGCTGGCGCACGACGCCGCGTACCCCGCAGAGGCGGGCCAGGATGCGGCCGGTGAGGGCGGGTGCGACCGCGTGTGCCGCGGGCCTGGTCGCGACCATCAGCAGGGCCGGCAGTCCGTCGGCGGTGGCGAGTTCGCCGATCAGGTTGAGGCTCGCCGGGTCCAGCGCGTGCAGGTCCTCGACCACGAGCACGGCCGGGCCGGTGCCGACCAGCGTCCGGACGGTCCGGACGGCCAGCCGGAGCAGGGTGCCGGGGGCGTAGCGCTCACGCGGCGCGGTGGGCTGCTGGGCGAGCCAGGCCAGCGCGTCGGCCGGAAGATCGAGTCGGCTGGTATCGCGTCCGCTCAGTACGGCGGCCAACCAGTCGTACGGGGCGGGACTGTGCACCCGGGCGGCGCCGCTGAGCACCACGTCGGGCCGGGGCGTGAAGCCGTCCAGGGCGGCGGCGACCAGCAGGCTCTTGCCCACGCCCGCGCCTCCGGTGACGACCGCGACAGCCGGTGACCGGCGGTGACCGTCCACCACGGTGGACCACGCTCGGCCCAGCTCAGCGAGCTCACCGACGCGCCCGACCATGGACACCGGCAACATTCCTCAACCCTACGCAGTAGTGCGTAGAGACGCGGGACCTGTCTTCTTGGCAAGCTTGACCCATGACGCTGATCCTCCGCTCGGCCATCCTCAACGACATCGGCCTGGTTCGGACCAACAACGAGGACTCCGCGCTCGCCGGCGAGCGCCTCGTGGCGGTGGCCGATGGCATGGGTGGACTTCCTGCCGGTGAGGTGGCCAGCGAGATCGTCATCCGGATCCTGGACGAGCTGATCCCGCCCACCGCCCCGGACGCCGCTGCCGACGCGTTGCGGGCGGTGGTGAGCACGGCCAACCAACGCATCCATGCCGCGATCGTCGCCGACCCGGCCCGCGACGGCATGGGTACGACCCTGACCGCGGCCCTGCTCGCCGGGAACACGCTGGTGCTGGCCCAGGTCGGCGACTCCCGCTGCTACCTGCTCCGCGACGGTCGACTGACCCAGTTGACCCGCGACGACACGTTCGTGCAGGCGCTTGTCGACCAGGGGGCGTTGACGCGGGACCAGGCGCGGCACCACCCGCAGCGTTCCCTGGTGACCCGAGCGGTGCAGGGCGCGGACGCGCCGCCGACGATGGGGGTGTTGACGGTCACCGCCGGTGACCGGCTGCTGCTGTGCAGCGACGGGCTCTCCGACTATGTGACCGACGACGCGATCGCGGCCACCCTCGGGCTGCACGCCGACCGCCACCAGTGCGGCGAGCAACTGGTCAAGCTCGCCCACCAGGCCGGTGCGCCCGACAACGTCACAGTCGTGATCTCCGACGTGGTCGACGACTGAGGCCTACCGCATCCGCCGGCCGGGTTCTGCGGCCCGGCCGGCAGGCGCGGTTCTGCGGCCCGGCCGGCAGGCGCAACTAGGTAGTTGTGCCATCTAGGTAGCGCCACTAGGGTTCGGCGGGTGGATTCCGACCGTCGCGGGCAGTGGCTGCGGGGAGTGCTCGACCTCTGCGTGCTCGCCCTGCTGCGCGACGGTGAGTCCTACGGCTACGAACTCGCCCAGGCGCTCGACGCCGCCGGCGTCGGGCCTATCCAGGGCGGCACGCTCTACCCGGTGCTGCTCCGGCTGCAACGCACCGGCCTGGTCACCGCGCAGTGGCGGGCGGGCGAATCGGGCCCGGCGCGCAAGTACTACCAGCTCACCGACGACGGGCTGGCCGCGCTGCGCCACGGCGGCAACGCCTGGCTGGCGTTCGTGGCACCGGTGAACGGTATCGTCACGAAGGGGGTCGACGGGTGAATGCCGACGAGTGGCTGCGGATCTTCGCGGCCGAGTTGCACCAGCGTCGGGTGGCGAACGACGCCGCCCGGCACGTGGTCGCCGAGGCCGCCACGCACCTGCGCGAGGGCGGCGGCGACCCGTGGCTGGTCTTCGGCCCGCCGCAGGCGTACGCGGCCACGATCGTGGAGAGCATCGGCACCGCACCCCGCCCGCGTCCCGGCCCGGTACGACTCGACGCCCGGGGCATCACCAAGCGGTACGGCCGGCACACCGTGCTGCGGGACGTGGCGCTTACCGTACGGGCCGGTCAGATCGCCGCCGTGGTCGGTGCCAATGGCTGCGGCAAGAGCACCTTCCTGCGGATCTGTGCCGGGCTGGTCTCGCCCGACGCCGGGGAGGTGACCGTCTCCGGCCGGCTCGGCTACTGCCCCCAGCAGGGCGGCACCGCCGACTTCCTGCTCCCCGACGAGCATTTCGTGCTGGTCGGTGCCGGTCAGGGGGTGGCCCGGGGACCGGCTCGACGCGCCGGTCGGGCGGCGGCCCGACAGCTCGGCTGGGACGCCCAGGACGACGTGCTCGCCCGACACCTCTCCGGCGGTACGCGCCAGAAGCTGAACCTGACCATGTCCACCCTCGCCGCACCGGACGTGCTGCTGCTCGACGAGCCCTACCAGGGCTTCGACCAGGGCAGTTACGTCAACCTCTGGGATCAGTTGATCAGGTTGCGCGACGAGGGACGGGCCATCGTGGTGGTCACCCACCTGCTCAACCAACTCGACCGGGTCGACGTCGTGCTCGATCTGACCACCGGCAACCCGGGAGACCACCGATGAAGCCGATGCTCACCGTGGCCGAGATGACGTTGCGGGAACTGGCCCGGCGTCGGGGCGTACTGCTGCTTCTGCTGTTGATGCCCTTCGTCTTCTGGCTGATCCGGCGGGACTCCTACGTCGGGCAGTCGATCCGCGCGCTGCTGCTGGGCATCAGCTGGGCGGTGAGCACGGCGGCGCTCTTCGCCACAAGCGCCGCCCGCGAGCTGGAACCCCGGCTGCGGCTGGCCGGCTACCGCCCGCACCACCTCTACGTCGGTCGGATGCTCGGCCTGTGGCTGCTCGGGTTGGCCGTCTCGGTGCCGTTCTTCCTGCTCACCGTCGTCGACGCGAACAACCTGCGGTACGCCGGCATCGCGATGGCGATGCTCTGCTGCGTGGCCGTGGCGGCACCGTTCGGCATGCTGATCGGTGCCCTGCTCCCCCGCGAGCTGGAAGGCACCCTGCTGCTGCTCACCGTCGTGGCCATGCAGATGCTGCTCGACCCGGCCAGTCCCGGATCGAAGCTGACCCCGTTCTGGTCCAGTCGGGAGATCGCCACCTGGGCGGTGGACCACACCGACGGCGGTTACCTGACCCGGGGTCTGCTGCACGCCGTCGTGGTCACCACGCTGCTGATCGTGACGGTGGCGGGTGTGTTCGGCGTCCGGCTGCGGCGTCGACGGCATCTGCATCACGTACCGCTCACCTGAGCGACGCCGGGGGCAGATTTGTCGCCATTCACCGCCTAACATCACCAAAGTGCGTCTGAG
>NZ_BOPA01000065.1 GCF_016863515.1 Micromonospora gifhornensis
GGCGCACACTGCGTCTACATCACCGACTCCGGCGGCCGGTTGACCATAGCGGACGTGGCGCAGCGGGCGGACGCGTACCGGCAGGTGCTCGATCCGACGACGGAGATCGGCATCCACGCGCACCACAACCTCTCCCTCGGCGTGGCCAACAGCCTCGTCGCGGTCGAGCACGGGGTGCGCCGAGTGGACGCCTCACTGGCCGGGATGGGTGCCGGGGCGGGTAACGCGCCGCTGGAGGTCTTCGTCGCGGTGGCCGAGCTGAACGGCTGGCAGCACGGCTGCGATGTGTTCGCGTTGATGGACGCCGCCGAGGATCTGGTGCGTCCGTTGCAGGACCGGCCGGTGCGGGTGGACCGGGAGACGTTGTCGCTCGGCTTCGCCGGCGTCTACTCGTCGTTCCTGCGGCACGCGGAGAGCGCCGCCGGCCGCTACGGCGTGGACGTGCGCACCATCCTGCTGGAGTTGGGTCGCCGCAAGATGGTCGGCGGCCAGGAGGACATGATCGTCGACGTGGCGCTGGACCTGGTCCGGGACGCCGGGAAGGACCCGCAGTGATCGACACTATCGCCGCCCGGCTGGACGAGGCCGCCGTGACACGGACCGCGCTCGCCCAGTTCGGTGCCGACGCCGGCCTCGACGTGGCCACCGCGTACCAGGTGCAGGACGCCCTGGTGGCCCGCCGGGTGGGCCGTGGTGAGGCGGTGGTCGGGGTGAAGCTGGGCCTGACCAGCCGCGCGAAGATGACCCAGATGGGTGTCGACGAGGTGATCTGGGGTCGGCTCACCGACGCGATGCACATTTCCGACGGCGGCACCGTCGACCTGTCCGGACACATCCATCCGAAGGTCGAGCCGGAGGTGGCGTTCCTCGTCGAGGGTGGTGCGATCGCCGCCGTCGCCCCCGCCGTCGAGCTCATCGACTCCCGGTACCGGGACTTCCGGTTCACCCTGCCGGAGGTGATCGCCGACAACACCTCCGCGTCCGGCTTCGTCGTCGGGCCGTGGCAGCCGGTGCCCGACAACGTGGACAACCTCGGTGTGCTGCTGGAGGTCGACGGTCGGGTCGCGCAGGTCGGCTCCACCGCGGCGATCCTCGGCGACCCGCGCCGCGCCCTGCCCGAGGCGGCCCGCCTCGCCGGGGAGCTGCGCGACGGCTGGGTGCTGCTGGCCGGCGCGGCGACCGCCGCGGTGCCCCTGACGCCGGGCGCGCACGTGCGGGTCACTGTCGAACAGCTCGGCACCGTCTCGCTGCGGGCGTCGGCATGAGCGGGGCCAGGGTCGTCGCCGGCAAGGCCGTGCCGCGTGGCCGGTTCCCGCACGTCAAGGTCGCGGGCGGTTTCGCCTTCGTCTCCGGTACGAGCAGCCGCCGTCCCGACAACACGATCGCCGGTGCGACTGTGGACGCGTTGGGCACGACCTCGTTGGACATCGAGGTGCAGACCCGCGCGGTGATCGAGAACATGCGCGACATCCTGCGCGAGGTGGGCGCGGACCTGTCCGATCTGGTGCAGGTGACCACGTACCTGGTCAGCATGAACGACTTCGGTGGCTACAACCGCGTGTACGCCGAACTCTTCGACGAGACCGGGCCGACGCGTACCACCGTGGCGGTGCACCAGCTGCCGCACCCGCACCTGCTGATCGAGATGCAGGGGGTCGCGCTGCTGCCGGTCGAGTGAGCCGCACGTCTGCTGGGAGCGGTACCAGGCAGGGTGAGAATTTCACTCAGTCGATGGCTACACTCACCGCAGCGCCGGAACCGCCCGCAGACTTCACCCGGCGTCGATCCTCATTGAATGGAGACGCCTGTGACCCGCGACAAGGCGGCACCCCCTGGCATCGACACCAGCATTCCCAGCGTGGCCCGGGTCTACGACTTCTTTCTCGGGGGCAAGGACAACTTCGAGGTCGACCGAAAGGTAGCCGAGCACGCCCTGCGGATCACTCCGGACGGGCCGGCAGCCGGCCAGGCGAACCGGGCCTTTCTGCGTCGGGTGATTCGCTTCCTGGTCACCGAGGCCGGCATCGACCAGTTCCTCGACATCGGGTCGGGGCTGCCCACCCAGGGCAACGTGCACGAGGTCGCCACCGAGCACAACCCGAAGGCCCGGGTGGTGTACGTGGACAATGATCCGATCGTCCTGGCGCACGGGCGTGCCCTGCTCGCCGAGGAGGGCACGGCGACGGTGATCCAGGCGGATGTCCGGGCGCCGCAGGAGATCCTCAACAATCCGGAGGTACGTCGGTTCCTCGATTTCGACCGACCGATCGGGTTGTTGCTCTTCGCGATCCTGCACCACGTCGGTGACGACGAGCAGCCGCGAGCGTTGGCGGCCGAGTTGATCGACGCGCTGCCGTCGGGCAGCTACGTGGCGATCTCCCACTTCCGGGACCCGGGTGAGCGTGATCCGGAGGGCTCCCGCAAGGCGCGCGAGGTCGAACGGGTCTTCAACGAGTCGCTGGGCACCGGCCGCTGGCGCACCGACGAGGAGATCCTCTCCTTCGCCGATGGGCTGACGGTGCTGGAGCCGGGGTTGGTGCCGCTGGCCGAGTGGCGTCCGGAGCCAGGCACGCCGGCTCGGCAGCAGACCGACACCTATCACACCTTCGTCGGGCTCCTCGCCCGCAAACCGTAGGCTTCGGCCGCCCGAGTCCGTCGGCGGGACGTGTGTCCTGCCGACGGACTCCCCGCGCCGGTCACCGGCGGCGCAGGACGCATCCACAGTCGTCGGCGGCAGCCAGCCGGGCGCAACCAGGGTGCGGCGCACCCTGCCTGGTCGGGTCCCGCACGGATACCGTTGGTGGCATGCCGACAACCGCGCTCGGGGCGTTCCTCACCGCCCGGCGCGCCCGGTTGGCGCCGGGCGACGTCGGTCTCGTGTCCACCGGTGCCCGGCGGGTCGCCGGCCTGCGGCGCGAGGAGGTCGCGGTGCTGGCCGGGGTGAGTGTCGACTACTACACCCGACTGGAGCAGGGTCGGGAACGCCACCCGTCGGCGTCGGTGCTGGCCGCCGTGGCCCGCGCGCTCGACCTGGGGCCGGACGCCCACGACCATCTCTTCCGGCTGGCCGGGCTCGCACCCGGCGACGCGCCGACCCCCGCTCGGTCCCGGGTCGAGCAGAGCCTGCGGGACCTGCTCGACGCCTGGCCGGACACCCCAGCCTTCGTCCTCGACCGACGACTCGACCTGCTGGCCGGCAACGCGCTGGCCGACGCGTTCTATGCGGACTTCGCCGAGGCGGACAACCTCGTCCGGATGACGTTCCTGGACCCGGCCGGTGCGACGTTCTTCGCCGACTGGCGACGGGCCACCGAGGCGTGCGTGGCGAACCTACGCCTGGCCCTCGGTCACGACCCGCACGACCGGCAGGCGCGGGACCTGGTCGAGGAGGTGGGCTCGGCGAGTGCGGAGTTCCGTCGACTGTGGGGGCGTCATGACGTGCAGGGCAAGACGCACGAGGCCAAGACGTTCCGGCACGGCGCGGTGGGTGAACTAACGTTGTCGTACCACGCCTTCGACGTCCGGGAGGCGCCCGGACAGCAGCTGATCGTGTACCGCGCCCAGCCGGACAGCCGCAGCGCCGAGGCGCTGCGGCTGCTGGGCACCCTGGCCGCAAGCAGCTGGCTGCGGTGACCGGTCAGGTCAGGTCGATACGGTCGATGAGTTCCCGCACGGCGACCATGTCCAGGAAGGCGTGACTGCGCACCACGTCGCCACCGCGCAGCTGCCAGATCCAGCAGTACTCGTTGTGGTAGTCGACGCCGTCGGTGGCCGTCGCGTCGCCCGCGAACCGGATGATCACGGTGTCTCCGTCCGCCCACATGTCCCGGATCGTCATCACCAGCGTCGAGGCCAGCCGGTCCATGATCGGTGCCGATCCCTGGGCGAGGAATTCGGCTTTGGAGGTGTAGGTACGGCCGTTGACGATCGTCCACTCCACCTCGTCGTGCAGGATGTCGTAGATGTCGCCGCCGGCGTTCTGCCGTGCGAAGGCGCGTCGCACCGCCTCCATGTTGCGGCGTTCCATGGCGGGCCGCCCCGGCACGTCGGGGTTCCTGGGCCCTCCCGCCGAGGCGACGCCGGCCCCGGCGAGCACCGTCAGCCCACCGGCGATCCCCGCCGTCAAGAGCACGCGTCGGCCATGTCCTGTCGCGTTGTCCATCATGGTCAGTCCTCTCTCGCGTTGCGGTGTGCGTCGCTGCCCTCGCGGTAGAAGACGTATCCCGCGTGGTGCAGGACGTCCCCGTCGAAGGTGCCGTGTGCGCTGAAACCGGTGTCGTCGGCGTACTCGATGCGGTTTCCGCTCACCCGGTAGGAGCCGGTGTAGGCGCTCTCCCGCTCGCCGCGGGCCTCGTCGTAGCGGCCGTCGGCGAGCAACGCCTGCCGGATGTGACCGTCGGCGGTCACCCACATCCCGACGTACGGATGCGGTGCGGTGTCGCCGGGCGATGGCGGCGGGGTCGGTGCGGCCGTCGTGGAGGCCTGCCGGTCGGACCGTGTCGTGTCGTCAGCGGCGGTGTCGCTGCCCGGTCCGGCGGAACATGCCGCGAGCGTCACGACCAGGCAGGCCCCGCTGCCCAGGGTGGCCAGGTACGGCGTCCCGGACCGGTCCCGTCGTGGTCGGCCGGGGGTGCCGAAAACCTGTCGCGGCGCGGGCTGGTGTCCACCTAGTCTCGGATTCGCCATGTCGACCACGGTAGGTTCGCCGTCGGCGAGCAGCCTGGTCCTGATACTCCTAGGAAGGCGGCTCATCGGGCGAGTCGAGTGCCGCCGGTGCTACCGTAGTCACGCAGGATCTGGCCCTGGATGGTCAGCGAATCAGGGAGACGAGACATGCAGGGAGACGACGACATCTCCGGGTGAGACCGGACATGTGATCGGCTGTCCGGCCCGCGCCCGTGAGCGCCGGTGCCGTGGTCGGTCGTCGTTTCTTCCAGACCGTGTCCCCCTGTCGGGCGGCTGAGGTCCGCCTGCCCTCACATCCGAGGTTCTGTCCCGATGTCCGATTCTTTTGTCGTCTGCTCGAACCTGAGCTTCTCCTGGCCGGATGACACTCCGGTCTTCCAGGACCTGTCCTTCACGATCGGTGGCGGCCGTACCGGGTTGGTCGCGCCGAACGGTGCCGGCAAGAGCACCCTGCTGCGGCTGATCGCCGGCGAGTACCGGCCCACCGCCGGGTCCGTCACGGTCCAGGGAGTGCTGGGCTATCTTCCGCAGACCCTGCCGCTGGTCGGTGACCGCACGGTGGCCGAGGTGCTGGAGATCGCTCCGCTGATCAGAGCACTGCATGCCATCGAGTCCGGGGACGCCGACGAGGAGCACTTCACCACGATCGGCAACGACTGGGACATCGAGGAACGGACCCGCGCGCAACTGGACCGGCTCGGCCTCGGTGACCTGGCCTTCGATCGGCGTCTGGACACGCTCAGCGGCGGGCAGGTCGTCTCTCTCGGTCTGGCCGCGCAGTTGTTGAAGCGGCCCGACGTGCTGCTGTTGGACGAGCCGACGAACAACCTCGACATCGTCGCCCGGCACAAGCTCACCGAGGTGCTGGAGCAGTGGACCGGCTGTCTGCTGCTGGTCAGCCACGACCGGGCGCTGTTGGACCGGATGGACCGGATCGCCGAACTGGACCGCGGTGAGCTGCGGTTCCACGGCGGCAACTTCACCGCGTACGAGGCGGCGGTGCGGGCCGCGCAGGAGGTGGCAGAGAAAAACGTCCGCAACGCCGAGCAGGAACTCAAGCGGGAGAAGCGGGAGTTGCAGGAGGCGCGCGAGCGGGCGGCGCGGCGGGCCGGCAACGCCTCTCGCAACCTCAAGAACGCGGGCCTGCCGAAGATCTTCGCCGGCACGCTGAAACGCAACGCCCAGGAGTCGGCGGGCAGGGCGGACGAGCTGCATTCCGCGCGGGTCAGTGAGGCGAAGGCCCGGCTCGACGAGGCAGGGCAGGCGCTGCGCAACGAGCAGAAGCTCTCCTTGGATCTGCCCGGCACCCTGGTGCCGGCCGGACGTACGCTGCTGGCTGCTGAGCGGATGCAGGTCCGCTACGGCGGGCGGCCGGTCTTCGCCGGTGACGGCGTCGACCTGACGATCCGGGGTCCGGAGCGGATCGCGCTGCTCGGTGCCAACGGTGCCGGCAAGTCCACGTTGCTGCGCCTGGTCACCGGCACTCTGGAGCCTGAGGGTGGCCAGGTCAGGCGGGCGGACGGCCGGATCGCGTACCTGTCGCAGCGGCTGGATCTGCTGGATCCGGAGCGTACGGTGGCGGAGAACCTTGCGGTGTTCGCGCCGCAGGCGCCGGAGGCGCGGCGGATGCACCTGCTCGCCCGTTTCCTGTTCCGGGGTGCCAGAGCGCAGTTGCCGGTCGGGGTGCTCTCCGGTGGCGAGCGGTTGCGTGCCACCCTGGCCTGTGTCCTGGGCGCGGAGCCGGCACCGCAACTTCTGCTGCTCGACGAGCCGACCAACAACCTCGACCTGGTCAGCGTCGGTCAGTTGGAGAGTGCGCTCAACGCCTACCAGGGTGCGCTGTTGGTGGTCAGCCACGACGAGCGGTTCCTCGCGGAGATCAATGTCAGCCGCTGGCTGCGGCTCACCGAGGGACGTCTGCTGGAGACCGGTCCCCCGCAGTCGGACTAACAGTGTGCCTTTCCCTGGCGGCACCGGAGGGTCGGAAATCTGCCAGAGAGATTCCTGCTCCGCTGAGCCGTTGACGATTCCTGTGCGACAGAACTGCCTGGTCCGCCCGGTGGTTCGCGCGTTTGTGCGGCCGATCTTCGGCCATGTGAAGCGTGACACGAGCGGATCGTGTCTCGAACTGGTCAGGTCCGACGACGTCTGCGGAATTGGTTGCTCCTCCAATACGCGAAAGGCATCACATGAACCCGAACCAGAGTTCGACACCGGGTGGCGCTGTGGTCAGCCGGGAGACCGCGGCACGCCTCGCCGCTCAGACGGTCGGGCCGGTGCTGCTTCCGGGCGAGGACGGGTACGACGTCGAGTGCGCGTCGTACAACCTCGCCGTCTCGCACCAGCCGGCGCTCGTGGTGGGTGTCGCGGGCGTCGCCGATGTCCAGGCTGCTGTCGACTTCGCCGCGGAACAGGGTCTGCCGGTCGCGATGCTGGCCACCGGTCACTCGGCGCTCCCCACGGCCGGGGCGGTGTTGATCAACACCCGACGGATGGACGGGGTCACCATCGACGCCGAGGCGCGTACCGCCCGGGTCGAGGCAGGTGTCCAGTGGCAGCAGGTCGTCGAGGCGGCGGGCAAGCACGGTCTGGCGCCGCTGAACGGGGCGTCGCCCAGCGTCGGGGTGGTCGGGTACACGTTGGGCGGCGGGTTGAGCCCGATCGGCCGGACCTTCGGCTTCGCCGCCGACCAGGTACGCCGGGTCGAGCTGGTCACCGCGGACGGCCGGCTGCGCGTGGCGACCGCCACCGAGGAGCCGGACCTGTTCTGGGCCGTGCTGGGCGGCAAGGGCAACTTCGGGGTGGTGACCGCCCTGGAGTTCAACCTCTTCCCGGTCAGCCACATCTACGGCGGCGGTCTGTTCTTCACCGCTGACCGGGCGGCCGAGGTGTTCAACGCGTGGGGCCGGTGGACCGCTGGTGTGCCGGACGAGATGAACTCGTCCATCGCGTTGTTGCAGCTGCCGCCGCTTCCGGAGGTGCCGGAGCCGCTGCGCGGTCAGATGGTGGTGCACGTGCGGATCGCCTACGTCGGCGCCGCCGAGGAGGGCGAGCGACTGGTCGCCCCGCTGCGGGAGATCGCCCCGATGCTTATCGACTCGGTGATGGAGATGCCGTACACCGCGATCGCCTCCATCCACGCCGACCCGCCGAACCCGATCCCGGTCCAGGACCGTTCGGGGCTGCTGCGGGAGTTCACCCCGGAGCTGGTCGACGCCATCGTCGAGCATGCCGGCCCCGATTCGGGCAGCCCGCTGGTCATCTTCGAGCTGCGGCACCTCGGCGGGGCGTTGGAGCGCCGCCCGGCGGCCGGTAACGCCAGCGACCTTCAGGGTGCCGCCTTCAGCCTCTACGCTGTCGGGCTCGGCGGCCCGAACGAGGCCGAGGCGATCCACGCTCACCTGACCCGGGTGCTCGCGGCCATCGCGCCGTGGAGCACCGGTCGGCTGTTCGTGAACTTCCTGACCGCCGCCGACGCCGCACCGGAGCAGTTCGCGCAGGCGTACCTGCCGGAGACGTACCAGCGGCTGGTCGCCATCAAGGCCAGCTACGACCCGACGAACCTCTTCCGGGCCACGCCGGACATCGCTGCGGCCTGACCGGGTCGGCAACTCGCTGACCGCGCCTGTTGTCCACCTGGCGCGGGCGACGGCGGTGCCGCCGGCACCGGCGTCACCGTCGGTGCCGGCAGCGCCAGCGCTGTCGTCGGCCACCGCCGTATCGGGACTTCTCCTCGGCCACGGTGACGACTGTGGCGAAGGTGGTCGTGAAGGGCTGTCCCAGGGCCGGCGGCAGGGGGGTCCTGCTGACGCAGCGTCGCAGCCGGGGCAGGGTCTGCCTGCCCCGTGCCGCGTCGAGCAGGGCCGCGTACATGGCTGAGGTGCCGTGGAAGACGGTGACCTCCTCGCGGAGCATGAGCTCCAGTGCCGCCGGGCCGGTGAAGCGGCCCAGCAGCACCAGGGTCGCGCCGGCGGCGAAGGTGCCGGTCAGTGCGACGTCCTGGCCGAACCGGCCACCCAGCGGCAGGCAGCTGAGCACCACGTCGCCGTCGGCCGGGTCGGTCGCGGTCCGGCCGCCCGGGTCGGTGTCGGTGTCCGGGTCCGCGGCGGTGCCGCCGGGTGCGGGGTCGCTGAGGTCTTCCAGTCGGGGTACGCCGGACGGGCCGCGGGTCGGTCCGACGGTGACCAGCGGTACGCCGACCCGGGCGCTGACCCTCTGCCCGGCGGCCAGTTGTGAGGTGTGGCAGACGAGCAGTCGCGCGCCGCGCAGCAGGTGGACCGTCTGCGGGCTGGTCGGCGCGCCGATCGGCACGCAGTGCGCGCCGGCGGCGAGGGCGGCGTAGTAGACCCGGGGAAAGTCGACCACGTTCGGTGCGAGCAGGGCCACCGTGTCACCGGCGCGTACCCCTGCGGCGCGCAGCCCGGCGCCGTAGCAGCGGGCCTCCCACCACAGTTCGGCGTACGTGACGCGGACCCGCCCGTCGACGACGGCGACGGTGTCGGCGTGCCGGCGGGCGGAGCCGGCCAGCACGGTCGCCGGGGAGAGCGTGGTCATCGGGGCGGGTCGGTGTACAGCCGGCTCACCGTCTCGGCCACGCAGACCGGCTTGTCACCGCCGTCGTTCTGCACGGTCACCGTGGCGACCAACTGCGCGCCGCCGTCGAACGGGGTGACCTGGTCGATGGTGGCGACGACCCGTACCGCGCTGCCGACGCGTACCGGTGCGGGAAAACGGACCCGGTTGAGGCCGTAGTTGATGCCCATCCGCACCCCGTCGACCCGGTACAGCTGGCCGACCAGGGCCGGTATCAGGGAGAGCGTCAGGTAGCCGTGGGCGATGGTGCCGCCGTACGGTCCGGCTGCCGCCCGTTCCTGGTCGAGGTGGATCCACTGGTGGTCGTCGGTGGCGTCGGCGAACAGCTCGACCCGGCTCTGGTCGACCGTGAACCACGGGCCGGGGCCGAGCCGCTCGCCGACCGCGCCGGCCACCTCGTCGATGCTGGCGAAGGTCCTCATCCCAGGTGTCCTCCGAGTTTCGTGTAGCCGCGCAGCAGGTCGCGGGAGATGATCAGTCGTTGCATCTCGTCGGTGCCCTCGAAGATCCGGTACAGCCGCACCTGCCGGTACCAGCGTTCGATAGGCAGTTCGCGGGTGTAGCCCATGCCGCCGTGGATCTGCATGACCCGGTCGACCACCCGGTTGACCATGCCGGCGCCGTAGAGCTTCGCCATCGAGGAGGCGTGCCGGGGGTCCATTCCGGCGTCGACCGTCCAGGCGGCCCGCAGGATGAGCCAGCGGGCGGCTTCCAGCTCGGTCTCCGAGTCGGCGATCATCCACTGGATGGCCTGGTTGGTGCCGATCTTGGTGCCGAAGGTCTCCCGGGTGTTGGCGTGGTCGATGGCCATCCGCAGCGCCCGTTCGGCGATGCCGACGGCATGTGAGGGGATGGTGTAGCGGCCCTTGCCGATCCACTGCATGGCGAGGGCGAACCCCTGGCCCTCCTCACCGAGGATGTTGCGGTGCGGTACGCGTACGTCGTCGAAGAACAGCGACGCCGGACCGCCCTCGCCCATGGTGGGGATGAACTCCGACCGCCAGCCCATCGCCCGGTCCACCAGGAAGGCGGTCGCCCCGCCGTTTCGGGCACCCCGCTCGGGATCGGTGACCGCGATGACGATGGCGAAATCGGCCTCGTTGCCGCCGGTGATGAAGGTCTTCTCGCCGTTGAGGATCCAGTCGTCGCCGTCGCGGCGGGCGCGGAAGCGGATGTTGGCGGCGTCGGAGCCGGCCCCCGGCTCGGTGATGGCGAAGCAGGAGTTGCGTTCACCGGCGATGGTGGGCAGCAGGAACTCCTGCCGCTGCTCCTCGGTGGCGTAGAAGAGGATGTTGTCGGCCTCGCCACCGAAGCGGAACGGCACGAAGGTGCGGCCGATCTCGGTCCAGATCAGCGACTGCATGACGGCGGGCAGGTCCATGCCGCCGTACTCCTGCGGCGTGGCCAGGCCCCAGAAGCCGAACTTCTTGGCCTTGAGCTGCAGCTCGCGCAGCTCGGAGGGTTCCAGGCCGGGCTGGTGGGCCCGTTCCCGGCGCAGCAGTTCCTGCTCCAGCGGCATGACCTCGCGGGTGATGAAGTCGCGGGCGGTGTCGCGGATGGCCCGTTCCTCGTCGGACAGCCCGAAGTCCATGTGCTCACGGTTCCTTTCGTCAGAAGGCGTTGACGCCGGTGAGCGCCCGCCCGATGAGTAGCTGCTGGATCTGGCTGGTGCCCTCGTAGAGGGTGGTGACACGAGCGTCGCGCAGGTACTTGCCGACCGGGTACTCGTCGATGTAGCCGTACCCGCCGAAGACCTGGATGGCGTCGTTGGCCGCACGCACGGCGGCCTCGCTGGCGAACAGCTTGGCCATCGACGCCTCGGTGGCGTACGGCTGGCCCCGGTCGATCAGGTCGGCCACCTGCCAGACCAGCAGCCGCGCCGCGGCGGTGTCGACGGCGATGCGGGCCAGCAGTTGCTGCACGAGTTGGTGTCCGGCGATGGGTTTGCCGAACTGGGTGCGCGCTCCGGCGTAGTCGACGGCGGCGTTCAGGCAGCCCTGGGCGATGCCGACGCATCCGGCGGCGACCGACATGCGTCCCTTGGCGAGGGTGCCCAGGGCCAGCCGGAAGCCGGCGCCGCACTCGCCGAGGCGGGCAGTGTCGGGCACCCGTACGCCGTCGAGGACGAGTTCGGCGGTGGCCTGTCCGCGCAGGCCCAGCTTGCCCTTGATCTCGGATCGGGACAGGCCCGGGCTGTCGGTGGGCACCAGGAACGCGGTGATGCCCCGGTGGCCCGGGCCGCCGGTGCGGGCGAAGAGCAACGCGACGTCGGCGGTGGTGCCGTTGGTGATGAACGTCTTGCGGCCGGTGAGCAGCCAGTCGTCGCCGTCGCGGACCGCGCGGGTGGTCAGCGCCGCGGCGTCCGAGCCGCTGTCCGGTTCGGTGAGCGCGAAGCAGCCGAGCGCGGTGCCCGAGCAGAGCGCGGGCAGCCACTGTTCGCGTTGCTCTCGCGTGCCGTGGGTGGCGATCGACTTGGCGACCAGGCCGAGGGAGACCGACACGATGCCGCGTACGGCGGAGTCGCCTCGGCCGAGTTCCTCCAGCACCAGGCAGTACGCGAGATGGTCGCCGCCGGAGCCGCCGTACTCCTCGTCGATGGTGAGGCCGAGGAAGCCGACGTCGCCGAGTTTGCCGACGATGCCCGGGTCGACCGCCTCGCGCCGGTCCCAGGTCGCCGCGTGTGGCACCACCTCGCGGTTGACGAAGTCGGCGGCGAGCTCCCGGACCGCGACCTGCTCGGCGGAGAGGTGAAGGTCCATGCGATTAAACTAGCGCTGCAAGTTTTATGCTGTCCAGACCCCGGTGTGCGACAGTTCCCCGCGAGCCACCGATGCGAAGGAGGACGCCCATGCCCCGGCCTCGACAGGCGCTGCTCAGCCGGGAGCGGATCGTCGAGACCGCCGCCGCGTTGATCGACGCCGACGGACTCGACGCGTTCTCCACCCGGCGGCTCGCCGCCGCGCTCGGCGTACGCGGGCCCTCGCTGTACAACCACTTCGCCACCAAGGACGAGATCCTCGACGCGGTCGCGGACAGCATCACCGGCCAGGTGGACGTGTCGTACTTCGGCGAGGTCGACTGGCGCGAGGCACTGCGCCGCTGGGGGCACGGATTCCGGGCCGCCCTGGCGGCGCATCCGAACATCGTGCCGCACCTGGCCCAGGGTCCCGGCCGACGCCCGGCGGCACTGGCCATGGCCGACGCGGTCTACGGCGGGCTGGTCGCGGCGGGTTGGCCGCCGGCCCGGGCGACGCACATCGGCGCGCTGATGCGCTACTTCGTGACCGGTTCGGCGCTCGGCTCCTTCGCCCGGGGCTTCGTGGAGGATCCGGGGCTCTACGCCGAGCAGTACCCGCACCTGAGCCAGGCCCACCGCCTCGCCGAGCACCAGCAACGCGTCGATGAGGGCGCGTTCGCCCTCGGCCTGGAGGCGCTCATCGACGGGCTGTCGCACACCTACGAGCGGCTCGTAGGTCCACTTGCCCCCCTCCCGCCGGAGGGCGGGACGCACTAGAGTCCAAACTTGCACCGCTAGTTTTAGGTCGAGGTGGAGGCATATGGAATCCGTACGGACCGATTTCTACCTCGACGGAGGCTGGGTTCCCGCCGACGGCCGGCAGTCGCTGGAGGTGCACAACCCCAGCACCGAGGAGGTCATCGGCACGGTCCCGGCCGGCACGGCCGACGACGTCGACCGGGCGGTTGCCGCCGCCCGCGCCGCCTTCGAGGGCTGGGCCGCGACCGACCCCGTCGACCGGGCCGCCCACCTCGACCGGCTGCACGCCGAGCTGACCGCCCGGGCCGACGACATCGCCCGCACCGTCGCCACCGAACTCGGCACCCCGCTCAAGGTCGCCACCCGCGTCCAGGCCGGACTGCCACTGACCGTCCTGCGCAGCTACGTCGACCTGGCCGCCCACCCGCCGGCGCCGCAGACCGTGGGCAACTCGCTGGTGGTCCACGAACCCGTCGGCGTGGTCGGGGCGATCACCCCGTGGAACTACCCGCTGCACCAGATCGTCGCCAAACTCGCTCCCGCGCTCGCGGCCGGCTGCACGCTGGTACTCAAGCCGAGCGAGCTGACCCCGCTTACCGCGTACCTGCTCTTCGACGCCATCCACGCCGCCGGCCTGCCACCCGGCGTGGTCAACCTGGTCACCGGCACCGGACCGATCGTCGGCGAGGCCCTCGCCGGTCACCCCGACGTGGACCTGGTCTCCTTCACCGGCTCCACCGCCACCGGCCGACGCATCGCCCACCTGGCCGCCGACCGGATCGCCCGGGTCGCGTTGGAACTCGGCGGCAAGTCGGCGAACGTCATCCTCGACGACGCCGACCTGACCGCCGCGATCAAGGTCGGCGTCGGCAACGCGATGCTCAACTCCGGGCAGACCTGCACCGCGTGGACCCGGATGCTCGTGCACCGCGACCGCTACGACGAAGCCCTCGACCTGGCCGCCAAGGCAGTCGCCGGCTACCGGCTCGGCGACCCCTTCGACCCGGCCACCCGACTCGGCCCCCTGGTCTCCGCTGCGCAACGCGACCGGGTACGCGAACACATCGCCCGTGGCTTGGCCGACGGCGGCCGACTCGTCGCCGGCGGACCGGACGCCCCCGTACCGTCGCGCGGCTGGTTCGTCGCCCCGACGATCATCGCCGACGTCGACCCCGACAGCGCCCTGGCCCAGGAAGAGGTCTTCGGCCCGGTCCTGGCGGTCATCCCCGTCGACGACGACGACCACGCCGTACGGGTCGCCAACAACTCCCGCTACGGGCTGGCCGGTGCGGTCTGGTCCACCGACGAGGAACGCGCGGTGCAGGTGGCCCGCCGATTGCGCACCGGGGCCGTCGACATCAACGGCGCACCCTTCAACCCCCTGGCACCGTTCGGCGGCTACAAGCAGTCCGGCCTCGGCCGCGAGCTGGGCACCCACGGGCTGGCGGAGTTCTGCGAACTGAAGGCGATCCAGCGGTGAAGGGCCTCGTGGCCAGGGCCGCTGGCACTCCCCCACGCGTCGAGCAGGTCGACCTGCCCGACATCGACACCGGGCAGGTACGGGTGGCGATCCGGGCCGCCGGCGTCTGCCACTCCGACCTGTCCATGGTGGACGGCACTATCGCCGCCCCGTACCCGCTGCTGCTCGGCCACGAGGCCGCCGGTGTGGTGGTCGAGATCGGCGACGGCGTCGACCGGGTCGCGGTCGGCGACCACGTGGTGCTCAACTGGGCGCCACCCTGCCGGGCCTGCTGGTCCTGCACCCACGGCGAACCCTGGCTGTGCGAACACACCGGCACCCCGGCCACAGATGCCGGGCACACCCTCGACGGCGAGCCGCTGCACGTCACCCTCGGCCTCGGCGCGCTCGCCGAACAGGTGGTGGTGCCGCAGCACGCGATGGTGGTCGTACCGGCGGACCTGCCCTTCCCCACCGCGGCGCTGCTCGGCTGCGCGGTGCTCACCGGCGTCGGCGCGATCCGGCGTACCGCCGATGTGCGCCCCGGCGACTCGGTCGCCGTCATCGGCCTCGGCGGCGTCGGCCTGTCCGCGGTCGCCGCCGCCCGCGCGGCCGGTGCCGCCACCGTCATCGCCGTCGACGTCTCCCCCGCCAAAGCCGACCTGGCCCGCGCCGCCGGTGCCACCGACTTCCTACTCGCCGACGACACCCTCAGCCGCGCGGTCCGAACGTTGACCGGCGGTCGCGGCGTCGATCATGCGGTGGAGTGCGTCGGTCGGGCCGCCACCATCCGCACCGCCTGGCGGGCCACCCGTCGCGGCGGGCAGGTCATCGTGGTCGGCATGGGCGGCAAGGACGACATCGTCGGTCTCAGCGCGTTGGAGATCTTCCACTCGGCCCGGACACTGCGCTCCTCGGTGTACGGCTCCTCCGACCCGGACCGGGACCTGCCGGAGCTGGCCCGCGCGGTGCTCGACGGCAGCTTCGACCTCGACTTCCTGGTCAGCGACCGGGTCAGTCTCGACGAGGCACCTGAGGCGCTCGCCCGGATGGCCCGTGGCGAGGGCGCCCGCACCGTGGTTCTGTTCGACTGACGCCCGGCGGCGAGGGGATCGACGTGGCGTTGACCAGGAAGGGCTCTGGATCGGCGGCCCGCCGGTCCCTGTTCGTCCATCGATGGTCGCGGCAGTCATCCGCACGGCGCGGAGCGAGGGATGGCGGCCCAGCCAGCCGGTGCCGACCCTTCCGCTCCGTCAGGTCCGCACCGCTCGGTGTATCCAGACCGCCGTGTCGTACGTTCGTCGCCTACAGTCGCTGCCATGCAGCGCCCAGTCAGCTTCTACCGCCGAACGCGCGACATCCTGGAACAGGTGGGCTGGTCCGCCGGTCGGGCTGTGGACACAGCACAGTGGGAGGCTGACCTAGGGGCAGACGGCTTCCTTCCCCTGCATCCGGTCGCGCGACGGTTCCTCACCGAGTTCGGCGGGCTCACCGTCCACAACAGCGGGCCTGGTGTCACCCGTGCTCGGGAACCCTTCACGCTGGTTCCAACCGAATGCTCCGGCGAAGCTGATCGATTCATCGGATGGGGAGAACGAATCAGCCGTGACATTGCGCCGATCGGCGAGCTGGCGGGTGGAACCTGCGGATACGCGCTACTCGGCATCGACGAGCAGGAGGAGATATACCTCGTCACCGATGGGCTCGCCACCTTCGGCCGTCTGCCGAGGGCCATGGACCACCTTGCTCTCGGATACATGCCTCGCAAGATCGGCTAACGCTGCGCCTCTCCCCGACCGAACTGTCCGCTCAGAACCGCGCTCGCTGACCGGGCTCACGGTAGGCACGAGGACTCGCTCCTACATTTCCGGCACCTGCCTGGCCCAGCCGATGAACCGGCGGTGCAGCGCCCCGGCCGGTGCCCACGGCATGTCCTCGGCGGCCTGCACGAGACAGACCCCGAGATAGAGAGCCAACGACACCGGCGCGCCCGCGTACTCCGCACGCAACTCCCGCCGCCGCGTCGGACACGGCCAGGGCAGGTCGCAACCGCCACAACTCCAGACCGGCATCACCGGACCGTGGGTGGTCACCGCACACCACCCAGAAACCGGGCCACGCTCGCGCGAGCCTGCCGGCTCGTCGCCCACTCCACCTGCCAACACGGGTACGGCACCAGCCGCGCCCACCACACCCGGCAACCCGCACACATCCCATCAAGCCCACGAACGTGTACGGCGAGGATCGTCCATTCCGGCCCGCCGGTCACTGCTCACCCTCCCCAGGCCAGTGACCACGATTGATCGGAATGCGATGTCGAGCACGGCAGGGCAGGTCGACTCCACACCGACAGACCCGCCGCCACCGCCGCCAACACCAGACCGGTCGATGCCGCCGGGCAAAGGTCAACGCGGTAGCCGACAGGTACTCGTCGTACGAGACGCGCCGCTTCAGCGGCACCGAAGAATCCCCACCCGCCGGAGGCTGTTGTGCGCCTCGTGCCTGATCCAACAGCCGCTGCCTGGCGGCCTCCTGCTCGATGGTCTGGATGCGCTGTCCGAAGCCGGAGCCGACCGGCGACGGGAAGTACCGGCTGACGATCCGCCGTAGGAGTCCGATGCCCACTGTCATGTGTCCGGCCCTCCGTCTTGAGGGCGCGGAGGGACACCTGCTGATGTGTCTCGTTCCGCGCCCGGGTGCAGTGAGGTCCAGCGTTACGCCGTGCGCGTCAACGATCCAGAAGGTGACTGTCCGCTAACCAGGTGTGCTGTCCGCTGGCGGTCGACGTTCCGGGGCGTACTCGATGCACAGGTCACGCAATGTCGCGGCCTCTGGTGCCCCCGACTGCTCCACCTTCGCCAGCAATTCCGCAGCCCGCCACCAGTTCGACGGCACCACCCGCCCGGACTCCACGGCCTGCGCCCCAAGTGCGACCGCCTCGTCCGGCTGCCCGGCGGCGACCAGGGCAAGACCGAGGTCGAGGCGGGCCGACGCGGACCGGCGGGGCCGCGCTCCCCCATCGCCGTACGGGTCCAAATCGGCCAACACAGCCCGCGCTACCTGCTCGGCACCGGGATCACCAGCCCACGCCAAAGTCGTAGCCGTATATGCGGCGGCCTTCGCCGGGTCGTACCGATAATGGTGTTCGGCTCGCTCAGGAACGGGCAGATTCGCCGTCAGCCGCTCGACCCGGTCCAACGCTCGCCGTGTCGCACCGACGTCCCCGATCCGCGCCCACGCACGAGCCTCCTGAGCAGTTGCCTGAATGCGGGCAGAGCTGCCCTTCGGGGCGACCCGCTGAGCTTGTTCGGAGAGATCGAGTGCCGTCCGGTAGTCGCCTTGAGTCAGCACGTCCCAGGCCCGGGTTTCGAGACACCATGCCTGGATCTCGTCATGCTCCGCATGTTCGGCAAGATCACGAGCAGCTCGCAAGTGGGCAGCCGCAGCTGTCCGCTGCCGCAGGTCGATATGCACCGTCGCCCGCAGCACCGCCAACCAGCCACCGGCAACCAACAACCGCCGTTGTTGAGCAAGCGTGACCCGCCCATCCAGCAACCGCCCGACATAGGCGAGGTGCTGCCGTACCAGCGGCAACAGATCCGCCGGGGCCATCGTCGGATAGGCACTGGCGAGGTCGTCAACGCCCTGCTCGATCCGTTCGAGCACGTCCCTGCTGACATCGCTGGCGGCGACTCTCGCCCGCAGCTCGCCGGCCTCGGCCGCATGGTCGACAGGCGCATCGACCAAGCGAGCGAGCGAACCCCCAGCGTCGAGAACCCGGTCCAGGTGGCGCGCCGTGTCGACTGTCGGAGCCTTGAGCCCTGCTTCCAACTCGTGCAGATGGCTCTTACTCCGATGCGCGAGCTGCCCCAGGGCTCGAAGCGACAAACCACGCCGCTCCCGAAACTCACGCAGAGCTACGCCGAAGCGCGGATCGACGGACGAAGCCATAACGCCGCTCCAAGCTCAAGATGCCAGGCGAACTCACCCAGCCACCACCTGTCGACGGTACTCCCAACGACGTGCATCGTTGACCCCGTTCACGTCCGGGTCCTTGATGCCGTCGCCGGTGGCTCACTCCCGCCTCGCCCGGATGGCGAGGACCAGGTACCCGGGGTCGCACTTCAGTCTCAACTTGAAGAACAGTTCGCCGATCTGGCCGCAGGTATCGTGCCGCTGATGTCTGCCCCTTATGCGGCACGGCCTGGCGGAAGAGCGACTCAGCCACGCCGACGACAGCGCTGCCTGGGCTGTGACACCCTTGGCCGAACTACCTGCCCTATCTACCAGCGGGAACGGGCATCGGCACCTGCTCGGAGCGCATCTCGCAGTACTGCGTGTGAGGGCTGCAAGCCGAAGGGGCACCCGCGTTGGACGAGCAGCGGCTGACTTGCTGGGCGGAAGCGATCGAGGCGGCCACCAGCGTGCGTTACGTGACGTCGTATCGAGGTATCCGTTCAAACCGGACAAGCACACCGTGGGTCCGCCGGCATCGGAGTCGGATCTCGCCGCGCTCCGGCAGCGACTGCCGTGGATACCCGACGCCCTCCTCGCCGTCGCCAGATGGGTGGGCGCGGTCTCCTTGCCCGACATCGCAAACGGCTACTTCATGTTCTCGCCGAGCCACATCCAGGGCATGCTGTACCACGACGACGGGATCCCGGATCGCATCGGCGAGCCGTTCGACGAGGACGTTGACGTGGTCATCTTCGGTGCAGACGGCGGCGGCGCCCTGTACGCCATCGCCGTCGGCGACGTCGGCACTGTCTACCGGCTGCGGGAATGCGGGTACGAGCAGGGCATCTATTCGGGGTCCGCCGACTTCGGCGTCACGGTCGTCGCTGAGGACCTGGACGACTTCCTGGACGCACTGCTGACCGCCGTGGCTGCCTTCGCCCTCAACGGGAGCATCACCGACCTCTGAGTCAACCTCGCGAGCAGTCAGACCACGACTGCAACCCGCATCGTTCCAATATGCGCCCGACTCGACATCCCCTTCTGCCGCAGACAGCGCGCGGCTTGCTGATCGGCCTGTCAGTATCCGTAGCCGCCGATCGTGGCGCTGCCGGACCTTGCGTGGAGCATCCGTGTCCTTGCAGCCCCAGCCCAGGTCCGCCGGGGACGCCTAGGATGACCTCGATGACCATTCCCCAAACCCGACCGGACGGTGCCACCACCGACGGAACCCGGGTCGAAGAAGCCCTGCGACTGCTCTGTGGCACGCCGGTCGAAGTCGATGTCGCCGTCAAGCGGCTGAGCCGTGGCAGCGGCGTCTACGCCTGGTGGGCCGGTCCTTCGATCCTTCCCGAGCTTCCCGGGCCACCGAATGAAAACGTCCCGTCGCTACGGCTGCTGTACCTCGGACGGGCAACCAGCCTGCGGGGCCGGATCCTGCGCAACCATCTGAGGCGTTCGGGCAGTTCGACTCTGCGCCGCACCTTGGCCGGGCTGCTGGTGTCCGAGGGATACCAGACGACCTTTACCGACCGTGTCGTCCTGATCCCTGAGGACGAGTCGCGGCTGACCGCGTGGATGTCCGCGCACCTGCGTTTGACCTGGGCGGAGGACGCAGAGCCGGCGACCATCGAGGCCGAACTTGTCCGGCGTTTGCACCCGCCGCTCAACGTACACGGCGTCGACCCCGAGCACCTTCAGGCGGCCGTGGTCGCCGCCAAGAACTCGTACAACGCCAGCAGCCACCCGGACGAGCCCTCGCGAACGCCGTAACCATCTACTCGACACCCGCGCCGGTGCGCGCTCACGAAAGCCGCGCGCTCGTAGCCGATGAGCGGACGCTGCGAGGGCGGTAGATGCGAAACGACGGTGCGGTCCTCGCAGGGGCTGTGGATGATGGTTGGCGTGACTGGGAAGGGCAGCGGGTCTGCGGAGCAGCGCCTGTACGACGCTGTGGGGCGATGGAACGCCGACACCGGGTACGGCCTGGCGGACATGATCCATGCCGCCTGCCAGGCACTGATCGACGGGCTGGACTCGCCGACGTTGCGTGAACTCGCTGGCGCTTCGCTGAGAGATCCATCCTGGGATATCCGCGAACTCGTGGCCAAGTCGCTCGAGGAACTCAGAATCCCCTACCCGGGCACTGTCCCCCCAAGCTTCGCCCTCGCAACAGGTGGAGGAGTCGCCCGTCGGCCAGGAGTCGACTCTCTACGTTTGGAAGTAGTGCCGACGCCCGGCGATGCAGGCGGCGGATTCCAGGTGGAGGTCTACGTCAACGGTACGGAGATGACCTCTGCCGCAGCCGGACTCGGGATGGACCCGTACGACATCCTTGTCCCCACCAATCGTCTGGTGGCCGCCTCCCAGCCGCGCACCGTCCCGATCGCCCGCTGCGAATGCGGCGTGTATGGCTGTGGATCCACAGACGTCACCATCAGACGGGACGGCGATCTCGTGCACTGGGACTGGTCGATCGAGGTGCCCATGAACCGCGGCGTCTCCTTCTCGGCCGCCGAGTACGACGTGGAAGTCGCACGGGTGGCTGCGGATCATTCGTGGGAGACGGCAGAGCGCACAGCCGGACGACGTGTCCTGACGGACATGGACCGCGACCGGTTGCGCTCTCACGGCCTCAAACCCAGTTGGGTCGCCAACGACTACCGCGATCACGAACTGTTCCGGGTCGCCCTTCAGATCGACGGTGACTACCAGGTCTTCGTCGACACCCTGTGGCGTGGCCGTGGTCCCGAGGAGGTGGCGCGCGAGGTGTGCGCCACCTTGGCACTTCCTCCCAGTGAGTGGCGCGCCACCTGGCAAGCTATCGATCCCACGCTGACCAAGCCACCAAAGATCGCGGGGCCGTCCTGGCGACCCGCGCGGTTCTAGTCTCCGGCTCGCCACACTCGCCTTGAGCTGCAAAGTCAGCTTGGAAGATCTGGCGATTCGGCAAGGTGCCGTCGTCGAAGCTACGCCAACCAAGCGGCGACCTAA
>NZ_BOPA01000066.1 GCF_016863515.1 Micromonospora gifhornensis
AAGGACAACAGTGTGGGAATGCCATCCTGCATCCTGGCCGCGATACTTCCCTAAAAAGATCACCATGAAGCCGCCACCATCCTCCAAACGACCACCGATGATCCCGTAAACGCCGCAACCGCGCTACAACGCCTCGGTCCCCGCACCGTCATCGTCACCGCAGGCCACCACGGTGCCGCCTACTCCCATCCCGACGGAGCCGCCACCGTACCCGCGCCCACCGTCCACGCCATCGACACCACCGGAGCCGGCGACACCTTCCTCAGCAGCCTCGCCCTCGACCTCGCCCACAACATCGCGCTACACAACGCCATCACCACCGCCGTCCAGACCAGCTCCCACACCGTCCAACACGTCGGCGCCCACACACCAGCTCACAGGACCTGATGCGGCAGCCGCCCCGACACCGTCAGGCCTGCATCTGATCCGGACCTGCGCCCGTAGGCCGATGCGTGGTGGCGTGTCGATCGGGAGCGTGGCGACGCGTCTCCCCCTCATGCATCAGCCCGTGCCCTGCTACGGATCCCGGGTCCCCGTGCTGCCAGCATGTCGCGGCTACTGACCGTCGCCTATCCTGTCCGGATGGGTGAGCCGGCGGATGACCTTGGCCGCCTTGATGCCTTCACCTACCTGACGGTGCCTGAACGCGGCGTCTACCTCGCGATCATGCGTCTGTTCACGGCGTCGCTGATGACTGACCTCTCCGCGCAACAGGTGGTCGAGGAACTCGCCGCCCACGAGATCGACATTTCCCTCGACACTGCGGTGAGCCGCTTGAACCAGCTTGTCGGGTGGGGCAACCTGCTGCCCAGCTCACACACGGTGCGCGTCAAGAGCATCGAGGAGTACCAGCGCGCCCGGTCCCGTTATCAACTGTCTCCGCTCGGCGAACGGGTGCAGCGGCAGGCCGACGAGGTGCTCTTGAGCGCGGACGCCGCCCGGGAGATCAGTCGGGAGCTGCTGGGCCTGCTCGCCGCCGGTCTGGGTGACCTGGTGGATCGGGTCGAGCAGCCGGGCGGCGTCGATGCCGGCACGGCTCGCGAGGCGGTCGCCACGATCTTCGCCCAGTTCTGGGCGTTCCGTGACTCGGTACGCGACTTCTATGCTTTCCTCGGGCAGGTCCTGGCCCGCTACGACCTGGACAGCGCGGAGTACCGAGGCTTCAAGGATCTGCTCCTGGACTACGTCGAGTCGATCACCGAGGAGATTGTGCTCCTCGCGCCACGCATCGACCGTCACCTGCACCGCCTGGGGCCGTATCTGCCCGCTCTGGTGCATGTCCTGCGCGAAGGCGGGCTGGCCGGGGCCGCCGCCGACCTCGGCGTTGCCGTACAACGCAGCCGTGGTCATGAGCTCGCTGACTGGGCTGCGCTGCGGGCGTGGTTCAGTGACGTCGACGGTCGCCGCAGCGAGGTCACGCAGCTGCGCGATGCCACTATGCGGGCCCTGCAGTCGCTGCTGGCCAATGCGAAACGGATGGTCCGTTCCACCGGCAACGGTGCCTCTCGCCGTCGGGAGCTGCTGCGGTTGGCGGCCTGGCTGGACACCGCCGATGAGGAGACGGCCGCTGATCTGTTCACCTCGGCGTTCGGCCTCTATCCTGCCCGGCACCTCGGTCTCGCCGCCGAGGCGCAGGTGGTGGTGCCGGCGACGGCGAGTTGGTGGCCGGCGCCTGCCGTGCAGGTTCCCGTCGCGCTGCGCGAGCGTGGTGGGCGGGCGCCGCGCGGACGCGCTTCCGCAATCGCCGACCGCAGCGGGCAGAAGCAGGCGTTGATCGCACAGGCTGCCGCTCTTCATGAGCGGCGGGTCTCGGCCGCGGCGGAGTTGCTGTCCGCCGCCCCCGATCTGGGGGCGGTGCGTCTGTCCGCCCCGGCCATTCATCTGCTGCTCGAACTGATGGCGCAGGCTCTCGGTGCCGGTGATCCACTGCTGGGCAACGCGGTGGCTCTGGTCGTCGATCTGCAGCTGCGCTGCGAACTGTTGAGCAAGCCGCGCCACGTGTTGACCCTCCGTTCGGCTGTCGGTGATTTCACCGCCCAGGACATCGAGATCTCGATCATCCGCCTGGAGGACACCGATGGCTGACGAGCACGACATCGCGCTGGCGGTCGAGCGCCGCCGAGCGGTGCGGGCCTTGCTGTCCGCGCCGCTGCTGCTCGCCACCGACGATGATTTTCCGCTGGTCCGTCGGCATGCCGAATGGTTGAAGAGCTGGTTCGGTAACTTCCTCGGCTACCGGCTGGTGGTGGAGGCCGGTTTCGCCCGGCTGTTCAAGCCCGGCCTGGGTCCGGGGCGGGGCCGACCGCTGCTGCGCGCCAGCGGGCCGTTCACCCCACGCATGTACACGTACCTGACGCTGGGCGTAGCGGTGCTGCTCACCTGCCCTGAACAGGTGCTGTTGTCCCAGCTCATCGCTGATGTTCGGGCGGCGGCGGTGGAGGCCGGTATCGCACTCGGTGACGCTCAGCGGCCGACCGAACGTCGTGCGCTCAGCGCGGCGTTGCGGCAACTGGTGTCCTGGCAGGCGCTGCGTGAGGAGCAGGGGACGGTCGCCGGTTACGCCGACGATGACCGGGCAGAAGCCCTGCTCACCGTCAACCGTGACATCGTCGCGCACCTGGTGGCCACCCCGCCGGGCCGCAGCGTCACCGCTGCGGAGTTCGTTGGTGCTGCCGCCGAGCCCGGTCCGGGCGGCACCCGCCATGCGGTACGGCGGCGGCTGATCGAGCAACCGGTGGTGTACCTCGACGAGCTGAGCGCCGCGCAGCGGGCCTGGTTGCGTCGGGAGCAGCGCCGAGAGGAGCGGTCGTTCCTGGAGTACGCCGGTTTGCAGGCGGAGCTGCGCGCCGAGGGTGTCGCCCTGCTCGACCCCGACGACGGCCTCACCGACGTGCTCTTTCCGGGGGTCGGCACGGTCGCCCAGGCCGCGCTGCTGACGATCACTGCGCTGGTCGAGCAGTTACGTCCGGCGCCGGGGCGGCTGGTGATCGGGGTGCCCGTACCCGAGCACGTGCTGGACGGGATTCTGGCTGACCTGGTCGACCGTCATGCCCGGCGGTGGGCGGGCCGGTATGTCGAGGATCTGTTGTTGCTGCGAGAGGCGGTCGTCGCGTTGCTCATCACCATGGGGCTGTTGGCGCGGTCGGCGCCGACGGTCGCCGACGCCGAATCCACCGAGACCATCGCCGCCGAGCGGGCGGTCGACGCGCGCGCTGCTCGCGGTGACAGCCCCGAGGGTGGTCTGGTGCTGCTCGCGGCCGCGGCCCGCTACGCCGCGAGCGAGGCGGTGCGGTCATGAGCAGCACGGCCGTCGCCGCGTCCGGGACGCAGGTCGCGGTATCGCATCCGCACCGGTACCGCCTGCACCGTGCGGGGATCTGCAACATCTGGCAGTACGACAACCAGGTGTTCCAGTTCGAGCAGGGCCGGCTGTTGCTGCGCGGGAAGAACGGCGCCGGGAAGTCGAAGGCCCTGGAGTTGCTCCTGCCGTTCCTGCTCGATGGTGACGTCAAACGGCTGGATGCCACTGGCGCGGGCCGCACCACGTTTCGGTGGCTGATGAGTGAGGGTGCCAGCGGGGTGAACCGGCAGGGTTTCGTCTGGCTGGAGCTGCGGCGCGTCGATGAGCACGGGTCGCCGCGGTTTCTGACGCTGGGAGCGGTCGTGCGGTGGTCGTCCTCGACCGCCGAGGCACGGGTCACGTATGTCGTCACTGCGCGGCGCGTCGGTATCGACGTCGATCTGGCCGTCGATCGGCAGCCCGTGCCGATCGAGCGGCTGCGGGAGACACTGGGTGAGGCGGCGCTGCTGGGCAGTGCGCGGGACTACCGGGCGCGGGTGGGTCGTGAGCTGTTCGGGATCGCCGATGCGGGCCGGTACCGCAATCTGGTTCACCTGCTGTACCGGCTGCGTCGTCCCACCATCGGTGACCGGATCGAGGCGGGTCAGCTCGCCGCCGAGCTGAGCGAGGCGTTGCCGTCGGTCGACGATGACGTCCTCGATTCGGTCGCGCACAACCTTGACGACCTGGAGACCGTCCGCGCTGATCTGGGTCGGTTGGAAGCCACTCACGCCGCGTTGGCCGACCTGATGACGGCCTACCGCGGATATCTGCGCGGTGAGCTGCGCCGCCGGGTGCAGGCGGTCGACGATGCCCTGTCCCAGTTGCGTGCCCAGCGCCGCCAGGCCGGCCAGGCGGAGCGGGAGGTCGCGGCGGCGCTCGATGCGCAGCGGGCCGCGGAGGCGGTGGTGGACGGCTGGGAGCAGACGCAGCGGCAGGCCCGCGCCGAACTTGGGGCGCTGCGCGACAGCGCCGCCTACCGGGCCGTGCAGGAGTTGGGGCAGCGTCGTCTCGCGGTGCGGGCGCTGGAGTCGGCGGCCCGGTCCGCGGCCCGCGCCGCGGACGCGGACCGGCAGACGGTCACCGACGTCGTGGCACGTCTCGTCGCGGAAACCGGCCGGCTGACCGACACCATCGGCGAGCTGCGGGACAGTCACCGACGACTGCGTGACCTCGCCGCCGAGTCGGGCCTGGACGTCGGGCATCTCGGGGCCGTACCGGAGTCGCGTGGTCTCGGCGCTCCCGCCGACCCTTCGGTCCAGGTGCTGCACCACCGTCTGGCCGCTGAGGAGTTCGGGGAGCACCGTGTGCGCGTCGCCGGGGCCGAAGCGGCGGCGCGGGCCCGGCGTACGGCGGTGGCCGACGTCCAAGGGCGCCTGGACGAGGCGGACACGGCCGCCGCCGTCGCCCTCCGGGCGGAAGCCGATCGTGATCTGCTCGACGAACAGCAGCACACCGCGCAGGAGCACCTCGGTGATGTTGCCGCCGCCCTCGCCACGGCCAGCGGCGCCTTCGCGCATGCCGTACAGGAGTGGATGGCTCTTGCGGCCCTGGCCGGCGCGGACCTCGCACCGTTGCGGGAGGTTCTGCTCGGTGATGACCCGTTGCCGGCGGACGCACCGGCGCAGGTGCGCGCGGCGGCTGAGGCCGCCGCGGAGCCGTTGCGGGCTGCGGCCGAGGCCCGCCGCGATACGTTGCGCGCCCAGCGTCTCCAGGCCCAGACCCACCTCGACGAGGTACGCGCAGAGCACGCGCGGTGGAGCGCGATGACCGACCCGGAGCCGCCTCGGTCCCGGTTCCGTAGCGGCTCGCCCGCACGGCAGGGTGTGCCGTTGTACCGGCTTATCGATTTCGCCGATCACCTCGACGAGCGGCAGCGGGCCGGAATCGAGGCGGCGTTGGAATCCAGCGGGCTGCTCGACGCTCTGCTCGCCGAGGACGGCACGGTGGTGGACGCGGCCAGCGGTGAGGTGATCCTGCGGCCCGGTCCGCCCGAGCCCGCACCCACGGTGCAGCAGGCGCTGGTCGCGGTGGCCGGGGCGGAGCATGTGGCGGGCATTCTGCGCAGCATCGGCTTCGGGTCGGCCTCGGACGCGGGCAGTTGGATCGCCGACGACGGCAGGTGGCGGCTCGGGGTGGCCTACGGTGCCTGGACGAAACCGGCAGCCGAGTATGTCGGCGCCGCCAACCGTGCCGCTCTGCGTCGCCGTCGCCTCGCCGACCTGCAGCAGCAGGTGGACACGCTGACGAGCCGGCTCGGCGACCTCGACGGGCAACTCGACCTCAACGACCGGCACCGCGAGGCGCTCGCCGCCGCGCTGCGGGCACTGCCCGATGGTGGCGCGCTGAGCCGGGCGTGGGCGCGTCGTGATGAGGCGGAGGCGACGGCCGACCGGCTCGCCCGCCGGGCGGCCGAGGCCCGGCGTCGGGCGCGGGAGCTGCGGGGCGTCGCCGACGAGCGTCGAGGCCGCGCGCAGTCCGTGGCGCAGGCCCATCTGCTCCCCGACGACCGTGCCAGTCTCGACGGCATCGATCAGCGGCTGCGCCAGCTCGGTGCCGAGATGCCCCGCTACACCCGGGACATCGGGCAGTTCATCGACCAACTCGCACCGTACGAGTCGTTGATCGGCCGGCATGTCGAGGCCGTGGACACCGCCACCAGCACTGCCGACGAGGCGCTGCTCGCCGCCGAGGCGCACCTGGCCGCGGCGGAAGCGTTCGCCGTGCTCGAACGGTCGCTCGACGCCGAACCGGCGGAGATCCATCGGCAGGAGGCCGCCGCCGAGGCACGGCTGCGTGCCGCCGAGACGGAACTGCCGCCGGCTCGCCGCGGCTACGACCAGGCCCGCGACCACCGGGTCCGGGCCGAGGAGACACGCGACCAGACCCGGCGACTGCTGACCCAGCAGGAGCAGGTGGCCCTGGACGCCGGCACCGCGCTGCCCCGCGTGCTGACCCTGCCCGGTGTCGGTGACGCGCTCGCGCTGGCCGGTGACATGTCCTTCGCGCCGGGCACCGGGACCCCACCGGAGCGGATCCGGCAGCTCGACGAGCTCGCCGGCCGGCTCCGCGACGCGCTCGGCAGGCCCCAGCAGGACCTCGGCGAAAACGCCCTGCATCAGCGTTACAACGACGTCCGCAGCCGGCTGCCCGGCGGTTTCGACCTCATCTGGGAGGACCGCGCCGGGGTCAAGGTCGTCGAGATCGCCGACGACATCGGGCAGCACCCTGCCGCTGTCGCGACCGCTCGCCTCGGCGCGGAGCTGGAACAGAAGCGGTCCGCGGTGGCCGAGCGGGAACGGCACGCCTTCGAGCGTTTCCTGCTCGGCGAGTTGGGAGACGCGTTGTCCCGGCAGATGCGTGCGGCGGAGAGCCTGGTGTCGACCATGAACACCACCCTCGCCGGGGTACGTACCTCCCACGGGCTCGGCGCACGGCTGGTGTGGTCGCTGAAAGACGACGCGGAAGCGGACACCCGTACCGCCGTCGCACTGCTGCGCACGCCGTTCGAGCTACGGACCCGGGAGAACAACGACCGGCTGCGCGCGGCGCTGGCCGCCCGCGTCGAGGATGCTCGACGCGCGGACCCCTCCGCCGGGTACGCGGTCCACCTGCGCGCCGCGCTGGACTACCGCAGGTGGTTCGGCTTCACCGTCAGGGTCACCGACCAGGCCAACCCGAACCGGGAGCGCACCCTGTCCGCGCGTACCGCCATGTCGCAGGGCGAGCAGCGGGTGGTGTCGTACCTGGTGCTGTTCGCTGCCGCCGCCGCGCACTTCACCTCCGTCGGGGAGTCCTATCCACAGGCCCCACGGCTGATCCTGCTCGACGACGCATTCGCCAAGGTCGACGAGCCCACCCACGGACGCCTGCTCGGCCTGCTGGTCGACCTCGATCTGGATGCCGTTCTGACCAGCGAACGCCTGTGGGGGTGTTTCCCTGAGGTGCCGTCGCTGGGCATCTACGAATGCCTGCGGGACCCGACCCAACCCGGCGTCGCCACACTGCACTTCCGCTGGGACGGCCGCCGCCGCACGGTGCTCACCTCATGATCCCGGCCGGGGCGCTCGACTATCTCCGGTCCACCGGACTACGACCACTGTGGAGCGCGGTACACGCCCGCCTGGTCCGCAACGGTCGGCTGGTGACCGGACGCCTGACCCTCACCGGGCTGACCGACACGCAACGCGAAGCCGTCGGCCACCTCCTCGGCCAGGCTGTCGGACCGACACCCACGATAAAACTGGCCGACCTCGACCGACGGCTGCGCGACAGCGCCGCGGGAACCGGACTGCTCGGCGTGGTGGAAACGGTCATCGGTGCGGTACCCGACCGGCGCGCCGACGCCGACGCGGAGTCGGCCCGGCGAGCGTTGCTGCGCGAGCACGCCAACGCCGCCCTCGTCACCGCCGGCCTGACCGACCGCCCCTGGACCACCCTGTGGCTGGACCAGCTGTGGCGGCAGGGCCTACCCGCCCGGCTACCCACCGACGAGGTACGGCGCACCGTCAGCCAGGCAGCCATGACGCTCGGCCTCACCGTGGGTGAACAGGCGCGCACCTGGTCCCGGGGCGAACTGGCGCAACGGGTCACCGGCAGCGCCCACGGGCTCGACGATGACAGCCCGCTGACCCGTCTCGTCCTACGCGGACTCGCCCTCGCCCTCACCGGAGGCTCAGATCTGCCGCAGGGTGCGGCGCAACGCCGCGCCCTCTGGGATGCCGCCGGGGTAGCCAGCGACACCGTGGCGACCACCGTGCTCACCTACGGACTACGTCCCCTCGGCAACGACTGGCTCCGCTTGCGCGCCGACAGCGGCGCCGAGACCCATCTGACGCTCCGGGAGATCCGTCGCCTCACTCCCCTACGGCTTCACCCGCAAACCGTGTACGTGTGCGAGAACCCGCGGGTCCTGGAGGCGGCGGCGGACGCAGGTGCTGCGGCAGCGATCGTCTGCACGATGGGTAACCCCACCACCGTGACCCTCGCCCTCCTCGACGCCATCATGGAGTCGCCAGACGTGCGTCTGCTCTACCACGGAGACTTCGACTGGCCCGGCATCGCCATCGCCGACCGCATCATGCAGCGCTATGACGCCCGCCCCTGGCAGTTCATGGCCGCCGACTACCGCTGGGCCGTCGCGCAGGCCATCGAACGGGGGACGCCGCCGCAGCCACTCATCGGCCGTGCCGCCGAGACTCCATGGGATCCCGCGCTCTCCACCACGATGGCGCAAACCGCCACCGCCATCCACGAGGAGGCGGTGATCGACCGTCTCCTCGCCGACTTCGAACTCGATCCGTCGAGGAATGTCACGCCGCAGTCCTGGAGATAGACAGCCCGTCAACTACTCAGCCAGGAAGCTGGAGATCGCCTCGGTGGAGGAGGCGCCCTTGGTTGCGGTGTAGAAAAGGTAGGGCACTTCGGCACGGTTGCATCGGCGCGGTTGCAGAACTGCTGGGATGAGGCGCGACTTACCGACCTGGTGCCGACCCCGAATGGTGACCGCCAGTCCGGCCCTGCCTGTTGCGAGCCGGTCCAATCGCTTTTGCAACAAGGCAAGTTCGGCCGCTCGGCCGACGAAAACCCCGCCATCAGGTAATCCCGATCTACGTAGACGACAACTATGTAGATGCGGTCTACCCAACTCGCTGCCGCTCGACGTCCGGCCAGTCAGCACACCGGCCGGTGCCGTAGGCGTGGTGCCGCGCCGCTGCGGGGAGACGGCAGCGCGCACCGCGCGCGGCACCAGGAAGCGGACCTTTTGTGCTGCCCTGAGCACCCGTGATGACGTCGTGCATTGCCAGGTTGTCCACAGGTGCTTGGTGCGCCCTGGTTCTTCGGTACGCCGAGACGTCGCGGGTGACCACCGCCAGTTCCTTCAACCCGTCGATCGGCCACTGGTCGAACTGCCGCCGCACGCCGCGCTACTCACTGGCAGCGGGCAGGCGCGGTGGTGCGCCGCCCGTCTTGAGGAAGGTGCCCGCTACCTGTATGGCCGTGTCTGGTCGCAGCCGGAGATGCTCGGTGGGGTATTCGGTGGGTACTCCGCCCAGGTCGAAGTGGAGTTCCTGGTCAGGCGGTGGCACTGTGGGGTCGTTGAGGTAACCGCCGTCGTCGGCGATGTGTACCGCGAAGGCGTGGGCGCGGTGGCCGAGCCCGATCTGGACGCCGGGTGGCAGGTCGTCGGAGTCGTCGGTGATGTCGCTGAAGATCGTGACGACGACGGCCTCGCCGGCCTGGTGGATATCGCGCAGGAGGGCTTCCAGGGCCGCGGGGTCGGTCAGGTCGACCTCGTGGTTGTCGCGGTGGTCGCCCCGGTCGTAGGTCCAGGTCACCTTCATGCGATCGCCTTTCCGTTGCCGGTGTAGGTGCGCCAGTGGCGTACCTGCCCGTCATCGTCGCGTACGTAGACGTCCAACTGCGCGCCGGCTGGCAGCAACCGGGAGAGGATCTTCTCGCAGCCGTAGGGGGTGTAGTCGCAGGGCGGATTGTTCGTGACCACGGCCGCCCGAGTGACGTGTTCGCGGCGCATCCGGGCGGCGAACTTGGCCTCCAAATGATCGGTCGTGGTGGCGATGAGTTGGTAGGCCGGTTTGAGGTCGACGGCGGCAGCCGAGTCACGGCCAGACTTCATGGGTATCCGCTGTCCATTGATCAGCGCCACACCGGAGGTCGGATCCTTTGCCTCCCGTCGAGGCAGGTCGCGAGCGGCGTCCGTCAGCCACTCGGGAAGCGGTTCGGACGGGGCAGAGTCCTCGGTAACACTGCTGAAGGTGTCGCGGCGGGTGGGCGGTTGGCTGATGGGGCCACCACCGCCCGTCGTCAGTTTCCCAGCTCACCGACCTGCCGAGCCTGCGCCAGCGCCGCGTCGACACGGCCTCGGGCCTCAGCCTTTCGAGTACGGACCCCCGCCAGAATCTGCATCACCTGCTGCAGACGCGCCAGCGTCGGACCGGGCTGACCGCCCTGCAACGCTGCCACGACGAGCCGCCGCGCCTCGTCGACCGCGGACGCCGCCGCTGCCACGCTGCCATCCACCGTATCCAACGCCGCGACTACCGGGGCGAGCACGGCAATGGTCTCCTGTGGCGACGATTGTTGCGCCACAGAACCTACCGACCGCGATGCCTCACTCAGGACGCCCGATGCCTCGTTCAACCGGGACCGGGCCTGCCCAAGCACCTCTCGTGCCCGGCCGAGAGCGGCCGCGATACCAATAAAGCCAGAGGCCACCGCCCGAGCGGCGACCTGCTCGATGGCGCGGTCGATCGCCGCGGTCTCATGCTGTGACCGGTCTACACCCGCGGTCATCGCCAGCAAGTCGACGCCGATGGTGTCGGTCAGCGACATCGCCCAATCCCCCGCTCGAACGCCTCGCGCCTACCACCCAACGGTGGCAGCCTAGAGACGCTCGCCAGCGGAAAACAACATCGGGAAGCGAAGCTGCCGGAGATGTCTTCCGCCTGCTTCCGGCGAGCGGATCCCGGATGTCCGGGCCATCGGTGTGCACCGAGTAGAGTCGCCGGCCCGTCGACGCGTTCACGAGCAGACCCTCGTTCCGGTATCGCAGAAAGTCGCCTCGGGGCATGGTCAACGCCGCCGCTGGTTGCGAAACTGCTTCAATCTGGGCCAGCACGGGCAATCGGGGCTCTCAAACACCTCGGCAGCTATGTGTACTGGCCAGGCGACACCCTGTCCCCGGCCGGTGGGCCTGACCACCAGCCGGGCCGGGCTCGGCGTCGGCACGACCCGGACGGAGGAAGCAATGTCCCGCGCACCGCTGTCCCTGCCGCAGCCGCCGGCGCGCGCGTCCGAGTTCGGTCGGGACGCGCTCATCGTCTGCGAGAACCTGGTGCGGATCTACCAGACCGGTTCCATCGAGGTGCAGGCCCTGCAGGGACTGGACCTCACCGTGGACAGCGGGGAGCTGGTCGCCGTCGTCGGCGCCTCCGGGTCGGGCAAGTCGACGCTGCTGTCCATCCTGGCCGGTATCGACGCCCCCACCGCCGGGCGGGTGCGGGTCGACCGGTGGAACCTGCTGGGGATGTCCCGCGCGGACCGGGTGGACTACCGGCGGCACACCGTCGGGTTCGTCCGGCAGCAAACGGCGAGCAATCTGATCCCGTACCTGACCGCACGGGAGATGGTGGACCTGCCCATGACAGCGGCCCGCACCGGCAAGGAGGAGCGCCGCAAGCGTGTGGCCGAGCTGTTGGACAGCCTCGGTGTCGCCGACTGCGCCGATCGACGGCCCGGGCAACTGTCCGGAGGGCAGCAGATGCGGGTCGCGATCGCGGTGGCACTGGCCAACCGGCCGAAAGTGTTGCTCGCCGACGAGCCGACCGGCGAGTTGGACGCCGCCACGTCCGCGGAGGTTTTCGGCGTGCTGCGGGACGTCAACCAGCGCTACGGCGTCACCGTTGTCGTGGTGACCCACGACCCGGAGGTCAGCGGCCAAGTGGAGCGGACCGTCGCGATCCGGGATGGGCGTACCAGCAGCGAGGTGCTGCGCCGCACCACCACCGATGCGGTGGGTGACACGCACATGGTCGCCGAGGAGTACGCCGTGATGGACCGTGCCGGGCGGGTGCAGGTGCCCCGCGACTTCCGTCAGGCGTTGGCGCTGACCCGACGGGTCCGGTTGGCCCTGGAAGCCGACCACATCACGATCCACCCGTCGGGAGACGGCGAATGAGCAGCGAGCCGCTGCTGCGCGCACGCGGCGTGCATCGGCGTTTCCGCACCGGGCCGACCGTCGTGCACGCGCTGCGCGGTGTGTCGTTCGACGTGGCCGCCGGTTGCATGGTGGCGCTCGTCGGCCGGTCCGGCTCGGGCAAGACCACCCTGCTCAACGTCATCGGTGGTCTGGATCGCCCGGACGCCGGCACCGTACACGTCGACGGCGCCGACGTCACCGCGCTCGACGAGGACGGCCTGTCCCGGCTGCGGCGCGAGAAGGTGTCGTACGTCTTCCAGAGCTTCGGGTTGATTCCGGTGCTGTCGGCCGCGGAGAACGTCGCCGCCCCGCTGCGGCTGGCCCGCGTCGCTGCGGCCGAGCGGGAGCGGCGGGTCGAGTTGCTGCTGGAGCTGGTCGGTCTGGCCGACCATGCCCGGCAGCGGCCGGCCGAGTTGTCCGGCGGGCAGCAGCAGCGGGTGGCGATCGCCCGCGCGCTGGCCGCCTCGCCCCGGCTTCTGATCGCCGACGAGCCCACCGGGCAACTGGACGCGGAGACAGGCCTGTCGGTGATGGCTCTGCTGCGTGGGGTGGTCGAGTCCGAAGGTGTCACCGCACTGGTGTCCACCCACGATCCGGTGATGATGGCGTTGGCCGACCGGGTGATCCGGATCCACGACGGGCACCTCCACGACGAGGCAGCCGGGCAGCTGGGCGAGCCTGTGCCGGACGCGGGGTGACACGGCCGATGCTGAGGCTCGTCCGGCGGCGTGCCCGCGCGCAGTGGCCGTTGCTGGCGGCCCTCGTCGGGGTCGTCACCGTCGGCGCGACCCTGCTGGGCACCTGCACTCTGTTGAGCACCCGCACCGCCGAGCGGGCGTTGGAGGTCGCCATGGCTCGCGCCGCCCCGGCTGCCGTCGACGTGACCGTCTACACCGGCACCGTCGAGGGCCCGGACGCGCAGTCCGTCGCCGCCGACACCCGCGCCGTGCTGGCCGCCACGCTCGCACCGTTCCCGGTGACCACCACCGCGCGGGCGTCGACGGTGCTGCGGGCACTGCCGCCCGCACTCGCCCCGGGCACCACCGTCGGAGCCCAGGCGTACCTGTCGGGGCTGGACGACCTGCCGACCCGAGCTGAGCTGGTCACCGGGCGCTGGCCGCGTGAGCGTGGTGACGCGGTGGTGTTGGAGTCCACCGCCCAGCTGATCGGCCTCACCCCGGGTCGGCGGGTGCGCCTCGGCGCCGAGCTGGCCCACGAGCCCGTCCCGGCCATCGACGTGAGGGTCGTCGGTGTGGTGCGGCCGTTGCCGGGGCGCGGCTGGGACCGTGACCCGCTGGCCGCGGCAGGTTCCGCCACCGGCTACCACGACGGCCGCTTCCAGCAGCCGGTCAACGCCTACGGCCCGTTTCTCGTCGATCTCGCCGACCTGCTCACCAGCGGCGCGACCATCGGCCGGATGGAGGTCACCGCCCATCCGGACCTGTCCCACGCCCACCGCCGCGACCTGCAGACCGTGGCCGGCGCCGTCCGCGACGCGGACCGTCGGCTGGCCGGTACCCTCGGTGACCGTGTCCGGCTCGCACGGGTCGCCTCCGACCTGCCGCTGACCCTGCGCTCCGCCGACGACCAACGGCACGCCACCGCCGCCCTCGTCCTCGCCATCGCCGTCCTCGGTGGTGTCCTGACCGCGACGGCACTCGTCCTCGCCGGCCGGCTGACCGCCGGCATACGCGCCGACGAAACCGCCCTCCGGACCGCCCTCGGCACCAGCCGCCGCCAACTGGCCGCCACCGCGACACTCGACGGCGGGCTCGTCGCCGCCGTCGCCGTCATGCTCGCGATACCGGCCTCGTCGGCCCTACACGCCGGCCTGACCCACCTGCCTCCCCTGAACGACGCCGACCTCACCACCGCGCCGACCGTCACCGCCGCCCAGGTCCTCACGATCGTCGGCGGCGCGCTGGTCCTCGCCGCGATCCTCACCGTCCTGGCGATCCGACCCGGCCCGGCACCCGGCGACCGCCGCACCCGCCGTGAACTGCTGGCCCGATCCGGCGCCGACCTGATCCTCGCCGCACTTGCCGCCACCGCATGGTGGCAGCTGTACGCGCAGCCCACCACCGCCAGCCCCCGCGCCGACACGGTCCGCATCCTCGCACCGGCGCTGCTGCTCACCACCGGCGCCGCCCTGACACTGCGGGCGGTCCTGCCCGCCCTACGCGGCACCGACCGGCTGGCGTACCGGACCCGTGGGCTGGCGCTGACGCTGGCGGCCGCCGAGGCCGCCCGCCGACCCCAGGCCGTCGCCGCCGGGCTCCTCGTCGCTCTGGCCTACGCGGCCGCAACCTTCGGTCTCGCCTTCGACACCACCTGGCACCAGTCGCAGCGTGACCAGGCCGCGCTCTCCGTCGGCACCGACCTGGCAGTGTCCCTCGACGCGACGCCCGTGCCCGGCGACGGCGCGAACCTCGCCGCAGCCACCGCCGGGACGGTAAGTCCCGTCCTCGACCGGGGTACCGCCGTCGGTCAGTGGCTCGGCACCGCCGGCGACGCACCGCGCCTGGTCGCCGTCGACACCACCCGCGCCGACGCGCTGCTGCGCGGACGCCTCGACCACGACCGCACCTGGACGGACATCAGCGCACCACTCGCCCCACCCACCCCCGTCACCGGCCTGCCCGTGGCAGCCGGCGCCCCACTCCTGCTGAGCGGCACCACGACCGGCGGCACCCCACTCACCGTGACACCCCAACTGCTGCTGCAGGACGCCACCGGTCTGCGCACACCCTGCACCGGTCCCCCCGTGCCACTCGACGGCCGCGAGCACCGGCTGCCCACATGCGCGACCGCCGACGGACTGCACCTCGTCGCGGTGTCCCTGCCGGTCACCGCCGACCCCAATGCCACACTCGGCAGCCCCATCGGCATCGCCGTCACCCTCACCGTGCCGCCCACCACATCGGCGGACGGATCGCCGTGGACGGCCACGTCCGCGCCGCCGATCCCGACCAAGTTACGCAACCCGACCGTCGTGCTCTCCGCCACCGCGGCGGGGACCGCGCTGCAGATGGCGGCGACCGTCGACCTCGGCGACGCGGACGCCGCCCGCACCCTCGTCGCCACCGCCTTCCCCGACCCCGGCCCGGTGCCCGTCGCCGTCGGCACCCGCTTCGCCACCGCGGTCGGCGCCGACATCGGCAGCCAACTCAGCATCACCGTCGGCACCACGCCCGTCCCGATCGTCGTCACCGAGATCGTGCCGGCCGTACCGTCCGCCCCCGGCGCCGCCGCCGTCCTGGCCGACCTGGACACCCTGTCCCGCGCCCGCGCCGTCACCGGCGACCTGACATTCCCGGTCGACGCCTGGTGGGTCGGCCACCCCACCGACCCCGGTGCCGCCGAGCGGGCCACCGCCCTGCACCTGGGCACCGTCACCACCCGCGACGCGGAAACCGCCCGCCTCACCAGCGGCCCGCTGCACGCCGCGCTGCCCGCCGCACTCCGGCTCGTCGTCCCCGCCTCGGCCCTGCTGCTGCTCGCCGGCATCATCGCGCACGTGACCTGCGATCTGCAGGTCCGCGCCGTAGAGGTGGCGCGGCTACGTGGCCTGGGGATGACCCGACGCGGCATCCGGGCCGTACTCCTCGGCCAGCACGCCGTCATCCTGCTGCCCCTGCTCGCCGCCGGCACGGCCGTCGGCGCACTCGCCACCCGCCTCGTCGCTCCCCTGCTCGTACGCTCCGACACCGGCGCCGCACCCATCCCGGCCGCCCAACCGCACTGGCCGTGGCCGGCCGAGGCCACGCTGCTCGCCGTCCTGCTGGCCGGCTGCCTGCTGACGGTCGCCGCGGTGGTCAGCGTCCAGGTCCGCCGGGCCGACGCCGCGCACCTGCGAGTGGCGCCGTGAACCGGTGGCTGACCCACCGGTGGCCGGCCCCGCACTGGCCCAGCGTCCGCGGCCGCGGCCGCACCGACGCGGGCGCACTGCTGCTCACCGCCGCCGTCATCGCCGTCGTCGCGCTGCTCGCCGCAGCCGTGCCGGCGCTGCTGCGTGCCGCCGCCGACGACGCCGTCCAGGACACGGTCCGCCGCGCCGGCAACGAGTCGCACCTCCTCGTCCACGCCGACTGGGAACGCGACGCCGGCCCGACCGGCGGACGGCTGCGGATATCCCGCCTCGCCGACGACGTCGACGACCTCCGCGCCCGGGCGACCTACACGCTCGGACCCGACCTGGACACCGCACTGCTGCCGTCCATCGCCGTGGTCAACAGCCCGATCCTGCGCATCACCGACGGCAACCTGCCACGTACCGTCCAGCTCACCTACCTGGCCGATGACCTCGACGGCCCGGACGTGACCTGGATCGCCGGCAACGCACCCGGCCCCGCAATCCCCGAACGGTCCATCGAGATCCCCTACCACGGGCCGCCCTGGCCGATGCAGGTCGGCCTCTCCGAGGCCGACGCCGCCGCCCTCCAGGTCGGCCCCGGCGACCGCATCCCGGCCGAGGACGACCACGGACGCGACAAAGACATCCGGATCAGCGGGATCTACCGCCCCGCCGACAGCACCGACCCCGCCTGGCGACTCGCCCCGGCGCTGCTGCGCCCCGTGCCCGGCGCCGACGGCCCAGGCACCACCCGCGTCGCCGCCCTGCTGTCACGCGAGTCGCTACCCGACGCCCGACTCGCCTTCGACCAGGACCAACTGCGGCGCACCGTCCACTTCGCCCCCGCACCCGACGCACTCACCTGGGAAGCCACCACGACGCTCGCCAGCCAGGTGGTCAAACTCAAAGCATCCTCCGGCTCATCAGCCGCCCGCGACGGCTCCCTGAAATGGGAATCGCAGCTCGACACCGTCCTACGCGACGCCCGCACCCAGATCAGCGCCGCCTTCACCCAGGCCGCCGTCCTGCTCGCCGCAGTCCTGACCGCCACCGTACTGGTCCTGCTGCTCGCCGCCGACCTGCTGGTCCGCCGCCGTACCCCGGCGCTGAGCGCCGCCCGGCAACGCGGTGCGGCGCTACCCGACCTCGGCGCGGAACTGATCATCGAGTCCACCGTGGTGTCCCTGTCGGCCGCCGCCGTCGGCCTCGCACTCGCCCACACCACCGCACCAGGCGCCTCCTGGACCTGGACCATTCCCGTGGTCCTGGCCGGCGCCGTCGCCGGGCCGACGTTCGGCACCCTCGCCGCCGCCCGCGCCAGCCGCGACCGACACCAACCCGCCAACCCGGCCGCTCGGCGCTGGATCCTGACCACCGGCCGGCTGCGCCGCGCCGCCGTGGAAACCGCCGTGCTGATCGCCGCGGTCGCCGCCGTCGGCACCCTGCACCAGCGCGGACTCCTACCCGACACCGCCAACGGCGACACCGGTGAGCTGACCGGCGACCTGATCCTCCCCATCAGCGCCGTCGCCCTGAGCGCGCTCGCCGGCGCACTCGTCGTGCTGCGGCTGCTGCCCGTCGGACTACGGATCGTCCTCCGACAGGCGCTGCGCTCGCGCCGCCCGCTGGCCGTGTTCGGCGCTGCCCGGGCGGCCACCACCGCCGCACGCGCGCTGCCGCTGCTGGTGCTCGTCAGCGCCACGGCGCTCGCGTCGTTCGCACTTGTCGTCGGCGCCACCATCACCCGAGGTCTCGACGACGGCGCATGGCACACCACCGGCGCCGACGCCCGCCTCGACATCAGCAGCGACGTCCAGGACGCGACCCCCGCACTCGCCGAACGCATCGCCGCCGCACCCGGGATAGAGCAGGTCGTCGCCGCACAGATAACCGACTCCGCACCGCTCTTCACTGAATCGACACTGCTCACCCCACGCCTGGTCATCGTGGACGCCGCCGCGTTCGGGCGCCTCCTGGCCACCACCCCGCTACCCGACGCCCCGGCACTGTCCCAGCTCACCGCACCCGGACCTGACCCCGCCGCCGTGCCCGCGCTGGTCCGATCGAGCACCGGCGACCTGCACACCGGCACGCAGCTACAACTGTCCCTCGACAACGGCCCGACGATCCGGCTCACCGCAGTCGGCACCGCGCCCCCCGTCGGCGGCGCCGGCGACGTCGTCATCGTGGACGCCGCTGCCCTCGCCGAGGCCGGGCTGCCCGCCGTTCCCAACACCATCTGGGTGACCGGCCCCGGCACAGCACAGGCCGTGTCGCACAGCGACGTCCCCGCCGACATCGTGCTGCGCACCGACATCCTGCAGGCGCAACGAGTCGCGCCACTGACCGCAGGAACACTACGGCTGGCCTGGACGACCGCCGCGGTGCTGCTGGCGCTGGGACTGCTCGGCCTCACGCTCGCCGCCGCCGCCGGTGCGCAGGAACGGTGGCAGACCCTGACCCGACTGCGGACCCTCGGCCTGCGGCCACGCGACGCCCGCTGGGTCGCCGCAGGAGAACTGCTGCCACCGGTCGTGGTCGCCGCGGTGTGCGGCCCGCTACTCGGAGCCCTGCTCGCGCACCTGACGCTCGGCCCGCTCGAGCTACAGCTGCTCACCGGCCAAGCCGCCGACCCGGCGACGGTCCTGCCGTGGTGGCTGCTCGGCCTGACAGGTGTGGCGCTGGTGGCGGCGGCCACCGCAGTCGTCCCGGTCGAGGCGGCGCTGCGGCGACACGACCGGCTCAGCGAGGTACTCCGCTCCGGCGAGTAACCAGCACATGCTGCCACGATGGCAAGGCGTCGAGGGCCACCAGCGCGCAGGCGGACGCGCATGGAGCCGCCTCGGGGCCTGGTATGCGGCCGTTCCCGCCAGCGTCGCCGGCCCTCAATCGCCTCAGCCACCGAGTGCGCGCTTGACGTTGACGGGCCGATGGTCGGCGTCCGGTCAGCCGGTGCAGAAGTCCGAGTCCCAGCCCCCGGAGCAGTCCAGATTGCATCGGAGGGCCGCCTACCCGCCGAGCAGACGCGGCGATCGCGCCGCCCGGGTTGACCAGGCTGGACACGAGCCGTCTTGATCCGGAGAACGAACAGTTCGGCAAATGACCGGGTGGGCCACTTTGTCCTCCGTCGGCTGATGCGCGACACACGTCCGTCAACTGATCTGCGACGTGGGCGCAAGGCCGGTGCAAGAGTCGGCGCGAGTGCTAGCCGTGGCTCGGGGCGTCCCACAACTCCGGGTGTTGATAGTGATTGCGAGCACCAGCCTTCAGGACCGCGCGAAGCGTGGCAAAGTGCTCCGTTTCCGGCGGTAGGTCCAGGCGGTTCAGCAGCGTGAGCGCCGCCGCTGGTTCGAGGTCGCCGTAGAAGTCGTGGTAGCTGGTCAGCAAGCCCTTGAACAGCGCCGGGTGCAGCTCGGTTACGGCGGCGACGGCCTCATAGACATCGTGTTTGTAGGCCCAGCGTACGGGCCCCGAGCACGCGAGAATTCGGGCTGCCCTGCGGTGCAGGGGGCCGGTGGCCAGCGCGCTCAGGCCCAATCCAGCCCGTAGGTAGCGCACGTCGTCGCCGAGCAGCGCTGCGAACGCCACGCCCGCGGTGTTTTGATCTTCGAACCAGTCAACCCATAGTGAGTACTGCAGCTGCTCGCTTGCGTCGGGGGCTTCCAGGCGCTGCCGGTAGCCAGCCCAAAAGGCTTCGCTGATCCCCGCGTCGGCCTGGTCAGCGATGAAGTGACGGAGCTCGACGGTCACCCAGTATTCGTCAAGTAGGTCGAGAAGCCCAAGACCTAATCGGAGCCGCTCCCCCGGGGCTAGGCGGTCCTCGTCCAGCATGGCGGTCGTCCGCCCGTGGGCAAGATCGTTGTCGCTGTGCTCCAGGTCGCCCGACGGCAGACTCTGCCGCCATCGCCCGGGACCTAACGGTGTCACGCCCTGCTCGGCGAGCCAGCGCAGCGCCTCGTTCGCCTCCGGTGTGTGCACGCCAACAGCATGGACGATGCCGCCCACCCGCTGCCCCTTCACCGGATCTCAGTTCGAGGCGTTCCGCAGGAGATCGAACATGAGCCGGGCGTGTGGCTTCAACACCCCCTTGTTCGAGTAGTCCACCTCGCGGAACAGCAGTTGTCGTTGGCCGGTGCTGATCTCCCGGTCGAGCATCCGCCGCAACGACCGCTCGACCTGAGCCGTGAGATCGTCTGCCGGCCGGTCGACCAGCAGCATAAGCGCACGATGCAGAGCGGCCTCGGCGTCTTCAAGGTATAGGTAGTCTGAACCGGTCGGAAGGCGCTGCCTGGTCAGGTCGATGCCGTAGCGGAAGTCCACACCGACCAGGTCGACCCCGGAGAAGTCGTTGCCATGGAACTCGTTGGATTCCCGCAGAGCGAGCATCCGGTACCCCGGTGGCTCCGGCTGCCCTTGCTCGGCAAGGAACGCCAGATTGCTCGTGAATCGCTCGGCGGAGCCGGGCGGTGGTGCGCCCCAGAAGGTCGTCGACTTGATCCGCCCTGTGAACGCGCATTCAACAAGCTCCAGGTAATCCGCCGTCAAGTCGCGGATCTCCGCGTTCCGGAAGGTGCAGCCGATGAACCGCGAATATCCGGCCGTGCCGGTGAGCACCGCGCCGTCGAAGGAACACTCGACGTACTGCGACAGCTCCATGCCGGAGCCCAGCGCCACATATTGAAACCGGAGCCCGTCGAAGCGGCACCGCTCGAAGCGGGTGCCGACAGCGACGAGTTCGGTCAGCCCTTGCGTGGAGTAGTCGACTCCGACGATCTCCTCGTGCTCGATGACCAACCGGTTGACCTGCTCACGTGCCATGATTAATCCTTGCCACCCGCATCCGCTATGTCTTCCAGTTGTAGAGGGCGTAGTCGCACGTCTCGTAGTCACCGCCCTTGTCGACGTGCCGCTTCTTA
>NZ_BOPA01000067.1 GCF_016863515.1 Micromonospora gifhornensis
CACGGCCCGGTCCCACCGGTCTGCGGTCACCTTGACGGCCACCTCCATGGAACTGCGTCCGGCCCAGGTGATCCGGGCGTCGACGTGGACCACATCGCCGACCCGTACCGCGCGGAGAAAGGCCGTCTCGTCGATGGCGGCGGTGACCGCCGGCCCGTCGGAATGCCGGGCGGCAACCACCCCGGCTACGGAGTCGATGATGTTGAGGATCCGGCCTCCGTGAACTGTGCCCATCAGGTTGGTGTGGTGCTGGTCCATGATCTGCGACAGGGTCAGCTGCGATGCCGATGATGGCCGACCGGCGAGCGTAGTGGTGTCGTGCATTGCGTGGTCCGTCCTCGGGAAGCACACCGCCTACTCGGCTGGGTGCACGTCGAGGACACGCCGGACCGTGGCGTGTCACCCGCTCGACCCACCCGCGAGGTCGACGGCAGCGCACACACGTCGTGTACGCGGCGCGGGCAGGTCTTCGGACTCGCGGGCGTGACCGGGCAGTACCGGTCTCCTACTGGCCATCGCTTCCCAGGCAGGTGCGCCCAGTGCTGTTGACGGCGGTCGTTCCCACTCACCGCTGCGGGGCAGTCCCGGACTCTCACCGGGTTCCCTCTTACGACGCCCGTCCTGTCGAGGTCGGGCGAACCAGCGCCGCGACCATCGTACTCAGTCCACCAGGCGGTGCTGGCGTGTCAGGTGTCGTTGGTGACCGCCGTCTCGTTGTCCTGATGGTTGGTGGGGCCGACGATGACGAACACCCCGGTATCTGTGGTCTCGGCGATCTGCCGTTGCGCGTGGGTGATGGGCCCGGCCGCCAGGGCCGCGTTCGCCGCCCCGAAGGTCAGCGGTGGCTGCTGTCTGAGTTCACCGCTGCGCTTCGCCGCCCCACCCGCCGCCGTCGCGGCATTCCTGGCCGACGCCGTCGGCTGGCGTTGGGCATTCTGGCTGCTGGCTCCCGGCCCGATGCTCGGGACGCTGGCCGTGCGAGCTTTCGCTCGGCGACCGGTGCCGGCCTGAGCACGCAACGCTCAACCGGTGTGGCGTGTCCGATCCAGCTGCCAGCGCACTTGAAATGTCAGCGCCGCAGCCATCAGCACCGCCGGGACCACGGTGAAGCCGATCAACAGGGCGGTGTGGGCGGACTCCGGCTGCGTCACGGTCTGCCCCTCGGTGGTGGAGATGAAGCCGCCCAGGGCGAGCACGGCCGAATACACGTACGGGCCGATTGCGGTGCCGGTGGCTTCGGTGGCAGTCCAGACACCGGTGTAGGCGCCAGCCCGGACGGTACCGCGCTGCTCGGCGGCCGCGACCGCATCCGGGACCATCGAGAACGCGAACAGCTGCAGCCCGGCGAACGCGATGCCCAGGACGCCGACCACCGCGACAGCCGGCCCGGTGCCGTAGCCGAGCAGCGGCGCCAGCGAACCGGCCACGAAGACCGCCTGGCAGATCAGCAGGCCGCGCTGCTTGCCGATGCGCCGGGACACCTGCATCCACACCGGACCGGCGACGACCGCTGGACCGAGGAACGCCCCCATGAACACGGCGGTCAGCCCAGAGTTGTCGAAGACGTACCTGGTGTAGAACGGCAGCGCTGCGAGGAACAGGTGGGTAGTGGTGCCGGTGAACAGGTAGGACAACACCAGCGCGCGGAAGTCGGGGTCCCGCCAGGCGACCGCGATGTCACCGATGGTCGAGTGGGCGGCCTGCTGGTCGGGCATCCGGAAACCGGCGTGGGCAGTGAGACGCCGTACCCCGGTCAGTGCGACCAGCCCGGAGATCACCATGACGCCGGAGAGCAGCAGGGCCATCCAGCCGTAGTCGCCGCGCCGTCCCGACGCCACCAGCGCCGGTGCGGCCACACCGGCACCAAGCAACCCGAGGGTGAGGAAGAGCATCCGGAACATGAACACCCGGGTGCGCTCGTGGTACCCGACTCGAAGATCGGACGGGGTGGTCAGGTAGGGCACCTGGAAACACGCGAAGAGCAGGTTGCCGGCGATGAACCAGCCGCCCACCCAGAGCGCCGCCGATGCGCCGGAGAAACCGGCGGGCACCGAGAACATCGCCACCATGGCCACCGGAAGCAGCAGACCGACCCGCAGCATGCCGAGGCGGTGTCCGCTGCTGCGCGCTTCCCGATCGGATCGGCTGCCCAGCATCGGATGCACGATGATGTCGATGATCTTCGGCAGCAGCAGGGTGAGACCGGCCAGGAACGGCGAGACACCGAGCGTATTGGTGAGGAAATAGAGCAACAGCAGGCCGGGAACGGTCACCCAGACGCCCATCCCGACCGAACCAGTGGCGTACGCGGTCAGGTCACCTGCCCTGGTCCGCACCTCGCCCGCCGCCCCGCGCAGCGCCGTCATCGGGTCGCCTCGTGGCGTGCGACCACACCCGCGGCCAGCTCGGCGCCCTGGAACGCGCCGGAGCGGACCCGGCCGGCGAGGGTGCGCGCCACGATCCGATCGGTCAGCGCGGGCAGGTGACGGGCCAGGAAGAACTCGACCGCGCCCCGCCGGGTGGTGGGTAGATCACGGCGAGGACGGCGACTGAGCGCGGCGCGCAGCACGGTGCGGACCACCCCGTCCAGCGGCTCGTACTGGCTCATGCCCTCCAGCGAGAGCCCGGCCGCTGCCGTCGAGTCGTGGATCGGGCTTCGTACCGCCGACGGGTACACGCAGGTGACGCCGACATGGGTGCCGAGCTCCAGACGCAGCGCGTCCGCGTACGCGACCAGGGCGCGTTTGGAGGCACCGTACGCAGCGGCCAGCGGCAACTGCATGACGGCCATCCGCGAGCTGAGCATGACTATCCGGCCACCAGAGGCGACCAGCGCGTCCACACATGCGGCGGTGACCCGCCAGGTGCCCAGCAGGTTGATGTCGAGCTGGCGGCGTACTTCCGCGCCCGGCGCCAGTTCGGCCGGGGCGGGCCCACCGATTCCGGCGTTGTTGATCAGCAGGTCGAGCCCACCGAGGTGGTCAATTGCTTCGCGTACCGCCGCCGGCACCGCGTCGTCGTCGGTGATGTCGCAGGCCAGGACCCGGACCGGGTCATCGGCACGGGGTGCCAGGTCCAACCCGACGACCTCGGCTCCGAGTTCGTCCAGGCGGGCACAGATGGCCCGGCCGAACGTGCCGGAGGCACCGGTGACGAGGACACGCAATCCGCGGGGGTCTCGGGCGCTCAAACCACACTCTCCTGGGCGGTGAAGGTGCGTCCGCCCCGGGCGAGGCGATTGCGGCCAGCCGCGATCTCCCGGGGCAGGTCGGCGACGTACCTGTCGAAATCGATACGCATGTGCGGCCGCGCGTTCGTGCCCCACCGCTCGATCGCGGCGCGCAAGGCTCGCTGCACGGCGTGCTGCTGTTCGTCGATGCTGGGCAGGGCATAGTCGCCGGAGAGATACGCGGCGACCAGTTTGGCCTGGACCTCCACGACCGGCAGAGCGGCACCGGTGGACTGCATCAGGCCGACGAATGCCAGGCTGGGGTCGTCGAGATGGAAGACCCGCTGGTACAGCGGCAGCTGCTGGGGGTCGGGGCCCAGCCATTGAGGGGACAGGAACGGGATACTCACCCGGTACCCGGTGGCCCAGACGATCACGTCGACCGGGTCGGCGCTGCCGTCGGTGAACATCACCCGTTCCCCGTCCAGCCGTTCGATGCCGGGACGCGGGGTCACCTCACCGTGGGTGAGCCGGTGCAGGATCGTGTCGCTGATCGTCGGATGGTTCTGGAACAGGCCACCGGCCGGGGCGGGTAAGCCGTACCTCTGCGGGGTCCCGACGGCGAGCCGCAACAGGGTCTCGGCGATACGCTGCCGCAGCCGCCACGGCAGGGCGGCGAGGGCGCCACCGGTCGCGTCGGCCGGGCGGCCGAACAGGTACTTGGGGACGATGTGGACGCCGCGCCGGGCGGAGAGCAGGACCGGCCCTCGAGCGACGTGCGAGGCGTCCACCGCGATGTCCATGGCCGAGTTGCCCATGCCGACGATCAGCACCCGCCGATCCCGGAAGACGTCCGGCGTGCGGTAGTCGTGGGCGTGCATCTGGGTGCCGTGGAACGTCCCCGGATAAGCCGGATCCGGGTAGCGCGGATCCCAGTTGTGGCCGTTCGCGACCACCACGGCGTCGTACCGCTCGGTGTCACCGGACTCGGTCGTCACCGCCCAGAGCCGGTCACGCTCGACGCGGGTGACCGTGCTCCCGAACCGGATGTGCGGAATGAGACCGAACGACTGCGCATAGTCGGCCAGGTAACTGGCGACGCGACTGGCCGACGGATAGTCGGGCCAGTCCGCGGGCATCGGAAAATCCGCGAACTCGGTGCGGCGTTTGCTGGTGTTCAAGTGCAGGGAGGCGTACGCCGGGGACAGGCCGCTGCTGTTGTCCCTGACCCACAGGCCACCGGGCCGGTCACCCTTCTCGTACGCCACCACCGCACAACCGGCGTCGAGCAGCGCCTTCACCGTGGCGAGACCGGCTGCTCCCGCACCGATCACCGCCACCCGACTCGAAACGGCCACGGTGCTCCTCGACGGTTGTAGCTTCCGCCAAACCGTAGAGCCTGGCACAGGGCGAATACATGGCGTGGGGCACGCAGTTTCGGGTTCTTGTTGTAGCGCACCACAACGGCGGGGAGCATGACAGGATGACGCATCCGGACGGCTGGACGACAGTGGTGGACCTGATCGAACGCGTCGTGGGCGATGACGAACTGCTGCCGTCGGTGGTCGCCGGAGTCCGTACCACCGTGCGGGAGGTCTCCGCACTGCCCACCTCCGACATCGCCGGACACACCCGCGCTCTGCTGGTGGCCGCAACCCGCGCCTTGGCCGCACGGCGCGGCCCCACCGAAGCTGAGCTGTCGTTCGTCGCGGACCTCGGTGTCACCCGCGCCCGGCAGGGCGTGCCGATCGAATCGGTGCTGGGCGCGATCCACTTCGCCGAGCGCGCGATCTGGGCCCGGGCCCGGGAACTCGCCCGGGACCAAGGCGTCAGCGCCGAGCAACTGTTGGACGTCCGGGACCTTTACGACGACTGGGCCGAGGCCGTCCGGGCCCGGCTGATCAGCGCGCATCGGGCTACCGGAGCCAGCACGGATCCGTTTCCCGGGCGCCGGGACACGGCACTGCTGCGGCGGCTGCTCCAGGGTGGTTCGGCGGCCACGCTGGCAGCCGCCGAGGCCGGCCTTCCGGTCACCGACGGGCTGTGGGTGCTCGTCGCCCGGCCCGGGGAGACCGCCGCCGGCATCGAACGAGCCGTACGCGAGCACCCGCCGGTGCTGTGCGCAACCGTGGACGACCTGATGGTCGGAGTTCTGTCCCGGGCTCCGTCCACCCGCCTGGAGGGGATCGGGGCTGTGGCAGGGCTCGCCGGTCCGGCCGAACCGGAGAAACTCGCGCCGGTGCGGCGGCTCGCCACCGCGGCCCTGACCGCCGCCGAGTCCACCGGCCGCACCGGACTGGTTCACATTGCCGATGTGGCCTGGCTGGCGGCGTTGACCGAGCGGGCAGACCTGGCAACGGTGCTGCTCGACAGGTACGCGCCCGCTTGGGCGGCACTCGGACCGACTGCCGAATCGGTGGCGCACGCCGTGCTCGCCTGGCTGGAGAGCGACCGCGATGTCGACCTCGCCGGGGCGAGACTTTTCGTGCACCCCAACACGGTTCGCAATCGGGTCCGGCGCTTCGCCGCCGTCACCGGCATCGACCCGGCGGGCACCTTCGGTGCCATGACCGCCTGGTGGCTCTGCCGAACCTGGCTGCGCGACGCGACCTGATCTCGCACCGTACGACGTGTTGTCCAAGCGGTGTTTCCGCTGTGAATCCGCAGGTTGCCAACACAGGATCACCACCCTCCCGCCAGACGGGAAGATCGGAGCCGCGAGGCCGCTTTGACGTCGTCGGTACGCTCTCGACGGTTCCGCGGCCGCGCTCCGCGGCGGCTTGAAGGTCCTCCCGCTCCTGTGCGGACCACGCGGGCCGCAACACCCCGCGGCCGAAACGCAGCTCGCAGACCCGCCGCCCCACCACCGGCTGCCGGCACCCGTGGACGGACCCCGGCCGATCGCGGCGGATCGACCGAGGCCCGTCGGAGGCGTGCCGGATCAGGCGTGCCGGATCAGGCGTGCCGGATCAGGCGAGGTCGAACCGGTCCAGCTCCATGACCTTGGGGGGCCGGTCGACGGTGCGCCTGTGACGAGGGGTCACTTCTTCTTCGCGGGGTAGGCGGCGTCCACCTCCACCTCGACCAGCCAGCCGTTGACCGGCAGGTTCTCGATCTCGATCGCGAACCGCGACGGCCGGGCGGGGTTGACCACCATCGGCGGGGTCGGGGCGGCCGACCCGAGCGGCACGAGCACCGGCTTGCCGGTCGACAGGCTGGTGTTGGCGAAGAACTGGCGGTACGCCCGGTTCCAGCCGTTGAAGTCCATCCGCTCCTGGCCGTCGGGATTCTGGAGGAACACCCGCATGCTGATGACGTCCTGGTAGGTCAGGCCCGCGCGGGCGAGATTCTCCCCGATCCGGCGCAGCACGTTGATGCCCTGCGCCTCGGTGATGGTCACGCCGGGCGGCAGCACACCGCCGGGGAACACCTCGGTGTCGATGTAACGCGCCTCCGACCCGGCCGGTGCGGCCGGGTTGAGGGCGGCCGGGCCGAGCCCGCTGGACTTGTAGAGCGCGGTGTTCTTGCCGATGGCCACGCCGTCGGCGATCGAGGGGTTGTCCTGTCCGGCAGGGAGCAGGGTGACGGTGGTACCGGGCCGGGGCGGGAACAGCCCGCCGGCGACGGCGCTGGCGGGGATGGCGAGAAGGACTACGGCGGCGGAGGCGAGGATGGCGCTTCGGCGCACGGTGGGGACCTTTCTGCCGGGGCGACCGGGGGTGGCGGGCGTGCTCATGCGGCCGTGACGCGGGCGTGCAGGGACTCGACGGCGACACGGGCGGAGACCATCGCGCCGTGCTGCCAGGCGATGGCGTGGCTGAGGTGGTCGCCGGCGAAGTAGACGTTGCCGGCCGGCTCCAGGAGACTGCGGTACGCGGCACCGGTCTGCCCACCGATGGCACCGGGCCAGCTGACCCACGCCCCTTCGGAGAACCGCGTGGAGGCCCAGTCCCGGGAGTAGGAGGCGGTGATTCCCTCGCCGTACACGTCACCGAATATCTTCTTGCCCTGCCGTACCGCCTCGGCCAGTCGCTCCGCCGGAGACAGGTTGCCGTAGAAGTTCGCGTTCCCGCCGGTGTTGTAGTAGCCGATCATGGTGCCCCGCTCGCCGTTGTAGCCGTACGACGGGTGCCACATGTTCCCGAGGTTGGTGTTGGCGTTCGTGATGCCGCCGTAGATGCGGAAGTCCTCTTCCCACCACCGGCGGTCGTACTCGATGCCGATCTTGCCGGCATTGGTGACGCTCACCGACCCGAGGGCAGTGACGACCGCCGTGGGCAGGTTGGAACTGATCTTCGCGGCGATGTGCGGCGGAATCGTGTTGATCGCGAAGTCGGCGACCGCCTTCTTCGGACCCTTCGGCGTGGTGTACACGACCTCAACGCCCGAGGTCGTGTTGCGGTACTCGACGATCTCGGCGTTGTAACGCATCCGGCGGGCACCGATCGCCGAGGCGAAGGCGTAGGCGATCTTGTCCATCCCGCCGACCGGCTGGTACATCATCATCGCCTGGTCGAAGCCCATCTCGAACGAGAAGTAGTTACCCACGGTCGAGGCGAGAAGGTCGGACATCGCGTACGGCGGGATGGTGGTGCCCGACTCCAGGCCGGCGCCCGGCTGCGTGGCGTAGCCGCGCCGCCCGCCGCCGGTGTACCGGAAGCTGGCCGCCGGGTCGCCGGCGACCCGGTTCCCGATGGCACCGAAGCTGCGTAGGTAGGCCAGGAGGCGCTCCTTGTCCTCGGCGGTGAGGTACTGGTCGAGCGAGCCCTGGTCGGTCGCCTTCGCGAGCAGCTCGGCCGTGTACCCGTAGGCGTCCGCCTTGGCGGCCCGGTGCCGGACCGGGACGCCGTTGAGGGCACCCGGCACGTTCTCGCGGTAGAGGAAGGCGTCGGCGTTCTGGTTGGTGAAGACCTCGATTGGGACGCCGAGTTCCCGGCAGTAGTCGATAGTCACGTGCATCTGCGGGATGCGGCCGGGGCCGGCGTTCATGTACTGGCCCTTGGAGAAGGTCGCCCGCTGGGTCTGTCCCTTGAGGTCGGTGATGGTGTCGCCGCCCCGGACGGTCCGGTTACGGCCGCCGGGCCGGCCGCGCCCCTCCAGGACGGTGACCTCGTACCCGCCCTTGAGTAGTTCGTAGGCCGCGGTGAGGCCGGCGATGCCACCGCCCATCACGATGACCGTCTTGCGGCCGTGCCGGCCGAGGTCGCTCTTCTTCGGTGGTGTGAACGGTGGTGTCTCCGCGGCGTGGGCGCTGGTCAAACCGAGCGCGCCCATGCTGTGCAGCATGACGCCGGCACCACCGGCGATACCGACGCGACGGAGAAAATCCCTGCGGGTCTGGCTCATCAGGCCTCCGGGTGTGGGGTTGATCGACGACGCTAGAAGGCCTTCGTTAAGCCCGCGGATCGTCCCGAGGTCGGCCGTGTCACGTACCCGCCGGTAAATCGCCCTTCCGGTCAAGGAGCCAGGGTCCATCGGGACATGCCGGCTGTCCCGCGTCGGCCGCCGCTTGGCTCGGCACGTGTCGATTGTGACGACCGAAGGATCAGACGGCTGGCGCGGTCCGGACGTGGGGTCGCGCTGGCTCGGTCCTCGCCGTTTGCGACCACCGACCGGCTACGACTCCACATCGCACAAGTCAGCGGCAAACCCGGACCTGTGCCCGCCAGCGCCATCCGGACATGCCGCGACCTGTGCGGCTGAGTTACGAACTCCGCCTGCTCCTCGGCGCATCTGACGACGACAACGTCGACCGAACCCTACGGTCCCTGTGGCGTGCCCGTACCCAACGGCCTCGCCAGCTTCAGACAGGCCCAGACCGAGTTCCTGTCCACCGCTCGTTGACCGCCAGTCCAGCCGGCTGCTGTTGGTACCCGACATCACCGACAGCGGCCGCGCTGGTCAGCGTCCATCGACGGTCCGATGATGACGGGCAGCTCGATGGTCGCGGCGTTCGATGGCCTCCAGCCCTGATGGATGGTGGCGGGCAGCGACGTTGTCGACCGACGCGCGGCTGACCTGCTCAACCCGTCGGTGGCCATCGCTCGTCACTCACACCTGTCGGCCTGCTCGGCTGTACCGATGGCTGCACAACCCAAACCGAGGTCGTACCGCATCGGCACGGTGTCGCCCAGACGCGTCCAGTTGCTGCCGTCGTACGAGTACGCGAACGACGCCGTATCGGCGGCATCCCGGAAGTCGACGTCCGCGCGCAGGTAGACGACGTCCGCGCGCAGCGGCACCGGTGCGCTGGTGAAGGCGATGACGCCGTCGCCGCCTGCCCGGCGCATCACCAGGCTCCTGGTTCCGCCCTCCATCGTCACGGCGATGTATCCGTACGTGCGCTGGTAGGCGGAGATGCCTGCGACGTCCCCGTCCTGCATGTGCGAGACGTCCAGCGAGATGGTGCCGGAGCTCGTGGGTCCGAGCGTGCGTTGGGTGAGCGTGTTGCGCGCATCGAGGATGCTCGACGCGACGCTGCCCGTGGTCAGCCGCAGGTGTCCGGGCCGCTCGGTGAGCGACCAGAACCGGTTGTCCGGGTTGTGGTTTCACTGCCACTGCAGCCTCAGGTTCGACCCGTTCCATGCGTTCTCGGCCGACTCTGTCAGAAAATCCGCGTTGGTGGTGTTCCAGTTGCCGCGCGCTCACGGAGGTTGTCGAAGTCGTCCGAGGCAACGACGGCGGCCCCGTCGCCGGCCGTCCGTGCGCCGCCGCAGGCGCTTGCGGATTGAGAGTGAAAACCGGCCACCCGTCGTCGTCCCAGGTCACGCCAACGAGCTGAGGCGAACGACCCAGCGGGCCCTCGTCCTGGAACAGTATGGCGTACCACTGCCCGTCGTACGTCTGGACGATTCCGCCCTGGGCCACGCCGGTTCCGGGCCGGCCCCCGACCGTCACGCCCTGGCTCAGCACGACCCGGCCCTCCCACGCGCCGCCCGCCGACTGCGGCGTGAGGGACGGCGACCGCCACAGCACCTCCTGGCGGACGCCACCCGACGGCCACTCGATCATGAAGACGTAGTGGTAGTCCCCGATCTTGTACGCGTGAGCGCCCTCGGCGTGCAGACCGCTGGTCTGGTCGACGTTGGCGTCCTCGACGAGCCGCGTCGCCGGGCCGTCCCACCCGAGGGTCCCGTCGTCGTGCCGCCGCAGCCTGCGTAGGTCGATCGACCCGCCACCGTAGACAAGCCAGACGTCGTCGCCGTCGAACAGCAGCGACTGATCGTGGGCGTACCCGTCGAGCACCGACCTGCTGCGCGGCCCGCGCTCGATGTTGGGAGTCGAGTAGACGTACGTCTGCTGCGTGGTGAGGCTGCCGACCGACACGTAGTAGGTCCCGTCATGGAACCTGATGCTCGCTGCCCAGCTGCCCTGGCCGTACGCGTCTTGGCCGTTGCGCAGCGCCAGCGCGTCCGCGTCGTCGAGGATCGCCGCAGCGTACCCGGCGATGGACCAGTGCACCAGGTTGCTCGAGCGCATGATCGGCACGCTCGGCGCGAAGTACATCGTCGTGCTGACCATGTAGTAGTACCGGCCGTCGAAGACGACGTCCGGGTCGGGCACGTCCGCGAAGATGACAGGGTTGGTGAAGTCTGCCCCGCCCCGCCGTCGCGGATGTTCACGTTTGGTCGGTCCATCAGCGCAGCTCGAGCGCCACGGTGACGTAGGAGTGGGCGGGCAGGTCGACCTCGAGCCCCCGGGGATGGGGGCCCACGCCGGCATGGTCGGTGGGGGCGACGGCGTCGAGCTGCTCGGGGCTGTTGTGCGCGTCGAGCGCGGTGGCGGTCAGCACCCGCGCGGTGTGCCCGACGACGTCGCGGCCGCGCAGGTCCAGGACGAGGGTGCGGTCCGTCTCGGCGTCGAGGTTGGACAGCGAGACCAGGGCGGTGTCGCCCTTGACCGACGCGGACGCCGAGACCAGCGGCAGCTCGGTCGCGTCGACGGCGCGAGTCTCGACGTCGCGCAGGTGAACCGCGAGGGCGGCGGCATCGTGGTGGCCGGTGTTCATAGCGAAGACGTGGTACGTCGGGGTTAGCACGAGCGCCCCCGTGTCGGGGTCGGTGAGGATCATGGCCTGCAGCACGTTGACGGTCTGGGCGATGTTCGCCATGACCACCCGCTCGGCGTGCCGGTGGAACGCGTCGAGGTGCACGGAGGCGACCAGGGCGTCGCGCAGCGTGTTCTGCTGGTACAGGAACCCGGGGTTGGTGCCCTTCTCCACGTTCCACCACGTGCCCCACTCGTCCACGACCAGGCCGACCTTGCGGTGCGGGTCGTAGCGGTCCATGACCGTGGAGTGCCGGGTGAGCAGCTCCTCCATGCGCCGGGCGCGGGCCATGGTCACGTACCACTCGTCGGTGCTGAACCCGGTGGCGTCGCCCTTGTCCGACCACGACCCGGCCATCGTGTAATAGTGCAGCGACACGGCCTGGAACGGGCCCGCCGACCCGGCCGGGTCCGCCGCCAGGTCGTCGAACGAGCGCATGAGCGTCTCGGTCCAGTGCAGGTCGGCCTCGTTCGCGCCCGCCGCGATCCGGTACAGCAGGTTGCCGCCGTGGTTGCGGCAGTAGGTGGCGTACTGCCGGGCCAGAGACGCGAACTGCTCGGCGCGCAGGTTGCCGCCGCAGCCCCACGCCTCGTTGCCCAGGCCCCAGAACGGCACCCGCCACGGCTTCTCGCGCCCGTTCGCCCGCCGCAGCGCCGCCATCGGTGAGTCGTCCGCCCGGGTCAGGTACTCCACCCAGTCCGACATCTCCGCCACCGACCCGGACCCCACGTTCCCCGACACGTACGGGTCGGCACCGAGCAGCTCGCACAGGTCCATGAACTCGTGCGTGCCGAACGCGTTGTCCTCCACCACGTCGCCCCAGTGCGAGTTGACCATCCGCGGGCGGCTCTCGCGCGGGCCGATGCCGTCACGCCAGTGGTAGTCGTCGGCGAAGCAGCCGCCCGGCCAACGCAGGTTCGGGATCGAGATCGCCCGCAACGCCTCGACCACGTCCGAGCGGATGCCCCGCACGTTCGCGACCGGCGAGTCCTCACCCACCCAGAACCCGCCGTAGATGCACCGCCCCAGGTGCTCGGCGAAGTGCCCGTACACGTGCCGGCTGATCGTGGCGCCGGGCAGGTCGAGGTCGATCACTGCGGTCGTGGTCGTCGTCATTGTCTCCCCATCAGTTGCGTGTTCCGTCATTGCATGCCTCAGCGAGGAGCTCGCGGAAGCCAGACCCGCATCGGGCCGGGGGCGCGGTTGCCCCAGGTCGAGAACGGGATCGCTGTCACCGTGTGCTCGTCGACGAGCTCGGTGGCGGTGTCGGGGTCGTAGAGGCCGGTGCCGCGTCCCGGTGATCGGGGATGCGGGGACAGGCGCGCAAGGCGGACATGCGCCCATAGGTGCTCGACATGGTTTCCTTCGACCGAAACGGGCTGAACGGCGCGGGTGGTTGCACGGCCCTAAGCCCCACCGCGGGTGGAGCCACGTACCACGAGACGGACGGGCGCGACGACGTGCTCGGCCGGGCCGGTCCAGCCCGCCATCTGCCGGTGCAGCAGACCCACCGCGGTCTCAGCGACACCTTCATGGTTCGCGTCGACAGAGGTGAGGCCGGGCGGGACGAAGCGTGACATGTCGAGGTTGTCGAACCCGGCGAGCTGGACGTCGGTGGGCACCCGGAGCCCGCTCTCTGCCAGGGCCGCGACCGCGCCGAGCGCGACGACGTCGGTGACGGCGAAGACGCCGTCGAAGGGCAGACCGGACGCGATCACATCGAGCAGGGCATCACGTCCGGCCGCCGACGTGAACGTGGAGATGGGCACCACATAGCGTGCGTCGACATCGAGGCCGGCATCGCGATGTGCGCGCTCCCAGCCAATGCGGCGGTCCGACGTCATCATGTGCGCGGTGTCGAACGTGCAGCCCAACCCAACGATGCGCCGCGAGCCGTGCTCGATCATGTGCGCCGTCGCGAGGCGGGCGCCCTCTTCGTTCGCCAGCCGCACGTGGTTGAAACGGTCGGGCACGTCACGCTCGCCGAGCAGCACGATGGGCTTGGCGGTACGCACGCGGTCCAGCTGGTCGCGGTCGAGTCCGACGACGGACAGCAGGACGCCGTCGTAGAGCTGGAGTCGCGCGACGCTCAGCGCCGCCATCTCATGCTCGGGGCAGCCGCTCGTCCGCTCAAGGACGAGGTGCCGCCCCTCGGCCTCGATCAGCGGCGCGATCTTGTCGGAGACCTCACCGAAGTAGTCGTGGAAGCTCGGCACGATGAAGGCGACGGTGTCGGTCCGTCCCGCGCGCAGGTGGCGCGCGGTCAGGTTGACCTCGTACCCCAGCGCCTCGACGGCGGCCATGACACGGGCGCGCGTCGGTTCGTTGACCGGGAGGCGCTCATTGACGACGTTCGACACGGTCATGACCGAGACGCCCGCCTCACGGGCGACGTCCGCCATCCTTACCACATATCCTCCTTATCGCGGCATTCTGCCAGCTCAGCAACGTCGTCTGGCGAGAAGCCCGCCACCCATCCACCCGCCGGGGCGGGCCTTGACGTAACACGATCGACTCTTTACTTTAACGCTAAAATCCGCTCGGAATGAGGACGCCAAGCCCCAACTCGCGTCGATATGCCCACAAATTCCAGTCAAGGACGACCGGAACTGTTCTCAAGGGAGAGCCCTCGGTGCGTACCACAAGAACGAAGTTGTCAATTGTTGTCCTGGCTGCAGCCGTGTTAGTAGGACTTGTCGGATGTACCTCTGCCGACAACCCCGAAGACGACTCGGGAACGCTGACTCCCAGTGACCCCACGACGTTCACGGTCTGGATCACGTCGAGCCAGCAGGCCCCGGCACCCAACAACAAGATCACCAAGCTGCTCAAGGACAAGCTCGGTGTCACCCTCAAGTACGAGATCGTCACGCCGGACAACGAGGACCAGAAGATCGGTGTCATGCTCGCCGGCGGTGAGTTCCCCGACCTCATCGGCACCGGCGACCTGAAGCAGCGTCTCCTGCAGGGCGGCGCTCTGCGGCGCCTGGACGACATGCTGGCCAAGGGGGACTACCCCAACCTCGCCGAGCACGTCAAGGACGACATCAAGAAGATGAGCTACTCGGGCGACGAGGTGGACAAGGGCCTGTACATCCTCCCGAACTACAACCGCTTCTACGGCGACATCACGGGCGGCGTCTACTACGGTCCCGCGTTCTGGATCCAGAAGCGTGTGCTCGCGGACGCCGGCTACCCGGACCTCAGCAACATGACGCTCGACCGCTACTTCCAGCTCATCTCGAACTACAAGGCGAAGCACCCCCAGACCGCCGGCGCCCCGACCGTCGGCTTCGAAATTCTGGCGTCCACGGGCCGTGAGTGGGGCATGACTAACCCGCCGGCGCAGCTGGCAGGCTCCCCGAACAACGGTGGCGTCATCGTCGACAGCAACAACAACGCGTCGATCTTCGCCGACAAGGACATCGCGAAGAACTTCTACAAGGTCCTCAACCAGCAGTACAACTCGGGTGTCGTCGACCCCGAGTCCTTCACCCTGACGTTCGACCAGTACACCGCGAAGCTGGCCACCGGCACCGTCCTCGGCATGCACGACCAGGGCTGGAACTTCCAGACCGCCACCCAGTCGCTGCAGAGCGCCGGCAAGGACGAGTACACCTACGTGCCCCTCATGCCCGTCTACGACGGGGTGGAGCCCTGGTACGCCGACCGCCCCGTCATGAACACCAACCAGGGGTTCGGCATCTCGGTCTCCAGCAAGCAGCCGAAGAAGGCACTGAAGTTCCTCGACATCATGCTCAGCGAAGAGTGGCAGAAGACGCTCTCCTGGGGCATCGCTGGCGAGGACTACCAGGTCGGCGCCGACGGCGTCTTCTCCCGCACGGACGAGCAGCGGAAGAACTACAAGGACCTCACCTGGCGTGCCTCCAACCGTCTCGATGCGCTGCTCGACATGCTGCCCAAGCGCAACGGCAAGTTCTCCGACGGCAACGCCTACAGCCCCGACGACCAGCCCGCCGAGTTCTACGCGACGCTGAGCGACTACGACAAGGACTTCATGGCGAAGTACGGCAAGAAGACCTGGCTTGACTTCGTGAACAGGGCGCCGGACAACCCCAAGTACTACCCGGCGTGGAACCTCACGCTCTCCGACGACGCCAACCAGGTCAACCAGCAGCTGACCGACACCAGCGTGCAGAAGCTGCCGGGGATCATCGCCGGCCCGCCCGCCGACTTCGACAAGAACTGGCAGGCCTACGTCGACTCCATCGGCAAGATCGACGTCAAGGTGTACGAGGACGCAGTCACCGCTGGCATCAAGGACCGTCTGGCCAACTGGTAACAGTCTGCGAGCAGTCGTGGTGGGGGGCGTGCGCCCCCCACCACGACGCGTTCTCGATTACCACCCACTGCTCCTGACGACGAGGTTGGACAGATGACGGACGCCCCGGTCAGCATCCCCGTGACCGCCACCGGGCTCGAACCGGCCCCGGAGCCCGCGAGCAGTTCGCGTGCCCAGAACCGCAAGGCCCGAAAGAATGCCGCGAAGGATCCCAAGCGCAAGATCACCTGGGACCTGGTCTGGGCGCAGCGAGCCCTGCTCGCGATGGCCGTCCCGCTGCTGCTGTACCAGATCCTGTTCAAGTACGTCCCGGTCTACGGCTGGGCGATCGCCTTCCAGGACTTCAAGCCGGCTCGCGGCAGCAGCCCCTGGCCGGGTCCCCGCAGCCTCTGGAACCAGCAGTGGGTGGGCCTCGAGAACTTCCACAACCTGTTCACCGGTGTCATGGGTGAGCGGTTCATCCGGGTCGTGATCAACACGATAGGACAGTCGCTCCTGACCCTGACCGTCGGTACCCTCGGGGCCATCGTCCTAGCGCTGCTGCTGAACGAAGTCAAGAACCTGCCGTTCAAGCGAGTCCTTCAGAACATCACCTACATGCCCCACTTCCTCAGCTGGGTGATCGTGGCGAGCATGGCATCGGTGGCGCTCTCGCTGCCCTCCTCCGGCGGGTTCATCAACCAGGGCCTCATGAGCCTGCACATCGTCGACCAACCGGTCCTGTTCCTGACCGAGCCGAACTACTTCTGGGGGATCGTCGCCGGGACGAACCTGTGGAAGGAACTGGGCTGGAACACGATCATCTACCTGGCCGCGATCACCGCGATCGACCCGAGCCTGTACGAGTCCGCCGAGGTCGACGGAGCAGGCCGCTTTCGCAAGATGTTCAGCATCACGCTCCCGAGCATCAGGCCCACGATCGTCGTGCTGCTCATCATCAACAGCGGCTGGATCCTGTCCACGAACTTCGAGCTGCCGTACTTCCTCGGCAACGGCCTGGTGTCCGACAGGTCCGAGACCATCGACGTCTTCGTGCTGCGCTATGGCTACGAGCTGGGCAACTACAGCCTCGCCATCGTCGCGGGCATCTTCAAGACCATCGTCGCCGTCATCCTGGTGGGCGCGGCGAACCAAGCGGCCAAGCGCCTCAACCAAGAGACGCTGGTCTAGGAGGACTTCATGTCAAGCACCACTGTCGCGAAGCCTCCGGCGCGGCGCGCATCACGGGGCGGGTCACGGCGTCGCAAGTGGACGACCGAGCGGATTGTCTTCACGACGCTCAACACGACCTTCCTGCTGGCCCTCGCGGCGGTCATGGTCTACCCGCTGCTGAACACGCTCGCCATCTCCCTGAACGACGGCATGGACGCCGTCCGTGGTGGGATCGGCATCTGGCCTCGGGACTTCTCGCTGCAGAACTACAACGTCGTGTTCAACATGCACACGATCTACCAGGCGTTCTTCATGAGCGTCCTGAAGACGGTCGTGGTGGTGGCGACAAACCTGTTCTTCACCTCGATGCTCGCCTACGCGCTCAGCCGCACAGAGTTCATCTTCCGCCGCCCGATCACCGTGATCTTCGTGCTGACGATGTACTTCGACGCCGGGCTGATCCCCAACTACCTGCTCATCAAGGACCTGGGCATGCTGAACACCTTCCAGGCCTACTGGGTGCCGACGATCATCAGCGCGTTCAACCTGATCATCCTGCGCACGTACATGAAGTCGATCCCTGAGGAGATCATCGAGTCGGCACGGATGGACGGTGCGGGCGAGTTCCGCACGTGGTGGCAGATCGTGATGCCGCTGTGCAAGCCCGCGCTGGCCGTGGTGGGTCTGTTCGTGGCGGTGGGCAGCTGGAACGCCTGGCTGGACACCCTGCTCTACGCCTCGGGCAATCCGGCGTTGACCACCTTGCAGTACGAGTTGCAGAAGCTGCTGTCGAGCTCGATGAACGCCGGCGTGAACTCCGTGGCCGCCACGGGAGCCGCGTCCTCTGGCGGGCAGGTCACCACACCGATCGCGCTGCGGTCGGCGATCACCATGGTGGCGGCCGTCCCCATCCTGTTCGTCTACCCGTTCCTGCAGAAGCACTTCGTGTCCGGTCTCATGATCGGCTCCGTGAAGGGCTGATCGCGTCGGCCTCCCGCCCACCGCAGGAGGCCGACCCCGTCCTCAGGACCCGCAACTGCGCACACTGAAAGGCCCCGACCATTCTCCGTTTCAACCCCGCGTCGCGACTGTGGCGCATCCTGGACTCACTCGGCTCCATCATCCTGATCAGCCTGTTCTGGCTCCTGAGCCTCGGCCTTGTCGTGACGGCGGGAGCGGGAACGGTGGTCGCCTACGAGGTGTGCCGCCGGTACGTCCTGGGCAAGGACGGTGGCGTCCGGGCCATCGCTGCGAAGGCCTTGCGGCAGAGCTGGAGGCAGGCGACCGTCGTCGGTCTGCTGGCCGTCCCGGTCGCGGCCCTCGGCATCCTCTCGCTCTCCTACCTGCCCACTCGCGGGCTGGCCGAGGTCTGGGTGCCGCTCATTGTCGTCGGACTTTTCCTCCTGCTCCTGGTCTTCTGGTGCCTCCCCCTCGTAGCCCGCTTCACCAACCCCACCTGGCGCCAGGTGCTCAACGGGCTCACGTTGGGGCTGACGACGCCCAGCCTGACGTTCCTGCTCGGGATCGCCGTGGTCCTCGGGGGCGTCACCATCTGGAACTTCATGCCCGCGGTGTTCGTGGTGCCCGGCCTGATCCTCCTGTGGTGGTGCTACCTGCTCGAGCGGTTCTTCGTCGCCAGGGGATACGTGCAAATGGAGCCGAAGGAGGCAGAGGCCTGACGCTCTCCAGCCGTGGACCTGAGTTGTCTCGTGAAGCGGCTCGCGGCGATCTTGTACACAGAACGGTGGGGGTGGACCAGCTTCGGTGGCCTGGGCACCGACGTATGGGAGGTGCGAGTGGGACGGCAGGTTCGCCGGTTCCGGCACACCCCTGAGAGGG
>NZ_BOPA01000068.1 GCF_016863515.1 Micromonospora gifhornensis
ACGTGACCTGGGAAGGCCGTTGTTTCTCGGTAGTGCTGCCGTGTTCTCAGCCAGTGATGGAGGCAGCCGAGGAAACGGTTGAACAGGTGACGGAAGGCGGCGGCGTGACCGTCGCCGGCGGTGCGGCGTCGGTCGTAGTGGGCTCGCGCGCCGGGTGACTGGTTGAGCGCTGACAGGCCCCAGGTGAAGCCGACCGCGGCAAGTCGGTCGTTCTTGATCCGGCGTTGCGAGACGACCAGGCTGCGGCCGGACGCACGCGTCACCGGTGCCGCGCCGGCGAAGGCCTTCAACGATCGCGCATGGGAGAAGCGGGTGCGGTCATCGCCGATTTCTCCCAGTAGACGGGCGCCGGCCTGGACTGCGATGGGATTCCAACTGCGCCGCGACCTGGTCCACGTATGCCTGCAGTTCGGGTAGCGAGGCGGCGCCCAAGAGAGCAACAAGGACCGGGATCGGATCCATTTGCTCGACATGCGCCAAGAGGGCGACCGCAATCTCCTGCGAGCTGTGGGCGTCGCGGACCAAGCGGCTTATAAGTCTCGCAACGTTCGCCATGGCCCTCGCGTCTAGATCGTCTAGGGACAACGGACTGAGTAAGCTGACGAGGGTGTCTTCGTGAAGGTACACCGCGTCGCGGGCGAGTTGGGCCAGGGCGAGATGGCGGTGACGGGGACTGGGGTGGCTCAAAGCAGCCCTGTACAGTCGCTCTCGGTCGGCCGTCTCGTCTCTCGACTTCATCGGATTCAGGAGCAGCTCGAACAGCCCGGCAGCAGCAGATTCGAGCGTGTGGTGCTCGACTGACACGGTCGTGTCGCCGCAGAGCCGCCAGTAGGGCAACAACGTGTACAAGTGTTCGCGGACGTCTATCGTGGTCTGTACGAAGGCCGAGCGACGCAGGGCTCGTCCCACCTGGGAATCACTGTCCAGGCAGACGTTTTTCACGCCGCTCATAAGGGTCGAATCGGGTCGATCGTCCGCTGGCCAGGGAAGGGATTCGTACACCCACACCGGCGCACCGTCCTCGGCGCGCACCCTCAGTGTCGTGGGGTTCGTGGCTAGGTCCCACTCCACTCTCAGCGTCTGCCACAGGCGCTTACGATCCTCCGGATCGAGCTGGCTCTGCCACAGCAGCGCCTGTGCCCGCCACCGCACCGCCACCGGCTCCCCCACCAGCTCGGCGGCGTCCACTGGTGCGTCTGCCAGAACAACGGCGAAGCAGGCGAGGTTTGCCGAGTAGGTGGCGTGCCGGGCTGCCACTGGCTTGCGGCGTGGTTCGTACCCGGCGAGCGACCAGCGCGGGTGGGGGTAGCCGGAGTCGACGAGTAGTTCGATTACCAACTCCCGGCACCGTTGGCGTAAATCCGGGTCCAATCGTTCCAGGAGTCCACGGCTGAATTCCCACAGCGGTGCTCGGCGGGCGACGGTGATGAACGACGTAGCGGCGTACAGGAAGCCGGCATCGAGGATCATGCCGGGCCGCCGACGCTGGCGGGAGCGGTCCTCGGCCAGTTCGGTCAGCGCGTGAACGATCTGGCGGGCAGCCAGAAACTCACCGAACGTCGCATGCAGAAACTCAAAGCTGCGCTCTACGGCTTCCGTACCACGGCTGGCCTGGGACTCATGGATGAAGAAGAATCGACCGACGAGCAACTGTCCGACGCTGAGCGCCTTTCGCAGGGACTCGGGCCGCGCGTTCCCCAGGTCCGTCGGATCAAGCAGGTGCACGATGTCCGCCTCCAGCTCCGCCTCGGAGATCACATCGCCGCCCCGGTTCAACATAGCTAGAGCCACAGCACACAGCCGCCGCCACTCCCGCTCGATTTCCGCACCTCGCTGCTCGGAGCTGAGACCGTCGTCGTGCTTGTCGACCTCCCGAGCCACAAAGTCGGCGAAGAGACGGTCGTAGAGATCCATCCGGCCGATACCTCGGTCGGCAGCCTGCAAGGCGTTGGCGCCCGCATCGTAGAGGACGAGGAGGAGCAGCAGCAGCGGCTGCCGAGCCAACTCCCCGTACTGCACGACAGTCTCCGCCGCCAAGACGTCAAGGCCGCGTTGCCGCAGGCCGGCGCTGTTCACGGCGTTCCAAGTATCGAGCCATGCGGTGATCTGCGCATCGTCGAAGGGTTCGAGACGCACGACCACGGTGCCGGGCGGGAAACGAGCCCGGTCCGCCACCACCGTCCGACTCGTTACCAGGACCGCGACATGCCGCTGCAGGTCCGCCTCCCGAAGCTGGAACTCCTGGATCTGCTCAAGGTAGTCGGCGCGGTTGACGCCGGTGGCTTGGAGCAGTTCGTCAAAGCCGTCCATGATGACGACCGGCAATGCCGATCCCGATCGCCGCACCAGCTCCGGCCAGCCCACCGATTCGCCAAGGGCCTGGTAGAGAGCCCGTTCGATCTGCTGCTGGACGGACGAGTCCGCGTGGACGTTGCGCAACTCGACCCGGACGACGAGGAACTCCCTCTCGGGCAATTCGGCGGCTAGTACCTCCGTGAGCACCGACTTTCCCGACCCCGGATGCCCCAGGATCACCGCCGGTTGCTCGACCGCCCCCTGCCCGGTCAGGTGCCCCAACAGGAAGTCCGGCACATCGGCGACCGTCGGCTTGTCCTGCCACCAGTTCTCGGTGGCGGGCAGATCAGTCGGGCCGGCCACGGAGACCAGCCCTTTGGGTTTTACGTACGCCTGCCCCAGTGAGGGAAAGGTGACATGAGAAGGAGCATCGGACGAACTGAGCACGGAACGCGCGAGCCGAGCCCGGTGCCGTGCGCCGAGGCCTGCACGGACGCTGTCGACGGCTGCGTTCCCCGCCTCGCGCAGCGCGCTCAGCTCCGTCCGCAGGGCCGCGACGGCCTCGGCCAAGGCCACACGCGTGGCCTGTGCCTCCACCATGCTCGACCAAACCTGGAACTCCGGTGCCTGGACCGCGAGCATCCGGTACGCCTCCACGTACCGGTCTCGCGCCACGCCGGGCAGCTGTTGGCGCATCAGTCGCGCCGCCTCCTGCAGCGGTGCCCGGTCGTACGCGCTGAGGCCGGCGAGAAAGGCGTGCACGCGGCCTGCCACCGTCCGGTAGTGCTGTTCCAGAGCCGCCAGCGTCGATTCGAACGGCAGGTGCGCGGCGGGCATTGGCGGCGGTTGGTCGATCAGCGCCGTAACCATCTCGGCGTACTTCTGTGCCGTTGGCGTCTTGGTCGTCAGAGCGACCTGCTCCTCCGCGGTCAACCTCGCGCGGGCCGGATCCAACTCCGGCAATTCGCCCAGAACGTGGTCTAGTGCGTCGAAGAACGATGTCACCACGATTACCGAGTGGGCGGCGACCAACCGCTGCGTGCGGTCGAATCGGCTCAGCCCGTGCGCCCGTTCCCGGATCCGACCCACGATCGCATTTCCCCAGGTAGCCAGCTCATCGCGCAACGCGAAGAGGTCGACCGCCCCTACCGTCGCGACCGTGACCGCTCCCGCAGTGACGCCGACCAACCGGCTGAGCCAGTCCACCTCGTCCGTCTCGCCGCCAAGCAGTCGCACCGCGTCAACGAAGGCAAGTTTCCTGGCCGCCATTCGCCGGAATGTAGCCGAGAATGAAAACAGCGCCAAGTCCTCGGAGGACAGTCGTCAGCTGAAGGACATGTCGCAACTCGGTGAAGGCGTTGCCTGTGAAGAGTGCTGGTGCGTCCCCCGAGCAGGATCGGGTGAGCCGGACGCGGCCACCGTCGCCGACACCCGTCTCTACGGCAGGGCGTGGGCCCGTGCCTGGGACCGGTTGCATCCCCGATTGACCCACCGGTCCGCCTGGACCACTGCGGCGAAGGTGCTGCCGGTCATCGAGGGAACCGTCATCCGCCTCGAGGTCGAGCACCTGCCCAGCGGCGCGACTCCGAAGCCGGTGTGGCTGTGGTGGTCCGGCGTCGACGCTACCAGCGCCGACGTCGACCGGCTCTGGCAGGCGTTCCAGCGCCGCTTCGACATCAAACACACGTTCCGCCTGTTCAAACAGACCCTCGGCTGGACCTGTCCGAAGATCCGCACCCCGCAGGCAGCCGACCTGTGGACCTGGGTGATCCTCGCCGCCTACACGCAGCTTCGCCTGGCCCGAGCCATGGCCACCGATCTGCGCCGGCCCTGGGAGAAAGATTCGACCAAGGCGGCAACGTAGTACGCCTCGTACTGGCGCGACGGCTGAGTCGGGTCGTACCCGACAACTTTGGCCACTCGGACGATCGACTCCTGCCGCCGAGCGAGATCAGCCAACGGTCCAGCGGACGTCTTGGCGAGGAGTCCGCCGACGATCTCGATCAGGCCCACGTCGCAATCCCGAAAGTCGAAGGGTTCAGGGCGCACAACTATAGTCGCGCGTTGGCCGGAAAGCCTGGCCGGCGGCGCGATCTAGCCGAAACGGGGAAGACGGCCTTAACGCGCGGCAAGGTCCGCTGTGGACCGCGATGCACTCCTCACGCTCGCCTGCTTGCGGGCGTCGAGCATCTGAGCGATGAGGCCTTTGCGTCGTGCATGCGTCCTCCGCAGCTCCTGTCGGCGGCGGACACGACCGCACCTCAGTAGGCAACAGATCGGAATGGCCCCACCACTCAAGGTGACCGGCGGATGGGTGAAGGGTTGCTCGGCTCAGGACCCTTCTGCAGAGCAACGCGACGCAGGTGAATCCGGCGCTAGCGTGAGTGCGCCGAGTCCGATGCTGCGGCGGCAGGATCTCGACCGAACCCAACGGGGGCACGTGACCCGTCCACCCTCCGCAGCACACCCGCGCTGACGACCAGGTCAGCGCTGTGACTCGGACCGTGTCGCCGAAAGTACGAGCGCGCCGACGCTGGCTTGTCCGGTTACGACGAACTCACGGAGCAGGTCAACCTCTTACCCGGTCGAGTCTTCTCCTTCTTGGTGCACGAGAACGGCTCGATCTCCATCCAGTTTTCCCCATGGTGGCGGTGCTCTGACGCAGGGTGATCCGCGAGCCTGGCGTCGGAGGTGCCGCAACCGGACATCGTCCACGCACTCTGCCAAGTCGGCGCTGCTCGGCGGTTCCTACCAGTTGCAACCGTTTTGTCGAGTAGGCGACAAAGGCTAACGCCAAGCAGGATCACGCCTGGATGATCCATCCTTCGCGTTAAACGGTCGTGAATAGCTGCGTACGTTTGTACGACTGTCTGCTCGGACGAGTTCGGCGAAGGGATGAGAGTGTCTGACCCGGACGTGAAGACCACAGCCGACGACAGTCGTGATCTGGTGATCGTCGCGCTGTCGGGGGTCCAGGTGTTCATCGCGGAGTCCCGCACGACCGCTGACCTGCATGCGGCCAGTGAGATAGTCGCCCGCCTGGCCTCCACCGCCGCCGGCGTCTTCTCGACTACCCCCGGCGCCACCGTTGTGTTTCCCGCTCCCACGGACGCCTCGAAGTCCACAACGGACCCGTCGGAAGGTGGCACGGTGGCCGTCCCGAACCGTGTGGTGGCGCTGGTCCCGTCGGGCAGTGGCGCGCGGGTCGCGGCGGCTGCCGCCGCCGGGGTGCGGGAGCACTGGGCGAACCTGGTCCGCGAAACCCTCGGCCGGGAGGTCCCCACCCCCGGTATGCCGAGTGTGCAATGGGTGGCGGTACCGGCCGAGCACGGCGACTACGCCGCCCGGTGGAAGCTGGCCAACGAGATGCTTGCCGCCCGCAAACGGATCCGCGACTTCCCCGGTGACGGGCAGAGCGTGTGGCCTGGCCGCAGACTCTGCACCCTGAGCCCGCGCTGGCCCGCCGAGGAGAGCCGACCGCCGAAGGCGCCCGCACACGAGACCGATGCGCTCAGCGCCGCGAACTGGGTCAAGCGGATGTGGGGACGACGCTCCGACGACCGGGTCGGTTTTCCGTGCACCAGTTCCATCGCCTCCGCCCCGTACCGTCGGTTGATCATGGACCGCCTCGGTGAGACCGATGTCCGGAAGGCCGTCACCGACCTGCGCGACACCGTCAGGGAGTTGACCAGGGTACGTGAGTCGCGGGTGCCGGGGCTGGAGGTCCCGTCCGGCGCGGAACATGAAGGGTTGGCGCGCTGGATAGCCGAATCGGCGGGGCCGTGGGTCTACCCGGATTTCTGGAACGCTCGCCGGCTACGTCACGAGTATGCGCAGGGTGACCGCGACAAGCGGAACTTCAGCGCCCTGGCCGCCGCTGGCTGGCGCGCTGCTCGTGCGCTGGGTCAGGCGCTCGCCCCGGCCGGGTCTGCTCGTCTCGAACCGCCGGCCCACCTTGCGGTTGTCGCTCAGGACCTCGACGGTATGGGCAAGTTCCTCAGCAAGGACACAGCGGTCAGCGCTACCTGGCATCGGGAGATCTCGGCGAGGTTGTCCGAGTTGGCCGCCACCCAGCGGGCGGCGCTGCGCACCAGGGAGTTGTTCGGCGTACCCGTCTATACCGGCGGTGACGACCTGCTGGCGTTCGCACCGGCGGCCACCGCGCTCGATGTAGCCCGCGAGTGCCACCGGCTGGTGCCACTGGACACGCTGCCCAAGGCCAGCACGGCCGTCCTGTACTTCTCCAGTGGTTCCTCGCTGCGCCGGGCGGTGGCGGAGGTAACCCGGTTGCTGCACGACGCGAAGGAGAGCCACCCGAAGAAGCACGCCCTGGCCGTCGGCTTTCTGCGGCGCAGCGGCACGCGGGAGAGCACCATCCAGCCGTGGACTCCGGCGCCGGAGGTGGCCACCACCCTGGCCCCGGGCGGTACGGCGGCGGACCTGCTCTCCGTCTTCACCGCCTCGACCACGGGACGGCTCCTGTCTCCGCGGATCCTCACCGAGCTGACCCGCGACGCCGCAGAGTTCGCCGACCAGCAGCTGCCGCAGGAGCTTTACGAGGCGGAACTGGCTCGGCTGGTCGCACGTCACGGCGGTACGCCATCGGACGGAAGGACCCTGGCCTGCCTCGGCTATCTGGAGCGGGCCGGGCGGCCGCCACACGGTGACGGCCGTCGTACCCCTGAACGGGCCGCGCGGGTGGCGGTTTTCCTGCGGCAGGAATGCCGGCCATTGTCGGTGTCGACGGGGGCGGGCCAGTGACCGGACTGCGGCGATGGGTGGCCCTGACTCCCCGTGACGCACTGCTGGTCCGCGACGGTCGGCAGTTCGACGCCGGCGCGGACACCGCTGCCGAGCCGATGTATCCCCGGCCCAGCACCGTCGGGGGCGCCGTCTTCAGCGCGTACGGCGAGGAGCCCGTCGAGATTCGCGGCCCGGTCCTCGCCAAGCAGCACCGGGGCGGTTGGTGGACGTCGTACTTCCCGGTCCCGGCCGACCTGGTTCGCCACGCGAACGATCACAGTCTGGTGACCCGGTTGCGTCCGACCGAGTCACCTGCCGTCACGGATCTCGGCGACGAATGCCCGATGCTGATGGTCGGTGAGGGTGACCCGTTGGGCGGGTGGCTGACCGCAGAAGTCCTCACGGGGTACCTGCACGGTGAGCTCGTCGACGCGAAAGACCCGAACCTCCCGGTTGAAGAACTCGGCCTGGAGTTCGTCCGTGACGACCCGGACCGCGACCCCGGGCCGCTGGTCCGTGAGCCACGGGTCGGCCTGGGTCGCACCCCGCAGCGGGTCGCCCAGGAAGGGCTGCTCTACCAGGCCACGTTCCTGCGACCGGTCGACGGGGTGGCGCTGCTCGCCGAGTGTGTGCTGCCGCCCGACTGGCAGCACACCGCGACCGGGCCGGTGGCGCTCGGTGGGCGGGGCCGTCTCGCGGACGTGGCCGAGGTCGAAGGTGTGGGCTGGCCTGATCCGCCGCCGGAATTCCCCGACGGCCGGGTGCTGGTCTACCTGGCCACCCCCGCGATCTGGGCGGGCGGCTGGCGCATCGAGGTGCCGCCGGGTGCCCGGTTGATGTCCGCCGTGGTCGGTCCGGCGGAGCCGATCGCGACCGCCTCACCTCGTTCCGCAGGCGGGGTACGCGCCACCCGGGCGCTGTACTGGGCGGTCCCGGCCGGCTCGATCTACCTGTTGCAGTTTGACGACGCCGACGCGGCGGCGAGGTGGGCCCTCGGCGACGGTGAGCGTCCGGGGGTGCACGGCACCGCGTACGGGCGACCCGACAGAGACCGGCTACGGACGGCGGGTTTCGGAGTGATCCTGACAGGAGTGTGGTCGTGACGGAGATGCTGCTCTACCTGTACGCCGAGTCGCCGGTGCATGCCGGGGCCTCCGACAGTCTCGGGGTGCTGGATCTGCCGGTGCAACGGGAGGCCTTCACCGGCTACCCGGTGATCTGGGGACAAAGCCTCAAGGGCGCGTTGCGGCAGGCAGCGTTGGAGGCTGATCTGGACGACCTCGTCGTGCCGGTGTTCGGGGCCCCGGTGCGGGGGCCTGACGACGCCGAGATCGAGCTGAGCGCGGGCCTGTTGACGGTGGGCGACGCGCAGTTGGTGGCGATGCCGGTGCCCACCCTGCAACGCACCTTCGCCTGGGTCACCTCCGAACTGGCCCTGAACCGGCTGGCCCGCAAGTACGCCCGGCTCGGGATAGCCGATCTGCCGCAGGCACCGTCGTTGACTGCCGACGCCGGGGCTGCCGCCTCGGCAACCTGGACCGGTGCCGGCCGGGCGAGCAATCAGGTGCTCGGCCCCTGCCTGGTCAGGATGGGTGACGCACCGGACCAGCATCTGCAGCACTGGGCCGCGCAACTCGCCACCGATGTCCTCGGTGCCCCGGCCGAGGCCGCCAGCACACCGGCCGAGGCCACCAAAGCGCCGCTGGCGCCGCTCGGAGCGAAGCTGCGCGACGATCTACTCGCGGTGGGGTGGGACGTGATGCCGATGCTGCTCACCGAGTGCACCGAGTTCGTCGCCCGGGTGCAGCTCAACGCCGGCAAGACCGTGCAGAACGGCCCCTTCCACAGCGAGTACCTGCCCACCGAGACCATCCTCGCCGCCTCGTTGACCATGCGTCCGATGCCCTCAGGCAGCGACCTGACCTCCGACGACGTGGTCGGGTTCCTCCGCGACCTGCTGCACGACAAACTCATTCAGGTTGGCGGCGACGAGACGATCGGCAAGGGCCTGGTCTGGGCGCGGTTGCTGCGCGCCGACGACGTGCGGGCCGTGGCCGCGCCGGAACCCGCCGACGACGGGGCGGAGGCCGGCCGATGACCGGCAGCCGGGTCCGTCGGGTGGACCAGCAGATGGCCGCCGCCGCGGCAGCCATGCTGGCAGACACCATCGACAGGCCGCTGCGGACCCGCTACCGGCAGCTTCCGGTGCAGCTCCGGATGTCCGGCCTGGCCGCCACCTACGCGTACCTGCTCGGCAAGAGCAACGCCACCGAGCTGGGTCAGGCGTACCATCAGGTGGCAGACGGGATCCGGATACACCTGACCACCGGCAGCGGACTTGTCGACGCGGCCGAGGCCGACACCAACGAGAAGCTGCTGCACGCCCTGGCCACACTGGACGCCTCCGCCTACGCCCGGGCGTCAGCCGAGGTGCAGGCCCTCGCGGGCTGGTTGAGCCGACTAGCCGAGGCACGCTTCATCGCCGCCGCATCCGCCAATGAAGACACCCCGGACGGCGACGCCGTATGAACGCTCCATACCCCGGCCGCAATGCGGCCGGTCCCATCGGCAACGTCCTTCGGACCGTCGACCTGATGATCCGTGGCCACGGTGGCGTGCTGAAGGCCGGCGCGAACCCTCTCGTGGTCCTGCACCGCGCGGCTTTCGTCACCGGCAGGGGGGATTTCGACACCAAGACCGAGGCGTCGGTGCTGCGCTGGGCCGCCGACTTCGGCCTCGGTCAGGAGCCCCAACTGCTAGCGATCGCCGCCCAGCGCCGCGCACGCGCACTGACGGCTCTGGTCACGCAACGCAACGGCAAAGTGGTGTGGCAACGGCGGAAGGTCACCCCGCAATGGCGGATGGCGGTGGGCCTCGGTAATCGCCTCAACCCGTACGAGATCGGTCTTTCCCTGCACGGCACCTACGGCTGGCCGGTCATCCCTGGTTCGACCATCAAAGGTCTGACCTGCGCATGGGCTCGTGAATGCGGGATCGACCAGGAGGACCCGCAGCTGTTCGGCAGGATCTTCGGGCTGCCCCGGGTCGGGGCGGATCCCGACGAGTCGGCCGCAGCGCCAGAAGGTGCAGGCCAAGGCAGTGTCGCCTTCCTCGACGCGCTTCCCGTCGGTGGTCCCGCCACCGTTGTTCGTGACGTGGTGACCCCCCATCAGCAGCCGTACTACGGGCAAGAGCAGGCTCCGGGCGAACATCATCAGCCGATCCCCAGTGAGTTCCTGGTGGTGGAGGGGGGCACCTTCGCCATCGACCTCCTCGGCCCGACCGAGGACGTGGCGGGGGCCGCAGAGTGGTGTGTCACCGCGATGGACGAGCTGGGCGTGGGCGCGAAGACCTCCGCCGGCTACGGATACCTGACCCCGCAGGAGACACAAGCGTGACGGTGCACCTCATCTCCGTCGGACGGAGCCTGCTGGACGCGTTCACCAAACCACGCGACCGCTTCGGCGACCTGCATCCGATCATCAGCAGATACAAGCCGCAGAGCATTCTTTCTGACGTCGGCACCGACAAGGCCGCCGTGAGCGACCGGTTGGCCATCTGGTTCGGTACCGGAGGGCACCTTCCGACGAAGGAAGCCGACTTGATCAATGCGGTCGAGGCGCACCGTTGGCCGGTCCAGGTGTGCGCCGAGATGGAGACCTTCCACCGCGTCAACGGCGGACCCCACGTTGCCGCCGACGATTCGGTGGTCCTGCTCGCCACCGACACCATCGCCGGCCTCTGCTCCGGGTTATGGACCGCGGTCGGCCTGGTCGGCGGTGCAGCCGAGCGAATCCGGTACGTCGACGACCCCGCATGGTTCACCCCGGCGCCCGGAGTGACGATCGTGCGGGTGCCATACCTGGACGCGAGCCGGGAGTCCGACTTCGCCAAGGCGATGGCGGGGCTGGGGACGCTGGGGCGGGCGCTCCTGCCCGGCGAGTTCGGGCCACCCGAGGAATTCCACTTCCATCTCTCCGGTGGCTTCAAAGCAGCCATCCCCTACCTGATCGGGCTGGCCGAAGGGCTACGGTCCTTTCCCCCCGCACAGGTGTCCGCCGTCAAGGCGCACGTGCTGCACGACACCAGTGAAAAGGTCCTCCGGCTGCCACTACGCAGACTCAACCGCGATGCGGTGCAGAAGGAGTTGGCTGGCTTCGCGCCCGACGGCTCGCGCAGAGGACTACCGAACCCACGGTCGATGGACGGGTACGCGTACGACGCCGATGACTCCACCCGCCGCGCTCAGCTGACCCCCTTCGGGGTTGGACTGCGCACCCTGATGGGCATCCCGGCCGAGCCGATCGGCAGGGGCTAGCGATGGCGGTGACCGTCGAACCGCCGACCGGGCTGTCCGGGCTGGTAGAGCGCCTGGGCGGAGGAATCGGACCAGCGTTCGCCCGATGGCGCCCAGCCGATCGGGAGTCGTGGGACATGGCAGCCATGGCCGATCGCGAGCTCTGGAGGGACCTGTTTTGCCTCGACGGTCACCTGCCACGCGGCAGCGCGCTGGCACCCCACCAGGTGACGGCTGCGCTCAGAAACACAGCGGATCGCCTCAGCCAAAACCGACCAGCCCTGCTGGCCGTCCTGCTCGCCCCGGGGCTTCTACCCCAACGGATTGTCACCCTGCTCGACGAGCCGACCATTTCCTCGACGCAGGTGTGGATGTGGACGTGCTGGATCGGTGAAGCGGCCTGGCTGGCCGTCGCCGACACCGCGCCCGAGGACGCCGAATCACTCCGACCGGTCGCGGCGCGGCTACGGTTCCTCACACTCAGCGAGGCATTCCGCGGCGACCCGGGAGACAGCGCCGGCCTCTGGCGGGACGGGTCCGGTGATCCCGCCGTGGACCTGGGCATGGTCTTCGGCAGCGACGCGGCCGACCTCGTGGTGCAGCGTTGCCGGCGGGCCCGCTGGGAGTGGCACCGTTGCCTCGACGCGTACCAGTCTCATGTGCTGCTCGCTGCCGCCACGCCTGCGGAGATCGAATGCGAAATCGACGCGCTGGTTTTCCGCTACCAAGGACGACAGGCGACCCGGCCACGACGCACGGCAACAGGTCTGCCCCTGGTCACACGCTGGTCCGTCATCGACGACGCCCGCGAGCCGCTCACCGCCGACGACCAAGCGCTGCTCGACAACGTGCTCGATCGGCATCTGCTGCCTCGAATGCGGCTGGGGCGGGTTGTTCGCGCCGCCGCCTACCCTGCCGGTGACCCGGGGCGGTGCCGGCCTGCGGTCACCAGGGCTGCCCGCTGGTCACGGCGATGGGCCGGTGTACTACCGCTGCTCGGTGCGGCGGGTGCCCTGGTGCTGGCCGGTTGTGGACAGTTCCACGCGGCGGCGATCACGGCTGCGGCCAGCTACACCACGCTGGGTGCCCTCGTCGTCGTGTTCGGCCGAATCTGGGCCACCGCCTGGCTGCTGCGTCTGCCCGCCGCAGGAACGGTCGGCCTCTTCGCACTCCTCACCCTGCACTTCGACTGGTGGCGCAACCCGGCAGGATCCTGGTGGGCACCGGCCGCCCTCACCACGGCGAGCATCGGCTACCTCGTCGGGGAGGCGCGCAACCACGGTGTCGCCGCCGTCACGTCGATCGGGAGAGCCTTGGCCGTCGCTGGGGTCGGTGCCGCCCACGCCTTCCTCGTAGCGGTCATCGGCCTGGTCGCCGTCGCGCCCGCCCTCGTGGAGAGCGGCCGCGAACTGAGGGAATCGTGGCAGCACTGGCCGGCCAGCACGGGCCTGGCCATCCTCGGCCTCGGCACCGCCTGGTGCCTGGCCGTCGGTGTCTTCGCCCAAATCCTCTGGGACGACCGTCCGATCACCGCTCCCCTGGCCCACCTGCGCTGGCACCGATGACGACAACAGAACGGTACGACGACGAGAGGCAGCCATGGCCTGGACGACGCTGAACATGCAGGTAACCACGCCGCTGTTCAACGGCGGTCATCAGCCGCCGATGTCGATGGCCGAAGCCGCGAGGCAGGAAGCCGGAGGACAGCTTCCGGCCCATGCCACCGAACCAGAAACGGGGATACGTATCTCCTCGCTGCGGGGGGCGATGCGCTACTGGCTGCGCGCCATAGCCGGTGCAGAGGTCGGTGAGCAGATCGGACTGCTGGCGGCCGTGGAAAGCCGAGTCTTCGGCAGCACCATGCGGGCCTCGCCGGTGGCCCTGAGACTGCCGAACCCACCCGAGGCCAGATTGGGCAGGCCAGCCTGGTCCGGAGGCGACAAGGGTCGATGGATCGGATACCTCGCCGGCCAGGGGCTGTCCAAGCCGGCCGGGGGCAACCGCGGGATCCTTGTCACCCGCCGCTTCATCGACCCCGGTGGACCCCCCTTCAGGCTGCAACTGCGCTTCGGCGCAGACACAGACGCCGCCGCCCTGGCCCTGGCGGCACTGTGGTGCCTGTGCCGGTACGGCGGGCTCGGCGCCCGCACCCGGCGTGGCTTCGGCGGCCTGCGCATCACCGCGGTGGAAGGTGAGCTGCCGGCACCCTGGACCCCGGAAATGCTGTGCTCGGCAACTGTCGTGCCCAGCGCAGGGCTACAACTCGACGAGCATGGCCGCCCGCCGGAACTCGCCACCTGCGCCGAGTCGTTGGAACGACTCGTCGCCCTGGCCCGCCAGGACCTGACCACTCCACCGGCAGCTTTCGATGGCTGGCACGGCCTGCCCACATATCCGGTGTTCGGGGGTCCGGAGGTTTTCATCGCCGGCCTCAGTAGCCGTACCTTTGCCGACTGGTCGGCGGTGCTCGCGTACGCCGGCGAGCAGTTCCGGTCGTTTCGTGCCACGGAATCGGCACCCGGAGCCAAGTACACCCCGAAGATCAAAACCCGGGAATGGTTGCACACCGTCAACGGCACCGACCACGAGTTCGCGCTGGGCGCACTCGGACTCCCGGTCGTCTTCAAAGACGGCAAGACCGTGTATCCGGTAGGCGCCGCTGGGGGTGGTGGGTCGCCGCTGCGACGAGCCTCCCCCTTGTGGTTGCGACCGGTGCGGGACAGCGACGACAAGTGGCGGCTGCTCTCCTTCGCGTTCCTCGGCCGATTCCTGCCCCCCGAGGTCGATGTCGTCCTCAGCCAGCCGATGCGGCCCCTCGTCGTCGGCTCGGCTGACGTCAAAAGACTCAGCACGGACTGGATAACGACACTGAGCAGTTCCGACGGCTCCTTCATCCGCTCTGAAACCCCGTGAAGGACGGGCACTCCATGCCTACCCAATGGACGCTTGACCTCGTGGCACCGGTCGATCTCAGCGAGCAGCCGCACCACGACCACCTGCACGCCCTCGCCTGCCAGATCTTCGAGGACGCCGGTGGAGCGCATCACGCCGACGACAAACCCTTCACCGCCCGGCTGCTCGGTCCGCCCGACAAGTGCGCCGGAGTGGTCCTCACCTGGTTACCGGACACTCCCCCGCCGGTCGCCGCACCACCGGAGCGGCTGCGTTTCGGTGCCCGCTGGTGCGAGGTGACCGGTGCCCAGATGCGCCGCATCCCGCTGGACCGCCTCGCCGAACGCACTCCCGGACGGCGGGTACGGCTGGCAGTCGTCACACCGGCCAAGTTCCGCCAACACGGCCGCGACTACCCGCTCCCCGACCCGTACCTGATCTACTCGACGCTCGCCCGACGTTTCCGGTCCGCAGGCGGCCAGGCCGCCGACGACGACGTACGCGAACTCAGCCGAAGCGCCCTGCTCTACGCCCACGACATCCACACCGAGCCGTACCGATGGCACGGCACCACCAGCGCCGGCTTCATCGGCACCATCACGCTCGGCCTACCCCGCGCCGCCACCCCCAGCGCCTGCCGACTCTTCGCCAGCTTCAACGGCTTCGCGTTGATTGCCGGCCTCGGCCACGGCACCACCCACGGACTCGGCGCAATCGACTTGCCACCACCATAGGCATCGATGACCGCTAGAATTCCTCGACGTTCCACTTCCCCGAATGCCGCGAAACAGCCGAACCCGGACCACCCGAAAGCGACACGCAGGAGGTGCGGTGCGCGCAAGCCCATCTGAGCACGTCAACGGCCAGATCAACGACTCGTGTGACGCAGCCCACGACGCCCTGAAACACCTATCCGCAAGGCCCGCGCGATGATCTCCATCCCGGCAGCTCAGACCCGTCTATTCTCGAATAGGGTCCCCATCCACAGCCCAACCCAGCGGGCATAGAAACAATATGTATGTCGCCCCGAAGGGCGTGTGTCAGGCCGTCCCCATCCACAGCCCAACCCAGCGGGCATAGAAACGTGGAGGTCACTTGCCCTGCCACCACTTCCAGTAACTGTCCCCATCCACAGCCCAACCCAGCGGGCATAGAAACAACTCCTCGTTCTCTCCGGTCAAGACACCGATATGCTCGTCCCCATCCACAGCCCAACCCAGCGGGCATAGAAACGGCGACGTTCGACTGCTGCGCGGCGAGCTCCGACTGTCCCCATCCACAGCCCAACCCAGCGGGCATCGGCACAACACGCCGTCGAATTTGATGTGCTGGAGGGTGGAATCTTGGGCGCATTGTTGGCGCGGGCGGTTACTGATGAGGCGTTATTGCGGGCGTGGGAGGAAGTGCGGGACAACGCGTACGACGATGGGCGTCCGAGCAACGCGATCCTGGCGTTCGAGTCACGGGCTCTCGCCCGGCTCAGCGAGTTGGCCGGTGACCTGGCCGGTGGCCGCTACCAGCCCGCGCCGATGACCCGCGTTTCGATTCCGAAGCCGGACGGCGGTACCCGCTTGCTGGCGATCGGCTCCATCGAGGATCGCATCGTGGAGCGGGCCCTTCTGGACGTACTCGATCCAGTAGTGGATCCGACGCTGTCGCCGTGGAGTTTCGCCTACCGCCGTGGGCTCGGGGTCACCGACGCCGTGCGCGCGCTGGCGACCGCCCGCGAGTCGGGGTCGGCGTTCGTGGCTCGGTGTGACATCGACGACTGCTTCGACAGCATTCCGCGTTGGCCGCTGCTACGGCGGCTACGGGAGCTGGTAACGGATGCGGAGTTGGTGGCGCTCGTGGAACGCTTGGTCGGCCGACCGGTCACTGGTGAGCGGGGCAGCGGCGGACGTGGCCTGCATCAGGGTGGTGGCCTGTCGCCACTGCTGGCAAATCTCTACCTGGACAGCTTCGACCGGGCCCTGATGCGACAGGGGCATCAGGTGGTGCGCTACGGCGACGACATCGCGATCCCGGTCGCTGACCGTCCGACCGGGCTGCGGGTCCTCGAACTCGCCGCCACCGAAGCCGAGGCGCTCAGCCTACGGCTCAACGCCGACGATCAGCGGGTGCTCGGCTTTGACGAGGGAGTGCCGTTCTGCGGGCAGGCCGTCACCGCCACCTCCGGCCCGGCGGCCGACGCACAGGCGAAACCTTTACAGGGCACGGTTTTCGTGACCACCCAGGGCGCGCTGCTGCGCGTCAAAGGTGAACGGCTACGAGTGGAAGACGGCGACCGGCTGCTCGCCAACGTCAACCTCAAACGGGTACGCCAGATCGTGTGTTTCGGTCGGGTCGGCGTCACCTCGACCCTGTTGCAGCGAGTGGTGGAACGGGGTATCGAGCTGACCTGGCTGTATGAGGACGGCCAGCATTCCGCCCGAGTGGCTGGTCTGGACGGCACGGACCCGGAGCTGAGGCTGGCCCAGTACCGGACCGCCGACGACGACCGGCGCGCGTTGCGCATCGCCCGGCACCTGGTGGCCGGGAAGATCACCAACATGCGAGTGGGTCTGCTACGCGCCGCCCGAACCCAACAGGCTCCGGAACTGGCCGACCGACATAGCCGCCTCGCCGCCGCCCGGCAGTCGGCACTCACCGCCGATAACACCGCTGAACTGATGGGGTACGAAGGCTCGGCCACCCGCGACTACTTCGCCGGCCTGTCCCAGATCCTCGGACCGCAGTGGGGCTTTACCACTCGGCAGCGTCGCCCGCCACCCGACCCGGTGAACGCGATGCTCTCCTTCGGTTACACGCTACTCACTCACGAAGCAGTAGCCGCATGCCAGCTCGCCGGTTTGGACCCGTACCTGGGGATGCTGCACTCGCCACGCCGCAACCGCCCCTCCCTCGCCCTGGACCTGATCGAAGAACTACGACCCGTCGTGGTCGACGCCACGGTGATCCGCCTGGCCCGCACCGGGCAGATCACCCCGATGAACTTCACCCTCACCGACGACCAAGGCTGCCGACTCGACGACCACGGCCGCCGCACATTCCTCGAAGCGTACGAACGACGCATGCTGACCCTGGTGCACCACCCCGCCGAGAAACGACGAATCCCCTGGCGGCACGTCATGCTGGCGCAGGCACGAACCCTCGCCGCCGTACTGACCGGCCGCAAGCCGGAGTACCGGCCGGTGGTGTGGCGGTGAGCCGAGTCTGCTACCTAGTCGCGTACGACATCGCCGACGACGACCGCCGCGCCGACGTAGCGATGTTCCTCTCCGGGTACGGCCCACGGGTGCAACTGTCCGTCTTCGAAGTCGAGCTACCCGACACGGAATCGGCCGGCGCCTTCCGTGAGCGCCTACGCGGCCTGATCGACCCCGACGACGACCAGGTACGCCTCTACCGCCTGACTCCCCAAACCCTCAACGAGCGAATAATCTATGGTCGCCGGACTATCGAGGAACGAGTGGACTTCTGGATCGTGTGACGGTCAGCAACTCCACGACACTTCGGAGCAAAGCCTCCGAACCCGGACCCACCGGGTCGCCCCTTCAGGAGCACAGGTGCGCGCAAACCCATTTGAGCAGGTCAAGCCGGGAGTTGCTGAATCTCTGCGACCTGGCCCACAACCTCGACAGCCACCAGCTCGCCGAGGTCCGCGCAACGATCTTCGTCCTCGCACGCCAGACCCCCGATTTCCAGGTAGGGTTGCGATCCACAGCCCAATCCAGCGGGCATAGAAACACCCGGAACGACGAGGCCGGACTCGGTGGTGTGGGTTGCGATCCACAGCCCAATCCAACGGGCATAGAAACTCGGCCCATGTAGTTCGAACGACTACTCGTGCGCCGTTGCGATCCACAGCCCAATCCAGCGGGCATAGAAATCGGATACGACGGTTCCCGTCGAGCAGTTGGTGGAGCTATTGCCGTCCACAGCACAGTCGGCGAGCGCAGAAAAGATACAAATTACGAGCATATTCACGCGCGCAGCAATAGCAAACCGATCAATCACTAAATAGATGTCCTACTTGAAGCGGAA
>NZ_BOPA01000069.1 GCF_016863515.1 Micromonospora gifhornensis
TCTTAGATCCGATCGGAGATGTCACGCTGCCCGCTTCGACCGGCCCTGCGAGCGCCTAACACAGCCGGCTGCCGGCCGCACCGCCGCTTTCCAGCAGCGCCGCCAGCTGAGCCGGGACAATCCCGCGAACCGCACGCTGCCGTCCTGGGGCGGGCAAGGCGTTCGATGCCGAACGCCTTGCCCAGCGCGGCGACCTGGGCTTCGCTGATGCCCCCGGCGCGGACCTGACAGGTCGGCAGTTCAGCGGTCGCGGCGGCGGCGACCGGGAGCGAGGGTCGCGGCTCCGGTCGTGCCGGCGACGGTCAAGCCGAGGCCGAGCTGCCGTCACGGGCTGCGGAATCGTTGATGTGGCATGGGAACCTCCCGTTCGACGAGGGCAGCGCGAACCGCGCCACCAGCATGACGACGGAGGTCGCCACCGGATACACGGTCGGTCAGCCCGACCCCTGCCGTCCGCTGCTCGGGCGTCGCTCGACGGCCCACCCCACCGGTTGCCGTCCTCGCAGGAACGTCTCGTCCTGGCTGCAGCTGTCACCACGCACCCCGGTCCGTACGCAATTTCTCTGATGTCCCGGGAACGGTGAGCGGCCAGAATACGGTGGCCGCCGACCTGCGGAGGAAACCATGCGCTACCAGTTGCTCGGAGCATTGCGGATCGCCGATCCCGCACCTCGCACGATTACCGCGCCGAAGGTGGAAACGCTGTTCGCCACGCTCCTCATCCGGGCCAACCACACCGTCACCACCGACGAACTCATCGCTGAGCTGTGGGGCGAGAACCCTCCCCGCCACGCCCGCACCGCGCTGCACGTCTACGTTTCGCAGATCCGCAAGCAGATCCCGAGCCCGCGCCCCGGCGCAGCGGTGCTGCACACGAAGCCGCAGGGCTACCAGATGGAGGTCGACGAGAACCTCGTCGATGCTGTCGAGTTGCAGCGGATGCACGCGCTGGGCAGGTCGTTGCTGGAAACCGACCCGGAGGCGGCCCTGGTCCCGCTGCGCCACGCGGTCGGGCTGTTCCGGGGTCCCGTGCTCGCCGGCATCCGCAACGGCCTCGTGGTCGGTAACTTCGCCGAATGGGCCGAGGAGGTCCGCGTGGACTGCCTGCACGCCATTGGGCGGGCGGCACTGGCCACGAACCGGCATCGGGAGCTCATCGGCGAACTCGTGCAGTGGGTCGAGGAGCACCCACTGCACGAGCCGCTGCGGGAGGTGTTGATGGTGGCGCTCACCCGGGCCGGTCGCCGCGCCGAGGCGTTGGCGGCGTACCAGTCGACGCGGCGGGTGCTGCACGAGGAGCTGGGGCTTGAGCCTGGTGAGGCGATGCGCCGGCTTCAACTCGCGATCCTGAGTGCCGATGTGGGTCTGGTGCCGGCTGCCTGACGGGCCCTACGCCTACCAGGTGACTGGCAGCCGGTACACGCCCTGCACCGAGCCGCCCGGTTTCACCGGCAGCGACGACAGTGGCTCCGCCAGCGCCAGGGTGGGCAGTCGTTCGAACAGGGCCCGCAGCGTCACCTCCAGCTCGGCCCGGGCGAGGTTCTGGCCCAGGCACTGGTGGATGCCGTAGCCGAAGGCCAGGTGGTGACGGGCGCGGCGGGAGACGTCCAGCGCGTCCGGGTCGGGGAAGGCGGCCGGATCCCGGTTGCTGGCGGCGGCGGGTAGGTAGACCGCGTCGCCGACGCGCAGGACATGGCCGGCGACCTCGATGGGTTCGGCGACCACCCGCTGGATCTCGTCGGCGACGGACAGGTAGCGCAGCAGCTCCTCCACCGCGTTCGGGAGCAGACTCCAGTCGGAGCGTAGGCGGTCGAGTTGTTCCGGGTTCTCCAGCAGGCCGACGATGCTCATCGTGATCATATTGGCTGTGGTCTCGTGCCCTGCCACGAGTAGGAACATGACCGTCTCTGCCAGGTCCCGCCGGGTGATCTGCCCTGTGTCGAGGTGGCTCGCGATGAGTTCGTCCAGCAACCCCTCCCCCGGCTTGGTCTGCTTCTCCCCGATCAACGTGTCGACGTACTCGGTCAGGGCGGCGGCCGCGCCGGCCGCCTCCTGTGCGGTGCTCGAACCCAGCACCATGCGCTGGGTCTGGCTCTCGAAGAAGTCGTGGTCGGCGTACGGGACGCCCAGCAGCCGACAGATCACGGTGGACGGTACGGGCAGGGCCAGGGTGGGCACCAGATCCACCGGCGGGCCCTCCTGCAGCACCGCGTCGAGACGGGCGCTGACGATCTCTTCTATCTCTGGGCGCATCTGCTGGGTCCGGTGGACGGTGAACGCCGCGATCAGCATGCGCCGCCGCTGGGTGTGCACCGGCGGATCCATGCCGACCAGTGGTACCAGCTTGGCGGCGGACATCCGGGGCACCAGCACCGGGAAGTCCGGTCGTAGCCGGTCGGAGGAGAGTCGCGGGTCGACCAGCAACGTCCGGGCGACGTCGTGGTCGGTCACCACCCACGCCGTACGGTCGCCCACCAGCCGGACCTGGGCCAGTGGCCCATTCTCGCGCAGGGCGGCGTAGCCCTCCGGCGGCTGGTGGGGACAGGTGCGGGTCATCGGGAACGCGGGCAGCTGGACGTCGGTCATGGCGGCCTCCTCGGTGGGTGGTCAGAACCTAGGAGAGACCGGTAAAGCCACTCTGATGACGGCCGGACTCCACACCGGAGGCGGGGCTCTTCAGGCGATGCTCGCCATGAGCCGGGCCAGCTCGGCGCGGGTGGCGATGTTCAACTTGCGGTAGATGCGGGTGAGGTGGACGTCAACGGTGCGGGGGCTGATCGCCAGGCTGTTGGAGATGTCCTTGGTCTTGCGACCGGTGCCCGCCATCGACGCGATCTCCTGCTCGCGTCGCGTGAGGACGGACAGCATCGGGTGGGTCACCTCCGTCACCGACGGGCGGGTGCGGTATTCGGCCAGGGCTCGGCCTGCGCCGCAGCGCCGGGCCACCTCCCGGGCGAGGGCCAGGTCAGCCCGGCCCGCGCCGGGTTGGCAACGGGCCGCTTCGGCCAGGGCGACGGCCTGGGAGAAGGCCAGACCGGCGGTGTGGAAGAGCGCGGCGGCCTCGCGGAAGAGCGCGGTCGCGCCGGCCAGGTCGTTGCGCGAGCGCAGCAGGTGGGCGCGGGCGGAGACGGCGTAGGGCCGTAGGTAGGGCACGCCCATCCGGTCCACGACCGCCGCGGCGCGGCTCGCCCACTCCGCCAGGGGAAGATCGGCCCGGCCGGAGGCGGCGGCCAGGAGTTCGTAGCTCCACGGACGCAGCACGTCGGGGATGTCGTCCAGGCCCGGACCACCACCGAAGTCCAGGATGACGGTCACGGCCCGACGGGGGTCGCCGCCGGCCAGGGCCGCCTGTGCCAACGCCAGCCCGGCCGTGGCGCTCCACGTCGAGCTGCCCGGTGGGAGGATCGCCGCTGCCTGCTCCGCCAGGTCGACCGGCTCCCGGTCGCCCTGCGGCAGCAGCCAGGCGAGACTGAGCGAACGCAGCGCCAGCGCCAGCCCGTGCAGTCGCCACGCACCCATCTGCTCCGCGATCCGCGCGGCCTCGGCGGCCGCCTCCTGCGCGGCGTCCAACTCGCCCAGCCTTCGGCAGCTGTTGCTCAGCGTGTTGTAGAGCAGCGGGAGCAGGTGGCGGCCCCCGCTGCGCCGGATCACCGTCACGCCGCGTGCGGCGTGACGGCGTGCGTCGCGGTATCGGCCGCTGTACGACTCGGCCGAGGCCAGCATGACCAGGCACTCGGGATCTGCGGCCAGGTCAGGGTCGGCCGCCGCGTCCGCGATGGCGGCGGCCGCCGACAGGTCCGCCGCGCTGGCGGCGCCGCCACCGGCGCCGAAGGCGCGGACGGACAGGACGCCCATCTCGCCGAGCCGGTCGCCGTGTACGCGTGCCACCCGCAGCGCGACGTCCGCCACGCCGGGAGTCAGCGCAACTCCCTCCAGGCTCGCCAGCACGCCCTGCACGACCGCGAGGCGTACCAGCACCGCAGGCGGATCCTCGGGGGCCTCGGCCAGCGCGGCGGCGATGAGGCTGCCGCCCTCGCGGGCCCGCCCCAGCAGGCACTCGGCCAGGGCGCCGGGCACCAGCGCGTGGGCTCGCGCCTCCCAGGACAGCGGCGGGTCGGACCGCAGGATCTGGTGCAGCAGAACGCTGCTGGCGGTGGGCTGCCCCGACGCGAGCAGCGCGCCGACCAGGGCGGAGGCAAGCTCGTTGCGGGCGCGGGCACCGGCCGGCGCGAGATCCAACGCCACCCGTAGCCAGTGCACGGCCTGTGCGGGAGTGCCCGCCATGGCCTCCTGTGCCGCGCCGGCCAGCACGGTCAGATCCTCGTCGGAGCCCTGCGGTGCCCGCTCGACGTGCGGAGCCACCACGCTGTGCGGGGCGCCACGTGACAACAGCAGGGTCCGCGCCCGGCGGTGCGCCGCCGCCCGCCAGCAGATGTCGATGTCGTCGTAGTAGAGCGTGTGCAGCACCGGATGTCGGAAGACGTACTCCCGCGGCCGGTCGGACGGGCGCAGCAGGTCACGGCGGACCAGCACGCTGGTGGCCGCGCAGGCGCGCTCGCGCGGCAGACCGGCCACCTCGGCGACGCCGGCGACGTCCACTGAGCCACCCAGCACGGCGGCGGCTTCCAGGACGCGCGTCGCGTCCGGCCCGAGTGACGCCTTCTCGCCGAGCAGCGCCGTCGCGGCGGCACCGCGCGGAGCGGCCAGTGCCAGCAGGTACCGGGGATTGCCCTCGGCCCGCTCGTGCAGCCTGCGGACCTGTGGGTCCTTGATGCTGCAGCCGAGCAGCCGGGCGGACTCCGGCAGCGTCAGCGGACCCACCTCCACGCGCTCGACGACACCGACGTCGCGGCCGTCGGCCAGCACCGCGAGCAGCCCGGTGTGGGTCTGCGTCGGTCGCAGTGCGATGACGACCAGGAGCCCGACGTCCAGCGCCGTCTGGGTCAGCGCCCGCACCAGCCGTACCGAATCCTCGCCGGCCCAGTGGAAGTCGTCGACGGCGACCAGCAACCCGGCCGGATCGGCGGCCTGCCGCAACGCATCGGCCAGTTCGCCGGGACTCCCCGTGGCTCCGGTCACCGCGGCGGCGAGGGTCAGCGGGCTGTCCGGTGTCACCTCGGTGCACCGACCGGCGGCGATCGGGATGCCCGCCACGCGGGCGAGCCGGGTCAGCTCGGTCAGTGCCTGCGTCTTGCCGATCCCCGGCTCACCGACCAGTTCCACTACGCCACCGCGCCCGGAGCGGGCCCGGGCGAGCGCCTGCGACAGCCGATCTGCGGGTGTGGCCTGGGCCTGCGGTGTGTGACGCCCGGATGTGCCGATCCGATGCTCTGCCGTGTCGCGCACGAGCACACCACCCTTCGCCTGCCGACCCCGATCACGGCTGGTCCCAGTTTAACCACCAGCGTCGTGGTCACAACCGCGCATAATCAGCGAGCCCCATTGACTGGAAAAAATGCATCTCAATATCCGGACGTGCGGCCGGAGAAAATGCTGCGCGCCGTTTACATACCGCATATTGACTTGTTAACAGTTGCCCCGACCCGCCCGGTGGCAGGCCGCCACGATCCGGCGAAATACCATCCTGACCGGGCATTCAGCCCCCAATAAGGCCACCGATCGATGCGTACGTACTTTCTCTGATGCAGATCCCGACGACCGCGCACTAGCATCAGCCAAAACCGATAAATCGGGGGCAGCAATGCGCTACGAATTACTCGGACCACTACGACTGGTGGGCGTGGACACCCGTACACCGGTCAACGCGCCCAAACAGCAGGCGTTGTTGACCACGCTGCTGATTCGCTCCGACCAGGTCGTCGGCAGTGAGCACCTCGGCACCGAACTCTGGGGCGAGCGCCCTCCGCGGCGCGCGCAGGCCGCCCTGCACGTGCACGTGTCCCAGGTGCGCCGCCTGCTCCCGGCAGGTCGGCTCGCGACCGTCACAGGCGGCTACACGCTGCGGATCCGGGCCGGTGACGAGGTCGACGCCCACGAGTTCCGCGCGCTGTCCGAGCGGGGGCGGGCGCATCTGCGCGCGCGCCGGTACCGGGAGGCGGTGGCGTGCTTGGAACGGGCATTGACGCTGTGGCGGACCGGCCCGGTGCTGACGTTGGCCGGCGGGCGGACCGTCGCCGTCTTTGCCCGCTGGCTGGAGGAGACCCGGTTGGAGTGCCTGGAGATGCTCGTGGAGGCGCGACTCGCGCTGGGCGGGCACCAGGAGGTGGTCGACCTGCTGACCGCGGTGCTGGCCGACCATCCACTGCACGAGAACTTCCACCGGCAACTGATGGTCGCGCTGGTCCGCGCCGGACGATGGACCGACGCGTTGCGCGCCTACCAACACACGCACCGGCTGCTCCGCGAGGAACTCGGGTTGGAGCCGGACCGGTCGCTGCGCGAGTTGCACCACTGGATCCTGCGGGCCTACCGGCGGCGGGAGGTAGCCCAAGCCTGCTGAAGGCAGGCGGGGGGTGGGCGCCCACGGCGCCCCCCCCCCCC
>NZ_BOPA01000070.1 GCF_016863515.1 Micromonospora gifhornensis
GGGGTGGGCGCCCACGGCGCCCACCCCCCGCCGCGGTCACTCGCCGAGCAGGATCCGCGCCTCGGCGGACTTGCGCACGCCCGTCATCCGCCACTGCCGGAAGCCGGTGAGGCCCAGGTAGCGGCCGCTCACCCCGGTCGCCGGGTAGAACACCCACTTACTCGTCCGCACGTCGTTGAAGTCCGCCCAGCCCTCCGCGTGGATCACCCCATCGGAGAGAGTGATGTCCTCCTGGTAGTAGGTGAGCAGTCCGCCGTCGGTCGGTCGCACGTACTCGATGCGGAAGTTGCCGCTGGACGTGCCGATCTGGGCACCGGCCTCGTCGTACAACTCGTCGTCGAATTTGCCCACCTGCCCCACCGCCGGAGCGGCCACGTCCACGTCGTCGACCACCTTCACCACGATCTCGGTGGGCACCTTGATGAGCAGGGCCTGCGGTCGCGTCTCCAGTCGCTCAGTCATTGTCGTCTCCTCGTCGGGTGATGAACGGAATGCCGGTGCCGAGAAACGTCGTCGGCGGGGGCGGGGTGCCGTGGAACGCCGCGACCGCCTCCCGCGGCGGCCGCGACAGCGTCGCCCAGAAATTGGTGCGGGCCGGGTTGCCCAAATTCACCGGGTCGTTGTCTGCGAAGGTGTACGGGGCGCGGGCCTGGTGCCGCGGATCCGGCTGGGTGAACCGCCCCCATGCCCCGTTGTAGATGCGGCACTCCAGGAAGTGGGCGCCCCGCAGCAACTGGTAGGCGCCCAGGTAGCGGAACGGGTTGACGGCCGCGACGCCGCTGGTCGCGGTGACCGCGCCGAACGCGCTGTAGGTGTAGGTGGCGGCCAGCGTCCCGTCCGTGGCCAGCAGCGCCAACACCGATCCCTGGTGGTCGGTGACCGCCTGGTAGCGGGTCCCGTCCGCCGTGCGCAACCCGATCAGCCGGCCGCTGGGCTCCCTGACGAACGCCGTGGGTACGTCGTCGGTGACCCGGACGATGCCCAGCGACGTGCGGTGCAGAACGTGGGTCACCGACCGCCCGTCCAGCGTGGTCTCGTGGATCCGGCGTGGCTCGCGATTGTCCAGACCGTCGTAGCGGATGTCGACCACCTGCCGGCCGTCGACCGACCCGGTACGGGTCTGGTTGGTCGGGCTGTAGGTGAAGCGCACCGTCGGATTCACCTCGTCGACGAAGTTGCCCGACCGGTCGTAGCCGAGGACCGTCTCACCGAAGCGCACGTGCTGCCCGGCGTCGTTGACGTCGAACGTGGTGCCACCGAGTCGGATCAGGTTGTTCGCCAGGTCGTAGCCGAACTCTTCGTCACCGGCGCGGACCACCCGGCCCAGGCCGTCGTAGGCGTACTCGGTGGTCACGCCGTCGACGGTGCGGGCGGCGAGCAGGGCACCACCGCCGTAGTCGTACGACACCGTGTGGACCGGGTCGCCCCGCCCGTCGGCCACCACGAGGCGCACCGGCCGGCCCAGCGCGTCGTACTCCGTGCGCTGGCTGCCCCCGCCCGCGAAGACCGTGGCCGTACGCCGCCCGGCGCCGTCGTACTCGAAGCTCGTCCGGCCACCGAACGGGTCGTCGAGCACCGCGAGCCGACCGGCGACGTCGTAACCGTAGGTGGTGGTGCCGTTGAGGTCCAACTGGGCGGCCAGCGCACCGGAGGCGGTGTGGCGGTAGCCGACCTGTTCCACCTCGCGGCCCTCGCGCCGGACCGAGCCGATGCGCCGGCCGTCACGCCACTGGATCGACTCCGACCAGCCCGGGCCGGACCGGTGGGTCAGGTTGCCGGCGGAGTCGTGGGCGAAGTCCCCGAGCACCTGGCCGGTGTCGTCGTCACGGACCTCGACCAGTCGACCCGACGCGTCGTACGTGAAGCCGACGCGCTGGCCGTTACCGTGCGTGACCTGGACGACGTGGGAATCGTCGTCGTAGGCGAAGCGGATCTGGCCGAGCGGCTCGGGCGGGTCGATGGCGGCCAGGCGTCCACGCCCGTCGTAGTGGTACCCCGTGGTCGCGCCCCGACCGTCGGTGGCCGAGGCGAGCGATCCGTCCGGGTGGTAGGTCCGCGTCTCGATGTCGCGGTCGAAGGCCCGGGAGTAGGCGCGCAGCAGCCGCCCGCCGTCGTCGTAGCTGTAGTCCACCCGGTTGCCGGCGGCGTCGGCCAGCGACAGGGGCAGGTCCGGGCGGTCCGGGTGGCGAGACACCAGGCTCCGCCCGTCCGCTCGTTCATGGGCAAGGGTCATGCGAGGACCTCTCGGTCGGGTGGTCTCGGGCAACTCGCCGCGGCGCGGACAGCAAAACGCATGGCGTCGACGGAGCGCCACAGTCGGGCCGCCCGCTTTTGGACCCGCTTTAGCGGTCGCGCCGACGATGACCGCCTCACGCCGACCCCTCGGGAGGACTGCAATGACCAGGACCGTCTCGGTACTCTCGGCGGCCTCGGCGCTGCCCGGGCCGACGGTGGACAACGCGACGCTGGGCCGGCGGCTGGGCATGGACCGCCTGTGGGAGCAGTGGGTCGACGCCTTCATCGGCACCCGTACCCGCCACCTCGCCGTCGATCTGGACAGTGGCGAGATCCGGCACACGCTGGCCGACCTGGCCCACCAGGCCGGAAGCCGGGCTCTCGACGCCGCGGGTGTCACGCCCGAGGAGGTCGACCTGGTGGTGCTGGGCACCGCCACACCGGACCGCCTGATGCCGACGACAGCCACCGTGGTAGCCGACCGGTTGGGCATCGACGGGGTGCCCGCCTACCAACTCCAGTCCGGCTGCTCGGGTGCCGTGCAGGCCCTGGCCGTCACCCGCAGCCTGCTGCTCGGCGGCACCGCACGCACCGCCCTCGTGCTCGGCGGGGACGTGGTGGCCCGGTTCTACGACCTGACCGCCGACCTGCGGAAGCTGCCGCCCGCGGAGTTCGTCAACTACGTCCTGTTCGGCGACGGCGTCGGGGCCGCGGTCCTGCGGGTCGGCGAGGTCGCGGGCGCGGCGGCGCTGCGCTCGGCCTTCACCCGGCTGGTCGGCCTCGGTCGGGAACCCGGCGCGACACTGGAGTGGTTCGGGCCGACCGAGGACCGCAACCGGCCCGCGGCGACCGAGGACTACAAGGCCATCGAGCGCCACGTGCCGGACCTGGCCGCCGAGGTCGTCGAGGAGCTGCTCGGCGAGTTGGGCTGGGCGCGCGACGACCTCGACTACGTGCTGCCGCCACAACTGTCCGGCCGGATGACCGCGCTGATCGTGGAACGCCTGAAGCTGCCGCAGGCCACCGAGGTGAGCTGTGTGGCGGAGACCGGCAACAACGGCAACGGAATCGTCTTCCTCCAGCTCGAACGGGCGCTCGCCCGACTCGCCGGGGGACAGCGGGCGCTGGGTGTGTCCATCGAGTCCAGCAAGTGGATCAAGTCGGGCTTCGCGTTGGAGGGCCTGTGACGGCGGGTGCCGCGGCCCCGTCCGCCACCGGGTCGGACGCGGCGGCTGAGCTGTCCGAGCTGTACCGCAGCGGCCGGCTGCCCACCGAATTCCCCCGCCTGCGCGCGCTGCTCGCCGAGCTGCCCGACACCGAGCTGCACCGGGCGGGTCGGCTGCTCGAACGGGTGGGCCCCGACGCGGTACGGGCGGCGCACCCGGACGTGCCGGTCGTGCCGATCACCGTCAGCGGGTACGGCACGGTGGCCCCGCTGGTCCCGCTGCTCACCGTGGAGTTGGCCCGGCACGGCCTGCTGCTCGATCCCCGGCTCGGGGACTTCGGCGGCTACCTGGACGCGCTCGCCGCCCCGGACGACTCGTCGCTGCTGCTGACCCTGCTCGACGCCCAGGTCGTCTTCGACCAGGTGCCGACACCGTGGCGTCCCGAGGACGTGGCCCACACCTTCACCGCGAAGATCGACCTGATCGAGGGGCTGCTGGCCCGCTCGACCACCCCCGTGGTGCTCAACACGATCCCCCTGCCGAGGATCTTCCCCGCCCAACTGATCGACCACCGGTCCCGCGCCCTGCTCGGCGCCGTGTGGCGGGAGGCGAACGCCCGCCTGCTGCGGCTGTCGCAGGACCACCCGACCGTCGTGGTCGTGGACCTCGACCCCTGGGCGGCGACCGGGCTCGCGGTCCGCGACGCCCGGCTCAGCGTCTACGCCAAGGCGCACCTGACACCGCCGCTGCTGCACGCCTACGCCCGCGAGGTCGCCCACCTGGCCCGGGCCCGTGCCGGCGCGGCCCGCAAGGTGCTCGCCCTGGACCTGGACGAGACCGTCTGGGGAGGGGTCGTCGGCGAGGTCGGCCCGCTCGCCGTCGAGGTGGCCGACAGCCACCGGGGCGAGGCGTTCCGCGAGTTCCAGCGGGTCGTCCGCCAGCTCGGGTCGCAGGGTGTGCTGGTCGCCGCGGTGAGCAAGAACGACCCCGAGCCGGTACGCGAGGCGCTGCGCGCGCACCCAGGCATGACACTGCGGGAGGACGACTTCGTCCGGGTCGTGGCGAACTGGCGGCCCAAGCACGAGAACCTGCGCACCCTCGCCGAGGACCTCAACCTCGGGCTCGACAGCGTCGTCTTCGTCGACGACAGCCCGTTCGAGCAGGGCCTGGTCCGCCGCGAACTGCCCGAGGTGGCGGTGGTCGCCGTCGACGACGAGCCGGCCGATCACGTCGGACGGCTGCTCGCCGACGGCTGGTTCGACACCGTGACGCTGACGGCGGAGGACCGGCAACGACCCGGTCTGTACCGCGCGGAGGTGGAGCGCCGCGACTTCTTGCACTCCTTCGACTCGCTGCGCGACTACCTGGCGGAGCTCAAGGTACGGGTGGACCTGGCCGTCGCCGACGAGACCGACGTGCCCCGCGTCTCGCAGTTGACGCTGCGGACCAACCAGTTCAACCTGACCACCCGGCGACTGGCGCCCGCCGACGTGCTCGCTCTGCTGCGCCACCCCGCCGCAACCGTGCTCACGGTGCGCTGCGCCGACCGTTTCGGCGACATCGGGCTCGTCGGCGCGGTCGTCCTCCGCCACGACGACGACGTCCTGCACGTCGACAACTTCGTGCTGAGCTGCCGGGCCTTCTCCCGCGGGGTGGAGACGGCGACGCTGGCCGAGATCCTGCGCCACGCACGCGGCAGCAGCGCGTCCGCCGTCACCGCCGAGTACCTGCCCAGCCGTCGCAACGCCAAGGTGGCCGACTTCTACCCCCGCAACGGGTTCACGCGTCTCGACGCCACCCACTTCCGGCACGACCTGACCGACATGCCCCGACCGCCGGAACATGTCCAGTTGACCGGCTCCTGGCCCCCCGGAGGAACCCCGTGAGCACCCTGCGATCCGTCCACGACTTCGTCACCCTGGTCCGCGACGAGCTTGGGCTGCCCATCGAGGAGAGCGACCTCGACCGCCACCTCGACGACGTCGCCGGATGGGACTCCGTCCACCTGCTCGCGCTCTGCTCGGCGCTGGAGCGCGCCACCGGGCGGTCCATCTCGCTCCCGGCCGTCCTGACCGCCGACAGCCTGGGCGGGATCTACGCGACGGCGGTGGATCGGTGACCAGCGTCTCCCCCGTCGCCCGCGAGCGCCGGCACACCCTCTTCTTCCTGGAGGCCGTGCGGTCCTTCGCGCCCGTGCACCTGGACGCCGAGGTGGACATGAGCCGCGTCCTGGCCGAGCGGAACCGGGCGCGGGCGGACGGACGGCGGCAGTCGATCGTCAGCCACGTCGTCGTGGCGGCGGGCCGGGTGCTCGCCAAGCATCCCGAAGCCAACGCCGCGATCCAGGGCCGGCTGCGCGCCCGGGTGGCCCGGTACCCGTTCGTGCACGCCAAGGTCACCGTGGACGGTGTCCTCAACGGGGCCCGCGTCGTGCTGGCGACCGTGGTGCCGAACGTCCACGAGGCCGATGTGGACCAGGTGCAGGCCCACCTGAGCCGGATCCGCGCCGTCGACCCGGAACGCGCTCCCGAGTTCGCGGGCATCCGTCGGGTGCACGCCTCGGCCCTGCCGCTGGCGTACGCCCGGTTCCGGCGGGCCGTGCGCGACCTGCGCGTCCGCCCGCTGCTCACCGGCACCGTCGCGGTGACCTCCCTCGGGCACCGCGACGTCGACGGCTTCCACTCCGTCGGGGGCACCACGGTGACGATCGGCGTGGGACGTGTCGCCGACCGGCCGGTGGTCCGTGACGGCCAGATCACCGTCGCACCCGTGCTGCGCCTCAGCCTGACCTTCGACCACCGCGTCATCGACGGGGCGGAAGCGGCCGACGTGCTGACCGACCTCAAGCAGGAACTGGAGAACCCGGCATGAGCAACGACGTCGCAGAGCTGAAGCAGTACGTCCTCGCCCACGTCAGTGCCCAGAACGCCAGCGCGGACGGCGTGCTCGCCCGTATCGACGACGACGGCGACGGGCCCCGTTCCTGGACGACACAGTGGATCCGCGCCGGCGAGGAGCGGGAACAGGCGGGTGACCTGCTCGCCGCCACCACCTTCTACAACCTGGCCCGCTTCCCCTTCGTGGACTCACCGGGCCGGGCCGAGGCGCTGCGGCGCTGCGTGGCGGTGTTCGACCGGTGGCGTCGTACCGTGCCGGGGATCGAACGCCTGGAGCTGCGACTGCCCGGCGGTGTGGTCCGGGCCTGGGCCGCCGGGCTGTCCACGACCGAACGCCGTCCGGTGCTGCTGATGACCGGCGGCATCGTCAGCATCAAGGAGCAGTGGGCGCCGATCCTGCCGGAGCTGGCGCGCTACGGCTTCGCCGCCGTGGTCACCGAGCTACCGGGCGTCGGCGAGAACGAGCTGCGCTACGACCTGGACAGCGCCGCCCTGTTCGGCGTGCTGCTGGACGCCGTGGCCGAACGCGCGGACACCTCCCGGGCGTACGCGTTGGCGCTGAGCTTCAGCGGGCACCTGGCGCTGCGCGCGGCGCCGTCCGAACCCCGACTGCGCGGAATCGTCACCGCCGGCGCACCGGTCGCGGCCTTCTTCACCGACAAGGAGTGGCAGGCGGCGGTGCCCCGCGTCACCGTGGACACCCTGGCCCGGCTGACGCAAACCACCCCGGCGACGGTCTTCGACCACGTCCGCAACTGGGCCCTGACCCCGCAGGACCTGGCCGGGGTACGGATCCCGGTGGCGTACGTGGCCAGCGGACGCGACGAGATCATCCCGCCCGCCGACCCGGCCCTGCTCCGCACGCACGTCCGCGACTTCCGGACGATCACCCACGACGACGTGCACGGCTCACCCGCGCACTTCCCGCACACCCGGCTCTGGACCCTCGCCCAGGTACTCGAGATGAGCGGCGCCGACCCACGGCACCGGGCGGCGGTCGACGGCGCGCTCGCCCAGGTCGAGGGAGGACGGGCGTGAGCGCCCCCGACGAGCCGGTCGCCGTCGTCGGTCTGGCCTGCCGGCTGCCCGGCGCCGCCGACCCGGAGGCGTTCTGGGCGCTGCTGCGCGACGGGCGGGAGGCGATCACCGACCCGCCCGCGTCCCGACGCGACCCGGACGGGCGCGCCCGCAGGGGCGGCTTCCTGGACGCGGTGGACCTGTTCGACGCCGAGTTCTTCGGCGTCCCGCCCCGCGAGGCGGCGGCCATGGACCCGCAGCAGCGGCTGGTGCTGGAGCTGAGCTGGGAGGCCCTGGAGGACGCCCGGATCCGCCCGGACGCGCTGGCCGGCAGCCGGACCGGGGTGTTCGTGGGCGCCATCTCCGACGACTACGCGACGCTGCTGCGCCGCCGTGGTCCCGACGCCATCGGCCCGCACTCGCTGACCGGCACGAACCGGGGGATCATCGCCAACCGCGTCTCGTACCACCTCGGGCTGCACGGCCCGAGCATCACCGTCGACTCGGCGCAGTCCTCCGCCCTCGTCGCCGTGCACGTGGCCGCCGAGAGCCTGCGCCGCGGCGAGTCGGAACTGGCCCTCGCCGGTGGGGTGAACCTGAACCTCGCGCCGGAGAGCACGCTGGGCGCCGAACGCTTCGGCGCGCTGTCCCCGGACGGCCGCTGCCACACCTTCGACGCGCGGGCCAACGGGTACGTGCGCGGCGAGGGCGGCGGGCTGGTGGTGCTCAAGCCGCTGGACCGGGCGCTCGCCGACGGCGACCGGGTGCACGCGGTCCTGCTCGGCAGCGCGGTCAACAACGACGGTGTCACCGACGGCCTGACCGTGCCCGGCAGCGACGGGCAGCGGGAGGTGATCCGGCTGGCCCACGAGCGGGCCGGCACCACGCCCGGCGAGGTCGACTACGTCGAGCTGCACGGCACCGGCACGGTCGTCGGCGACCCGGTCGAGGCCGCCGCGCTGGGCGCGGCACTGGGCCAGCTGCGCGACACGCCGCTGCTGGTGGGCTCCGCCAAGACCAACGTGGGGCACCTGGAGGGCGCGGCGGGCATCGTCGGGTTCGTCAAGGCCGTGCTCTGCGTACGGCACCGGACGCTGCCGCCGAGCCTGAACTTCGCCACCCCGAACCCACGCATCCCACTCAACGAGCTGAACCTGCGGGTGGTGACCGAGAGCCACACCGTGCCGCGGCCCCTGGTCGTCGGGGTCAGTTCCTTCGGCATGGGCGGCACGAACGCCCACGCCGTACTCACCGAGGCTCCGCTGCGGACGGCGCGGAAGCCGGCTCCCGCGGCGCGACCGCTGACGTGGGTGGTCTCCGGGCACACCCCGCAGGCCCTGCGGGCGCAGGCCGGGCAGCTCACGAGCCTGGCCGCCGACCCGGCCGACGTGGCGTTCTCGCTGGCCACGACCCGCGCGACGCTGCCCTACCGGGCGGCGGTGGTCGGCGAGACGGCGGCCGACCTGCGCGCCGGGATGGCGGCGGTGGCGGCCGGCACGCCCCACCCGGGCACGGTGACCGGCTCCCCGGCCGGCACGCTGGCGTTCGTCTTCACCGGGCAGGGCAGCCAGCGGGCCGGCATGGGGCGGGAGTTGGCCGCCCGGTTCCCGGTGTACGCCCAGGCGTTCGCCGAGGTCGCGGCGGCACTCGACCCGCACCTGGATCGCCCCCTCGACGAGGTGCTCGACGACGCCGACGCCCTCGACCGCACCGAGTTCGCCCAGCCCGCACTGTTCGCCGTGGAGGTGGCGCTGTTCCGGCTGCTCACCCATTGGGGTCTGCGACCGGACGCGGTGGCGGGCCACTCGGTCGGTGAGATCGCCGCCGCGCACGTGGCCGGCGTGCTGGACCTCCCCGACGCGGCCCGCCTGGTGGCGGCCCGGGGCCGGCTCATGCAGGCGTTGCCGACCGGCGGCGCCATGGTCGCCCTGTCGGCCAGCGAGGAGGAGGTACGACCGCTCCTGCGTCCCGGGGCCGACCTGGCGGCGGTGAACGCGGCGGAGTCGGTCGTGGTGGCCGGCGACGACGACGCCGTCTCCGCCATCGAGGAGACCGTGCGCGGCTGGGGGCGGCGGACCAGCCGGCTACGGGTCAGCCACGCCTTCCACTCGGCCCGGATGGACCCGATGCGCGTCTCCTTCGCGCAGGCACTGGCCGACATCGAGTTCGCGCAGCCGACGATCCCCGTGGTGTCCGCGCTGACGGACCCCGACGTGACCGACGCGGAGCACTGGGTACGCCACGTCCGGGACACCGTCCGGTTCGCCGACGCGGTCCGGGACCTGCGCGACCGGGGCGTCCGCACAGTCCTGGAGGTCGGACCGGACGCGGTGCTCACCGCACTGGCGCACGACGTGGCGGAGCTCGCCGCCGTCGCGGTGCTGCGCCGCGACCGCCCCGAGCCGGACACCGCCGTGACGGCGCTGGCCACCGCGTTCACCCGGGGCGCGGCGGTGGACTGGACCGCCCTGCTCGGTGCCCGCCAGGCGGTCGACCTGCCCCGGTACGCCTTCCAGCGCAGCCGCCACTGGCTGGACCAGGACAACGCAGCGATCGCGGCACCGGAGGTCACCCGCGCCCCCGACGGCACGCCCCGCCGCTCCGACGAGGAACTGCTCGACCTGGTGCGTACCGCCGTCGCGGTCGCCCACGGCCGCGTCGGCCCGGCAGCGATCGACCCGGATACCACGTTCCGCGATCTCGGCCTGGACTCGGTCACCAGCGTGGAGTTCCGCGACCGGCTCGCCGCGGCGACCGGCGTCCCCCTCTCCCCCGGCCTGGTCTACGACCATCCCACCCCCCGCGCCGTGGTGGCGCACCTGCGGACGCTGACCGGCGGCGGACCGGCCGACCCGGAGCAGGAGAGCGGCTACCGCGACGAGCCGGTAGCCGTCATCGGCATGGCCTGCCGGTACCCCGGCGGGGTCGGCTCACCCGACGACCTGTGGCAGCTCGTGCGGGACGGGCGGGACGCCACCGGCCCGTTCCCCACCGACCGTGGCTGGGACCTCGACGCGCTCTACGACCCGGATCCCGGCACCCCGGGACGTACCTATGTGCGGCGGGGAGGATTCCTCGACGGCGCGGCCGAGTTCGACGCCGACTTCTTCGGCATCAGCCCGCGCGAGGCCAGCGCCATGGACCCGCAGCAGCGGCTGCTGCTGCACACCGCGTGGGAGGCGCTGGAACACGGCCGACTGAACCCGGAGTCGCTACGCGGCACCCGAACCGGGGTGTTCGTCGGCGTGGTGGACAACGACTACGGGCCGCGACTGCACGAGCCGGTCGAGGGCACGGAGGGTTACCTGCTCACCGGCACCACGGCGAGCGTCGCCTCCGGACGCGTCGCGTACGCTCTGGGGCTGACCGGCCCGGCGGTCACCGTCGACACCGCGTGCTCCTCGTCGCTGGTGGCGCTGCACCTGGCGGCGCAGGCGCTGCGGCAGGGAGAGTGCACCCTGGCGCTGGCCGGCGGGGCGACCGTACTCGCCACGCCGGGCATGTTCCTGGAGTTCAGCCGACAACGCGGCCTCGCACCGGACGGCCGCTGCAAGGCGTTCGCCGCCACGGCCGACGGCACCGCTTGGGCCGAGGGCGCCGGTCTCGTCGTGCTGGAACGCCTCTCCGACGCCCGTCGCAACGGCCACCCGGTCCTCGCCGTGCTGCGCGGCTCGGCGATCAACCAGGACGGCGCCTCCAACGGCCTGACCGCACCCAGCGGCCCCTCGCAGGAGCGGGTCATCCGCCGGGCGCTGGCCGTGGCCGGGTTGGCTCCCTCCGATGTGGACCTCATGGAGGCGCACGGCACGGGCACCGCCCTGGGCGACCCGATCGAGGCCCGGGCCATCCTGGCCACCTACGGGCAGCGGCGCGACACGCCGCTGCACCTCGGCTCGTTGAAGTCGAACATCGGCCACACCCAGGCCGCCGCCGGTATCGCCGGAGTCATCAAAGTCGTCCAGGCGATGCAACACGGCACCCTGCCGGCGACGCTGCACGTGGACGAACCCACCCCGCACGTCGACTGGGCCGAGGGTCAGGTCAGCCTG
>NZ_BOPA01000071.1 GCF_016863515.1 Micromonospora gifhornensis
TTCAGGTCGTCGGTCGTTTCCGGCTCCGGGGGGCGGCCCCTCCTGGGTCGCCTTCCGCCGTCGCCGCCACCCACACGGACGGTGGCCCGAAACGGTTCAGCGCGAGACTCGACGTCGTGACCGGAGACTCGTCCGACCTCGACGGTGAACCAGGTCGCCGACCGCTTCGTGTGGATGCCGGACTGCGCAGATGGGCGTGGTCCTCCCCGAACACGAGGTGGAGCAGAGATGCTTGTGCACAGCCGGGTCGCGCTGAGCGCGATCGCACTGGCCAGCCTGGCGGCCCTGGGCGCGTGCGGCGACGAGGTGACCGGGCCGGCAGCGCCGGCCACCGCGGCCGCCAGCTGAGCCCGGAGGAGACGACGATGACGAACCCGTATGCGGGCGCCGACGGCGACTTCCCCACTCCCGCCCCTCGGTGGGCGCCGGCACCTCCGGCGCAGTGGGGGCCGGACTCAGCCGGGTCGCGCCCACCCGTCGAACGTCGGCGGCGGGTCTCCCGGAAACTCCTGATCGCCGTCGTCGGCCAGGTGGTGGCAGTGGTGGCGCTGGTCGCGGTACTCGGACTGGTCTGGCCCGGCTACTTCGTCACGAAGGTCTTCGACACGGCGGCCCTGCAGCAGGGGGTGCTGTCGGTGCTGCGCGACGACTACCAGCTCGACGCGGACCTCGTCGCCTGCCCACCGGGCCGATCGGTCGAGGTGGACAGCCGCTTCTCCTGCTCCGCCCAGGTGGCCGGCGTGCCGAAGACCGTCACCGTCACGGTGCTGTCCTCCGACGGCCGGTTCGAGGTCGGTCGACCGCAGTGAGGTGTGCCCGGGTCAGACCTGGTTGGTCCGTCCACTGTTGAGGCAGTCGACGACAGTCGCCATCAGCGGCTCCGGCATCAGGTTGACGAAGAACGCGTGACCGGTCAGCGGCTGTTGCGCTGACCGTCGAAGGCGTCGATCCGGAAACGCGGCAGCCGGCGGGATGTCGTACCCGAGGGTCAGTCGGAGCCGGGGCACCGGGAAGGCGTTGCGTACACCCGCTGCACTCGGTCGCCGGCCGGGCATCGGGGGTACCCCGTGGTGCGCCGCTCCGCGGTGCTCGAGCAGGTCCAGGTCACCGCCACGATCCGGGCCCGTTGGTGACGGCCACGGCGTCCCCGACCGTGCCGGCGAGCTGCTGCGGCATCGGCACGACGGTTCCCCGGGGGTTGCCGGAGAAGGTGAGGGTCACCTCGACCGGCACGTGGATCGGGCCGTCGTGGCCGGTGTGGTCGGTGGCGGCGGTCGGGCCGACGGTGCGCAGCACCGGCCAGAAGTACGTCGACAGGTCACCGTTGCGGCAGGTCGACAGTGCCGCTGCGAGGGTCTGCGGCGTCGAGCCGACGGCGGCGGAGAGGTTGCCGACGTAGTCGTGCACGTGATGAGGCTGCCCGGGAAAGCCGGGCGCCATCACGATGTTGGCGGTGTTGCGGTGGCCGTTCTCGTTTCGGCCACAGTCCCAGGTGTAGGTGCCGGTTGCCGCACCCGGTGCGGCGGGGCCGGGCGGACGGGGTTCATGTCGACGAGGTTGGTGGCCGTCGTCGGTCGCCTTCCGCCGCCGGCCTTGCTCTGCCATGCCAGGCCGCAGCCGAGCGCGACGAGCACCAGTTCCAGTGTCAGCGTCACGGTGAGGGCGCGCCGCCGCGCCGTCACGCGCTCGAACGTTCTGCGGCACAGTTCACACTCCCGTCGCCCAACTGGTGGGCCGTGGTCAGGTTGGGCCAGTCGATCCGCCGGACGCGCCCGGTTCAGCGGTCGACACGGTTGGCGAGAGGTTCCCCGGCGAGGTAGCTGTCGACCTGGTCGCGCACCAGCCGGTACACGCGGTCGGTGAGCCCTTCGGTGATCGCGCCGACATGGGGAGTGATCAGAGCGTTCGCCTCCCGCCAGAGGGGGTGACCGTCCGGAAGTGGCTCGGGATCGGTCACGTCGAGCGCGGCGCGCAGCCGACCCGACGACAGTTCCCCGAGCAGCGCCATGGTGTCCACCACCGGGCCACGCGAGGCGTTCACCAGAAGGGCCCCGTCCGGCAGGGCAGCCAGGAACTCGCTGTCGACCAGGTGACGGGTCGCGGCGGTCAACGGCACCACGACGATCACCACATCGGCCCGGCGCAGAAGCAGGGGCAGGTCGGCGACGCCGCGTACGCCCTCCGCCGGCCGCGCTGTCCGTGCCACGACGGTCAGGTCGACCTCAAAGGGTTCCAAGCGTCGGGCGACGGCCGCGCCCACCGAGCCCGCGCCGATCAGCAGTACGCGCCGGCCGCTCAGGTCGACACCCGGCTGCGGCTTCCAGACGCCGTTGAGCTGCGCCGAGTAAAGGGAGGGAAGGTGACGGAGCTGCGCCAGGGTGGCTGCCAGCACCCACTCGGCGGTCGCCGCGCTGTGCAGCCCACGGGCGTCACAGATCACCGTTGTCGGTGGTGTCAGGTGGAGCCACCCGTCGGAACCCGCGCTCGGCAGCTGCAGGACCTCCAGTGCGCGCATCCGTGGCACGACGTCGTGGAACTGCGGCTGGTCCAGCCATGTCGGGACGAAGAAGGTGACCGTTTCGGGGTCCGAGGGCAGTGCCGCCGGGTCGTCCGCCACCTCGATGTCGACCTCCGCCGGCAGGTCGTGCAGGTAGGTCAGGCCGAGCTTGTGTGGAAGCCAGATCTTCACCGGGCGTCTCCAATCGTGCGGGTGGCCGCGCGCGTGTACCGCCGCTCATCAGGTACGACGTCACCCCGCAGCCCGTGTTCGACGCCGCGGCGCAGGTCACATCGGGTCGGGGGCGGGCCTGTCGCAGGACGGGCGCTCTACTGCGGGGGCGCCTCGAAGTCGAAGAGCGGATCCAGGCTCAGCCAATTGTCCCGGGCGGCCACCGCGGCTCGCTCCACGTCGTGGGCCTCACACAAATCGATGATGCGTTGGTGCTGTGCCACGGAATCGCGCCCGTGCAGTGACGAGAAGCGGAGGTCGCCGAGCTGGGCAACATCGCTGCGGCGCTGGGGGAGGCAGAACCCGAAGACAAGCTCGACCTGTACCGAAGCCTACGGCTGAGGCTGACGTACTCCGCAGAAACACAAACGGTGTTCGCCAGAATTGATCTTGGCGAACACCGTTGGGATTTGGTTCGTGTCCGAGGGGGGACTTGAACCCCCACGCCCTATACGGGCACTAGCACCTCAAGCTAGCGCGTCTGCCATTCCGCCACCCGGACCTACTCTGTCCAGCCTACCCTGCCGGCCTCGGTGGTCCACCATCCGAAGGCCGCCCAGCGGGCCGCACGGGGAGTTACTGTACACGCCGCAGATGGATCATGCACATCGGCATCGGCCGCCCGCCCAGGCCGGAAGGGGCGGGGTCCGGGAGACGGGCGTACCGGGTCCGCGGGTCGGGTAGCGGTGCGGCGGCGACACCCGGCAGCATGGGCCACGTGCCCCATGCCTCTCCCCTGGCCGTCGCCCAGCAGCGTGCCCTCGCACTGCGTGGGGCGGGCAACCATGCCGCCGCCCGTGAGCTGCTGAGTGACGCGTTCGAGTCTGCTCGGCCGCCGTTCGGCAAGGATCACCCGGACGTCCTGAGCACCGCGCACCTGCTGGCGCGGCTGCACCGGGAGGCGGACGAGCCGAGTGCCGCCCGCCGGGTGCTGGAGGAGGCGTTCGCCGCCGGGGAGCGCCGGTGGCCGCAGTCGGACCCGCTGATGCTGGCCTTGTCGTACGAGCTGGGATCCGTCGCGGACGAACTGGGCAACCGCCACGAGGCTCGCCGAAACTACCTGCGCGTCGCGACCGCCGGCCCCGCCGTGCTCGGTGTGGATCATCCAGCGGTACGCGCAGCACGCGAGTATCTCGGCGACGCCGCGCCCGCCCTCCCGCCGGCGGCTCCCCCGGCCGGACAACCGGCTTCGGTCGATCAGTCGCCGCATGGTGCGCTCGCTGAGCCGACGGTGTCGCTGGCCGTCCTGTCGACCGCCTGGCAGCCGCACGACGCGTCGATTGCCACCGCGCCACTACCCGCGGTGGCTCCCGCTGCCTCGGCCGCCCCCGTTGTCCCCTCTGCACCCGACCTGCCACCCCTCGCCCCGGCCGTGCCGCCGGTGCCGCCGCCCCCTGGCCCGGCGGCATCGGTGCCACCTGCTCCGGCGGTGCCTACACCCCGGGCCGCTATGCACGACCAGACTGCCCGCCTGGGTGAGCCAGGTCTGGCGCTGCCGCCCGAGGCGGCGTCGCCCGCAGCGGTGTCACCCGGAGCAGCGTCGCCAACGGCAACGTCGCCGGAGGTGGGCGACGCGACGGAGGTACTGGGCCTGACGGTGCCTGCGCCTTCCACCGGGTCGGCGGAGCAGGGTGACGGCCAGCCGGCCGCAGCACGTCAGCCGCAATGGGCAAATCCGACGATTCCGGTCCAGCAGATCGGGCCGCTGCTGGCAGAGGAGACGGCTCGCCTTGGCTCCCGGGCACAGGCTACGACGCCGCCCGCCGACACAGCGTCGCCCGTCAGCGGCCCACCGCACAGCGCGGCCCCGATCAGCGGACCGCCGCACGGCACCCTTCCGGTCAGCGGACCACCGCAGAGTGCACCCCCGGACAGCGGACCGCCGCAGAGTGCACCCCCGGCCAGCGGACCGCCGCCCACGCCACCACTCAGTGGTGCGCCGACCAGTGCTCCACCCTTCGTACCAAATGATCATCTATCCGGGCCGCAGGCGCATCAGGTGCCGGGGTTCGGCGACGTGGGGCAGGTCGCGCCGGTGAGCCCGGCGGCGCACGAACTGACCGCGCCGCTGCCCCAGCCGGGACCGACAAGCGGGCCGCCGGGCAGGGTGCCGTTCCCGCGCGCAGCCGCCGGCAGCCTTCCCGGCCCGGCCGCGGAGACACCGGCGTACCGTCCGACGAGTGGGCCGCCGCGCCACCTGCCGGCTGGCGACCTGCCTGGCAGTTCGGGTGGTTATGGCAGCGCGGGCGGCCCGCAGCAGCACGGTGGTTTCGGTGCCGAGGACCCGCAGCGGGCGGCCCAGCAGATCCCGCCCCCGCCGCCGACCTACTCACCGCCCCCGCACCCGACGATGCCGCAGGTTGAGCCGTCGCCGGGTCAGCCCGGATCGCCGCCTTACCCACCTCCCACGCAAGCAGCGGCACCGCAGGCATACCCCCCGCCGGCACCACCAACGACACCGCAGGCTTACCCCTCCCCCGCACCACCAGCGACGCCGCACGCCTACCCACCGCCGACGCAACCGGCGGCACCGCAGGCGTACCCGCCGCCCGGTGGGCCGGCGTACCCGTCGGCCGGGTGGGGGCAGCAACAGCCCGGCCAACTGCCGCCGGGATCGGGGGGCACCCCGCCGTACCAGGGTCCCCCGATGACGTCGGCGCCCGGTCGTAACCGGGTCGTGGTGGTGGCCGTGGTCGCGGTGGTGGTGGCGCTCGCGGCGATGCTCGGGGTCGGGCTGTTGCTGCTCGATCGGCGGTCCGCCGCGCCGTCGACGGTGCCCGACTCGTCGGCGCAGCCGCAGGGTGGTGCGCCGCCTGCGGATCTCGCGTTGCGCGACGACCGGAGCACGATCACCCTGACCTGGGTCGATCCGGCGGACGGGCTGGTGCCGTTCATGGTGGCCGGTGGGCGGGCCGGTCAGTCGCTGGGGGTGATGGCCACCGTGGGCCCTGGCGAGACCAGTTATACCGTGAACGGGCTGAACTCCCGAGTGGACTACTGCTTCACCGTTCTCGCCGTCTACGGCACCGACCAGTTCGCCACCTCCAGCCAGGTGTGTACCAGCCGGGAGGGTTGACAACCCGACCGACATCGGCTCACCGTCGCGGCCCGACAGTGGTGGGAGGACACGCCGACGACACGCCACGCAGGGTGTCCACAGGCGGACAATGCGGGTTCCCGGCGTCCATAGCGTGACCATATGATGGCTCCCGGCTCAGGGGAGGGGTTGCCGTACGGGGGCGCCACCTGCCAGGACGACACGGGAGGCGCCAACTGTGGCGAGCATGGACGAGGTCGTTCCGACCCGCACGACCCGGTCCCGGTCCCGGCTGCGGGGTGGTCTGGTCACCGTGGCGACGGTGCTGGCGCTGCTGGCGGCGATGGGTCTGACCGTGCTCGGTCTCGGCTCGGCGGACAACGCGGTGGCCAGTTACGACGCGAGTTCCTGGCTGTGGAGCGCGGCGCGCAGCGAACTGGCCCGGGTCAACGGGGTGACCGCCCGGGTGGACACCCGGGTGGAGGTGCCCGCGGCGCGGCGGCATCCGATGCAGGTGGTGCAGACGGATCGGATGTTGGTGCTGCGTGACCTGCACAGTGGCCAGATCAGCGCGCTTGACCTGGCCACGCTTCAGATCACCGCGACCACGCCGACCACGCCCGGGTTGGGTGTCAGTGTGGCGCTGCACGAGGATGCCGCGTTCGTGGTGGACGCGGTGCAGGGTGTGGTGCGGCAGTTGGATCCCCGGTCGCTGACGCCGGTGGGTGAGCCGGTGCGGTACCCGCCGGGGATCACCGGTGGCACGTTCGACGGCGAGGGTCGGTTGTGGATCGCGGTGCCGGCCGAGGGCACGGTCTCGGCGATCACCGCCGCCCGGCTGCCGGCGTCGGGGGCACCGGATGCGCCGGTGTCGCCGCAGCAGGTCGAGACCCATGACGTGGCCGAGCCCAGCCACGAGTTGATGGTGTCCACGCTTGATGACGGTGTGGCGGTGCTGGACCGTACGGCCGGGGCGCTGGTGACGGTGGTGCGGGGCGAGACCCGTCGTACGGTGCTGGGTGAGCAGTTGACCGGGCCGGGCACGGTGCCGGCGCGTACCAGCGGGCCGGTGGTACCGGTGACGGTGGCCGGGCAGCGGCAGGTGCACGCGGTCGCCGACGGCGAGGTGCGGTCGTTCACGGTGCCGGGTGAGGGTGACCGGCTGGGTGCTGCGGTGGCCTGGGCGGGTCGGATCTACTGTGCCGACGACGCGGCGGGTGTGGTGTACGCGTTCGACGCGGCGGGCCAGTTGGTGGACACCATCCGGGGCCGCTGGGGCGGGCCGCTGGAGTTGGAGGTGCGGGAGAACCACCTGTTCATCAACGCACCGGACGCGGCGACCGCCCGGGTCGTCAACGATCGGCACGAGGTACGTGAGGTCGACAAGTACGCCAACGACGTGCTGGGTGGTGATCCGCCGGAGGAGCCGCCACCGCCGCCGCCTCCCCCGCCGCGCAAGCCGCAGGTGAGCAAGCCGGGCGCGCCGCGCAGTGTGACCGCGTCGGCAGGTGACGCGCAGGCGCGGGTCAGTTGGCGGCCGGCGGCGGCCAACGGCGCGGAGATCGTCCGCTACGTGGTGGAGGGTGCCGGGCAGCGCCTGGAGGTGGGGGCGAACCAGCGGTCGGTGCAGGTCGAGGAGTTGACCAACGGGGAGACGTACACCTTCTCCGTGCACGCGGTGAACGCCAAGGGCGCGGGACCGGCCCGTAAGAGCAACCCGGTGACCCCGACGGCGGAGGTGCCGGACGCGCCGGCCAGCGTCTCGGCGCAGGCCCGGCCGGACGGCACGGTGGTGGTGACCTGGCCGGAGGCGAACGGGCAGGGCAACAAGATCGCCCGGTACGCGGTGACGGCCACGTCGGCGGGGACGAACGCCCCGGCCGGCGAGTCGGAGGGCACCGAGTTGGTGATCGCCGCCGGTGAGTTGGAGTACGGCACGCAGTACGCGTTCACGGTGGTGGCGGTCAACGACAAGGGTGCGGCGTCGGAGTCGTCGCCGGTCAGCGACACGGTGGTGCCGTTCACGGTGCCCGGTGCGCCCGCGGAGTTGACCGCGGGCACGGTGGCGGATCGGCCGGGCACGGTGTCGGTGCAGTGGGCCCCGGCCGAGGCCAACGGCCGCCCGATCTCCGGGTACGTGGTGGAGGTGGGCGAGCAGCGCAGCGAGGTGACCGACACCCGCACGACGGTGGGTGGCCTGGGTGACGGGCAGAACGTGACGGTGCGGGTCCGGGCGGTCAACGAGGCCGGTGAGGGTCCGGAGGCGACGACGACGGCGCGGACGGTGGCGCCGCCCCGGGTGACGGTGACCGGTTCGTCGGCGACCGCGACGTCGGCGACTGTGGCGTTCACCGTGGATGCCGGCGGTGGGCAGGCGACGTGCACGCTGGCCCGGTCGGGTCAGCCGGCCACCAGCGGCCCGTGCTCCAGCATCACCATGGGTGGGTTGACGCCGGGCACCGGTTACACGTTCACGGTGACGGCCACCAACGCCGCCGGTTCGGGTACGGCGACCCGGGCCCAGGAGACCGATGCGCTGTACGGCATCGCCACCTGTGTCAACGGCGACGAGCCGGAGCAGCGCACCTACTGCGACCGGGACCGCGACGGCCGCAACGGCAACGAGATCTTCTCGGTGCCCCGGCAGGACAACGACCGGCAGGTCGGCTGGGCCAAACCCGGCACCCGGCTGAAGGCGCTGTGCAAGGTCCGCGGCGAGGAGGTGTACGCGTACGTCTACAACAACGGCAAGCGCAGCACCTGGTGGGTGCGGGTCGAGTACAGCGGGCGCAACTACATCCCGTGGGTCTGGTTGAACCTGGAGGACGGCGACAACATCAACGTCCTGCCCACCTGCTGATCCACCCCAGGCAAGGAGCACCACCGTGAACAGCCAGGAACCCCTCAGCCACCAGGAGGTGCAGGGCTTCGCCGCCCTGGCCGCCCGGCTGGCGGAGAACGTCAACGCGGTGGTGCTCGGTAAGCCGCAGGTGGTCCGGCTGGCGTTGACGGCGCTGTTCGCCCAGGGGCACGTGCTGCTCGAAGACGTGCCCGGGGTGGGTAAGACGACCCTCGCGCGGGCGATCGCGGCGACCGTGAAGGGGCAGTGGCGGCGTATCCAGTTCACGCCGGACCTGCTGCCGTCGGACGTGTCCGGGGTGACGATCTTCAACCAGGCCACCCGGGGGTTCGAGTTCCATCCGGGCCCGGTGTTCGCCAACATCGTCATCGCCGACGAGATCAACCGGGCGTCGCCGAAGACGCAGTCGGCGCTGCTGGAGGTGATGGAGGAGCGCACGGTCACCGTGGACGGCGTACGCCATCCGGTGCCGCAGCCGTTCCTGGTGGTGGCGACGCAGAACCCGGTGGAGATGGACGGCACCTACCGGCTGCCGGAGGCGCAGCTGGACCGGTTCCTGGTCAAGCTCTCCGTCGGCTACCCCGACGAGGCGGTGGAGGTGGAGGTGCTGCGCGGGGCCACGGTGCGCTCCCCCGAGGCGCTGGCCGCGATCACCGACACCACCACGATCGGGGAGATGGTCCGGATGGCCCGCCGGGTGCACATCGCCGAGCCGCTGTACACGTACGCGGTGCGGTTGGCCGCGGCGACCCGTACCCATCCGCAGGTGCGGGTCGGGGTCAGCCCGCGTGGGGTGATCGCGTTGACCCGGGCGGCGTGCGCGTACGCGCTTATCGACGGCCGGGGTTGGATCATGCCGGAGGATCTCAAGACCCTCGCCGAGCCGGTCTTCGCCCACCGGCTGCTGCTCACTCCGGACGCCCAGGTGCGTGGCGTGACCGCCGGTGACGTGTTGCGTCAGGCCGTCGCGTCGGTGCCGGTGCCGCTGCCGTCGGGGCAGCCGGCGCCGGCGCAGCCCTGATCGCGAGGAGCGGCGTGGGGATCACCGCCCGGGGTACCGGTCTGCTCGTCGCCGCGGTGCTGCTGCTCGGCGCCGGGTTCCGGTTCGGGTACCCGGAGTTGACGGTGCTCGGTGCGGCGGCCGGCGTCGCCGTGGCGGTCGCGGTGCTGAGTGCGGCGTGGCGGCCCCGGTTGCAGGTGCGCCGGCAGGCGGACCCGGACCGGGTGGCGCGGGGTGAGCCGGCGGCGATGACGTTGACCGTTCGTAACGTGGGTCGGTTGCGGTCGGCGAGTCTGCTCGCCGCCGACAGGTGCGGTGACCAGGTGGTGCCGGTGCCGGTGCTGCGGCTGCGCCCGGGGGCCGACACCACCGTCGGTTACGAGGTGCCGACCGCCCGGCGGGGCGTGGTGCCGGTGGGTCCGCTGCGGGTGACCCGCCGCGATCCTCTCGGCCTGGTCGTGGTGGCGCGCAGCTACGGCGACAGCGTGCCGGTGTGGGTGCACCCCAAGATCCATCCGTTGCGTGCGGTGCCCACCGGCGCGGGCCGCAGTCTCGACGGCCGGGTCGACGCCGTACCGCACGGCTCGATCACCTTCGACTCGTTGCGGGAGTACGTCGTCGGTGACGAGTTGCGGCGGGTGCACTGGCGTACCAGTGCCCGGGTCGGTGAGCTGATGGTGCGGGAGAACGTGGACACCAGCCTGCCCCGGATCGTGGTGCTGCTGGACAACCGGTTGGCGGCGCATCCGCAGCGGGTGCGTGGGGTGGCCGAGTCGTTCGAGGCGGCATGTGAGGCGGCGGCCTCGGTGGTCACCGCGGCGGTCCGCGAGGACCTGCCCGTGACGCTGCTCTTCGTCGCCGCGCCGGACGACCTCGCCGAGGCGAGCACCGCAGCGACTCACCACGGCCCGGCGGGCCTTGGCGGCACGGAAGTTCACGGGGCGGGTGCGGACGGGGCCGGCGACGGTGGACCGACCGGGCCGTTGGACCGGTTGGCGGCGGTGTCGCTGTCGGACGAGGGCACGCTGGAGGCTGCGGCGGCACGACTGCGCCGCGACCGCCTCGGCGACACCCTGGTCGTACTCACCGGGCCTGGTGGGCGCGATGACCTGGGGCACGTCGGTGCGCTGCGCGGGGCGTACCCGTCGGTGGTGGTCGGGGTTTTCGGCGCGACGGAACCGACGCCGCCGGGTACGGGCGGTCTGCTCGTGGTGGACGCGGCCGACGGGGCCGCGTTCGCCGCCGAGTGGGACGGGGTGCGTCGGTGGTGAGGCTGCTGCGGGCGGTCCCGGTGCCGGCGGCGCTTGTCGGCATGGTCGTGCTGGCCGGGGTGACGCTGGACCGGGTGTACGCCGGATCGCTGCTGACCGCCCTGGTGGCCGGCGCGGCCCTCGGGTCGGTGCTGGTCAGCGTCGCGGCGCGGCGGCTGCCGTCGTGGCTGGTCGCGCCGGTGTCGGTGCTGGTGATGTTCGGTTGGACGGCGTGGTGCCTGCGGCTGACCGCGGATCGGGCCGGTCTGCCGGGCGGGTTCGCCCAGGTGGCCGCCGACGCCGCCGGCAACGGCATCCCCCGGCTGCTGACCGCGATGATCCCGGTGGAGCCGACCCCGGACACGGTTCTGGTGCCGCTGGTGGGTGCCTGGTTGGCCGGGCTGGCCGGCGCGGAGGTGGCCCTGCGCGCCGGGCGGGTGCTGCTGGGTTACCTCCCGCCGGTGCTGCTCCACGTCGGCGCGGTGTACGTCGTCGGGCCCAACGCCGAACCGGCGATCGGCCCGACCGTGGCGCTTGTGGTGCTGGCGGGGCTCGGCCTGGCCGCCTCGGCCCGGCGCGGCGACGACCCGCTCGACACGCTGGCCCCGGCGGTGCGTTCGCGGGTACGGGCCCGGCTGGCGGTCGCCTCCGCCGCCGGTACGGCGGTGGTGGTCGCGGCGGCGACGCTGCTCGGCCCGGCGGTGGCCGCGCTGGTGGAGGTACGACCGGTGGACCCGCGCCGGTACGTGGAGCCGCCGCAGGTCGAGACGCTGGACGAGAACCCGCTGATCCGGATCTCCGGCTGGGCGCTGCGCCCCGACCAGCAGCTGTTCCAGGTGCGCACCGAGGCCGGTGGCGGCAACCGGATCCGGTTGGCGGTGCTCAGCGACTACGACGGGGTGACCTGGCGGGTCGGTGCCACCTACCGCAACGCCGGCCGGATCCTGCCGACGGTGGAGCCGGCGGCGCACGCCACCGTGGAGACGGTCCGGCAGGAGATCACCGTCGACGAGCTGAGTGGACGGTTGTTGCCGGCGGTGGCCACACCACGCGAGGTCACCGGTGCCCGGGTGGCGTACGACCCGGGCACCGGCACCCTGATCCGTCCCGACGGGCTCAGTCCCGGCCTGCGCTACACGGTGATCTCCGCCCGGGAACGTCCGGACGCGAACCTGCTGGCCACCGCGAACACGCCGGCCGGGGACGAGGTGGCCCGGGTACTGCACGTGCCGGACGGGGCGCCGGACCAGTTGCGCCGGCTCGCCACCCAACTGGCCGAGGAGAACGGTGCCCCGTACGCCCGGGCGGCGGCGATCGAGCAGTGGCTGGCCGAGCACTACCGGTTGGTTGCCGACGCGCCCAGCGGCCACGCGTACCCGAATCTGGCGTTCTTCCTGTTCGGGCCGCGTAACGGTGGTGGGCAGCGGGGCACCTCCGAACAGTTCGCGGCCTCGTTCGCGGTGCTGGGCCGGTTGGCCGGGTTACCGACACGGGTGGTGGTCGGGTTCGCCGCGCCGGGCGACGGGCCGGTGCGCGCCGGTGACGCGTACGCCTGGCCGGAGGTGCTCTTCGACGGGGTGGGTTGGGTACCGTTCGACCCGCTGCCCCGCCCGGACGACGAGCCACGACCGGTGGAGGAGGACTTCCGGCCGCAGCCGGAGAAGCCACCGCCGTCGGAGCAGCCGGAGCCGACCGTGGAGCCGACCGCGTCGTCCGCGCCCCCGGCCGCCGCCGAGGGCGGTGACGATCAGGCCGGGCTGTCCACGCCGGTGCTGGCCGCCGGTGCCGCCGCCGGTCTCCTGCTGCTGGTCGTGGCGGCGCTGGCCACCCTGGCCGGCCTGCGCCGGGCGCTGACCCGCAACCGGCTGCACCGAGGTCCGGCCGACCAGCGGGTCGCCGGTGCCTGGCGGGAACTGACCGACGCGCTGCGGCTGGCCGGGCGGCCGGTCCCCGCCGACCTGTCCGCCACCGAGGTCGCCGCCGCGGCTCGCCGGGCCCTGCCCGCCGCCTCGCCAACCGCCCCGTTGCCGGCCGCCGGGTCGCAGGCCGCCGCGTCGCAGGCCGCCTCGTCGCCGGGTGCCGCCTCGCAGGTCGCCGTGTCGCAGGTCGCCGTGTCGCAGGGCGCTGGCGCGGGACCGGCCGAGGATCGGTCGGTGGCCGCGTGCCGGGCGGTGGACGACCTGGCCCGGCTGGTCAACCAGGTCGGGTTCGCCCCCGGCCAGGTGACCGACGCACAGGCCGACATCGCCGCCGACGCGGCCACCCGCTACACGGGCGCGCTGCGCGCCGCCCGGTCCCGGTGGCGGCGGCTGCTCTGGTCGGTGCATCCAGGGCCGCTGCGCTGGCGACGCTGAGGACGACCCGGTCAGCCGAGGCCGAGCCGGGCGATCATCGTGGTCAGGGCCGCCGTGTCCCCGGCAGCCAGTTCGGGAGTGGGCAGCAGCGCCAGTACGGGGACATCCACCCCGGCCTCGGCGTAGCGGCGGACCTTGGCCCGGCACTGCTCGGGTGAGCCGTGCACGATCAGCGCGTCCACCACCTCGTCCGGCACGGCGGCGAGCGCGCCCCGCCGGTCGCCGGCCGCCCAGGCCTGCCACATCGGCGACAGCGCCTCCTGGCGGCCGAGCCACCTGTGGAATTCCGCGTACGCGGGCACCGTCAGATAGCTGGTGATCATGCGGCGGCCCAGGGTGCGGGCGTACCCGGCGTCCTCGGTGGGGCAGACGAAGATCCGGGCGACCACCTCGAACTGCGGGCGGCGTTCGCCGAGTTCCGCCACGGCGCGAGGTACGTCGGTGGCGGCGAGCCAGTTCAGGATGACCCCGTCGGCTTCGGCGGCGGCCAGCCGCAGCATGCCCGGCCGCAGCGCGCCCAGCAGCAACGGCGGCGGTACGGCCGGCGGACGTTGCAGGCTGAACCGCCGCACGGCGAAGGTGTCGAAGGCCCCGTCGACGGTCTCCCCCCGCAACGCCGCCCGCAGGAACCGCAGCACGTCACGGGTACGCCGAAACGGCTCGGTGAACTCGACCGCGTTCCAGTCGGACACCACCACCGGCGACGACGCGCCGATGCCCAGGGCGAACCGGCCCGGCGCGACGTCGGCGAGCGCGGCGGCACTCATCGCCAGCAGGCCCGGCCCGCGGGTGAACACCGGCGTGACCGCGGTACCCAGCCGCAGTCCGGGCTGCCAGACGGCGGCCAGCGTCAGTGGTGTGAAGGCGTCGACACCGTTGACCTCGGAGGACCACAGGTCGGTGAACCCGGCATCGGCAAGAGCCTCGTACACGGCGGCATGGTCGGCCAGCGCGACCCCGTCCAACGGCACCGTCATCGCCCATCGCGTCGTCATCGATCGATGGTGCCCGTACCCGGTCTCCCAGGCAAGATCCCCCTCGGCCACCCGGTCGACCGGCTGCCCTCGCCGAAGCGGCAATCCGGCCGTGACCAGCGCTAACCTTGCCGACGTGACCTTCTCGCTCGTCGCCCGCTCCGCCGACGGCCACCTGCACGGTGTCGCCGTGGCCAGCCGCTTCCTGGCCGCCGGCGCGCTCGTACCGGCAGCCGAGGCGCAGGTCGGCGCGATCGCCACCCAGGCACACGTGAACCTGGCCTACCGGCCCCAGGGGCTCGCCCTGCTGCGTACCGGGGTGACGGCGACAGGTGTGGTCGCCGGTCTGGTCGCCGCCGACCCGGAACGCGACCACCGCCAGCTCGGTGTGGTCGCCGCCACCGGCCCCGGCGCCACGTACACCGGGGAGCACTGCCGGGACTGGGCGGGCGGCCAGGCGGGCGACGGCTGGGCCGCGCAGGGCAACATCCTCACCGGCCCCGAGGTGATCGACGCGCTGCGTGACACCTGGCTGGCCCGTACCGATCTGCCGTTCGCGCAGCGGCTGCTCGCCGCGCTGCGCGCCGGGCAGGAGGCCGGCGGCGACCGGCGTGGCCAGCAGAGCGCCGGGCTCGTCGTGGTCCGTCGCGGCGGAGGGTACGGCGGCACCGGCGACCTCATGATCGATCTGCGGGTCGACGACCACCCCGATCCGATCACCGAGCTCGATCGGCTGCTGGCCGTGCACACCCTCATGTTCAGCCGCCCCGACCCGGCCACCCTGCTCGACCTGACCGGCGCGGTGGCCGCCGAGGTGGCCGGTCTGCTCACCGCCCTCGGCCACCCCGCGGACCCGGCCGATCCGGAGGACGCGCTTGTCGAGTGGGCCGGCCTGGAGAACCTGGAGGAGCGGCTGGCCCCCAGCCGCATCGACCCGGTGGTGCTGGCCCGGCTGCGGGCCGCCCTCCCCCAGGTACCCGCACCCCGAGGTGCGGCCTCAACGGATCGCGACCCGGCCGTCAGCGCGGGCGGAGACTCCGCGGCCCCGGCAGGCAGCGACCCTGAGTCGGCACGGTAACGCGCCCCACCCGACCCGGCCGGTCCACTCGACGCAGCCAGACCAGTCGACGCAGCCAGACCAGTCGACGCAGCCAGCCCGCTCGACGGGACCGGCCCACTCGGCGGGGATCAGCGGCCGAAGGCGAGCAGCGGCAGGCCGACGCGGGCGAGGGCTGCCTGTTCGGCAGGACTGCACGGAGTGCGCCCGGTCACCTTGGTGATCAAGGTCAGCCGGTCCCAGCCCAGCTCCGCCGGCAGGCGGCGGCCCGCAGTGAGCAGGTCGGTGATGACCCGGCTGGCGGCCGTGGTCAGCCACGGCGGACGGTCCAGCGCCGCGGCCAGGTCCAGGCCGTGCACCCCGACCTCGACCACCCGGGTACGCAGGAACTCCGTCACCGTCATCGCATCGCCGTGTCGGGTGCGTACCACCCGGTCCGGTGGACACGCCTCGACGGCCGCGAGGGCAGCGCGCCAGGCCCGGTCGAAGTCCTCACCCAATCCGACCCCTCGGCGCGCACCCTCCGAGCCGAACCTCTCCTCGCCACTCTCGACCCGCCCGTCCCCCACCCGAGCCTCCTCGACCCGATCCGCCTCGGCACGAGCCGACGCGATGCGAGCCTCCTCGGCACGAGCCGACTCGACCCGGCCCGCCTCGGCGCGGGCCGACTCGATGCGGGCGGCGTCGACCTCGAGGGTGAACTTGGCGGCACCGAAGTATCCGGCGGCGTCGACCAGGGCACCGGTCGGTGCCGGTGCGGCCAGCATGTCGATCAGCCGGCCCGCACCGGTGCGAACATGTGCCAGCAGTTCGGCCACCGTCCACGGCACGCAGCCGGTCGGCCGGGCCAGGTCCGTCGGATCGAGGGTCGCCAGCACCTCACCAAGCCGCAGGCACTCCGCACGGAATGCCGCCCGAACGAGATCGACGTCCCCCACGCACTCCCCCACCTCGGACCCCCCTACCTCCGACGGCCCCCGCTCGGGCAGCTCGGTCTCGGACCCAGCTCCCGCCACCGACCGACGATTCATGATCGCGCTCGATCCCGGATCGAGTGGCCTCGTTCTCATGCTCAACCCACTCGATCCTGGA
>NZ_BOPA01000072.1 GCF_016863515.1 Micromonospora gifhornensis
CTAGGATGGCTTCCGTGACCAGTGCACCGTCTCAGCGATGTTGAGACTGATCGTGTCGACACCGATGCACCGGTAGTCGGTGTTGGCCGGCACGACCAGCAGTGCCGGCTTCGGCGCCCGTTACACGCCACAGGACGTGGCCGTACTCACGATGATGGCCCAACTGACCGCGCGTGGCCTGTCCGCAGCAGAAGCCGCCCTGCAGCTCGTCGACAGGCGACAATGCCGCCCGTCGACCATCCTGGCGGCGACCACCACACCCCAGTCCGCGGCCCGCGGGATCGCCCGCGCCGCTCGCCGCATGGACGTGCTCACCCTCCGGGAAACGCTGACAGCGGCGGTCACCGCACACGGCGTGGTACACACCTGGCACACCCTGGTCGAGCCCGCCTTTATCCTGATCAGCCGAGCCCGATACAGCGAGGCACGTCGAGCGCTCACCCGCCGTGTGCTTGCCCGCTGTCTGAGTGAGGTCTTCGCCACGGTGCCGTGACCATGCTCCGGATCACCGGTGCGCGTCCTCCTGGTAGCCATCGACGAGCGCCGCGAACGCGTGGCGCTGGACGCCCTGGCCGCCGCACTCGCCGAAGACGGGATCGCCTCGCTACACCTCGGTGCCGGGCTGCAGCCCGCCACGCTCGTCGACGCGGTCGGTCGTAGCCGACCCACCGTCGTCGCGGTGTGGAGTCACAGCCGGCATGGCCGCGGGCCGCAGATCCTCGGGACACTCGCCCACGTCTCGGGTTGTCGGCCCACCGTCGTGATTGCCGGGAAGGGGTGGCCTCCACAGACCGCCCCGACGGCCGGGATGTTGGGTCCATGCCTCGGCCTCGCCGACACGGTCGCCACCGTCGCCAATCTGATCTGAACCGACGTGGGCCGGCTGTCGGAAGAAGGTTGACGGTCCGGGCGGCACGCACGCGAGGTGACGCCACCCGGACCAATCCGCTCAGGCGAGGTCGACGCCGCGATAGAGCGGGAATGCCGCGAGCAGGTCGGTGGCCTGCTCGCTCACCCGGTCAGCCAAGGCCGGGCCGATCTGGTACTTCGCCTTGGAGCCCTCGGTCGGTGTGGTGCTGCTGAGCACAGCGTGGACCAGTCGGCGATCTGGTCCGGCTCACGACGCCGAGGCCACGACTGATCAGGGCCGGGGTACCGATATCGGATGCCCGAGGTGTACCAGGCACCGTGCTCGTACCTACTGGCCGTCGCTTGCCAGACCTGGCGGGTCCGGTGCGTGATGACGGCGGCCGTTCCCACTCACCGCTGCGGTGTGGTCCCGAACTTCCGCTGGGTGCCCTCTTGCCTCGACCACGATGGATTGGTAGGCGAACCAGCTACGACTGGCCCCACGTGAGGGCACTGCAGAAAGGGTGTAACACCAATTGGTGTGTCGAGCGTGTCGCAGCGCAGTGTTACTCGAGCTCGCGTCAGGTGGGCGGTGAACATGGCACCCTGTCCGGTTACCCGTTCGCGAGTGCGTCGCTATGGGAAGGGCGTCTGTGGCGGAAGATGAGGGTCGACCGCCGGAACCTGCTGTCCGCTGCCCTGCGGGCGCACACCGCAACCACCATCCTTCGCGGGCGTGATCGGCACAGGCCCAGGTGCCGATGGTGTGGCGAAGGTGACCGGGGCGTCGAACGCGGCCCGGCGGGCGGCTCGGCGCAGCGCGGCCAGGACAGCCGGTCCGACCAGGACGATGGCGACGGCGGTGGTGACCGCCCGGCCGGTGTCCCAGCCGAAGGTGGAGGTGACGGCGGTGAAGACCGCGAAGCGGTGCAGGTTCTCCAGCACCGGTGCACCGGCGACGTAGGAGAGTTGAGTGTCCGCGCCGACGCTGAACGGCCAGAACCAGAGGTTCATCAGCAGCCCGTACGCGTAGGCGGCGACCGCGCCGTACCCGGCCAGCACGGCGATCTCGGCCCGCCCCCGCAGCCGGGACGGCAGCAACCCCGCGCCGAGCCCCAGCCAGGCCGCGGCCAGCATCTGGAACGGCAGCCAGGGTCCGACCCCGGCGGTGAGCAGCGCGGAGGCGAACAGCGAGATGGCACCCAGCAGGAAACCGAACCCGGGTCCGAAGACCCGGCCGGCGAGCACGAGCAGGAAGAACACCGTTTCGATGCCGGCGGTGCCGGCGCCGAGCGGGCGTAGGGCGGCGTTGACGGCGGCGAGTACGCCGAGCATCGCCAGGGCTTTGCTGTCGATGCCGCCGGAGCTGAGTTCGGCCAGAACGAGCGCGAGCAGGATCGGTAGGACGACAATGAAGACCAGCGGCGCCTCGGTGGTGCGGGCCATGCTCTCAGGTTGGGCGGGGACGAAGAACGGCCAGGTGAAGGTGGCGAGCGCGGCGACGGAGGCCAGGGTCAGGATGACGGCGGTGCGCGGGGCGACCCGCAGCACGCTCATCGCGGCACCTCGGTTCGGGTCAGCGCCGTGGTGACCTGGTCCACCGTCAGCCAGGACTGCGGGGCCAGGACCTTGGCGACCTGGGGCGCGAACGCCGGTGAGGCGAGCATGACCTCGGCGGCAGTACCGTCGGCGACGATCTCGCCCTGAGCGATCACCACGACCCGGTCGGCGAGGATGGCGACGAGTTCGACGTCATGGGTGGCGACCACGACCGCCCGACCCTGCGCGGCCAACCGGCGGACCACGGTGGCGAACTGCCGCTTGGCCCGGTAGTCCAGCCCCCGAGTCGGCTCGTCGAGCAGGACCACCGGCGGGGCGGCGGTGAGCTGGACCGCGAGCGCGAGGGCCAGCCGCTGCCCCTCCGACAGGTCCCGTGGGTGCCGGTCGGCCGGCAGCCCGGGGGTGAGGTGGTCCAGCAACTCCCGGCAGGTCCCGTCGGGCACCTCGGACTCCCGGTCGGCCTGGGCGCACTCGGCCGCCACCGTCTCCAGATAGAGCAGGTCGCCGGGGGTCTGCGGGACCAGTCCGACCCGGCGTCGGGCCTGCGCGGCGGGCAGCGCCTTCGGATCGGTGTCGCCGTCCGGGCCGGGCACGGTCACCGTGCCGCTCTGGCGTGGGCCGCTGCCCTGCACTGCCCAGAGCAGGCTCGACTTCCCGGAGCCGTTGCGGCCCATCAGCGCGACGACCTGTCCCGGGTGTAGGTCGAGGTCGACGCCGCGCACCGCCACCGTGCCCGGGTACCGCACCACGACGCCCCGCGCGGTCAGCGCCGGTACGCCGTCCGGCACCGGCGCGGCCGGTGGGGGCGACGCGTCGGCGAGCCGCTGCCGGAGGTCGCCCGCACGACGCCGGGCGTCGCGGACGGAGAGCGGCAGGGGTGTCCAGCCGGCGACGCGGCCCAACTCGATCAACGGCGGGGCCAGCTCGATGCCGGCGAGCACGGCGTCCGGTGGCCCGTCGACGACAGTGCCGTCACCGGGCAGGTAGAGCAGCCGGTCGGCGTACTGCACGACGCGTTCGAGTCGGTGCTCGGCCACCACCACGGTGACACCGAGGTCGTGGACCAGGCGGGTGACGGCGGCCAGCACGTCCTCGGCGGCGGTCGGGTCCAGCGCCGAGGTCGGTTCGTCGAGCACCAGCACCTGCGGGTGGCTGGTGAGGACCGCACCGATGGCGACCCGCTGCTGCTGCCCGCCGGAGAGCGTCCGCAGCGGACGGTCCCGCAGCTCGGCGATGCCGAGCAGGTCGAGGGTCTCCTCGACGCGCTTGCGCATGACCGGCGCGGGCAGCGCGAGTTGTTCCATGCCGTAGGCGAGTTCCTCCTCGACGGTGTCGGTGACGAAGCCGGCGAGCGGGTCCTGGCCGACCACGCCGACGACGTCGGCCAGGTCACGCGGCGGATGTGCCCGGGTGTCCCGGCCGTGCACGGTGACGGTGCCGTACAGGGTGCCGCCGGTGAAGTGCGGCACCAGGCCGTTGATGGCCCGCAGCAGCGTCGACTTGCCGGCTCCGGTGCGCCCGGCGACCAGGCACAGCTCGCCCTCCGGGATGTGCAGGCGGACGTCGCGCAGCATCGGCTCGCGGCTCTCGGCGTACCGGACGGTGACCCGGTCGAAGTCGATCATCGGTGTGCCTCCGGCTGGGCGGTGTCGCGAGGCGACGTGTGGTCGGTACGGCCGCTCGCCGCCGGTGGCACGGGCAGCGGTCGCGGGGCGGGGTTCGCCGTCGGCGCCGGTGGGGCCAGCCAGGCCGGTGCCACCGCCACCAGCACCGCGAGCACCACCAGGGGCGTCAACTCCGGCCAGGTGAGCGGGCTGACCGGCGGGTAGAGCCGCTCCGGATCCACCGTGCCGGCCATCGTCATCACCGCAGCAGTGGCCAGGCCGCACCCGGCGACGGCCAGCTCGGCCAGCCGCCACCGGTCGGGGCGGTAGCGGCTACGCCGCACCTGACGCCCGGCCAGCAGCATTCCGGCCACTGCCGTGGCCAGCCCGGCGACCAGCATCGGCAGACCGAGGTAGCCCGGCACGGTCGCGTCGAGCAGGCCGTACGTGCCGACGCAGACACCGACCAGCCCGGCGAGCACCAGGGCACCGGTGAGTGCACGCTGACCGGCCGGTACGGCGGCGGTGCGTCCGTAACCCCGCGAGTCCATCGCCGCCGCCAGGGCGAGGGACCGGTCCAGGGCGTCGGCCAGCACCGGCACGGCGATGCCCCGCAGGGCGCGCAGGCCGTGCCCGGCAGCACCGCGCAGTCGGCGGGCGCGGCGTACCCGCAGCACGCTCTCGACCAGTTGCGGGGCGACCGACAGGGCAACCACCACCGCCGTGCTGACCGCGTACAGGGCACCGGGTACGGCCTTGAGTAGCCGCTTCGGGTTGGCCAGGGCGTTGGCGGCACCGAGGCAGATCAGCATCGTGGCCAGCCGCAGCCCGTCGTAGAAGCCGCCGAGGAGTTGTTCGGCGGCGACGGGACCGAACAGCCGGATACCGGCCGCCCAGGCGGGCAGCGGGATCTCCGGCAGGTGGAGCAGGACGTGGTCGCCCTGACCACCGCCGAAGACGAGGCGGAACAGCACCCGCATCGCCACGATCACCGCACCGAGCACCAGGTACATCCGGAACGCCAGCGCCCAGGGGGCGTCGCCGCGACGACGGACCACCACCAGCGCGGCCGCGGCGACGATCATCGCCAGCGGCAGCGGGTTCGTGGTGTGGCTGGCGGCGGTGGCCAGCCCCAGCGCCCAGCACCACCACGCGCCCGGGTGCAGGCTGCGCGGTAGCCGGCCGGCCCGGACGGACCGGACCCCGGACCACGCCGACACCCGGGCGGGCGGTCCGCTGTCGACGACGGCCCGGTCAGTCATCCGGGGTACGCCGACGACGGGCCGCGAGGACACCGCCGCCGACCAGTGCCACCAGCAGGAACAGCCCGGCCAGGGTGCCCAGCGGCAGACCGTCGCCGTCCCGGGCCCCGGTCACCTCGACCGGCGGGAGCGAGCCCGTCGGGTCGGTCGACGGCACGGGGGCGGCGCCCAGGGGCGGAACGACGCTCGCCGTCGGCGGCACCTGCGGCGCAGGGCCCGACGGGTCGCCGGTCGGCGCGACCGGGACCGAGGCGGCGGGCGTACCACCTGCACCGGTCGGGGTGCCGACGCCGGGTGCCACGGGTGCGTCCGCGGTCGGTGGCGGGAGGGCGGGTGGCGGGTTGCCCGGTGCTGGTGGGGTAGGTGCGGGTGGTGGCGGGGCCGGTGCCGAGGTGCGGGGCGGCGGCGGTGCCGGTGGTGTGGTGCGCGGCGGTGCCGGCCGGTTCGGTGCCACCGCGGGTCGCGGCGCATTGTCGGCGCTGCGGTTCAGCGAGAACGACCAGCCTTCGAAGCTGCCCGCCGGGGGCTTGCGGTTGAGGACCCCCTTGTCGCTGTACGTCCAGGCACCGCCGTCCGGCGCGTGCCAGTACGACCAGTAGGCGCTGGCCGGCGGGGTGTCCACGCACTTCTCCGTCGCGGCCGAGGGTTTACCCTCGATCCGGCAGATGAAGCCCTCGCCCCAGCGCAGGGTGCCGGTGATCTGGAAGCCGGCGCTCTTCAGCGCGGCAAGGCCGGTGGCCTGGTCGCCCGGGGCGCAGCGGACCACCACCCCACCGCCGAGCTCCTTGAAGTCGACCACCACGGTCACCCCGTCGGCGTCCGGACAATGACCGGCGCGGCCGGCGGCCTGGGCCGGAGCCGCCCCGACGGCCGTGCTCGCGGCGGTCACCGCGAGCACCACTGCCGCACGGACCGCCCGGCTGCTCATGTGGCCCGCCGGCGGCCCAGCACCAGCAGCACCGCTCCCCCGCCGACGAGCAGCAGCGCGGTGAGCACGTACCCGCCGATGGCCACGCCGGTGGTCGGCAGGCGTCCCGGTCCGCCCGCGACCGGGCTGGTGCTCACGGTCGGCGTGGCGACAGGCGTGGACGGCGTGTCACTCGGCGTCGGGCCGGCGGTCGGCGTGTCGCTCGGCGACGCGCTCGGCGTCGGGCTGGCGGTCGGCGCGTCGGTCGGCGTCGGTGACGCGGACGGTGCGGGCGAGCCGGTGGGCGTGGGCGACGCGCTGGTCGACGGGGTAGGGCCGCCGGTGGGCGGCGGATCGAGACCGATCCGGCCGAGCGGCACCTGGGCCAGGCCGAGCAGCGCCTGGGCGGTAGCGCGACGCCACTGGTCCCGAAGGTTGCCGGCGATGCCCTCGTCGACCGCCTCGGTCAGCGCGCCGGTGTCGTAGGCGATGGCTCCTGCGTCAGCCGTAGCGGCACCACCGTTGGCTCCGGTGAGCTGCAGCGCTGCCAGGGCCTGGGCGGCCCGGGTGGCCTCGGTGTCGCGACCGGCCGCGGCGAGTGCCTGACCGGCGAGGCCGGTACTGTTGGAGTTCGCGCCGCTGGTCGGCCCGGACCCACCGAAGGACCCGTCGGCGCGTTGCTGTGCCACCAGCCAGTCCGCGCCGCGTCCCGCCGCGTCGTCGGCACCCGCGGCCAGCAGCGCCTGGACGGCCATCGCGGTCGAATCGACATCGAGCGTGGCGTTGCTCTCGGCGTCGCAGGACGGCGACGGTGCGCCCGCAGCATCCGGGTACAGCCGAAACCCACCGGCCGCGCACTGCTGCCGGACCAGGAAGTCGACCGTCTCCTGCGGTGCGCCGCCGCTGCGGGCCAGACCGAGGACCGCGAAGCTCTGATCGAAGGTGTTGGACGGGTCCTGGCCGGACTCGTCGGTGGTGCGGCTGGTGATCCGACCGTGCTGGTGACCGGTGTGCGCCCCGGAGACCAGCGCCAGGGTTTCCGCCCGTAGGTCCCAGCCACCGAAGTCGGTCGGATCGGCGCCGGCGGCGGAGGCCGCATAGAGCAACTTCGCGGTGGCGCCACCGTCGGTGAAGCCCTCGATGCCCCAGTCGTCGTAGCTGTTGTAGGAGCGCACGTTCGCGGCGATCTGCGCGGTCGCCGCCTGCCGGGTCGACGGGTCGACGCCGGTGGCGGCCAGGGCGAGCATGCCGTCGATGGTGAGGCCCCAGTCGGCACCACCGAACGGCCCGGGCAGGACACCGTCGGCGTACTCGCCGGCGAGCCAGGCTGCGGCGTCACGCGCGGCAGCGCTGTGGGCCGCAGAGGAGGCGGCCACCCCAGAAGGGGGTGTGGCGACGACGATGGCGAGCGCCGTGACGACGGCGACGCCGAGACCGGCGCCGACGCGCCGGAGCGGGGATGTGGGCATCAGGGGTGCCTTTCGCAGAGCGGTCGGTGAAAGCTCCGGAAGGCACCGGCAACGCCGTCGCGACGACGTGCCGAAAGTCGGCTGCCCGGACTTCACCCTGTAGACCTCGACAGTGGAAGCCGCTCGTCCGATTCGGGGCATTCCGGCTCGCGAGACAGGGCTCGCTCACGGTTGCGGGTCAGCGCCGGCTTTTACCGGCTTCCCCCCGAACGGGACGCATTCAGTTGTGTGCCCGGCACACCGGGTGTCGACACCGTACCGTGCGGTCACCCTACGGTGCCAGACGGCGTCGACACCCGGCAGGCGTCAGCGGCTCATCAGCCCGATCTGCAGGTCAGGGGGCGGTGATGCTGGGTGCCACACCGGCACCGAAGGACCATCCCTCGACCGTGCCCGGCGCCGGGTTGTAACTCGTCGCCCCCAGCGTGCTGTACGTCCAGGCGGCGCCGCTGCCCGAGGCGTGCCAGTACGACCAATACGCGCTGGCCGGCGGGGTGTTGACGCAGGGCTCAGTCGCGGCGGTCGGTTGACCGTTGATCCGACAGACGAACCCCAGGCCCCACCGCTGCGTTCCGGTCACCGTGAAGCCGGCGCCCTGCAGCGCGGCAAGCCCGGTGGCCGGGTCACCGAGAGCACACGCCACCTGGACGCCGCCACCGAGCGGACCGTAGTCGACCACCACGGTGACACCGGACGTCCCGGTGCACGCGGCGGCCTGCGCAGCCCGCGGGGACGGTTCGACAGCGATCAGTCCGAGAGCGACTACGGCGGTGGCCAGCACACCGGCGAGCCACCTACGGACGGGAATCTGGACAAAGGACATGGACACTCCTTCGAGGGGACGGGCGCTGTCTGGACCGTCAGCGGCAGCGCAGGATGGGGGCACCGGGAGACGCGGTGGCCGTGGTGAGCCGGGCATATCCGGTGCCGGTCAGGCCGAGCACGGCCTGGGCGGTGGCGCGGGTGGCGGTCGCCGGGTCGAAGACCCCACCGTCGAAATCAACCGCTCCCCGGTCGGCCACCGGCGCGGCGCAGCCGACCTGTAGTCCGGCCAGGAAGAGCCGGGCCCGCAGCCAGGCCACCGGCCGACCCCCGTCGCGCAGCGCCTGCGCCGCCAACCCGGTGCTGTTCGCATTCGCGACCCCGCCCGCGCTGGCGAAACCGCCGTCGACGCGCTGCACGGAAACCAGCCAGCGCAGCCCCGCAGCGGCGTCGGCCGACCGGCCGGCGGCACGCAACGCCTGCACCACGACGGCGGTGGCATCCACATCGGAGACACAGACCGGCTGCGCCGCCAGCAGCGGATAGCCGCCGTCGGGGCACCGCGTGCCGGCCAGCCACCCGGCGGCGGCCGCCGGCACGCCCTGCGTGGTCCGGTCCAACGCGAGGATGGCGAACGACTGGCTGAACGCGTTGCTGAAATCACCCCACGCCGACAGGTCGGTGAAACGGCCACTGGGCGACTGGAGCGAGCGCAGCCGGGCGATGAGATCCACACCGCCGACGTCAGTCGGGTCACCGCCGCGCACCGCGACCGCGAGGGCAAGCTTGGCGGTCGCACCCGCGTACGCCTCGGTGACTCCGTCGCCGATGTACCCGTCGCGAACGCCCGGTCGGGTGACCCAGGCCAGGGCCTGGGCGCCGAAGTCGTCGGCGGCACCGGCGGCAGCGAACGCGAAGACCGCGTCGAGGGTCAGCCCCTGGTCCGGGTACGCGACGCCGTCGAAGACGGTCTCGAAACGTTCCCCGTCAACGAGTTGGCGGGCCAGCCAACCAGCGGCCGCATCCGGCCGGACGGCACCCACCTGAGTGGGCGCGGCGACCGCCGGGGTGGCCAGGGTGAGAGCGGCGAGTACGCCGCAGAACAGGGCGAGCAGGCGGTGCCGGCTCAGGCGGACGACCATCGGAAGCGCCTTTCCGGCCCGGCGGTCATCAGAACCCGGCCCGCCCGGCGAGGGCGCGACTGGCCGGCCTCCGACCCGTGGGCCACGACGGGTGAGGAGCAGGACTCGCGGGCACGGCAGGTATTCGGGCTCGCCACCAGGGATACCCCTGGCGGCCCACCGTTGCGGGCCAGCGCCGGACTTCGACCGGACTTCCCCCGCACGCACACGCGGCTGTTCAATTGTCGCGCCAGTCTCGTCCACCCCACAGCCGCTGTCAATCCGCGACCAGACACGCACCGTATGTCACCGTGACGGGTGGGGACCCCCTCCAGCCGGATCAGCCATCCGACGTGACCGCCACAAGGGATTAAGAACAACCATCGATCCCCGGAGCATACCGGTCGGTGAGCAGGTCTGCGTAAAGGTCGGCCTCGTCCGGGTGCGGATGGGGAAGCTCAGTCCGGATCGGGCTCGGCTCCCGATTACCTGGGTCGCCACACTCGGTAAAGCTCCTCATTCCACCGGCTGCGCCGTGACCATCGACCGGCTTCCCTGGGCAGTGGTCAGGGCTGGGTGGCGCGGTGTCTGGCGCGGTGGGCGCGGACGTGGTGGCGGGTGGCGCACCGGTCGGAGCAGAACCGGCGGCATCGGTTGCTGCTGTCGTCGAGGAACGCGGTCGGGCACCGTGGTTCCGCGAGACGCCGAGCCGGTCGATACCCCGTTCACACAGCCACACGGCGAGTCCCCACACGGCGGCGGCGACGTACTCGACCGAGCGCGGTGTGCCAGGTGTGGCGACGTGCACGGCCAGTCGACCGCCGAGGTGCCGGAGATCATTGGCCGGAATCGGTACCGGGCCAGCAGGGCTTTGAGCTCGTCCACCGCCTCCCGCTCGCCGCCTGCCGTCACGCTCTGGAACACCTGACGCAGGCGATGTCCGACCACCTGCAGCCTGTGCAGGTCGGTGTCCACGACGGCGGACAGTGGGGGATGGTCGGCCAGCAGCGTCCGCGCGTCGGTGAGATCGTCGAGCCGTGCGTTGGCCAGTGCCATCGCCCGCAGGGCGAGTCGATAGCTGTCGGCCAGCCCGCTGCGGTTGCCCGTGCCGGCGCCGCGGGCACGGGGTGGGCGCTCTGATCCCACCGTCGTCGGGGCCGACCGTACGCCGACGGGTTGTGCCCTTATCGGGTCGCTGTCCGGCACCCCGCGCACCGTCCGTAGACGACGACACCGCCGGGCTGGGCGGGCAGATCTGGCCCGACGGCGCGTGCGGTGGCGAGGCTCGCGTCGACCGCTTCGGGCGACTGCCGCATGTCGCCGCAGGCGCCACAGACGGCGTGGTGGTGCGCGTCGTCGGCGAGACCGAGCGTGGTCGTTCGGCCGACCGGCACGGTGTGCGCGGTGCCCCACTCGACCAGTTGCCGCAGCACCGGATGCACTGTCGACAGTTCCACGGCCACACCATGGGCGAGCAGCGCGTGGTGCAACTCGGTCACGGTGAGGTGCCCGCGGCCGCCTACCGCATGGGCGAGTTGGTCGAGCACTCCTCGTCGGGCGGCGGTGTTACGTAGGCCGGCGCGACGCAGCCGCCGCACCGCGGCGTTCACGCGGTCGGTCTTCGATGTGGTCAACCGCCCTCCTCGCCGCGCCATCACCGCTTCTATTGCAAGATAGTGGCAAGAGCATCATCTTGGCAGCAACCCTGGAGGAACTCTGATGGCTGTCTACACCCTGCCCGACCTGCCCTACGACTACGGCGCGCTGGAGCCGGCGATGTCGGGACAGATCCTGGAACTGCACCACGACAAGCACCACGCCGCGTACGTCAAGGGCGCCAACGACGGTCTGGAGCAGCTCGCCGAAGCCCGCGCCAAGGGCGACTTCGGCACGCTGGTCGGCCTGGAGAAGACGTTCGCGTTCAACCTCTCGGGTCACGTGCTGCACTCGATCTTCTGGGGCAACCTGTCCCCAGACGGCGGTGACCGCCCCGACGGCGAGTTGGCAGCGGCGCTCGACGAGCACTTCGGCTCGTTCGAGGCGTTCGCCGGCCAGTTGTCGGCGGCGACCAAGGGTGTGCAGGGTTCCGGCTGGGGCGTGCTGGCCTGGGAGCCGCTCGGGCAGCGACTGATCGTGGAACAGGTCTACGACCACCACGGCAACGTAGGCCAGGGCACCACGCCGCTGCTGGTCTTCGACGCCTGGGAGCATGCCTACTACCTGCAGTACAAGAACGTGCGACCGGACTACGTGGACCGGTTGTGGAACCTGGTGAACTGGTCGGACGTGATCGCCCGGTTCGATGCCGCCCGCGCCGCCGCGCCGAAGATCTGACCGGCGTGACCGGCCTCACCCCGGCCGCGGCGGAACTGGTGCAGCGCGCTGCCGGGGTCATCGCGGCCAAGCATCGCGGTGACCTCGGCGGTGCCGAGGAACTCCTCGCCGCGTTCAGTTCCGAGCAGGCCAAGACCCTCGGTTTCTACCTCTTGGCGGACCTGAGCCTCGGACTGCTCCGCGCGCAGAGTGGCCAGTCCTTGGACAACCTCGTCCGAGAGCTGTCCCTGCTCGTCGCCGCCACCGCGACACCGCCGGACAACTGACCGGGGTGGTGATCCGGTCGGGTGTCGCCGGCGGCACCGACCGGATCACCGCCTGTCACGCCTGCCCTCCCGCCGCACCGGCAGCGCCCGGGCGAGGCGCTCGGGTCGAGGTCGCCGGAACCAACCTGACCCGCCTGCGGGGACGGCGACTGCGCGCCGTACGACACCGGCTCGGCTTCGTCGCCCAGGACCCATACGGTGCCCTGCACCCGGCGATGACGGTCGCGGACCTCGTCGCGGAGCCGTTGCGGATCGCCGGTACCCCCCGCCACCTGCACCCGACCCGGATCAGCCGAGCCCTCGACCTGGCCGGACTCCCTACCGACCTGGTCGACAAACGTCCCGATCAGCTGTCGGGTGGACAGCGGCAACGAGTCGCCATCGCCCGCGCCCTTGCCGGTGATCCGGTGCTGTTGATCGCCGACGAGGCCACCTCCATGCTGGATGTCTCCACCCGGGCCGGCATCGCCGCGACCCTGCGCCACCTCGCCGACGGCATCGGCCTGGCCGTCCTGTTCATCACCCACGACCTCGGTGAGGCCGTGCAGAACTGCGACCAGATCATCGTGCTGCACGAAGGGGTGCCGGTCCAGCAGGGCACCCCCGGCGAAATCATCGCCCGCCCGAACCCGGCTACCCGGCGGACCTGATTGCCGCCGCGCGTCAGCACGCGGGGCCATCAGCCGTGCCGAGCGGATAGGCCCATTCCCTCTTCGCGGGATCAGTCGCTGATCAGGCGGCGCTGGTGGGTGAGCGGATGAGCTTTGAGCAACTCGGTCCGCCGTCGGCATGCTCATGGCCCGCAAACTGCCGCCGCGGACACCCCACACACCTTCCGCAAACCGTCGCCACCCTCATCAACGAAAGAGCGCCGCCGCACAACTTGGCCACTCCAGCGAAGAGGTCACCACCACCTACTACATCCGCCAAACCCGTCCAAGTCCCAGACGTCTCCGACGTCCTGCAACGCCTCGCCGCCCACCCCAACCGGCAACACACATCCCCACACCCAACGATGCACACCGATGACAAACTTGAATGCCGCACCCGGTAAACGGGGGGTTTTCGGGGGACGGTTCAAAACATCATAGAAGAAAGTCGAAGCCCTGACCGCGTTTCCGCTGGTCAGGGCTTCCTCTTTGTCGGGACGGCCGGATTCGAACCGACGACCGCTTGCCCAGGCCAGTATTGCTTCATCCTCCGGCAACGCCGCAAGCAGCGGCCCAACCACTGCGAACCAGCGCAGATCCCCCTCGGCGACGAGCGCACCCATCACTGCAGACGCGATGCCCACCACTCGCCCGGTCCGAGGAAGGTCCGGCAGGAGCAGGAAAACGCCGAAATGCGAGGGCAACCGCGCACGCGGCCTCGGCCCAGCAGTCCGGTCTGACCCCGGAGACGTCGAGCGTGGTCAGCTCCTCGACCAGCTCGCCGGCTTGGTCCTCGGCGCCGCGGTCGATGGCATCCATGAGCAGCAGCGCGACGAGCCGGATATGGGCCACCTTGATCATGTCGAGCAGCTGGACGCTCTCGGTCGCATATATGACCTTGCGACCATCGAACTCGGTTCGCAGGTTGGCCAGACCGTGTTCGGCGAAGTCGACAGCCTCATCGCGGTGACCGGTCTGCCGGAGCAGCCACGCGATGTCGGCCGTCGTGCCGTCGATCGGGGGATTGTCCCGGCCAGCGAGCAACCGCGCGGTCCCGATGTAGCGGGCCACCGCGGCCGTCCCGCCGGGATCGGGGTCCGTCATCCGCAGGGCCTGCAGGAGCATGTCGGCGCGGCGCAGCAACTCGGCCGTCGCGTCCGGATCCCCGTCGACCGGGAGTTGTATCTGCCCCGCGGCTGGTGCGACGACCCCGCTCGCCGCGCTGAAGCCGGCATCGCCACGAGCGTCGAGTTCGCCACAAAGCCCACGCTGGGCCTGCGGATGATTGAACGTGCCATCGCCGCCGGCCTGTTAGCGAAGTGGGTCACCGCGGACGAGGCATACGGGCAGGACTCGAAATTCCGGACGTGGTTGCAGCAACAGCGCATCGGCTACGTCCTGGCCGTGCCCCGCAACCAGCGGGTCCCCACCACGGTCGGCAACTCCCGCCTGGACGTCCTCGCCGCCAACGCGCCCACCCTGGCATGGAAGCGCCGCAGCTGCGGCGACGGCGCCAAAGGACCACGACTCTACGACTAGTACTCCAACGTCACTTGGGTTCGGCGTTGGGCGTGGCGCGGGTATGAAGACGGCCACCGCGTTGATCATCGATGGTTTGTGAGGACAATCGAAGATCGTGCGGTGGCCGCGTGCCACAGCGTAGACCCTGCCGGATGGCGGGTGATCCTGGACGAGGCGGTAACGCGTGTCGCTGACCGGTTCGTGCGGGCTGAGCCCCGTCGAACCGTCGGGCAGTTCGTGGAAGGACTGCTGTCGGGCGTGGAACGCAAGACGTGCTGGTCCCTGGCGGAGCGGGCGGGTCACGACGATCCGCAGGCGATGCAGCGGCTGCTGCGCACGGCGGTGTGGGACGCCGACTCCGTCCGCGACGACGTTCGGGCCTGGCTGATCGAACAGCTCGGGCACCCCGACGCGGTGCTGGCCTGCGACGAGACCGGCTTCCTGAAGAAGGGCCTGTCCTCGGTCGGGGTGCAGCGGCAGTACACCGGCACCGCCGGTCGGATCGAGAACAGCCAGGTCGGGGTGTTCCTGGCCTACATCGCCCCGCACGGGCGGGCGATGATCGACCGTCGGCTCTACCTACCCGAGACGACCTGGTGTCAGCAGCCCGACCGCCTCACCGCCGCCGGCGTCCCCGACCAGGTCGGGTTCGCCACGAAGCCTGCGCTGGCCCGGCAGATGATCGCCGCCGCCCTGGACGCCGGAGTCCCGTTCGGGTGGGTTACCGGCGACGAGGTCTACGGCGCCGACCCCGGACTGCGCGCTGACCTCGAACACCGCGGGATCGGCTACGTCCTGGCCGTCGGCTGCGACCGACGCGTGGACGTCAACGACGGCCGCACCCTCATCCGCGTCGACGACCTCGCCGACCGGATCCCCAGCCGCGAGTGGCAGCAGCACAGCTGCGGACCCGGGGCGAAAGGACCACGCGAGTACCTGTGGGCCTGGATCACCACCGCCACCAGCCCCGGTGAGCATCGATGTCTGCTGATCCGCCGCAACCGCAGTACCGGTGAGCTGGCCTTCTATCTGTGCTGGTCACCCCGCCCGGCGCCGCTACACACCCTCGTCACCGTCGCTGGTTCCCGCTGGAGCATTGAGGAGCTGTTCCAGACCGGCAAAGGCCAAGTCGGCCTGGACCACTACCAGGTCCGAGGCTGGACCGGCTGGCACCGCCACATCACCTTGGCCATGCTCGCCCTCGCCGTCCTGACCATTCTCGCCGCGCGGCAGCCCGACACCGACCCAGAGATCATTCCGCTGACCGTCGCCGAGATCCGCCACCTCTTCAACGCCTTCGTCCTCGCCGTGACGCTCCCACCAGAGCACATCCTGCACTGGTCGGTCTGGCGACGAACATCCCAAGCCCGAGCCCGCCGATCCCACTACCAGCGCAGACAGGCGAAGTGACGTTGGAGTACTAGCCGGTTAGCCATGCCCGTCACGTCTACGGCGGTAGTACCCACACCGTGGGTCGCCTCAGCCCGACCCCTGCCGTCCGCTGCTCGGGCGTCGCTCGACTGCCCACCCCACCGGTTGCCGTCCTCGCAGGAACGTCTCGTCCTGGCTGCAGCTGTCACCGCGCACCCCGGGTCCGTACGCAATTTCTCTGATGTCCCCGGC
>NZ_BOPA01000073.1 GCF_016863515.1 Micromonospora gifhornensis
GCTGGCGCAATGATGCTCCCGCCCTGTTGGCTGGTCGGCATGGGCAGAGGCTTGAGGCGGTCGAGCTTCTGGAGTGGACCGGCGGTGACCTGGCGGACGGTGCCGTGGCGCTAGGCCTGCGATTCAGCAACGGCTGGCTGACGATCTACAACGCGCTGGACGAGAACGGGATGGAGGAGAGTGATCCCTCTCCGCAGTACCGCCGACACCTCCTGGGGTGAGCCCACAACTGCCCGACTCGACCAAGCTTTCAGCGGCGTGTGCGGATGCTGATGTTGAGTGACGGTCGATGATCCCAGATATGTTCGGCGGATGGACGACCAGTTGCCCTGCGGCGGTGTGGAGATCCAGCCTGACGACGTAGCGGCACTCGAAGCCCGCTGGGCGCAATGTTGGAGGCCGGTCGATGTCGCACGGCGCTTGGTCGGGATCGATGTGCCGTGGTACGTCGCGGCGGGGTGGGCGCTGGATCTGTTCCGTGGAGAGCAGACCCGCGAGCACCACGACATCGAGATCGCGGTGCCGGCCGGAGGGTTCCCGGAGATCCGCGAGCGTTTCGCTGAGTTCACGTTCGACGCGGTCGGCGCCGCTCGGATCTGGGAATCGGCGACGCCGGAGGTGCTGGCCGCCACCCGGCAGACGTGGCTACGCGAGCCGGAGACGGGACGTTACTTGCTTGACGTCTTCCGTGAGCCGCACGACGGCGACATATGGATTTGCCGGCGAGACGAAACGATCAGGCTGCCCTATGCCGACATCATCCGACACACCTCGAGCCGGATCCCGTACCTGACCCCCGAACTCGTCCTTCTCTTCAAGGCCAAGCACGTACGCCCCAAGGACCAGGCGGACTTCGACGGCGTCCTCCCGCTGCTGACTCCTGCCCAACGCGAGACGCTGTCCAGGCTGCTCAAGCAAGTGCATTCGGGACATGCCTGGCTGGCAGACCTGACGTCGAGGTCTTCCCGCGCGCCCCAGCACCAATGACCCCGCACGACTCCCGCTTCACGCCGTAGCGCTGCTGATGGTCGGCGACGAACTGGAAGCGGTTCACCAGCGCGTCTCCCCGGCGAAATACCGGGCCGCCTTCCGCAGAATGTCCCGCTCTTCCTCCAACTCCCGGATCCGCCGGCGCAACGCGGCGTTCTCATCCTCGACCGAGCCGCCCGCCTGCGGCCCCGCCGCCGACGCGGCCGACCCAGCAGCGCCCCGACACTGATCATCAGCGCGGACCCAACTCCGCAGCGTCTCCCGGTTGACCCCGAGATCGTCAGCGATCTGCGCGATCGTCGCCCCCGGCCGAGACCGGTACAACACGACCGCATCGGCCTTGAACTCAGCGGGGTAGCGCTTCATCACCATCTGTCAGGGACTCCTGATCTCCCCAGACCATCACGATCCAAGGCTCAAGTGTCCAGGACCAGGGGGCAACTCCCCAGGTCAATTTGTGTTTGTTCAACGGCCGTTTGACGGTAAACAGGTGCAGGCCGCTATGGGTGCGCAGCAGGGCACAGGGAAATGCCCCGCTTTGGCATCCCGTACCGCCCTGTGAGGGGTGCGTACGCCTGATCGTCCTGGCGTACCCTGCTCGGACGACCGGATGCCTTGTTGGGTGAGTGCCGGAAGTAGCGATGTCTCGTCTCTGAGCATGTACTTGACCTCAACCTTGCACTGCCGGGGCCGACCCAGCCCTCTGCGAGCGGGCTCTGACGCCACACGGCCGCGCTCGTGCGGCCGCATGGTGTGTACCGCCTGGATACGGCGTCGCCGAGTAGGGGTGTGGCCAGGACAATGGCGAGGTGGATGTTCCTGAACTGCTCGGTCGGGCGGTGACGATGGTTCCGGCCAACGCCACCAACGAGGCCGGAGTCACTGTCGCCGACATAGTGGATTACCTCGGATACAACGAGTGGGGAGTCGCCCTTGATCTCCTCGCCGACCTCGATGGCTGGCCTGCCGATGCGCAGTGGTGGGACCTGCTGATCGAGGCCGCGGAGCTGATGTGGCTTCCCGACACGGCCACCTGGTGCCGGTGGCGGCGCTGGGAAAGCATCCACGGGATCATCCGCGCCCAACTGACGCTCGTGCCGGCCGCCGAGGGAGGCCGGCAAACCCCCGTACCGGGTAAGGGCGTGTTGCGGCCGCTGTGGCACATCGGCCAGTACCTGCCCGAGGGTCAGCCCAACTTTCGTGTCGCCCGGATCTGGGTCGAGTACGCCCCCGAACTGGCGCCGGGGGCGACAGGATCGGTTCGTCTGGCTCCCCTGGCCCTCGACGGGTGGCGTGATCTCCGGCCTGACCAGACGATCACCATGCACGAAGACCGATCTGTACAAGCAACCGCCACGATCATCGGAGTCTCGATACCGGGCTGAGAAGCCCGCCAGCCGCCAGACACCACTGCCCCACCCTCACCTTGTTGCCATCCCCGCCGACGGGGCGGTCACGCAGGGCAGCGAGACGGTGACGGGCGTTGGTATGGTCGCCGGCATGGGGACGGGGGCTGGGTGCGACAGTGGGGAATCGCGTCCTTCACGGGCACGCCACGTGAAGAGGTCCGCCGATGGCCGCTGAGGTGTCGCGGCCCTCGGATGTGGATGTGTGGTCGCCGGACCGTTCGGTGCGGATCGTTGCCGGCGTTGATGGGCAGGTTCGCGTTCAGGTGCAGGGCCTGCGTCGGCATACCGAGGATTCGCTGGCTGGTCAGGTGCGAGCGGCGGTGAGGTTGGCGTGGGCGCGTGTGCAGCAGCCGGCCGAGCGCGGCGGGTCTCGCGGCAGCCGCTCCGGGTGGTGAGCTTCCCGGTGCGCAGGCAGCTTGCCGTGGTGGCCGGCGTGGCAGTGCTGGGTGTGGGTCTGCTCGGGCTGTGGCGGTGGGCACCGTGGAGCGAGGATCAGACGGTGCCGTCCTGCGGGGATGTTGCCGCTGCGCTGCCGGAGGCGGTGCCGGGATCGTGGACGGTGACGCAGGTGCAGCCACGGCGGGAGGCCGTCCGGTCGGTGGTGCGGTGCGAATTCGCCTTCACCGCAGCTGACCAGTCGTACCGGGGTGAGGCCATCATCAGCCTCAGTGAGGGCGCCGACATCGAGACGCTACGCCGGCGGGTGTCCGACAGCCCCTGCTATGGCGAGGCTGTTCCCTATCCGGGCGCCGACCGGTATGAGGCGGCGAAGTCGTGCGCGGAGACGATCAACGCCAAGGCCTTCACCCGCGTCTTCCTGGCCTCGCCGTCACGCTACGGACACATCGTGGTGTCGTTGACCGGCCCTGACCGGCCCGACACGGGCGTCGTCTCCTCCACCACGGTCACCGCGCAGCGCATCGCCGACCTGACGATGACCCTCACCGCCAGCGAGTAGGAGGCCGACAGTGGACAACCTGGCACGGTACTTCGCTGACGTGGCCCGGATCAGGGCTGTCGGGATCTCCACGAAGCAGTGGGTGGAGGTTGTCCGCGACCAGGACGGGGACATCGATGTCCGCATCCGACCGGGCCTGCTGCGGCGGTGTACCGAGCAGGATGTGGCCGACGAGATCCGCTCCGCGCTCGTAGCGGCCCTCACCGAGCACCGGCGACAGTACCGGCAGCTCCGCGTCGACTACTTCGGCTCACCCGTCGGGGTGCACGAGTTCACCCCACCCGAGCCGCCCGACGATGAGGAGCGGACACGGTGAGCACTGACATATCCACTTTCGCCGTGGAGACCCGGGCGTTGGTGGCCTTCGGTGTCGAGCGGTACGAAGACGCGACCTGTTACAGCGCGATCCGCCGCTACCTCACCGACATCGGAGCCATCCCCCGCTCTGCCTGGGGCACTCTCGACGGGGTGTCCGACAAACTCGGCAGGGACTGGGCTGCGGCACTGGACAGCCGGGTCAGAGAGGCCAACACCGCGCGCGACGAGATGGACCGCATGGCCGACGGGCTCCTGCAGATTGCCGCCGACTACGAAGGCACCGACCTGCACGTCTCCACCTCCTTCGACGTGGTGAATCGGGATCTGCTGCCCTACCTGCCACTGGCCGACGGCTACGGCAACCTGATCCGCGTACGTCCCGGCGGCGCCGGCATCCTCGCCCCACCCCACTACCGGATGCAGCCAGGCGACGCCCCCGTCCTGACCATCCCCGACGACAACGACCGGCTGACCGCCACCCGCAACGAGGCGCTGCCCCACACCCGCGTCGTCGAGGAACCACTACGGATCCACAGCAACTTCGCCCTCAGCGGCGGCCGCACCACCTACTACGAGAACGGCGGCGGCGACCACCTCGACACCTTCATCAACGAACACCGCAGCACCCTGCTGCAACTCGAAGCGCTCCTGATCGAGCTGGGCACCGGTGAACGACTCCCACTGAGCGACCTCATGATCCACGCCTGGCGATCCGCGCCCCCGATCATCCGCAACCGCGCCGACCTGATCCACTCCGTCGCCAACACCTACAGCGAACTACGCGCCGAAATGGCCGGCGAACTCGCCAACCTCAAGCTGTACTGGGAAGGCGCCGCCGCGCAAGCCTTCACCCACTATGCCGACCGGGCCATCACCTACCTCACCCAACTCGAAGCCCAGGCCCGCTGGCTGGCCGACGAAGGCAAACGCGCCGCCACCATGCTCGAAGGCCTTCGCAACGCCTACGCCAGCCTCGGCTACGAACAAATCAGCACCCTCATCACCGCCCTCAACACCTACCTCGACGCGATCAACAGCCCCTTCTCCGCATGCACCAACCCTGAGAAGGCATTCCTGGACGTGGTGAACACCTTCATCGGCTACCTCCGCGACGCCGAGAAGCGACACGTCGACGCCATGGCCAGCCTCATCAAAGTCGATGAACAGGAACGCAAGGAACGCCCCGACCTCGGCACCCGCAGCCACGACACCACTCCGTTCCCCCACGCCCAAGTCGGTGCCGGCGCATGGACCGACCGCAACACCTGGAAACCACGACTCGACCGCCCCACAATCTGAACCGCGAGCCAGCACTCGGGCTCCGTCAACCGGGTGCATCGGACCGAGTGGCAGCACAACCCATGGCGAGGTCAGGCACGTCAGCAGGATTCGGCGACGCCCTGCTGGCCGCGCTGGCCCGTATCGCCGGGCCAGCAGAACCCACCGAAGGCAGAGCCGAGCGTACCCGCCATCGAAGCTGGACTACGGACGGTGACGCGCCCTGCTGCCCGTCCGTGCGCCCGGACGGAGACGTCGTCGCCGCGTTCCCCTCTGCCTATCCATGAAGATGGGCGCCTGCGCAGGTTCTGGGCATGACCGGGCCGCTAACGACCGACGCCTACCGTCGCCCTAGGTGACGAGCAGATCGCGGCTACTTGTTTCATTGACCTGCGATCAGCCGACTTCGTGTCGATGGTCAAGCCACGCCCGTCCGCCGAGGGCTCGTCGCCGGGCCGGTAGACGAAGCCGAGCAACTGCCGGTAGAACTCCGCCAGCGCCCTCGCGTCGGTGCTGTCCAGCACCACCGAGCACAGCTTGGGCACGCGCTGTTGGTCGGCCGTCCCCGATCACCTCCGAACGCCATTCTGGCCGCAACACGGCACTGTCGCATCCGCGGCGACGCCCCGGGTCGAGCGGTTCGCACTCTTGACACCCACCGGCCTCCGGAGTGGACGATGCGGTATGCGGATTCTCGTGATCGGTGGCAGCGGCCTGATCGGCGCCAGCGTGGTGGCGGTGCTGCGCGAACACGGCCATGACGCGACCACAGTCGCCCGCACCGCCCGGGACGGTGTCGCCCACCGCCTCGACGTGGAATCCGCCTCGGTCGACGACCTGCGGCGGTTGCTCGCCGGGCACGACGGCGTGGTGTACGCCACCCGCACCGACGAGCAACGGCCACTGCCCAAACCGATCTATCCGACGTTCCGTCGGGACAACGTCGACCCGGTGGTACGCCTGTGCACCGCGGCCCGCCGCGAAGGTCTCACCCGGGGCGTCGTGATGGGCTCGTACTACACCTACTTCGACCGGCTCCACCCGCAGTGGCGCCTCGCCGAGCGGCACACGTACATCCGCTGCCGCCTGGAGCAGGCCCGCGAAGGGCGGGCGGCGGCCGGCCCGGACCTGCCGGTCGCCGTCCTCGAACTGCCCTTCGTCTTCGGTCGGGCCGGTGACCGGCTACCCAACTGGGCCGGGCCGCTGGACCGGTGGGCGCGCTCGCGTACCCCGCTGGTAGCCCCGACCGGCGGGACCGCCGCGACCTCGGCGCGCAGCGTGGCCGAGATCGCGGTGGACGCCCTGGAGCGGGCCAGCGGGGCGGACATCCCGGTCGCCGACGTCAACCTCACCTGGACCGACATGCTCACCCGCATCGCCGAGGCGGTCGGTCGCCGCCGCCGGGTCGCCCGGCTGCCGGCCGCCGCGGCGCGAGCGGCCCTGTGCCTGGGCGGCGCGGCACAGGCTCTCGGTGGCAAGGAGTCCGGAATCAACCCCACCTACCTGGCCGACCTGCTCCTCGCCGACCTGTTCATTGAGCCGACGACCGGCCGCCCGCTGGACCCCGCGCTGCGCGAAACCTTCGCCGCCCCGTAGCCAGGACGGCCGTCGCCGGGATGCCCCGACGCCCTCGACTGCGCCACTTCGGAGCCCTGTCGGCGATCAACGCTGGCTCCCGGCCCGGCTACGCGGCGGCACGAGCGCTCTCAGCAGGCCCGATTCCACATCGCACTCCAGCCCCGCAGCCCCGCAGCAACGTCAGTCCGGAGCGGCACACCCGGGCGGGCCTCATCCGTACGGCGCAGGCCGTGCAGCGCCGAGGCAAGCAACTGGCGGGCGCCCTCGTCATACGGCTCCTCCTCAACCAGCCTGCCTGGTCAGCTCTCCGACGGCTTCCGGGGGCCCAGCGCGATCAGGGCCCAGGCGTGGCCATTCCGTGCCGAGCGGCGCAGCGCCTCCAGCCGGGCCACCGAAAGCTCGTCAGGGGTCACCGCAACATCGAACTACCCAGACCGTCCCGTGGCCGAGCAGAGAGCCGTAGGTGTAGGAACGGCATTCGTACTAGCCGAACCGTCCGCAACATCGGCCACGAGTGGACGCTGACCTGGCGCGCGGTCTGCGGCATGAGCGCGTACCTGATCTTGTCGTCTGTATCGCCGGGCAGCAGCGCAAGAGGACTTCTGCCGTCAGTCGACGGCTCTCCAAGGTCGGCGACGGCAGCCTTGTTGTCGTACCTACGATCGGTGCTATGAATAGAGGGGCGTGGCTCATCGTCGGGTCGCTGGTCGCCATCCTTCTTGTCATTGCCGGCCTCGCGCTGTTTCTCCGACGACGGGCGAACGCGGACAGGTCCGATCGAACGCTGAGGGAGGCTCGCCGCGCCATCCGCCAGAGCGGACGCGACCAGCGTCACCGACACAAGGGCAATATCCGCGGCAAGGGATACGGCGGAGACGACAACCAAGGCTATAACGCAGGCGTCTCGAGCGACGGCGGCGGGATGCCGTAAAGCGACGTCGACCAGCCGGGGCAACTCCTCGTCAAGACAGCTTGGATCGCGGCAGGAGCGGATGGCCTGGCCGCTACAACCTGAGTCCACGACGCGCGATGAATTCCAGGACGTCGGCCGCCTCAAACTCCGGGTCGCCGCCGTCGTGGAAGTGGAACCAGACCTCCTCGCGGCAGTGACCATCATCGACCGGGAATCCCCAGTGGTCGCCGGTGCCGACCGGCGCTATCGCGATGAATGTCCGGCCAGGGAACTCCCGGTCGTTGACCGACTCGACGTCGTCGCCGCCGGAGCCGGCGCTGACGATCGGGAACAGTTCGACGCAGCCGACCATGCCACCGCCGTAGCGCATCATGAAGGCCTTGTACGTCTCCGGCAACGTCACACCGAGTTGCTTCTCCAGATCGGCGACCTCGGCGACGGTGGCGGTGCGTCCTTCGATCAGCGCGAAGCCGTGCTCAGCTAACGAGGCCACCGACTTCTGACGCAGCGGCTCGACCAACGCGTCGAACTCCACAACGTTCATGCTGCTCAGTCTGCGCTCCCACCCGTGCAACATGCGTGCGCGAGGTCGCCAGCTGCGGATACGAGGAGCTGACTGGCTTTCAACGCAGGTGGAGGCGTCTGCTCCTGAGGTTCGCCGGCCGCGCCGCGCGCGATGCCGGACGATCCCTGAATGGAGACCATCCATCTGCTGCAGGCGAGAGTGACCACGCCGCACCTGGATCAGGCCACCGACGCCACCTGGCTGGCCATGCTGTATGACAGCGCCAGGGCACTGCATGGTGTGGTCACGCCCTCGGTCGAGGAGCGGACGGTCGACTCAAACTGTGCGACTGCGTGATGCCAAGCGGTTGAGCAACCTCGTCAACCGCTTGGGTCTTCCTGGTCGCTGAAGCCGAACGGCGAGACCTTCACATGATCCACTCGGTATTCGTTGACGTCCCAGAAGGAACATCTACCGGCGCGCAGGGCTGCGGGTCGCCACCACGGCAGAGCTGAATCAGCCGCTCCACGAGCGGCACCTGCATGTTCTGACCGAAGATGAACGCCGGGATATCGCCTACCACCAGCCGAGCCGGCTCGGCGACCTCCTGTTCAACTGGTTCGACTGACCGCCCTCCGCGCTCACCGTACGGCAAATCCGGGCACCTCGAACTCAAGGGACGAGCGGCGTCGGCCGGTCGTCTAGCTCACGGCGCCAGACACGTTGCCAGCGCTCCTCGGCTGTAAAGGCACGCCAGCGTGCGGCGGGGCCGTCCGGATGGACGCCACAGGTCGGGCATGCGCGGCCCGGGCGGCGCCTCTCGACGCCGCAGACCAGGCAGTGCCTGTCGACGCTGATTCCGGCATCGCGGCGATCAAGGACCGCTTGCACGACCGTGGCGAGAGGTTCCGTCGGGTGATGCTCAGGGTCGGGACAGTAGGCGATCCGGGACCAGCCCCACGAGTTCCAGGGTGGCAGCGTCCGTGGGAGTCGCCTGCCAGTGGCCTTCTCTCGACGCCGCAGGGCAGCGAACTCCTGCGCACGCGGCACGACCACGTCGCGCGTCCGCTGCAATTCGTCAACGGCACGCACGAGCGCGTCGAGATCGTCGGTGAGACTGCGTGGAATACGGGCGGCGACGACCAGATGGTGCCAGGTGGCGCGGAATCCGTACGGGGAACAGTGCAGAGCGCACTCCCGCAATGCATAAAGCCTGCGCTGCGGCGAGAGCGTGCTGTCGCGGACGCGGCGCGCCTGCGCAGGAAAGCTGGTCACGGAGCAATGATGGCGCTCTCCATCAGACGGCACGACCACGTTTCGGTACCCGGACGAACCACAACGCAGGACGAGACAGCCCTCAGGGTAAACACACGCACGTCGACATGAGCAGATGCCGACCGACGACCAGGTTGGCAGAATCCGCCTATCCCCACGGCGGCCTGGGATCCTGTCGTACCTGACCAACGCGACCTATCTGCACCAATCACGCCTGGACGCTGCATCTCGCCGCTTGGAGTTCGGCCACGACGGGCTGCTGAGCTTCTCGGGTGGGCGTCGGCGCGATCGGCGTCGCACTACCCGCACTGACACACCTCGCGGCGAAGATCAGCCGCGGTCACCCCCGGCACGCCGACGACGTCGACTCCGAAGTCCTCGCCGGATTCCTGCACGCCCTGCGCACCGCCGACCTCGACACACCCCGCCTGTGGCTACGGCTGTGCTGGGCCGCCTGGCGGGCCGGCATCAGCGTCATCACCACCGACGACAGCCAGGAACTGCCCCTGGACCTGACCACGGGATCACGGTCGCCGAAGATGCCATACGGGCACCCCGACCTGCTGCTCGGTCGAGCAGCCGCCACCGGCCTGATCACCGCCGACGCCGCCGAACTCATCAGCGCCACCCGCTTCGGCGACGCGCTGATCGAGCACCTCGCTGCCACGCAGGGCCTGGCGCCGTCCGCTTTGCGGATGCGCCGCCGACGCGCCGAGCGCATCGGCGCCGCCGCCATCGCTCGAGGCGACCTTTCCAGCCCCACACGTTCCTGCGGCGAAGGCGAACACCCCGCCGCAGCCTGATCCTGTTCCCTGCCTGTCGTCGACACGAGGCCATCCCGGTGCTCCTGGGGTGGCCTCGTGTGGTGACGGAAGAGGTAACCGACAACTGAAGGTCAGGCAGAAAATCCGTTCGTCTGGACACGCCAACGTTCCTCATCGCGCTGATTGATGCGCGGATCATGGGCGGCAAATTCGCTCCTGATCCCCGCTACGGTCGAATCTTCCGGTCGGCGTGGGTGTGGCATAGTCGGCAGGGCCGGCACGTTCGGTCGACGGGAGAGACGGTGCCTCGCCATCCGGACACAACGATCAGGCCGAACACCATCCTCAGTGGTGCCCGGCGAAGGTTGTCTTCCCCGGTGCGGCCTGGGCAGTGCATGTCCCGAGTCGAGTTGGCCGACGCGGTCAACGCGGCTCTTGACCGTCTTTATCCCGGCCGGAGTCTCGCCGCTCTGTACGTGGACTTCCGATGGGTCGGCAAGCTGGAACGTGGGGAGCACCGGTGGCCAAGTCCCGAGCGCCGTGCCGCTCTGCGTCAGGTCCTCAGCGCGGTCGCCGATGCGGATCTCGGTCTCTACAGCCCGCGGCGCACGCATCCCGACAGGAACGGTCCCGGGTCGGCAGAACCGTTCCGCGTCCCCGCCACCACACCTGAGGTTGACCTGAGCGGATTGCGGGCTTGCCTCGATGCGTTCGACATCCCGCCAGACGGTCCGGTCCGCCCCGCAGCCGAGTTACGGACGGCGGTGGACCATGTCGTACGCCTGCGCCTCACCTCGAACTACCGGAAACTCGCCATCGTCATCCCCGCCCTACTCGACGAGCTTCACCGTGCTCAACGCTCCTCGATCCATGCGCGGCGAGAGTTCACGGCGGCCCTCCTCACGCAGGCATACCGAGCCGCTGATGCTCTCGCGGACAAGTTCGGCCACCACGACCTGTCCGCCAGGATCATCACCATGATGACCAAGGTCGCCCAGGACACGTCCGACCCGACCGTCATCGGCACCGCCCAGTACGTACGTGGAGAACTGTTCTTCCACAACGGCCGACCCGAACTCGGCCGCATGCTCCTGGAGGAAGCGGCAACCAGCATCAGCGGCATCAGCCAGCCAGCAGGGCGGGCGACGTACGGTGCGCTGCACATGCGGGCAGCGGTGCTTGCCGGCCTGGCCCGTCAACCGTCTTATGCCCATGACCATTTGAGGGAAGCCAGCGAGTGCGCGCGGAGGCTGCCCGACGGCGAGTATCACGGCACCGCCTTCGGGCCTTCCTCTGTCCGGATCCACGAAGTGACACTGGCTCTCGACTCCGGTGAGCCAGACGCTGCCCTTCGTGCCGCCGCGGGCTGGGTTCCCCCCGCCTCTGTCCCCAGCGAGCGGCGGTCCCATTTCTACATCGACCTGGCCCGCGCCCACATTCAGACCGGCTCGCCGCAGCGAGCCGTCGAATCCCTGTGGGAGGCGAGGACGGCAGCACCGGAACACACTCGGATTCATCCGCACGTTCGGGACGCTGTCAGTGCGTTACGTCCTGTCGTTGCATCTGGCAGTTCCTTCGACGAGTTCGCGACGTGGGCAGCCGGAGCCATCGGCTAACTCGGTCGGACCAGATCCGCTAGCTCCTCCAACGACTCCAGCACCCAGGCCCCGGTGTCGGCAATGGCGGGGTCGTCGGCCCACAGGTGCCCCCAGGGACCGCGTTTGATCAAGGCTGGCCGCAGGCCGGCCGCGTGTGCAGCGGTGACGTCGTAGTCTCGATGGTCACCGACGTAGAGAATCTCGCTCGGTTCCCCTGGCGCGAACTCGACAACCCGGGCGAAGAACAGCGGGTCCGGCTTCGCGACCTGCCACTCGCCGGAGGTGGCAATAGCGTCGACGGGAAGGGCCAACGTGCGCAGCAGGTGAGCAGCCCGGACGGTTTGGTTACCCGCCACCCCGACCCACACCCCGCGTCTGCGCAACTCGGTCATGGCGGGACGCACATCGGCGTACAGGTCCGCCTCGCCAATCTGTTCACCGAGGCCTGCTGCCTCCCGCCGCTCTCGCTCCGCAGTGAGATCAATGCCGGGGCGTAAGTACTGAAAGGCTTCAGCGTTGTTGCGGCCCTGCGCGACGACGATCCCCACCAGGGCCGACAGGGTGTGTCGTGGCACGCTCAGCCAGTCAGCCCATGCCTGGAATTCCCGTGTGTCATCCAGCAGCGTTTCACCGACATCAAACACCACTGACCTGATCACCGGCGGCTCCTCTATCAAGGTCGACGCTTCACCCTATGGGAGTTGGGCGGCTCGGACGGTCTGCCGTTGGGTGTTGAGGCAAGTACGATCCGCGCCATCGTCGAGATGAGCCCTGCAGGAGTAGCTGATGATCGCCGATGAAATCCTCGCTCGCATCAATGAAGGGGTGCAGTTGCATCATCAGCAGGGCCAGCGTGAGGTTGCTCGCGACCTTTTTGCGCAGATCTGGGATGAGATCGGTGGTGAGCGCGGCGATCCGTTGCATGTTTGCGTCCTGGCGCACTCGATGGCCGATGTGCAGGACAACGTGCACCAGGAGCTGGTCTGGGACGAGCGGGCGCTGACAGCGGCCGGCTTGCTCACCGACGACCGGCTTGCGCAGGCTGGGGTGCCGATGTCGGTGGCCGCTTTGTATCCGTCGTTGCATCTCAACTTGGGTGAGTGTTACCGAAAGCTCGGCGATCTCGGCCGCGCCCGCGAGTTCCTCCAGTGTGCGCAGGCGGGGATCGGCGCGCTTGGCGATGACGCGTACGCGCAGCTAATCAAGGGCGGTCTGGATCGGCTGGCGCGGGAGCTGACCTCCAAGTAGGCGCAGGCTGCCGAAAGGGGGCCTCTGGTAGCCGGTCGTATCGCCGAGCGGCGCAGCTTCAGCGAACGCGACTACATCGCCCTTATCGACGCCGCCAACCAGCAACTCGGGTCGCAGGCGGCGTTCACCGACTGGCAGATGCAGGTTGTCCATCCGGTCTCAGGACGCCCGAGTTCAGCGAGCAGAGCTTCGAGCTATTCGTGACGACCGGCCCGAGCTCACTGCCGCCCTGGCCGAGTTCGAGGCTGTCGCTGTCGCGCTGGAGGCCCCCACGTCCGGCAAGGTGCGGCCCCGCTAGTACTCCAGCCGCACCTGATGAAGTTGGTGTCTTCGCTGGTAGTGGGCTGTTCTGGCGCGGTATTGGTGTCGGCGGCGCCATCGTGACCATCGATGGATGTGGTCGAAGGGTCGGGTGGTGGTGATCACGTGTGCCAGGAGACGGCGGACCTCGCCGAGGGTGAGAGGGATGAGGCCGTCATCGGATTCGGTGCCCCCTTTTTGGCGTGGGTGGCGGTGACGGCGAGGTAGGCGTGGGCGCACAGAACGAGGGTTATGTGGCGGTACCAGGCGTCGTAGCGGCGAACTTGGTAGTGGTCCAGGCCGACCTCGGTCTTGGCGGTCTGGAAGCACTCCTCGACCGCCCACCGGGTGCCGGCGATGCGGATCAGGTCTTCGTCGGGGGTGTCGGCGGGGCCGAAGCACAGGTAGTAGGCCAGGTCGGTGGGGTCGGTGATGCTGCGGCGGATCAGCAGCCAGTGGCCGTGTCCGTCGGTGGTGCCGGGCAGGGATGCCACGCCCCAGTCGTAGAGTCGTGGCCCTTTGGCGCCGTTGCCGCAACTGCGCCGCTTCCAGGCCAGGGCCGGCGCGTTGGCCGCGAGGACGTCGGGTCGGGAGTTGCCGACTTTGGTGGGGACCCGCTGGTTGCAGGGCACGGCGAGGACGTAGCCGATGCGCTGCTGCTGCAGCCACGTCCGGAACTTGGAGTCCTGCCCATATGCCTCGTCCGCGGTGACCCACCTTGCCGGCAGGCCGGCGGTGATGGCGCGTTCGACCATCCGCAGGCCCAGCGCGGGTTTCGTGGCGAACTCGATGTTCGCAGCGATGCCGGCTTCGGCGCGACGGGCGGCGTCGTCGCACCAACTGCGGGGCAGATACAACTCGCGGTCAATCAGCGTGCGCCCGTGCGGGCTGGCGTAGGCCAGGAACACCCCGAGCTGGCAGTTCTCCGTCCGCCCGGCCGTGCCCGAGTACTGACGCTGCACCCCCGCCGACTTGATCCCCTTCTTCAGAAAGCCGGTCTCATCGACGATCAGCACCCCATCGTCGTCACCGAGATGCTCGCTCACGTAGGCGAACAGGTCATCGCGGACCGCGTCCGGGTCCCACGCAGACCTGTTGAGCAGCCGCTGCATCCGATCCGGCGTCGCGTCGCCGGCGGCCTCGGCCAAGGTCCAGCCGTTCTTGGTCGCCAAGGGCGACAACAACCCGACCAGGTAAGTCAGCGCCTGCCGACGCGGCTCCGCCCGCCCGAAACGGTGTGCGAACCGCGCCAGCAGATCATCCAACCCCGCCCGCCAGCCCACAATTTCATCGATCAACACAAACGCGAGAGCCTGCCTGCCTCACAAGTGACCACAACAGACAGACAGTGCGATCCCCTGACCCACCACACGAATAGCATCGACGTGCGCAGCTACACGGCCCGGTGCAACCAGGCGTCGATCAAGCCGACGAGCTGCCAAGACTCAAGGCCAGACAAGTGCGGCTGGAGTACTAGTACGGCAGCCGCCGTTCGGGATCATGGCTGAAGTTCGAGGTTGAGGCGGCGTGTGTAGTGGGATCGTCGGGCTCGGGCTTGATGCTGGCGCCGCCATCCTGACCAGTGCAAATGGTGGGCGAGGTCGCTGATCGGGCGGATGATGCAGGCGTTGATCAGGCGGCGGACCTCGTTGACGGTCAGTTTGATCAGTCCGGTGTCGGTCGGGTCGTCGTGGGTCGCGTCGGCGGCGCAGATCGCCAGGACGGCGAGGGCGGCCAGGGTCAGGGTGGTGAACCGGTGCCAGGAGTCCCAACGGCGGACCTGGTGCTGGTCCAGGCCGACCTGGCCCTTGGCGGCCTGGAAGGCTTCTTCGACGGTCCAGCGGATGCCGGCGATCCGCACGAGTTGGGCGAGGGTGGCCGGGCGTGGGGTCCAGCAGCGGTAGAAGGCCAGCTCACCGGTGGTGGTGTTGCGGCGGATCAGGAGGCTGTGGTGGCCGCCGTCGTCGGGGTCAGCGTCGGTGCACACGTCATCGAGCCAGGCCCAGTCGTAGAAGCGGGGGCCCTTGGATCCGGCGCCAGCGCTGCGGCGCTGCCACGCTGAGGCGGGCAGGTCGGCGGCGATCCGGTCGGCGCGAACTCGGGTCTTGCCGCCGTCGAGCGGGATGAGGTGGCTGCGGGACACCGCAAGGACGTAGCCGAGTTCGTGTCCGCGCAGAT
>NZ_BOPA01000074.1 GCF_016863515.1 Micromonospora gifhornensis
TCGTGTGGTCGATCTCGCCGGCTCCGTGGCGGTCCCTCCTGGCCGCCCCTTCACCGTTGCCGCCTCCCACACGGACGGTGGCCCGAAACGGTTCAGTTGCCGGGCCGGCTTCGTGGACACGGTCCCGGTGAACCACTTCGCCGCCCGCGCCGTGTGAGTGCCGGATCGCGCGTACCGGCACGGTCCTCCCCGAACACGAGGTGGAGCAGAGAGATGCTGTTGCACAGCCGGATCGCGCGGACCGCGATCGCACTGGCCGGCGTGGCGGTCCTGGCCGCCTGTGGTGAGAAGGCGACCGGGCCCGCCACGCCTGCCACGGTGGCGGCCCCCACGGCAGCGGCCCCCACGGTGGTGCCGGCCACGCCGGGCCCGACCGCCGAGGCCGACACGTCGCCGGAGGTGATCGCCGCTCCGGCGACCCCGACTGCGGCGCCGACGGTGGCGAAAACCCAGGGTCGCGTACGGATCTACAGCGGCCCGTCCGATGTCCCGCTCTCACCCGAGCCCGGCACCGGGCGCGGCGACACCCTCATCCAGTTGACCGCTACCGCCTCCGCCGACATAGGCACGTACGTCGCCGACGGGCAGGGGCGGACGCTGTACCGGTTCGACAAGGACACCGCGAAGCCGTCGAAGTCCACCTGCAACGGGGACTGCGCGAAGACATGGCCGCCGCTGCTCGTCGCGGGACCGGGGCGGATCTACCCGAGTGGAATCGACCCGCAGTTGGTCGGGTACGTGGAGCGGGCCGACGGCACCTGCCAGGTGACCATCGGCGGCTGGCCCGTCTACCTGTACGCCAAGGACACCGCGCCCGGCGACCGCAACGGTCAGGGGGTCGGCGGCACCTGGTTCGCGATCAGCCCGACCGGTGACCGCAGCACGTCTGAGCCCGAGGTGGTCACCGCGCCCACCACGGCCACCGCCGGATGAGCCCGAAGGACACGACGATGACCAACTCCTACGGCGCCCCTGCGACTCCCGCCCCTGGCTGGGCACCGGCACCGCCGGCACAGTGGGGACCGGCCTCGACCGGGCCGAACGAGCGTCGACGGCGCATCCCCCCGAAGCTCGCCGTCGCCGTGGCCGGATCGGCCGTGGTCGTGGTGGCGCTGGTGGTCGTACTCGCACTGGTCTGGCCCGGACTCCTGCACACGAAGGTCTTCGACACGGCAGCCGTGCAGCAGGGGGTGCTGTCGGTGCTGCGCGACGACTACCGACTCGACGCGGACCTCGTCGCCTGCCCTCCCGACCAGCCGGTCACGGTGGGTAGCAGGTTCTCCTGCTCGGCGCAGATCGCCGGCGTACCGACGACGATCACCGTCACGGTGCTGTCCACCGACGGACGGTTCGAGGTCGCCCGCCCACAGTGACCACGACGGTACGCCGAGGCCCCAGTGGGGGCCGGCTCACCCGGGCCCCCGATGCGGTGCAGCCCATCCCGGGTGAGCCGGACGTCAGTGCGCGGCGTGCGGATCGAAGCCCTCCGGCGCGCGGTCCAGGAACGTGGTGACCGAGCTGATCCGCCCGTCCCTGTCGAACACCAGCACGTCGGTGCCGGCGGCGAACGACCGACCGCCGTCGAGCTCGATCTCCCACATCAGCCGGGCCCGGTCGTGGTGGATCTGCGGCGCCGCGCGCCGCTGGAACACGGCGGCACCCACATGCTGGATGAACTGCCCGCGAAAGTCGATGAGCGCCTGCGCTCCGGTGAGCACGCCGACCAGCGCGTGGTAGCTGACCTCCGCCGTGAAGGTGTCCGCCGCCAGCCGACGCTGCTCCTCAGGCTGCCCGGTGTTCCAGAACCGGACGTACCGCTCGACAGTGTCCTCGTACGCTTCGGACGTCATGGGGTCGTTCCTCTCCCGGTCGGCAGGTCGGGTGCGGCGAGCGCCGCGTAACCACCGTGCGCCGACGGCCCGCAGCATGTCGATTACCTGCGAGGTCATTGCCGCCCGACGGTGACCTGCGCGAGGCTGTGGTCCATGACCAGGAGCGAGCCGGTGGGAGTGCTGATCCGGCGCTGGCGTGAGCGGCGCGGCCGCTCACAACTCGACCTGTCGTCGTCGACCGAGGTGTCCACGCGCCACCTGAGCTTCGTCGAGACCGGCCGGGCCACCCCGAGCCGGGCGATGATCGAGCGGCTCTGCGACGAACTCGACGTGCCGCTGCGCGAACGCAACACCCTGTACCTGGCCGCCGGCTTCGCGCCGGTGCACCCGGAGAGGGCGTACGTCGACCTCGGCGCGGCCCGGGCCGCCGTGGCGGCGGTGCTCGCCGGCCACGAACCGAACCCCGCGCTCGCCGTCAACGTGCGCTGGGAACTGCTGGCCGCCAACAACGCCATGGCCGCGTTCCTGGCCGGTGTCCCGGAATTCCTGCGTACGCCACCGGTCAACGTGCTGCGCGCCACCCTGCACCCGGACGGGCTGTCCGGGCGGATCCGAAACCTGGCCCAGTGGCGCACCCACGTGCTGCGACGCGTACGCCGCCAACTCGACCGCACCGCCGCGGAGGGCCTGGCCGAACTGCTGACCGAACTGGAAAGCTATCCGGCCCCGACGGCCGCGCACGTCAACAGTGGGCCGGGGGAGGACCTGGTGATCCCGCTGCAACTGTCCACCGAGTACGGAGAGTTGACCTTGTGTTACGCGACGACGGTGTTCGGCGCACCACGTGATGTCACACTCGACGAGATCTCCATCGAGACGTTCTTCCCGGTCGACGCCGCCACGGCGCAACTGCTACGCGCCATGGCCTCGGCCACCCCTTGACCTGCCGATGCTCACGCGACGCCTGCCTCGGGTAGACCGTTGCGGAGGCGGTCCAACTCGGCGAGGTACATCGCCTGCATGCGGTCGTAGTGTCGGGCCAGCAGCATGACCTCATCGACGTTGTAGCCCTCGATGAGTTGCTTCGCCCGCTTGGCGAACCCCTCGTACGGTCGCTCCAGTTCGGCGGCCCGTTCCGGCCGCAGGGTCACGATCACCCGCCGCCGGTCCGCCGGATCGCGTTCGGCCCTGACGTAGCCCGCCTGCTGGAGTCGGCGGAGCATGCTGGTCACCGCTCCGGTGGTGAGGTTGGTGCGTTCGGCGATCTGCCCGGCCGTGGCCGATTCAACGTCGGCCAGGTAGTCCAGGCACTCCAGGTCGCTGACGGTGAGGCCCAGTTGTTCCGCGATGGCGTACCGGAACACCATGGACAGCCGTGACATCTCCCGGCCGGCGCGCATGAGGTCGGCGATCGCGGACGCACGGGCGGGCTCGTGGGACATGCCCGCAATCATGCCTCCGGCACGGTGACCCGGTGCAGCCGAGGTAACACGCGGGTGAGCACCCAGTGCGGTGCGGCCGCGCCTCCGGTGAGGCGGCGCATCAGAGCGGCGGCGGTGTCGACGGCGCGGAAGGCGTACGGCACCATCTCGTCCTGGTAGCGGGCGATGGCCCGCTCCACCGGGGTGCCGCTCGCGCGGGCCTCGACAAGCCTGCGGCCGAGCAGGGCGGCGTCGCGTAGCGCGGTGTTGCCTCCGTGCGCGCCGAACGGCGGCATGACGTGCACGGCGTCGCCCATCATCGTCGCCCGGGGCAGCGCCCACCGGTGCGGGCGTTGGCCGGTGGCGAAGAGGTTGAGCACCATGGTGTCCAGTTCGGCATTGTCGACAAGCCGCCGCACGAGCGGGTGGAATTCCGTACTCATGTCGGTGGCCAGGTCCTGCAGTGCCAGCAGGTTCCGGCGGATGGCGGTGGGCACCTCTTCCTGCCGCAGCAGCAGCCCCCACATGACGTAGTCGTCGCCGGTGGGTGCGTAGCTGCCCGGGGCCAGTCGCGCGAACGCCTCGCGTGGGTTCTCGCCGAACCGCATCGAGGTGAAGAAGAAGGCGCGGCCTGGCCGGTCGTCGATGGCCAGGACCCCGCTGGTACGCAGCGCGTCCGGGATGATGCTCTCGCCGTTTCGCCGCAACGGCGTCCGGCCGTAGATGCCGGCCATCGGGGTGTTCGCCGGTGCCGCGTCCGGCATGATCTGGGCGCGCAGCGCGGAGCCGACGCCGTCCGCGCCCACGATGACGCTCGCCGGCACGGACCCGCCGTCGGAGAAGACCAGCCGCAGTCGTGCCGGGTCGCTGCTGTCCACCCCGGTGGCGGCCTTGCCGTAATGGATGCGTCCGTCCAGCCCGGACTGCAGGATCGACCGCAGGGTCAGCCGGTCGACCTGGCGGGTTGCGTGTGTCTTGTCCTTGAAGGTGATGGTGAAGGCGTCGCGTAGCCGCCGGTCGGTGAAGCGCAGCTGCCCGCCGGGTTCGTCGCCGGTGGCCAGCGCCAGGTGGTACAGCGGGCGGGGCAGGCTCGTACGCAGTGCCTCCAGCCCGTACTGGTCGAGAATGATCCGGTAGCCCTGCTGCCTGACGAAGGGGCCCGGGTCCCGCTCGTAGACGTGCACGTCGATGCCGGCGCGCATCAGGTACTGGGCGAGGCAGAGGCCGGAGAGGCCGGCACCGGCGATCGCCACCGAGAGATCAGTCGATGTGTCCATGCGGTTATCTTAATGACTAAGATAACTTTGCCAAGGCTGGTAGCGATGACGCGGAACGTCCAGGTAGGTGCCCGTGCCACCGCCCACATACGCCGTGTTCGGCCAGTCTCCCGGGAGCGGCTAATCGTGCTCCAGGGCCCCACGACAGCAGTAGCAATCGTGAAGGTGCTGCGGCAGGGTCGGGAGAGCCTGCCGCTTGCCGAAGCGCGGGAACGCGTAGATGAGCAGGCCGCCTACGGGGCTTCGGTCCTCGGGAGCTGCGGCAGGATGGTGCGGCTGCGTCCGGGGCGGGGGTACGCCTCGGCGGCGGCCGCGAGGCGGGTCGCGTGTTCGCGTTGCTTCTGCCAGTGTCCGTAGAGTGCGCCGCGTTGGGAGAGGCGGTCGACCTGCCGGATGGTCTCGGGGTCCACATCGCCGGGCGGGGCGTCGCGCCACGGGGTGCCGGGCAGTGGCATGAAGGTGTGGGCGTGGATGCGGGCGCCGACCTCGGCGAGTTCACCGGCCAGGCGGAGGGAGTCGGCGACGTCCTGCTCGCTCTCGCCCGGCATGCCGAAGATCATGTCGACGTTGATCCGGAAGCCTTCTTCGATGCCGAGGCGGGCGGCCCGTTTGACCTCCTCGACGCCGTGGCCGCGTTTCGCGGCGTCGAGAACCCGGTCCGAGCCGGACTGGGCGCCGACGATGATGTTGTTGTTCGCGCAGTACTTCCTGACCAGCCGCAGCGCCGCCCGGCTGACATGCTCGGGTCGGATCTCGCTGGGGAAGGAGCCGAAGAAGACCCGCCCGTTCGGCCCGATGCCCTCCTTGCAACTGGCCAGCAGTTCCTCGACCGCGTCGAGGTTCGGTTCCTCGGTCTGGCTGCCGTAGCTCAACGCGGTCGGCGTGATGAACCGGACGTCGCGCAGCCCACGGGCCCGCATCCGGTCGACGTGCCACCGCACGTTCGCCACGCTGCGGTGCCGGAACTTCGCCGAGAACATGAACGGGGTCTGGCAGAAGCGGCACGAGAAGACACAGCCTCGGGTGATCTCCAGGGCGTTGAAACGGTCCCACCGCAGCGAGAAGCCCCGGAAGTCGTCGAGCGGTCGCCGCAGGGGTCGGCCCGTACGCACCACGGCACCGGTGTCGTCGCGGTACACCAGCCCGGTGATGCCGGCCGGGTCACCGACGGCGTCGACGAGGTGCAGCAGCGTCGTCTCGCCCTCGCCGACCGCCGCGATGTCCCACCCGGCGTCGAGGGTCTGCACCGGCTCGGCGGTCGCGTGCACGCCGCCGGCGACGTGGGTCACGTTCGGGGCGTCGGCCAGGGCCCGGATCTCAGCCAGCTCCCGGGCCAGGGCGTGCGCGTCGGGGGAGTAGAACGACCACAACACCAGCACCCGGGTCGCGGTGGTGGCGGCGTCGCGGATGTGCGCGGCGGTCGTCTCCGGGGTGTCGCCGAAACGCACCTCGTACCGGGTGGAGGTCTGGTGGGTCTCCAGCGCGCCGAGCAGGACGTGCAGCCCGTACGTCACCGCCTTGCGGTAGCGCAGCACCAGCACCAGCTCGGCAGCTTCCATGGCGGCGATTGTGTCAGGGGTGTCGGCCGTGATGTCGACGGGCACCGGGCCGACCGTGCGCCCCGGTGCCCGTCAGCGTCCGGTCAGTACCGCAGCTTGCGCAGGTAGCGGTAGCCGACCTCGGCGGTCTGCTGGGGCGTCACGTCGGGGGTGTCGTTCTCGACGATGTACTCCTGCACGGCGTGGCCTCGGAAGATCCGCGCGAAGTCGATCATCCCGGTGCCCAGGTCGGCCATGTCTCCGTCGGCGGCGTGCCGGTCCTTCACGTGGTACTGCAGGACCTGCTGCGGCGCGCGACGGATCACGTCGAGCGTGAAGCCCTCCGGGTCGGCCGCGCCGGTACCGGACTCGATGCCGCCGGTGACCGCCCAGTAGATGTCGATCTCCAGGTGGACGAGTTTGGGGTCGAGCTCCGCGGTCAGGATGTCCCAGGGCGTACGCCCACCGCCGAGGTCGATGGTGAACTCGTGCGCGTGGTTGTGGTACCCGTACCGCAGACCTGCCTTGCGTGCCGCGGCGGCCTCGACGTTCATCTGTTCCGCCCAGCGCTTCCACTCGTCGGCGCTCTCGGAGTAGAGGTACGGCACCACCAGGTACTTCTGGCCCAGGGTGACCGCGTCCTGGATCTTCTGCCGCAGTGCGGCGGCGTCGGCGCTGATCCCGTCGTGGCTGGAGCTGGCCTTGATACCGATGCTGTCGAGGAACCGGCGCAGCTGACCGGCGCTACGACCGAAGTAGCCGAGTGCCAGCTCCACCTTCGGATAGCCGATGCGGGCGAGGTGCTTGAGGGTGGCGTCGTAGCCCGGCGAGCCGTTCAGCGCGTCGCGTACCGTCCACAGCTGGATGCTGATCAGACCCGGCGGCACGTGGTGTCGCCCGGCGTGACCGTGACCCGGACCGTGACCGGGCCCGTGGCCGTGACCCGGACCGTGACCGTGGCCGGGACCGGCGGTCGCGGCGGTCGCACCGATTCCGGACGCGACCAGCCCCACACCGGCGGCGGCTGCCAACGAGCCGCGCAACAGGCCCCGCCGGTCGATGACGGACCGCCGCAGCGCGGCCTCGCCGTCGTACCCGTAACACATGTGGCACTCCTCTCGTGGTGCGTGGACCCGGGCCGAGGTCCCGGCCGACCGGTGTCGACCAGGGACCTCGATCGGGGGTTTACTGGGTGGGGACCAGGACGACCTCGGTCGTGCCGGTCAGCGGCGGTAGGCCCTCATCACCCGGATCGGTGTACGACGCGACGAACACCGCGGACAGGTTGTCGGTCGCCGGATCGTGCCCGGAGGGCACCGTGGTGGTGATCGTGCCGGTGCAGCCGTTGGCCGTGGTGATCGGGTGGCCGTGGTCGTCGTGACCCAGGATGTACGTCACGCTGACCCGGGCGCAGTCCACCGGCTGGTCGTCGGTGACCCGCACCTCGAACTGCACCACGTCACCGAAGGTGAACGGCTGCCCGACGACCGGACTGACCAGCTCCACCACCGGCGTGGCGTTGCCGACCACGACCCGCACGGAGGCCGACGCCGACCGTCCCTTCTGGTCGGTGACCTTCAGCGTCGCCTCGTAGCTGCCGTTGCGGCGGTACGTGAACGTCGGGTTCGCCTCCCGGGAGTCGACCTTGTCGTCGTCGTCGAGGTACCACTCGTACCGGAGTCGGTCGCCGTCCGGGTCGGCGGTGCCCGCGCTGGAGAACTCCACGGTCAGCGGCGCGAGCCCGGCGGTCTGGGTGGCCGACACCTGCGGCACCGGGCTGTGGTTGCCGTCCCAGCCGATGTGGTCGACGCGGGCCAACTGGGCGTCCGGGTTCTCGCTGAAGTAGCCGTCACCGTATTCGAGCACGTAGAGCGCGCCGTCCGGGCCGAACTCCAGATCCATCGGGTTGTCGAAGACCACCGACGGCAGCACCGACTCGATCCCGCGCAGCTCGCCGCGCCGATCCAGCTCGAAGGCCTTCACGTAGTCGCGGGTCCACTCGTAGAACAGCGGCTTGCCGTCGTAGTACGCAGGCCAGCCGGACGGGTTGCGGCCGCGGGTGGTGGAGCGGTCGAACCGGTACGCCGGACCGGCCATCGGACCGATGCCGCCGGTACCCAGCTCCGGGAACTGCGGGGACAGGCCGAAGTCGTACCAGACCTGCGGCTGCTGCACCGGCGGAAGGTTACGCAGACCGGTGTTGTGCGGCGAGTCGTTCACCGGTGCGGCGCAGTTGAACGGCGCCCCCGGCTGGTCGGTGGCGAAGTCGTAGTCGAGGTACGGCTGGTCCGGCGTGATGCAGTACGGCCACCCATGGTTGCCGGGCTCGCGGGCGGCGAGCCACTTGCCCTGCCCCGCCGGTCCCCGATCCGGGTTGGGCTGACGGGCGTCCGGCGAGTAGTCACCGACGAACAGCGTGTCCGACGTACGGTCCAGCTCGATGCGGAACGGGTTGCGCAGCCCCATCAGGTAGATCTCGGGACGGGTGTTCGGCGTCCCCTTCTTGAACAGGTTGCCCTTCGGGACGGTGTAGCCGCCCTTGGCACCCACCTTGATCCGCAGGATCTTGCCACGCAGGTCGTTGGTGTTGGCCGAGCTGCGCTGCGCGTCGTACGCCGGATGACGGCCGGGACGCTCGTCGATCGGCGCGTACCCGCCGGACTCGAACGGGTTGCTGTCGTCACCGGTGGACAGGTACAGGTTGCCCTTGCCGTCGAAGACGATGTCCCCGCCCACGTGGCAACAGATGCCCCGGTCGACCGGCACATCGATGATCTGCTGCTCGGAGCGCAGATCCAGCTTGTCCTTGACGAGGCGGAACCGGGACAGCCGGATCACCCCGCGGAAGGGCGCGAAGTCCTCCTCGGTGCCCCAGGCCGGCGCATCGCCCTCGTTGACGTCCGGAGTGGACGGATCGTCGACCGGGGTGTCCATCGGGGGCGAGTAGTACAGGTAGACCCAGTTGTTGCCGCCCTTACCGAAGCCCGGGTCGATCGCGACGTTCTGCAGACCCTCCTCGTCGTGCTGGTACACGTCAAGGGTGGCGGCGATCGTGTTGCGGCCGGTGGCGGGGTTGTGCAACCAGACCTGACCGGCGCGGGTCACGTGCAGCACCCGGCGGTCGGGGAGCACGGCGAGATCCATCGGCTCGCCCGGTCGGTCGTTGAGGGTGACTTTCTGGAAGGCCGATTCCGGCGGAGCGCTGGTGGGCGCCGGTGCGGCCATCGTCGGGGTCGGCGTCGCGGTGAGCGCGATGGCGGTCAGACCGGCCACAGCGAGCGTGAGTCGTCTCTTCAACTGCCTCTCCTTCGGTGAGGGACTGGTCGGGCAGGTCGTAGACGTGAGGGCTGGTTCCTCCTTGTGGGATGGGCAGCACGGAACCGCCCGTCGGCACCCGCCTTCGCGGTGCGCTGGGCGCGTTCTGGTGGACGGGATGGCAGATGTGGTCGGATGGGTGTCGCGGCCGAGGAGCCCCTCGACAAATCGGTTTACCTCGACGTAACAACTCGCCTGAAGCTAACAAAGCGGATGTCGATATGTCTATGACTTTCGCCGGACATCGTGGAACTTTCCGCCAGAGCAGCGAAAGGCATGTCCGTGCCGGAGGAACGACGTCCCGGTCGTCAGCGCTGCGCCGCCCGCAGGTGTCGGATCAGGATGTCCACCGGGATGCCCAGCACGCCGGCCAGCAGGATCATCGGCTCCGGATAACCCCGCGCGTTCAACTCCTCGTAGATCGCCAGCAGGCCGCGCAGTCGGACCTCGGCATCCTCGGGCCGGTACGGCAGCTCGGCAAGTCGCGCCTGCACGTACCGGCGTGCCTGGTCCGCGTCCATGCCGGGGACCTCGTCGTCGTACGACTGCGGTGACATGGCGTGCCCCCGAGTCAGCCGACGACCAGGCGGGAACCCGCCCGGGCGGGCCGGCGGCCGGGTCCGGCCCAGCCGCCTCCCGCGCCTCCGCCTACGGTGCCACGCTGACGAACGATGATCAGATGCGATTCCATCGGTGCTCCTTCCGGTGCTGTGGACAGGACGAGGCAGTACGGGACGCGCATGAGGTGCGGGGTGGGTGGTGTGGGGGGGCGGGGACGAGCAGGGGAGTGCCCGCCCCGGGTGCGATGTGCCTCAGCGAGAGGGCGGGTTCACTTCAGGGCGACGGTGACGCCGCCGGAGAACATCGAGTCGTGCAGCTCGAGCTTGGTGAGCTTCACGCCCCTGGGGATGTCGAAGACGACGACACCGGTGACCTGGTTGCCGGGGTTGATGTCGTTGAGGAAGGTCTCGGCGTTCTCGTTGGCGTAGAGCGCCGCCCCGCCGTCGGCGGAGTACTCGGTACCGTCGGCCGCGTACGCCTTCTGGCTGCTGCCGTCGAACATCTGCGATTCCTTGCCGATGTTCTTGACCTTGAGCGTGACCAGGCAGAACTGCCCCTGCGCCTTCGCGCCGAACATGTCGCTGCCGACCTTGCGTACGCCGCACTTGGTGGACTTGACGGTGAACTCGAACTTGCCGTCGCGGGCCGGGTCGCCGATCTTCGCCACCTTCTCAGCCTTCTCAGCCTTCTCGGCCTTCTTGTCGTCGCCCTCGGCGGCGACAGCGCCGCCGCCGGCGTCGCCGGCCTCGTCGGTGGCTCCGGCACCGCAGCCCAAGCCGACCAGAGCGGTGGCGAGCAGAGCGATCAGCGTGGTCTTGCGCATCGTTGTCCTCCTGATGTGAACGTGGCGGCGTCAATAAGAGCATCATCTGTGAACCGTGTCAACGGACATGATGCTTGACAGGTGTGACACGCTACGGAGGTGCAGGTGAACCCGAGCATCACCGCGGCAGAGATCGCCCGCCTCGCCGGAGTCGGACGGGCCGCCGTCAGCAACTGGCGCAAACGACACGCCGACTTCCCCGCCCCGGTCGGCGGGACGGCGACCAGCCCCGAGTTCGACCTGATCCAGGTCGAACAATGGCTCCGCGCCCAAGGCAAGCTCGCCGACCAGTCCACCGCCGACCGGCTGTGGCGACGCCTCGCCCCGGCCGGCGAATCCCCGGCCGCCGCCCTGGCCGCCGTCGGCACCGTCCTGCTGGCCCGACAACGCGGCCAACGCCCCCGCACCCTCGCGCCGTACCTGAAACCACTGCTGCCCGACCTCGACGCCCTCGCCGACGAACACGGCCCCCAGGGTGCCTTCGACGAGCTGTGGCAACGCTTCAGCGCACCCGGCCCCACCCGGACCTTCGCCACCCCCGACGACCTCGCCGACCTGATGGTCGCCCTGGCCGAGGTCGGCGGCGGCACCGTCCTCGACCCCACCACCGGCTCCGGAGCCCTGCTGCGCGCCGCCGTCCGCGCCGGCTGCACCACCGCCTACGGCCAGGAACTCGACGAGGACCTGGCCCGCCTCGCCGAACTCTGGCTCGCGCTGCGCGAGGTGCCCGGGGAGGTGCACGTCGGCGACTCGCTACGCGCCGACGCCTTCGCCGGGCACACCTTCGACACCGTGCTCTGCCACCCACCCTTCGGCGCCACCAACTGGGGCGACGAAGAACTCGGCCACGACCCGCGCTGGATCGTCGGCACCACCCCGCGTACCGAACCCGAGTTGGCCTGGGCCCAACACGCCCTAGCCCACCTGCGCACCGGCGGACACGCCGTACTGCTGATGCCACCCACGGTCGCCAGCCGCCGCGCCGGCCGCCGTATCCGCGCCGAACTGCTGCGCCGCGGCGCCCTGCGCGCCGTCATCGCCCTACCCCCCGGAGTGGCCGCGCCGCACGGCGTACCGCTGCATCTGTGGGTGCTGCGACGCCCCGCACCGGACGCGCCACCACCGGCGCGGACCCTGCTTGTCGACGCCGCCGACGGTGACCTGGCCGCGACCGCGCCCCGGATCCTCGCCGCCTGGCGAACCTTCCACACCGACCCCGAGGCCGAGGAACCCGGCTTCGCCCGCGCGGTACCCGTCATCGAACTGCTCGACGAGGAAGTCGACCTCACCCCCGCCCGTCGCCAACCCGCCGTCGAGGGCAGGACCGCAGAGCATCTGGTACGCACCAGAGACCGCCTCGCCGCCCTCGTCGGCGACCTGCCGGCGCTGATGCCGCAGGTCACCCCCGCGCCCCAGGGGCCGGAGGGGGAGTTCCTGACGGTGGCGGAACTGGTCCGCTCCGGAGCCCTGCAGCTGATCGGCCCGATCCGCGCGGCCTCGACCGAAACAGCCGAACCGCCCGGGGAACGGCTGCCGGTGCTGACCGTGTCGGACGTGCTCGCCGGTGACCCCCCCTCCGGCCACGACGACGGCGGGCTGGGCCAACAGATCCGGCTGGCCGTCGGTGACGTGGTGGTGCCGATGGTGGCCCGGCAGCTCACCGCCCGGGTGGTGACCGCCGAAGGGGCACTGCTGGGCCGCAACCTGTACCTGCTGCGACCCAACCCGGCGGCCCTGGACCCGTGGTTCCTGGCCGGTCAGCTACGCACCACGACCAACGAGAGACAGGCGTCGAGCCTGTCCGGCACCCTGCGCTTCGACATCCGGCGGGCTCAGGTACGCCGACTGTCGTTGGAGGAGCAACGGGTACAGGGGGAGGCCTTCCGCCGGCTGAACGCCTTCGAGTCAGCGATCCGACAGGCCGCGACCCTCGGCGCGGAACTCGTCCAACTCGCCGCCGACGGCCTGGCGCGGGGAACGATCAGGTCCTGACCACTCCACGCTAACCCTTACCGCACCTCACCACCGGTTCTCGACCCCGCAGCGCGGGGGAGGGCCGACCGATTTCGGCCGCGAATCATGGTTCATTGTGGTGTTTCTCCTCGCCGAGGGGCCGATGGCCCTCGATAGCAAGGCGTTGTACGGTCATGCGTCCGTGCGCCCCGAAGCATGCCAACGCGTCGGGCACCGACCATTGTGGAGGGCAGACGAATGGCAGCTCAGAAGTTCGGCGGATACACGCTGGTGGAGCTGCCGGTCAATAACTTGAGTACGTCGAGGGCTGCAGCCCGGCCCGCATCGGCGACCTGGTCTCCCGTCGCCTGCCACCCCTCCGCCAAGGACAGCACCGACCTGTCCGAGTTGATGGACCTGTTGTTCAGCATGGTCAACGAGGGCACTGCCTGTGCAACGGCACCGAGGTCGAGGACACCACCACTGACGGGAAAGGGCTGCGCTTCGCGCCGAGGTCTGTGCAGCGCGCCTCAAGGAGTGTTCGGCTCGACTTTTCTGGGGAGAGCATGAACGAAATTTCAGGTCTGCCCGAATTCTGGGAAGAGTTTTGTTCTCTAGGGCAGGAAGTCGACTACTTTGTGACCGCCCGGCTGTTCGACGGAACGCCCGCGGCTTGGCCCCACGAACTCAACTACATCAAATGGCGGCATCTGGTTGCAACTGAACTTGGTGTTGACCCGATGGCGGTCCAGCTAGTTGGAAGCGCTCGTTTGGGCTATTCGCTGAATCCGAAGAAGAACTTCAGGAGGTTCCAAGAATCCTCGGACTTGGATATCGCGATTATATCACCGGAGCTGTTCGATCAGGCGTGGGGTGAGCTCCGGGAGATGATCGAGGATGAGATCTTTGCCACCAAGAAAAACTATCTCCGGAAGCTGGTTTTCGAAGAATGCATCGCCCTCGACGTCGTTCTGCCTAGGCTCACCTTCGGTGAGCGGTGGTCACGGTCGAGAGACAGCTTCATTCAGAGCCTCGGGGAGAGCTTCATCAACTGCGAAGTCAATTATCGACTGTACCGCAACCATAAGTCCCTCAGAAATTATCAGGTCAAGAGTGTGAGCATCGCGCGGGATCGTGCGATCGAGGAGGGCGTGCACCATGGCTGATCACGGGCTCAAGTTCGAGATTGAATCTAAAACTGTCGCGGAGTTTCGGTCACTGGACAAATCCGGCGATTTGGTCCTCCAGCCTGATTACCAGCGCAAGGTCGTTTGGCCCGAGCGCGCCAAGGTGTCCTTGATGGAGACCATCCTTCTCGGATATCCGATCCCGGAGATCTACCTTGCCTACGAGACCTCGCCGGATGGGGAACAAAAGGCTTCCGTTGTTGACGGTCAACAACGCCTGACCTCTCTGCTTGGGTTCATAAACAACAAGTTCCCATTGAATGGGCTAGAGGACGATGAACTGAAGGAGAAGTTCGAGGGGTTGTACTTCAAGGAGCTTCCCGACGAGATTCGTCAGGAGTTTTTTCAGTATCGGTTCCCGATTCGGCGGCTATCAAACCTTGCCGATAAGTTCGTACGCGCAGTTTTCGCTCGCGTCAACAGGGTAAACATGGTCCTTACGGATCAAGAGATACGAAATGCTCTACTGCCCGGCCCCTTTAACGAATTCCTTAAGGATTGTGCGGAGCATCCGATAAATAAGGTTTCCGGAGTTTTCAGCGGAGCGCGTCGCGATCGAGGTGGTGACCTGGAGTTCTATGCAGAGATCTTCGGCACCTGCATCTTCGGGCTGTCCAACAAGAAGGCTGGGCTCGACGAACGCTATGACAAAATTTCCGAAGATTTCGAAGATTACCAGGATCGAGCAACCGAGTTCCTTGCATTGCTCACGTTTCTTACCGAAAATATCAAGTGGGCTGGCCGAACTAGATGGTCAAACATCGTCGATATGTTCACGCTAGTTCATGTCTCTTGGGGTCTGCGCAATGAATTCAGCAATCTCGACTCGCAGCGGAAGGAACAAATCCGGGATCTGCTAGACCTATTTCAGCGCGCAGTTTCGGCTAGGAAGCGAAAGGGTGAAAACGGGGAGAGTGTCAGCCTTTCATCAATGCTGGGGATGGTGACCGAAGAAGTCGATAAGACCATCGAAGGGTATATGTCGGGTATCCGTAATTCGTCCGATTTGGGATCGCGCCGAGTTCGTTCCCAGAGCCTGAGACTCTTAATCGCGAGGAAGCTAGAGGGTTGACCGAGAATTCGCTCCGCCATGTAGTCGGTGTGGATCGGTAAACTGCCATGATCGACGGGTGTCGGTCGCTAAGA
>NZ_BOPA01000075.1 GCF_016863515.1 Micromonospora gifhornensis
CCCTCTGAGACGTGGGAGCGGCCGACTCCGGCGAACTCGGGGGCATTGCTCTCCTTCGCGACGCGGACGAACGCGCGTGCCACCTCGGCGTGCGACATGCCGGCCTCGGTGATGACGGCTGCGAGCTTGGCGTTGCCGGATCGCGCTTGCGGCACGTTGCACCCCCGCTAGAAGTTGATCTTTCACCGCGTTCACCGGTTCGAGGTGCGTCACAGCGTACCTACCGCCCGTGGTTTGCGGTTCGCTACAGGTACGCCGGACCACGACCGATTTGGTGGATGAGTCGCCTGGTCGCACTGGCCCTGCGTACGGAACCTCAAGAGACGTGATGGTTCGCGCACCGCTGCGGAGTGCGCGTATCCCTCGCCTTACCCGTGTGTCGCCGAGACAAGCAATGACCAGGAACGGATTTACATCGTGGCGTATCAACCGGGACCAAACGATCTGTTGCGCGCGGCGCGGCTGGCGCTGCGGTCCCCTTCGGGGTCGGGCCGGCCGATGTCGCGGCAGGAGTTGGCGGAGGCTGTCAATGCGTGGTTGTACGAGCACGCGGGGCGTCGGTTCGCTATCCATGCCGGCTACATCGGCAATCTTGAACGTGGTACCACTCGGTGGCCGTCTGCGCACTACCGCACGGGGTTACGCGCGGTGCTTGGCAGGGCCACGGATGCGGAACTCGGCTTCTTCATCATCCAGGGGCACGCCAAAGATCGCGACACGAGCATGGTGGGGCAGGCTCCGGCCACCGGGCGGCCTGACGCAGCGGCCGACATCTGCCCGGCGAGTTCACCGGCAGCTACCGGTCAGAGTGCCACCGCTCCCGGCGGGTTACCGGTTGCGTCGGCCGGCGCGGCGGCGGTGCGGGTCAGCGTCGGCTCGGGCGCGGCCTCGGTTATGTGGCACGAGGGGTCGCCCGGCTGCATCACGTTGGTGGCCGGTCCGCTCCGGGTGCTGATCGACGTGTCGGGCGTTGGCGTTGGTCTGGTCGACGCTGCTCCGGCTGTGGCCGGTGCGGATGCGGGCCGTGGGGCGCGGGTGTACTCGTTGGCTGAGCGACGGGCGCAGTAGCGATGGCTGCCGTCACGCCTTCACACGCCACGGCGCAGCGCGTGGCGATCAAACCGGCCCCTGAGTCCCTGACGCCTGGCGTTGTCGCGGATGCTCGTCGGTCGTTGGGGGGTCAGTTGGCGGTGACCCGTAAGGCTGTTGGTGTCACTCAGGTGCGGCTTGCGCGAATGGTGCAGTGGTCGCGAAGCACTGTGGCCAATGTGGAGACTGCGCGCCAGTTGGCCCCACGGGAGTTCTGGCTTGCCTGCGACGTGGCTTTGGGCGCGGGTGGGCTGCTGGTGGCGGAGTGGGCGCGTACTGACGCGCTGGCACGTCGCCTGCGGGAACAGATGGTGTCGGAACTTGTTCGGCAGCGCCTTACCCAGTCACCGCCGATGTGCGTGTGCCGGGATCTGCGGCGGCTGCTCGACCTGGCGAACTCGTCGCGGTCGCTTGGGATCTCCCCCGCCGCTGTCATTTCAGGAGACGGAGCCGGTCATGGATGACGACGACGCGGATCTGATCCGTCCCCGGCACCGGCCACATCGGTCGCGTCGATTTCCCGGTGGTAGGCCGTGTGCCTGTCCGTCGTGCCGCACAACGCGAAAGCGGCAGCGCAAACCGCCGGACCTGGCAGGGCCGTCCGCTGATTCCCTCCCGGCTCCTGCTGTACCCCTGCTGCCGCCTGCTGCGGCGGGGCTGAAGGACTGGCCGACGCAGATCGATTGGACTCGCGCGGCCGAGCTGGTGACCCGGGGCCAGCTTGGGCGCGCGCAAGGAATCGCACGAGTGGAAGGAGTGAATTCCTCTCGCACGTCAGCTCATGGCACCAACTCGTCAGCTCTGACTCAGAAGGAGACACGGCACCATGACCGACACGATCACTGGTAACCCGACGATCGAGGCGTACACCGGCCCGATCGACCTGTCCCGTCCGCACTTCGTGGGCGTTGGAGGCTGCGCGATGTCCGGCCTGGCGCGGCTGCTGGCCGAGCTGGGTCACGAGGTCAGCGGCAGCGACCTGCACGACTCGGCCGCTTTGGCAGCGCTGCGCGCGGCGGGCGTGCGAGTCCAGGTCGGACACGACGCGGCGCGCGTCGAGGGCGTGAGTTGCGTCGTCTACACCACGGTCGCGCGGAACGCGGCGGAGGTGCGTGCGGCCCGTATCGCCGGCATCCCGGTGGTGCACCGGGCGCAGGTGCTCGACGCATTGGCCGCCGGGCGGCGGCTGGTGGCGGTGTCCGGCTCGCACGGCAAGTCCACCACGGCGGGGATGCTCGCTCACGTCCTGCGCGCCCTCGGGCAGGACCCGACCTACCTGATTGGGGCTGACCTGACCGGGGCGGGTTCTGGCGCCCACCTCGGCGCGTCCGGGCTGATGGTGGCGGAGGCGGATGAGTCGGACCGGTCGTTTCACTTCCTCAGCCCGTCGATCGTGGTCATCACGAACGTGACCGACGATCACCCGGAGAACTTCGCCAGTCACGCCGACGTGCTGCGGGCCTACGTCGAGTTCGGCGGTCGGGTCGCGCCGTCCGGCGTCCTGGTCGTCAACGCCGATTGTGTGGGCGCGACGGTGGCGGCCGACGTGATCGCCGACGAACGGCCCGACCTGACGGTGCTGCGGTACGGGCGGGACCGGACGGCGGACGTGCGGCTGTTGGACGTCAACGCCGAGGGATGGAGCGCATCCGCGACGGTCCGAATGCCCACCGGCACGGAGGTCGTCCTGACTCTGCCGACTCCGGCGGCGCACCACCTGGACAACGCGGCGGCGGCGGTGGCGTGCGCGGCGACGCTGGGTCTGGACCCGGTGGAGGTGGCCGGGGCGGCGTGCACGTTCGGCGGGGTGCGTCGCCGGTTCGAGCACATCGACACGCGGGCCGGGGTGACGGTGATTGACTCCTACGCCGATCACCCGAACGAGATCGCCGCCGACCTGGACGCCGCGCGCACGCTGGCGCGGGGGCGGGTGTTCGTGGTGTTCCAGCCGTCCGGACACGCCCGCGTGCTGGCCTTTGACGACCGCATCGGCAGCCTCCTGGCGGACAAGGCCGATCACGTCCTGCTTCTGGACGTGCACGGCACCGTCCCGGTGGGGCGACCGGTGGCGGACTCGCGGGGGATCATGGCGCGGCTGCGTGAGGGCCGGTACTGCCTGCCGCTCGGCCCGGACCACGCGGCCCGGGTCATCGCGCGGATGGCCGGGCGCGGTGACGTGGTGGTGACGATGGGAACCGGTGACGTGACCGGCTACGGCGCGGCGATCCTGGACACCCTGGGCAGCCGATCCGAGGTCGCGCTGTCCGCGTGACCCCTATGCCTGGGCGGTGACAGCGCCGGGCTCGTCGTTCAGCTTGTCCGCGAGCGCGAGGAGCCCGGCGCTGTTTGCTGCCTTCACCAACACGACATCGCCCGGACGTAGCCCGTCGCGCAGCATCTCCCACGCCTCGGCCACGTCCGCCGCCCGATCCACGGTGGTGCCGGTGCCGGCGGCTCCGGTCACGTACTGTGCGGCGTCGTCCCCGCCGATCGCCACCAACCATCCGGCCCCGATCTCGGCCACCTGCTGCCCGATCTCCCGGTGCACCTGGGGGGCGTGCTCGCCCAGCTCGGCCATCTCACCGAGCACCGCCACGGCCCGCCGGCCGTCCCCGGTCATCGCGTGCAGGGCGCGCAGAGCGGCACGCATGGCGTCGGGCGCGGCGTTGTAGGCGTCGTTGATGACCGTCACGCCATCTGAGCGGGTGGTGACCTGCATCCGGCCCGGCGACACCGCCTCGGCTTGCGACACCGCCTCGGCTACCGCCTCGATCGGATGGCCCAGACCGAGGGCGACGGTGGCGGCGGCGAGCGCGTTGGACGCCTGGTGCAGCCCGTAGAGGCGCAACCGCACCTCGGCGGCCTGGCCGTCGTGCACGAGCCGGAACCGGGCGCGGCCCAGCTCGTCCACGCTGACGCTCTCGGCGCGCACGTCGACGGGTTGCTCGATGCCGTAGGTGAGCACCCGGGCGAGGGTGCGGGATGCCATCGCGGTCACCAACGCATCATCGCCGTTGAGCACTGCCAGCCCGCCGTCCTGCGCCGAGGGCAGCGCTTCAACGATCTCCCCCTTGGCCTGGGCGATGTTCTCCACCGACCCGAACTCGCCCAAGTGCGCGTGCCCGACCCGGGTGACGACGCTGACCGTGGGCGGGGCGATACGGGTCAGGTAGGCCACGTGCCCGACGCCCCGCGCGCCCATCTCCAACACTAGGTAGCGGGTGTCGGTGGTGGCGCGGGTGACCGTGTACGGCAACCCAAGCTCGTTGTTGTTCGACGCCCGGTTAGCCACGGTCGGGCCGAACGCGGGCAGCACCTGGGCGAGGATGTCCTTGGTCGAGGTCTTGCCCACCGACCCGGTCACCCCGATCACCGTGGTCTGCGGCAGCCGGTCCACCATCGCGCGGGCCAGCCGTCCGTAAGCGGTGGGCACGTCCTCCACGACCACCGCCGGCACCCCGACCGGCCGCGACGCCAGCACGGCGACCGCGCCCGCCTCGATCGCCTGGGCGGCGTAGTCGTGCCCGTCGACGCGCTCACCGGGCAACGCCACGAACATGCCGCCGGGTTCCACGCGCCGGCTGTCGAACACCACCGGGGCCGTCACCGTCACCGGGCCGGCGGCGTCGTGAACGGCTCCGCCGACAACGGTCGTGATCTCTTGCAGAGTCATCGGAAGCACGGGATGAACCTACCGTGCGCGGTGCGCGGGGTAGGTGGTCACCGGGGGTGTAGCCGAATCGTGGGGCCTGTCCGGCTGGTAGCCGCTGACAAAAGCTCGACTGGCGCGATGTCAACTGTCGCTAGCGCTACTGGCAGTGTGCCAAGCTGTGATTTATGTACCGCATCTCGGCTGTCCGTCGCCGGAGCGTGTGGGCTCGACGGCAGGCGCGTCGGCGTTCGCGTTCGGGGCGGTGGGTGTTACCGAAGCCCCGTACACGGGTGGCGTGGGCGTCGTGGGTTGATGACCTGCGCAATCTGTGGTCCGAGATCGCTCATGATCAGGTGTGGCGGGCTCAGTCGGAAGGTGCGGACGCGCCGGTGAAGGTGCTGCCGGTGGGTGATCCGGCGGTGCCGTTCGGTCAGCGTGCTGCGGAGCCTCGGGGGTTGTCGGAGGCGGCGCGGCGTCGTCGGGCGTTGGCCGATCAGGTGGTCAATGCTCTTGCGAATCAGCCGACGATCGACCCGTGGCGCGCCGGAACGGATGTCATCGTGCAACAGGTGTTGCCCGCTCGGTTGGGTGATGATCCGGCGATGCGGCAACCCTTTGTAGAGGCTGCCGCTGTGGTGGAGCGTGGCGGCCCGGGTGTGCTGCGAGTCGTTCCCGGTGACGGTGGGGTGGCGCTGCGCGTGCACGGGCCGTCGTGGTCGCTGGTGTTCCGGGTCAGTCCTTTCGTGGACGCGATTGTGGTGTTCGTGGATGCGACGTCCCGCTACGGGTGGCGGGTTGAGGACGACACCGAGTCGCGGGAGCTGATCGAGGAAGCGGTGACGCAGGTGGTGGCGGAGGCGGCCCGTTACGGGTGGGGCGGGGACAAGCACCCCGCGACGGTCGCTCCGGTCGCTTGATGGCCGGTCGGCCGCCTCGTGGGTGTGGTGCGCGTTCACGGGGGCGGCCGGACTAGGCGTCTAGTGCGCTGTCCACGAACGTTTGCCGGGTCGGTGACACGCCGGGCGGCGTGCGTCCGGATGTGGTGGTGAGGGTTCACTCTCGACGGCGGTGGTGGAGGCCGTTGAGGGTGAGGTGGGTGGATTGGCTGAGCTGGTACGGGCGCGGCGGTTGACGCAGGACGAGGGCCGCAGGCTGCAACAGCTCGTGCGACGAGGTAAGCACGACTCGGTCCGGGTCCGGCGGGCGATGATCGTCATGGCGTCGGCGTCCGGGACGCCTGTCGCGTCGATCGCTCGGTTGGTCGCCGCGCACGAGGACACCGTCCGCGACGTGATCCACCTGTTCAACGAGATCGGACTACGCGCGCTGGACCCTCAGTGGGCGGGAGGCCGTCCCCGCCGGATCAATGACGACGATGAGGCGTTCATCGTCGCGACGGCCACCACGCGTCCGAGCAAGCTCCGGCGTCCGTTCACCCGCTGGAGCCTGCGCAAACTCGCCGCCTACCTCGCCACCGACGCCAGCCGGCAGGTGATCATCGGCCGGGAACGGCTACGGCAGCTGCTACGCGACAACCAGGTCAGCTGGCAACGCACGCGAACGTGGAAGGAATCATCGGATCCGGACTTCGACGCCAAACTCGACCGGATCGAAGAGGTGACCAGGCGGTTCCCGCAGCGGTGTTTCGCCTTCGACCAGTTCGGGCCGCTGTCGATCCGCCCGCACCACGGTGGCGGGTGGGCGCCGCGATCGCATCCGGACCGGCTGCCCGCAACCTACAAACGCACGCACGGCATCCGCTACTTCCACGGCTGCTACAGCTTCGCCGACGACCAGCTCTGGGGCGTGATGCGCCGCCGCAAAGGCGGCGACCACACCCTGTCCGCCCTGAAATCGATCCGGGCCGCACGCCCCGACGGGGCGCCGATCTACGTCATCCTGGACAACCTGTCGGCGAACAAGACCCCCGCCATCCGTCGATGGGCAGCCCGGAACAAGGTCGAACTCTGCCTGACCCCGACCAGCGCGTCGTGGGCGAACCCGATCGAGGCCCAGTTCGGACCGCTACGCACCTTCACCATGGCGAACTCGAACCATCCGAACCACACCATCCTGGCCCGTGAGACGCAGAAATACCTGCGCTGGCGCAACGCCAACGCCCGTCACCCCGACGTCCTGGCCGCCCAACGCCGAGAACGCGCCCGCGTCCGCAGCGAACGCCAACACCGCTGGGGCCGCCCCCGCACCAAGGCCGCCTGACAACTCAGACCCGGTAAACGTTCATGGACAACGCACTAGGGCCTGTGTCGAAGTCGGTGCCGGGGCTTGAGCTGCCGGCTTGAGGATCTTCGCGTGTCGGTGTTCGTGATGTAGCGAGGTCTCCGGTATCTGGTTCAGCGACCAAGCAGAACCCGAACACCGGAGACCTCGTGGACACCCTAGCGGTGGCGAGGCGGCATGACCTGACCGACGCTCAGTGGGTGGCGCTGGAGCCGCTGCTGCCCGTGGGGCGTGGGCCAGGTCGGCCGTCGGCATGGACGAAACGGCAGCTCATTGATGGGATTCGGTGGCGGACACGGGTCGGTGCCCCGTGGCGGGACATGCCGGAGTGCTACGGGTCCTGGGCTGCGGCGTACGGGCTGTTTCGGCGTTGGCAGCGTGATGGGACCTGGGCGAGGATCCTGACCGTGTTGCAGGCCCTGGCTGACGCGTCCGGGCGCGTCGTGTGGGACGTGTCGGTAGACTCGACGGTCGCCCGAGCGCATCAGCACGCTGCTGGGGCGCGTAAAAGGGGGATCTGCAGGCTGAGTCGCCGGGCGGGACCACGGTCGAGCCGACCGACCACGCGCTCGGGCGATCGCGGGGCGGCCTGACAACGAAGGTGCACCTGGCGTGTGAGCAGGGGCAGAAGCCGTTGTCGATCGTGGTGACCGCCGGGCAGCGCGGAGACAGCCCCCAGTTCGTCGCGGTGCTCGACGGTATCCGGGTGCCCCGCCTGGGTTCGGGGCGGCCCCGGACTCGCCCGGACCGGGTCCTGGCTGACAAGGCGTACACGTCGAAGGCCGACCAAGACGCCAACCGGCGCAAGAAGGGATCCAAGGGCGGTCGACCCCCGGCCTTCGACTCACAGCGGTACAAGCAGCGTCACGCCGTGGAGTGCGACATCAACCGCCTCAAACGCCACCGCGCCGTGGCCACCCGGTTCGACAAACTCGCCGTCCGCTACGAAGCCACCATTCACATCGCCGCGATCAACGACTGGCTGTGACCGGACCCGGCACCACACGAGGTGGAGGCTCGCACGCTCGCTGCCATGGGCTGCCCTGGAGAGCGAGGGGAAAACCTGCCCGTCGAATTCGCTGGTCGGCTGTCTGCACGGAGAAGTTGACGGACAGCGGCTCCGGTGTGAAGGCAGTTGCGCACTCGAGCGTGACCTCGACGTCGATCCAACTCGTTCCGCCCGGGCGGACCAGCCAGGATTGGCCTGTACCACGTACCAGGACGCCCGGTTTCCGTGCCTCATCTACCTGCACTATGACGGGTGCCTGGCCGGCGTTGAACAACACCAGTTGCGCATCGAGTCGCACCGTCCCGACGCCGTTCAAGCTTCCCCAACTGTTGGACGGGCCTGGTAAGGCCACCAGTGTGACGGTGCTGGCCTCGGCCCGTTCCTCGCGAGAACTCCACACCTCGGCACCGCCGACGCTACCGAGCGCCAAGCCGACTACCAAGGCAACGACCATATAGGCAGCGCCCTTCCGTCCGGGCCTAACTCCGGCGGAGAGGCCCCCATCCGAGTCACCAAGCTCAGCGCCATGCATGTCCAAATCGATGACTCCATGGCTCGCCGTCATGGCGACAGACTAGGGGTTGGTCTTGCCCGAGTTTGGTCAGCGTGGCGGAATGCCGTGATCAGGCCCTCGCCGACTTTGATACAGGCCCTAGCTGTGTGGTCGCTGTTGGGGTAGACGCCGGGCGATGAGTCGTCGGAGTTGCCGGGCGGCGGTGGCGCGGCGTTTGGATGCGTTGCTTGGGGACAGGTTCAGATCGGCGGCGACTTGGCCGAGGGGTTCGCCATCGAGGTAGGTACGCCGCAGGAGTTCGGCGCTGGTGGGGTCGATCCGGTCGGCGGGTGGCATCTGTGCGGACTGGGCGACGAATTCTTGTAGGCGGGCGATGACGGCCTCCGTGCCTCGCCGGTCGGGTCCGTTGTGGTGCTTGGCGTGGTGGGCGCTGAGTTCGTCGTCGCCGCCCACGGGCATCTCTCGGGGTTCTTCCTCGCGGAGGCGCGCGATGCGGGCTTGGTGCTCGGCTGCGGTTTCGTCGGGGCGGCGGGTGCGCTGTTTGCGGCGGTGTGCGGTGCGTCCGCTGGCTTGGTCGTACGCGCCGCCAAGCAGCCGGGAGTAGACGTTGGGCCGGGCGATGTCCAGCCGCCACCGCGTGTGGCCGGCCGCGGTGGTCACGGTGGCTTGCATCCGGTCGAGGAAGGCGTGAATCAGCCGGTACTGAGCTTGTATGACGCGGTTGGCGGGGTCGTCGGGCATGGCGAGGCGGGCGGAGCGGGACAGGAGTCCACCGGCGGCGACGCCGAGGGCGTAGAGGTTCCAGTCCTCGCGGTTGTCGGGGTCGTCGCGGACCTGGCCGACGATGTGCCGCCATACCTGGTCTTTGATCTCGCGGGTGGCGTCGTCGGCGAGCAGGCGGCGCAGCACCTGATCGGCGGGCGCGGGGCGGGGATCGTTGCTGCCGGTGATCCATCCCTTCGGCACGCCGACGCGGCACAGTGCGATGGCGGCGGAGAGGACTTGGCTGGTGGGCAGGGCCTTGTGTTTGAGCAGCGCAGCTACCGGGTCGGGTGGCTCGTCGGTGCCGGTGGCCGGTGGGCGGCGAAACGTGAGCTGGCCGGGCACGGCGATGCCGTGGGGGTGCCTGGTGGGCACTCGGTGTTCGGGCACGGGTTCGTGTCCTCCCAACGTCGCCTCGGGCTGGGTGGGACACGCCGGGCCGCCTGTCGGCGGTGATAAGCCGGGTCGACGCTGACCCTTCGTGCGGTCCCCGGCGTGCTGCGGACGCCGCCGGGAGTCGCACAAGCGTACGAGAGATCCGCGTGTGGGTGCCACGGCGTTGTGTGGCCCCCGCTGCGAGCGCCCGTTGTCGCTCGGCTCCACAACCGACAGCCGGACCGACCCCCCCATGCCGGCCTGACCGTGATCTCTTGAGAGTACGCGCGGGCCAGAAAAAATCTTCGAGTTGCACCGACGAAGTTTTTGATCTTGGAATATTCGGACCTCGAACGGTCCCCTTCAGTTGGTAGAAGGACCCTTACTCACGATGCGACGCCCCGGGGAGGGGGTGGAGATCATGGATCCCGGGTCGGCGGTGGCGTTGTGCCTGCTGGTGCGGTGTTCACGGTGTTCAGCGTCGGCGTTCGGGGGCAAGCCGGCTTGCCGGCGCGGCAGCACCTCAGAGTCCGGCCGTGGATCGACCGCACGGGCGTCGTCGGTGCTTTCGATGTTGTGGCCTGCGGTTTCGGCTGGTGTTGGCTGGATCGGTGAGGTCCGGTCGCGGTTCGGGCGTGTCGGCTGGCACCCTGGTCGCGGCGATACTCCGCGTGCGCCCATCTCGCTGCCGGGTGTGGTCGCGGTCTGCTCGTGCCATCGTCCATCGTGGTCGCTGGCGGGGTCGCGTGTGCCCGTGCTCCGGGGTCCGGCGTGAGGCTCTGACGCATGGCGTTGGTGCTGGTCGTCCCCGGTGTCGTGTGCGCTCTGTTTCCTTCTGGGGCGGGGCGGGGGACCGGCCGCTAGGCCGCAGCCCCCGACCCCGCCCACCGCTCCTTTCCTCTCCTTCTCTCTGTCGCGGGATCGGCCACGCCGATCCCGTTTCTTGACCAAGTAGGGAAACTCGTACGCACCTTCGTCCCTCCGGGGTGCTGACCGCGCTCGCTTCGCCCCTGGCGTTCTGGCCGTGATCGTTGGTCGCCCGGTGCGCTGGGTCTGCGCCGGTTCCCGTGCTGCCGTCTGCTCGTGGCCGTTCGGCTGCGAGTTGTCGCGGCGTCTGCTCGCCCGGCTCGCGTCGGCTGGCCTTGTCCGCCCGGTCCTCGGTCGCCGGCATGGGTCGCCTCGCCTCGGGCTCGGTCCCGTCGTGCTCGTCGTCCTGGTCCTGGGCGGCACTGTCGCCGCCGTCTGTCCTTTATGGAGGTTTGCTGTGCCATGTCATGCCGGCCGCGCCGTCGCGTGGCCGTTCCCGTCGTGCCTCGTGTCGGTGGTGCGGAGTCGTGGCCCGCCCCGGGCTGCCCGGCTCCGTGCTGTCCCTGTCCCGACGACCGCATCACCTGTGAGCACCACCTGTACGGCACCACCTGTAGAGCACTACCTCATCCAACCTTTGGAGTTTGTTGTGAACAGCATCCCTGTTGATCTTTCTCGTCTGACCGGCCTGCTGTGCGTGGCTGCGCCGGAACCCAAGACCGATCTTGACGGCGAGCAGCGCAAGGACCGCGACGGTAACCACCTGTGGGTGACCGGGCTCGCGGTGCGCCGCGCCGGTACCCGCAAGGCATCGGTGATTGACGTGCAGACCTCCGCCCAGCCGGAAGGCGTCACGGAGGGCAGCCCGGTCGGCGTGACTGAGCTGGACGTGTCGCTGTGGGAGATCGAGGGTCGGCACGGCTTGTCCTACCGTGCGGCGTCGATCTACCCGGTCCGTCCCCGTACCGACAACCGCGCGGGCTCGTCGTCTGCTGCGGTACCGGGTCCGCCTCAGCGGGAGCGCGGCGGCGGTAAGGCCACCGGCTCATGATCGCCGCAGAGGTGATGTCGCCGGCATCGGCCCCGCCGCCTACGCCGTCACCGTCGATGACTCCCGGGTTCCCCGGCTTCGCGCCGGAGTTCCCGGGGGTCACCCTGGAACGGATCCAGTCATGGCTACCCACCATTGTCACCGCCGCTGTGGTCCTGGGTGCCGTTATCGTCGCGCTGGTCGTGGTGTCGCGGTTGCTGCGCCGGCTGGCACCCCGCGTGCACTGGTACCTGTTCGGGTTTCCGCTGCTGCGCACGAGGATGCGCCGGTCCTGGCGGCACCTGTGCCTCAACGCGGATTTGACCGGCACCGACCGGCCCACCACCGAGCAACTCGGGCCGTTGCTCGTGAGGGGTCGGCCGATCATGCCGGTCCTGCCGTTGCTGCGGCGTATCCGACCCCGCTCCTTCGGGGCGACGGCGGTGATCGTGCTGCACCCGGGGCAGGTCCCGGAGCCGTTCGTCAACGCGGCGGAGGCGATGGCGCACGCCTGGGGTGTGCACGCGGTGCGGGTCGACGCGCGACGACGCGGCCGGGTCCGGTTGACCATCCTCACCGCCGATCCCCTTACCGCGAAGCGGACGGAAGCGGCGACCTGGGCGACCGGGCCGCCACTGAAGGAGGCCGCGATGACCTCCCGCCCCTCGGAGGCCATCGAACCGCTTGCCTCGGCGGTTGCGGTGCCGGCGGACCTGGCGGCCGATGTGGGGCAGCGGGAGGACGGGCAGCGGTGGGTGGTCGACCTGGTGACCTTTCCGCACTGGCTGATCACCGGGGCCACGCAGTCGGGCAAGTCCACGCTGATCAATGCCGCCGTAGCGCGGTGGGCGGCGCGGCCGGTGGCGCTGGTCGGGATCGACTGCAAGGGCGGCATGGAGCTGGCTCCACACGCACCCCGGCTGTCTGCTCTGGCCACCGACCGGGCGGAAGCGGCGGACATCCTGGCCGCACTCGTCGCGGAGACACAGCGGCGGATGGGCCTGTGCCGCCAGCACGGGGCGCGCAACATCTGGCAGCTTCCGCCCGATGCGCGGCCGGTGCCGGTGGTCGTGATCGTCGACGAGTTGGCCGAGCTGTACTTGGTCGCCTCCCGGGCGGACAAGGATGAAGCGCTGCGGGCCACGACGAACCTGTTGCGGCTGGCGCAGCTCGGCGCGGCCCTGGGCGTGCACGTGATCGTGGCCGGGCAGCGGGTCGGTTCCGACTTCGGCCCTGGCGTGACCGCGCTGCGTGCCCAGCTCGCCGGTCGGATCTGCCTGCGGGTCAACGACGAGGAAACCGTGAAGATGACTCTCGGTGACCTCTACCCGGACGCGGTGGACGCCGCCCAGCAGATCGACCCGGCGGTAAAGGGCATCGCGGTCACCACCGCCGACGAAGCCGGCTGGATCCGCGCCCGCTCGGTCTACCTGTCGCCGGAGGAACTGGCGGCGGTCATTGCGGCCACGGCACACCTGGCGCCGCGACTGCCGGGGCTAACCCCACCGGATGCGTGAAAGGAGAGCCGGGACTGACCGAGCCTAGAAATTGATCTCGTCGTCGTTGTCTGGTGCTGGAACCCAATACGGTTCTTGCTCTGTGGGGATAACGAGGGCCGCTGCCGGACGCGACCGCGCCCACCTCAGAACCTCGTCGCGGGTGCCTTCGATTTCCTCTATGCCGGCCGTGTGGCCTCCTGGCAGGGGGTCTACCCACTTCGCGGCCCACACAATGCGTCGTTCTAGGCTGCGGCCCTTGTGGAGGTAGACGGTGCCATGTCCGGGGCGGGGAGAAGGCGTGACCTGTTCGGGTGCGATTTCTTCGTCGCGCATATCGGCAGGCAGGTAGAAGGCTTCCGTGCGGCGGCGAGACTGCTCCATGAGCGGATGCTACCCGACTCTTTCAGATCCGGGAGGCAATGCGGATCGAGCGCCGCGTGATCAATTGCCGATCACGCGGCGCTCGACCGTCAGAGGTTACTCAGACAGTTTTCGCTCGGTGCGTCAGGACGGGCTCCACCCGGAGCCGTACCAGGCGCTACCCATCTGCGGCGGGTTGTCGAGGTTGTAGGCACCGGCGGAGTTGCGGTGGAACTTTGGGCTCTTGATGAAGGTGTACCAGCGGCCGGGGTACGAGCTGGACGGGTCTGTCCAGTCGAACTGGTGAGCCACCCCGGCGTGAGCCACGGTGCCCTCGTACGCGCTGTAGCCGCCCGAGCCGAAGCAGTTCACCAGCGCCGAGGCTCCATAGGGGCCGCCGCTCCACGTCCGGTACGACGCGCCACCGCTGACCGGGTAGCCCTCGGGGTGGGCGCTACTGAAGTACAGCCGCTCGCCGGAGGCCCGGACCTGCTTGGTGCCGCGCGTTGACTCGAACTGGAACGGCTTTGAGGTGGAGCTGCCTCCGCTGAACTTCACCTCGATGAAGAACTCGGTGCTGCCCAGGGTGGTGCCGTTGTAGCCGTAGACGCCATCGCCGCTGAACTCGGCCCAGTAGTTCGCGACGTAGTACCAGCAGCCCAACGCCGAGCAGGTTCCCGCGTTGGCCCGCACCTTCGACGTGTCCGGGCACATCCACGCACCCTTGCGTGCGCTTACCGGGCTGGAGCACTGGTCGGCCCCGGTTGTGGTCGTGGTTTCCGTGTATGCCTTCGTAGTAGCGGCAGGGCTGGAGTCTGCGACTGCGGGGGCGGCGCTCGCAGCGAGTCCGCCGACGATCACCAGTATTGCGGTGAGTAGCAGCCTTACGAATCGATTGACCATCGCCTCTTCTTCCGTGTGGGCGTCCGGCGGTTGCTGTTCGGCTATTCGCCGTCCACCGTGATTTCGGGGGATGGGGCATGCGGAATCCGGGGCCCTGAATCGACAGACGCTCACATGCCTGCCGGAACGCTATGGCCATCGTGGCTGGGCATGCAAGGACATCGATTGTCGGAGTTGGACTCCGACATT
>NZ_BOPA01000076.1 GCF_016863515.1 Micromonospora gifhornensis
CCCCCCCCCGATGCCCACGCATTCGAAATGTCTTGTTTTGTCAAGGTTGTCCGACTGCCGATCGCGATTCCGATGTCGTTATTCCTCAAATCTCTACGCATCTCGGCGAGACCACGCTCTGGCTCCCATGCGTCGATCTCATGAGCAACCCCGAGCATCCGCGCATCTTTTTCGGACACCCCGTTTGCGACCATGATCGCCATCCACAGGCCATGGCGCTTCGCATTCCAAGTCGGATCTTCAGCGTCGATTTTCTTCGTTTTCTTTGCAAGCTTTTATCAGCCAACTCGTACGCCCGCTCGGCGATCTTGCAGGTCACAGCGCCGACCATGCGGCACCATGCCCTCTCGTGCGGGCCTGGCCGACCTAGATCGTAGCCGAAGCAGCCGACTCCAGCACTTGGGAAAAGGCACGTTTTACGTTCGTCGCCCCACTTCCTCAGCACTTCCTCAGCCGCCTCTACAGCCTTCCGCTCCTTCTCATCAAGGTCACCGGAGCATCTGCGGAGGGTCTTACATTCACCGCCGGGGCGCTTCTTAGCTACCGGCTTCTTGACAGCAGTCCATTTCTTCTTGTGGACGCTGTAGGTGAGCTTGTGGCTGGATTTCTTCCAGTAGTTTGTTTCTTCGGCCGAACCTTCAGTGGCGAGGGGGATTAGTCCGTCAGGGTCACTGAGAGTGGTGGGGTTGTTGTTGGCGTAGCTGTATCCGTGGAGTTGTTGTGGGTCGTTGGGGTCCATGAGTGGATCGATGGATGCAAATCTGCCGATGGTGGGGTCGTATTCGCGGGCGCCGAGGTGGGTGAGGCCGGTGTCATCGTTGGTGCCGCCGACAAAGCCCTTGGTGCCGCGCCAGGGGGTGGGTGTTGTGCCGCGGTTTTCGCCGTAGGGCATGGTTCGGCGGCGCTGGCTGGCCAGGGTGTCGGCGTCGATTTGGACTTGTCCGGCGCCTTGGTGGTTGTTGATCGTCCACTTGAGCCCGGTGATGTCGCGGACGGCGTAGCCGTTGTAGTAGCGGGTGCCGTCGGGTTGGGTGCTGCCGGTGGCGAGTTCGAGTTCGGTGCCACCGAGGTAGAGGGTGGTTTTGGCGGGTGCGCGGGAGATGAGGCGTTTGCCGTCGGCGTCGTCGACGTACTGGGTGGTGTCCGTGCCGTCGGTGATGGTGTCGAGGCGGCCTTCGGGGTTCCTGGTCAGCGTCTGGGTGGCGCCGGTGGTTGTGGTGCGCTGGGTCATGTTGCCGGCGTTGTCGTAGGTGAAGCTGCGGGTGCCGGTGTCGGCGAGGGGGCCGGCGGCGGTGACCGCGGCGATCTGGTGTGCGGTCACACCGTGGGCCGCGCCGACGTTGTAGGTCCACACGGTTGCACCCGCGGTGCTGTTGTGGTCGGTCTGGGTGAGCCGGTTGCCTGTGGCGTCGAAGGTCCACGATCGGTGGTAGGGATCGGCGCCGGTGCGTTGGGGGGTGGTGCAGTTCGTGGTGGTCTGGGTCCAGGCTTGGGTCAGCCGGCGGAGTTGGTCGTAGGTGAAGCATTCGACCTGGTCGGTGGTGCCGTTGGTCTTTCCGGCGGTCGTGGTGATGTTGCCGGCCTGGTCGTAGGTGTAGCCGTTGGTGAACCGGCTGTCGAACGTGCCAGGGGTGTTCTGGTTCTCGGTGGCCACGTCGTGGCTGTCCAGCCGTCCGGTGCCGGGGTCGATGGTGCTGGTTTGCCGGATTTGGCTGCCGGCGGTGCCGTGCACGGTCTGGTGTGCGGGTCCGTGGTTGTAGTAGACGGTATTTGCCAGGTACTTGGTGTCGGGCTTGCCGGCGGTCTGTCCGGTCGTGGACCGCAGGTAGCCGTTGGTGTCGTAGCCGGTGGTGATGGTTTCGGCGGGTAGGCCTCCGACACCGGGCAGGGTCTGACTGGTGATCTGGCCGGTGAGGTTGTAGCTGACGCTGGTGGTGTAGGTGCCGGCGAGGGCGCCTTCGGCAGTGGGGATCGTGACGGTGGTGCCGCTGGGCTGGTAGCGGTCGGTGTAGCCGGTGACCGCGGTGGTGTAGGCGTTGCTGTTGTGCCACCTTGTGGAGGAGGTCAGTTGCCCCTTGGCCAGGGTGTCGTACAGGTAGCTGGCGAGTCGGGTGCCGGTGCCGACATCACCGGCCCAGCGGGCCTTGGCGCGGGACATGTTGTCGTACTCGTTGGAGATCTTCTGCCCGCGCGCGTCGGTCGTGTAGGCAGGCCGCCCGGCGCTGTCGTAGTGGGTGGTGGTGGTGCCCGAGTCCGGGTCGACCTTTCGGGTAACTCTGCCGGCGAGGTCGTAGGTGTGGGTCCAGGTGTTGCTGGCGGGGTCGACGACGGTGGCGAGTTGATCGAGGAGGTCGTAGGTGTAGGTGGTGCTCTGGTGCGTGTTCGGGTTGGCAGTCGAGGTGTACTGGTCCAGGCGGGTGACGTTGCCGCGCACGTCGGTGTGGCTAACGGTCTTGGTGCCACCTGCCGGCGGCACGACCGTGACGCGGTCCCCGTGGTAGCTGGTGGCCGTTTGCCGCCATACCGTGCCGAGTTTCTTGTCCACCTGGGTGGTGGCCCGGTTCAGGTGGTCGTAGGTGGCTTCGTGAACCGCTGGGATGGTGGTCAGGTTGGGGTTGACCAGCCCGGACCCTGCCGTGGAGCTGTTGTGGAACGGGTCGGTGGTGGCCGCGGCGTTGCCGCGGGCGTCGTAGGTGGTGGCGGTGACGATCCGTCCACCGTTCGGGCCAGGCTGCTGCGCTTCCCGGCCGCGGCCTAGACCGTCCAGATATTGGAACGAGGTCAGGTAGACGGGGCTGCCGCTGTGGGATTGCAAGGTCTCGGTCTTGGTGCGCGCTGGGGCGCTCGGTTGTCCGATGCCGCTGGAGGTGATCTGGTAGCCGAACCGCAGCGACGGCACCCCGGAAGACTTGGCCTGCCCCGGCTGATACACCTCCGCCAGCCGGCCGAGTGGGTCGTAGACAAGGTCGGTGACCTTGCCGTTCGGGTCGGTGATTCGCGATGGCTGGCCGGTGTGCCGGTCGATCAGAGTGGTGGCGGTGTGGTTGAAACCGCCACCAATGGTGCTGGTGAGTCCGTTGTCCGGCCAGTTCACGATCGGGCTGTAGCTGGTCGTCGTCGTCAGCCCGGCGGGGTCGGTCGAGGTGAGGATCCGACCCGTGTTGTCGTACGTGCTTCGACCGCTGGAGGTGTAGGTGGTCGAGTTGGTATAGACGCGGGTCTCGGCGACGTTGCCGTCGAACGGAGCCTGAGAGCCTTCGACAGTGAATGTGTCGTAGAACGTCACCTCCCTTGACAAGAGGGTCCCTGATCCGCAGGTATCGCCGGACCAGGTTTCCACCCGCTCCGGGAAGTCGATCATGTAGTAGGAGTTGGGGGCGTTCTGCTGTGCTTAGGTGTACGAGGTGCAGGTGTTGTCCGCGACTCCTACTTGGTTGTACTGGTGGAAGCGGATCGGTAGCCCGTAGGTGGACTCGTAGATTGTTTTCTCTTCGCTGTGCCGCCAGCTGCCGCAGGATTCACCGAAGGCGTACTGGAGTTCGCCAAAGGATTCGCTATTTGGGACCTGGCTCCGGGACACTACATCCTACAGTCGGCGGGTGGCACCGTGCTCGACCTTGCAGGTGAGCCAATTTCCCTGGACTACAGCTTGCAGTCATTGCCCGATATTGCGCGAGCGATGAACCGAAGGCAGACGTTTGTTGCCGCCGGCACTTATGAGCTAGCCCGGGATATCCTGAGCCACCTAGACCTACCTCAATGAGGCGTTCGACGATTTGCGGACCCGGAATGGTCGCGCGCCGCAGGGGGTGAGGGAAAAGTTGAGCGATAGCCCATTTCGGCACATGACAGGGCACAGCCGTACAGGCAGCCGACAGCAGCGTGCGTAGTCTGCTCGCATGAGTGAGGCCAAGCGCGTCGCTGTGTCACCGGCTCCAACCGCGGACTCGGGAAGGCCATCGCTCAAGGCATAGCACGGACGGGTGCTCACGTGGTCGTCACGGCTCGGGCTGAGGAAGCCGCCGTGCGGACCGCCGACGAGCTGCGCGGGGGAAGGGCTGTCTGTATCCGGCCATCAACGCCACCAGGCGGATCCGACAGTCGTGAGTAATTGACGGGTGACGTGAAGGTGATCCTCATGTTTGACTACGTCGATGGGGGCGGCGGACGTTCGGCTGTCGATTGACTGCGGTAGCGCCAGCACCGTGGCGGTGGTGGCGTGGGCTGACGGTCGTGCATCAGTCCTGTCGTTCGACGGTGTGCCGTTTCTGCCCAGTGCCGTGTATGTGGCTGGCGATGGGCGGGTGTGGACGGGGCAGCAGGCGTGGCAGGCCGCCGAGGATAAGCCGGGAAGGTTGGTGCCGAGTCCGCGTCGTCCCGCTGACGGTGATCTGGTGGTCGACAGGACGCGGGTGGAGGCGGTGGATCTTGCTGCGGCGCCGCTGCGTCGGGCCGCTGCTGAAGCCGAACGGGTCGCTGGTGAGCCGGTGCGGGATGTGCAGCTGGTAGTGCCGGCGGGGTGGGGGCCGCGTCGGCGTACCTGGATGCGGCAAGTCGCCCATCGGGCGGGTCTGACGCAGCCGCGTCTGGTGGAGGCCCCGGTGGCGGTGGCCGAACACTTGGCGGCGACCGGTGTGCGGCTGCCGGTGGGGGCGTGCGTTGTCGTGTGTGACGTCGGCGCGGGAGCTGAAGTGACGGTGCTACGTCGGCGGCCGTCCGGCTTCGAGGTGCTTGCGACTCTGGCTGACCCTGCGGCGGGAGGCGCCAGCGTCGATTCGACGCTGACAACGGCGCTGACAAACGGCCGCGACATGGCTGCGGACGGCATGGCACCCTGGGCGACGGCGGAAAGCGTACGCGTGGCGAAAGAGGCTTTGATCTCTTACCCGGCGGTCACGGTACCGCTGGCTGGCCAGGCTCCGGTGATCGCGAACCGCGCCATGCTCGACGAGGCTGTCCGGCCCGTGGTGCGACGCGTCGCGGACCTGACGCAGCAGACCATTGCCGCCGCTGAACTCGCCGCCAGTGACCTGGCAGGGATTTACTGCGTGGGAGGCAGCGCTCGTCTACCGCACCTGGGCGAGGCGATCGCCGAGCACACCGGAGTCATGCCGACCGTTGTGGCCGAGCCTCAGCTCGCCGCGGCGCTCGGCGCTGCCGAGGTTGCCTCCACGAATCCCGGCACGGCTGCGGTGGAGGTGCCGGTGCCGCCGGTGCGCAGAGCGATCGGGGTCGCGGTGCCGGGGTTTGCGTCTCTGGCGCTGTTCTGGCAGTGCATCGTGACCGCCGAGCGGCACAACGTCACCCTGGGAATGCACTACTGGGTCGCCTTCAACTGGGGTGAACTGGCGATGGCGGCCGTATTCGCCCTGCTGGCATGCCTTGCTGCGGGAACCGTCCTCGGTTCCCTGATTGCTGCACGCAGTCCCACGCAAGATGTCCGAACGGAGGGCGGGAAGGTCAGCATCGGAATTCTCGCTGCCGTCTCCCTCGGGGCCGCCATCGCGGGCCTCTACGCGGTGGTCACCAGCCAGTACTTCACCCTGCCGGTAGGCGGCTTCCTACGCTGGGCGTTGTGGCCAATCGTCCCCATCGCGGTGTTGGCGATGGTGATGGCAGTGGTTGCCGCACGGCAGTGGCGTACGCCGCACGGCGGCTGGTCGGCGTTGCTGGCCGCACCGACGGGCTCTGTCGTCGCTGCCGCCCTGGGCATGGGTCTGATCCAGTATTCGCTGACCGCCGACCGGTGGCCGCACGTGATGATGTGGGTCGACCTCGCCGGCCGGATCGGCGGGCTGTTCCTGGGCGTCGGGATCGTCATGGCAATCGTGACGCCGCTGATGTTCCGCATCATTCTGGCCGCACCGGTCGCGGTGATCAGCGCCGCGATCGTCAATACGCAAGCCACCGGCATCCTCGCCGTCTGCTACGCCTTGGCCGTGGCGGTGTGGTGGGCGGCCCGACTGTGGACGCGCATCGTCCATCCCACCACTGCTGCTGCGGCATCCGTCCGCCCTCGGGCGGAAGGTGGATGAGGTGCGCTGGCCACGGCAGCTGATGTCGCTGCTGTCCGTACTCGTGCTGTTGACCGGTCCGCCGCTGCTGTTACTGACCCTGATCGGCCCACCCATCAGCGGCTTGCCGAGCACGGCGCAGGTGCGGGCATGGGTGCAGGAACCGTTGACCGAGCAGACGCTCACCGCCGCGCTGACGATCGGGGCATGGCTGGTCTGGCTGATGCTCGCCTACACCGTTGCCGTGAGAGTCGTCATCCGTCTCCGCGCAACCTCGGCATGGCTGCGACGGCTGCCGCTGCCGACGCCGTTGCAGGCGACGGCCAGCGGAATGGCCGGCGCGGCCGTCTTCGGCGTCACCACCAACACCGTCCCCACCGCCCCAACGCAGCCGCCCCACCCGGTGGCAGCGGACGCGGTCGCGCTTCAGGACGAGGCCAGTCCTGACGACCACGACGAGGCCACACACGATTCCGGGGTCGACGTGTCCGGGGGCTGGCTGCCCCGGGACGTCGCCGAGCAAGTCGCTGCCGCCGCAGCATTGGTCTGGCTACGCCGCCGACGCGACTACCAACCCCGTTCCGCCAACCGCAAGGATGCAGACCTCGCCCCGCTGCCTCCCACCGTCACCGCCGTGCAGGCCGCACTCGCCGACACCCCCACCCCACCGGCAGCACCCATGCCGCCGAGCGGGATATCTGCCCTTATCGGAGTCCTACCGGACGGCGGCGTGGGCCTCACCGGACCGGGCACGCTGCCCGTCGGCCGAGGACTGCTGGTCACCGCTCTCCTCGCCGGGCACCACCATTTCGCGACAACCCTGATCGCCACCCAGGCAGCCCTTGCCAGTCTCCTCGGACCAGCCGCAGAGACACTCGGCCCTCGTCTACCGCTGACAATCGTTGACAACGTCGACGAAGCAGCGCAGCTTGTTCACGAAGCCGATGCACACGCCATCGATCAGCGCCAAGACGCCCCGCCACATGCACTCAGCCATCGACGGATGGTGCTCCTCGGTGAACACGAGGGCGACGGACCCCGGGTCAAGAAGCTTGTCGAAGCGAGCGTCGCCACCGGTGCCGTGGTGGTCGTGCTGGGGCAATGGCCCGCTGGCCCGACCTGGCACGCCGACTCGACAGGCCACCTGCACGACCCACATCACGCCGACGGAACCGGACCACGGCTGTGCGTCCTGGACCAGATGGCGGCCACCGACCTGCTCGCCATCATCGCCTCTCCCAACCCGGCCACCCCGAGCCACCCCCTGACCCAGGCACGGTCACCGGAGATGCGACTGCCGCGCCAGGCCACCCGACACGAACCCCGCCTCCCTTCCCCCACACCCCGCCAACGGCTACACCTGCGCGTCCTCGGGGATCCACAACTCCTCGTCGACGGTGAACCCCTCGCCATCCGCCGCAGCGCCGCGCTCCAGATCCTCGTCTACCTCGCCGCCCATCCCACCGGCGCCGACACTCCACAACTCACCGACGCCATCTGGCCAGGTGTACCCCGCCGATCCCTCACCGGACGGCTCTACACTGCCCTCAGCGATCTACGCGGCACCATCCGGGCCGCCTCCGGCCTGCACGTCATCGACCACGTCGATGATCGCTACCGCCTCAACGCCGCACACATCGACGTCGACCTGTGGCACCTGGGCACCGCCATTCACCACGCCACCACGCCGCTCACCAACACCCGCACCGCCTGGCAGGCTGTCCTCGACGCCTACCCCGCCGACCTCGCCGCCACGCGCACCTGGCCCTGGCTCGACCCCATCCGCGAAGCAACCCGCCGGCAGATCATCAACATCTGCGTCTCCCTCGCCACGGCAGAACCTGACAACCACCGCGCTCTCCAACTGCTGCAGGCCGGAATCCGCATCGACCCCTACAACGCCGACCTGCACACGCACGCCAGCCGCATCCTCACCGTCCTCGGCGACCACAAGGCCGCCACCGAACTCCACGACCACTACCAACAAACCCTTACGCGCACGGGCCTCGACAACCCCGCCTCCCACCACCTCCCATCCACCAGCATCCGGCAATAGGCCGTCCGACAGGGCCGCCGCGAGGCTCGGCGGACCTCCTCGTCAACTTGACCGAGAAGACACCGGATCGCCGTGCAAAGCACCCAGCCCCGCCCACGATCGAATCGCGAGTCGCTACCCGCTACTACTCTGCCGATGTCTGCGCATGGACGCCCGAGCGGGAGTGCCGTTATTTGTACAGTCCCTTTTCACGGCCGTCACCGCAGACCACACCACCGGATGCGTCACCGCCGCCACACTCCGCACCGGCGGACAGCCACCCCACCGCCGCACCTGGGACACCGAGCAGCTCGACATCGCCGCGACCATCATCGACGTCGGCGCCGCCAAAGCCGTACACCGCTGGGGCTGGGTCATCGCCACCGCCACCGCCATACAGGAATCCGGCCTGCGCAACCTGCCCCACCTCGGCGACCACAACGACCACGACTCCATCGGCGTCTTCCAACAACGCCCCAGCCAAGGCTGGGGCACACCGGCACAACTGGGCGACCCCGCCTACCAGGCCGGCACGTTCTTCGACACACTCCTGACCGTGCCCGGCTGGGAATCGATGCCGCTCACCCAAGCCGCCCAGAGCGTCCAGGTCTCGGCGTTTCCCGAGGCGTACGCGCAATGGACCGACGACGCCGTGCGGCTCGTCGAGCAGCTGACCGGCACCCTCGGCGCCTGCACCACCGAAGCGCTCACCGCCCTACCCGACGGATTCGCGCTCCCCGCCACCACTGCACCCGCCGTCCGGACCGCCGTCACCTGGGCCGTCCACCAGCTCGGCACCCCGTACCACTTCGGCGGATCCTGCACCGACCCACACTCCGACGACCCCACCAGGCACTGCGACTGCTCATCGCTCATGCAAGCCGCCTACCGGGCAGCCGGCATCACCATCCCGCGGATCACCACCGACCAGGCCCGCACCGGCCAACAGGTGACCGACCCGACGCGCGTCCTGCCCGGCGACCTCGTCCTCATCCCCGGCAGCCACGGCACCATGACCCACCCGCGCCACGTCGGCATGTACCTCGGCCACGGACTCATCATCCACGCCCCCACCACCGGCGACGTAGTCAAGATCACCCGCCTCGACGCGTGGATCCACCACATCGCAGCGATACGCCGCATCGTGCCGACGGCGGCCGCGCAGTATCCGTAAAAACCTAAGGCTGGTCAGAGTGCATGCAGCGTGGTCGGCCGGTTGTCAGGCACCTATTGGCCCCGGTGCGCGGGTTGCTGCGGAGGTCAACCGGTCGGTGTAGATCCGGTGCGCCTTGCGTTCGGCGGAGGGCGCGCCGTCGGTGTCGAGCATGGCCGCGGTGCGGATCGCGCCCCAGCTGACGCCGTGTTCGCGGGCTAGAGCGGCGATGCTGGCACCGGCGCGGAAGGCGACGCGTGCCTGGTCAGTCGCGCCGAGTTGGGCAAGGCGAGGGCGTCGGCCGGACGTGCTGCCGTTGGCCCAGGCGGCGGGAGGACCTGCGGGCCGAGGACCCGCAGGGCACCGAACAGTCCGGCTTGCCGATCGGTCGCCAACTGCTCGACCGCGTCAAGCAACTCCGGTACAGGCCGTGCATTGCGACGGATCTGACGCAGTGCGAATGCCTTCACGGCGCGGCCGGTTTCCGGCGCCTGCAGAAGCGCAACCAGTTCAGCATCACTGGTGGCCGAAAGATCGACCGGGCGGTCACGAGGATCCTGTCGGCTGCGCTGCGCGGTGTTCAGGACCGTGTCGATCCTCGGATCCCGACCCCGCCAACGCCGCCACGGCTCAGAGGCGGCAGCACCTCGGCCGCATCTTCGCACCTGATACGCCTGGCCGCGGTCTCCACAGATCGTCCCACCACTGCGCCGGCCAACTGCCGGCCAGCGTGGACAGGGCATCGATCCAGCGAATCCCGTCGCGGACATATCCGCGCAGCGTCTCGGTTGCCTGCATGTTCCCTTTGCGGGCGAGCGCCTCCAGGACGCCGACGGCAAGGTTGAACTGGTTGTCATCACCGGTCGGATCCGCTCGAGGCCAAGCACGGTACGGGCCGCAGGCACGAAGCTACGTGACGAGTGGGGCCACGTCGAGGCGCAGGTCATGCAGCAGCCGGGCCAGGTACCTGTAGCGATCGTCGACCTGCCAGTCCCACCGGGCGTCGCGACCGGTGCAGGCGTAGACCAGGTGTCCGTGATCCGGCTGCTCCCGCAGCCAGGCCACCGCGACACCCTGGCCGCGCTGCAACGCACCCAGCCCCGTGCGGTACGGCGCGTAGTGCCAGTCGTGCGAGCAGTCGCCGTCCTCACAGCCCATCACGACAGAATGAAACCGGCCGGCTCCCCCGCTCCACCGAATTTGCTGCGCTGAGCAGGGTACGCAGCACAACTGCCTACGAAGGGACCGATGACCACCCTCGCGAGAACGGAGCTGGGTGCTCTCATCACGCGAGAATCGGCGGCAGGTTACCCACCGGCATAGTCACTCTGCGGCTTCGTGTCCGTAAGACGCGCAGGCCGCGACAAGTCATCAAAGGCGATCTCTGTAATGTCATCGACGAGCCGCACGAAATGGGAACCGTAGACTTCCCTGCCGAACAGCCCGAGCACGAAGCAGAAGTTCCCCGCATTTCCGTACGTGCGAGAAAGCGCAGCCTTTTCACGCACCAAGTATCGCGCCGCAGCTTCATTGGCCAGCGCCGTCTGACCGAATATCAGAAAGATCGGCCGTTTCGCGTCGTCGATTATTATGCGAGCTATTAGAGCGTACTCGACCTCACCCCTTACGCGTTGGAACGATTTCTTCCCGACCTTTATCGTAAGTCCATCCGGATCTTCCTCGAAGGTTCCCTGCGCTACACCGGGCATGTGCCAACGCAGATGAGCTGCAGTCCGCTGGTTAGACATCGGCCCGCCAATGCAGAATTCAACCTCGTCGCCGATCCCTGGCACCTCCTCGTGGTGCATGTAGAGTCGGGGGGTCACGCCGCAGGACTTGATAAGCACCGCGAGTTCAACCATAGCGGAGACGTCGGCCTTTTCAATAGCGGTTACCCATTCCGAGCGGGCCTGTTTCGCGACAATTAGCAATGCACTCGATGTCGCCCGGAGGCCGAAGAATCCCTCCACACGCATACGTTTACGACGCCGTACGATTAGTTGCGAAAGCCAAACCACAACGCCAGCGATCGCGCTGGCGAGCAGGTTGATGGCGAGGTCGGACATGCACTCTCCGCTCGGGCCTGGGTGACTGTCAAAATCCTCCCCCATGCGGCCTTGGATAGATAGAGCGTCGGGGATGTCCGCGGACGGTGCCTGAACGCCCGGAGGACAGCAACGCAGCGCTCGTACGGCACCTTCCATCCAGGGAACCGGGCCACCAGCGCGAACTGTGCCCGTAGCTGCTGTCGCAGGTCTTCCGTTCCGGGCCATTCCTCGATGCTCACCGGGCCAGGGTCATTGCGTGCTGGTGTAACTGCTGGTCACGGCGTCGATCAGGTCGCGTGATCGGCGGTCGGCGCGTCGGTTGGCGCGGGCGATGTTGGGTTCGCCGGTGATGCGGTGCCAGCCAATCGCGATGTTACGCAGGTGGCCATGACGGCGGGTCCGGTGCCGATCCGCTCCAGCACCGCGGGAGCGGTGCGCGGCGCGGTGCCCGGTCTCAATCACGCTCAGCCCGGGGATCCGGTCAAGGGCGCCGCGGCGTTCCTGACCCTCGCTGACGCGGAGAATCCGCCCGTGCGGGCTCAACTGGGCAGTGACTGCCTCCAGGAGCTGGAAGCCAAGATCACCCAGTTGCGGACGGAGTCGGAGGCCTGGCGGGACCTGGCACTCTCCACCGATCACGAGGACGTCCTGGTCCGAGAGGAGAAAATACACACCTGACGCAGGTATACGGCCTTTCCGTCGCGGGTCCAGCCAGCCCACCGCGGCCACAAGCGGACACGCTCACGCCGCGGACGGCGCTGCCAGCTCCGAAGAGCAGGCATGCGGGAGTCGGTCCGCAACGGTGTTCTTGCCGGCCGCGATCAGGCCCGTGAGGATCACGAGTTCGGGCACAGGCTCGGCTTCACCCGCGGTCAGCGCTGGGCCCGACGGTGGGGACACGGATCCGCAGATGCCCGGTGCGCGATGCGCGGCAGCGGTCAGCTACCGCTCCCCTGCCCCGCGGTCGTCGGGGCCGTCAATCAGGGTGCTGTCCCTGTGGCGGGTCGCGTGTCTGATGTCGTGCAGGATGCTGCAGACGCTGTCCCAGTTGAACGGCCCGTCTGGCATCGTCGGCCGGAGAGTGTCGGTGGCGGTAAACGAACACCGGCGCCGGGTCGTGTTCGGCCACACCCAACCGCGCCGGTCAGCGCACCTGGGCCTGTCGACCGTCGTGCCCGAGCGGATCAGCATCAGGTGTGACGACGGTGGCGGTATCGGATGGTTCGATGAGGACTTCGACGGGGCCCGCCAGGACAGCAACCCGTCCGGTCGGACCCTGGTCACGGATCACTCTGACCTGCTCGGCGGCGACGGTCAGGCTTACCCGTACCGTCGCCGCACCGCCAGGCACGACCAGCCCACCGCCTGCATCCCCGACCGTCCTCCTTACCCCTACCGCACTGTCCTCGGATCCAGGCGCAGGCATGCCCGAGGGCATCTCCAGTGCGGGGTCCACCTCGGGGTCTGTGGCGTGTCCGTGAATGATGAAGAAGCCGAGTTCGGCGTCGGTGCTCTTACCGAGAACCTCCCGCAACGCCGTGCGGCAATGCTCATAGGGCCACCGGTGTTCACCGCGTTCCAGCTTGCCCACATAGCGGGCGTCGACAGCGACCCGACGGCCCGTGCGCCGGTAGGCGTACGCGTTGACCGCATCCGCCAACTCCTGACGCGACATCGGCCGCCCCGAACCCGAGGGAGACCGCTGCGCCAACCGCGCCGCGCGCAGCAGATTGTTCGGCCCCGGTCGATAACCCACGATGAATCCCGTCTCCCGCTCTCTCTACTGACGCCAGCCAGCCGGCAGCGAGGCCACAGCGCTCGCGTTACCGGAGACGTACACGGCCACGCTCACTTCCCCGTCACGACGGGTATGGGCAGCGGCGGGCCTGCCACCAGCAAGGCAGGGCCCGCCGCTACCGGGCGACGACTCGCGAGCGAGCCGCCGGTCACCCATCCACGCAGCCCTGCTGGCAGTACGCGGACGGGGACACGTCGCCGTCGAGCAGCGAACCGTGGCAACGCTGTCGCGTCGCCATCTGCTCGACAACCGCTGGTCCATGCGTCCACCCAACCGG
>NZ_BOPA01000077.1 GCF_016863515.1 Micromonospora gifhornensis
CCGCCTTGTCACCGCGAGGTGTCCACGAGGTCTCCGGTGGTCTCCGGTTTTTCTTGGTCGTTAAACCCTCTACCGGAGACCCCATCCGTTTTCGATCTCCGACGCGCGCCGAGACCGTCACGCCAGCTCAGGCGCCAACGCCGACTTCGATACAGGTTCCCGCCTGGGACTGGCCGGCGCCAGGCATCCGCCGTCGCCTGCCACAGCCTGACCGGCGCTGGAGCCTCTGGAACCTACCGCCTCAGGCACCCACTCATCGGCTCTGTTAGCCATGCCCGGCGGGTGCGACCCGACGGGTTCGACGGTGGCCAGCCGCCGCCAGCCACCCGACCCCTCCGGCGGCGCCCGCCCGGCGTTGACCGGCAGGATGGCACGGCGCTCATCGTCCGCGCGACCAAGAAACTGCTGGCCCGGATCGGCCCGGCCGACCTAAGGCGTGTTTCGTAACTCGGGTTGGCCGGTTGAAGTCACGGCGTGGCGGTGATCGATAACTGAAGAGGTCTCCGGTACTTGGTACAACGACCAAGAAGCACCATGCACCGGAGACCTCGTGGCCACCTTAGCGGTGACGAGGCGGCATGACCTGACTGACGCGCAGTGGGCTGTCCTGGCCCCGTTGCTGCCTGCCGCGTCGTCTACAGGCCGGCCGCCGAAGTGGGAGAAACGGCAGCTCATCGATGGGATCCGGTGGCGGATCCGGATCGGTGCGCCGTGGCGCGACGTGCCAGCGGAGTACGCGCCCTGGCCGACGATCTACGGACTGTTCCGTCGCTGGCAGCGCGATGGAACCTGGGACAGGATCTTGTCAGCGTTGCAGGTCCAGGGCGACGCCCGGGGACGGATCGACTGGACGGTCAGCGTGGACTCGATGACCAGTCGCGCTCACCAGCACGCCGCAGGTGCCCGCACCGACGGCCATCTGCAGAAGGAACCACCCGGTGGGGTTCATGACGAGCCGGCCGATCACGGGCTGGGCCGCTCCCGTGGAGGGCTGACGACCAAGACGCATCTGGCCTGTGAGCAGGGTCAGAAAGTCTTGTCCTTGATCGTCACCGCCGGGCATCGAGGGGACAGCCCGCAGTTCATCCCTGTCCTGCGCCGCATCCGCGTGAACCGTCTCGGTGTCGGCCGGGCAAGGACCCGGCCGGTGCTGGTGCTGGCCGACAAGGCCTACACCAGCCGCGCCAACCGCAGATACCTGCGCGCTCGGGGAATCCGGGCTTGCATCCCGAGCAAGAAGGACCAGGACGCCCACCGCAAAGCCAAAGGCTCCCGCGGCGGGCGCCCACCGGCGTTCGACCCGCAGCTCTACCGGCTACGCCACGCCGTCGAGAACGGCATCAACAGGCTCAAACGCCACCGCGGCGTCGCCACCCGCTACGACAAATTGGCCGTCCGGTTCCAAGCCGTCCTGACCATCACCATCATCACCGAGTGGCTCTGACCTCGTTATGAAACACGCCTTAGCGGCGCCAGTTACCGCCGGCGTCCGACCACGGTTCGACGTTGAGTGGGCAAGCCCGAGAGGGCAGGGGGGCTGGCCCATCGAGGAGTGACGCGATGCGAAACGGAGTCTGGGTACTGGCCCTGCGGGGAGTGGCCGCGATCGTGTTCGGCCTGCTGGCCCTGCTGTGGCCAGCCGTGACGGCGCTCGCCCTCGCGGTGCTGTTCGGCGCGTACGTGCTGGTCAGTGGAGCGGTGCACCTGGCGGCGGGGTTCAGACTCGGCCAACCTGGCACAGTTCGGGGACTGTTCCTGCTGACCGGTCTGCTCGGCGTGGCGATCGCCCTGGTGACGTTGCTGTGGCCCGCGATCACCGCGTTCGCGCTGGCCATCGTGATCGGCATCTGGGCGATCGTCAACGGCGTACTGGACATCTGGGCGTCGGTCCGCTGGCGTGCCGCGCGGCTGCTCGCGGTGGTCGGCGTCGTGTCGGTGCTGGCCGGGCTGCTCATCCTGTTCCGCCCCGACGTCGGAGCGGTAGTCATAGCGCAGGTGATCGGCGCCTACGCGATCGTGGCCGGCGTGGTGATGCTGGCGGCGGCATGGCAACGCAGGCGCTCTCCGATCAGCGCGGCACGCGCCGCTGGCTGACACGAACGCCACCGATGAGACCACGACTTGGAGGCAGCGTCGCACTTGGCCCCTCAGCGTTGGAGCGGCTCGCTGACCCCCTGATGCAACAGGGGACGGTAGAGCGCGGCGGCGAGCGTGACGAAAACCAGGGCGAAAAGCCCGAACCCGACCGCCAGGCCCACCGACGCCTCCGGGTCACCGTTGACGATCATCACGACCGCCATCGCCGCCAGCGAGACGGCGAGGCAGGTGTAGCCGGTGAGCAGCGCGTACATCATCCGCCCAGGGGGCGTGCCGGAGCAGACCGACGCCGGTGGCGACGGCGGCCGGAACGACGATGCCGAGGTCCATCAGCTTGACCAGCCAGAACGGGGTGGGGCTGGAGGCGTACTCGGTCAGCCGCGCCAGGAGATCAGCATCGGGCGCAGGTGCTGCCCGAGGACGGCCACCGCCAGCAGGCATCATCTGCGCCTGGCCCTTCGCGCAGCCGTAGGTACGGCAGAGCAGTCGGTCGGAGCACCGCGCTAGCTTTGGCCTGGTGGAGAAGGTGGTCGGGCTGACCTCCACCATGGGCGGCACCCAGCGGCTCGCCGCGCGGGCAGGCGTGGGGGCCGGGCGAAGGAGTTCGTGATGACCGGCGAGCGCTACTCGGCCGCCGCGCTCGAACGGTGGAACGTGGTGAACCCGGTGCTTCCCGACGACGGTTTTGACGCGGCCGCGGGCGTTCGCCGCCCAGCTCGCCGCCGGTCCGACCCGCGCCCACGCCGCGCCATGAAGCAGGTGCTCGCCCACTTCGAGCGGGGCGGCGTGCCCGAGGCGAACCGGCACATCACGCAGATCGCCGCCGAGCTGTACCGGACCGAGGACCTCCGTAGCGCAGTGCGCTCCTTCCTCACGGACGGACCGGGTAAGGCGACGTTCACCGGCCGCTGATGGCGCTCCCCGTCCCAGCGTGCCTACCCCGTCCGAGGTGGGTAGGCAGGGGCTTCGCGCAGGGAACCGAGACGTGTACCGGTCAGGAGGCCGTGATGACCGCCAACTGGGACGAGGAGGCTGATCCGCTCCGTCAGCCGCCGGAAGCCGACGCGCTGGAGCAGCAGCAGGACGAGACCGAGGTGGGCCTCCCGGACACGGTCGAGGACGCCGTACCGGAGGCGTCCGACGCGGATCTTGCGAAGCAGGGTGTGCTGGTTCCGGACGATCAGCGCGAGATGCCCAGATCGCTGCCCCCCGGCGCCAATCAGGCCGACGCCCTCGAACAGCACCAGGAGGTTCCGGTCCCGGAGGAGGACCGCCGGGACTGATCGCCAGGGTCAGGGTGTTCGCCAGGGCCCCCTACGGCGGCGTGAACATCAGGGGTGCCTGCCAGGGCATTCATGGAGGCCGAGGTTGTGGTACCAGCAACCGCCAGACGGCGCGCTCTCAAAGTGCGTGGCCGCGACGGCGTTGCCTTCCCACCGGTTGTCGTGGACCCACCCTGATTCGCAGGTTCCGGTGTCGGTGATCTGTAGGCCGTGGGTCTGGGTCTGGTTGAGCTGGCTGTCCCAGACCCGGTTGTTGTGGATGGTGGGGCGGTACGTGGCGGCCGCCAGGGTGATGCCGGCCCTGGTCGCCGGGGAGGCGGATATCTCGTACCGCGCTCCGGGCGGCGGCGTGCGGTCCGGCCAGGCGGTCAGGGCGCCGGGGCGGCGCGGCGCGAGCACGAGCTTCATCGCGCTGTTGCCCATCACGATGACCTTCTGCCCGTCGGCGGTGATCCATTTGCCCCGGTGTCCGTCTGGTGTCCAGTTCGCCGCGGTATCGGTCAGCGACCGTTCGGTGCAGGAGACGGTGTTGCCGCCGCCGGACGAGGCGGGTGCGACGCGTCGGCCGTTGTTGCGGATGAGGTTTCCGACAATGGACGGGTCGGACAATGAGGAGTCGGCGAGGATGCCCTCGAGGGCGTTGTCCCAGAACTGGTTGTCCTGGATGATCATGTCGGCGGCGGGTACCTGGGGGCCGCCGGCCAGGTTGTGCTGCCAGTAGCCGTAGCGGCCGTTGCGGCTGACGCGGTTGCCTTCGATGGTGTACGGGCCGGGGGTGTTGCCGATCGCGAAGCCGTCCCAGACGTTGTCTTCGATAACGCAGCCGGTCACGATACCGCCCCGCCCCGCAACCCCGGTCGTGCCCAGCGAGGAGACGTCGTAGCCGGCCTGATGGTTGCCGATCATGGTGCAGCCGGAGACGACGAGCCCGTCGGTGCCCCAGTCGGAGATGCCGAACCGGTTGCCTTCCGAGTGGCAGCCGATCACTCCGATCCCGCGCGGCGGTATCCAATCTCTGCCCTGCAGTTCAAAGAAGATGCCGTTGGTGCCGTTGCGGATGGTGGTGCAGGAGGCCACGGTGCATCGCTCGACCGGCCCCCAGCCGCCGACGCCGATCCCGATGCCGGCGCCGCCCATCCACTGGCCGTTCTCCAGCCGCCCGCAGTGCTCGATCAGCAGGTTGTCCACGAACGTGTCCTGCAGGAAGTCGCAGCCGAAACCGGTGGCCGGGATGTCGTGAATGTACAGGTCGTGGAAGCGGCCCCGCAGCACGTACTGGATGCCCAGGCCCTTGGCGAGCACGTCGTACTCGCGCAGGCGCACCCCGGAGCCGTCGATCTCGAAGTGGGCGAAGGTGCAGTCGGCGATGTGGTTGTCGCGGCTGGCGCCGTGCTTCTGCACCGTGAAGTAGGCCAGGGGCGTGGGAGAGGTGCGGTCCCCCGGATTGGCCAGGGCGAACCGGGTGGCGGCGGCGCCCGCCCCGATCAGTGAGACACCGCTTCGCCACACGGTGCCGCGATCCCTGATCGAGTACACCCCGGACGGGCAGTAAATGGTGCGGGGCTGGCTGTCGGCGGCGTAGGCGGCGCCGAGTTGATCGACCAGCCGCTGCAGCGCCGGTTGGTCGTTGGTGGCCCCGTCACCGGCCAGACCATGGACGCGGGCGTTGTTCACGTAGGGGTCCCCCGCGGTGGCCACGGCGGGCCTCGTCGCCCTTGTCGTCCCGGTGCGGCTGACTGGACCCATGCCTTCAGGCTGGCGCATCGGGCTCTCTTAGGTGGCCGGAACGCAGCATTCCCGTCCCGGAAGGGAAACTCTGATCGAGGGCCTGGTTGTGCCAGGGCTGCCACCTTGAGCCGACCCCGTGCGCGGTCCATGATCAGGAAAAGGTCACGCGCAGGGCCCTTGAGCAGGGAAGGGGGTCCGCCGAAGTTCAACAACGCACGCCTGCAGGTGATCCTGGAGATCGCTCGGACGGCACGATCGTCGCCGCCGCCGCCGCCGCCGAGCAGCTGCGGCTGAGCCCGTCCGCGGTCTCCCACCAGCTCGCCACCCTGGAGCAGGAGGCGGGGGTGGCGCTGGTGGACCGGGGGCCGCGCAGCCTACGGCTCACCGTCGCAGGCCAGCGGCTCGCGGACTACGCCCAACAGATCGCCGACCTGATGTCGGCCGCCCGGGACGAGCTTTTCAGCTCACGGCGAGGGTCGGCAGGGACTGCTGCGGATCGGGTTCTTCGCCGCCGCCGGCGGGAGCTGCTGCCGCGCGCGCTGTCCAGCTTCAGCCGGGGCGGCGCCGTTGCGTTATCGGATCGGCGGACGTGTTAAACCCGTGTCGGGTCCGCGGTCAGATCGCTTGGGCGAGCTCGGTGAACGCCGCAGCGACCCGCACAGTGGGCGGGGTGTCTATGGCGAGTTCGTAGTGTCCGCGGCGCAGGTTCTGCATGAACGCGTGTCCGGCGATGATCACCTGCGCGGTCTTGTCCGTTCGTGGCCCGCGCATCGGTCTCAAACGGTGTTTCAACCGGCTGTGATCGGCTTCGATTGGATTGTTCGCGTACCGTTCGACGTGGTGCCACGCGGACGGGATCAGCTTGTCGAGCACGCTGGGGTAGACCGGCGCGGCGTCGGTGACGACCTCGCCGGGTATCACCTTCAGCGTCGACAGCGCTCGTCGAAAGAATCGCCGGGCCGCGCCGGCGTCGCGGCAAGCCGAGACCAGCACGTGGATCACCTGCCCGTACTGGTCGACCGCCCGGTCCACGTACCGCCACACACCGTTTCACCTTGACGTACGTTTCATCAACGAACCACCCGTCGGCTGGTGAGTGCCGGCAGAAGCGCGCGGCGTCGGCCAACAGCGGCGTGAACCGCTGCACCCAGCGGTAGACGGTGACGTGATCGACCTCGACCCTGCGCTCGACAAGTAGTTCCTCAACGTCCCGATAGGACAGGTCGTAGCGCAGATACCAGCGGACCGCGACCACGATCACCTCCCGCGGAAACCCCAAGCCAGCGAAAGCCGACCTCGGAGGCAGCCACGGGTCAGGAGGTCGGGTCGACGGCCTTACTGCTCAGGTCTGCCTCGATCTTGCCGACGCTCAACGCAACAGACCCAGTGTGGACACGGCGGGAAGTCTCATCGCCATGACCTGGTTTGACCTGTTCCGCCATGCCGGGGGCGACGTCCAGGCGGTGACCGCCGTTGACCCTCGACTCACGTCCCAACGGGCACGCGGCCCGTTCATGAACCCTCACCCCGCAACCGGGCTCGTGCCTGCTTGACCAACTCGGCGTACTGCGGCGAGAACGGCTCGACCAGCTCCCGTTCCAGTAGGCAGGTGAGGTTCCACAGCGCCCGTTGCTCCGCCTGGTCCTCGACCAGGTCAGCGAAGTCGTTGGTCATCTCGTCGGTGCGATACAGCCACTCGAACAGAACCAGCGCCTCGTCGCGACTGAGCCGCAAGACCACCTCGTCCTCTGCCACGCCAAGCAGCGTACGGACACCTTCGGTTTGGAAGGACGAAGATCACGACCGACAAGGACCAGGTGGCCAGTCAGCGACGGAAGCACGTGACCGTTGGTGCCCCCTGGTGACCGTCCGGGGTACCGGCTACTGGCACGTGGATGGCACGGCGACCTACGCATTACGAGATCAGATTGCCCGCCCCGCCGACCAGAGTCGAAGCAAAGTTAGTTGATCTTCGTTTGGCCTGGTGGGGCAGGTGTTTCGCGGGTCGGTCCAGGGGCGGTTGAACGGACGCGGCCTTCCTGAGTAGACGATAACGGTTCTTCACGCCAGTCGTCGTCTGCAAAGAAAGGCCGCTCGTGTCAGTCTCCCATGCTGTCGTCGGTGTCGTCACGGATGAGGGTGGGGAGGTCGACACCGGGCAGATGGCGGCGCTCGCGGCCATGTTCGGGCAGGTCAACGATCCGCGTAAGGCACGGGGCGTGCGTCATCGGCTCGCGGCGGTGTTGACCGGGGTGACGCTGGCGCTGTTGTGCGGAGCGCGGAACTTCCGGCAGGCCGCCGACCGGATGGCCGAGTTGTCGCAGCCGTTGCTGGCCGCGGCGGGTGCCCGCCGGCATCCGGTGCTCGGGTTCCGGATCGCGCCGGGTCGGGACACGCTGCGCCGGCTGGTCGAGGCGGTCGACGCATCGGTGGTGGACCGCCTCGTCTGCGCCTGGCTGGCCGAACGGCTCGACGGCCCCGCCGGGGTCGGTCTGTCGCTGGACGGCAAGACCGTCCGGCACTCGGGCGGCGGCACCGGCATCGACGTGCAGTTGTTCTCCGCGATGCGGCATGACACCGCAGTGGTCATCGCCCAGATCCAGGTCCCGGCCGACACCACCGAGGTCACCCAGATCGAAGCCCTGCTCGACCCGATCGACATCACCGGCATGGTGATCACCGCGGATGCCGCGCATCCCAGCAGCGGCACCGCCGCCTACCTATGCGGACGCGGCGCGGACTACGTGTTCACCGTGAAAGGCAACAGGCCCGCGCTGCTGGCCGCGATCACCGACCGGTTACCGACGGCGACAGCGGCGACCAGCGCCCACACCGAACGCCGCAGCGGCCACCGGATCACCCGCACCATCTGGGTCACATTCGCCAGGGACATCGGCTTCCCCGGCGCGGCCATGGTCTTCCGGCTCCGCCGCGACGTGTACGCCCCGGACGGCCAGTGGGTCAGCAATCAGATCGTCCACGGCGTCACCAGCCTGACCAGCACAGCAGCCGAGATTGCCGCCCACGTACGCACCCACTGGTGGATCGAAAACAAGATCCACTGGGTGCGGGACGTCCTGTTCGGCGAGGACACCCATCACGCCTGGCTCGGCAACGTCGCCCACGCCATGGCCACCCTACGCGACCTCACGATCGCCCTGATCCGACTTGCCGGATACTCCAGGATCAAGCAGGTCATGGAACGCCACCACGCCGACAAGATGCTCATCCCCGCCCTGCTCAACGCATCCCGGCCATGATCAACCGACTTTGCTTTGGCTCTGCCCCGCCGACCTAGTCACCTGGTGGTCTAGCAGCGGAAATACCTTCCGCCATCTCTCACCGCTCCCCCACTGTCCGTGGGTCTCTTGCGGACTGAATGCGGACCATCTCGGGAACGGTTCGCCGCGCACCGAATCGTCCCGCCCGTACCATCCCGGCATGGTTCAGACGAGCGATTACTTGACCATCGAGCCCAAGATTCTCTACTTCGGTACGCCTGTAGCGCTGTTGAGCACCGAAAATGAGGATGGGACGAGCAACCTCGCGCCCATGTCGTCGGCCTGGCCGCTCGGCCTGGCCGCTCGGCCAGGTCGTGGTGCTCGGCCTCGGGTCGGAGGGGCAGACCGCCCGCAACCTGCGCGAGCGGCCGGACCTCGTGATCAACCTGCCGAGCGGGGAGCAGTGGCCGGCGGTGGAGCGCCTCGCTCCGCTCACTGGCCGCGACCCAGTTCCAGATCACAAGCGGGGCGCGTTCCGGTACGAGCCGGCGAAGTTCGCCGCCGCCGGGCTGTGTCCGGAGCCGGCCGAGTTGGTACGACCGCAGCGGGTCGCGGAGTGCCCGCTCCAACTGGAGGCGCGGGCCGTACGGATCAACCCCGACCTACACGGCGATTTCCTGATCGTCGAGGCGCACGTGCTCCGCGTGCACGCGGATCCCGCCATCGTCGTGCCCGGTACGGACAACGTCGCCCCCACCGCATGGCGCCCGCTGATCTACAACTTCCGGCACTACTTCGGCCTCTGCCCTGAACTTGGGCACACCTTCCGATCGGAGATGCCGCGATCTTCTACCTGGTGCGGGGCGGGATCGCGCGGCGGCAACTGCCGGTCGGGTTCCTGCCGCCGACCACCGTCTACGACCGGCTCCGCGCCTGGGCCAAGGCCGGCGTGTGGCAGGCCATCCATGACGCGCTACGTGACCTGGTGCGCGTCTACGAGGGCCGCGACCCGCGGTACACCGGCTGCTGGCCCGGCTCCGCGAACGCTTCACCACCATCGCCCTGGTCTGGGCCGATGCCGGATACTCCGGACGGATGCTCGTCTGGGCCCGCAACGTCCTGCACCTGACCGTCCAGATCGTCAAACGCAGCGAGCCAGGCTTCGTTGTCCCGCCCCGCCGGTGGGTGGTAGAGAGAACGTTCGCCTGGATCAGCAAGCATCGCCGCTGCGTACGCGACTATGAGACCAAGCCCGACCACCACGAGGCCATGATCTACATCGCCATGATCTGACAATGTCACGCCGACTCGCCCGCACCGGCGACTGGTAACCCAAGTTTCCGGACGCTCACTAAATGTGACCAAGGGTGGCGACCCCGCTGGTTGATCTTTCCTTGTGGTTCGTCCGGCATATGGGCATGGCGGCTACCCGGCGAGTGGCGGGTTCCTCGGGGAACGGGTCGTCGGGCGGAACGGGTGAGGCGGGCGGGGACGTGTAGCAGCCGGTGACGCGGTGTTGTGGAGGTGGGCGATGGCGGACGAGGTATCGGTCAATCTGCGGGGCAGCGCCGTCGTCGTCGCGCAGGATCTCCCAGCACAGTGTCCGGCCGCTGCCGTCCAATGGTGATCTCGACCGAATGGTGTGTTCTTCACTGAAGCTCCCGGGCGCCCGGTATCGGCTTCAACCGATCTAGGTCATGTGCAGCGGTGCCCGCGAGGGCCTCGACCCGGGCGCCGCGGAAGCGCACTCCATGCAGTGCCAGGCGGCGGAGATCCTCAGGTAGGTGTGGGCGCACGGCCAGAGTGTCGGGCTCCGGATCGATGCCGAGCATCATGCGGAGCAGCATCATCGGCGCACCGGCGGCCCATGCCTGCGGGGAGCAGGCGGTGGGGTAAAGCACGGGCACCAGGGTGCTTTCTCGTGGGTAGCCTGCGAGCGCCTCGGGCAGTCGATGGCGCAGATGATGGCCGGCCTGCAACAGCCCCATCGCGAGTTGGTTGGCCTCGTCGCGGTGTCCGTACCGGGCAAGCCCGGCTGCGGCGATCGCGGTGTCGTGCGGCCAGACGGTGCCGTTGTGGTATTCGAGGGGGTTGTAGGCTGGCTGCTCGTCAGCGAGCGTGCGCACGCCCCATCCGGTGAACATCCGGGGCCCGCAGAGCAGCGCGGCGAGCGCGTCAACGCGTTCGGGCGGCACGATCCCGCTCCACAGCAGGTGTCCGATGTTAGAGGTCAACGTGGTCACCGGCTTCTTGTCCCCGTCCAACGCGAGTGCGTAATAGCCGAGGTCGGGTAGCCAAAAGTCGGCGTTGAACCGGCGATAGAGTTCCTCGGCGTCGCGTTCCAGACGCTCGGCGAGGTCGGGGTCGTGCCAAATCTCCCGCGCGAGCCGCGCCGTGCGGCGGCGCGCGTCGTAGGCATAGCCCTGAATTTCGCAGGTGGCCCGGGGAAGCTTGGCGAGGCTGCCGTCGGGGTGGACCACCGAGTTCCAGGAGTCCTTCCAGCATTGGTTGACGAGACCGCTGCGCGGGTTGCGAGTCTGGTATTCGATGTAGCCGTCGTGGTCGAGATCGCCGTACGTCTCCAGCCACCGCAACGCCGCGCGGGCCGCAGGCTGGAGGTCATGGACGGTCTGCGTGTCACCGGTCCACCGTTCGTACTCGTCCAGGACGATCAGGAACAGCGGCGTCGTGTCAGCGGCGCCGAAGTACGGGGACTGCGGACGCTCGCCGAAATGGGCGAGCTCCCCGTTGCGCAGTTCGTGCAGGATCTTCCCCGGTTCGGCATCGCGGTGGTCGTCCTCATGGATCGCCTGCCGCTCGGCGAGTGCCCGCAAGGTCGTACGGGCCAGTTCGGGGTGGAACGGCAGCATCTGATAGCTGACTAGGAGGCTATCGCGGCCGAACACCGCCATGAACCAGGGCAGCCCGGCGGCGGGCAGAGAGGCTTTATCTCCGGCGAAGGGGTAGAACCTCAACGCGGCGAGGTCGAGAAGACTGCGGTGGTAGATGTGCAGCAAGTCGTCCCAATCCGTGTCCAAGATGGGTGACTCATCCAGCCATTCTCGAATGCTGCAAGGCATGTCCGGGCAGTGGGGGTGGCGCTCTAGCGCCACGTTCACCTCGACCCCAACCCGGATCTGGATGTCGGTGGCCCACTCTTGTCCAGGTGGTAGCTCGTGTCGGAAGGTGAGCGACTCCTCGGTAACGAAGGCGCCGGGGGCGTCGATGTGGGTTTCGCGGCAGAAGTCGGCGCGGCTGTAGCCCAAGGTGATCCCGCCGTCGCGCCGATGGCGGTACAGATGGCCGGTCTTTGACATCTGGTCCTTGACGTCGAAGATGTCGGCGAAGTCGGCGTCGAATATCATCGTGAGTTCGAACGCGACCGGCGTGTTGCCGAAGTTGTGGACCGTGATGCGCTCCTGCATGCCAGTCGCCACGGCACGGCGGCGGGTGACCGACAGCGACGGGTTCCGGTAGATCGTTCCGGTCGGCTCGATCAGAAAGAAAACAACTTCGTCGTACTCAAGGTTGTCCGCGCTCAGCGCCTCCATTTGGTGGCCGTTGAGGCGCAGTTGCCACCGCGATAAGTGCCGCATGTCGCGATAGAACAGCCCGTCCGGGACGTTGGCGGCCGGGTTGATGTCACCCTGCCGGTCGCTTACAACGAAGGCGTTTCCCTGCAGGATATTGATCTCGTCGAGCCGCACGCTTCCCCTCCGCTCTGGCCACACGAGCCGCCGCCGCTGGCCAACCCAGGGCTTGGTGGTGGTTACCCTTCTGGGTGTGGTTACACCACGGCTTCCGAATCGGAGTGTTAGGCGGATACGGGACAATTCACCCACCGCCAGCCTCGGCCCTTCCGAAGGGGCGGCAAGTGAGGGTGGCGAGGTGGTCGGCCACCACGGTCGCTTCGACCTGCGCGCACAGCACGCCGAGCTTGACCTGTGCATACGCGGGGCTTGACGCGGCGGTCGGCGCCGGGGCGCTATCGCTGGAGCATCACCGCCACATCGGTCGCGACCCGGCCCGGATCGTGGCCGGCCTGCCCGCGGCGCAGCGGAGCCAGCGCCTCCGCGTAGCCGGCGGACAGCGCAGTCACTTCGACCCTGGCGTGCTCCAGCGCGGTGCCTCCCGGTCACCGGCCACCCGGTCAACGACCGGGCGGCCAGGGAGACTCTCCGGGCCCGGTTCGGCCACGCCGTGCACCCGGATCTCCGTCGTCCCCACTCCGTACCACCAATCTTCTCGTCGCTGGACGGGCGCGGATACCCGCCGACCGGGCCGGTACGCCCCCACCGCGGCCCCTACCGCTGCGGAGAAAGCTGGGGCACGACGCGGACCAGCGCTGGTCCGCTCATGTAAAGGACTCCGGTGCTTGATCAGCCGGGTGGTCCTGAG
>NZ_BOPA01000078.1 GCF_016863515.1 Micromonospora gifhornensis
GATGGCAGAGTTATTGACGCGTTCAGCGGCAGGACGGGCGTGCCTGTTGCTGAATACAAACGCGCCTGGCTGGACCGTGAACTTATTAATTTCGGATTCTGAGGTGAGGGCATGGATCTGAAGCGCACTCTAGAACTTCTCCGAGATCACCCTGCGGTGCTTGGCGTGGATGGATCATTCGGGCAGGCGGCCGCGTTCATAGAAGGTGTTAACGTAGGTCAGCAGGGTGGCATGCTTGCGGGTTTTCGTGAGTGGCTTGTAGTTCGAGTTGGTGATGGCGCCAATCTGAATTGGCGCGGGCTATTGCTGCGACTCGCGTTGCCCGATGGCTATCAAGGAGGGCTGGCTGGCCTGTCTTCGGACGATGAGCAGAAGCTCATCGGGATGCTTTTTGATCAGTTGGGTGAGTTTCTCGCCGCCCGCGAGTCGGCGGACGGCCTGCTGAGGATATATGACGCCTACCTGAAGTGGCTCCGGAATCAGGATTGGTACACGTCCGATAGTCCGAGCTACCTCGAATAATGGCCAGCCAGGATGCGTAGGTCGGCAGGAACACGAGGTCGACCTGGTTGGCGGCGCACCAGGGGGCGCTTGCGCGGGAGAAGTCGTCGCAGATCAGGTACAGACGCTGGTCGAGGCAGCGGCAGCCCGCGGTGGGCCGGATCCCCAGAGGCCCGGACTCGTCGAACGCGAAGACCCGGTCCGGGAAGCAGTCCAGCACCTGCTCAATCCGGTCGAGCTTTGGCGTCGCGATCAGGGTCGGGCGACTCCTTCCAGGTCTTGGTGCGCTGGAAGGTGATGCCGCGGCGTAGGGACCAGAACGAAGGGGCATCTCGGCAGCGCCGCCGCGAGCCGAATCCTCCCTGAAGTGGACCCGGCAAGCGGGGCTTTCGGACGAGCGCGTGTAAGGGCAGGAAGAAGGGGAACGCGTCGCCGAAGTTCCTGGGGTCAGTGCGAGGAAGGAAAGAGATGAATGCATCTAGTTCGCAGGTGGGTTCCCGGTCGGGCAGAGGTGGCACGACCGCGAAGACCAGCGCCGCTGCCACATTCGCCCTGGTGTTCGGGGTCGCTGCCCTGATCAGTGTCCTGACCGCGATCCTGGCGTCAGTCGGACTGGTGTTGGGCATCATCGGGATCATCCTCGGCGTCATCGGCCTGCGGATGGCCGGTCGACCGAACGTGACTGGCCGGGGTCTCGCCGTCGGCGCACTCATCCTCAGCGTCCTCGCGGTCCTGATCGCGATAGCCTTCGCCGCCGGCCTCACCACCTTCCTCAACAACGAGAACGCGGTGAACCGACTCGAACGCCAGGTCGAGGACCTACGCGACAAGCTACCCCGCTGAACCGTGAGGCAGCCTCCTCGTAGTGCACGTCACAAGCTGCATCGCACACCCGCCTACCTCTCGGCCTACGGGGCGCTTCTGCTGCACGCCGCAGTGGCGGCAGCACGTGGCACCAACGCCCGCACCGCGTGGGCGTACCTGAAGCCGCCGAATCCGCCGCCGACCGACTCCGCCGCAACAGCAACGAATTGTGGACAGCCTTCGGCCCCACCAACGTCCAGCTACACCGAATCTCCGTCGCGGTCGAACTCCAGGACAACCAGCGTGCGCTCCGTGCCGCCGATCAGCTTGATACCTCACCGCTCCCAAGGGCGCTGACCAGCCGACGCGCCCAGGTACACCTCGACCTTGCCGCAGCACACAGCGCCACCCGCGACTCAGACCCACAGGCGATGCTCCAGCTTCTCGAGTACGAGCACCTCGCCCCCGAGGCGATCAGGCTCAACGCCACAGCCACCGGCCTCATCACGAAACTGCTCCGGCGGGAACGCCCCCGCCACACCTCTGGCCTGCGAGCTCTTGCCGGCCGAGCAGGAGTACCAGACTCATGACCGAAGCCGACCCGGTCGCCCTCCTCGTCGTGTGCGCCGCTCCGCCGGCCGCCAAAAGTAACCGAACTGGCCGAACGCCTCCGCGCAACCGGCTGGGACGTCCACGCCGCAATGACCGAGGCGGCAACGGCCTGGATGGACCCGGCGTCGCTACCGCAGGCCACAGGTCATCCCGTCAAGACCGAGCCCCGCGGCCCGCACAGCACGCGCGTGACCAGTGCAGGCGCGCCACCGTCGACCGCATCGCGATCCGACCGTTGTGAACAGCTGAGGAACGGGCGGCACTCACCGGGCTACTCCCGGACAGCACGGCTCCACTGCGGGTCGTCTCGACGGCCCAGGTGCCGTCCGTGCTTGCCTATGGGCGAGCCGACTCAGGACAAGCCCTGTCCGAAAATCCGCGTTCCGCCGCTCCGCTCACCCACGCGTCCGCACAAACCGGCCGACGCGATACTCGATTCGCAGCACTGGCCCCGGACCAGATCGCGGTCACCATCGTCATGAAACGCAAAGCCAATGACCGCTTCCGTTGCCGTCCGGTGACGGCGACGAGGGCTCTGCGGCATGTCCGGGTACGCGGTCGTGGGTTGATTCTGCTCGTGGCGCTCGCGCCAGGTCGCCGATGGGTCTGCGGCTGCCCGTTAGCCGTCACGCTTGACCAGGTCAGCGAGGTGCGCGCAGGGCTGCTCGACCTCACGGTGCCAGGCGCTGCCGATCACGGCGACGGGGTGGCTGACCTCCCTGACCCTCCCGTCGGTGGCCTCTACCGTGAACCGGGTCGATAACGGCTCGCTGCCGAACGGGATCGAACAGTCGATGCGCACCTCGACCTCGATCCAGGCGGTGCCGCCGGGACGCAGCAGCGGAGACTGCCCGGCACCTCGGACCCGGATACCCGGCAGCTGACCGGACGTCGCGCGGACAGTGATCGGCGCGGGCCCCGCATTGATCACCGCCAGTTGTCCTGCCATCTGGTAGATGCCCCTGGCGTCCCCACCCCCGCTACCGCCGGATGCAACGAAGGCCACGAGTGAGATCGAAGAGTTCCGCTCCCGTTCCTCCCGCGAGTCCCGCAACTGGTTGACCGCTACACCGCCAAGCACCATGCCGACCACAAAGGCAGCGACGAGCCGTACACCCATCTTTCGTCTGCCTGTAACGCGGTCAGGGGCTGGCCGGCCCGAGGACAGTGACTGGTGATCGTGGTCGCCTAGATCTATGAATCCGCGCTCCGCCGACATGGCGTGAGCCTAGAGAACACGCTCGAGGGCCACGATCGTTCTACACCCGCAGACTCGGATGCCTGAGCATCGTCGGGTCCGGCAGACGGACGGGGAACGAGCCCAGACGGCCGAAGGACCGATATACCGAAAGTAGCGGTCACCGACACGGCAACGCCCGGCCGGCGACAGATCCGGATGCTTCTAGGTGACGGCTACGTGGGCAGTGGGGATCATGGGTGGCATGACTGGGTTCGGTTACAAGACATCGTGGCTGGCGGTCCGGAACCGGACCCCCGTCGAGGTCGCCGACGCGCTGGGACTGTACGACCGGGAACTCCTCGATTGGGCAACCGGCACTGGCCGCGCCTACCAGCACGGTGTGTATGTGGCCGCGCCTGTGCCGGGCTGGACCCTTGCTCACAGCCGCCGGCATTTGCCGCCGGGTTTCGACGCGGCGGAGTCATCTTTTCCTGACTGGCTCACCGCGCTCAGTCGGCAGCTGGGGGAGGTGCAGTTCTTCGCCAATGAACGGGTCCCGGACTATCACGCCTGGGCTTGGGCCCGGGATGGGGAGCTGATGCGCGCCTACTGTTTCATCGGCGAGCTAGGCGAGGTGCCGCTGTTCGTCGGTGCTGCGACGGCCGACGAGATCGAGTTGGGTATCGGCATTCGTGGCCTGACGCCGGGGTGCGAGAACTGGTCTGATGAGGAGTGGACAGCCTGGTACGACACGACGCCGTGCGAGTCCGACGTGCTGGCGATAGCCGGTCGCTGGAGCATCGCCCCGACTGCTATCGACGATGCCACCGTGACCACACCCGGCATCTACGGCATACCACCATCATCCTCCAGCGTCCCACAGTGACATCCAGGCTGAAGGCCCCTCCACCCCGTAGGCCTACCCTTTCGAGCCGGTAGCGCCGTACGCGGCGTGAGCGTGCCCGCTCGTGGTGCCATTCGGTCGGCCAGGACCCGAGGCGGGGTTGTCCCTTGACTCTCGACCCGGTCGAAGGATCACCCTTCCTGGGTGATGTCTGAAGAGCGCGACCGACGATCGATCCCTCTCGCGATTGACCTGGAGATGCTGCGGCCGGTACTGCGTGGCGGCTGGGGAGCGGATACCTGCGACCCGCACGATGTGCGGGATTGGCACACCGGCAACCCGGCCCGTGGTCAATGCGGAGTGACTGCCTTGATCATCCAGGACCTGCTGGGCGGAGAGCTGATCCTCGGCGAGGTCCTCGCCGGAGACGTCAGGGTCGGCTACCACTACTGGAATCGATTGGCCGACGGCCGCGAGGTCGACCTGACAGCTGACCAGTTCCAGCCACCGGAAGTCGTTGTCGGCGGTCAAGTCCAGCAACGCCCGCCGGGCCCACCTCGGCGATGCCGCCAGCAGTACGAGATCCTGCGGGACCGCGTCTTCGTGGCCCTCTACGGCGGGCGAACCAAGCAATCCACGCAAGCGTCTGGCACATCAGAGAATGGGTCGGCTCTCCCACCAACCGCGCACCGGACGAGCATGACGGCATCGCATGGGTCGGGATCAGCGAGCTAAGCGGTCTTCCCCTCGTGTTTGGCGCCCTGCCGGCATTGCTTGGTTCCCTGCCTGAGCCTGACCGGCTGCCTCGCCGTGACGAAGCACGGACATCCGCATCGCCGAGCGGCCCGTAGATCCATCACTGCTCGGCACCCTCCGGTGGAATTCCGACATCCGGTCATCGGCAGGATCGGATGTCGGCGGTCGTCACCGACGCCACCTTTGGCCGCGACCGCTTTGTGTGGCCAGATGAGGTTACTGGTCCACCGTCCGCCAGTGGCCGATCGAAGGTCGGAGGGGAGATGCCTCGATTGCGTTAGATGTGGCCAGTCCAGGGTTTCCCGATGTCCGCGCGTGTCGCGCTGTGTCCGGGTGGTAGGTCAAGGACATCGATCAGGCTGGGGTCCTCGTCGACGGCATGGTGCAGGTGTCCGAGTTTGCCGGTGCTGCCTGTCGCGTCGGTGGCTCCGATCAGCTGCCAGACTCCGTCGTCGGCGTCGTGACTGATCAGCAGGACAGGCTCGTGACGTTCGAAGACTTCAGGGGTTTGGATACAGGTGGTGCCCAGTAGCCAGTGAAGCATCCACCAGGCTCGCCGATCGTGTTGCATGACGTGGTCGGTGACCCACCACACGAACGGCAGGTCCTCGTGGGCGCGTGACTGGTCTGCGGTCAGGTCCGGACCGCCCTGCGGGACCCGCTCGAACGGCTCGTCGACGAGCGAGAACGCGTGCGTACCCTTGTTGGCGAAGATGACGGCGTGGAAGGTGCCGCCGCCAGGATTGCCGGCACCAATCCCGATGGACAGACGGGCGACGTGCGGGTCCGAGCCGGTGGTCCAGCCGAACGCGTACGAGGCCAGCTCACCGCCCGGTCCCACGAACTCGCCGAACGCACGCCGGTCCATGCCCGTGACATCGGCCGTCGGCACCTCAACGAGCGCACCCTCCAGCACCTGGATCTCCACGCCGGCAACATAGCTGATCGAGAACAGCGGGTCGGTCCGGGTCGAAGACCTGAGTCAGTTCGCGCTACTGGAAACGGTGTACCGGCCGGGATCTGAGTTCCACCGGGATCGAGCCCCGGCCGTCCACCCGGGAGTGGTACGTCCTGTGGATCTGTCAAGGTTGTGGGATGTCCTTGAGTCCTCACCCGCCGCCGAATCGCGACCAGATCGAGTCGATGCTCCTGGCGCTTCTGGACGGAAGTCAGTCACGCGACGAGGTCGACCGATGGGCAGCTCAGTGGGTCACCGACCCGGATGGCGGCGGTGTGGAAGACGCGGATGTCTGGTGGGCGTTGACTCAGCTGCACGGCATCGACCTGCGCCACGCCAAGGACGGCCCGTACCTGCACGACGACGAGCAGATACGACACTGGCTCCATGCCTTCCGCGCGCGCCGTCCCCGGGCGTCCTGACCACAGACACGCCCGACGAGCGGCAGAACCGCACGTTTGCATGGGCAGGTCTGCGTGAGCGCTGCGCTTCGCGTCGATAGCCAGCTTCTGTCGATCGTGCCCGAGGGGCAGCGGGGGAGCGTGGGCAGGAGGTTTCCTACCTGTCGTGCTGTCGGCGCACCATCTCGGTGATCCAGATGGGCGCGAACGGAGACGTGCAGTTCGGCGGAGTCGGGTAGTCCTTGAGTACCTCCAGGCGCTCGCCGATGTCGATCGCACGAGCACGTTGTTCGGCGTGCTCGATCCCGATCTGAGCCAGGCAGTGGTTCATCGCCCACTGCAGGCGATCCGGGGCGTCTTTCATCTCCGCCTCGATGACATCGAGTAGTCCTGCGAGGTCGAGGCCCTCGGGTTTCTTCGTTACGCGTTCGGTGGTCAGCGCCCAGCCGGCACTCGCGATCACCGGATCCGGATCGGCGGACCAGGCCAGACGCAGCTCTTCGGCGTGCGGGTTCTTCTTCACCACATAGTTGACGAACCAGTCGTGCACCTTGGGTGTGCGCGCCTCGCGCAACATGACGTCCAACTCGTCACGCTCGAACGCCTTCGGGCGGCAGATCAGGATCGCCAGCAGCCTCGCCGCGGTGTCGTCCGTCTTCCAGAGTTGGCACGCGAGTGCCTGCTGCGTTTTCAGTCGCTTCGCGAGCTCGCGCAGCTTGCCGAGGTGCACACCGTGGTCGTCCCCGTGTTTCTCGTTCACCTCGCGGGTCTTCGGGTCCTCGATCGCGGCGAGTTCGGCCATCACCTCGGCCACTGTCGTCCCAGTCATTTCAGCCTCCTGTCCGTCATGCGGGGGTCACTCGCGCAGCGGGTGGCATCCGCTGGCCCTCCGCGTCCGTGGGAGTTCGCGGTGGGTCGGCGCGGCCGGCTCGGTCGGTGTGCCCGGTGGGAAGCCGTCGGCGGGGTCGGCGGAGAAGGCGGCCGCGCCGAGCATTGCGCCACCGAACACCGGTCATCCGTGGGTCCCCAGGCACCGCCCGGCCGCACCGCCGGGCCAAGGGTCCGGTGCAGCCCGATCACACACGCCACGGTCAGCAGACCGCTGACCACGAGGTTGGCGATCTGGATTCATCCTTGGTCGCCGGTGCCCAGCATGCTGGCCGGGTGCCGGCTGCTGTCGAATCCGTCCCTGGTGAGTATCTGCAGGACGACCACGACGATGTAGAGCGGTCCGGCGACGCAGCAGCCTCGTCTCCCGGGCGGCGGCGCTGGGCGCCCTGCCGGCGGCGGTGGTGATGACATCGTGGGTCATCAGCTGTCGCCTCTGGTGTCGGGGGCGTAGTGCTGTACCGCGAAGGCGATGGCCGCGGCGATGTCGTCGTCGCTGGTTCCCCAGGCGGCCTGGATGGCGGGAGCCCAGGCCTGGCAGCTGCGGATGGCGAACTCCTTCACCTCGGGCGTGTCCTCCCACGTGGCCGGGTCAACGCTCACGCCGTGCAGGAAGAGGTCGAGGCCGAGCAGCGCGAGGTCCCAGCCGCCGCCGATTCCGATCGTTCCACCGGGACCGTAGGTGCGCACCAACTCGTCGACGATCTCGGCGGGTGAGGCGTGTTCCAGCTCGAAGACGGTGCGGCCGTTGTCGCCGGGTGCCAGGCGCACCTCGACCTCGGTCGACATGCCCTCGCCGAGGACCCAGGTCACCTTGAGCAGGTGGGGTTCCTCGCAGCGCAGGATTTCGCCGCCGGCGTTGTCCTTGAGCTGGAACGTGCCGCCGACCCGCAGGTCGCCCTCGATCGGGCCCAGCCAGCGGCTGAGCCGCTCCGGTTCGGTGCAGGCGCTCCACACGTCCTCGATGGGGGCGTCGTAGACCCGCCGCAGCAGCAGCGATCGCCCTGCGCCGGCGGCAACCGCCTGGTTGCCGATCTCCCGGTGGGTGGCGTTGACCTGGTTGATGATGTCGATCACGTCGACTCCTCGCTATCTGACTCGGCTGCCTGACGACGTTCCGGTGTCTCGCCGGCGTTTCCACGTTTGTCGCGCGGTTCGCGGCGTTGACGCTTGCCACGGGCGAGTTCGGTGGCCAACGCGTCCAGTCGCTGGCTCCAGAACTGCCGGAAGCGTCCGAGCCAGATGTCGACCTCCTGCAGCGGCGCGGGCTCCACGGCGTAGAGGCGGCGCGTACCGTCCGGGCGGACGGTGACGAAACCCGACTCCCTCAGCACTCGCAGGTGTTGCGACACCGCAGGTGCTGAGATGCCGAACTCTGCCCGGACCACCTCGCTGACGGCCCCGGCGGCCTGTTCGCCGTCGGCGAGCAGCTCCAGTATTCGGCGCCTGACCGGGTCGCCGAGGACATCGAACGCGTGCACCCGGGGAACTATCCCAACCCATACTTAATTAAGTCAAGGCTGAACTACGGCGTGGTGCTGTTCTCGTCAGCCGTACACCATGCGTTCGGCTGACGAGGCGGCCACCTGGTCGCAGCGGACGGCTTCAGCTCGCCGCAGCCTCCGCTGCTCCAGCGGCCGCTTCCGAGCCGACCTCGGCCCAGGACCACCCGCTTGGTGACCACGCTGGTCGACGGCGTCGCCAGTCGGGCGTGGCTTGCGGTTACCATGCCGTCCCCGGGAGTCTGACCACGGACATGCCCGACATGCAGCAGACCAGGATGCCCAACCCCCCGCTGCCCTCGTCGTTCCGTCTTCGCAGAGGGCTCAGCTGCTGGCGTGTGTGGCCGGCATTTCCGGTGGCTGGGGGGTCGTCTCGTCGTCCGGGTGTGGAGGCGGCTGGAACGCGATGTCGGTCACGTCGGCGATCAGTTCGGTGAAGTCGGTGCCGTACGCGGCTGGCTCGGTGATGCGCAGCACCAACGCGAACGGCCGGTCGGTGCCGAACGTCCGGGCGAGGTCGGGGTGGTGTTTGGTCAGGTATCGGGCGCCGGCGAGGTTGCTGCCCGCGGTCAGGCCGCCGATGAAGAAGATCGGGCGCCCGCCGGTCGGCCCCCAGAACCGGGCGAGCAGGACGTAGCTGGTCTCTGGGCTGTAGACGTAGTCGGTGCCGCCGACGGTGAACGACATCCGGCGTTTGTCCTCGTCGAAGATCTCGTACGTCACGCCACGGAGGATCGCGCGTACGTGTGTGGCGCTGCGCGGGCTCGCGCCGGGGCCGCCGACACAGAACTCGGTCAGCCGGCCGATCTCCCCGGTCGGCTGGTTCTCGCCGACCCGGTCGGCGTGGGCGCCGCATTCCCGGGCGATGGTCGCCAGTTCCACCAGCGCGGCGACGTCGCGGCGGTGGACGCTGAACTCGCGCGGCGACGACGCGTGCCGGGACACCACCAGCAGACAACTCGCCCCGGCGGTGAGCCCGAAGAAGGCGCGTGCCCGGTTCAGCTTGCGCCGACGCAGCAGGAACCCCGTGAGCCAGACGGCCGTGCCGGCGATGACGCTCGCCAGCAGATTGATGAGAAGATCGCCCATGCCTCGATGATGTCCGACCGAGCGATGACGTCGAGGGCGGTCTCCAGGCACACCGTTGGCGGGGATCGGGGAGAGCGCCTGTACCTGAGGACTAACCTGCCAGCTGGCAAGGCTCCGGCTTGCCGCGGAGTCTGTTGCCAGGACTTCTCAGCGGCCCTGCGTGTCGTCTGCGGTAGATGCGGTAACGACCTCGCGGTCCCGGTGGTGACCATCGGTGCCGTACCGGGCAACCATGGTTCGGACGGCTTCTTCCACCACCGCGGTCGTGCGGGCAGGGGACACCGTCCAGTCCGGCAGCAGAAGGCTCGGCCAGAACAGGTAGTTGGAGATCATCCCGAGGAACTGGGTGGCGGCCATCTCCGGGTCAGCGATGTCTGCGGCTCCCGCGTCGTGCTCGGCCACCAGGTAGATCCGGACGGTCTCGAAGTACGGCAGTTTGCCCTGTGAGAAGTGCGCCTTGGCCAGTTCGGGAAACCGTGGCAGTTCGGCGATGACGATGCGGAACAGGTCCGTCATCTCCGGCTGGCTCACCAGTGTCGCGTAGCGCCGTCCCAGAACCGTCAGGCCGGCTGCCAGGTCACCGGTGGGTGGCACGTCGGCGACGTCGTTCTCGGCCCATGAGTCGATGACGATGGCATCGAACAATGCTGCCTTCGTCGGGAACTGCTTGAACAACGTGGCTTTTGACACGCCAGCACTGTCGGCAACACGGGCCAGCGACGTCCGGTCGTAGCCCAATTCGAGGAAAAGCTCAGTAGCGGCCTGCACGATGAGCGCGCGCTTCTCCTCCGCCACGCGCTGGTGATAGGCCGACGGCACTGGGGTCATGCGCCCATAATAGCGAGGCGAGTGGGTTGACTCACCATCTGCAGGGGCGTAGCTTCGGCAAGGTGAGTCGCTCGACTCGCCACCTGGTCTCGGGTGTCGCCCCATACGTACTCGGAGGAACTGATGTCCCGCTTCGCCGATCAAACCGTTCTCGTCACCGGTGGCACTGGTGGGCAGGGGGCCAGCCACGTTCGCGCCTTCCATGCCGAAGGCGCCAACGTCGTCATCGGCGGCACAAATGCCGAGCGTGGGGCTGGCCTCGCCGCCGAGTTGGGAGATCGGGCGCGTTTCGTCCGCTTCGACGTGTCCCAGGAGGAGTCGTGGGCCGCCGCCGTCGCGGAGACCGAAAAGGCATTCGGCGCGCTCACGATCCTGGTCAACAACGCCGGGGTGCAGAACCCGCCGGTCCTCATCGAGTCCACCGACCGGGCCACGTGGGCTCGCATCCTCGACATCAACCTCACCGGCACGTTCCTCGGCATCAAGGCCGCCGCACCGGCGCTGCGGCGCGCGGGTGGAGGAACGATCATCAACATCGCTTCCACCGTGGGCATCGGCGGTACTGCCTTCTACGCGCCCTACGTCGCCAGCAAGTGGGCGGTCCGAGGGCTCACTCGAACTGCTGCCCTTGAGCTGGGCCGCGACAACATCCGCGTCAATGTCATCCACCCCGGCGTTGTCGCCACCCCGTTCATCACCGAGCCGGCGGCCGGCGCCGACACCCCGATCGCCGACTTCTACTCGCCCGAGCCGTTCGCCGTCCCGCGACTCGGACAGCCCGCCGACATCACTGCGCTGCTGTTGTTTCTCACATCGCCGGACGCGACGTTCATCACCGGCGCCGAGTATGTCATCGACGGCGGACTGCTCCTCGGCCCCGCACTGCAGAAGGAAGCGGCATGAACCCCGCAGCCACCACGGCGAGCGCAGGCACTATCACCGCGGTTGCTGACGCTGCCGGACGGATTGCAGCACCGCGTCGAGGCCGTTGAGCCGCAGCACGCTCCCGCCGCGCAGGTGCGCCAGGTCCGTACTGCCGTCCCCCGTGCACTTGAGGAACGCCACCTGCTCGGTCCATTCCAGACGGGTGCCGTCCGTCTCTGCGTCCAGCCGGACGGTGACCAGTGAGGTCCATCGCAGGTCGCCGTCGACGATGGCCTCGTAGCCGTAGACAATCCGGTGTGCGTCCGCGATGTCGATGTACCGCGACCGGTACTCCAGCCGCTCGGGCGCCGTGTCCAGCCCGGTGAAGGTGCTGCTTGCCGTCTCGCCTCCGCCCACCCGGAAGTCGTGCTCGTATGAGGCTCCGCTGCCAGGAAGCCGGAACCATCCCCGTCTGATCGCGGTATCGGCGAACGCGGTAAAGACCTCGCCCGGCGGCACGTCGAGGTGCCGCGAGATCGTGAAGGTGTCGTGTCGGACCATGCCGTCCTCCCGCTGTCACAGCCACCAAGGGGTGGCCGCACGTCCGTTACGATCAGTAAGAAACGTGCGGCCGGCGGA
>NZ_BOPA01000079.1 GCF_016863515.1 Micromonospora gifhornensis
GGACGTCGGGTAACCGGATGACTACCGAGCGAGAAGCTGCTCAACGTTGATACGTCGGGCGGCTTCGCGGTCGGTCGCGTTGTTCCACCGGACCGCCTGCGCGGCCATACGTATCGTCATGAATCGAATCATCGCTACCTTGATGATGGCCTCGGAGTTGACGGTCAACGGCTCGTACTCCCGGGCCAGACGCCGATCACGTACCAGCCAGCCGAACGTTCTCTCCACCACCAACCTACGCGGCAGGACCTTGAAGCCCTTGACATCGTCGGTGCGCCTGACGATCTCCGGCAGGATTCCGAGCACGAACTGGTTCTCGGCGAGCGGGTTTGGGCCCGCCATCGCGCTGCGCGCGCGAGGTCACCACCACGACTGGCTGTTGCAGGCCATCACCGGCGGCACTCCGTCCGGCGGTGCCGGTTTGTCACGGATCCTTCCAGGTACGCCGGGCCATGCCCAGCACCTCACAAAGCGGCGCTCTCAGGACAAATATCCCCGCACGGCTGGACCGGCTCCCGTGGTCCCGCTGGCACGTGCGGATCCTGATCGGTCTGGGTGTCGTGTGGATCCTGGACGGCCTCGAGGTGACGGTCGTCGGCAACCTCACCGGCGCGCTCGCGAAGCCGGGCAGCGGCATCCAGATCACGCAGAGCCAGGTCACCGGTTTCGGCGGCGCGATGTACGTCGCGGGTGCCTGCGCCGGGCGCTGTTCTGGGGCTGGCTGACCGACCTGTTCGGCCGGAAGAAACTGTTCATGATCACGCTGGCCGTCTACCTCGTGGCGACCGGACTGACCGCCTTCGCCTTCGAAGCCTGGTGGTTCTTCCTGTTCCGCTTCCTGACCGGCTTCGGCATCGGCGGCGAGTACTCGGCGATCAACTCCGCGATCGACGAACTGATCCCGGCCCGGCTGCGCGGCCGCATCGACATCGTCATCAACGGGACGTACTGGTTCGGGGCGATGGTGGGTGCCCTGTTGACGGTGCCGCTGCTCACCGCCTTCCCGGCATTCCTGGGCTGGCGGCTCGCGTTCGGCCTGGGCTTCGTCCTGGGGCTGGGGATCCTGCTGGTCCGCCGCACCGTGCCGGAGAGCCCGCGGTGGCTGTTCATCCACCGTCGCGAACGCGAGGCGGAGCAGGTGGTCACCCGCATCGAGCAGGAGGTCAAGAGCAGCACCGGCGCCGCACTATCGGAGCCCGACCGCTACGTGGTCGTACGGCAGCGCCGGACCATCGGCATCGCCACCATCGCCAGGGTCATGTTCACCCGCTACCGGAAGCGGACGATCCTCGGCTTCTCACTCTTCGTCGGCCAAGCCTTCCTCTTCAACTCGATCACCTTCTCCTTCGCCCAGATCCTGGAGACCTTCTTCAAGATCCCGTCCGGCCACACCGGCTACTACTACGCGTTGATCGCGTTCGGCAGCCTACTCGGACCGCTGGTGCTCTCCCGGCTGTTCGACACGGTCGGCCGACGAGCCATGATCTCCACTACCTACCTGCTGTCCGGGGCGCTCCTTCTCGGCACCGCCGTGCTCTTCAATCGGGGCGTTCTCACCGCGACCACGTTGACCCCGTGCTGGTGCGTGGTGCTGTTCTTCGCCTCGGCGGGGGCAAGCTCCGCGCCTGACGGTGAGCGAAATCTTCCCGCTGGAGACCCGGGCGCTGGCCATCGCCTTCTTCTACGCCATCGGCACGGCGGCCGGCGGGACCGCCGGGCCGCTGCTGTTCGCCCGGTTGATCGGAACCGGTAAGCTCAGTGACACCGCGCTCGCCTTCACCATCGGCGGCAGCGTCATGGTGGCCGCCGGCGTGGTCGAACTGATCTTGGGGATCCGGGCCGAGCAGCGCAGCCTGGAAGACGTCGCCGAACCGCTGACCGCGCGGGAAGCCAGGCAGTCCGGGGGAGGCGGCGGTCAGCCCTCGGCAGCACCGGCCTGATCGGGGAGGGGTCCGGCATCAGCGAATGATCGACGCGGAGACAGCGGACCGCGGACGCCGTGCGGCAGGATGGGCTGGTGAGCCACGCGCAGGACGCCGACGAGGCCATCAAAATCTGTCACGCAGGTCCCGAGACCGGACGCTTTCCGCGCTCGGGGGCGTCCCCCAAGGGCAGACAGAGGCTAATGGGAGCTGTCGGGTCAGCCGCTGGCCTACCCGACACCCGGTAGCCGCGGTGGGTGAGCACTCCCTCCGCCAGGGCCGATGGTGAGTTCTGGGGTCAGAACGTTGACCTTGCCGAAAACCTCGTCCGCCCAGGTGCAGCCGCTGTAAGCGGATCTCGACGGTGGCCGCAGGAGCAGGGTCCTCTCCCGACTGCCTCTCCCTCCCCCGGCATGATGATCGGCCTTGCTGCTTCGACTGGCCTATCTCGGTGTGACGGACGCGTTGGCGTTACTGCGGCTGCTTCCGATGGTGCCGGCGAGGGCGTCGGCGCAGCGTTGCACCATGCCGTCGCCGCCCCAGACGAAGATCAGCTCGGCCCCCTTGTTCAGCGCCTTGCGGACCTTCTTCGGGGCCTCGCGGCTCTTCGGCACCTCGTACCAAATGGGGTTCTCGACGCCCGCGCCCGGCCAGCTCCGCCCGCAGCTCGTCGAGGCCGCCGCCGAGGGTCTTCCCGCGGTGGGCGACGACCGCGACCGTGCCCATCCGGGCGGCGGCCACCCGCGGGGCGCCCACGGAGGTGCTCGTGCTCATGGCCGCCGGTGTTACTCAGCCGATCAGATCCGTACGCGTCGCCTGCCTCTCACCGCGGTGCCGGCGGCTATTTGTGCCACCCGGAAGGGGTGTTCTTGGCAGGAAGTACTCTCCGTGTCCTCCCGGTGTGCATAGGGTCAGGCGGTAACCCGTCCTCTGTACGTCGCGACGTGGGCGAGGAGCGCAGCGGGATGACGGTCGAGACCGCGGCGGTCGCCGCCTGATGCGCGCGGCGTTGATCATGCTGGCCACGCTGGTGGTGGCCGTGCTGCTGGACATCGGCACGCGCAGGCTCGTCCGTCGCGCCGACCACGGTCGCTACCGGTGGGTCCTGGGACCGCTGCGGAACGCCTGCCGCCGTCCGACGGCCGCCATGCTGCTCCTCACCGGGCTGTACCTCGCACTGCCGCCGAGGCCGATTGGATGGCTCGGCTACGTCCGACACGCCATCGGGCTGTTGCTCATCGGCAGCGTCGCCTGGCTGGTGATCAAGGCGTTGCACGTCGCCGAGGGCGTCACCTTCAGCCGGCTGCCGCCGGAGGTGGTCGCGGACCGCCGGATCCGGCGGGCCCGAACCCAGATCCGCCCCGTCCGACGCTTCACCTCGGCAGTGATCACGATCGTGGCCACCGGCCTGATCATGACCACCTTCGCGCCCATCCGCGCGTTTCGGGATCTCCGTCCTAGGCTCGGCCGGCGTCGTCGGCGCGCTCATCGGCCTGTCCGCCCGGACCGTGCTGGGCAACGCGTTCGCCGGTATTCAGGTCGCCTTCTCGGACGGTCTGCACGTCGGAGACGTGGTGGTCATCGAGGGCGAGTGGGGCCGGGTCGAAGAGGTCAAGCTGACCAACGTGGTCGTCCGGCTGTGGGACGACCGGACGCTCATCCTGCCGACGACGTACTTCACCGAGCGCCCGTTCCAGAACTGGACCCGGCACGAGACGCGGGTGGTCGGCAAGGTCCAGATCCACGTGGGCCACACCGCCGACCTCGAGGACTTGCGCATGGAGACGCAACGGCTCGTCGAGTCCTCACCGCTGTGGGACCGGAGCCAGTGGGTACTGCAGATGGTCGACGCCACCGCATCGAGCGTCGTGATCGAGGTGCAGGTCTCAGCCGCCGACGGCCCAGCGCCTGGGACCTCCGCTGCGACCTCCGCGAGGGCCTGATCCGCTACATCCGCGACAACCACCCTCAGTGGCTGCCCTGCACCCGCGGCGAGTACAAACCCTGGCCTCCCCAGAAACCCGTAAAGGCCAACTCTGTGGGCGAAAGGTGCGTAGCGTTCAGGTGGGCCTGTGCCGAGGACCCACCCCACCGGCAGAAAGGGTATGAGATGTCGCTCGACGCGTTCCGCATCCCCGGCGGCTCCTTGGACGACTTGATCAGTCGGTTCTTCGGAGGGGACCCGTTCGCGGGACGTCCGGTGGAGCGGGTCGACCTGTCCCGGCTGCTCTCCACCGAATCGCGGCAACTCCTGCAACGGGCAGCCGAGCAGGCTACGGAGTGGGGAAGCCCGTACCTCAACGTCGAGCACCTGCTGTGGGCCGCTGCCCAGTCCGACCCCACCCGCCGGATCCTCGACGCGAGCGGCGCCGACTCCGACGACCTGGCTCGCCAGATAGAGTCGGCCGTCCCCAGGGGCAGGCCACGCGAGGACACGCCTCCGCTCGCGCCGGCGGCGAAGCGCGCCCTGCTCGACGCGCACCGCGAGTCGCGACGGTCCGGCGCGACGTACATCGGCCCCGAACACCTCCTACTCGGCATCGCCGCGAACCCGGAGACGACCGCGGGCCGGGCGTTGCGGGCCCTCGGTGGGGCCGTCACCGGGCCCACGCCGCCGGCTGGCGGCGCCGGTGGGCGCGGGGCCAGCACCACCCCCACCCTGGACCAGTACGGGCGGGACCTCACCGAGGACGCCCGGGCCGGGCGGCTCGATCCGGTCGTCGGGCGTGACGACGAGATCGCCGACACGATCGAGGTGCTCTCCCGGCGTACGAAGAACAATCCGGTGCTCACCGGCGAGCCGGGCGTCGGCAAGACGGCGATCGTCGAGGGCATCGCGCAGCGCATCATCAACGACGAGGTGCCCGAAACCCTGGCCAACCGGCGTGTGGTCGCACTCGACCTGTCCGGGATGGTGGCGGGCACCAAGTACCGCGGTGAGTTCGAAGAGCGACTGAAGAATGTGATCCAGGAGGTGACGGCCGCCGAGGACGAGCTGATCCTCTTCATCGACGAACTGCACACCGTTGTCGGCGCGGGCGGCGGTGGCGAGGGGGCCATGGATGCCGGCAACATGCTCAAGCCCGCCCTGGCCCGCGGCGAACTGCACGTGGTCGGCGCGACGACACTGAACGAGTACCGTCGCTACATCGAGAAGGACCCGGCGCTGGAGCGCCGGTTCCAGCCGATCCTGGTGTCGGAGCCGAGCGTGGAGGACAGTGTCGCGATCCTCAAGGGCGTACGCGACCGGTACGAGGCGCACCATCAGGTGCGCTACACGGACGAAGCGCTGGACGCCGCGGCTGAACTGTCCCACCGCTACATCACCGACCGGTTCCTGCCGGACAAGGCCATCGACCTGCTCGACCAGGCGGGGGCACGGGTCCGGCTGCGTTCCCGCACCCCGGCTCCGGACAAAAAGGAGATCGAAAAGCGGCTGTCCCAGCTGCGCCGGGAGAAGGACAGCGCGGTGGCGAACGAGGACTACCAGCGCGCGGGTGCGCTGAAAGCCGAGATCGGTGCGGCCGAGCGGGACCTGGCGGCGGCGCAGGAGGGCACGCCTCCGGTGCCCGAGGTGCACATGAGCGACATCGCCGAAGTGGTCAGCCGCCGTACCGGTGTTCCCGTCACCCAGCTCACGGAGGTAGAGAAGCAGAGGTTGAGGCGCATCGAGGAGCAACTGCACGAGCGCGTGGTCGGCCAGCACGAGGCCGTACGGGCTGTGGCGGCCGCCGTACGCCGATCGCGCTCCGGGCTGAGTGACCCCCAGCGACCCGACGGGTCGTTCCTCTTCCTTGGACCCACCGGCGTCGGCAAGACCGAGCTGGCCCGAGCCCTCGCCGCGGCGCTCTTCGGCGACGAGTCCAGCATGATCCGCTTCGACATGAGCGAGTTCCAGGAGCAGCACACAGTCAGCCGACTGGTCGGAGCGCCCCCGGGCTACGTCGGGTACGAGGAGGCCGGCCAACTCACCGAGGCGGTCCGGCGCCGGCCATACTCGGTGCTGCTCTTCGACGAGGTAGAGAAGGCGCATGCGGATGTGTTCAACGCGCTGCTGCAGGTGCTCGACGACGGTCGCCTCACCGACGCGCAGGGTCGCACCGTCGATTTCAGCAACACCATCCTGATCATGACAAGCAACATCGGCGCGGACCGCATTCTGGCCGCCCAGACGGCAGGGCGTCCGGTCAGCGACCAGCGCGAGGAACTGATGGGGCTGCTGGGGCAGCGGTTCCGGCCGGAATTCCTCAACCGGATCGACGAGATCATAATCTTTACCGGCCTAGACCGGGACCAGCTCCTCGAGATCACCGGCCTACTGCTGGACCGCACCCGCCGCCGGTTGCACGCACAGGACATCAACCTTGAGGTCAGCCCGGACGCCACCCAGTGGCTGGCCAACCGGGGCTACCAGCCCGAGTACGGGGCGCGGCCACTGCGGCGCAGCATCCAGCGTGAGCTGGAAGACCGGCTATCGACCCTGCTGCTCGAGGACGGGGCGAATCCCGGCGACACCATCGAGGTCAATGTCGGCGGCGGCGAACTCGACCTCTCGGTCCGGCCCGCCGCCGCGTCGGCCGGCACATGATGCCCGTCCCACCATCGTCATCGAAAGCCTGAGGAACAGCTCACGAATGACCTGCTCCTTCGGGCGTCGCGTCCACCATCTGCAGCACCCTCTATCTAATGCCGATCCCACAGCGGTGACGCTTTGACGAGCCGCCTCGCCTCGGCGCGGAGGTCGTCCGGGTCGGCGGTCTGATCGACGTGGAGCCTGGTCTCGCCGATCACCCGCGTCTCGTGCCGGATCCAGTTCTGCAAGAAGTGCTCGGTGAACCAGGTGGTGAGCAGGTTGAGCATCCGGTCGTCCCAGGGCCGGATCAGAAACGTTGGTCAGCTTCATCTCCTCGACGCGCCCCACTGCCCGAGGGGTCCCGGCCGGGGTACGCGCGGATCCGTTCCAGCAGCGGGCGCATGCCATGCCACGTGGATCACGACTGGCCCAGGTTGGTGACCAGGTTGACGGCGACGGCCAGGATGCCAGTTCCGAAGGTATACGAGAGCAGCGCGTGCCCGAGCGCGATCCGGCGCATGCGGTTACTCGTCGGTTCGTTCTCGCCCGGGGCGTAGGACATGCCGACCGTGAAAGCGACGTACGCGAAGTCGGCGTACGCCGGTGGATCGTTCCGCTTGAAGTCGATGCCACCGCTGTTGTCGCGGTAGTACAGCCGGGCGTACTTCAACGCGAAGACCGTGTTCACCAGCACCCACGCCAAGACCACCCCGACGACGCTAAGGATCACCAGCGTGACAGCGACCATGTCCTGCTGGTTCGAGGCGCGCACGAGCGCCTCGCCCACGACGGCGAGACTGACAACGGACGCGATCAGGATCGCCGAGTCAGTGGAACGGGAGTGCCGCTCCGCCTCGGCAAGCTGCTCGGTACGCTTCGGGCTCGCCGACCAGCAGGCCCGCCACACCCAGATGAGGATCGTGCCCGCCGCGATCGTCCAGATCACCAGCGGCGTCAATTCCGGCGCCCCGACCAGCGCGGCGGCCGCCCCGGCGACGACACCGACGGCCAACGACCACAGCGCACGCCTGACCGACAGCAGGCGTCCCAGCGCCGGTCGTCCCGATCGCTGCTCCACCCATTCAGCGTTCCGGATCAACCGGGTCGAGCAGCGGAAACCCGGAGCCATCACCGGATCGGGCTGCGCGAAGGTGGCGAGTCGACGGCGATCCACGCTCGAAGGCGGCTCGCGGCTGGTCCCGCATACGATGCTCGATGAGCCAGACTGTCGCCGTCCGGGGCGCCGATGAGACGGCCGGCAGCCGGACAAAGTCATCCGGCGGTTGCGCTCACGGGAGAAGTGCCGAGCAGGAGGCTGGCCGGCCAGTAACAGCCTGCGTCAGGGCAGTGGAGCCTGCGGCGAATCCCGGAATGGCCATCGGACCAGTCCGGTTTCGCGGAGAATGTGCTGGCGAACGAGTAGGCCCGGATCAAAAGCAGGGAGTCGACGTAGCGTCGGTGACGGCGGCGCTGCGTGGCGAAGATCCGATGATCCGCGACCCGCGAGCCGGATGAAAATGGGTGTTCAGCGGCACGACTGCCGGTGACAGGCCAGGACAGCACGAAGGACTCCACTTGGTACGCCCGGACGAAACGAAGGCGCCGCGCAACCGCAGCGCCAGAGGCGGAAGAGCGGCAGTGCGGTACGAGGACGACCCGCCAGCTCAACGGCGTGTTTCAGTGAGCCGGCACGGCCGTCGCTGCCAATCGGAACGGTTCCAACAGCATGGACACGTCGCATCGTCGGGCCGCAGGCTCCGGTGCGGATTGGGAGTCACGGATGTGGGCTGTCGCCGCCGGCGTTGACACACTACGCCTGATCACGGTCATTGAGGCCGCCGCAGGCTTCGGACTGATGCCCGCAGCCATCACCTACGTTCTGTCGATCTACCCACTCACCTCACAGCTCAGTAACGCGGCCCGTAAGGTGCAGACCCAAGCCGACGAACCAGCGCTTCCCGTTCCTTTACTACTTCCGGGCGAGGGAACTGTCGGCCACACTCCACACGTTCATCCGTGGCACCGCCATGGTATGTCTGCAGGCACGGTGGTGCATCTCCACGGACGCCGCCCATACGCCCGTGTGCAGGGGCGCGAACTGCAGCTTCGTCTTCAGCACTCCATCGACCAATACGCCATCGGCTTCCTGATGCGCGACCCCCGGTGCCTGCGCCGTCCGCTGGACGCCGACGACGCGCGTCGCCGCTGGCAGAGCTTGACTAACGCAGCCGGCAACTGGGGCGTGGACCGCCCTGGGGAGGACGAGACGGATCTCGACGAGTTCGCCCGGATCGTCGGATACTGCCAGACCTTCCTGGATAACCTGGCCGAGCAACATCTTTACCCGCCCGCGCAGCCTCCAGGGTGCGGGTGGCTTAACGTTAGTAGTCGATGGGTGAGCGCCAGTCGCCGACGAAGTGCCGGCGGCATTGACCCTCGCACGCTCCGGTGACACTGACCCCGGCGGGCAGCCTGTGGGCGACGCTGGTGATGGCGTTCGTTCTGGGGGCACTTCACCTGCTCGCACCGTACATCCGCCGGAGGCTGCCGGTGCCCACCCACGCGGTGGCCTCGCTCGGTGGCGGCATCGCCGCAGCGTACGTCTTCCTATACCTGCTGCCGCGCCTCGCCGAGGGCAACCAGGCCGTGGCCCACGTGCTAGAGGAAAAGGTCGACGTCACCCCGGCGCGCGGATTCATCCTGTTCTTCGTGGCGCTGGTCGGCTTTTTCACGTTCTACGTGCTGGAACGCGCCACCCATCGCTCAAGCGGCCACAAGCAGGAGCCAACCCGGGTGGTCTTCGCGTTCCAACTCGGCTTCTTCGCCCTCTACAGCGGGCTGATCACGTACACCCTGGCGACCAAGCTGCACGCCGGGCTCGGGCCGGCGGTGCTGTTCGCCGTCGCCATGGGGCTGCACGTGCTGGCCACCGACGGCGTGCTGGCCCAGCACTTTCCGGTCAGCCTCACCACCCGGTGGCGCCTCGTCCTCGTCGCCGGTGCCGGCACCGGCTGGCTGGCCGCTGTCGTCGCCCAGCCGACCGGCCTGCTGATGAACCTGCTCACCGCGTTCCTGGGCGGCGGGATCCTGCTCAACGTCTTCGTCGACGAACTAACACCCGAGCGTCACTCCAGCCTCACCTGGTTCACCGCCGGCCTGGCCGCCTACTCCGGCCTTCTCGCGATCGCAACCTTCACCGGTACGGGCGCCGCCTGAGGGCGGCGACTCACATCGCCGCACGCCCGCCCCCAGTGCCTCGACCCCACCAGCGAGGTATCGCGCCCGCCATGCCCGCACCTTCCGCCGGGCTTACACCAACCCCGGCGGCCGAGCCTGGCGATCTACCACGTGACTTTCGCCGTCAGCAGGCCGCCGGCGCCTTCGTCTGGGGCTGGTGGCCGACGCCGCGGTGCTGGTGACGGTGGCCTCGGCGTGCCTCCTCCCGAGCGGCAGCCGGAGTTCATGAAAGCGATGGAGCTGGTCCGCAGCTACCGGCAACGCCCCGGGATTGTGCGCTGGGGACTGTTCCGCGAGAGGGAGTCCCGGGAACTGACCGACGAGCGCGCGGAAGAGAGGTAACAGCGGGTCAGGCCGTACCCTGGCGGTTAACCCGCCCCTCCCCGGCCGCCTTCGACCGACCATGGTCGCGCTCGGTGCCGGCCGATCCGGTTGCGGTGTGCTCGTGCCGCTGGTCCGGCGAGTGCTCCACGGTGGCCCCTTGCCGGCCCCGCGCTCCGCTGCCCGGGTGCCGGCGGCCCCGCGCCGACACGCCGCCGCTGTCATGCTTGTTGCGCTTGTGGCTACCCATGCCCGGTGGGTACCCGGCACCCGGGCCGCCCATGCTTTCGAGCGGACGGCTCCGACGAAAAATGCCGAACTTGCTCGGTTCGCCGAGCTCCTCAAGACGGACACGGACGGCGGGCCTTCCATCATCTGCACCGCTATCGGGCCCGCGGGCACCGCCGCCGGAGTCGATAAACCCTGACCCCACCCACACTCGGGCAAGCCCTCCCTGGTCCAGAATAGGGGTGAACCGCCCTGAAAGCGACACACCGAACAAACCTAACAAAGTGCTACT
>NZ_BOPA01000080.1 GCF_016863515.1 Micromonospora gifhornensis
ACCTGGCCGAGCGTCGAGACGAAGATCGGCGCAAGCCGTTGCGGAAGGAACCGCACGCTACGGTCCTCCAGGTGCGCCCAGAAATGATCGGCGGCACGGTCATCCGCGACGAGGGCGGTAAGCTGCGGCAATATGTGGTCAGTCATCGCTCCGGCTGTTCCTCGACGACGGATAGCTGATGGCGATTCAACGATCACGGAACAACCCACAACAGGGAATGCCGACCTCCGGTTCGACCTCACGTTCTGACCTCCGGTTCGACCAGCCCTGAACAGCGAATGAATCGCCGACCGCTGCAACAGGACGCGCCAGACTGGCGGCCGCGGCTGGGATATGGCAGTGTCAGCGACAGGTCTGTCAACAATTCCTGCGTAGAATCAGCGTTGCTGGCGAAGCTCGCGTGTTGATCGACGTCGACCGGTCGCCATTAGACGTAGTATGGCGGGACTTCAAACGTTTACCTCGAGCCAAGCCGGCGACCGTTGCAGTTCCGAGTTCGACAGGGCTATGCCGTAGAGGAGGAGCATGCCTCGGCACGCGGAAACGGTGATCACGCCGAATACGCACCTCAGGAGCGCCCGAGTCCAGCTTCCTTCACCGTTGAGACCCGGGCAGTGTATGTCTCGAACGGAGTTGGCCGATGCGGTGAACGCTGCGTTAGATGCCCTCTACCCTTCGCGTTGCCTCGCTGCTCACTACGTGGATTCCCGGTGGGTCGGCAAACTGGAGCGCGGCGAACACCGCTGGCCCAGCGCGGAGCGGCGCGCGGCGTTACGTGCCGTCTTCGGCGTCACCGCTGACAGGCAGCTCGGGCTCTACAGTCCTCGCCGAACAGGGGCCACGAGTAGCAGCCTGACGGATGCTGCGTGGCCGGGTGTGGTTCCGGACGAGATGGCTGAGCTGCCGGGGCCATGGACGTCGGGTATGCAGGTGCCGAACAGGATCGAGCAGCCCCATGTGGAGGCCCTGCGCCGGAGCATCACGTTGTTCGAGGACTGGGATCACCGATACGGGGGTGGTCTTGCTCGTGCCGCCATGGCGGGGCAACTCGAATGGGCGTGCCGCGCCATCCGTCAGGCATCGGCTAGACCTGCCGTACGCCGGCAGTGGCTTTCGACGGCAGCCCGGCTCGGTGACGTGGTCGGCTGGGCGTGCTTCGATGCAGGCGAGGACGCCGGGACGACTCGCGGGTACTTCGTCAGGTCGATTCAACTCGCGACCGAAGCCGAAGACGTCCAGCAGCGGGCTCACACCGTCACGAGCCTGAGTAGGCGTCTCACCTACAGCGGTAAGGCCAAGGAGGCCCTACAGATCGTCGGTCTTACCCGGAGCGGGTGGCGTGATCTACCTCCGCTGGGCCGTGCCGTCATAGGAATCGTAGAGGCGCGGGCGTACGCGTCCCTTCGCGATGCAGAGGAATGCCGTCGTGCCGTCGGTCTGTGCGACGAGCATTTCGACGCCAGCCCCGCTGATGGCGCATACGATCCCACCTGGGGGTACTACGCGGACCTCGGTCAAATCCTCGGCGACGCCGGACACGCCATGTGCGATCTCGCGTTGACCGCCAACGACCCGGCGCTAACCGATGCCACGATCACGCGGCTGCACGCCGCGTACGAGCTTCACCCCGGCACAGTGGCCAGGTCCCGAGCGCTGACCATGATCCGGATAGCCTGCCTACAGGCACACCAGGGTAACGTCGCCGCCGCCTTACCCTCAGCACGAGCCGGTTGCACGGATGCGGCCGGCGTGTACTCCAGCCGCTTGCGCGATGACGTTCGGGTCCTCGCACACATGCTCGAGAACGTCGACGCGGAACCGGACCTCAAGGATGACCTGGTTGCGGTGCGGGCCCAGCTCAGTGGTGTCGCCGCGTCACAGGTCTAGAAGCCTGTCCAGCCGGCTGGCGCCGAACCGTCCCGCAACGAGTCCAGGCGGTGTCTCAGCTGCTGCCGCCGCGGCGTGTCGTTGTCTGCCGACTGCGCCAGCCATAGAGTCATCCGCAGCATCCGGATCTGCCGCAGTACCGGCCAAGCTGGGCTGCACCGCACGTCATAGCCATAGCTATCCGCGAACATGGCGTATTCGTGCTTGGAAAACCACCCGCACTCGTAGTAGAGGGCGCTGAGCGTTAGATCCCACTCCGGCGGTCCGACACACACGGACTCCAAGTCGATGAAGGCGCATCTGCCTGCCGTCGTGACCAACAGGTTCTCCATGTGCGCGTCGCCGTGCAGCACCGCCTCCCCGAGCGCGAACGTCGCGTGATCCCACTGCACTGCGAGTCCGTCACGAAGCTCGCGCAAAAACGCCCTGTCGCGTTCATCCAGGCCTACGGCCGACGCCAACTGCTCACGAAGCCTCGAAAACGGCGACACGCGAGTCAACAGCCCGACCGGCCGGGGCACACCATGGAGGAGACGCAGACACCGCGCAAGCGTTACCAGGTCCGCCGAATGCCCGCCCGGCAGGTACTCCCACAACGAGACCACATGCTGATCGACCACGATCGGCTCCGACCGCACCGGACGCGCCACCGGTACACCCTGCGACGCCAACCATTCAGCCACCGCAATCTCCAGCCGCACCCGTTGCACCGCCCCCGCACCCGGCACGACCCGCACCAGCACCCCCACGCCAGACAACAGCACCACGCCGTTCTCGCCAACACGGAGCACCTGCGCATCATCAACCGGCATGCCTACCCGTGCACCAGCCAACGTCGCCACGCGGACCGCCTCATCCGTACGCACCCCGCCATCCTCTCCCAGAAACGCCCCGACTCCGCGAACCCGCAAGTGCACCCGACTGCCACCACTTGCACCCCCGGATTTGCGATTGCTGCCGCACCCACCGGCGACCGCCTCGTGGGGCTCGAGGCGCTACGTCACAGCCTGACTGCCGCCATCGACGTCGGCCACGATGAGTGGCCTGACATCGTTGCCGCTTACGGCAGGTGCTATTACCAGCAGCCGCACGACCAGGTGATGACTCAGCTCGGCCGAGACTTGGCAGTGCTGCAGCACCAGATCACTGTCGACCAGGGAGAGCGGCGACCGCTTCTCCTGAAGGCAGCAGGTCAGCTGTCGGTCATCATCGCGCTCGGCCTTGTCGCGTCCGGGCAAGCAATTGCCGCCCGTCGGTGGTGGCGCACCGCACGGCGGGTCGCCGATGAGTCCGGAGATCCGGACGCGCAGATCATGGTACGGGCCTGGGATGTCGTGAACGGCTCCTACGACGGCCGTCCAGCTGTGCAGGTGGTGGCCGTGTCAGATGAGGTTCTGCCGCTGCTGGATGGGCGGGCCAGCGCTGCTACCTGTGGTCTGCTTGCCGGCCGGGCGCAGGCACTGTCGCTGGCCGGCCGGCACGCGGAGGCCGTCGCGACGGTCCAGCAGCTGGCCCGCATGGCCGAGCAGCTCCCGGCCACCGTGGTCGACGACGTCGAGAGCCTGTGGGGGTGGCCGGAGCATCGGCTGCGGCACACCGAATCCTGGGTGTACACGCACGCCGCCAACTACAGGCGGGCAGGCGAGGCCCAGGATCGTGCGCTCGCTCTCTACCCGGCGTCGCAGATAAGGCTGCGTACGCAGGTAGAGCTGCATCGAGCGGCGGCACTGATCCGAACGGGGCATGTTCCGGACGGACTGCGCCTGGCTGCCGACCTGCTGGACCGTTTGCCGACCAGCCAGCACAACGAGCTCGTCCGCAGTGTGGCGCGGCAGGTTGTCGTGGCGGTGCCTGACAGCGAACGGAGGCAGTCGTCATACCGCGAGCTTCTGGAGCGAGTCCGGTCGTAGCGGTGCCCGCGGCGTCAGATCCGATCGCCATGCGAACTAATGTCCGGCCATAACATCCAGGGGTGCCCATCTATCACAGCGTCGCCCGTGATGAAACCCATCAGGTCTTCGACGCCCTGGAAGACCTGTACGCGATCGTTTACGCCGAGCCGCCGTACAGTGAGGGGCCGGAGCAGGTCGCCCGATTCCGCGAGGGCCTACCGGAGGAGACGACGCGGCCGGGATTCCGCTTGGTCACCGCCACTGACGGCACCCTGCTGCTCGGAGCCGCCTACGGATGGACGATGGCAACCGGTACCTGGTGGTCGCGCGCTACCGAGGATCCGCCGCCCGAGATCCGTGACGCGGACAAGTTCGCCGTGATGGAGTGGATGGTGCATCCGAGCCATCGTAGGCAGGGTATCGGCGCAGAGCTGATGCGCCGGTTACTTGCTGGCCGTTCCGAGCAGTACGCGACGCTAGCTTCGAATCCCGTCTCTGCGGCCCGTCGCATGTACAAGCGGACGGGGTGGCAACAGGTCGGCACGTCGGCGCTCTCCTGGGGGCCGCCGATGGATCTGCTGGTTCTGCCGCTACAGCTACGCCCGACTGCGTAGTAGAAGCCGGTCCAGCCAGCTGGCGCCGAACCCTCGCAACGAGTCGAGGCGGTGTCTCGGCTGCTATCCGCCGCTGCGTGTTCTTGTCTGCCGACTGCGCCAGCCACAGCGTCACCCGTCGCTTACCGGTTGCACGAGGCGACGCCGTAGCCCAGATCACCGGTCATTGCTGCAGGATGGTGTCTAATGTTCTTGGATCAGCGGCAGTTCCCGTTCCTGGCCGATCTTCGGGCACGGTGGGAGGCGATCCGGGACGAATGTCTTGCTCTGCCGCAGGACAGCTACCAGCCGTGGGTGCAACGCGAGATGTACGGCCAGGGCTGGAGCGTGTATGGCCTGGTCGCCTTCGGCGAACGGATCGAGGAGGCCCTCGCCGCATGCCCGGACACTGCCTCCGCGTTGACGACGATCCCTTACCTGACGACCGCGGGATTCTCCCGGATGGCTCCCGGCACCCACATCACACCCCATGAAGGCTGGGTGACGACCGTGTACCGGGCCCATCTCGGACTGGTCGTGCCGCAAGACTGCGCACTGCGGGTGGGCGACGAGACCCGGCAGTGGAGCGAAGGCCAGACCCTCGTCTTCGACGACACGGTCACCCACGAGGCGTGGAACTACGGCTCCAGCGACCGCATCGTGCTCTTGTTCGACTTCGCCCGTCCCGGCTGCGAGGACATGCCGCAGGACGAACTACCGACCACAGTGGCAGACCTCGTACGACGCAAGGGATGAGCGATACGCCCGAGAGCGTCTCCACGGCCCCGTCTCATCCTGCCGTCCTGAGAACCAGCCAGGACCCGATGAGCGCCACCACGCCCGGACGCATCACGCTTCCGACAGCGCCGTTCGCGACATGAGCGGATGTCCAGTAGCCGTGTGCTGAACTGCGAACACCACTCCTCGCCGCCTCTGGAGAGAGGGGTGCCTACTTTGGGCGTACAGGCAGCTGTGGCCCGTTGGGGTTGTTCGCGTTCCATTGGCGACGGAACGCCGCCGCGCGGGCCTCGGCCGCCGCGCTACTCAAGTTACCGCGGGCGGTCTGCGCACCGACCCGGGTGGTCTGGCCCGGCGGTGTGAACACGTGGGAGCCGCCGGGCTGGTGCCCCGCATGAACCCGACCGGAGGTCGCAGGGCCGTCCATGGTGCCCCACTTACGCGACCAGTCGCGGACTTCCCGTCGGATCCTCCGCGTGACACCGCGGTAGGTCTGCCCCGGGGTCACCTTCCACCGCTTCAGCGCTCCGACGTATACATCGGGCACGACGTCAGCAGCCGCACCGGTACCCTTGCCGACCGCCTGCCCGGCGCCCGCCCCCGCCGCGCGCTGGGCTCCCCGGACCGTCGGGATGACCTTGCCGGCGACCTTGCCCGCGACCCAGGCCACTCCACCGCCGGCTACCTGGCCCGCCATGGCTTCCGCAAACCCCCGGCCATACCACTGGGCCCGCTGGTTGTACGGGTCCACCGGCAGCTCCTGTCCGGGCTTGACGGCATTGACCATTCCGATGCCGAAGGCCTTCAGGTCACTGCCCTCGATCCGTCCCTTGCCCTCGACGTACCGCTTCGCCTCCGGATGCGAGACCTGCGGCTCGAATGGCATCGGAGCCTCGATGATCAGCTCGGGTAGATTGATCACCTGGTGCCGACCACCCCAGCCGTGAGTGGACGCGGCGTCGCGCTTGCGCTTGGGACGCACCGGCCAGCGCCGCGCGTTGGGACGGGCCTGCGCGCCGATCCGCATGGCCGCCACGTGATCGCTGAGCCGGATCTGCGGCGAGGTGACCGGCCGGAACGGCACCCGCGGCACAACCGGTGGTGGTGACATCGGTGGAGGTCGGTGAGCCTGCGGTGGTCTGTGGGCCGGCTGCGGCGGCCGGTAGACCTGCGGCGAGACCGGCGGGCGCGGGGTCGGGCGGACCGGCGGCACCGAGGGGGTCGGGCGGACCGGCGGCTGTGGACGGGGAGTGAAAGAGGGTGTCCAGGGCCTGCTCGCCGGTGCCGGGCGTGGCACCTTATGCGCCGCCGCCAACAGGGTGGGAGTCAACTGCGCGGCGAGATCCGCCATCGTCGGCCGATGGTGCGTAGGACGGTGGTGGACGGGACGGTGATGGTGTGGCCGGTGATGCGCCACCGGCGGCTGGGCCCGGGGCTCGGTGCGCGGCGCCGCCGGCGCCTCGGCCGGTCGGGGCCGGTGCACCGGCACCAGGGGTGGCGGTTGCGGGCGCGAAGCGCTGGGTGCCGGGGTCGGATAGCTCATGTTGTCGCTTCGCTGACCACCGCACCGGTCTTCACCGGGTCCGCCGCCTCCAGTCGGATCACGTCGTCCACCAAGGCCAGGTTAAGCCCGACCTCGTCGGCGGCGAGTTCCAACGCTGCCTGATCGATACCGCGGGCCGCGCAGAACTCCTGCACGGCCGCGTTCTCCAGCGACAGGGGCAGGTCGACCGCGTTCTGCAGCCAGTGGGTGACCGCCAGCCGCAGCAGCGGCTGCGGCGCTTCGTCAGCGAGTTCGGACACCAACTCATCGCGCATCCGCTCGGCGTTGCGCCGCAGGTACCGTTGCAGCTTTCCGCCGTACCCGTCGGTGATGAACTGGGCCAGCCGCGACAGCACCCCGGCTGCGGTGACGATCTGCGCCTGGTCGAAGCCGTACCGATCGAGCAGGTGCCGCACCACCCGATGGGTGTCGCTGGCCGGGTCATCGACATCCAACAAGACCGCGGGCTCGATCAGGCCGAACCGATGCAGGTCGTCGGTCAGCTCGCGGGAGCGCTCCGGGTCATCCCCGGCGACCGCGTTGAGTAGGCAGAAGACCAACTCGGCCCAGCGATCCGCCTCCGCGGCCCATGGGATAGCACCCAGGCCGTCGAGGTGCCGAAGGGACAGTTCACGAAGCTCACTGGGCAGGTCCATCGACACCTCACGGGTTGCGAAGCCAGTTCACCTGAGCGGCGGCCGACGCGGCCGGTATGGCGGTCTTTGCTTGCGGCCTGGCCACGCTACCGCTCAATACGCCAACGTCACATCGCCTGTCTGTGCCGGTAGTTGCACGAGACGGCCATTACCTTGGGGATCCGGTACCGGTGTGAAACGGGATTGGCCTTCTTCGTATTTTGCGTTTCATCCACGTCGGGCGCGCCGCGGTCGTCCACGCATGCCCAGACGGCGAAATGGACTACGACCACCTAGCCGAACAACTACAACGCCGCAGCCGCTGGCCCGCGATCATGGTTGCCATCGCCGGCACCACCATGACCGAAGCCGTCGACAACACCACCCATATCCGTGACGTCGGGACGACATCACCGCACTCCGGCGCGTTCACCGTTGGGGGCCCAGCGCCGGCGCGAACAGGTCTCACAGGTGACCGTGGCCCGGCGGCGGAGACCTTCCGGCGTGAACGAGAACGAGTCGGCGAACGTGCCGAGCCGGTGGTGTCGCTGCCGCTACTGCTTTCTGACGCCCGCGGCGCTCTGCCGGCTGCATGATCGAGTGCACTCAACTCGGCACGTGCGCGCACGGGGATCGAGCCGACGCCTGCGCCGGACATCTACGGAGAGTGACGGCATTTCCGGCCTTCCGGCGCGCTCGCTCGGCGGCATGAGCGTGACGTCGCCCGAGGTAGCTTCTGCGGATGCCTCATGATCCGTTGCAGGACATGCCCGCCGAATCTCGCGCGGAGCTGACGGCGGCTGTCTGCGCTGCCATCGACATCGATCAGGCTACCGCGGAGGACATCATCCGCTCGACTGAGCCGTTTTGGGACGCGATGGAACGAGCCGGTGGCCTCGTGGACTCATGGGGTGGAGGCGAGTTCTGTTATGTCCTGCCGAGGCTGTTGTCGTTCATCCGGCAGACCGCCAATCCGTAGCGCGATCGACGATCCCTCCGCTCTGTCACCGGCGCGACCGGACGGCACCTGACTCAAGTGATCGTGACGCTGCGCGGCGCGCGGTCCGCGCCTAATCCGTGTACCTGGGTCCCAGGTGTGACCGGCCTGACGGAGCCGGCCTCGGCGACGTCCGGAGGCGGACCATCAGAATGTTGCGTACGTGGCTCGTCCCGGCCACAGGGGGCAACCATGATTGTGAGGAGCAGACCATCGACAAGGCCGACACGATCACCCTCTGGCGGCCCACCGGGCAGGCCGAACTCGACCTTGTGGAGGCGTCAGGGTGGCGGGAGTGGCCTCCACGCCTGCCGGACCAGCCGATCTTCTACCCCGTACTCAACCGCTGGTACGCCACGAAGATTGCCCGCGAGTGGAACGTCCCTGCCGATGGCGTCGGCTACGTGACTCGGTTCGAGGTCCAGCGTGAGTACATGGACCGTTACGAGGTTCATCAGGTCGGTGGCCGCGACGTGCTGGAGTACTGGATCCCCGCAGAGGAGCTTGCCGACCTCAACGCCCACCTCGTCGGCGCGATCACCGAGGAAGCCGACTACCGCGGCCCCGTAGGCGACCAGGAGTTCACCGACGCCCACCACACGCTGGGCCGAACCCTACCGGCCGCGTGGCGAACGTACCTGCAAGGTGCGTCGTGGTTCCGGCGAGGCTGGATCACAGGCGAAGCGTACGTTTGGCTCAACACCCCACGCGAGATGCTTGAGCTGCATCACGCATGGCACGAGAGCACCGACTTGCACCCCGGCATCGCGATCATCGGCGGCGACGGATCCCGCGAACAGCTCGTACTCGACCTGCGCAGCGACCCCGCACCGGTGCTCCTGGTCGACATCACGAGCAGCGGATGGGACAACGCCATCCGGCAAGCCGACGATGTCGACGAGCTCATCGACCGCATCGAGGCGGGCACCTTCGACTACGACTTCGACGATTAGCGGACACGGGCGAGCATGGTCGAACGCGCACCTCACGGCAGATCCGGATACCCGAGTGTGGATCAGGCGGGCTGAGGATTACCGTCTCGTGATGGCCTTCAACTTCGGCATTGCTGGCTACCAGCCAGCCTGGCTGAACGGAGCTACTGAGGTCGCCGGTCGTCACGCTCAACGGCTGCGGGGCCTCGTCGGCCGTCGGCTGACGTGCAGCTGGGTGGTGTGGGATGACGACGACGACACCTGGTTCGCCGACTGCCCGGTGGCGCTCGACTTCGACGATGAACGCCTTGAGGTCAATCATCAGAAGTCGACGATCTGTCGATCACGTTTGGTTCGATCGACGTGACCCGGACGCCGGTGTGGCCGACTGCAGACAGCTTCCTGCTCCGCTTGTCGGCGTACGGGTTCGGATGCTCAGGTAGGTACGCGTGAACTGCCCAGGTGG
>NZ_BOPA01000081.1 GCF_016863515.1 Micromonospora gifhornensis
CCCTCACCGCAACCACGTCAGAACCGGTCAGGTGGCGCTGATCGTCCCGGTCATCAGGAGGGCGAGGACGAGGGTGCCGACCGCCACCCGGTAGAGCACGAAGACGTACAACGTGTGGTGGGCGACGTAGCGCAACAGCCAGGCGATGGCCGCGTAGCCGACCGCGAACGCGATGAGCGTGGCGACGACCATCTGCGCGACGCTGGGCACCGAGGTGCCCGGTGCGGCGGGCTCGAAGACGTCACCGAGGCTGAAGATCCCGGACATCACGACTGCCGGGATGGCCAGCAGGAACGAGTACCGGGCGGCCGTCTCCCGGGTCAGGTTGAGGAACAGGCCGAAGGTCAGTGTCGCGCCGGAGCGGGACACGCCGGGGATGAGTGCCAGCGCCTGGGCGAAACCCATGACCACGCCGTCGCGCATCCGGAAGTTCTTCAGGGTCCGGGTCTGCCGGCCCCAGTACTCGGCGAAGGCCAGGATGAAGGCGAACACGATGAGGGTGGTGGCGACGACCCACAGGTTGCGGGCGGTTTCCCGGATCTGGTCCTTGAACAGGAAGCCGAACAGCCCGATCGGGATGGACCCGACGATCACGTACCAGCCCATCCGGTAGTCGAGGCTGGAACGGACCGACGAGTCCCAGATCCCGACCGTCCAGGTCCGGCCGATGCGCCAGATGTCCTTGGCGAAGTAGAGCAGGACGGCCGCCTCGGTGCCCAACTGGGTCACCGCGGTGAAGGAGGCACCCGCGTCCTGGTCGAAGAAGATCGCCGAGGTGATCCGCAGGTGCCCCGAGGAGCTGACCGGCAGGAACTCGGTCAGGCCCTGGACGATGCCCAGGACGATGGCTTCGATCCAGGTCACTCCCCGACTCCCGAAAGCTCCAGGGCCTCGGCGACGGTACGCAGCGTCTGCACCCCGCTGTCCCGGTCGGCCACGAAGAGCGTCACCGACAGGGTGGTCACGCCGGCCTCGGCGTACTCCCGCATCCGCTCGGCGATGCGTTCCTTCGGCCCGAGGAGCGACGTACGGTCGATGAACTCCAGCGGCACCGCGGCGGCGGCGTCGCGCTGCCGCTTGGCCAGGTAGAGGTCCTGGACCTCGCGGGCGGCGTCGCCGTACCCCATCCGGGTGGCGAGTTGGTTGTAGAAGTTCTGCTGCCGGCTGCCCATGCCGCCGACGTACAGGGCGGCGTACCAGCGGACCAGTTCGGCGCAGGAGTCGACGTCGTCGCCGATCACGACCGGTACGGAGGGCACCACGTCGAAGCCGGCGAGTTCCTTACCGGCGCGGGCCCGACCGGCGGCCACCGAGGCGAGCTGCTCCTGGGCGTACTCGGGGGCGTAGAAGATGGCCAGCCAGCCGTCGGCGATCTCGCCGGCCAGTTCCAGGTTCTTCGGCCCGACCGCGGCCAGGTAGATCGGGATCTCCTCGCGCGGCGGGTGGAACCCCAGCCGCAGCGCCTTGCCGGGCCCGTCGGGCAGCGGCAGGGTGTAGAACTGGCCGTCGTAGCTGACTTCCTTGCGGGCCACCGCCATCTTGACGATGTCGACGTACTCCCGGGTGCGGGCCAGTGGCTTGCCAAAGCGTACGCCGTGCCAGCCCTCGGAGACCTGCGGCCCCGACACGCCCAGGCCGAGCCGGAACCGGCCGCCGGAGAGGGTGTCGATGGTGGCGGCGGTCATCGCGGTCATCGCCGGTGTGCGGGCGGGAATCTGCATCACGGCGCTGCCGATGTCGATCCGCTGCGTCTGCCCGGCCATCCAGGCGAGCATGCTCGGCGAGTCGGAACCGTACGCCTCCGCCGCCCACACCACGGAGTAACCGAGCCGGTCCGCCTCCTGAGCCAGGGCCAGATGATCAGCCGGCGTGCTCCACGCTGTCTGGTATCCGAGGCTTAGCCCGAGTCGCACAGAGTCCTCCCCTATCCGCAGTCGCATCAGGTTACGCAATGGTGGCGGTAGGGACGATCACCGGCTCACCCCGAATCGCGAGCAGACTCGGCAGGAGCGAGGATATCGGTCTGGCCCGGTTCGAAATAAGGTTCAACCATGCAGCAGCGACCGCTCGGCCGAAGCGGGCTGGCGGTTTCCCGGCTCGCGCTCGGCACCATGACCTGGGGTCGGGACACCGACGCCGATGACGCGGCCGCCCAACTGAAGAGCTACCTCGACGCGGGTGGAAACCTCGTCGACACCGCCGACGTGTACGGCGACGGGGACGCCGAGTCGGTGATCGGCTCGCTGCTGGGCGGTCTGGTGCCGCGCGAGGAGCTGCTCATCGCCACCAAGGCCGGCCTGCGTCCCGGCGGCAGCCGGCGTCGGGACGGTTCCCGGGGGCATCTGCTGCGTACGTTGGACGCCTCACTGCGCCGGCTGGGCACCGACTACGTCGACCTGTTCCAGGTGCACGGCTACGACCCGCAGACGCCGTTGGAGGAGACCCTGGCCGCGCTGGACCACGCGGTGGCCAGCGGTCGGGTCCGCTACGTCGGCGTGTCGAACTTCTCCGGTTGGCAGACGGCCCGGGCGGCGGCCTGGCAGGCGGCCTGGCCGGGGCGGGCCCCGGTGGTGGCCGCCCAGGTGGAGTACTCGCTGCTGGAGCGGGGGGTGGAGCGGGAGGTGCTGCCGGCCTGCGACGCGCTCGGGTTGGGTGTACTGCCGTGGTCGCCGCTGGGTCGGGGGGTGCTGACCGGTAAGTACCGGCACGGTCGGCCGGCCGACTCCCGGGCGGTCTCGCCCCATTTCGAGAGGTTCGTCGCTACCTATCTGGAGCCGCGCTGCTCCAGCATCGTGGAGGCGGTGGCGACCGCGGCGAGCGGCCTGGGGGTGTCTCCGCTGGAGGTGGCGCTGGCCTGGATCCGGGACCGCCCCGGGGTGACCGCGCCGATCCTCGGCGCCCGCACCTGCGGGCAGTTGCTCGGTGCGCTCCAGGTGGAGCGGATGACCCTGCCCGAGGAGATCACCACGGCGCTGGACGACGTCTCGGCGGTGGAGGTCGGCTACCCCGAGCGCGACGGCTGACCCGCACGTCCGAGGCGAGGTCAGCCCCAGGGTGGCGTCATGGGGGTCGGCCTGGGCAGCATAGGGCTCATGGACTACGAATACGCGCCGCTGCGGCTGCCGCCGAACGTCGACCGGTTGACCGCCGCGGCGCAGTTGGCGATTCAGGCGGAATTCTCCGGCTGGGAGTTGGCCCAGGTGCGGCTGTACCGGGACGGCACCCGACAGGTGGTGCTGCGCCGCCGTCGGGTCAACCAGCCACAGCCGGGACTGTCGTACTGAGGGTCGGCGCGGCCCACGGGTGGGTCAGGACCGGTGCCGGATCAGGGGCGCCACGGCCAGCAGGACGACGGTCGCCCAGGCCGGCACCCACAGCGGTCGGTGCTGTGCCACGGTCCCGAGCGCACCACCCACCGCGTAACTGGCGAGCGTCCACAGCCCGAGCAGGAAACCCTTCCTGGCCCTGGTGCGGCCCGTCGGTGGGCCGAGCAGCCAGCCGACGATCCGTTCGCCGGTCTTCGCCACCGTGCCCGACTGGTAGGTGATGGTGGTGGCCACCCCGGCGGTGCGGACGAACAGCGTGGCCAGGGCCCCCATCGCGAACCCACCGACGGCCGCCAGCAGCGCCCGAAGCTGCGGGCTGTCCCGGCCGTACTGGAACACCACGTTGAGCGCCGTCCACAACGCGACGGCGGCCACGGCGACGGCAAGCCCACGGAACACCGGCGACCACCGACTGTCCACCGCGCGTAGCCGGCTGGTCAGGCCCGTTCCGACGATGAACGCCAGCATCGACGCCGCCGCCGTCGGCCAGGCCGGATGCCCGCCGGCCGGTCCGATGCCCAGGAACAGCACGTTGCTGGACTGGTTGCCCACGAAGGCCCCGTAGCGCAGGAATGCGAAGGCGTCCAGGAAACCGGCGACCACCGTGGTCACGCCCAGCACCACGATCGGATGGCGGAACTCGCTGTACACGTCCTCCAGGTCGGGTCCGGACCGATTCGCCTCGGCAGGCGGTTCGGCACGTGACATCGGTTCTCCACACCTGGCTGTCCGTTCGGGCGGTCCCGTAGGGTTCGGCGTCGTTGCGACGGGTGCCGATGACTTCGCAACTTACCGAACCACGGTTACCGAATGGGTGGATACCGCCGAATAGCCGGGGGTACAGAAAACGCCCACCGACAACTGTCGATCGCCGAATTCTCCTCGCGTGCATCTCGGTTTCCGGTCCGAATCCGACCCTCGCCTGGTTAGCCTCGCCATAGCGGCTCCCGACTGCCAGTGGCGTCCGAGAGTCGAATTCGGGGAGGCACTGACCAAAGGTGATGGCGATGCCCGAGGCATCCGTGCGACGTCCCAAGATGTCCACCGGCGGGTCACCGGCGACAAGCGATATCGAGCGGTACGTCCTGCGGGTGATCGCCATCGCCGACGCGCCCTGCGAACTGTGGTTCCTCGACCGGCTGCTGGCCCGCGCGGGCGTGCCGACCTGGCCGGCGCTGGACACCACGCTGGAAGACCTGATCTCCCGGGGAACGCTCGTCGACAGCCCGGCCGGCCTGCGACTGGCCTCGTCGCGACTGCGCGACGGAGTGTTGGCCGAGACTCCGGCCTCGACGCAGCGGGGACTGCGGGAGAGCGCCGCCGAGGTGCTGGCCGACGCCGGCCGCCCGGCCCAGGCCGCCCGCCACCTGCTGCGGGCCATGCCGACGGCGGCGGGAACCACCCGAGAGTTGGCCGCCCGGTTGGCGACCGATCCGGCGGTGGGTCCGACCCTCTCGGCGGACCTGCTGCTCGCGGGCGGGCCACCCGACACGGCCGATCGTCTCCTGGACTGGCTCGTCGCCACCGCCGACAACCTCTTCCTCGCCGGGCGGCTCGCCGAGGCCATGCACCTGCTGCGCACCGAGCTGGCCGTCGACCGGTACGGCCCACGCCAGCGCGCCCTGCTGCTGGGCCGGCTCGGCGCCTACTACGCCACCCAGCGTCCCTCGCTGTCGATGACCTACCTGGAACGGGCGCTTGACCAACACCTGGACGGCGCGCAGCGCAGCTGGACGCTCGCCATGCGGGCGTCGGTGGCCGCCCGGTTCGGCTACGCCGACAGCGGTGATCTGCTGGCCGAGGCGCAGCAGGCACATCGTGCCGTTCCCACCGCCGAGGGCGAGATCCGGCTGGCCCTGGCGCGGGCGGCCCAGGCCACGGCTGCCGCCGACCTGCCCAGCGCCAGCCGCATCCTGCAGGACGTCGACGCCGACGCGCCAGCGGCCCGCAGCCAACTGGTCTTCCTGCGGGTCGACCGGATCGCCAACCAGCTATCCCTCGGCCGGTTCACCGACGCACGAAGCGCCCTCGATGCCGTCACCGACGAGATCGACACGCTCGGTGGTGTGGCGTGGCCGCTGGTCACCGCGCTGGACTGCGTCGCTCGTCTGGCGGTGGGCGAGTTCGCCGAGGCCGGGGCACGAGCCCGGTTGGCCCTCGACGGGCCGCAGGCCGACGCGCTGACCGACGAGGCCCGTGCCACCCTGCTCGCCACCGTCGTGGAGGACCTGCTGCGTCGCGGCGAGGTCTCCATGGCCCGGGCCCTGCTGACGCCGGAGAAGCCGACACTGGACTGGCCGGACGGCCTCGGGTGGTTCCACCTGGGCGCCGCCGCGGCCGCAGACCCCGAACCCGACCGGCACGCTCCCCTGCTCAGGGCGATCCTGGAAATGTCGAACCGGTCGGCGGCTCCCCTTCTGCTGGTGCCGCACCACGGCCCACGACTGGTCCGCACCGCCCTGCTGCTCGGCGACCAGCAGCACGCCCGGATCCTCACCAACCACCTGAAGCGGGTCGCCGGCACGGTGAACAACCGGCTCTGGCAGGGCATCGCCCATCATGCCGACGGGATCATCACCGGTGATCCCGCGGCGCTGGCCACGGCGGTGGCCCGGCTGCGTACCACGGCGGCACGTCCGGCGCTGGCCGATGCGCTGTTCGAGCTGGGCCGGTCGGCACGCGTACCGCGGGAGGAGGCGATCGACGTCCTCGACGAGTGCGCCGCCCTCTACGCGCGGCTCGGCGCCACCGGCGACCACGACCGGGCGCGGCAGCACCGCCAGCAGCTCGGTGCCGGTACGCGCACCCGCAGCGCGGTCCGGCCCGACGGGCCGGCCGCACTGACCCCCGCCGAGGCGCGGGTCGCCGAACTGCTCGCCGGTGGCGCGACGAAACAGCAGGCCGCCGCCGAGCTCTTCATCTCGTTCCACACCGTGGACACCCACCTACGGGCGATCTACACCAAGCTCGGCATCCGGAGTCGGGTACAACTGGCCCGCCGCTGGGACGCCCGCCCGCCCTCCTGACCTCGACGGACGCCCACACGCGGACACCACGACCGGGTGTGCTGGTCGTGGTGTCCGCGTACGCGGCTCGTCCTCAGTGCCGCTGCACGGCGTTCTTCACCTTCGGCAGCACCTCGATGACCTGCCGCTGCATGTTGAGGGTGTCGGCGACGACCTGCGGCGGGACATTGGCCAGCCACTGCGCCAGTGACATGTCCTCGAACTTCGCGGTCCGGAACAGTTCCAGGTACACGAACGGTTCGTCGCCGAGGTTCTCGATGTAGTGGCCCAGTGAGATCGGCACGTAGCCGACGTCGCCGCGTTGCAGGTTGAAGGTCCGGGCCGTGGAGCCGCCGCTGAAGACCCCCATCCGGCCCTGGCCGGAGATGACGTACTGCATCTCGGCGCCGTTGGGGTGCCAGTGAAGTTCCCGCATGGCGCCCGGTTCCAACTCCACCATCGCCACCGTCGTGGTGGTCGCGGCGGCGAAGTTGGTCGAGTCGGCGATGCGTACGCTGCCGCCCTCGAACCGCTCGGGCGTCTGGGAGAGGAACGCGTGCTTGAAGGTCCGCGGCACGTCGCCGGTGGGGCTGAAGACCCGCTGCTCGGCCAGCGGCGGAGGCACCTGCCCGTGGAACATGTACTTCTCGCGCTCCGGCAGGTTGCGCATCTGTTCCTCGGTCCAGCCGAAGTTCTTCGCGATCACCGACCTGGGCACGTGCGCGAGGAAGTCGGTCAGCTGGAAGGTGGCGTCCTCGGAGTAGCACCCGTCGTCGAAGACCAGGAGGAACTCCATGCCCTCCTCGAAGGCCTGGATGTAGTGCGGGATGCCCGCCGGGAAGTACCAGAGGTCGCCTTCCTTGACGTCTTCGAGGAAGTTGCGTCCCTCCTGGTCCACCGCGCCGATGCGGCCGCTGCCCTTGAGGATGATCGACCACTCGGACTGGATGTGCCAGTGCAGTTCCCGGTACGCCCCCGGGTCGAGCTTCATGTCGATGATCGCCAGGTCGTGCGCGATCGGCAGGAGTCGGTCGGTGATCTCCCGGGTCCAGCCGCCGCTTTCCCGGCGGGTGTGGGCCAGCGAGAAGGGGAACACCATGTTGGGCAGCAGACCGTCGTCGGTCGACGGCGGGGTGACCAGGTCGGGATGGGTGTCGTCGATTGCCGGGTTACGCGGAAGGGTTCCGACAAGTGACCCGTTGCCGTTCGAGTGCATCCCGAACTCATCGGACTTGCGCATCGCGAACAACCTCTCGTTGAGGGGCCGCCATCTTGGCGACCCGGGATGGGACGAAGAGCGCGCGGACCCGCCCAGTGCCCTGGAGCGCGACCGCGAGTGGGATCGCGGCACAGAGGAAGGCGGCTGCCGCGATGCTCCAGATGGGCGCGCCGATGACGATTCCGACAGCGGTCAGAGCGGCGAACGAGTAGAACTTGACGCGCAGTCCGGCCGTGGAAACCAGATCCATCGCGGACCTCCTTCGTCGTGGAGAAAGTGCCGAAGAACGACAGATGTCCGGGAAGTCAAGGCACACCGACCAGCGCCCACAACTGCGATCCTGACGCGGAGGCGACGGATTCGGAATCACGCGATCGCGCCATTCGGCCGAATGCGACCTGGCGCGCAGACCGCTACGGTGTGCGGGCGAATCGGTGCCGTTTACGCGATTAGCGGTCGGGTAGT
>NZ_BOPA01000082.1 GCF_016863515.1 Micromonospora gifhornensis
AGTTCGGGTTCGTGCGGGACTCGGTGTGGAAGATGTCGTTCCTCGGTGACGAGGCGGGGGAGCCCTGCTATGACGTGTATCCGGCGTCGTGTCGGGATCCGTGGCGGTGGAACCTGGATCGGGTTCGTGACGCCAATGAGAACGAAACCTATTTGCACTGGACGCGGGAGACGAACCATTACAAGCGGGCGTTGAGTGGGTCGATCCTGGAGTACGACCGGGGCGGGTATCTGTCGGAGATCGAGTACGCGAAGAACGTGACCGAGGCGGGTGCGGTTCCGGTCGGGCGGGTGGTGTTCGGGTGGGCGCACCGGTGTGTGGAGCGCACCGCAGAGGATGATCCGTTCAACAACACCCCGGCGACGTGTCCGGCGTTGTCGTCGAACCCGAACTCCTACCCGGATGTGCCCGGTGACCTGGTCTGCGGGTCGTCGTCGTGTGGGAACTACACCCAGTCGTTTTTCACCAGCAGGATCCTGGACCGCGTCATCTCCTACCAGTGGAACGCCGGCACCGGAGAGTGGAACAACATCGGCCGGGTTCAGTTGCGGTACAAGGTGTCCAACCCCACCGGCTTGACCGAGCGGGCCTTCGTCCTGGACTACATACGCCCCAGTGGCCTGATCGGTGCGGACGCGAACAAGATCGACCTGCCGCCGGTGGACTTCGACTACGTCGACGGCGTGCAGCCGAACTTCCGCGACGGCCGCGTCGACTACGACGAAACCGGCCTCGGTGTGTCCGCGATGCGGATGCCCCGCCTGCTGGTGGTCCGTAACGGCTTCGGCGGCCGGACGGAGGTCACGTACGGGACGCAGAAGCCGTGCCCGCAGGGCGGGTCGACACAGTCGGGCTACAACAGTTGGCACAACGGCAAGGTGGGTAACTGGGACGTCAACACCGAGGACTGCTACCCGATCTTCCACTCACCACCCGGCGCCGACCCCGGCTTCGGCATCTTCCACAAGTACCTGGTCAAGAAGGTGGTGGTGAAGGACCAGGTGGGTGGGTCACCGGATCAGGTCACCCAGTACGACTACTCGGTCGGGAACCCAGCCTGGAAGAACCCCAACAACCCGCTCGTGCCCGACGAGTACGAGTCGTGGAGCATCTTCGCCGGCTACAACCGCGTCCGTGTGGTGCAGGGTTCGGGGACGGACCCCAGTAAGTACACGGTGTGGATGTCGAACTTCTTCCGCGGCATGTACCACGACATCTACGATCCCGGCAGCGGCGGCGGTATCAAACAAACCACCGTCACCGACTACGCCGGTGACACCTACGACGACCACTACGCCCGCGCCGGCCGGACCCTGCAAACCCGCCACTACCGGATGACCACCTACAACGCGAACCCGGCCAACGCCGCCTACACCGAGGTCGAAAGCACCCGCTACGACCACACCATCCAAGGCAGCTACAACGGCCCCGGCTACGCCAACCCCCGCCAAACCCGCCTCGGCCTAGAGAACTCCCGCGTCAAACTCGACGACGGCAGCTGGCGGACCAACGAAGAGAGGACCATCTACGAGTCCACGTACGGGCTCCCGATCCGGTTCCACCAGTACAACCAGGTCGGCGTCGCCGACAACACCTGCACCTCCTACACCTATGCCCAACGGAACGCACCCAACTCCTACTACATGATCAATTTCCGGAGCGGGTGGAAACCTGGTCCGGCGACACCTGCGGCTCCGGCACACTGCTATCCCGCACGGTCACCTTCTACGACACCTACACCGTCGAAGGCTCCCAAACCCCGTTCGACGGCAACGTCGCCGAGACCCGCGTCTACACCGGCCCGACCACCTACACCACCAGTGGCCGAAGCACCTACGACAACATGGGTCGGATCCGTACCGCGACCGACCCCGCCGGGCTGACGACCACGACCACCTACAGTCCGGTTGTCAACTGGCCCGACAACGGCATCACCAGCACCGTCGGCGGCGGCTTCAACCACACGACCACCACTCTGGTCGACCGGCACACCGGGCAGCCGTCGAGGATCACCGACCCCAACGGCAAGGTCACCGACCTCGCCTACGACCCACTCGGCCGTATGGCCGAGGTGTACCTGCCAGGCCAGGCCAAGTCCACCGGGGTACCGTCGCTGCGCTTCAGCTACCAGATCACCTCCAGTGGCATCGGACAACCGACCGCACCCGCGCGCACCAAGACCGAAGCCCTGCAATCCCACAGCGGCAACGCCGTCTACCTGGCCTCATATGACTACGTGGACGGCCTTGGCCGGGGCAGGGAGACTCAACAGCCCGGTCCGAACGGCGGACGGATCGTCACCGCCACCACCTACGACGCCCGCGGCAACATCGCCGCCACCACCGACCCCTTCCACAACAACTCGGTAGCCGGAGTCGGATTGGTCAACCCCAACCTCGCTGCCGTTCCGGCCATACGGGAGACCAGCTACGACCATTTGAACCGGGCCACGGCGCAGGTGGACAAAAAGCTCGGGGCGGCATGGCGCCAGACCGCCACCACCTACCATGGCGATCGCATCACCGTTGTTCCACCGGCCGGCGGCACTAAGACCGTCAGCCATACCGACGTCCGCGGCAACGCCACCCGCTTCGACCAATACACCTCGACCACTGATCCGAACTCATACCAGAGCACCACCTATACCTACGACCTCCTCAACCGGTTGACCAAGGTCACCGATCCTGCGGGCAACGTATGGACCAACGCCTACGATCTCGCTGGCCGTACCACGCACAAGGTCGACCCAGACGCTGGAACTACCACCACCCACTACGACACTGCCGGCCGGCTCGCTTACACCGTCGACGGCCGTGGGCAGAAGATATCGATCCAATACGACGGCAAGTCTCGCGTAATCGCCCGATGGGCCGGTGACGTGGGCACCGGCAGCAAACTCGCGAGCAACGCCTACGACACCGTGGCTAAGGGGCACTTGACCTCCTCCACCCGCCATGGTGCTGGCGGCGACTACACCTCGGCCGTCACTGGCTACACCGACGACTACCAGCCCAGCGGCACCACGATGACGATCCCTGCAGCTGAAGGTGCCCTTGCTGGCACGTACAGCACAACGTTCACCTACGACAAGGCTGGGCGCCTCACGAGCAGCAGTCAACCCGGCGTCGGCGGGCTGCCCACCGAGACGCTCATCCTCGGGTACAACAACAACGGCTACCCCACCACCATGGCCGGCGCCGACATCTACGTCGCCGCCACCAGTTACTACGCTCATGGGCCTGTCCACCAACTCCTGCTCGGTGCGAGCGGTAAGCAGGTACGACTAACCGACACCATCGACCAGCAGACCGGCCGGCTCGACGCCACAAGCATCGACCTTGAGAGCAGCCCCGGCACTTTCACCGCCAAGTACGCCACCGGCTACCGCTACGACAGCATCGGCAATGTCACCTCCATTCTCGGCAGCACCGACGGGACAGCCGACCAAGTCGAATGCTTCCGCTATGACCCCCTACGCCGACTCACCACCGCTTGGACCGGCGCCACCCCTACGGCCACCGCCTGTGACCAAGTACCACAACGAGGCGGCACCATTGACCCCTACTGGCGATCCTGGGAATTCGACACCGTCGGAAACCGCACCAAACAAACCGACCACAACCCCGCCGGCAACACCACCTGGACCTACACCCACCCAGCCCCCGGTGCCAGCAAGCCTCACACGCTGACGAACACCTCGGCGACGGGCCCGCTCGCCACCACGCCTACACGCTCCTTCACATACGACCCCGGCGGGAACACCCTCACCCGGCACACCGAGAGCGGCACCTTCCAGCAGTTGACATGGAACACCGAGGGCCGCCTCGACAAGGTCACTCAAGGAGCCAACGAAACCTCCTACACGTATGACGCCGACGGCAACAGGCTGATCAGCCGTGCCCCCGACAAGACCACCCTCTACCTCGGTGCCACCGAACTCACCCTCGCCACCGGTGCCACCCAACCCACCGGCACCCGCTACTACAGCGCCGCAGGTCGGACTATCGCCGTGCGCACCCACACCGGCCTTATCTGGAGCAGTGGCGACCACCACGGCACCGAACAAGTCCAAATCAAGGCCGACAACCAAACCTCAAGTCGCAAGCGCCTCCTGCCCTACGGCGACGATCGAGGGCCCCAACCTAGCTTCGCAGGAACCAGAGGCTTCGTCGGCGGCACCCGCGACGACACAGGCCTCATCCACCTCGGCGCCCGCGAATACGACCCCAGCCTCGGCCGGTTCGTCAGCCTCGACCCCGTCCAGGACCTCACAGACCCTCAACAGTGGAATGGCTACAGCTATGCCAACAACAATCCCACCACCTTCAGTGACCCCACCGGCCTTATTCCGTGCGGAGACGAAGACTGCAAGATAACGCCGCCGAGAAACCCAGCCCCACCACCTGGTGGCGGTCGGGGCGGTGATGGTGGCAACGGCGGAGGAGGCCGTCCGCCCTCGCCGACGCCCACACTTCCACCCCCGCCAGGTGGCCGCACGCCCAGTCCCAGCGGTAACCCTACGCCAGAGCCATCCCCATGGGCCGATCAGCCTGAGTACAGGAAGGACTACTTTGAGAGGGCTTACCAGATGTGCTCTCAAGCACTAGTAAGCCCACTCTGCATAGCCGCAGCGCGTCGCCACATTGCCGAGTTCCTTAGTTACCTACCCTATATCGGGGTGCCGGCCTCGGGATACCTCGTCAACGATGCGGCGGAGCGCGGGGACTACCTTGGCGCTGGCATTGAGTTCCTAGCAATCACCCCCATTGGTCGGCTGGGCAAGTTGCCGAAAAAGGGCCAGATGAACAAGCTCGTGGGGGATGCATACCGCGACCACATTGCAGACGGAATTCGGCAAATGGGTAGGACGGCGATCACCGATGCCCAGGACCCGAGGGCGCTCACATTCCACACCCCGCATGGCACGCGAACGTTAGACATTGTTGTCTACGGCAAAGATGGCAAACTGCTGGGATATATCGAAACTAAATCTGGTCGAGAAAAATCGAAAACTGAGCAGAGGAAGAAGGACGATTGGTTGCGTAAGGAGTACGGCATGACGATCGACTACGTCTACGACGACCTGGATAACCTGCTTTTCTGATCCGGAAGCTGCTGCTAGAGTTGGTGCCGGCGTCTCGCGCGCTAGCCCGAAGATCGGAACTCAGCAAGGTGGAGTATGGCTATGAAGGGGTCACAACCTGCCGGCCCGCTGGACGTTGGTACAATTGGGCGGATGGTACGGGACGGTGCCGCCGGTGAGGCGATGTTGATTAAGTTGCTTGCCTCTAACCCCGATGATAAGAATGCCGTCATCGTCGCTCTAGGGGAGGCATGTGGAAACGCTGGAATCCCCATCCTGCATGCAATCGCTGCTGACCGCGGAGCGACTATAGACGAACGCTGCTCCGCTCTGGTCGCGCTCGCCAAACGCCAAGGCTCCGACGCGTCCGAAACCCTGGCGCGGGCGCTTCTCGACGAAGATCGGGTCATCCGGAGGTACGGATTGCTTTGCATGGCCTACGTAGGCGACGGGCGATCCTGGGACGCCGTTCTATACGCACTTCGGGTAAGCCTGGCCGGGCCGGCTCCTCGCTTCCCCTTTGCGCTCAATCCTGCTGCCCTGTTCAGCCAATCAGAAGTACTTCCTCCGATTGCCTACCTCGCTCGATTCGCCACGAACGCAAGTCGCGAAGAGATGGTTGTCGGACTGGTGTCCAGCAACTGGGACAAGCTCTATAATGCGGAGCAGGAATGGTTGCGCAGCCACTGGCTCGCGTGTGATCCCAACGCAGAGAAACCCATGCCGCCAAACCTTTCCCGCATCCAATCCTGGATCCAACGGCCATTCTTCGCCCCACTTTACGTGGACTGAAGTAATCTCAGTGCGGTTCCCCTCGTAACGTGGAGGCCAGAACTTGAGGGATAGAGGTTCATGGCTGAGACGAGACGCCGGTTCGATCCGGAGTTCCGCGCGGGCGTGGTCCGGATCGTGCGGGAGGCCGGGAAGTCGATCGCGCGGGTAGCGCGTGATCTGGGGATCAACAGCGGCACCCGGGACTGTACATAGCTCCTCTGTCAAGCCCTGGGTATGCAGTCGGTGCGCAGGGCCTGGTAGACGACATCGGACAGGCGTCGTTTCAGTACGCGTAGGGCTTCGAGGCCACCGTCGCCGGCGGTTCTGCGGCGGGCGATGAGGTCTTTGGCGGGCTGGTGACAGCGGGCCTGGGTCATCGCAATGCGGTGTAGGGCAGCGTTGAGCTGACGGTTGCCGGTGCGGCTGAGTCGGTGGCGGGCTCGGTTGGATGACCACACTGGTAGGGGTGCGGTGCCGTTATGCCGTGCGTAGGCGGCCGCGGAATGGAACCGGGTGACGCCGGCGGTTTCGCCGAGGATCTTCGCGGCGGTCAGGGCGCCGCAGCCGGGCACAGCGATGAGTGCTGGCGCGAGCTTCTCGGCCAGCTGGCGGATCTCGACCTCGATCGCGTTGATCTCTTCGGTGAGGTTCCTGCACCGCTGGACGATCATGGTGGCGAGGTGGGCGACGACGCCTGGCAGCTGCGTCAGCCGGTGCAGGACGTGGTCCAGGTTGCTGACGCGGTCGAGAGATCGCGCTGGTGGATCCCATTCGGGGTCGAGTTCGTGCAGGTGCCAGCGGAGCCGGTTGACCGCCCGGGTGCGTTCGGCGATCAGGTCCTCGCGGTGGTCGACCAGCAGACGCAGGTCGCGGTCGGGGCCGTCGAGGTGGGCAGTGGGCAGGTCGTCCTCGCGGAGTGCGGCGCGGGCGACGGCCAGGGCGTCGATCGGGTCTGACTTGCCGTAGGTGCGGGCGGCGTCGCGGGCGTGGGCCATGAGCTTGGGTGGCACCCGTACGATGCGCTCGCCAGCGGCGAGCAGGTCGCGTTCCAGACGGCGGGTCATGTTGCGGCAGTCCTCAACCGCCCAGACGCTCTCTTCGCCATGCCCGGCTGCCCAGCGCAGCAGCGACAGGTGATCCTTGCTCGTCGTCTCGCAGGTCTTCGTGGCGAGTTTCCGCCCGTTGCCGTCGATGATGACGT
>NZ_BOPA01000083.1:2500-5382 GCF_016863515.1 Micromonospora gifhornensis
TGGGTGTTCCCGAGTAGCGGCGGACTCCTGAAATCTGCCGTGAATCTGCCAGGACCACCTGGTAAGCCTAAATACTTCCTGGTGACCGATAGCGGACGAGTACCGTGAGGGAATGGTGAAAAGTACCCCGGGAGGGGAGTGAAATAGTACCTGAAACCGTTCGCCTACAATCCGTCGGAGCCTTGCGGGGTGACGGCGTGCCTTTTGAAGAATGAGCCTGCGAGTTAGTGGCATGTGGCGAGGTTAACCCGTGTGGGGGAGCCGTAGCGAAAGCGAGTCTGAAGAGGGCGTTTGAGTCGCATGTTCTAGACCCGAAGCGGAGTGATCTAGCCATGGGCAGGCTGAAGCGTGGGTAAGACCGCGTGGAGGGCCGAACCCACCAACGTTGAAAAGTTGGGGGATGACCTGTGGTTAGGGGTGAAAGGCCAATCAAACTCCGTGATAGCTGGTTCTCCCCGAAATGCATTTAGGTGCAGCGTCGCGTGTTTCTTGCCGGAGGTAGAGCACTGGATGGTCTAGGGGGCCCACAAGCTTACCGAAATCAGCCAAACTCCGAATGCCGGTAAGTGAGAGCGCGGCAGTGAGACTGCGGGGGATAAGCTTCGTAGTCGAGAGGGAAACAGCCCAGATCACCAGCTAAGGCCCCTAAGCGTGTGCTAAGTGGAAAAGGATGTGGGGTCGCATAGACAACCAGGAGGTTGGCTTAGAAGCAGCCACCCTTTAAAGAGTGCGTAATAGCTCACTGGTCAAGTGGTTCCGCGCCGACAATGTAGCGGGGCTCAAGCACACCGCCGAAGCTGTGGCATTCACGCGTGTACTTCGCATCATCTTTCGGGGTGGTGTGCAGGTGTGTGGATGGGTAGGGGAGCGTCGTGCCGGGGGTGAAGCAGCCGAGTGATCGAGTTGTGGACGCGGCACGAGTGAGAATGCAGGCATGAGTAGCGAAAGAAGGGTGAGAAACCCTTCCGCCGGATGACCAAGGGTTCCAGGGCCAGGTTAATCCGCCCTGGGTGAGTCGGGACCTAAGGCGAGGCCGAGAGGCGTAGTCGATGGACAACGGGTTGATATTCCCGTACCCGCGAAAGAGCGTCCCTGATGAACCTCGTTGTGCTAACCACCCAAACCAGTCAAGACCTTCGGGTTGAGGTTGGGGAGCGTGGGAACCTGGCGGGTAGTAGTCAAGCGATGGGGTGACGCAGGAAGGTAGCTGAGCCCGGCCGGTGGTTGTGCCGGGGTAAGCGTGTAGGCCGTGTCATAGGCAAATCCGTGGCACATGAGGCTGAGACGTGATGCCGAGCCGATTCAGGTGAAGTCAGTGATCCTATGCTGCCGAGAAAAGCCTCTAGCGAGTTCTGAGCGGCCCGTACCCCAAACCGACACAGGTGGTCAGGTAGAGAATACCGAGGCGATCGGGCGAACTGTGGTTAAGGAACTCGGCAAATTGCCCCCGTAACTTAGGGAGAAGGGGGGCCGGAGACGTGAAGCCCCGCGCGGGTGGAGCGTTGTATGGCCGCAGAGAGCAGGGGGAAGCGACTGTTTACTAAAAACACAGGTCCATGCGAAGAAGTAATTCGATGTATATGGACTGACGCCTGCCCGGTGCTGGAACGTTAAGGGGACCTGTTAGCTCTTCGGGGCGAAGCGGAGAACTTAAGCGCCAGTAAACGGCGGTGGTAACTATAACCATCCTAAGGTAGCGAAATTCCTTGTCGGGTAAGTTCCGACCTGCACGAATGGCGTAACGACTTCCCCACTGTCTCAACCACAGGCCCGGCGAAATTGCATTACGAGTAAAGATGCTCGTTACGCGCGGCAGGACGGAAAGACCCCGGGACCTTTACTATAGCTTGACATTGGTATCTGAGTTAGCTTGTGTAGGATAGGTGGGAGCCGGTGAAGCGCATACGCCAGTATGTGTGGAGGCAATCTTGAAATACCACTCTGGTTGATTCGGGTATCTAACTTCGGACCGTTATCCGGTTCAGGGACAGTGTCTGGTGGGTAGTTTAACTGGGGCGGTTGCCTCCTAAAAGGTAACGGAGGCGCCCAAAGGTTCCCTCAGCCTGGTTGGCAATCAGGTGTTGAGTGCAAGTACACAAGGGAGCTTGACTGTGAGACTGACGGGTCGAGCAGGGACGAAAGTCGGGACTAGTGATCCGGCACTTGCGTGTGGAAGCGGTGTCGCTCAACGGATAAAAGGTACCCCGGGGATAACAGGCTGATCTTCCCCAAGAGTCCATATCGACGGGATGGTTTGGCACCTCGATGTCGGCTCGTCGCATCCTGGGGCTGTAGCAGGTCCCAAGGGTTGGGCTGTTCGCCCATTAAAGCGGTACGCGAGCTGGGTTTAGAACGTCGTGAGACAGTTCGGTCCCTATCCGCCGTGCGCGTAGGATACTTGAGAAGGGCTGTCCCTAGTACGAGAGGACCGGGACGGACGAACCTCTGGTGTGCCAGTTGTCCCGCCAGGGGCACGGCTGGTTAGCTACGTTCGGAAGGGATAACCGCTGAAAGCATCTAAGCGGGAAGCCTGCTTCAAGATGAGGTATCCCACCACCCTTTGGGTGGGTAAGGCCCCCAGCTAGACTACTGGGTTGATAGGCCGGAAATGTAAGCCCGGTAACGGGTTCAGTTGACCGGTACTAATAGGCCGAGGACTTGCTCACAAAGGTTCTGCTCGCGTCCACTGTGTAACTCACAACAAACAAACAAATACCCCAACGTTTTGTTGTTGGTGTGGTGTTGTTTGATATGTTGATAGGGTTACGGCGGTTATGGCGGAAGGGAAACGCCCGGTTACATTCCGAACCCGGAAGCTAAGCCTTCCAGCGCCGATGGTACTGCACTCGGGAGGGTGTGGGAGAGTAGGACACCGCCGGACA
>NZ_BOPA01000084.1 GCF_016863515.1 Micromonospora gifhornensis
TGACTGGGCGTTTTGATCTCGTCCGCGTGGGATTAGCGTCATTTGGCTGGCAGCCTGCCAGGCCGGCAGCGCCGCCGACTCGTGGCTATCGGCACTGTTTGACCCGACTGATGCCGCAGCGATATGCCAGCTTCATTCCGCGGAACGTGTCTGGTTCAGAAAAGCCCTCATATCGTCGGACTACGGGTGCGATCCACCACAGCTCGTCCACAGTAGAGCTATGGCATGGCCGAGCGACCTGCCTACCCCTCCGACCTGTCCGACGCCCGCTGGGCGCTGATCGCACCACGGTTGACCGCCTGGCGCCAGGCCCGCACCGACGCCGGTGTCGGCGGACGTACCGCCAGCCACGACCTGCGGGAAATCTTCAACGCCATCCTGTACGTCAACCGCACCGGCATCGCCTGGCGCTACCTGCCCCACGACTTCCCGCCCTGGCAGACCGTCTACGGCTACTTCACCGCCTGGACCACCGACGGCATCTTCACCCACCTCAACTACCAACTCACCGGCCTGGCCCGCACCAAGGCCGGACGCGCCGCGCACCCGTCAGCCTGCGTCATCGACACCCAGAGCGTGAAGACCTCCACCAACGCACCCCTGCCCACCCAGGGCATCGACGCCGGCAAGAAGATCGTCGGACGCAAACGCGGCATCGTCACCGACACCCTCGGCCTACTCCTCGCCGTCGTCGTCACCGCCGCCAGCGCCAGCGACAACACCATCGGCATCAACCTGCTCGACCAGGCCAAAGCCACCTACCCGACCCTGACCAAGACCTGGGTCGACGCCGGCTTCAAGAACAAGGTCATCGAACACGGCGCCACCCTCGGCATCGACGTCGAAGTCGTCACCAAAGACCCGCAGATCCGAGGGTTCTCGGTGGTCAAACGCCGCTGGGTCGTCGAACGCGTGCGCCGTGAGGCGCTGATTGATCGAGTGGAGGTGAGAGACCTTCGCCGCCGGGCTGTCGCAGCAGTTCGGTGAAGCTGGGGGCAGCCTGATCCGGGAGGTGCCGGGGAGGGTGGCAAGCGGCCCCGACAACGCCGGGACGTGACCAGTACTGCCAGATGGCGCGGGTCCGGCAAGCGAGATGGAGAGGTATACGCGAGGAACCGGTGTCTGAAGCCTCCTAACGATCCCTACCAGCTCGAACCTGGCGGATATGGGCTGGGTGCGGTGCGTCCTGGTCCTCTTCTTTCGGGACGGGAACTTCCGTGCTGCTGACGTTCGACGGTTCGGGAGGCCACGGTGAAGTGCTGCGGGGTAGCCGTGGCGATGCCGCGGGGGTATAGCCGGGTGCCTCCTTCGTCGAGCGATCAGTCAGTGAACACGGGAACTCTCCCGGCTCTGCCCGGCAGCGTCTCGGCCAGAGACGACACGTCGGGCTGGGTCCACCGTCGGCCGATCGGGCCGGGAGAGGACGGAGCCGCCGTAGTACTCCGAGGCCGGGAGAGCCGGTCACATGGGGAAGGGCGGCAGCGAGATCGCAAGGGAGGTACTGCAATGCCCGAAGACACGGTGGTGGATACCACCGTCGCGTGGCCGACCCCGGAAGAGGCCTGGTCGCGGGTACGGGGAATGCAGATCAAACTGCACCGTTGGGCGGTGGCCGACCACGGTCGCCGGTTTGACGATGTCTACAACTTCGTCAGCGACCCGGCCACGCTGGTCGTGGCGTTGCAGCGGGTCGCCGGGAACGCCGGAGCCCGCACTGCTGGCGTGGACGGCGTCACCGCCGTGCACGTGAGCATGGCTGGGCCCGAGGTGTTCCTGGACCACGTCCGTTCCCTGCTGAAGACCGGCACGTTCCGGCCGCTGCCAGTACGGGAGAAGATGATCCCCAAGACCGGCGGGAAACTACGCCGGCTCGGGATACCGACCATCACGGACCGTGTGGTCCAGGCTGCGCTGAAGCTGGTCCTGGAGCCCATCTTCGAGGCGGACTTCCGGCCTTGTTCGTATGGGTTCCGGCCGAACCGGCGTGCGCACGACGCGATCGCCGAGATCCATCATCTGGCCACCGCCGGTTACCGGTGGGTGCTGGACGCGGATATCGAGGCGTGCTTCGACCGCATCGATCATCCGACCCTGATGGGTCGGGTGCGGGCGCGGGTGAAGGACAAGCGGGTGCTCGCGCTGGTGAAGGCGTTCCTCAAGGCCGGGATCATGACTGAGCTCGGCGAGCGGAACGAGACCACGTCCGGCACACCTCAAGGAGGGATCCTCTCACCACTGCTGGCCAACATCGCGTTGTCGGTTCTCGACGAGTTCTTCGCCGAGCAATGGGCCGCGATGGGCACCAACTGGCAGCGCAGGAAGCGACGCGACCGAGGGCTGGCGACGTGGCAGTTGGTTCGCTACGCCGACGACTTCCTCGTCCTGGTCCACGGCACCGAGCAACACGTCGAGGACCTGCGCGACCAGGTGAGCACCGTCCTGGCGACGATGGGCCTACGCCTATCCGAGCCCAAGACCAGGATCACCCACCTTGCCGACGGGGTCGACTTCCTCGGCTTCCGCATCGTCTGGAAGCGGAAACGAGGAACGAGCAAGTGGCATGTCTACACGTTCATCGCCGACAAGCCGGTCCAGGCACTGAAACGGAAGATCAAGTCACTGACCCGCCGGTTGTCGCACCTGAGCTACCGGGAAACGCTGGTGAGGATCAACTACATCCAGCGTGGATGGGCCAACTACTTCAAGCACGCGGTCGCCAAGCACACCTTCTCCCACCTGCAGAACTTCATCTGGTGGCGAGTGATCAACTGGGTGATGCGCCGCAACCGCATGACCTGGAGAGCCATCCAGCGATGGCTGCGCACCCCGCAAGGGTGGCAACCCATCGCCTTCGACGGGGTCGAGTTGTTCAAGATGGCGAAGGTCCCCGTGACCCGATACCGCTATCGCGGCACCAAGATCCCGAACCCCTGGCAGCCCACACCGACAAGCCCACCCCCAACGGCATGACCTCGTGGAGAGCCCGGTGCGGTGAGAGTCGCACGCCGGGTTCGGCGGGCGGGTCCGGGAAACGGACCTGGAGCAATCCAGGCACCGCGCCCGGGCCCGACCCAACAGCCTCGGCTGGATCATGCTGCACCGCCGACTGGCCCGCGACTACGAAGCCCTACCCGACAACTCCGCCAGCATGATCCGCATCGCGATGATCGACAACCTCACCAAACGCGTCACCAACGAAACCACCCCAACCTGGCGAGACATCTGAAGACGGCATCACTCACAAAATACGTGAATCAGACGCCCTCTAAGAATCCCTGCTACTAGGTGCCGGCTACAAAGTTGCGCAAGCCTTATTGGTCGATGGGTTCACCGGACTTGATCATGAAATCGGCTGTTCTGCGGTAGCTTGACGGGAGCGACCCAGCATGCCTGCTGGCGACGCTCCCGATCGACAAGCAGGTCAGTGCTTGGCTTTGGTGGACTGGACGAAGGTCATCCATGCGGTGGGGGAGAAGGCGAGGGCGGGTCCTGCCGGATCCTTGCTGTCGCGGACGGCGACGAGGTCGGGGAAGTTGTCGGCGACCTCGACACACGCGCCGCCGTTGTCGCCGCTGCGGGTGCTCTTACGCCACTGGGCGTCGGTCAGGTTAGCCATGGTGCACCTCTCCGATGATCTTGTTGATCAGATGCCTCGATTGTTGCTCATCAAGGGCGAGCGCATCGAGGCTTGCCCACACCTTTTCGTAGGCCGCGATCTCGTGTGAGCGGTCCAGGTAGAGTGCGCCGGTGAGGGATTCGCTGTAGACGACGGACGGCTCTGGGGTGGTCCGGTTGGTCAGCGGGAAGTCGAGCATCATGAAGGTCCCGGCGAGCGCGCCGTAGTGCGCTCCTGCGGACAGAGGCAGGATGCGGATGGAGACGTTCGGCAGTTCGGTGAGGTCGAGCAGGTGCCGAAGCTGATCAGCCATTACCGCACGGTTGCCCACTTGCTTGATCAGGAGCGACTCGGCGAGCACGGAGCTGAGCGTGGGTGCCTTCGGTAGCCGCCGTCGCAGGAGGCCCTGCCGCTCAAGTCGGACGCCGATGAACTGCTCCAATTCGTCTTCGCCTATGTCGGTGCGGTTTCGGAAGACGCCTCGGGCGTATGCCTCGGTCTGAAGAAGACCGGGGATCAGGGACTCGTCGAACCCACGTAAGCGGGAGGCGGCGGATTCGAGGCCGACGTACAGCTCGAACCAGTCGGGGATGGCGTCGCCGTAGGAGTGCCACCAGCCCTTGGCCTTGGTCTCCTGGGCCAGGGCGGTAAGGGCGGCGGTCAGTTCGGGGGTGGCGGCGTACAGCTCACAGAGGGCCTTGACGTCGACGGCGCGGGTGGGGCCGAGGCCGGTCTCGATGCGCCACATCTTCTGGCGGCTGCACTGCATGGCCTCGGCCGCGCCGTCGAGGGTCATGCGTGCTTCGGTGCGCAGGTCGCGCAGCGCTCGCCCGAGCTGTCGCCTGGGGACTGTCGATCCCATGTCGTCGGCCATCGGCCACCCCTCTCGTGTTGCATTTTGTTACATCCGGACGCCATCGGTGAAACGTGGATCTGTTGCCTGGAAACCGATTTCTTACCAGAGTTATCTGCGTGTGAGGCATTGCCGTCCTGACCCTACAAGACAACCCTGACATCGCTCATCGACCCGCAATTCCCATGCGCTGCAACTCGTGTGCCGGAGCGCCGACTGATGGGCGATGAGCTGCTGCGGGTCGGTGGGCAATCCTGCAACACCGCCCGATCCAAACATGCAACACGTCGGGATTGCGGAAAAGAAAGTCAGCGGAACTCGGCGCAATTATGCATTCAGGCGTTGCATTCTCCCCGCGTACT
>NZ_BOPA01000085.1 GCF_016863515.1 Micromonospora gifhornensis
CGCCCAGGCCGCTGCCGGTGTGGGTGGTGTGATCAAGATGGTGCAGGCGATGCGGGCCGGAGTGGCGCCCCGCTCACTGCACTGTGAAGTGCCGTCACCCATGGTCGACTGGGACTCCGGTGCGGTGCGGCTGCTGTCGTCCCGGCAAGACTGGCCCGACACCGGCCGCCCCCGCCGCGCCGCAGTCTCCTCCTTCGGAATCAGTGGCACCAACGCCCACGTCATCCTCGAACAAGCCCCGGCCGCCGACACCGAACCGGCCGCCGACACCGAACCGGGCAGCCCGGTCGCCTGGGTGGTGTCCGGGCACAACCCCGCCGCCCTGAGCGACCAGGCCCGCGCGCTGCACGACCTGGTCACCGGCCCCCAACGCCCGGACCCGACAAGCGTCGCGGTCGCCCTGACCCGCCGCACCGTCCTGCACCGCTGGGCCGTGGTCACCGGCACCGACCCGGACACCCGCGCCGCTGCCCTCGAAGCCCTGGCCACCGGCGGATCCGCACCCGGCCTGACACACGGCCCGGCCGGTCCGCGCGGCCGGCTCGCGTTCCTGTTCACCGGGCAGGGCAGCCAACGCATCGGCATGGGCCGCACCCTGTACGACCGGTCGGCACCGTACCGCCGCGCCCTCGACGACGTGTGCGCCCACCTCGACGGGCACCTCGACCAGCCGCTGCGCGACATCCTGTTCGCCGACCCGGACAGCGCCGACGCGGCCCTGCTCGGCCAGACCGTGTTCACCCAGGCCGCGCTGTTCGCCACCGAGGTCGCCCTCTACCGGCATGTGGAGGCCTGCGGGGTACGACCGGACACCGTCCTCGGCCACTCTGTCGGCGGGATCACCGCCGCGCACGTCGCCGGCGTGTTCGACCTGGCCGACGCCGCCCGGCTGATCGCCGCCCGCGGCCACGCCATGCAGGCCGCCCGCGACGACGGCGCGATGATCGCGCTGGACGCCACCGAAGACGAGGTCCGCGACTGGCTGGCCGGCCGTACCGACCTGACCGTGGCCGCAGTCAACGCCCCCCGATCCACAGTCGTCGCCGGGGACCGCGCCGCCGTCCAGGACACCGTCGAACACTGGCGATCCCGCGGCCGGCGGGCCACCGCGCTGCCGGTCAGCCACGCCTTCCACTCACACCACATGGACGGTGTGCTCGACGAGTTCCGCCAGGCGATCGACGGACTCACCTTCCGCGAACCCGTGCTCACCGTCGTCTCCGACACCACCGGCGACCCGGCTACCGCCAGCGAGCTGCGCAGCGCCGACTACTGGGTGCGGCACGTGCGGCAGCCGGTGCGATTCGCCGACGCGGTCCGCACCCTGCACCGTACGGGCGTCACCGACCTGGTCGAGATCGGTCCCGACGCCGTACTGACCGGACTGGCCGCAGCCACACTGGGCGACCCGCCCGGCCTCGTCGCCCCGATGCTGCGTGCCGGCCGCGACGAGCCGGAGACCGTGCTCACCGTCCTGGCCCTGCTGCACGGACGGGGCGTGCCGGTGGACTGGGAACGGGTACACCCCGGCAGCCGCCCGGTGCCGCTGCCCACCTACCGGTTCCGGCGCCGCCGCTACTGGCTGGACGCCCGTGCCGCCGGCCCGGCCGCAGCCGGACAGCACGACACCGCCCACCCGCTGCTCGGCGCGGCCGTCGATGTGGCCGGCTCGGACACCGCCGTACTGACCGGCCGACTCGATGCGACCGGCGGCGCCTGGCTGGCCGAGCACCGCCCCGGCGACGTCCCGCTGGTACCCGGCAGCGCCCTGACCGACCTGGTGCTGCGGGCCGGCGCGCAGGTCGCCTGCCACCAACTGGCCGAGCTGACCCTGAGCACCCCGCTGCCGTTCGACGGACGCGAACCGGTCGCCGTGCAGGTGGTGGCCGACGCCCCGGCCGACGACGGCAGCCGCACGGTCGCCGTGTACGCCCGCCCCGCCGGCGCCGCCGCCGGGCACCCGTGGACCCGGCACGCCGACGGCCTGCTCACCCCCGCACCGACGCCCGCCCCACCGTCCGGCCCGTGGCCACCGCAGGACGCCGAACCGGTCGCGCTCGACGACGTCTACGACCGGCTCGCCGGCCTCGGCTACCACTACGGACCGGCGTTCCGCCGGATGACCCGGCTGTGGCGCCGCCCCGGCGAACGGTACGTCGAGGTCACCCTCGCCGAGGACCAACTGCCCGAGGCCGCCGGCTACGCCCTGCACCCCGCGCTGCTCGACGCCGCGCTGCACCCGCTGCTGCCCCTGGTGGCCGCGGCACCGGACGAGGTGGGCGCCGAGGTGCTGCCGTTCGCGTTCACCGGGGTACGCCTGCACGCCAGCGGCGCGTCCACGCTGCGGGTCACCCTCACCGTCCACGAGACCGGCGAGGACGGCACGGTGGTGTCGCTGAACGCCACCGACCCGGCCGGCGGTCCGGTACTGACCGTGGATCGGCTGCGGTTGCTGCCCCGCGCCGCCGGCCCGACCGCTGTCCCGGACGGGCTGCACCGGCTCACCTGGCGTCCGGTGCCTGCCCCGAACGGCGCGCCGGTGGACGCGGCGACGCTCGGCCTGCCGGATGCCACCGGGCTTCCCGCGTACGCCACGGTCGGCGACCTGCCCGCCACAGCTGCGGTGTTCGTGGCCGCCCCGGACGGCGACCCGGCCGCCACCCCACCGCAACGGGTACGACAGAGCCTGACCGCCACCCTCGACCTGCTGCGCCGCTGGCTGGCCGACGACACCCGCGCGGAACTGGTGCTGGTGACCCGGCATGCGGTCGCGACCACCACCGACGCCGACCCCGACCCGGTCCAGGCCGCGGTGTGGGGCCTCGTCCGGTCCGCTCAGGCCGAACAGCCGGGCCGCTTCCGGCTGGTCGACGTGGACGACACCGACCCCTCCTGGGCGGCCCTCGCCGCCGTCGCCGCCACCACCGAACCGCAGACGGCGATCCGGGCCGGTCGGCTGCTGGCACCCCGCCTGGCCCCGGTCACCCGGGCCGGCACCGAAGCCCGGCCGGACCTGTCCGGCGGACCGGTGCTCGTCACCGGGGCCACCGGCGCGCTGGGCGCGGTCCTGGCCCGACACCTGGTCACCGCGTACGGCGCCACCGACCTGGTGCTGCTCAGCCGCCGCGGACCGGCCGCCCCCGACGCCGACCGGCTCGCCGAAGAACTGACCGATCTCGGCGCTGCCGTACGCACCCTCGCCTGCGACGTCAGCGACCGTGCCGCCCTCGCCGCCGTGCTCGACGGACTCGACCGACCACCCGCCGCCGTCGCCCACGTCGCCGGCACCACCCGTGACCGCACCGTCACCGCGCTGACCGGCGACGACCTCGACCATGTGCTGGCACCCAAGGTGGACGCCGCCTGGCATCTGCACGAACTGACGGCCGACCGGCCACCGGCACTGTTCCTGCTGTACTCCTCGGTGGCCGGCACCCTCGGCACCGCCGGACAGGGCAACTACGCCGCCGCCAACGCCTTCCTCGACGCGCTGGCACAGCACCGCCGCGCGGCCGGACTGCCCGCCGTCTCCCTCGGCTGGGGCCTGTGGGCACAGAGCAGCGCCCTGTCCGGGCACCTGTCCGACACCGACCGGCAGCGGGTGGCCCGGCTGGGACTGCGGCCACTTGCCGACGAGGAAGCGATGCGGCTGTTCGACGCCGCCCTCACCGACGGCGGCCCGGCGTTCGCGGTCACCCGCTTCGACGTCCGCCGCCTCACCGACCCGCCGGCCGTGCTGCGCGACCTGGCCGGGCCCGCCCTGCCCGCGGCCTCCGCGGCCGTCGCCGCCGACCGGCCCGCCCTGGCCGCACAACTGGCTGGCCGCCCACCGGAACAACGACGCGACCTGCTCACCGGTCTGGTACGGGCGCAGGTCGCCGGTGTGCTCGGCCGCAGCGACCCGGACGGCATCGACCTGGACCGCGCCCTGACCGACCTCGGGTTCGACTCGCTCACCGCGGTCGAGCTGCGTAACCGGCTCGGTACGGCGACCGGGCACCGGCTGCCCGCGACGCTGGCGTTCGACCACCCGACCCCGGCCGCATTGGTCGCCTACCTGGACGACCTGATGGCCGACAGCCCACCCGACGACGGCGTGCACGCCGAACTCGACCGGCTGGAGGCACTTCTGCGCGACGGCGGACCCGGCGACGGCACGATCGCCGACCGGCTGCGGCAGCTGCTCACCCTGGCGGCCCCCGATTCCCCGGCCACCGTTGACCTTGACACAGCCAGTGACGAAGCGCTGTTCGCGCTGATCGACGACCTCGACTGAGCGGGAGACGACCGTGGCCGACGAGCAGAAGTTGCGCGACTACCTCAAGCGCGCCATCGCCGACTCACAGGACCTGCGGGCCCGGCTGCGGGCCGCCGAGGACCAGGATCGGGAGCCGATCGCGGTGGTCGGCATGGGCTGCCGCTACCCGGGTGGCGTCACCTCACCGGACGAGCTGTGGGATCTGGTGCTGGCCG
>NZ_BOPA01000086.1 GCF_016863515.1 Micromonospora gifhornensis
GGGCCAGCCTGTACCCGCACGCCCGCCCGGTCCGGCTGCCCACCACGGCATTCCGGCGCGACCGGTACTGGCTCACCGGCGGCCGGGCCACCCCGGGCGCGGACTCGGGTGTGCGCGAGGTCGATCACCCGCTGCTGGGCGCCGCCGTGACGCTCGCCGACGACAGCACCGTCTACACCGGACGGCTGTCCCGGCGTACCGCCCCCTGGCTGGCCGACCACGTGGTGCTCGGCCGGGCGTTGCTGCCCGGCACCGCCCTGCTGGAGTACGCGCTGTGGGCGGGCCGGGACGTCGGGCTGCCCCGGGTGGCCGAGCTGACGCTGGAGGCCCCGCTGGTGCTGCCCGACGAGGGCGTGGCGCAGGTGCGGGTCACCGTCGGCCCGCCGGGTGAGCAGCGGACCGTCGCCGTGCACGCGCGGGCCGACGACGCCGAGCAGTGGACCCGACACGCCAGCGGCCTGCTCACGGCGGCGCCCCCGGCGCCCCCGGTCCCCCCACGCGTGGACGGCCCGCCGGTCGACGTCGACGACCTGTACGAGCGGTTGGCCGGCAAGGGCTACGAGTACGGGCCCGCCTTCCGCCTCGCCACCGCCGCCCGGCACGGCCAGCACGTGGTGGCGCAACTCGCCGCGCCCGCCGGCCCCGACGGATTCGTGCTGCACCCGGCGCAGGTGGACGCCGCTCTGCACCCGATCGTGCTGGACGGCGACGAGACGCTCCTGCCGTTCAGCTGGAGCGGCGTCTCGGTCTTCCGCCGGCCCAGCGGGGCGCTGCACGCGTACTGGACGCCCGAGCGGGCGCTCGTCCTCACCGACGCCGACGGGGTGGTCGCCACCGCCGACAGCCTGCACCTGCGGCCCGCGCGCATGCCGGCCCCCACGGACCTGCACCGGATCCGGTGGGTGCCGGCCGAGGACGCCCGGCGGCAGATCCGCGTCGAACCGGTCGCCGACGCCACGGCCGCGCTCGTGATGCTCCACGAGCGCCTGGACGCCGCCGAGCCGACCGCGCTGGTGGTGCCACACCTGGACCGCACCGGTGCGGCCGGGCTCGTCCGGTCGGCGCAGGCCGAACACCCCGGCCGGTTCGTGCTGATCCACGCCGACGACCCGGTCCGGACCGTACCGGACGACGAACCCGAGGCGGCCTGGCGCGACGGTTCGTGGTGGGTCCCCCGGCTGGCCCGCGTCGCACCCGTCGACCCGGGGCTGCCGCTGTCCGGCACCGTGCTCGTCACCGGCGGGACCGGAGCCCTGGGCGCACTGGTCGCCCGGCACCTCGTCCGCGCCCACCGCGTGCGGGACCTCGTGCTGGTCAGCCGGCGCGGCGCGGACGCACCGGGTGCGGCCGCGCTGGCCGACGAGTTGGCGGGCCACGGCGCGCGGGTCGACCTGCGGGCATGTGACGTCGCCGACCGGGAGGCGCTGGCCCGCCTGCTCGCCGACCTGCCCACCCTCGACGCGGTCGTGCACGCGGCCGGGGTGGTCCGGGACGCGACGGTGTCCGCGCTGACCGTCGAGCAGGTACGCGCGGCCGCGACCAAAGCCGAGTCGGCCTGGCACCTGCACGAGCTGACCCGGGACCGTCCCCTGCGGGCGTTCGTGCTGTTCTCCTCGATCAGTGGGCTGCTGGGCACCGCCGGCCAGGGCGCGTATGCGGCCGCCAACGCCGCGCTGGACGCGCTGGCCGCGCACCGGCACGCCCTCGGCCTACCGGCGCTGTCCCTGGCCTGGGGTCTGTGGGAGGACACCGGGATGGGGGCGGGGCTGTCCGCTGCCGACGTGGCCCGGTGGCGGCGCGACGGGCTTCCGCCGCTGACCGTCGAGCAGGGCGTGGCGCTGTTCGACGCCGCGCTGTCGCACGAGGGTCCGGTCCTCGCACCGGTACGCCTGGACCTGGCGGCGCTGCGCGGCCGTGACGTGCTGCCCGCCGCGCTGCGGGGGCTGGTCACGCGTCGTTCCGTGCCGCCCGCCGGAAGCCGACCGCGTGACGAGGCCGAACTGCGGGAGGTGGTCCGTTCGGTGGTCGCCGAGGTGCTGGGGTACCCGTCGGCCGCCGGGGTGGACTCGGCCCGCCCGTTCCGCGACCTGGGGCTCGACTCGCTCGGCGGGGTGGAGCTGCGCAACCGCCTCGCCGCCGCGACCGGCCTGCCGGTGCCCGCCACGCTGGTGTTCGACCATCCGACGCCGGACGCCGTGGTGGCCCACCTGCTCGGCGCCACGACGAGCGCACAGCCGGCACCGACGCCCACAGTGGCCACCCGCACCGACGAGCCGATCGCGATCGTGGGGATGGCCTGCCGGTATCCCGGTGGTGTCTCCTCGCCGGAGGACCTGTGGCGGCTGGTGGCCGACGGTGTGGACGCGATCGGCGAGTTCCCCACCGACCGGGGCTGGGACCTGGGCCGGCTCTATGACCCCGACCCCGAACACGCCGGCACCTCGTACACCCGCCACGGCGGCTTCCTCTACGACGCGGCCGACTTCGACGCCGGGTTCTTCGCGCTGAGCCCGCGCGAGGCCACCGCCACGGACCCGCAGCAGCGGCTGCTGTTGGAGGTGGCGTGGGAGGCGTTCGAGCGGGCGGGAATCGACCCGACCGCGGTACGCGGCAGCCGGACGGGTGTGTTCGCGGGCGTCATGTACGGCGACTACGGGACGCGGTGGCGTACCGCCCCGGAGGGTTTCGAGGGGCACCTGCTCACCGGCAACACCTCCAGCGTGGTCTCGGGTCGGGTGGCGTACAGCTTCGGGTTGGAGGGTCCGGCGGTCACCGTGGACACCGCCTGCTCGTCCTCTCTGGTGGCCCTGCACCTGGCCGCCCAGTCACTGCGCAGCGGCGAGTGCGATCTGGCGCTGGCCGGCGGTGTGACGGTGATGGCGACGCCGCACACGTTCGTGGAGTTCAGCCGTCAGCGGGGGTTGTCCCCGGACGGGCGCTGCCGGTCGTTCTCGGCTTCGGCGAACGGTACGGGGTGGAGTGAGGGTGCGGGCCTGCTGCTCGTCGAACGCCTCTCCGACGCCCGCGCCAACGGCCACCACGTCCTGGCCATCCTCCGCGGCTCCGCCGTCAACCAGGACGGCGCCTCCAACGGACTCACCGCACCCAACGGACCCGCCCAACAACGCGTCATCCGCACCGCCCTCACCAACGCCCACCTCCAACCCACCGACATCGACCTCGTCGAAGCCCACGGCACCGGCACCCGCCTCGGCGACCCCATCGAAGCCCAAGCCCTCATCGCCACCTACGGCCACCACCGCGACACGCCCCTGCACCTCGGCTCGTTGAAGTCGAACATCGGCCACACCCAGGCCGCCGCGGGTGTCGCCGGAGTCATCAAAGTCGTCCAGGCGATGCAACACGGCACCCTGCCGGCGACGCTGCACGTAGCCGAACCCACTCCCCACGTGGACTGGGCCGAGGGTCAGGTCAGCCTGCTCACCGAGGCCCACCCCTGGCCCGACACCGGGCGACCCCGCCGCGCCGCCGTCTCCTCCTTCGGCATCAGCGGCACCAACGCCCACGTCATCCTCGAACACGGCGATCCGCGGCCGGTGCCGCCGGAGGAGGCGGATCCGCCCGCGCCGGTGCCGCTGGTGATCTCGGCCCGGTCCGCCGGCGCGCTACGCGACCAGGCCGCCCGGGTGCGCACGGCGTTGAGCTCGGGGCTGCCCGTGCGGGACGTGGCGTACACGCTGGGGACGGCGCGCGCCCGGCACCCGCACCAGGCGGTGGTCGTGGGCGAGGGTCGGGCGGAGCTGCTGGCCGGACTCGACGCGGTGGCCGACGGCACCGTTCCCGGTGCGGTGGCCA
>NZ_BOPA01000087.1 GCF_016863515.1 Micromonospora gifhornensis
CCTTCGCTCCATCCGGTGCCGTCGGCTGCGGCTGCGAATGGTTTGCACCGGCCGTCGGGTGCGAGGCCGCGTTGTCGGCTGAACTCCACGAAGGTCGCCGGGCTGGCCATGACTGTGACGCCGCCGGCCAGCGCCAGATCGCACTCGCCGCTGCGTAGTGACTGGGCGGCCAGGTGCAGGGCCACCAGGGAGGACGAGCAGGCGGTGTCCACGGTGACCGCCGGGCCCTCCAACCCGAAGCTGTACGCCACCCGACCGGAGGCGACGCTGCCCGCGCTGCCACTGACCAGGTAGCCCTCGTAGCCCGGGGCGGGCGTGCCGGCCTGGTGCAGCCGCGCGCCGTAGTCGTTGTACATCACGCCGGTGAACACGCCGGTCCGGCTGCCCCGCAGCGATCCCGGTGGCAGCCCCGCCCGCTCGAACGCCTCCCACGCCACCTCCAGCAGCAGCCGTTGCTGCGGGTCGGTGGTCAGCGCCTCGCGCGGGCTCATGCCGAACAGCTCCGCGTCGAAGTCGCCCGCCGCATAGAGGAAGCCCCCGTGCCGGGTGTAGCTGTGTCCCGGCCGGTCCGGGTCCGGGTCGTGGATCTCGCCCCAGCCCCGGTCGGTGGGGAACTCGCCGATCGCGTCCACACCGTCGGCCACCAGCCGCCACAGGTCCTCCGGCGAGGAGACACCACCGGGATACCGGCAGGCCATCCCCACGATCGCGATCGGCTCGTCGGCCGGCTGCGTAACGGGCTGCGGCGTCTCCACCGGACGGGCGCCGGCCAGTTCCGCGACCAGGTGGTCGGTGAGCGCGTCCACCGAGGGATGGTCGAAGACCACCGTGCTCGACAGGCGCAGCCCGGTACGCTCGGCGATCCGGTTGCGCAGCTCGACCGCCGTGAGGGAGTCCAGGCCAAGCCCGGTGAACGCGACGTCGGTGGACACCTCGGTGGCGTCGGTGTGCCCGAGCACCGCGGCCACCTGGGCGCGGACCAGCTCCCGCAGGCCCTCCCGGCTGGTGACCGTGGCGGCGGCGGACGCCGCGCGGCGACGCTGCCGGCGAGTTGTGGACAGGTCGACCCGGGCCGGTGCCAGGACCGGTCGGTCCGCGACCAGGCAGGCGTCGAAGAGGTCCAGGCCCTCCTGCGGTGACAGCGGGGTGATCCCGCTGCGGGCCAGGCGGTCGAGGTCGGCCGCGCCGAGACCCGACGCCATGCCGGTGGCCCCCCACAGCCCCCAGGCCAGGGAGACGCCGGGCAGGCCGAGGTTGCGGCGGTGCCGGGCCAGCGCGTCCAGGTAGGCGTTCGCGGCGGCGTAGTTGGCCTGCCCCGCCGTGCCGGTGATGCCGGTGATCGAGGAGAAGAGCACGAAGGCGGTGAGGGGCCGGTCCCGGGTCAACTCGTGCAGGTGCCAGGCCGCCTCCGCCTTGGGCCGCAGCACCCGGGCCAGGCGCTCCTCGGTGAGCGAGGTGAGCGCGCCGTCGTCCAGCACGCCGGCGGTGTGGATGACGGCGGTGAGCGGGTGCTCCTCGGGGATGCTGGCCAACAGCGCCGCCACCGCCGGACGATCCGCCACGTCGCACGCCACCACCTCGACCTCGGCGCCCGCCGCGGTCAGCTCGTCCACCAGCTCGGCCGCGCCGTCGGCGGCCGGGCCACGCCGGCTGGTCAGCAGCAGGCGCCGGACCCCGTGCCGGACGACCAGATGCCGGGCGACCAGCGCGCCGAGAGCGCCGGTGCCGCCGGTCACCAGCACCGTCGACCCGGACGCGAAGGGCAGCGGACCGGGCGCGACGGGGATCCGCGACAGCCGGGGTGCCATCAGCGTCCCGTCGCGCAGCGCCACCTCCGGTTCGCCGCTGGCCAGCGCGGCGCGGACCAGCGCCGGCTCCGGGTCACCGGAACCGGTGAACAGCACGAAGCGGCCCGGCTGCTCGGTCTGCGCCGTGCGCACCAGGCCACGGACGGCCGCACCGGCCGGGTCGTCGACGGTACGGACCACCAGCGGCTCGTCGCCCTCGTGCTGCCGCAGCGCGTCCAGTGCCCAGGTCACGGCCGCGTACGCCGCGCTCGCGTCCGCGCCGGTGCGCGGTGCCACCACCGTCGCGTACCGGCCGGTCCACTCCCCGTCGGTGGGCACCGGCTCCCAGTCGGGTTCGAGGACGGTGGTGGGCGCGGTGCCGGTCGACCGCAGCCGCAGCGCACCGGCCGAGGCGATCGGGCGGCCCGCGTCGTCGGCCACGTCCACGCTCACCGCGTCGTCGCGGCGGGCGAGCCGCACGCGCAGTGCCGGAGCACCGGGGCCGTGCCGGCGAACGGACCGCCACTCGAACGGGATCTCCACCTGCCCCCGCTCGGCGGCGTCCCAGGCGAGCGGGTGCAGCGCCGCGTCCCACAGGGCGGGGTGCGGGGCGAAGCCGCCGGTGGGCGACTCGTCGGGGCGTACCTCCGCGAACGTCTCGTCGCCTCGGCGCCACAGCGCCCGCAGCCCCTGGAACAGGCCGTGGTAGCCGTAGCCGCCCTCGGCCAGCCGGTCGTAGAGGTCGACCACGTCCACCGGCTCGGCGTCGGTCGGCGGCCAGGTGGCGAGGTCGGCGGCGGGCGACTGCGTGACGACCGCGAGCCGCCCGGTGGCGTACGGCAACCACTCGCCGTCGTCGGTGTTGCCGTGCAGGTGCACAGCGCGGCTGTCGTCGTCGGACGCCGGCCCGACGGTGAGCCGTAGGCGCACCGGGGCATCGACCGGCACGGCGGCCGTCAGGACCAGTTCGTCGACGTCCAGGCCGACGCGGCTGGCCGCGTGCGCCACCGCCTCCACCACGGCGGTGGCGGGCAGCAGCGTCGCGCCACCGATCCGGTGCCCCGCCAGCCAGGGGTGGCTGTCGGCGCTCACCGTGCCGGTGAGGACCAACCCCCCGTCGGCCAGGTCGACGACGCCGGGCAGCAGGGGATGGCCGCTGCCGTCGAGGCCGGTGTCGGCGGCGGGACCGTCCAGCCAGTACCGCTGTCGCTGGAACGGATAGGTGGGCAGGTCGATGACGGTGGCGTGGGGGAGGAGGGTCTTCC
>NZ_BOPA01000088.1 GCF_016863515.1 Micromonospora gifhornensis
AGAGGGGGAAGACGCCAGCTGCGACGTGCTGGTAGCCACCACCCGGTTGAGAGCAAAGACCAGCACAAGATCGAAAAAGAGTTCGACAAAACTCGCTTCCTGCTTGCTCCGCTCCCCCCGGAGGAGCCTCACCCCCAAACCCCTGGCCGCACCAGCACCTTCCATGCGAGCCATTCAATGCCGAAATGCCGCCGCGCGTCGGACGATTGCGGGTATCTGAGGACTCATTCCTGAGCACGGCCCTCGGCTGGCCTAAAACTGGCTGGCCGGCGTCCCCGCCTAGCCGGCATGTGGACAGGATGATCACAGGCAAGAGCGAGAGGATGACCTCCTCATCGGACGGCTGCAGACCTTCCAGCCTCCCTGTCCCCGGAGGCTGGTAGCCCCTGTGGTGCCCGACGTAAGCTCACGCGGGCCGGGCGACGGGAGCTAGGAGTCGTACGCCCAATTCGTGGCCGTACCGTTCGATTTCGGCCACAGTCTCCTGCTTCTGGACGAGGTTGGTGTGTAGATGCTGGACACACTGGCCCTCACTCATAAGAACCGCCCAATCAAAAAGGGTCTTGTGTGCCGCAATGGTGAGGTATAGAAACTGAATCAGAGTATCGACTGCGAATTGATCAACCAGGTCGATTGAGGGGTTTGTGCGTACAAAGCTTTCAAATCGCCCATACATGCCTTCAACAGTGTCGGACCGGGTTGAAAGCGGGGAGGTGCCGAATGCCTTGGCGCAGGAGTTGATGTTGTGATTCCACTGCACACATTCCTGCTGCCTGCGCCGTACGATCTGCCCGAGATCGTCACTAACTCGATGGTCCAAGAAGTCGAGAACCCGCCGCCCGGATATCTCCATTTCACCTAGTATGCCTAGCTCATAGATGAACAGGTCACGCGTCGTCTCAATCGCCATGTGCTCCTCCTGACCTCGCTGGCGAGCCGCCACGGCCTACCCGTTCAGAAACCACCAAAACGCGGCAGGCAAGCCAGCAGGAAGGGTGTAAATTTGCGCATGTCGACACGAGAGGCCGAGAAGGATCAATGAGCCATCCCGCCTGCCGTCGACCCGCCCCTCCCGGGGAGCGGGCCGCCGCCCGGCCCGCCACGTCAAGCGGGCCTTGACGCGCGTACGGACGCTGTCGGAACAGACTGAGTCGGCTCTCGTGTCACGGACCGCGCCCCCGGCGGACATCGCCACAGTGGCGCAGTTGACCCAACCTTGCCCGGCACGGACCCGGCTTCCGGGATCGGAGCTGACCACCAGCGGCCACCCCTCCCCTCCCAGGTGAGCAGTTGACCTGACCCTGCACGGCTGCGAAGCCGGCTCCTGGACGACCGACATGCCTTCGCGCGGACACCGCCCCCAAGCTTGGGGCTTGCCGCGCGGACCCGACGCGCCCTCCCTTCGCCGCGCTGCTCAGGCACGGCGCGGCCGGCTGCCGGCGAGAACCTCCACCACTCTCCCCGCTATCCCGTCTGCGGCGGCCCCGGGGCTCCCCGCTCTCCGCGCCAGCCGCCGGGCATCAGGCGTGACGGCCGCAGAGCGGCAGCGGAGCGGCCGGCGCGCGCCCAGGCGGCGGCGCGTGCGGCCCGTTGCGGGCCGCCTTGAAGACGTACAGAAACTTTGAACAGCCTCGTCGGCAGTCGGCATGTCCTCCGTCGGCTGATGTGCGACACGCGTCCGTCAGGTGATCTGCGACAGTGGTCCGTTTCGGCACTCTGAGCCCGACGTCTCCGCGGGGCGTCGGGACTCGGGAGGCCGGGATTGGCGCTGGTTGTCTTGTCGGTTGTCGAACAACGCCTGGATGCGGTTCGTGCGGTGCTGGCCGGGTCGGATGTGATGGAGGTGGCCGCCGGCTTCGGGGTGCATCGGTCGACGGTGCATCGGTGGGTGGGCCGGTATCTGACCGAGCAGTTGGCGGGGTTGGCTGACCGGTCGCATCGGCCGCACTCATCGCCCGCTCAGGTGGCGGAGGCGGTCGAGGTCGCGGTGGCGGAGATGCGCCGTGAGCATCCTCGGTGGGGGTCGCGGCGGATCCGATTGGAGATGCTGCGCAAACCCGGCCCTTGGGTGGTGGCGGATCTGGCGGTGCCGTCGGAGCGGACGATCGATCGGATTCTGCTGCGGCAGGGGCTGCTGCGGGTCCGGCCACGGAAACGGCCGAAGGACTCGTATAAGCGGTGGGAACGGTCTGCCCCGATGCAGTTGTGGCAGATGGACATCGTCGGTGGGGTGCAGCTGGTCAACCCCGTGACCGGTGTGCTGCGGGAGGCGAAGCTCGTCACCGCCGTTGACGACCACTCCCGGTACTGCGTGATCGCCAAGGTGGTCGAGAGGGCCACCGGCCGGGCGGTGTGTCTGGCCCTGGCGGAGGCCCTGGCCCGCTTCGGGGTGCCGGAGGAGATCATCACCGACAACGGCAAGCAGTTCACCGACCGGTTCGGCAAGTACCGGCCCCGCACCGGTGAGGTGCTGTTCGACAAGATCTGCCGCCACAACGGCATCACGCACCGGCTGACCGCGCCTGCCTCACCGAATCAGAACGGCAAGGTCGAACGGTTCCACGGCACCGTCCGCCCCGACTTCCTCGACACCGCCGAGGCGTTCACCAGCCTGGCCGAGGCCCAAGCCGCGGTGGACGCTTACGTGCTGCACTACAACACCGACCGACCCCACCAGGCCCTCGATCCGAAGACGCCGGTCACCCCGGCTGACCGGTTCCAGCCGGTCGGAGCCCAGCAGCGGGCACTGGTCGACGTGTGGCTGCCACCCATCCTGGACCCTGTCCCCGCCATCCCGTTCCAGCAGCCGTCGACCGCCCCTGAGCCCGTCCAGGCCCAGCCGCCGGCAGTCCAGACGGGTGGGCCAGTGGAGTTCGACCGGGTCGTCCCGGCGTCGGG
>NZ_BOPA01000089.1 GCF_016863515.1 Micromonospora gifhornensis
CAATCCGCACCGCCCACCGGCTCGGCGCCCGCACCCTGCTCGAGATCGGGCCCGACGCCGTGCTCAGCGCACTGGCCGCCGACACCCTCACCACCATCCCCACCCTGCGCCGCGACCAACCCGAACCGGACGCCGTGCGCACCGCGGCCGCCACACTCTGGGCCAACGGCGCCGGCATCGACCGGCCCGCCATCCTCGCCGACACCGGCGCCCGCCGCCATGCCCTGCCGACCTACCCGTTCCAGCGCCGCCGCTACTGGATGCATCCGGCCAGTGGCGTCGACGCCGGTCTGCGGCCCGCCGGGCACCCGCTGCTCACCGCGGCCGTCACCCTCGCCGCCGGCGACACGACCGTGTTCACCGGCGAACTGTCCACCACCGCCCAACCGTGGCTTGCCGACCACCGCCTGCACGGCACCGTCGTGCTCCCCGGCGTCGCCCTGGCCGATCTGCTCGCCACCGTCGGCGCCCGCACCGGGCACCCCCATCTGGTCGACCTCGTCACGACCACGCCCGTCACCCTGCCCGGTGACCAGCCGCTCGACCTACAGGTCACCGTCACCGGCCACGACGACGGCCGCTGCACCGCAGAGGTGTTCACCCGCGCCGCCGCCACCGACGACACCCCCTGGCAGCGCCACGCCACCGCCGTACTGGACGACACCCCGCCCGACGAGCACCCGGACACCCGCGTCCCGGCCGCCGCCACCGAGATCGACCTCGACGACCTGTACGACCGGCTGACCGAGCACGGCTACGACTACGGCCCGCAGTTCCGCGGCCTGCAACGCCTGCACCGCCACGGCGACGACCTGTACGCGGAGATCACCGGTCCCGACAACACCGGGTTCACCGTGCACCCGGCGCTGCTCGACGCCGCGCTGCACCCCCTGCTGCCCGGCGTCGCCGCCGACAGCCCGGCCCGGCTGCCGTTCGCCTGGGCCGGCGTGCACCTGACCGGCACCCGGGCGACCATCCTGCGCGCCCGAATCACCCCACTCGGACCGGAATCCGTCCGCCTCACCGTCACCGACGACACCGGCGACCCGGTCGCCACCGTCCGCCAACTCACCCTGCGCCCGGCCGACCCGGACCAGTTCCGCCCCTCCGCCACCGACCTGCGCTACCGGCCGCAGTGGCAGCCGCACCCGGCGCCCGGCCACGCCCCGGCGGCGAACGCGAACGGCACCGCCCCGCCGGACCTCCTGATCGTCCGGGTGGCCGCAACCGGCCCGGGTTCGCCGGCCACCCGGGCCCGCACCGCCGTGCACGACACCCTCGCCGTGCTCCGCGACCACCTGACCGGCGAACCCGGTCCCCGCCTCGTCGTCGTCCCGCCCGCCGACGACCCGCTCACCGCCGCTGCCGTCGCCGGCCTGGTCCGCAGCGCCCGCACCGAGAATCCCGGCCGCGTCGTGTTCGTCGACACCGACGACACCGACGCCTCCCGGACCGCCCTGCTGCGCGAGGCCCTCGGCGACGAACCCGACCTGCGTATCCGCGACGGCGAGGTGATGGTGCCCCGGCTCGTCCCGGCCGGACCGGCACCGCAGACGCACCCCGACTGGGGTGACGGCACGGTACTGATCACCGGCGGCACCGGCGCCCTGGGCGCCGCCCTGGCCCGACACCTGGCCACCCGGCACGGCGTCCGCGACCTGCTGCTGGTCAGCCGCACCGGCCCGGAGGCTCCCGGCGTCGCCGACCTCACCACGGAACTGACCGGGCTGGGTGCGCGCGTGCACGTCGCCGCCTGCGACGTCACCGACCGCACCGCCCTGGCCGGCCTGCTGGACCGGCATCCCACGATCAGCGCCGTGGTGCACGCGGCCGGCATCAGCCGCGACGGCGTCCTTGCCTCGCTCACCGCCGACCAGGTCGACGAGGTCCTCGCCGCGAAGGCCGACGCCGCCTGGAATCTGCACGAGCTGACCGCCGACCGGCCGCTCACCGCGTTCGTCCTCTACTCGTCGATCGCCGGACTGGTCGGCCCTGCCGGACAGGCCGCCTACGCCGCCGGCAACGCCTTCCTCGACGAACTGGCCCGACACCGGCAGGCCGCCGGACTGCCCGCCACCTCCATCGCCTGGGGACTGTGGCAGGACGGCGGCACCATGTCCGCCACCCTGACCGACACCGACCTCTCCCGCATCGCCCGCCTCGGCCTGCGCCCCATCGACACCGCCGACGCGCTGACCGCCCTGGACGCCGCCGTCGCCGGCACCGACCCGGTGCTGGCCGTGACCGCCGTCGACCCGACTCTGCTACGCACCTCCACCGACGTACCCGCCGTCCTGCACAGCCTGGCACCCGGCCGGCGAGCACCCCGCCGCGACCGGGGTCCGGCGTCGATCCGCCGGATCGCCGCGATGAACCCGCCCGACCGTGACCGCGCCCTCGCCAACCTGGTCCGCACCCACGCCGCCGCCGTCCTCGGCCACGACGACCCGGCCGCCATCGACCTCGACCGCACCGTCTCCGACCTGGGCTTCGACTCGCTCACCGGAGTGGAACTGCGCAACCGGCTGGCCACCGCCACCGGCCTCACCCTGCCCGCCACCCTGATCTTCGACCACCCCACCCCGGCCGCCCTGGCCGAACACCTGGCCAGCCGACTCACCGGCACCCAACCCGCCACCGAGCAGACCCAGGCTCCGGTCGTGGTGGCGGATGAGGATCCCGTGGTGATCGTCGGGATGGGGTGTCGTTTCCCTGGGGACGTGTCGTCACCGGATGGGTTGTGGGATCTGGTGGTGGGGG
>NZ_BOPA01000090.1 GCF_016863515.1 Micromonospora gifhornensis
GACGTGTCGGACTCATCGGGTTTCAACTGGTGGTCAGGGAGCGCAAATCAAGGCGGTGGATAAGGCGGTCAGCGGCGTCGGGATCGATGATGTGGTGGTTGCGGGCGTCCACGACGGCCTCGCGGGCGGCGTGCAGCAGGTCGACCTCCAGGGCGCGGACGTGTTTGTGGTGCTGGATTCGCTGGGTGTCGCTGACGTCTTCGTCTTCGGGGAAGGTGTCGGCGAGGGCGGCGTAGAAGCTTTGGGCGGCCAGATCGGCGGTCTCGGTGTCGAGCTGGTGGCGTCGTTCGCGTAGTCGTGCTTCGGCGGCGTCGAGGGCGATCGTTGCGGCGTGCCGGTCGGCGGCGCTTTCAGCGGCCGGGTCGACGCGCAGGCGCAGCCAGGTGATCAGCCACGGCAGGCTGGTGCCCTGCACGATCAGGGTGACCAGCACGACGATGACGGCGACGAAGATGATCTGGTCGCGGCCGGGGAACGGGGTGTTGGCCGCGGTGAGGTGCGGCAGGGCGAGGGCGGTGGCGACCGTGACCACCCCACGCATGCCGGCCCAGGACAGCACCAGGCTGTCCCGCCAGGAGGCGGGCACCTGTTCGCCGGCGGGCCTGGGGCGGGCGCGGCGGCGGGTCAGCGCGGCGAGAGGGGCCAGCCACAGAACGCGCACGACGATGACGATGAGGCAGATCAGGGCGGCGTAGCCGACGAGCCGGCCGGCTTGGTGACCGACAGCACGGATGACGCTGGTGAGTTCGAGACCGACGAGCCCGAAGGTGGCGCAAATGACGAGCAGCTCGATGACACCCCAGAACGCGCGGCCTGTGACGCGGCTGGTGGCGTCGTCGGTGTAGGCGCGGGTGTGGCTGAGGTACAGCGCGGTGGCGAGCACGGCCAGCACGCCGGAGCTGTGCGCGGCCGCGGCGGGCACGTAGGCGGCGAACGGAGCGAGCAGGCTCAGCCCGGCGCGCGCGCTGGCGGTGGGTAGCCGATCGAGTAGCTGGCCGGTGATCCATCCGATGCCGAGGCCGGCGGCGAGCGCCAGGACCGTGGAGTAGGCGAGCCTGCCCAGGGTGGCGGGCAGGCTGAGCGAGCCGTGCACCGCCGAGTAGACGGTGACCTGGTACAGGGTCAACGCGGTGACGTCGTTGAACAGTCCTTCCCCTTCCAAGATTGTCACCAGGCGGCGGGGCAGCCATTGTCAGGGCTTCGACATACCAGAACTCGTGGCCTCGGAGGCCGTCGACATCGGCATCACCGGCTACGACGTATGCGTCGAATGCTGCCTCGCGAAGGGTGAGCCTCGCCATCCGCGCGTTGCCTCCGGCTCGACATCATTTGTCACCTACTGCACGACCGCCGGCGGAACGCCACACACCATCTACGCGGACGCCGGGCAGACGCTGATCGACCTGCCGTCGCTGCCTGTGCTGCCACTGCCGGGCTTCTGCCACGCAACGGGCGGGAGTGCGGGCGAGCCCACGCCTACGCCGCGCTGGCACGCCGGCTGCGCTGGACGGCACGCCTCCGCCTTCCCGGCCCGCTCCAGGGCCTCACCGCGGCGCTGCTCGGCGCCACCGCCGTCACCACCGCCGCGGGCGCCACCGCACACGCCAACCCCGCCACGGCCACGTCTAGGGTCTGCATCAAAGTCGGTCACAGACATTCGTTGATGGCGGCGATGTGAAGTGTGGCCTGATAGCGCACGGCGCGCTTGTCGAACCGGGTCGCGACTGCAGGTTGCGTTTGAGTCGGTTGATGCCGCATCCCACGGCATGGCGCTGTTTGTAGGCCTCTGGGTCGAAGGCGGGAAGGTCGGCAGCCCTTGGACCCCAGCTTGCGCCGGTTGGTCGGCCTTGGACGGGATGGCCGCAGCGATCCCGCGTCGGCGCAGGTGGTGGCGCCGCACCTCAACCCCCACTGATCTCGTAGAGGCTCCGTCTTCCGGCAGACCGGCCCAAGGTGGGCAGCCGTGACCGTCAGCGTGATCTTCCTGTCATCGCCCTGCCCAGAACCGGCGGTAGGCCAGGTGCCCCTCGTCAGCCTGACAGCCGCGGGCCCGGGAATTTTCCGCCTCCGAGCGGGTAGCCGGTCAACCGGCGCGGCGGTCAAGATGATCAGGAGGAGCCGATGGCACTGGAGACTTCGAAGGACCTGTTTCTCTACGAACTGGCCGAAGTGCGCGACGTGGAGAGAAGCGGCGGCCTTCTGCTCGGCATGCTGGTCGGTAAGCGGGTCCAGAACAGTGACCTGGAGCAGGTCCTGCATGCGCATGCACAGGACAGCAAACGGCAACTGGAGAATATCGATCGCTGCTTGCAGGCGCTCGGCGTCTCGCCGCTGGACACCCGATCCGCCACGGTTGAGGGAATTCGCGGTGGGTTCGAGGAATTCCTGATGGCGCAGCCCTCGCCCGAGGTGCAGGATCTGTTCGCAATCGATACCGCCATGCGATTCGTCCAGCTTGCGGTCGCCAGCTACAAGAGCCTGGTCAACTGGGCGGTGCTCATGGGTGAGAGTCGGTGTACGCAGAGCCTGCTGGCGAACCTTGTCGAGAAGGAAAAGAGCGCGGGCAAGCTCGAACGGATCGGCCACGAAATGGGCGAACGACTCCTCGTTGCCGCTT
>NZ_BOPA01000091.1 GCF_016863515.1 Micromonospora gifhornensis
GTCGGGCAACCTGATGGTGTGTCAACGCCAGTTCTGGATGGGCACCCACCGGGCCGGCATGGTGGCCCGGATCTGGGCCGACTGCGACCTTATCCACATCCTCATCGCCGGCATCCGGATCAAAACCGTCCGCTCCCACCTGAGCGTCAACGACCTGGCCACCCTCGTCCGGCAAGGCGCCGTCCCGGCCGGCCCATCACCACTACCCCCGATCGAGGACGGCGACGCCGTCGAGGTCGAACGCTGCGTCAACCGAGGCGGCGGCGTCTCCCTCGGCCAACACATCGTCCTGGCCGCCGAGATCCTCGCCGGCCGCCGCGTCGGCATCCGAATCGAACCGACCACCCTCATGTTCTACGACCTCGACACCCGCGAACTACTCCGCACCCGCCCCAACCCACTACGCCCCGAACAGATGAAACGCCTCCGCGGCACCCGACCAGCCGGACCACCACCACGCCCCTCGATCGAACCCGTCCGAGTGCAACGGCGAGCCTCCAACAGCGGCATCATCATGGTCGCCGGCCAGAAAGTCGCCCTCGGCCGACTCCACCGCCACCAGACCGTCACCGTGACCGTCTCCGAAACGACCCTGGCCGTCGAACTCACCGACGGCGACACCAAGGTCATCCGCCGCACCACCACCCAGCCAGTCCGTAGCATCAAAGGCCAGCGACCGCGGATCGCTACCTCAGTTTCCTAGACCATCCGTCGCACATCACCTGGCAGAGCTGCGTCGCACATCAGCTGTCGGATCACACGTCGGCAGTCGGCAGTCGGCAGTCGGCCGCATCCGTCGAGAAAGTCCATGTCGGAGGTAGAGTCCGCGACCGTGGATGAGGTGACTTGGCTCAATGTCATCACCGTGCTCATTGCCCTGGGTGGCGTGGTCGTGGCGGTGCGCTGTCCTGGGTGGTGTCGCGTGGCTCACGTAGCGAAGCACGGCGCTCAGCCGACGCTGCCGAGGTGTCGGCAAAGGCAGCCATCCCCAGTCCCGGCCCTGCGGGCGCGGCAACCCCGAGCCTTCCGCCGTCGCTGGCCGGCGCCTCGGACACGATGCGCGAGAGCCGGGGATCGATCGAGCGCGGGGAAGGCGTACGGCGTGACTGCCCAAAACGGGGTTGTGGAGCCGCCGTTCCTTGACCGGCCTGATTCCCACGCCAACCTTCGCTGCAGCGGCTTGAATGGTGGTGTGCAGGTCAGCAAGGACGGGCGGGGCTGGTGCGTCGGCACTGCCGCCGACGTGGGCTGGATCGCCGGGCACACCACTGCCGGCGTCTCGATCACCACCGCCATCCCGCCGATCTTCGACGCCTACGCCACCGCCTACGAGCACGCCCTGATCGAGGACCTCACCACGCACACCTCCGACCAGCCATGGTGGCTGGCCTACCTCGACACCGGCGCCCACGACGTCGTCTTCCCCCACGCCCCGAGGGTGTTCCTCTACTGGAACTGGCCGTACGTGCTGGTCCAGGCCGGCCCCGAGCAAGCCCTCACCTGGCGCGCCGGTGGTCACATCCGCCACCCGCACGGCGCGCTACCCGACCTGTTCTTCCCCGCCGACCGGTCATGGCTGGTCTCCGCTCTCTGGGACGACACCTGGACCTGCGTCGGCGGCCCGGCACCACTGATCCACACCTGGAACATGACCCGGCGGCCAATGCCCGCCAGGTCCGACTCAACAAGGACGCATTGCCGCCGGGGCTGGTTCGCGAGTGACGACCCACGTCCCGGGTAGCGGTCAGCCTCCGATCGTGGCTAACGCCTCCACTTCTCGGCGGGACGGCAGTCGCTGGTCGGTTTGCCGTAGATCCGCTTGCCATCCGGACCCGTGTAGCAGTGCTCGAGTTGGTCTTCGGCCTGGAACAGCGGGCGCCTGTCGATCTCCGTCCCGTGGGCGTCGTAGCTGACTAAGAGTTCCTAACGAAATGATGTTGGGCGTGTCCTCGGGACGTGAGGGTCGTTCTGTCTGAGCGTGAGGAGGGGTGAGCAGCCGCCGTGGATCGTCTCGGACGAACTCTGGGCCGAGATCGCGCCGCTGCTGCCACCCCGTCCGCCCAGGCGGCGTCGGTTTCCGGGCCGTAAGCCTCTCGATGACCGCAAGGTGTTGTGCGGGATCCTGTTCGTGCTCTACACCGCGATCCCGTGGGAGTACCTACCCCAGGAACTCGGGTTCGGGTCGGAATGACGTGCTGGCGCAGGCTGCGGGACTGGAACGACGCCGGCGTCTGGCAACAACTGCATGAAGTCCTGCTGGGCAGACTCCGGGCCGCCGGGCAACTCGATC
>NZ_BOPA01000092.1 GCF_016863515.1 Micromonospora gifhornensis
GGCAGGAGATCGCGGTGGTTGGTGTCGCTGGTGGTCGCGGGGTCGTCCGGGGTGGCCGGGGTGGGCATCAGGCGACGTTCTCGATGGCGGTGAGGCGGTTCTTGAGTCGGTAGCTGGGGCCGTTGATGGGGACGACGTCGCAGTGGTGCAGGAGCCGGTCGAGGATGGCGGTGGCCAGGACCTCGTCGCCGAAGACCTGACCCCATTCGCCGAAGCCTTTGTTCGAGGTCAGCAGGGTGGAGCCCTTCTCGTAGCGTTTCGAGATCACTTGGAAGACGAGGTTGGCCTCGGGTCGTTCGAGGGGTTGGTAGCCCACTTCGTCGATGACCAGGACGGTGGGGCGTAGGTAGGTCTGCAGCTTGCGAGCCAGGCGGCCGATCGCGTCGGCGGCGGTGAGGTGGCGGACCATGTCGTCGAGGGTGGTGAAGTAGACGGTGAATCCGGCTCGGCAGGCGGCGACCGCGAGGGATACGGCGATGTGGGTCTTGCCGACGCCGGGCGGGCCGAGGAGAGCGACGTTGGCTTTGGCCTGCACGAACGCGAGGGTGGCGAGGTCACGGACCTTGCGGGGGTCCAGGTCGGGTTGGAAGCTGAAATCGTAGTCGTCGAGGGTCTTGTGGTGTGGCAGCTTCGACAGGCGTAGCCCGGCGCGGAAGCGGCGTTCGTCGCGGACGGCGAGTTCCTCTTCCAGGACGAGGTCGAGGAACTCCAGGTAGCCCATGGCTTCGGTGTCGGCCCGGTCGGTGAGTTCCCGCAGTGTCTTGGCCAGGTGAGGCAGGCCGAGTTTGGTGGCGCTGGCGTGGATGCGGTTGGTGACCAGCTCACTCACTTCGAGACGTCCTTCAGGTGTGGGCGGTGGGTGAACGGGCTGGCCGCAGCGATCTGCTCATAGACCGACAGCGGCCGGGCCTCGACGGCGATCTGGGCGGCGGCGGCGCGGTTGAGCAGGGCTTGCAGCGGTCCCTGGCCGCCGTTGTGGCGGGCCGGTCGGCGTGTGGTCGGCTGCCCGCCGTCGGGGTCGCCGGTGGTGACGGCACGGGTGTGTCCGTCGGGCAGACCGTCCCAGTGGCTTTCGTCGACGACGCGGGCGCCGCGGCCCACGGCCCGCTGGTGCGTGGCCAGCAGCGTGGTGCCGTCCAGGCCGGGCACGGTGGCGTGGATGGTGACGGTGGCGGCGCTCGCCCGAATCTCCACGAGCTGGCGGTGGCGGACCCGTCGGGCCGGCACGGAGTAGAGGTTGCCGGCGTAGGCGACCAGGCAGTCCTTGCCGACGTGCCGCAGATGCCGGTCGGCGACCACATACGCCCTGGCCGGGATCGGTCGCAGCGCGGCGTGGTCACGGACCGCCCGCACGCCGATGATCTCGCCGTGGGTGCGATGCCGCACGGCCCGCCGCTGCGGCACCCAGGCCACGAACGTGGCATCGAGCTCGGCCAGCGACGAGAACGCCCGCCCGGCCAGGACATGATCACGGACGATGGTGACCTGCCGTTCGACCCGCCCTTTGCCGGTCGGCCGATAGGCGGCCAGCACGTCGATGTCGAAGTCGTAGTGCCCGGCGAACGCGACCGCTTCCGGGTGCAGCGGCACCGCCTGGCCTGGGGCGACGTGCCGGCGGACCACGGTCTTTGTCCGGTCGTAGACGATCGCGCCGGGGACCCCGCCGAAGTGCGCGAACGCCCGCCGGTGACACTCCCAGAACGCGGCCAGGTCCTGGCTGGTGGTGAAGCAGCAGAACGGATCCCGCGAGTACGACAGCACCATGTGGAACGAGTACACCTTCGGGATTCCGACGTGAGCGAGGATGCCGCCCTCGTCGCCCCAGTCCACCTGCGCCTGCGCACCCGGGACGACCTCGAACCGGCGGTGCAGCCCCGCCAGCTGATCCGGGCTGATCCCCAACTCCGCGGCGATCCGCGGCCGAGCCTGCTGCAGATACAACTTCACCCGCTGGTAGTTACCGGTGAACCCGTACTGCTCGACCAGGCGTTCGTGGATCACCGTGCCCTTGAGCAGCAACTCCGCCCGCAACCACGCATCGACCACATGC
>NZ_BOPA01000093.1 GCF_016863515.1 Micromonospora gifhornensis
TAACTCGAAAATCGACCGTAACTTGACGTGCGGCAGCATCCCGCGTCGCGGAGCGGCGCGGGATGGGTCTTGTTGGGCGGTGCGTTAGGCGGCGAGGTCGAGGGTGACGCGGTAGCCGAGGGCTTCGAGCTGGTGGATGTGGTTGCGTTTGCGGCGTTCGGTGTCGGTGCGGCTGAGGTAGAAGTCGGCGCCGAGATCACGGAAGCCGGCTGCGGGGTCTGACAGCAGGTGCCAGATGATCGTCAGGACTGAGCGGCCGACCGCGACGATGGCGCGTTTGGCGCCGCGTCTTCGGGCGATGCGCCGGTAGCGTTCGCCGAGGAACGTGCTGGTGCGGGCGGCGGAGACCGCGATCTGCCCGAGGACGCGGGCGAGGTAGCGGTTGCCGTGTCCGGTCGATCCGGTGCCTTTGCGGCGGCCGGCTGATTCCTTGACGCCGGGGGCGAACTTGGCCCAGCCGGCGAGGTGGGCCGGGGTCGGGAAGCGGGTCATGTCCACGCCGATCTCGGCGATGATCGCGGCAGCGGCGGCCGGGCCGACTCCGGGGATCTCAAGCAGCCGGGTCGCCGCCGGGGCAAAAGGGGCCAGTTGCGCCTCGATCCGGGCGTCGACCTCGCGGATGTCGGCCTCGACCTGCTCGATGCGGGCGATCATCTTGCCCAGCAGGAACGCGTGGTGGTCGGTGAAGTGACCGGTGAGAGCTTCCTGCAGGGCTGGGATCTTGCGGCGCAGGCTGGAGCGGGCCAGTTCGGCCAGGGTGTGTGGGTCGCGCTGCCCGGCGATCAACGCCGCCATCATGGCCCGCCCCGACGTGCCGAACAGGTCGCTGACCACGACCGACAGTTTGATCTGCGCGTCTTCGAGCAGCTTCTCCGCCCGGTTGCGTTCCGCCCCCGCCTCAGCGATCAGATCGACCCGGTAGCGGGTCAGATCCCGCAGCATCCGGATCGGCGCCGGTGGCACGAAACTCGGCCGGATCATCTGCCGTTCGGCGACCTTGCACAACCACACCGCGTCCAGCTTGTCGGTCTTCGGCCGGCCCGGCAGATGCTTGACGTCGCGGGCGTTGACCAGCCACACCTCGAACCCGTGCGCCTCAAGGAGGTAGAACACCGGTTTCCAGTAGTCACTGGTGGCTTCCATGACCACCCGGGTCACCCCCAGCGCGGCCAGACGCTCGGCCAGCCCGATCAACGATCGGGTCATCGTCGGGTAGGTCCGCACTTCCTGCAGCCGCCGTCCGGGCTTCGTCTCGTCCGGAACCCGTGCGCAACACACCAACGACGCCTTACCAATGTCCAACCCCGCCACACGCGTGATGATCTGCTCTTCGTCCTGGGCTTGATCCAGCAACCGAAACCCTCCCCACCAGCGCGAACATCAGGGCGGTCGCCCACGGCAGCCACAGAACGGGTGAATCTAACTCGCGTGCTCGCAGCAACAGTGAAGGGCCCATAACGCGGCTACCAGCGTCCGACTAACCCACGACCTCACACGGACCAAGGAGCAACGACGTCAGCGAGCGACCGACACAATTTTCAGCCCGGAACGGGCCACCTCGCCAGAGGCGACAAGGACTAA
>NZ_BOPA01000094.1 GCF_016863515.1 Micromonospora gifhornensis
CAACGTCGTTGCGTTAGGGCTTTGGCCGGGTGGGTCAACCCCCTGCTGGATAACAGGAACGGGACTCCTGATAGATCGTCTTGTGTCGAGCAAGTAGATCATCGGGAGTCCCGTTGCAGGAGAAGTCTGTCATCACTCGGTCGGTGGAGGTGGCCGGGGGTGTGTACGCGCCTGGGCATCTGGGTGAGTTGACGCAGGTCATCGATTTCGACCTGGTGGATGCGGTGGTGCAGGAGACCGGGACGAGGCAGAAGCGGTTGCGGCTGTTGCCGTCTCGGGTGGTGGTGTACTTCGTGCTCGCGCTCGCGGTGTTCGAGGACTGCTCGTATCGGGCGACGTGGGCGAAGCTGACCGCCGGGCTGGCCGGGTTGCCTCTCGTGCGGCCGAGTGTGTCCTCACTGACGCGGGCCCGTCACCGGGTCGGGCCGGCGCCGCTACGTCGGCTGTTCGAGACCCTGGCCGGTGTCGTGGGTCTACCGGGCCAGCCGGGAGTGTTCTACCGGGACCTGCGCACCGTGGCCATCGACGGCACGCACCTGCACGTGCCCGAGCGCAAGCAGATCACCGACCACTACCCGAAACGGATAGGACGTCGGGAGGCCGGCTACCCGCTGCTGCGGCTGCTCGTGCTCATCGAGTGCGGCACCCGCGCCCTACTGGCCACCGCGTTCGGCCCCGACACCGACGGTGAACCGGTCTACGCACGCCGACTCCTGCACGCCCTGGACTCCCGGATGCTGCTGCTGGCCGACGCGAACTTCGACGACGCGCTCCTGCTGCACGCCATACGGGAACGCGGCGCACACTTCCTGGTCCGTTCCACCGCCTGCCGCCGCCCCGTCATCGGCCGACGCCTACCCGACGGCTCCTACCTGACCCGCATCGGCTACGGCAAACTCCCCACCCTCATGCTCGTGCGGGTCATCGAAGCGCAGATCACCGTCACCCTCGCCGACGGCACCACCCGCCACGAACCATGGCGACTGATCACCAGCCTGACCGACCACACCCGCTACCCCGCCACCGAACTCATCGACATCTACCACGAACGCTGGCAGACCGAAACCACCTACTACTCCATCAAAGCGACCATGCTCGACGGCCGCGTCCTACGCTCCCGCAACATCCCCGGCCTCGAACAAGAGGTCTACGCCCTACTCACCGTCTACCAAGCCCTCATCCGCACCGCCGCCGACGCCGCCCACACCCACCCCGGACTCGACACCGACCGCATCAGCTTCACCATCCTGCACACCACCGCCGCCGACACGATCACCACCGCCACCGCAGTCCTACCCACCAACCCCATCACCCTCACCGGCCCCATCGGCCACACCGCCCTCACCCACCTCCTACCCGCCTGGCGACGCCCACGCATCAAAGCCCGCACCCGCAAGAACCCCACCAGCAAATACAGCCCGAACGCCGGCCAACACCCCACCACCACCCAGACCTACACCTTCCACGCCACCATCACCATCTTCGAAAAAGGACTTGCACCCCGCACAAAACGCTAAACGCAACGACGTTG
>NZ_BOPA01000095.1 GCF_016863515.1 Micromonospora gifhornensis
AACCTACTCGCAAGAGATTTCCCACCAGCTCACGCAGGGCGGCGTAGGTGTCGGGGGAAGATCTTCTGGGACTTCTACCTCGCGGGTGCGTACGAGGTCGTCGAGGAGGGCACGGAGTTCGGCTGACCGGTTGTCCGCGTGTGCGACCCGCATGGCGTCGAGCCAGGGGTGGTCGTCGAGGCGGGCGGGGTCCGCGATCCAGGCTCGTTCCACCGCCCATCGGGCTCCGCTGGTGTCGCCAGCCTCAAGGTACAGATTCACCAGTTGGTGTGCGGTGTCGACGATCGCGGAGGCGAGGTTGTGCGGTTGGACGTCGCTGCCCGGTAGCCAGGTGTAGGGGTTGCGGTAGCCCGATGAGTACGGCAGCTCGGCTCCCGCCAAAGGCTCACCACGGACCAACTCCAACGCCCGGCGCAGATCGTCTGCTCCTGCCGCTCCCCTGGCTTCGCCACGGGCCCGGAGGCGACAAAACAGCTGACAGTCGAGCAGCACCCCGGGGGTCAGCCGGTAGGGCCGGTCCGGTCCGGCGTTGGGAGGCAGCCACTGGGTGCCATCGGCCTTCTCCCCGAGCGAGCGGCGTACTTTGCTGATGGCGGCGCGGCGACTCCGGGCGTTGACGCCACGGTCGGACCACAACGCGTCGTCGATTTGGTCGCCGGTGGCTCCGGCTCGGCCCCGTTGCGCCAGGTAGACGACCAGTTCCGAGTAGAAGCGGATGCGCTCGTCGGGCGGCTCGCCGGCGGCTTTGACCTCGACTGGCCCGAGGATGGCGATCCTCGGGCGGTAGGAATCGGGTCGGTACCAGGCGTCAATGTCCTCGTCGAGGGTGGGGTCGTGGGGTTCGCGGCGGCTTGCTGGCGTGCTCGTCCGGGTTCTCGCCGTATCGCTGATTGGAGTGAGGGCCTGCACGTCGACTGGTTGCGTCACGGTGGTGCCGGTTTTGGGCGGGCACCGGGGTGCGATCGGGTTCGGGCACGGCCGGCAGCCCTTCCTGTACGCGTTCGTTCCTCGTCGGGTGTCCGGCGACGGGGTCGTCGCGTACACCGTTCTCTTCCAGTTGCTCGTCCTGGTCCTGCGCCGGAGCGTCGCTGTCGTCGAGCAGGTGTCCGTGCGCGTCGGTGCCCTCCGCCCACGGCTCCGGCTCGGGCGCGGCAGGCACCTGCTCGTCGGCGATGGGGCGGCGGCGCGGGCGGCGCGCATGACGGGTGCGAGGCGGGCGAGTTGGTCGCGGGCAGTCGGCTGGCAGTGGTGTTGGTGATGCTGAGCCAGTCGATGGCCAGGCTGCCGTCTGCGCTGACGTCGACGTGCCAGGTGGTCGGGGTCTCGGTGACGGCGGCGACCGCGGCGGCGCATCTGCCGGCCATGCGGAGTTCGTCCGTGAGGGCGGTGAGTTGTTCGTCGATGTTCGTGGTGTCTGCGATGAGGAGGACGTGCGGCATCCAGGTGTCGGCGATCCGTCCGGCGAAGGTGGTGGTGATGCCGGTGTCGGTCATTGCCTGGCGT
>NZ_BOPA01000096.1 GCF_016863515.1 Micromonospora gifhornensis
CCCGTTACCTTTTTGATCGTCCCCAGCCGGGGACTCCTCGGTCGCCCGGCCCGGTATGACTTCCTGCCCCTGTCGTTCGGATGATCCGGGGGGTGTTGTCGCCGGGTCGGGTGGCGTCGGTGGACCGCTGATAGGGACACGGCCACCCGTGTTGGGGTAGGTCTCTTCGTAACGTGGCTGCCGGCAGTCCGACGCCTGGATCAGCGGCCGAGGCCACGATGCGATGCGTGGAGGCGGGTCTGGTGCACGACGGATACGGCGTCTACCTCGGCTTGGACGTCGGTAAGGGCGATCACCATGCGGTCGGGTTGGCGCCCGATGGCAAGCGGCTGCATGACGCGGCGTTGCCGAACACCGAGGTCCGGCTGAGGCAGCTATTCGGCAAGCTCGCCCGCCACGGTCGGGTGCTGGTGGTGGTCGACCAGCCCGCCTCGATCGGTGCCCTGCCCGTGGCGGTGGCTCGGGCGTGTGGGCATCAGGTGGCCTACCTGCCCGGCCTGGCCATGCGCCGCATCGCCGACCTGCATCCCGGCACGGCGAAGACAGACGCCCGTGACGCCTACGTCATCGCTGACGCGGCCCGCACCCTGCCCCACACGCTGCGGCGGGTCGACGTCGGCGATGAAGCCCTCGCGGAGCTGGAGGTGCTGGTCGGGTTCGATGACGATCTCGCCGGCGAAGCCACCCGCGTGTCCAACCGGATCCGTGGCCTGCTGACGCAGATCCATCCCGCGCTGGAACGGGTCCTCGGCCCTAAGATTCACCACAAGGCGGCCCTGGAGCTGCTGTCGCGCTGCGGCGGCCCCGTCGGACTGCGCAAGGCCGGCCGCCGCAAACTTGTCTCGATCGCCGCCGTCCACGCACCCCGCATGGGCGAACGCCTGGTCGAGCAGATCATGACCGCCCTCGACGAGCAGACCGTGACCGTCCCGGGCACCCAGGCTGCGGAGACGATCCTGCCTCGCCTGGCTGACAGCCTCCGCGATGTCCTGCGACAACGCGACCAGGTTGCCGGCGAGGTCGAGAGGATCCTTGATGCTCACCCTCTCGCCCCGGTCCTGACCTCGATGCCCGGCATCGGTGTCAGGACCGCCGCCCGGATCCTGCTCGAAGTCGGCGACGGCACCGCCTTCCCCACCCCCGGCCACCTCGCCGCCTACGCCGGACTGGCCCCCGTCACCCGACGCTCCGGCAGCAGCATCCGCGGCGAACACCCACCCCGCGGCGGCAACAAGAACCTCAAACGCGCCTTCTTCCTCGCCGCGTTCGCCGCCCTCGCCGACCCCACCAGCCGCGCCTACTACGACCGCAAACGAGCCGAAGGCAAACGCCACAACGCCGCCCTCATCTGCCTCGCCCGCCGCCGCTGCGACGTCCTGTTCGCCATGCTCCGCGACAAGATCCCCTACCAACCACGCCCCACCAGCCCCGTCCCCGCTTGACCAAACCCATAGGGACA
>NZ_BOPA01000097.1 GCF_016863515.1 Micromonospora gifhornensis
CTGAGAGGGTGGTTCGGGAGGCTATGTCCAGTGTGGGCTTGGCGATTCGTTAGGGGGCCCTGCTGGTGGGGGTTACGCAGGCGTCGTCGGCGGGGCCAGGGTGAATAGTCCGGCCTCGGGTTCGGTGAGGATCTGTCGGGCGACGAGGCGTTTGAGCTTGGCGCGGAGATTCTCGGTGTCCTTCGCGGTGGTGCCGGTGCCCAGGGCGTGGCAGATGTCCTTGGCGCGCATCGGTGCGGTACCGGCGTGAAACACGGCGAGGATCTGTTGGTAGGCGGGGCTGGCGACGGTCGGGTCAGCGGGTGCTGCCGCGTCGAGTGGGCCCAGGCTCAGGAGCGTCTTGCGGGTGATGGCGAGTTCGGCCACCTCGGTCTCGGCCGCGGTGAGCTGCTCAGTGAGTGAGGCGATCTGGGCGCAGAGCCGCTCGACGGCGAGGCCAGCGGCGGTCTCGCGTTCGGTGAGCAGGGTCAGCAGCGACGGCGGAGTCACCGCTGCCGGCCCGGGTCGCGCCACGATGCGGTGGCGGTTCCGGTCAACCGGCGGACCAGGTTCGCCGTCGAGGCCCACCAGGTGCGGGACACCGCGGAGGCGGGTCGGCTTTCGTACTCGCGGACCAGGCGGCGGTGCAGCATCAGGGTGCCGTTGGTCTGCTCGACGACCCACCGGCGCTTCACCGGCACGAACCCGGCGGTCGTGTCGGACCGCCGGACCTGTTCGACGTCGATACCGTTGATCGCGCCGTGGATCTGCACGTCGTCTTTGAACCCGGCGTCGACCCACGCCTTGGTCACCGTCGGAGTGTGCGCCACAACGTTGTCCAGCAGCCGTACGCCGATCGAGTTGTCGGTGACCGACGCCGCCGTGACCACCACCGCGATGATCAGCCCGAGGGCGTCGACCGCGAGACCCCGCTTACGGCCCGGGACCTTCTTCGCGGCGTCCTTGCCGGTCGTCGCCGCCGGAACGTGGTTGGCCGCCCTGATCGACTGGGTGTCCAGCACCACCGCGGTCGGATCCTCCCGGCGGCCGGCCTTCTCCCGCGCCTGGCAGCGCAGCAGATCATGGATCACCTGGTCGGTGCCATCATCACGCCACAGCGCGAAGTAGTAGTAAGTGGCCGACTTCGGCGGCAGGTCGTGCGGCAGGTACGCCCACTGACACCCGGTCCGGTTCTGGTAGAAGATCGAATTCACGATCTCCCGCAGCTCATAGCGACCCTGATGCCCCGACACCGACGGATGCCGGTCCTTCCACGCCCGCAGAAACGGCCCGACCACCGCCCACTGCTCATCGGTCAGGTCACTCGGATACGCCGCACGCTCACCCATGATCAGCCCAACGCCGGCCGGACCTACCGGTTACGACCACAGCTCACATTCACATGCCGACCCAAACCCACAATGGACGAAAGCTACCGAACCACCCTCTGAG
>NZ_BOPA01000098.1 GCF_016863515.1 Micromonospora gifhornensis
TTAGTCCGGTCACCCGCGACTGCCGCACAGCGATCTTCAGTCGAGCTCAGACACACTGTCATCGGCAAAGCCCTGAGCGGCGCCGCGACGTGCGGCGCAGATAAGTGGTAGGCCCCTTGGGCGCGGACATCCGCCCGTCGGCCCCACCGACCGTTCGACGTACCCCGGCATCCTGTCACGTATCGCGCGCCCGGCCGGCAGCAAATCCGCACCCTACGCGTTCGTGGAGCCGGTCTTGCGGACCAGCATGTACCCGTACCGGGGCTCCGCGTCTTCGGGTGGGGTTTCGCCCTGGAAAACCAGGGCGAAGCCAGCGGCGGTGAAGCGGTCCTCCATCTCCCGGGCCGAGAGCCAGTACCGATCGAAGTCGATGCCGAGACTGCCGACGCGGCTACCAGGACTGTTGCGATGCCCTGTCCCGTCGCCGTGCTTGAACGCCGCCACCAGGTAGCCGCCCGGCCGCACGACCCGGGCCAGTTCGGCGAACGCCCGTACCCGGGCGTCCGGTGCCAGGAAGATCAACGAATACCAGCACACCACCCCGGCCAGCGACGCATCCCCAAACGGTAACTCCCGCAGATCGGCGACCGCGTACCCGAAACCCGGATGCTCCCGCCGCGCCACCTCCACCATCCCTGGCGACAGATCCACCCCGCGCGGCGACAGGCCCCGGTCCGCGAGGTACGGAAGAAGTCGTCCGGTGCCGCAGCCCACGTCCGCGACCTCCGCGCCCACGGTCAAGGTCAGCTCGGCGAACAGGTCGAGCATCGCGCGTTCGACCGGCATGCTCTCCAGCACCCCTACCAGGTTCTCCGCGTACCACTCCGACAGCACGTTGTGCGCGTCCCGCAGTTCCTCGGTACTGGCGTCCATCCCCCCGCTGACCCTCCCCGTTGCCGGCCGTCGCAGCGGCGAATCTACCGCAGGCCGCCGAGCTGATCGATGCTCGCGGGCACCGGGCAGAATATTCGGGTGGCAGGCTCAGGAGTCGTTCGGATCTATCACGGCGATGAAGGCTGGGGTGTCATCGATGGGGCCGAGGTTCCCGGCGGGTGTTGGGTCCATTTTTCGGCTATCGCCATGAACGGGTACCGGCAGCTTGCTGCCGGACAGGGGGTCTCCTTCATCGCCGAGCCGATGGCGCAGGACGGGTTCGCGTATCGGGCGGTAAAGGTGTGGACGACCGAGACAGAGCCCCTTGACGAACAAAGCGAGAGTGCCCAGTCCCGCGCGTACCACAGCACGATGACACTGGCCTTTGACGAACCACCCGAGCGCGGCGGGCGCTGACAACCTGTCCGACCCAGCGGCCACATGATCGAGCATCCCGTCGATCAGCCACCGCACCATCAGTGCAGATCCGAGGCGGCGGGATTGGAATACTGCCGCAGT
>NZ_BOPA01000099.1 GCF_016863515.1 Micromonospora gifhornensis
GGGAGTGTCAAGTTAACGGCTGATCTTGGTTGTTGAGGTGGTCAGTTGTTGGCCGGGGTGAGTCGGCCTTCGAAGGCGATCTGGAAGGCGTTCAGGGGTGCTTTCCAGCGCATGGTCCAGCGTCGGCGTCCGGTGCCGGTCGGGTCGAGGCTCATCAACGCCATGTAGACACACTTCAAGGCGGCTTGCTCGTTGGGGAAGTGGCCGCGGGCTCGTACGGCCTTGCGGATGCGGGCGTTGACTGACTCGATCGCGTTGGTGGAGCAGATGACCTTGCGGATTTCGACGTCGAAGGCGAGGAAGGGCACGAACTCGGCCCAGGCGTTCTCCCACAGCTTCACGATCGCCGGGTATTTCTTGCCCCAGGCGTCGGTGAACTCGAGGAACCGTTCGGTCGCGGCGTCTTCGGTGGGCGCGGTGTAGACGGGCTTGAGCGCTTTGGCGATCTTGTCCCAGTCCTGGCGGGCGGCGTAGCGGAACGAGTTGCGCAGCAGGTGCACCACACACGTCTGCACGATTGTGCGTGGCCACACCGTCTCGACCGCCTCGGGCAGGCCCTTGAGCCCGTCGCAGACGAGCATCAGCACGTCGGCGACGCCGCGGTTCTTCAGCTCGGTGAGCACGTGCAGCCAGTGCTTGGCGCCCTCGCCGCCGTCGCCGGCCCAGATGCCGAGGATGTCGCGGTGGCCGTCGACGGTGACCGCCATCGCGAGGTAGATCGGCCGGTTCGCGACCTGCCCATCGCGGATCTTGACGTTGATGGCGTCGATGAACACGACCGGGTAGACCTTGTCGAGGGGCCGGTTCTGCCACTCGGCCATGCCGTCCATCACCTTGTCGGTGATGGTGGAGATGGTCTGCTTGGACACCTCAGCCCCGTAGACCTCGGCCAGGTGCGCGGCGATTTCGCCGTGGGTCAACCCCTTGGCCGACAACGACAGGACCATGTCGTCGACGCCGGTCAGCCGGCGTTGCCGTTTGCGCACGATCTGCGGCTCGAACGTGCCCGCCGCGTCTCGCGGAACGCGGACCTCGACCGGCCCGACGTCGGTGAGCACGGTCTTGGTCCGGCTGCCGTTACGAGTGTTCCCACTGCCCCGACCTGCCGGGTCGTGCTTGTCGTAGCCGACGTGATCGGTGATCTCACCGTCCAACGCCGACTCCAGAACCCGCTTGGTGAGCTGCTGCAACAGCCCACCCTCACCGGTCAGCTTCAACCCGTCACCACGAGCCCGATCGACCAGCATCGCGATCAACTGCTCATCCGTGACCGCATCCGCCGGCCTGGCCGCCGGCTCCTGCCCCGAGGTGATCTCGGTCGTCATCTGGCGTCTCTCCCTTGATCGGTCGATCAGCCGTTATTTGTACAGTCCC
>NZ_BOPA01000100.1 GCF_016863515.1 Micromonospora gifhornensis
GGGCCTACCCCGTTTTGACGGACATCCAAGATCAGGGGACCTGGAGTCTCCGGGAGGATGTCCAGCATCATGGAGAGCGTGGGAAAGAAGCGATCGCGGCCGAGGCGGGCGTTCACGCCCGAGTTCAAGGCCGAGATCGTCGAGCTGTGTCAGCGTGGTGACCGCACCGTCGGGCAGGTGGCCAGGGACTTCGACCTGACCGAGACGGCTGTGCGAGCCTGGGTCAAACAGGCCGAGATCGACGCCGGGGCCCGCACGGACGGGCTCGCCTCCGACGAGCGGGCGGAACTGGCCCGGCTGCGGGCGGAGAACCGCCGGTTGCAGCAGGACGTCGACATCCTGAAACGGGCCACGGCTTTCTTCGCGAGGGAGACCCGGTGAACGTGTACCCGTTCATCGAGGCGGAGCAGGCCGGCAAGCACAACGTCAAGCGTGCGTGCGAGCTGCTGAAGGTCTCCCGGTCCGCCTTTTACCAGCACGCCCGCGGCGAGCAGTCCGCCCGCGACCGCGTCGATGCCGAACTCACCGAGCAGATCATCGCCGTGCACGCGGCATCGAACGGCACCTACGGGGCGCCGCGCATCCACGCCGAACTCGCTGCGGCCGGACGGCGCCACGGCCGTAAACGCATCGCCGCCCGGATGCGCGAGGCCGGCGTGCGCGGCAAGAGCCCACGCCGCTGGAAGGCGACCACGATCCCGGACCCGAACGCCGGGAACCGGCCGGACCTCGTCGAGCGGGACTTCACCGCCGACCCGGCGGCGGTCGACACCCGCTGGTGCGGCGACATCACCTACATCAACACGTGGGAAGGTTGGCTCTACCTGGCCACCGTCATCGACCTGGCCTCGCGCCGGGTCGTGGGCTGGGCCACGGCTGACCATCTCAAGACCGATCTGGTCGACGCCGCTCTGTCCGACGCCCTCGCCCGGCGCCGTCCCGCCGACGGCCTGGTCTTCCACTCCGACCGCGGCTGTCAATATACGAGCGCTCAGCACGCCCGCCTCGCGAAACGCCACGGTGTACGGCTGAGCGTGGGCCGGCGCGGGCAGTGCTGGGACAACGCGGTCGCCGAGTCGTTCTTCTCGACCCTGAAAACGGAACTGATCCACCGGCAGGCCTGGCCCACCCGCAAAGCCGCCCACCAGGCCACATTTGAGTACATCGAAGGCTGGTACAACACCCGCCGCCGGCACTCCAGCCTCGGCTACCTCAGCCCCGCCGCCTACGAAGACGGCACCGACATCAGCTTGGTGCCGGCGCTCAAGGTAGCCTGAAGATCAACTCATCGACCCTGTCCGTCGAAACGGGTCAAGCCC
>NZ_BOPA01000101.1 GCF_016863515.1 Micromonospora gifhornensis
AACCTATGTGCGCGCAACGCTGCAAGAGGTCGCGGTAGCCTTGGCCGGCCTGACGGGTGAGGAGCATCCGCTCGCTGCGGAACACTAGACGATGACGACCTGGGGCCTCCCTCGTGTGGGGCGAGGGAGGCCACCCGTTCCTTTCGGGTATCCCGCTGCCCTCGCCGCACCCGCCCTGACCGGCAAGATCCGTTTAGAAAAGGTTCGCGGTGGCCGGCGGCCCGCCACCGGCCCCGTTTGGCCAGTTCACGATGCTACCGAGGGCCCTATTTCGTCTGGACAAGATCCAACTGCACCACGTCGTCTCCCTTTGACGTCGAACGGGAAACGGCGGCCCTTCGACCGTCGGCGCTTACGCTGATCGCCCCAAATCGCCCAGACAAAACACGTGAAGACTTTCCACTGGCGGCATCAATTCGCCAGACACCCAACCTGTTGTTGTGGCGACCAGACACCAATAGTGAAGTCCCGTCCGGAGATACCGCCAAGTCGTACGGGCCAGTAAAATCCGGCCCTACCTGCCGAATGATGCCTGACTCGGGATTGAAAGCCACCGCATGCCACCGTGCACGTTCGTCAAAAATGCTTTCGGCCTCGTTCGAGACAAGGAAGAAGACCTCACCGGATCGTCCCACGGCGAGAAACCCTGCTCGTCCCGGTGCTGAACAACCGGAAGGGCTGAAGAAGTCTCGATCCAGATCGAATGGCACAAGCTGAGCCGGTTCACGTTTCGGGAACGGAGCAACTTGACCATTGACGTACCGAGCAATGCTCTGGCATCTGCCGGTTACAAACTCTACCCATCCGTCCATCAGGTTTTCATTCCAGGACATCACCCAGTGCGCACCCAACGTTGCCAGTTTGACGACCTTCCCATCGTCCAAGACGGCGGCAATTCTTGAACTGACATGAGTCGTGGTGGCTTCGCAGTCGACTACGGCGCCCAGCCTGCCGTCCGGCAAGCTGGATATGGTAACGATTTCGGGAGTGCCGCAAAACGCGGTGGACCGAACGGCCACAGTTTGGCCTCGGCCACCACTTGTGATCAACGCAAGTTCCGAAGGGCCGGCAGAGCCGACGCTGCGGAGAACGTAAAGTTGACCGCCCGGCAGCCACGCGACATCCTCGACGTTGCCCTCATATGCCATCGCTAGCCGTTCAGGTTCAACGCCGGGGCCATTCCCGCAGCCACTGAGAACGACGGCAGAGGCGACGGCGATCGCCGCGGCGGTCGCACGCCAACCTCGGGCCAGTTTCCCGACGTCCCTGGCGATCGCCGTCGCCTCATTCATACCCTACATCCCCTTACT
>NZ_BOPA01000102.1 GCF_016863515.1 Micromonospora gifhornensis
ACCACCGCCGGCAGCGGTCACCACCACAGCGAAGTCGTCCTTGTTGTCGGACGGGTCGAGGTCGGCGAACTTCGACTCGTCGATGCTGCGCACCTCGGCCATGGCGAAGGACGGCTTCGTGGCCCGCTTGCTCGCCTTGACTCCGGCCGGCAACGCGCCGAAGGCCGACACCTCCATCCAACCGCCCTTCAGGGTGATCGGGGCCTCGACATCCTCGTCCACCACGATGCGCAGGTCGACACCGACCATGAACTCGGGCTCAAGCTCGAAGTCCTTGTCCTCGCAGATCGCGGTGCGCTTGTCGGAGCTGATCTCGCACCCTTCGATCGGGAACAAGGTCACCCCCTCGGGCAGCTGATAGGTCAGCCTGATGCCCTTGGCGACCCGGTCGCCCCAGTTGTAGACCAGGTTCCAGACGCGAGAGGTGTCACCCGGCCGCAACGGGAGGATTCCCTCATGGGCGTCCAGGGCGATGCGGTGCTTCACATCGAGGATGAGCACGCCCAGGTCGACACCGCTCTCCGGGGTCAGCTCGACGGTGATGTCGATGCTGTTGTTGCTGTCGTCGGTGTCGTCCGGCGAGACGATGCTGATGGTCACCGGAGCGCTGTACGGCTCGGTGACATCGCCATCAGTCTCGTTCCGCAGTTCGAGACCCACATCGGCCGTCTCGCCCGGTCCGGGGATGTCCTCGGCCAGCTCGCAGGTGAACAGCTCCGGCCTGGAGTCGCCGGTGGACTCGCACCCGCCGGCGGTGAACGGCTCAAGGTAGAGCTTGTTCTGGTCCACCTTCGAAACGTCGACCTTGAGCAGCACCCTGCGCGGCGTGCCCTCGCCCTGATTTGCGATCCTGACAAAGGCGACTTTGCCGTCGATGGCTCCGGCCGCGAACCGGGTGTCGGTGGCGGTGATCGTCAGGTCGGTCTCGGTTCCAGCGGCATGGGCCGGCGCGCCCAGCGCGGTGACCGCGCCCGAGGCGAGCAGCGCCGCCGTCGCGAGACTGACGGCACGGCGGGTACGGACGATCATAGAGATTCCCCCGGGGGAGTGAAGGAAGGTGCACATCCACCACAAGCTTCCCGGCTGATGGCCACTCAAGGATCTTCGCCACCCGGCGACGCGCTCCGGACACAGTCAGGGCGAGATGGTCACCCATCTCGCCCTGACTGCCGTGCGTTATGTGAACGGCCCCT
>NZ_BOPA01000103.1 GCF_016863515.1 Micromonospora gifhornensis
CCGGTCCTCGAACAGGGTGAGTTGGGCGCCAGGGTGGGGACGTTCCCGCCGGACGATGACCCGCATCCCGGCCGGCCAGCCGGGCAGGTGCAGCAGGCCGGTCAGTTCGGCGACGGCGGCGCCGTCGCGGACACCGCCGTCGGCGTTGATCGCCGGTGACCACGCCTGGGCGGGTAGGGCGGTGATGGCGGCGCGTTCGGCCTCGCCGATCGACCAGCCGAGGGAGTACTCGACCCGCCGGCCGCGTTTGCTGTCCTGCTCGTGGAGCCAGTCGAGCACGGCGTGGGTGGCCGCGGCGCAGTCACCGCGGATGAGCAGGTGCCGGCGGTGTTTCGCGGGGACCTGCGCGATGGCTTGGGCGAGCACGTCGAGGTGATCGGCGGCGGTGTTCGCGCCGGCGTTGCCCGGCCGCAGCTTCACCGCGAGCAACTCGGCGGTGTTGTCGCAGGTCACCAGGATCGGGTGGAAACCAAAGCTGTGCTTGTAGGTGGCCGCAGCGCCTTCCTTGTCGCTGTGTGTGATCACGATCGTGGAGTCGACGTCCAGGACCACCACGCCGGTGCCGATGTCCCGCCCGGCCGCCCTCGCCGCCGGCGGGCCGCCGAACAGCTGCCACATCCGGGCGCGGACCTTCGCCCTGGCCTTGGCGATACGCCGCAACTGCACCGCGCCGATCTCGTCCAGGGCCCGCCACACCGTGGTGTCCGAGGCCACCGGCCCGAACACCTCACGCTGGTGGCGCAGCACGTCGATATCGCTGATGGCTTCCCCACCGTCAGCGATCATCACCGCCAGGTCGACCAGCACCCGACCCCGATCATGCATCGGCCACCAGCCGGCCCGGGCCAGCCCCGCCGACAACCCTGCGGTCAACCCGGCCCGATCCGCCAGCAACCGCAGCAACGCCGCACCAACGTGCGACACCACACCTGAACCGCCCGCGGTGACCCGTAGATCCTTCGACCACGCCGTAAGCTGCACCTTGGAAGTGCCTCCCCCAGAGAGAAACCTGTAGATGTCGCAATCACAAGTTTCCCTTGCAGGGCAGGCACTTCCGCTTATCTACACGCCGACGAACAGCGCATCTCGGCGATCACCGTGAATCACCCAGG
>NZ_BOPA01000104.1 GCF_016863515.1 Micromonospora gifhornensis
CGTTTGATTTACGCCTTTTGCGTCTTGCAGGGTTAGTAGGTGCCTCGCCAAGTTGGCGTGGTTTCGTCTGTTATGCGTTTGGCAAGGTTGTCGATCGAGGCAATGTGGATCATGGCTTCGGAGCTGGCGGGCAGGGTCTCGTAGTCGCGGGCAAGGCGGCGGTGCAGCATCAGCCAGCCCAGGCTCCTTTCAACCACCCATCGGCGTTTCACGACATGGAATCCGCGTTTCTCGGCGTTCCTGGAGACGACTTCCACGTCGATTCCGAGGGTGGCGCCGTGTTCGATCACGGCGTTCTTGAAGCCGGTGTCCGCCCAGGCTTTGGTGATCGTCGGGTAGGCATTCTTCGCCTCGCTCAGCAGGTGTGTGCCGATGGCGTTGTCGGATAGGCTCGCGGCGGTGACGATCACGGCGATGATGATGCCGAGGGCGTCTGTGATGATCCCGCGTTTGCGGCCCACGATCTTCTTGCCGGCGTCTACTCCTTGGCTGGTCACGGGCACGTTCGTAGAGGTTTTCACGCTTTGGGTGTCGAGCACGGCAGCCGTCGGATCGGGTTTACGGCCTTCTTTCACCCGGGCCAACCCAGCCAGGTCGTATCCGATTTTGGCGAAGATTCCTTCGTCGCGCCAGGCCGCGTAGTAGGCGTACACCGTATTGTGTGAGGGGAAGTCGTGGGGAAGGTATTTCCAGGCAATTCCGGTCCGGTTGACGTACAGGATCGCGTTGAAGATCTCCCGCAATTCCACGGTGGCCGGCTGGCCGGTGGGCCGCCGGTCGAGTCGGGCCTGCCGCCAAGCGCTCAGTGTTGGCTCGATCAGCGCCCAGCGGGCATCGGACAGGTCGCTCGGGTAGGCCTTCCGCTTACTCATGGCGCACCGTTTACACCAGACCGAGTCGCCGGCCCTGCATTCGTCCAACGTGGAGAGTCAATAAGATTTTTAGACTAGACGGAATCTAGAGCCTATTTGTGAGATAAGCGGACACCCTGATCACGGATCCAGCGACCTCGAATACTCGCTTATCCCTGCGAATCGCCCCTAAAGCCGCCACGCTTAAAGCCGGCAAACAGCTACGAACTCTGCCTGAATGCCCT
>NZ_BOPA01000105.1 GCF_016863515.1 Micromonospora gifhornensis
GAGGTGATCTCAGCAGCGCAAAAGTGTTGATTAGTACGACACGGGCGAAGGTGTCGAGTCGGGCGGTGATGGAAACAGGCGTGGAGCCATCGATAGACACGTCCTTGCGACAGAAACACGTCTTCGAGAGGGCTCCACGTGATTGCCTATCGTGCCATGGTCGACGTCCCGAGGGAACTCGTGCAGCATCTCGGCCGGCTGCTTGCCGCCGAGCGTCGAGCCAAGGGGACCCGGCGCGGCACTCGCGCGTTGACCTGCTTCTACCAGGCGTTGTTGGTGCTGATCTGGTTCCGCAAGGGCGAGGACCTGGCCCTGCTCGGCGCGGGGTTCGGGATCTCCCGGGCGACCGCGTACCGCTACCGCGACGAGGGCATCGCGGTACTCGCCGCGCAAGCAAGCGACTTACACACCGCGCTGCGCCGTGCCGCCGACGACGGCTGGTCGCACGTGATCCTCGACGGCAAGCTGTTCGACTGCGACCGCCTCACCGAGACCACCCTGTCGGTCAAGGGCGAGACCATCGACGCCTGGTACTCCGGAAAGCACCGCGACTTCGGCGCGAACATCCAAGCGATCATGCGCCCAGACGGGCTGCCGATCTGGACCTCGCAGGCTATGCCCGCGCATCTGCACGACACCAGCTGCGCCCGCGAACTCGGTGTCACCGCCGCATTGAACTGGTCCGCCGCCGAACTCGACCTGCCCACCCTGGCCGACTCCGGCTACGAAAGCGCAGGCCACGGCATCAAGACACCGATCAAACAGCCCGCCGACGGCAGCCGACTCGCACCCGACAACCGCGCCTACAACCGGCTGCTACGCGGCCTGCGCTGGCAAGGCGAACGCGGCTTCGCCATCCTGACCGGACGCTGGAAAACGCTCCGCCACACCACCGCCAGCCCACGCCGGATCGGCGAGATCGTCGCCGCCGCGCTACACCTGACTCACTTCGAATACCGCTACCTACCCGAATCTTGCTGAGATCACCTC
>NZ_BOPA01000106.1 GCF_016863515.1 Micromonospora gifhornensis
GTGGAGTTTTCGCGTCAGCGGGGGTTGGCGGTGGATGGTCGTTGTCGGTCGTTTGGTGCGGGTGCGGGGGGTACGGGTTGGGCTGAGGGTGTGGGTTTGTTGTTGGTGGAGCGGTTGTCGGTGGCTCGGGAGAGGGGTCATCGGGTGTTGGCGGTGGTGCGGGGTAGTGCGGTGAATTCGGATGGTGCGTCGAATGGTTTGACGGCGCCGAGTGGTCCGGCGCAGGAGCGGGTGATTCGGGCGGCGTTGGGTGCTGCTGGTTTGTCGGCGTCGGATGTGGATGTGGTGGAGGCGCATGGGACGGGTACGTCGTTGGGTGATCCGATTGAGGCGCAGGCGGTGTTGGCCACGTACGGGTCCCGTACTGGTGGTGTGCCGGTGTTGTTGGGGTCGTTGAAGTCGAACATCGGTCACGCGCAGGCTGCTGCGGGTGTGGGTGGTGTGATCAAGATGGTGCAGGCGATGCGGGCGGGGGTGGCGCCGCGGTCGTTGCACTGTGAGGTGCCGTCGCCGATGGTCGACTGGGACTCCGGTGCGGTGCAGTTGCTGTCCACTCGGCAGGAGTGGCCCGACACCGGTCGTCCCCGCCGCGCAGCCGTGTCGTCCTTCGGATTCGGTGGCACCAACGCCCACGTCGTCCTCGAACAGGCCCCTGCACCCGAACCCGTCGCCGAGCCCACCGCGCAACCACGCCCGCAGCGCATACCCCTGCTGCTGTCCGCCCGTGGGCCCGCCGCCCTGGCCGACACCGCCCGACGCATCGCGGACCTGCTCACCGACCCGGACACCGACCCCCTCGACGTCGCCGGATCCCTCGCCACCGGCCGCGCAGCCCTGACGCACCGCGCCGCCGTCCTCGGCACCCAACCCGCCGACCTGCGCCAGGCTCTGCTCGCCCTGGCCGACGACCGTCCGCACCCCGCCGTGCACCGCGGCACCCGCACCAGCGGCAAGACCGTCTTCGCC
>NZ_BOPA01000107.1 GCF_016863515.1 Micromonospora gifhornensis
AGTTGGTGGTGGGGGTGGTGGCGAGGGTGTGGGTGAGGGTGTGGTTTTCGTTGTGGTGGGGGCGGAGGGTGGGGGTGGTGGTGAGGGTGGGGTGGTTGGTTTTGGTGAGGGTGGTGAGGGTGGTGTCGGGGCCGATTTCGATGGTGTGGGTGACGCCGTGGTGGGTGAGGGTGGTGGTGGCGTCGTGGTAGCGGACGGGTTGGCGGAGGTGGTGGGTCCAGTGTTCGGGTGTGGGGTTGGTGAGGGGTTGTCCGGTGAGGTTGGTGATGAGGGGGGTGTGGGGTGGGTGGTGGGTGAGGGTTTGGGTGGTGGTGTGGAAGGTGTCGAGGATGGGGTCCATGTGGGGGGAGTGGAAGGCGTGGCTGACGGTGAGGGTGGTGGTGCGTCGGCCTTGTTGGCGCCAGTGGTGGGCGATGGCGTGGGTGTGGTGGTGGTCGCCGCTGATGACGGTGGTGGTGGGGGTGTTGATGGCGGCGATGGTGACGGTGGGGTGGAGGGTGGGTTGGATTTCGGTTTCGGTGGCTTCGATGGCGATCATGGCGCCGCCGGGGGTGGCGGTTTGCATGAGTTTGGCGCGGGTGGTGACGAGGGTGGCGGCGTCGGTGAGGGTGAGGATGCCGGCGGCGTGGGCGGCGGTGATTTCGCCGAGGGAGTGGCCGAGGAGGTAGTCGGGGTGGATGCCGTGGTGGGTGAGGAGGTGGTAGAGGGCGGTTTCGATGGCGAAGAGGGCGGGTTGGGCGTTTTCGGTGCGGTTGAGGAGGTGGGGGTCGGTGCCGAAGATGATGTCGAGGAGGGGTTGGTTGAGGTGGGGGTTGAGGGCGTTGGTGACGGTGTCGAGGGCGTGGGCGAAGGTGGGGTTGGTGTCGTAGAGCTGGCGGCCCATGTTGAGGCGTTGGGTGCCTTGTCCGGCGAACAGGAACGCCACCTTCCCCGG
>NZ_BOPA01000108.1 GCF_016863515.1 Micromonospora gifhornensis
GAGCGTGTTTGAGAAGGTCTGTTGTGGATGGTGTGGCGGCGTGACATCTGCCGGCGTGGCGGGCAGGGTGGCGTGGTGTCTGCGCGTCGTGGTTACCCGTCTGACCTGACTGATGCCCAGTGGGCGCTGATCGAGTCGTTGTTGCCGGAGCCGAACACGGACGGTCGTAGGGAGAAGCATCCGCGGCGGGAGATCGTCAACGCGATCCTGTACGTGGTGCGATCGGGGTGTCCGTGGCGGTACCTGCCGGCGGATCTGCCGCCGTGGCAGACGGTGTACTGGTACTTCACTCGGTGGGAAGAAGCCGGCGTCACCGAGAGACTCCTGCACACCCTGCGGGTCAAGGCCCGGGTGCAGCAGGGCCGTGACCCCCAGCCCTCCGCGGGGATCATCGACTCCCAGAGCGTGAAGGGCGCCGACACCGTCGGGCGGGACAGCCGGGGCTACGACGCCGGGAAGAAGATCAACGGCCGCAAGCGGTTCATCGTCACCGACACCCTGGGACTACTGGTCACCGTGACCGTCCTCGCGGCGAGTTGGCAGGACCGCGACGGCGCCAAAACCACCCTGCTCAGCACCTACCTGGCCACACCGATCCGGCATGTCTTCGCCGACCAGGGCTTCACCGGACGACTCGTCGACTGGGCACGCGACATCCTGCGCACCACCGTCGAGATCGTCCGCAAACCCGCCGACCAGCGCGGATTCGCCGTGCACCCGCGACGATGGGTGGTCGAGCGGACCCTGGCCTGGTTCACCAACTGCCGCCGACTCGCCCGCGACTACGAACGCCACCCCGAAGTCTCCGAAGCCATCATCCGCTGGGCCGCCATCGCCGGCATGACCCGCCGCATCACCCGCGGCCAACCCACCCGCCGACAACCCCGCCGCACCTTCACCTGGCCCTAACCAACCTCATCTCAAACACGC
>NZ_BOPA01000109.1 GCF_016863515.1 Micromonospora gifhornensis
CCACGCCTGTTCCCCGTCGAGTTCGACCCGGTCGAGCAGGAGGCCGGGTTGCTCCGGCCGCAACCGGCACCTGCCGTCCGGCAGGACCCGGACCGACGCCATCACCGGGGCGAGCGAAGGGTCCGTGAGGCCGACCCGGCTGACGCTCGCGGTGCCAATGGTGTGCTCACCGAGGTCGAGCTGATAGGTCGCACCGGCGACGAAGATCGCCGGTGGTGTGCCGGTGGGCTCCGGCCGCCGCGCGGCGAGCGCCTCGGCGAGTTCCCCCACGGTGTTCTCGGGGGCCGCCTCGACCTGGTATTCGATGACGGCGGTGGACGGATCCGCAACGGTGAGCTGCAGGCGCACGAGGGTCTCCTGGTCGGGTGGTCCGTCGGGACGGGCGGGGCCGCGCGGTGATCCGCTCACCACGCGGCCCGGGCCCGTCCGGTCGTTCAGCGGCCGAGGCTGGCCCCGGTCTGGTTGTCCGTCTCGGAGAACGCGTCGCTGACCTGCGTCAGGTACTGGCTGATGCCCTCCATGCCGTTCAGGGTCTGGTCGACGCTGCCCTTGTACTCGTCGAAGTACGGCCCGAACTTCTGCTGAGCGGCCGGGGTGTTGTAGCCACCCTGGATCAGCGTGTCGATCTTGCTCTTGGCCTGGTTCATCCCGTCCAACAGCGTCTGCATGTTCTGCTTCAGCCAGGTCGAAGACTCCTGCATGTCCTCGCTGACGATGTGGTACGTGGCCACGTTCCGCTCC
>NZ_BOPA01000110.1 GCF_016863515.1 Micromonospora gifhornensis
TGATCGTCCGAGATCCTCCAGGCCGTTACTGTCCGCGTTGGCGGGGTCCCCACCACGGCAGTAGCGGCGGAAGGTCGGCAAGCGGTCGGCGGGGAGGTTTCGGTGGCTGCGACTCGCCGTCGTCGCCGTCCCAGCGCCGGCCATATTGGTCGGGCAGGTCACCCCAGCCGAAGTACGGCATCGGCTCGGCAGGCAGACCGCCGAGCGTCTCGAGCGGGTCGATTCGGGACTCGGCGACTGTGCACAGGTGCGCCCAGTCGTCACCGAAGTCGAACAGGTACGCGAACTGGTCGCCGCGGCCCAGCCGACTCAGTTTGGTCCGGTCGCTGTCCGTGCTGCCCTCGGGTGCCTCGCCATCCCACAGTTTGAGCGGCGTGACCTGGGTCTGGTCGGCCAGCGTGAACATGTGCATGTGGGCCAGGTCCCAGCGGGCAAACGCCAGGTCGATCGCGTCAGCCAATTGGGCGAAGGTGTGTGACCGGCTCGCGGCGAAGACCCTGCCGGGTCGAGGCCACAGGTCGATGCCACGACCCGAGACCAGCTCAACCCGTATGGACAGCCAGGTACGCGCCACGCTCACCCTTCCATCGAGAACGGCCCTCTCCGCCTGGAAGGCTACGCAACGTCACCGACACCGGCCCCAGGCAGGGTCAGTGGTTGGGTACGTTCAGCCGTACCTATCTGGGCACCCGAAGTCGTACGCCGACACC
>NZ_BOPA01000111.1 GCF_016863515.1 Micromonospora gifhornensis
TTCACCGGTCAGGGGTCGCAGTGGGTGGGGATGGGTGAGGGTTTGGTGGGGGTGTTTCCGGTGTTTCGGCGGGTGTGGGAGGAGGTGTGTTCGCGTCTGGTGTGGGATGCGGGGGATGTGGATGCGACGGGGAATGCGCAGCCGGCGATTTTTGCGGTGGAGGTGGCGCTGTTTCGGTTGTTGGAGTCGTGGGGTGTGCGGCCGGATGTGGTGGTGGGTCATTCGGTGGGGGAGATTGCTGCGGCTCATGTGGCGGGTGTTTTGTCGTTGTCGGATGCGTGTCGGTTGGTGGGTGCGCGGGGTCGGTTGATGCAGGCGTTGCCGGCGGGTGGGGTGATGGTGGCGGTGCAGGCCTCTGAGGAGGAGGTGGTGCCGTTGTTGGTGGATGGTGTGTCGGTTGGTGCGGTGAATGGGCCGCGGTCGGTGGTGTTGTCGGGGGTGGCGGGTGCGGTGGAGTCGGTGGTGGGTCGGTTGTCGTGTCGGTCGAGGTCGTTGGTGGTGTCGCATGCGTTTCATTCGTCGTTGATGGATCCGATGTTGGATGAGTTCCGGGCTGTGGTTCGGGAGTTGTCTTTTGCGGAGCCGGTGGTGTCGGCGGTGTCGACGGTGACGGGACAGCCGGTGACGTCGCAGTGGTCGGATCCGGAGTATTGGGTGGGGCAGGTCCGTTCCACCGTCCGATTCCACGACG
>NZ_BOPA01000112.1 GCF_016863515.1 Micromonospora gifhornensis
TGCCCAGGCGGCGGCGGGTGTGGGTGGTGTGATCAAGATGGTGCAGGCGATGCGGGCGGGAGTGGCACCGCGCTCACTGCACTGTGAGGTGCCGTCGCCGATGGTGGACTGGGACTCCGGTGCGGTGCGGTTGCTGTCGTCCCGACAGGACTGGCCCGACACCGGCCGCCCCCGCCGCGCCGCAGTCTCCTCCTTCGGAATCGGTGGCACCAACGCCCACGTCATCCTCGAAGAACCGCCAGCCGTCGAGGCCGAACCGGCCGCCGACGAGCCGACGGCGTCCGGCACCGGCTTGCCGGTCCCGCTCGTCGTCTCGGCAGCCACCCCGCAGGCCCTGCGCGCCAACCTCGACCAGCTCGCCGACCACCCCGTCGGACAACCCGCCGACCTCGCCCGCTCCCTGCTGACCGGCCGCGCCCTGCTCGCCCACCGGGCCGTCGCGGTCGCCGCCGACCGCAACACCCTCACCACCGCCCTGCGCACCGCCACCCTCGTCACCCCGCCCCGCCCTGGCCGCACCGCTGTCCTG
>NZ_BOPA01000113.1 GCF_016863515.1 Micromonospora gifhornensis
CCCCCCACCGCCTCGGCCAACACCGATGGGCCATCGAGCGGACCTTCGCATGGCTCACCGGCTACCGCCGACTGACCATCCGCTACGAACGCGACCCCGGCCTGTACTGCGCATTCATCACCCTCGCCGCCGCCCTGACCTGCCACAACCGCTACCTCAAACTCACCACCTGAGACACGCTCTAACGACATTCACGCATACGGTGGCGGATCGTTTGCTGTCGCGGATGGGGCGATCTGGTGCGTCGGCGCAGGTGGCCTTTACCGGAGTCGCTATCGGGGCGATGAACTTGTGCTGGTCAGTCCAGCATCGGTGGGGGACCTAACCGTCGGGAACGGTGAGTTGCTAGCAGTGCGGGAGACAGAGCGCGGAGACGAGTTGGTAGGGATGCCGCTCTCCGGTTCACGGCGGCTGCGCACGGTCACTCGGAGCAGTGGGTTCCTGAGTGCACCTCGGCAAGGCCCGAGCTTGTTCGCCTGGTCTGCTTGGGGCGAGCAAGACATGCCGTGGGACGCGTGTGAT